>NZ_BBJJ01000381.1 GCF_000739815.1 Paraburkholderia mimosarum LMG 23256 = NBRC 106338
ACACACAGGTTTGACGCTCATGAAGCTCTCTTCGTGCGGCCGTTTAAACATGCGCGATTTGTAAGGAATTCAACATCATTGTTTGATAGCCGACGAAATTGCGTCATTGGATTCAGAGCGTTTGCGGCCCAAATGTGGCCCGGAAGCTGCTTCGAGGAAGGACTGGCATAGCCAGGTCGCTGCTCAACCGCGGTGATGGACATTGTCACGCACGCCGCCAAACGATTTTTCAAGCACGTGCTGCGTTCCTATCCAGTGCCGCGGAAAATCGTCCGACAGACAAACACCTGACACGTGGACGATAGAAGATGCACCTAAAATCGACAAAGATGGCGCGTACGCGCTAGCGCCTTGGAATGATATCCATGGCGACGCAAGGTGCATTCCCACTGATTGTCAAAGTTGAACTTGATCAAAGCACGCGTCGCATCGTACGCCAACCCCCCGAAATAGGAGTGCGTCGTTTATGTACACAATGTTCTCATTGCAGCGTCCTAACA
>NZ_BBJJ01000380.1 GCF_000739815.1 Paraburkholderia mimosarum LMG 23256 = NBRC 106338
CACCGTTGAGAACGCGATCCAGCATACCCAGGGCACGGCCCTGAAGGGGCGCCGGTTCGAATCGATCGAGGAGCAAAACGCCTTCCTCGAGCAATGGGAATCAAACTGGGCGGCCAGAAGAATCCACGGCAGCACCCGTCGCCAGGTCCAGGCGATGTTCGAGGAGGAGCGTCCCCATCTGCGGGCCTTGCCGGCGCGCAACTTCGAATACTTCACCGACAAGGTCTACACGGTCTGCGACGACACGTGCGTCCGGGTAGACCACAGCAGCTACGCAGCCCAACCGGCTCCCATCGGCAGCCAGGTGCTGGTGCGTAAATTTGCCCGTCACCTGGAAATCCGCAACCTCCAGACACAGGCATTGCTGCGCACCCACATGCTGGCCGACAGGCCGGGCACGGTGGTACTGCCGCAGGACGAGCGGCCGTTCAATCCCTCTCGGGAAACGCGCCGCATCCTCGCGCAGGCCAGGACGATCGGGCCGTCGGCCGAGCGTCTGTGCCAGCATCTGTTC
>NZ_BBJJ01000379.1 GCF_000739815.1 Paraburkholderia mimosarum LMG 23256 = NBRC 106338
GCCCTGGCTCGCTTCGGATCAGCAGCGCGTGGGCAGGCCGTATATGAAGGCGGCGTTCACGTCGGACGCCTGTTCAGAAGCATCTTTCTGATCGACTATTTCACCAATGCCCCGTTCAGGGCGGAAATGCAGCATGTCTTGAATCGTGGAGAAGCCGTCCACAACGTTCAACGCGCGATCCATATCGGCAAGATACCTGTCGAACTGGCACGCCGTCATGAATCGCTCTCGGCGGTCTCGTCCGCACTGACGCTTCTCTCGAATATCCTGATGGCGTGGAACACCACGCATATGCAACGCGTTCTTGAAGAAATTCAGGCGGCCACAGGCGAGCCACTGGCGCCTGAACAGTTGAGAAGAATCGCGCCGACACACCTGGAGGGAATCAACCTGCGCGGGACATTCAATTTTCCAGTGGCTCGGTACGCGCACCGAATCCTTCCGAGTCTCGACAGTGATCTGCACGCTTCGACCGCAAGTCGCAGAGCCTGATCTGAAGTCCAAAACACTGAATCG
>NZ_BBJJ01000378.1 GCF_000739815.1 Paraburkholderia mimosarum LMG 23256 = NBRC 106338
CCTCGATCCTGAGCACACGATCGCCGATGCGGGAACCGGTCTGCGTGCCGGGCAAAAAATGGCCTGGCCCGATACGCCGTGTCACGGCGACGTGTTCCACATCATCCAGCAGGGTAAATCACTGGCGACGCTCTGGCATCGTGTCGCCAGTGGCGCTCGCACCGGGCGCGAGCAGCTCGAAGCGCGTCTGGCCAATCCCCGTCGACGTGGTGAGGATAGCCTCCTCGAAGCCGCGCTGGAAACGCTTCGGCGCAATGAAGCCCATGCGCACGAGCTGGCTGCCGACCTGCGCACCCTGGTTCAGTGGCTCGAACGTGACATCCTGTCACTGGCTGGGCCGGACCTCGCGACGCGTCAACGGCTGTTCGATTTCGTGGTTGCCGAACTGCAGCAACGTGAAGCACGGGACCTGTCACGTACAGGCGCATACCGGCGTGCCCTGCAGAACCAGCGCGACGGCCTGCTCGCTTTCGCGGGCCTGCTCGACACAAAACTCGACGCCATTGCACGAACGCACAAC
>NZ_BBJJ01000377.1 GCF_000739815.1 Paraburkholderia mimosarum LMG 23256 = NBRC 106338
TGGTCGGCAAGAGCTGGAGGATGGACGAGACCTACATTCGCATCAGGGGTGAGTGGCGGTATCTCTATCGGGCTGTCGACAAGGCAGGCAACACCGTTGATTTTCTGCTGCGAGTCCGACGGGACAAGGCTGCGGCCCGGGCCTATTTCGAAAAGGCAATCGACCAGAATGGCGAACCCGAGACCGTGACGATCGACAAGAGCGGATCGAATCTGGCTGCCTTGCGGGCGATCAACGCCCCACGGGAGGTGCCGATCAAGGTCCGCCAGAAAAAGTATCTGAATAACATCATCGAACAGGATCATCGGGCGATCAAGCGCCGAACTCGACCGATGCTTGGGTTCAAAAGCTTTCGTTGTGCCCGCATCCTGTTGGGCGGCATCGAAGTTATGCACATGATCGTCAAGGGACAATTGAACGATGGCGGCGTTGGTCAAACTCCCGCACAGCGATTCTATTCGCTGGCTAGATAAGGAATCCATACCATATCGGATTTGGCCGACCTTTCGCTCTTACTGCGACAGAACC
>NZ_BBJJ01000376.1 GCF_000739815.1 Paraburkholderia mimosarum LMG 23256 = NBRC 106338
GATCGTTTACTGCAAAGATGCAAACAGACGAGGAACCCACCCGATGTGTCAGTTCGATTTCTTGGGCTACACATTCAGGGCGCGCAGCGCCCTGAACCGCGTGGGGAAATTATTTGCGAGCTTCACTCCCGCGGTCAGCAACAAGGCTGCCACGGCGATGCGGCAGGACATGCGTCGGCGGGGTTGGCTGAGGCGCTACGATCTCGGACTGGACGAGTTGGCGGATAAGACTCGTCCGGTCCTGAGCGGCTGGATTCAGTATTACGGGCGGTTTCACCGGTCGGTGCTCATCAATGTCCTACGCGCAATCGATTATGCGCTGGTGCACTGGGCACAACGAAAATACAAAACCCTTCACGGTCGCAAAGCGCGAGCGTGGGCGTGGCTGAACGGCGTTCGAGCTCGCCAGCCCGCCCTGTTTCCACATTGGTCGTTGGGGGTGTCGGTTGAACGATAGGAGCCGGATGAATCGAGAGATTCACGTCCGGATCTGTGAGAGCGTGCGGGTGAGATTCCTGGGCGCTACTCGAC
>NZ_BBJJ01000375.1 GCF_000739815.1 Paraburkholderia mimosarum LMG 23256 = NBRC 106338
AACTGGGCTTCATGTCACCGCTCGAAGCCCGTCAGGCACGGATGTTTAAACAGGCCGCCTGAGTCCCAAAACCGTGTCCAAACAATCCGGGCCGATACACGAACGGGCGGGTAATTGTTGGTTGTACTCACGGGATGTGTTTCCTCTCCTGCAAATGCAAGGCGCGCGGTGATGGCGGGCAACAACATCGAAGTTGCGAGAGCGCCGAGAACCCCACGGCGTCGGAACGAGGGACGTGGCTCCATTCTCAATCTCCGCGACCGAAAGCGTATAGGGACAAGGTCAGCAGGGTCGTGATACCCAGCACGATCGAAAGACCCGTCATGCCGGCCGAAAACGTACCAAAACTGTCCTTGAGGTACCCCACGAGGTACGGTCCCGCGAAGCCGCCTAGCGCACCGATCGAGTTGATGAACGCCAACCCGCCGGCGGCGGCCTGTCCGGAAAGGAATCGCGCCGGGAGCGTATAGAAAATCGTCCGGCCTGCAATCGTGCCGATCAGCGCCAGCGTGATGCCGGTCAGCGCCGGAACCAGGT
>NZ_BBJJ01000374.1 GCF_000739815.1 Paraburkholderia mimosarum LMG 23256 = NBRC 106338
ACCGCACGCTGCTCGAAGGCTCGGCGATCAACCTCTCGCACCGCGACTGCGGCAAGGTCCAGGATCCGTACTCGCTGCGCTGCCAGCCGCAGGTGATGGGCGCGTGCCTCGACCAGATGCGCCACGCCGCGCAGGTGCTGCTCATCGAGGCGAACGCCGTCTCGGACAACCCGCTGATCTTCCCGGAAACGAACGAAGTGCTTTCGGGCGGCAACTTCCACGCCGAGCCGGTCGCCTTCGCCGCCGACAACCTCGCGCTGGCCGCCGCCGAGATCGGCGCGCTCGCCGAGCGCCGCATCGCGCTGCTCATCGACGCGACGCTCTCGGGCCTGCCGCCTTTCCTCGTGAAGGACGGCGGCGTGAACTCGGGCTTCATGATCGCGCACGTGACGGCGGCCGCGCTCGCCTCGGAGAACAAGACGCTCGCGCATCCGGCCTCGGTGGATTCGCTGCCGACCTCGGCGAACCAGGAAGACCACGTTTCGATGGCGACGTTCGCCGCGCGCAAGCTCGCGGACATCGCGGAGAACACGGCCAACATCCTCGCGATCGAGCT
>NZ_BBJJ01000373.1 GCF_000739815.1 Paraburkholderia mimosarum LMG 23256 = NBRC 106338
CAGCTTTGACCATGGCTGTTAAACGTCCGAATGCGTCAGGGGTGGAGAAGGACCTGTTCGGCAAGATCCTGGGCAGTGGCGGCTGACACCTAGATACCTATGGAGGGGCCGCGGAAGTAAGCCTCCTGGAGTAAAACGAGGATTCCGATACCCGTTTTCCAAGAGGAGTACGCAAATGAATGCGCCTCGCACGGCCCTTCACGGGCAGGATACAACCATCACCGGGTCGCTGTATGCCGCCTTTGAACTGGGCGACAGGAAGTGGAAGCTCTCGCTGGGTAATGGGGTCCGGGCACCGAGCCGCTGCACCGTGGCTGCCGGCGATACGGCCGCAGTTTTCACGGCGATTGCGAAGGCTAAGGCGCACTGTCATCTGGCCGCCGATGCTCCGGTGCACAGCTGTTATGAAGCCGGGCGTGATGGCTTCTGGCTGCACCGCTGCCTGGAAGCACATCAGATCACGAACCTGGTGGTGGATTCGGCCAGTATCGAAGTGAACCGGCGCAGACGTCGCGCCAAGACCGACCGTCTCGACAGCGACAAGCTGCTCTCGATGCTGATGCGTTAC
>NZ_BBJJ01000372.1 GCF_000739815.1 Paraburkholderia mimosarum LMG 23256 = NBRC 106338
GCTCAAACTTACCCTTGGCCATTTTCGACTCCTAAGAGGATTTTTCCGTACGTTGCGCGGGGCGCGCAAACAATCACTGGCTGCTGCTGCCTGCTCGACGCGAGGCTTCTGAGGCCCGCTAGATACCGGCTGGTGCCCATGGGCAGGATCGAACTGCCGACCTCTCCCTTACCAAGGGAGTGCTCTACCACTGAGCCACATGGGCATTTACTTAATTTCGCTGGAGCGGGTGAAGGGAATCGAACCCTCGTCGTAAGCTTGGAAGGCTTCTGCTCTACCATTGAGCTACACCCGCAAGGATCTGCCGATTCCCGACACTGATTCCCAACACTAGCTACAGCTGAATTCTGGTGGAGGAGGTTGGATTCGAACCAACGTAGGCGTAAGCCAACAGATTTACAGTCTGCCCCCTTTAGCCACTCGGGCACCCCTCCGCAGAGAACTGATGATTATGGGGGAACATCCGATAAGTGTCAAGCACTTTGTTCGGCGCCGAACCCACAACGCTCTCACTTATAGGGAGAGCGGAAAAGCAAAAACCCCGGCTTTTTAGGGCCGGGGTCTTGCTTGTA
>NZ_BBJJ01000371.1 GCF_000739815.1 Paraburkholderia mimosarum LMG 23256 = NBRC 106338
CCACCCCCGCCCCGCCAATGTAGAGCTCGCCCACCGCCCCGAACGGCACCGGCTGTCCATGACCGTCCAGCAGATAGAGCCGAAGATCGGGAATGCGCCTTCCGATCAGCCCATCTGATCCGGAAGAGTCAGACTGGCCAAGAGACCGATAGGTCACATGCACGGTCATTTCCGTAATGCCGTACATGTTGATCAGTTGTGGCGCGTGACCGGAATATCTCCCGTACCATGACCTGAGCATCGACGGGTCGAGCCTCTCACCACCAAAAATCACATATCGAAGTCGGTTCGGAACACTGCTGTGAGACTCCACATCCATCAGAGCTTTAAAAGCTGAGGGGGTCTGGTTCAGAACTGTGACGCCATATCTGCGGATTAGCTCATCGAATGCTGAAGGCGCGCGAGCAACATGCCCGGGCACGAGCACCACACAGCCGCCATGGCGGAGCGCCCCCCACAACTCCCATACTGAGAAATCGAACGAGAAGGAATGGAACAGACACCATACGTCGCGTTCATTGAAGCCAAACCAGTGCTGCGTCGCCTCGAACAAACGAACAATCTGGGCATGCTCG
>NZ_BBJJ01000370.1 GCF_000739815.1 Paraburkholderia mimosarum LMG 23256 = NBRC 106338
TTTTGCCTTTGCGATAGAGCTGCGCATCTGGATCGGTCTTCGACTGATGTGTCTCGTTGCTATGCTTTTCGCCCTTGAAATCGCCCGCGCCGCCACCGTCGTTGTCCTGATCGCCCCCATTCTTGCGTATGAAGCTCTTGTGTCCCACCCACGCCTGGATCAGCGTGCCCACGCTGAAATGCTCACCCGAGAGCAGGCACTTCTTCTGGGCGATGACCACCACCTCGTTAAAAAATTCGATCACTGCATCATGCTTAATCAGACGCTCGCGGTTCTTCGTAAAGACCGTGGGCACCCACACCTCGTCATCCATTGCAAGGCCGATGAACCAGCGAAACAAGAGGTTGTACTGGACTTGCTCCATCAGTTGGCGCTCGGAGCGGATGCTGAAAAGCACCTGAATCAGCATGGCCCGCAGCAACTTCTCTGGCGCGATGCTCGGCCGCCCGCCCTTTATGTCCGCTTCGTACATCTGGGCGAACAGTCGATCCATCTTCGCCAGTGCTTCATTCGCCATCACGCGAATCGAACGCAACGGATGGGACTTGGGGACGAAGTCGTCCAGCTTGCGCATGG
>NZ_BBJJ01000369.1 GCF_000739815.1 Paraburkholderia mimosarum LMG 23256 = NBRC 106338
GAACCGCCCCGGGTTTTCCGGAGACTCCACTTCTTGAGAAAATGGAGCTATGGAAAACATGACGAAGAAGTCCCCAAGGTACTCGCCGGAAGTTCGTGAGCGGGCGGTGCGAATGGTACTGGAACATCAAGGCGACCGGGAATCGCAATGGAAAGTGATCGCGTCGATCGCAGCGAAGTTTGGCTGCTCGGGCGAGACGCTGCGTAGCTGGGTACGCAAGGAAGAGCGGAATCGGGGTTTGCGCCCGGGCACAAGCACGCAGGAGCAGGATCGGCTTAAGGAACTGGAGCGGGAGAACCGTGAACTGCGCCAGGTTAATGAAATCCTGCGCAAGGCATCAGCGTATTTCGCACAGGCGGGTGCGACACGTGTTCCGTCCCTCACGCGTCGTTGAGTAGTATGTTGTATGGGATGGGAAAGCTCATTGCGGTCTTGTCACGCGCGTCACGTATTTGTTGACGCAGTCGTGACCTGCTGTGCGACCAGCAGTTGTCTACCCGGACATGCGCGACTGGTAACGGTCGGGTATGAAGCTTCGGGGAAAATGTACTCTTCGTGAGAAGGCTCATCCGGCGACGGGTGAA
>NZ_BBJJ01000368.1 GCF_000739815.1 Paraburkholderia mimosarum LMG 23256 = NBRC 106338
CCGGTCTTCCCTGCCGAACACCACCATGTACAAGGCGGGCAGAAACACGAGCGTCAGCACCGTCGCCACCAGCAGCCCGCCCATGATCGCGAAGGCCATCGCCCCCCAGAACACCGTGGGCGCAATCGGGATCAGACCGAGCACAGTCGAGAGCGAGGTCAGGAACATCGGCCGTATGCGCGAGGTGCCCGACGCGACCACGGCCTCCAGCACTCCCATGCCCTCCTGGCGAAAGGTCTCGATCTGCACGATCAGGATCAGCCCGTTCTTGGCGATCATGCCGATCAGCGCCAGAATGCCCAGGATCGCGACGAAGCCGAGCGGCCGGTTGAACACCAGCAGTGCGAGCACCACACCGATCAGCCCCAACGGCATGACCGAAACCACCATGGCGAGGCGCCGGAAGCTCACCAGCAGCACCATCATGCTCGTGAGCATCAGCACGATCATGACCGGCACCACGGCAAACACCGATGCCTGGGAGATCGCGCTTTCCTCGAAGATGCCGCCGGTCTCGACCCGGTAGCCCCTGGGCAGCTTCGCATTGAACCCGTCGATCTTCGGCGCCAGCGTCGCCACGACTTC
>NZ_BBJJ01000367.1 GCF_000739815.1 Paraburkholderia mimosarum LMG 23256 = NBRC 106338
AAGCTCCGGACGGTTCAGATAGCCCCGCGCCACCCCCGCGCCCCCAATGTAGAGCTCGCCCACCGCCCCGAACGGCACCGGCTCGCCATGGCCGTCCAGCACGTACACCCGCGTGTTCGCAATCGGACGGCCTATCGGGACAATTCGATGTGGCACATCGAATGGCGTGTCAATAGGAAAAAAGGACGACCAGATGGTTGTTTCGGTTGGCCCGTAGAAATTCTTTACAGAGTTCACCGCTTCATTTAGGCGAAGTGACAGACTTGCAGGTAACGCTTCTCCCCCACATACCGCATTCAGCGCTGGTGCTCCCTGCCAGCCTCCATCTAAGAGCAGGCGCCACATTGCCGGAGTCGCCTGCATAAAAGAAATGTTGTGATGTGCTATGTAATGGCGCAATGCCATGGCGTCGATTGCATCGTTACGGCTTGCAAGGGCAACTGCGGCCCCAGTGCTCAAAGGCAGGTACAGTTCGAGCCCCGCAATATCGAACGAGATGGTGGTCAAAGCCAAAAAAGTATCGCGGTCAGAAATTGAAGATATCTCTGAAAGCGCAGATAGAAAGTTCACCCCCCCCCGGTGCTCG
>NZ_BBJJ01000366.1 GCF_000739815.1 Paraburkholderia mimosarum LMG 23256 = NBRC 106338
CGAAGCAGGTGTGCATAAAGTCACGCTGCCCGTTTCCGTGACCGACGAACACTCGCTGGCCAATATCCGCAAAACCACCGGGCAGATGATCGAAGAAGTCCGCAATATCGTCGCGCTTCGCAACGAACAGTTCCCTCGCGTGCAGATCGAGGCCGGCGTTTCGGTTGCCTTCGGCTGCACCATCGCGGGCCCGGTGAGCGACGACCAGACAATGCGCGTGTGCGAGGCAATGGCCGAGTGCGGTGTCGACGAAATCGGCCTTTCGGATACCAGCGGTTATGCGAATCCGGCGCAGGTTCGCCGTCTGTTCCGTCGTCTGCAAGCCGAATTCGGCGCGAAGGCTGGCGGCGCGCACTTTCACAACACACGCGGGCAAGGACTGGCCAACGTGGTCGCGGCGCTCGACGCCGGTGTGACGACGATCGATTCGAGCCAGGCAGGTCTCGGCGGGTGCCCCTATGCCCCGGGCGCGACCGGCAACATCGTGACCGAAGACCTCGCGTTCCTGCTCGAAGCGATGGGCTATGACACGGGCGTCGACATCGACAGGCTCATCGCTGCCCGTAGCATCCTCGCCGAGGCGCTGCCTGGCGAAGCGCTGTA
>NZ_BBJJ01000365.1 GCF_000739815.1 Paraburkholderia mimosarum LMG 23256 = NBRC 106338
ATCATTTGAACGGCGAGCAGGGAATGTCCGCCAAGCGCAAAGAACGAATCGTATCGACTGACTGTGTGGACGCCGAGCAGTTCACGCCAGATGTCGGCCAGTGCGATCTCAAGTGCTCCGACGGGGGCCTCGTACGCAGCATGGGCGAGTGAGTCGGCATCCGGAGCGGGCAGTGCCCGGCGATCGAGTTTGCCGTTGGGGGTGAGAGGCAACGCGTGCAGCCGCACGAAAGCGCTAGGGACCATGTAATCGGGCAGGCGGCTGGCGAGCCAGTCGCGCAGTTCACCTGGCGATGTTTCGCTGCCTGTGACATAGGCCACCAGACGTTTGTCCGTGTCGCCGAGTGCGACTACGACGGCTTCGCGTATGGCGGGGTGCTCTGCGAGAGAGGTTTCGATTTCGCCGGGCTCGATGCGGAAGCCGCGAATTTTAACCTGGTGGTCGTTGCGACCGAGGAACACAAGATTGCCGTCAGGCAGGTAGCGGGCCAGATCACCGGTGCGATACATGCGGGCATCGGAGCGATGGGAGAAGGGATCGGGGAGGAAGCGTTCGGCGGTCAGTTCCGGGCGGTTCAGATAACCACGAGCCACGCCTGCGCCG
>NZ_BBJJ01000364.1 GCF_000739815.1 Paraburkholderia mimosarum LMG 23256 = NBRC 106338
AAGTAACGGCGACGGGCCAGCTCGACTTCATAGTTTGCCCGCTCGATCTCCTGACGACGCAACCTGTCGAACTCACCGGATCGCTGCTCCAGTTCCTTCTGTACCGCGAGCGCGACCTGAAGCGTCACGGGTGTAACGGTTTCCACCAGAAGCCTGCCGATTGCCTGGTCGAGTTCAGCACCGTTGATTTGCTGGCATGGTCGCCCTATAGCTTCGTTGATGCTGCGGCTCTGACACACGTAGTCTGGCACGCGGCGCGTGTCGTGGACATGGTAACGGATCGTCATCCGGTCACCGCAACGCCCACATATCGCGAGCCCCTGCAGCAGCGCTGGGCCTTCACGCGGGGCACCTAGGTCGCGCTCACTGCCGTGAGCCTGGGCATTGTCATGCAGGATCCGCACGTACTCTTCGAACTGCTCCCACGTGATGTAGCCTTCGTGCGCGTCCCGAATGAGGGCAGTCCATTCCTCCACAGGCAATGCTTGCCATACCTGCTTGCCGTCGGGAAGTTTGCGCGTACGTGTGCGTCCAAAGCAGAATGCTCCGGTGTAGCGGGGATGGTGAAGGATCCATAGTGCACGTGAGTGATCGAGCTCGTCCCACTGGACGTCACCTTT
>NZ_BBJJ01000363.1 GCF_000739815.1 Paraburkholderia mimosarum LMG 23256 = NBRC 106338
CCAATGCAGGAAGGCGGAAGCCGCCGTCAGGCGCTTGCCGGAGTCGCGGGGCGAGGACAGTTAGTCGCGTTTATAGGCGGTTTCGCAAGAGGGCTGCAGCCAGGCATCGAAAGGCGATCACACAGAAACCGCGACGAACCGCGAGACAGGGACAAATTTTGGCGGGTGCTCTTGCCCTGCGGTGAAGCATCCCAATATGCGAACCCGAAATCCATTCGCCCGCTGTCGACCATGTCAAACAAGAACTACCGTTCCCCGCGTCGTCCGTCTGCCAGTGCGCATGCAAAATCGCTCTTTCTTCCCATGCCCCGCAAGGAATCCTCGGATCTTGCGCTGCGTGCACGGATCGCGCTCGAGCGTCTGCGCAATGGAGAAGTGGACCGCTCGCTGGTTAATCTCCTCTCGCAGATCATCATCATCACGAGTTCATCACCCGGGCGGGACACGGGCAGCTCGATATCGCGGACATCGAACGCGTTGAGCATGGTCTCGGAGCGGTGCTTAATCAGGCAGACCGCACTGGCGTCTGGAATGTGCCTGAATCGTTGACTGACGGCCTCACCGCCGTGGTAAATGAATACGACCGCGCGCTCAGCGTGACCCGAATGGAGATCGTACTCAGGGCGAGTGA
>NZ_BBJJ01000362.1 GCF_000739815.1 Paraburkholderia mimosarum LMG 23256 = NBRC 106338
CCGCCATTGATGGCGATGTTCGCGCCGGTCACGAAACCGGCCTCTTCGGAGCACAGGTAGGCAACAAGGCCCGCCACCTCCTCGGGTTTGCCGAGGCGGCCCGCCGGTATCTGCGGCAGGATCTTCGTATCGAGGATCTCCTGCGGGATTGCAGTCACCATTTTCGTCGCCAGGTATCCGGGTGAAATCGTGTTGACAGTCACGCCCTTACTGGCAACTTCAAGCGCGAGCGACTTGGTGAAGCCGTGCATGCCTGCCTTGGCCGCTGCATAGTTGGTCTGCCCCACGGAGCCCTTCGAGCCGTTCACCGATGAAACTATTGATGATTCGTCCCCACCCCCGCTCGACCATGCCGTCGCATACCGGCTTTACCATGTTGAAGACGGAGTTGAGGTTGGTGCTGATGACCGCGTCCCAGTTCACCTTGTCGAGTTTCCTGAGTGTCATGTCACGCGTAATCCCGGCATTATTCACGAGAATATCGATCGGACCGACCTCGTGCTGAATTCTCGCGACGCAATGCTGGCAGGAATCGTAATCCGCAACGTCGACCGGATAGGCCTGGAACACACGACCATCGGCCTTCATTCGTGTCAGCCAGTCATCGACTCCAGAGTTGTCCGGTGAGTGCGTAACTA
>NZ_BBJJ01000361.1 GCF_000739815.1 Paraburkholderia mimosarum LMG 23256 = NBRC 106338
CGGCTAGCGAATTGCGGTACATGGGCCATACGCTGACCGATAACCGTCACGGCCTGGTGGTCAACGCGCGCGTGACACGTGCCGACGGGCATGCCGAGCGTGAAGCGGCAAAGATCATGATCCACGACGCACGGCAAGCGGCAGACGATCCGAACGTAGAAATTACGTTGGGTGCAGACAAGGGTTACGATGCCCAGGAATTCATCGAGGCGTGCCAACAGATGAAGGTCACACCGCACGTTGCGCAAAACACCTCGGGGCGGCGTTCGGCAGTGCCCGATATGATTGCATCGAGCGCGGGCTACGCCATTTCGCAGCAAAAGCGCAAGTTGATCGAACAGGGTTTCGGCTGGGCCAAGACCGTGGGCCGCATGCGCCAGGTGATGGTGCGTGGTTTGAAGAAGGTGGACCAGACGTTCGTGTTGAACATGGCGGCGTACAACCTTGTGCGCATGTGCGCATGCGATCGCTGGCACAAGTCCGTCCGTAATGGCGGTAAGCGCGGCAACGAGGCCAAAAATTAGCCTCAAGCCGCCGAAAGAACGTTGAATCCGCGTTGAGATTGCACAATGCGAAAGTTTGCGACCGGCGAGCGCATAAATCAAGGAGCGCCGCTTCCGGTGGGAGTGTATTTCCGCAACCTGC
>NZ_BBJJ01000360.1 GCF_000739815.1 Paraburkholderia mimosarum LMG 23256 = NBRC 106338
CGGTGTTTTTATCATTGATTTTAGGCCACCGCCCTTCCGTCATTGCGTGGTTGTTTCAAGTAACCCAGTACGAGGCATCCGCCGATCGTCAATGCTGCGGCAGTTGCAGAAAGCGCGATTTCGGCCCACTACACGATCCCCCGTCGCACGACTCAGAGGCATGGCGCCCGCCCTGGATCGCCAATTTAGGAGCTTAAAGATGATGAATCGGGAACAAACTGCAGCGCTTCAGAAGGTAACGCTTGATTGTGTTTTGGACCTTAATAATAACGCGTTCGAATCAATCGAGAAGCTGACGACCTTGAACGTGCAACTCACCCGTGCAACGCTCTCTAAAACAATCGAACTTGCCCAGAAAGGGGTGTTGGCAAACGATCTTCGAAGCCCGCTTGCATTGCAAGAAAGTATCGCTATCCCGACTGTTGAACGGGTTCAAATCTACAGCCACGGCGTGGCTGGTCTTCTGCTGGACGTCGAGGCAGAGGTGATACGGGTTACGAAGGTATTGAATGAGTCCTGGTGCGGTCAATTGCAGACGATGGCCGAGAACGTAGCTAAGAACGCGCCAATTGGCGCAGAAACCGCCATGAACTCCCTGAATTCCTCAATCTGGGTGACAAACATGCTGTTCGGAAGCCTGCAGAATATTGGCCAGCAAGCGCTTAGCA
>NZ_BBJJ01000359.1 GCF_000739815.1 Paraburkholderia mimosarum LMG 23256 = NBRC 106338
TTAGGTAGGTACGCTCGATGCTGTAGTACGCGCCATCGGCAATCACCCGATCCATCGGCACTTCAGCGGGCAGCACGGCGTCCATTCCTTCGCTGTCCGATACTTCTGTAGTGGTGATGCGGATCGCGTGTACGTTCATGTCAGCGTCGATCGACAGATGCATCTTGCGCCACGGCGTGCGCGCGGCCTTCTGACCGTACTTTTCCTCGTACCACTGGCTTGCCCGCCCAAAGCTCAATCCCGTGCTGTCGACGATGAGACTGATCGTCTCGCCGCGCGCGAGACGCCGGGTCAGCTGTTCGCAACGCTGCGTGACGCTCACCTCCAGTGAAGCGAACCGTTCGCCCAGCTGACTGGCGCTGGGCACCGGGATGTCCAGCCCGCGAGTCTCCCAGTAGTCCTCCATATAGCCGGTGATCTGCCGCATCCCCCAGCCGAACAGCCGGTAGAAGGTAAAGATCAGCTCGATGTACGCCGTGGTGTAGGTCGGCTCACGCCCCGACACGCCCGGCGTACGGATCTTTGCGTTGATAAGCTGCGCTTCAGATCGCCGCCCGGCACATACAGGCTGATCATGCCGCGCTTTCTCAGGCTCTGGTTATACGCCCGCGCGTTCGTCACCCGGTACCCCGGCTTCCTGCGCTTGCGCGGTTCACCCGTCTTTAGTCTGGCTTTATATGGCATTATTCAAGCC
>NZ_BBJJ01000358.1 GCF_000739815.1 Paraburkholderia mimosarum LMG 23256 = NBRC 106338
GCATTAGCTAGTCTTGCGATTACCCACATTTCGACCGCGAATCCTGGTAACCTGGTGCGCGTCACGACGAGCGCGCGAGAAGAATGGCCGGGAAACGACAAGCAGAAGATCAGGCATGGTTTGGGCGTGAGATTGAAGCAAGCAAATTCCGGGACGTGCGACTGCGCAAGCGTTTCGGAATGGTGTTGGAGCGATTGTGGAAGGGTATGGGACAGACCATTCCGCTTGCCTGCCAGGACTGGGCCAATACCAAGGCGGCCTATCGCTTCCTGGACAACGAGCGCGTCAATGAGCAGGATATTTTGAGCGGGCACTTTCAGGCAACAGCGGAACGTTTTTCGGTAACGAAGGGACCGGTCCTCGTGCTTCATGACACGACGGCATTTCTGTACGAGAGAGAACACCCCGAGCTTGTCGGGTACGCGAGCAGTTCCATAACCGCGGAGACCCGACGGGGACTCGCCAAGCCGTGTGCACAATGCGGGGTGCCCTTGATTTTCGTGCAGATTTCCGGTTAGACACACCTATGCCTGGCGCGGGTCTGGCTTGTGGCCCTGTATAAATTTCGTTTCAAATCAAGCGCCTGCTGACTACCCCCTGAGGCTTCCCAATTGCGTGGATGGATGCAGTAGCAGTCCAGCGGTTTGATCCGCACGCCGTGACGAAAGACCGAAACTGCAGACGCTGTCTGCATTGTCGATTCAGT
>NZ_BBJJ01000357.1 GCF_000739815.1 Paraburkholderia mimosarum LMG 23256 = NBRC 106338
CCGTTATGCGCACTCTGGGATTATGCCAGGTAAGTTTGGCGAGCCACACATCGGGCGGAGCTCGCCACGTAGGACTGCACATAATCAAAGGGCCTCTAGAAACTTTAGAAGCGTGTCTGGTGGCTGGTAGCGGGATCGATGGGTCTTCAGTGGAGCGATCGCTGCTAGGGCGCGCTCCTTCATGGCCAGATCTGCTTCAATATATCCGTGCGTTGTCGACGGACTCTCATGTCCGAGCCAAAGTGCAATGACCGTGATATCGACGCCGGACTGCAACAGGTGCATTGCAGTCGTATGCCGAAGCGTATGCGGAGAGATCGATCGCCCGACCAACGACGGACAGCGTGTCGCAGCTGCGTTTGCTGCGACTGCGATCCGCTCCGCAGCGTTCGAACGCGTCATCGATCTTCCCCACCGGTTGGGCAGCAAAGGCTGTCCGGTGCGCAGGCCTGCATATTCAATCCAGCGCCGAAGCTCGACGGCCGTATCCTTCCAGAGCGGTACTGTCCGTTGCTTGCGCCCTTTACCGTGCAAGCGCACGCTCGGAGTGACATCAAGCTCAAGATCGCTGACATGGATGCCAATCAGTTCAGAAACCCGGGCGCCGGTGTTGTAAAGCACCTTGAGGAGTGCCCTGTCACGCCTGCCATACCAGGTGTCTCTGTCAGGGGCGTCCAGGAGCGCCTTTGCCTCGCCACGGGAGAGAAAT
>NZ_BBJJ01000356.1 GCF_000739815.1 Paraburkholderia mimosarum LMG 23256 = NBRC 106338
AGAACCGATCAAAGAGGGCGCGGTCAGCAGGGCGCGTGAGTGCGTCGTTCATCATCTGGCGGAACTCGGCCTCGTCCCATTCTCCGCGCTCGACGCGATGAAGCACGGCTTCGCCCACGAGCATGACTTTGCGCTCACGATCGGCGCGGCTCTGCCGGTACGCCTTGCGCCGCTCGCGATCGGCGGTCTTGCGCGCCTCCTTCAGCGCCTTCACTTTTTCATCGGTCGCCGCGAGACGGCTCTTGAGTAGCGTCATGTTTGCTCCGGATCGGGGAGGGCGACCGGTTCTGGCCGCCACACGGTGATGGTGCGGTTGACGGGCACCATGTGACTGTTACCGGGCCCGGTTTCAATATTCATAAAGGCGCCGAGGTGGGTGATGCCCACCACGGTCAGGCGTTGACCGGCGGCATGTCCGTACCCAATCGACGCAGCGGCGATTTCATCGCCCACCACAAGCTCCTTTCCAGCAATTTCCAACTCAGGCATCGCCCATTTTCCCTGTGGTCGTGTGCGGCCGGGATACCGGCCGCAGCTTCATCGGTAACGTCCCCGTCCTTTTCACGCCAGGGCAGTTCACTGGCGTGAGCGGACGACTGTCCGCCATGGTAACAACACGCGATGCCGGAAACGTTCACTTTCGGCCACGTTCCGCCCTGATTTGGCGCGGTGAGTAAAAGCTGCATCTGAGGCTTCGGATAACGAAATCCG
>NZ_BBJJ01000355.1 GCF_000739815.1 Paraburkholderia mimosarum LMG 23256 = NBRC 106338
TTCCGGGTTTCCAGTGCAATTGGCACAAATGCCGGCACGGTTGCTGGTTGCGCATCTGCAGGACGGCCCGGCAGCCCTTGGGCATCCGGCCTTCTGCCTGATCGCTCCAGCGTCGCAGCAGGGTCGCGTTGAGCCTATGTTCCAGCGCGACCGCTGCAACTGATACTCCGGTTCCGTGGCAGGCAGCTAGGACTCTGGCCTTGAACTCCTCGCTGTAGCGTCGCCGGCGTCGACGCTCGGAGGGTGTCACTTCTTCGATATGTTCACGTGTCCGCTTATTTCGTTAGGTGGACACGAGTTCGGTCGCAAGTCCGAACAGCTGCAGCGGCAAATCGAGACGCTCGAGACTCAACTTGAGGATCTGGCGGCTGGGCGCGGCGTTGTGGATGTGCAGCGTGCGCAGGCCCGAAGTGCACATGCGTCCACCTCAAATGCGACGACGGACGAAGCGGCTTCCAGGCAGGCGCTTCCCGCGCATCTGCCGCGCGAAGATCATGTGCTAAAGCCTGAATCAAGTTGCCCGGATTGCGGACAACCAATGCAGGTGCTTGGCGAGGACGAATCCGAACAACTCGCCCGGGTCGCAGCGGCGTTCAAGGTCATTCGCACGATCCGGCGCAACTGGTTTGCCCATGCCGCAGCACTATCACTGCCCCCGATGCCCGGCCTGCCGATCAAGCGGAGCATCGCCCATCCGAGCTTGCTCGCAGACGTCCTCGTTT
>NZ_BBJJ01000354.1 GCF_000739815.1 Paraburkholderia mimosarum LMG 23256 = NBRC 106338
GATCGGGACCACTGACCCATTAAAATCAGCCGGGCAATTCCAGGCCGTTACGTCGATAGCAGCTTCCGTGGGACCATATAGATTGTGCAGACCGGTCCAAGGTAATACGCACCGAACCTTCTGCGTAAGGGAAGCAGAAAGCGCCTCACCACTACACACGAGACGCTGCAGGGATGTGCAGCGATCAACGCCCTTCGTGTCCATGAAACTGGCCAGCATGGATGGTACAAAGTGTGCGGTGGTGATGCGTTGGCCGATTATCAGGTTTACAAGCGCATCTGGGTCTTTGTGTACACCAGGGACCGCCAGCACCAGGGTTGCCCCTTCAAGCAATGTCCAAAAGAATTCCCAGGCAGAGACATCGAAGCTAAACGGGGTCTTCTGCAAGACGACATCAGCCGTATTGAGTGCATAAGCCTCTTGCATCCAGATCAGGCGATTGATAACCGCTCGATGCTCACTCTGTACCCCTTTGGGAGTTCCGGTTGAGCCTGAGGTGTAGATCACATAGGCCAGATGGCGGGACGTGAGGCCAAGCGTGCGCGGCTCCGGGTCCGAAGGCGGCCGCTCGCCCCAGACCGGCGTGGCCGTCTCCAGATCGACCGCTATCACATCGGTCAGCACCTCAGGGCCGAGCGCGGCGCGGCCGGCCGCATCACAAAGCAGCAGCTGCGGCGCGGCATCGCCCAGCACCTGGCGCAGCCGCTGAGACGGATAGGCCGG
>NZ_BBJJ01000353.1 GCF_000739815.1 Paraburkholderia mimosarum LMG 23256 = NBRC 106338
CGGCGTTGTTGCGTAAATCAGGCGTAGCGACAACATGACCTCTGTGCTTTCAATCTCAGGCGATACGGACGGACTGCGGGCGAGCGAGGGCTACCATGCGGTTGAGCACGCCCACACGAATCGACACCTCGGTTGCCTGCGAGCCGGTCTGCCGCGCCCACAGGCAGGGACCCGTGAGCACCTTGAGTCGGTACATCAAGGTCTCGGCCAGCGAGCGCCGGTGGTAGCCGGTTGCCTGCTTCCATTCGCGCCTGCTGCTGCGCTCGATCGCATCGATAGCGGCATTGCGCCAAGCGGCACCGGGCGTGCTGGCAGGCCACGGCTTCGCTCCCTCACGCGGCGGAATCGATGGGATCGCGCCGCGCGCGGCGATCTGCGCGTGGCACGGCCTGGTGTCGTAGGCGCCGTCGCCACCGATGGTATCGATCAGCACGTCAGCCGGAATCTGGTCGAGCAGTTCGGGCAACACTTCGCCATCGCCTTCGTCCTGATGCGTCATCAGCGCGGCGCATATCTGGCCGGTGTTCGCGTTCATCGCGAGATGGACCTTGCGCCATGTCCGGCGCTTCGAATAGCCGTGCTTGCGCACCTTCCACTCACCTTCGCCGTACACCTTCAGTCCAGTGCTGTCGATCACCAGGTGCAAGGGAGCATCGGGGCGCTGCATGGGCAGCACAACCTTCAGTGTCTGTGCGCGACGGCTCAAGGTCGTGTAGTTCGGCACCGGCAAG
>NZ_BBJJ01000352.1 GCF_000739815.1 Paraburkholderia mimosarum LMG 23256 = NBRC 106338
ATAGAGGCGGATCCATCGATAACTTTGGATATTTCGAACGTGACGCTTCCGACTGTCGCTTCTGTAGGACCGAAGTGATTGATAAGACGCACATGCGGGAAACGCTTTTGCCAAAACTGGATATCCGCAGGTACTAACGGTTCCCCACCAACCATCAGTGCCTTAGTCGGAGCCGGACCTTTGTAACACTCAAGTTGCCTGTTTAACACGCTCAAGTGCGAAGGCGTCAGCTTGATCAAATCGTAGGCCAAACCATCGTTAGCAGCAGAAAGTAAATCCGTTTCAACAGCAGGTTTTAGAAGGTGCAGAGCTGCACCTGCCAACAGGGGCCCGAATAAAGTTGTAACGATGCCGTCAAAGCTCAACGAATGTAGTATCGGCGAACCATTCAAAGCTTCTTCGTAATAACTGCGCTCTGACCATTGCAAATAATTCAACAGGTTTCTGTGCTCGACCATGACGCCCTTGGGCGTGCCGGTGGAGCCCGAGGTGTAGATCACATAGGCCAGATGGTGCGGGCCCAAGCCCAGCGCGCACGCATCCGGATCCGACGCCGGCTGCCCGGCCCACGCCGGTGACTGCGCCTCCAGCTCCACCAGCCCCACGCCAGCGAGCGCCTCCCCGCCCAGCGCCGCACGCCCCGCCGCATCGGCCAGCACCAGCCCCGGCGCCGCCTCTCCCATAATCTGCCGCAACCGCGCACCCGGATACGCCGCATCCAGCGGCACATAT
>NZ_BBJJ01000351.1 GCF_000739815.1 Paraburkholderia mimosarum LMG 23256 = NBRC 106338
GGCGTGAGACTCGACCTGAAAGTAGTCGTCGCTCACGGTCGCCTCCTGGAGCTTCGGCAAGAGCGCGAACCAGAGGCGGGGCAAGCGGTGGCTGAGTGGACTATCCCCGTACCGGGTCCCGATGCTGAACGTCACAAGTGACGCGGGCCGGATCGAAGACGACTCGATAAAAGAGCCCTCGTTGAATCCGTTGTGGCTCCCGGCCTCGCTTCATCCCGCGACGGCAGCAATCAGGCCGTCGTCGAAGCGACTGCTCGATTCATCGCGCAAGGGGGCAGTGGACTCCGTCGCCCGCCCTGGCGCGTGCGATTGATGTGTCCGTGCTGGAGCAACGACGGAGCGCACGCGTGTAGCGCATGCGCGGGAGCGGTTCTGCGGCGGTGACACCGGGACGCAAGGCGCTTCGCGCGGGGCGGCGATAACAAGCCGGAACAGCCTACCTTTTGTGCTCGTCAACGTTCGCCCCGGATGGTTCCACCAGAGCTCTCTGCCGTCGTGCCACCACGAATGGCAAGTGTCCATCCCGCGACGCGTCCCATTCGATCTGCCCGCGTATGGTGCTATCGATAGTCTGGCGCTCACGAAAATCAATGCGCCTGATTGAAAATGTGAGGCGACGAGGCGCCCGGGCAGGACGAGCCCATCATCAAGGTCTACTACACTTCCGCGTGCGGTGTCCCGGAGGGCGTTTCACGTGCGTTTTGGCGCGAGCCCGAGTGGCGGATTCAACCGGTCGATGCAACA
>NZ_BBJJ01000350.1 GCF_000739815.1 Paraburkholderia mimosarum LMG 23256 = NBRC 106338
CCTTGGTCTTGGCTCGATAGGGGCGGCATACCTTCGGCGTGAAGCCGTACGTTTCCGCCAACGCGAGTAACTGCGTATTCCATCGATGCTGCCCTTCGCCGAATGCATCACGCTCGATAATCACCGACTTCGCGTTATCGAACAGCACTTGCTCCGGCGTGCCACCGAAGTGGAAGAACGCTTCGCGCAGACATTCACACAGCGTCGTCGCGTCCTCGCTGACAGTAAAGCGCACGAAGCTCGCACGGCTGTAGCCAAGAGTCGCGACCAACGCCAACAACGGCGCGCGGCCCCGGCGAATGACCGTAAAGTCGGCCTGCATCTGCTTGCCCGGCGCAGTCTCGAAGCGAACCACCGGCTCGGCGGCAACGTGCTTGTGCGGCGCTAGGAACGCCTTCAACTGACTGATGCCGCCTTCGTACCCGACGTCGCGCAGTTCGCGAAGCAGCACCGTCGCCGGAATCCAGTGCGGCCGCGCCGCCGCCACACGTTCGAGCACATAACTCTTAAACGGCTCGAGCTTCGTCGCACGCGGCTCGCGCTGCTTATAGTGCCCGGCCTGTTCGTCACGCAGATAGCGACGCGCCGTATTGCGCGAGATGCCCAACTGCCTCGCTATCTCCCGTACGCCCATTCCACGTCTTGCCAACACCTTGATTTCCACTGCTTGCTCCTGACTCAGCATCGGCGGCAAAAAGCCGCCATCTTGCACCCCCGAGGTGGGTCAGGTTTACTTCGGCGAGGT
>NZ_BBJJ01000349.1 GCF_000739815.1 Paraburkholderia mimosarum LMG 23256 = NBRC 106338
AGGGCGCGTGCTGGCTGGCAACAGCACGCGCTTACCCGACGTCGGGGTCAATGCCGATTCGGGACTGGTCACAGCGCGGTGGGCACGTCGGCCAACGTGTCGGACGTTTCGCAGGCCCATGGACTGCTGCACGGCCATGAAGAGGAAGCGTTTGGCGACGCCGGCTACATCGGCGTGGACAAACGCGACGAAATGATGGACAAGCCCGTGAAGTGGCACGTGGCTGCCAAGCGCGGAAAGATCAGGGTCCGCTGAAGGATCTGGTGATCGCGCTTGAGAAAACCAAGGCGCAAAGTCATACGATGCGGATCACGCCGTCCTGCCCAATGCGCTGCCACGGCAGCACCAGGCCAGCCAGCTGTTCGTGCGTCAGCGCGTGCTGCTTCGGCTCACTGCCGGCGTGCGGCCAGACGAACTGTCCTTGATTCAGGCGTCGTGCTGCCAGCCAGATGCCGATCCCGTCATGAACGAGTACCTTCATTCGAGTGGCCCGACGGTTGGCAAACAGATAGGCGAGGTGCGGATGCGCGGCGCCGAACACCTTGACCACGCGCGCCAGTGCCGTGTCGAAGCCGGCGCGCATGTCCAGTGGATCGACAGCCAGCCAGACCTCGTCGACCCGGATCACCGCAGCCACCCGCGCAGCCAGGCTGCACACTGGGCTGCCTCCGATATCGGTCAGCTTACCGTGACTGTCTGATCTCCCCGACGCATTTCGATCCGAATCTCTGCCGAATGTGTGTTCCGGG
>NZ_BBJJ01000348.1 GCF_000739815.1 Paraburkholderia mimosarum LMG 23256 = NBRC 106338
GTTCCGGATCGAAGTGCTGGATGGCCAGACCGCTCAACGATCGGTCGAAGAAGAGGTAAGCGACGTTTGATCTACCAGCCGCCCACTTACGACGAATGGGTGATGGTTGAGCATGTGCTCACCACGAAATGCCGCTTGGTGCATCTGCCGCAGAACCTCGGCATCCCGTCACATATTACCGCCCGGCACAACTCCAAGCGCTGGCAGCAGAAGGGCACGATGGACGTCGTGCTTGCGGCTCCGGGGCCGCTCGGTCGCGTACTGAGGCCGAGCCATACCCAGAAGGCGGTCGGCGTAGACGTCGCGCGCGGCGGGAAGAGGATCTTAGTCACGGTGCGGTACGAAAACCCCTTCGCCGAACAGCAGGCAGGTTCTCCGGAGGATCAAGATGGTGCAACGGAAAGTGGCTAAAAGCGAGAAAGTCTTCGATTATTTGGGAGCGCGTAGCATTCGGTAACTGATGTTCTATGTGAACGGAAAGGAATACGACAGATTGGTCGTGACGTCTATTTAAGGTTGAAGGAAACGGTCAAGAAATGGCTGTCTCAATACGATGTCGTTCGGCCTGAAATCATCGAGGTTCAGTCAGGAGCGAAGAAGTGGTGCGCCTTCAACGACGAGCCGTATCTGCTGTGGCGCGCGGTCGATGAGCATGGCACTGAACTCGACGTTCTGGTGCAAAAACGACGCGACAAGGCCGCAGCCAAGCGCTTCTTCCAGCGAGTGCTGCGATCAAACCCGGTGCCGCGC
>NZ_BBJJ01000347.1 GCF_000739815.1 Paraburkholderia mimosarum LMG 23256 = NBRC 106338
TGTTAGAGGTGTCCAGAGTCATTGGACCACTACAGTGTCTGATCAAACAAGATGCGGTGATCGAGTTTTTCAACGAAGTGGTGGCCGTTGCTGAGAAGAAATGTCTGCTCTCCGGTGAGCATTTCAGCGTGGAGGGCACGCTGATCCAGGCGTGGGCGGGGCACAAGAGCTTCGTGCGCAAGGACGGTGACGATCAGGACGACGACGGCAGCAGCGCGGACGACTTCAAAGGTAGCAAGCGCAGCAACGAGACGCATCAGTCCAAAACCGCATCCCGATGCGCGGCTCTATCGCAAAGGCAAAAGTGCGACACGCACACTCGTGTCCGGGTAACTCCAACGTTAGGAGCATTGAAAGGAGGTGTGGTTCCGGGGCGAAAGCTCCACGCGTTATTGTCCGGCCGATGTGCCCAATTAGGGTGCGTCGATAGAGAGACCTATCATGCGACTGGTAGTAGCCTGAGGAGACTTGCGTCACTGGCAACGGTGGGGTGGGAAGCTCTCCTGACAAAGTGCCCCCATAAAGGGTACTCGATGGCTGTGAAGCTATGGGGTGGAGACTCCCAGCAGCAATGGGGTCGAGGTGCGAGGCTGACCGATATGGGCAACGAAAGTGAACTGCTGATAAACGTCGTAATTGCGGAGGTGCCCAAGCTGCTGAATGGCACTAACCAAAAGGTATGTGGTCGGTTGTCCCGATTTTTGCACGGGACACGTCGCCATTAGACCACCGGCGGAGAGGCAGGCCCTAACTCGGTCGTGTAATGCGT
>NZ_BBJJ01000346.1 GCF_000739815.1 Paraburkholderia mimosarum LMG 23256 = NBRC 106338
CGAGCGCTACACTGGCCGTGCCGATCTGTCGGTAGACCGTCGGGCGGCTCACGCCGTTACGCTCAGCCAGCACACTGATGGGTTCGGTGCGCGCGAGGGCCTGAAGTGCAATCGCTTTGCGTTTGTCGTCGCTCAGTCTGCCGACGCCAGATCGGGTGTTTTGAGTCATGGATGCCGCAGAGGAAAAATGGGGGCACCATTATCGCCTGGCACTCAAGGTGCCTCCCAATGTGTAACGCAGCTTTGAACCTCGCCCAGAAATCCTCAACAATCCGGGCATCCGCCCCGGTGGCTGCATCAGGCCCGGCAAGGCCGACACGATTTACCGCGATGCGCGTCTCATATCCCGCTCAGCGAAATGAGTTACGCTCGCGTCGCGACAGACTGGGAGACCGGGGCATGTTGACGAGATCAGAGGCCGCCTCCCGGCTCAGAATCCATGAAGCCGCGCTCATCAGGTGGGTTGAGTACGGGCTCGTCACCAGATACGCCCACAACGACTATGCGTTCCTCATTTCGACCAGATCGCGCAAGCTAAGCTTGTAGCGCAGGTACCAGCGAACACACAGAATGATCACATCGCGGTCAAAGTGACGGCCTGCAAACAGTTCGTCCAGGCTCTTGAGCTTGCTCATCGTCGGTTCTCAACTCGTTCAGCCCGACACCTTAACCGATTCGCCCCCGCGCTATTTGCACCAGCGCCGCGCAGCGGTGAACGCTGGCGCAGCACCCTACCCTACTCGGTCATCGCCGGCGTGGACGTCCCGCCTTCCGCGGGATAGACATCCGCGATCG
>NZ_BBJJ01000345.1 GCF_000739815.1 Paraburkholderia mimosarum LMG 23256 = NBRC 106338
CGCCTCCCAATGTGTAACGCAGATTTGAACCTCGCCCGTAGTCGTCAGGCACGATCACGGGCTTCGTCATGACGCGTTTACCGCCGCCTTGAGCGCCTTGCCGGCAGTGAACTTCACCGTCTTGGCCGCAGGGATGTGGATTTCCGCGCCGGTCGACGGACTGCGGCCGGTGCGGGCTGCTCGCTGCCCCACCGAAAATGAACCGAATCCGACCAGTTGTACCGATCCGCCGTCGGCGAGCGCGTGCGTGATGAAGCCAGGCACGGCGTTCACCATGTCAGCGGTGCCCGGCAGAATACGCACGTGTGACGCGGGCACACTCTTCATCGGCCACGCCTGCTATCGGGTCCCAACCGTCGCCCGATATCGCGCGACCGGCTCATTGCCAAAGTGAAACACTGGAGCGCCTATCAGGCCAGACCCTTGCTGCACGTCAGTTTTTGCCGCCGAAAGGCGCTAGAGGTTTTTAACGGCCATCGACAGTTAGTTGCATTGCTCAAGATCGTACGCCAACGTCGATCTCCGGCTCAAAGCTCACAGCATATCTGGCGCATTCAGACCACAAATGTCGCCGCAACCAAGCTCCCAGGATCGATAAAAATGGAAACCCGATACCGCTTGTTTATCGAGACATCCGTGACCACGTCGCATCCGATTGGGTAATATGCATTCCCCTCCGGGGCGACTTGAATCGAGGTGCGCTCGCGCCAGGGTGTGGTTGATGCAGCTCGAACAGACGATTGCAGACGCCACGGCACAAACGCGGGCGATCTCGCTGTACGGCGTGCGAAACAACC
>NZ_BBJJ01000344.1 GCF_000739815.1 Paraburkholderia mimosarum LMG 23256 = NBRC 106338
TTATTTTAAGAGAGTCCTCGTGTCCTCAGATACGTGGGGCCGCTCCAGCTGCAACCATAAGCGTGCAGCCGCAATATCTCCGCGAACCCTTGTCGCACAAGGCGCAGAAGCCGCTTCCCGTTTCAACTAAAGTTGTGACCCTTCGGGCGACGAGTCTGGCGACATAGTCACTATCGTCCGGCGCCAGTGCCCCCGCGCCAGAGAGACCGTTGAGAAAGATTCGCGCGATCTCCTGCTTCTGCTCGACCCTCGCGCACGCCGCTCCGGCATCCTGATCATCTGCCAGACTGGCTCCAGCCGGCGGACGCAGCATTCCGTCAATCAGATACGCTATCGGCCACGTCCGGTAAGCAGCAAGCCCATCCCCACGCGAGAGCGTGCCAATGCCCGGCGCTGTCGGCACGCCCGTGGCTGCATCGGCATTCTCCCGGTCCTTGCGTCGCGTCGTGAAGCCCGTTCGCCAGTGCGCGATCACCTCTCAACAAGGGTTTCTCCCGGGGGCGTCAGAGCAGTTTCATTCAAGGCATTGCGCACGTCCTGCGACACAATCGATAACAAACTTTCCTCTGGCGCCCACGCGGGCCTCTGCTGTGCTCTGCGCTGCCTGTGGCGCCCGGGCGGGACTGCATGGTGGCGATGAATGTGACTCCTGTCATCCGGGAGCAGCAACAATATTTTGATACGTAGCTCACTCGCACGGAGATATAGGATGACTAATCGAATTGCAATTGTAACGGGCGGATTGGGTGGCCTCGGCGAGGCGATCAGCGTCAGGCTCCATGCCTCGGGTTACCGGGTGG
>NZ_BBJJ01000343.1 GCF_000739815.1 Paraburkholderia mimosarum LMG 23256 = NBRC 106338
CCCCCGGCGTCAGAATAGTTGTCGTGTCGCTTGATTCTTAGACATGGTCCGGGGGCGGTAGAATTGGCATGAATGAAAGCCTACCCAGAAGAACGAAAAGAAGCGCTGGTGCGTCGCATGATGCCGGCGGAGAATGCGCCGGTGTCGGTGCTAGCACGAGAAACGGGGATTACCGAACAGACGTTGTACACGTGGCGCCGACAGGCGAAAGGGCAAGGATTGGCTGTGCCGGGCGATGGAAAGAATCCCGAAGGATGGTCTTCGGAAGACAAGTTTGCCGTCGTGCTGGAGACTGCCCCGCTCAATGCAGCGGAGCTGGCCGAGTACTGCCGTCGCAAAGGTCTCTACCCCGAGCAGGTTGCTGCGTGGCGAGCGGCCTGTATGGGCGCCAACGCGAATGCTGCGGAGCACGCGCGCGAGCAACGTCAACATTCCAAAGAAGACAAGCGGCGCATCAAGCAACTCGAGAAGGAGTTGCAGCGCAAGGAGAAGGCGCTGGCCGAAGCGGCAGCGCTGCTGGTTCTCAGAAAAAAAGTCCAGGCGATCTGGGGAGAACAAGAGGACGATTGATCAACGTCTCGGATCGCCTGTTATGTTTATCGTTGATCCGCGAGGCGGCGCAGTCGGGTTGCCGCCTGGAGCAGGCATGCGAAGAGCTGGGCCTGAGCGTGCGCACGTTTCAGCGCTGGGTTCGTGATGGCGAGACGGTGCGAGCCGACGGCCGCAGCACGGCATCGCGGCCCGAGCCCAGCAACAAGCTGAGCGAAGCCGAACGGCAGCGGATTCTGGAGGTGGCCAATAGCGCCGAATTCGCCAGTTTGCCG
>NZ_BBJJ01000342.1 GCF_000739815.1 Paraburkholderia mimosarum LMG 23256 = NBRC 106338
GGTGTTTGTCAACGTAGTTGTCGCGTCGCTTCACGCGCACTGCTTTAATTCGGAGCGGGGCACACGCTCCGGATTGAGCCAGACCTCGTCCTTCAATTCCCAATTGCGGGTCGAGCAGGACCAGCGGCGCGGGTTGCTCGCTTTGGCTCGCGCATAGACGATTTCACGTTGTGCCAGCACTGCGTTGGCGACGCCGTTATGACGCTGCGCCGGCGTGACGAATTTCAAGCCGCTGTGCTTGTGCTCGTAGTTGTACCAACGCACGAACTGCTGCGTCCAGGCGCGCGCGTCGCCAAGGCTCGCGAACGCTTTACGCGGATAGTCGGGCCTGTACTTGCATGTGCGGAACAGCGCCTCGGCGTACGGGTTGTCGTTGCTCACACGCGGTCGGCTGAACGAAGCCACCACGCCCAGGTTTTCCAGCGTGGCGAGCATCGTCGCACCCTTCATCGCACTGCCATTGTCCGAGTGCAGCACCAGCGGACGTCCCGCCAAGCCCTCGGCCAAACTCGTGCGCCGCATCAGCAACGACGCAAGTTCTGCAGATTCCGCTTCCTGGACTTCGTGACCAACGATCTTGCGGCTAAACACATCGAGCACCATGTACCAGTAGTAGAACTTGCCCTTGATCGCCGCCGGTAACCAGGTGATGTCCCATGACCACAGCTGATTCGGTGCTGTCGCACAATGGCTGGTGGGCATACGTGACGAAGGCTGCCGTGCCCGACCTCGGCGGTGCTGCTGCGAGGCACTTCGCAATACGCGGTAAAAGCTCGATTCCGACGCGAGATACACGCCGCGGTCCGCCAGGCTCGGCACGATCTGACTGGG
>NZ_BBJJ01000341.1 GCF_000739815.1 Paraburkholderia mimosarum LMG 23256 = NBRC 106338
GGCTCTGTCAGGTTGGCCGATGTAGTCCGTCTTTGTGGCGTACGAGTAGTTATCCTGATTAGATAACCCTATCTCCGGCCGCAGTGACAGTCCAACCATGCCACGTCGCGAAACGTTTCTGGAGCGCGGTACGATGACATGCCGCGTTCATCTGGTGTCTGGGCAACGCGAAGTGCTGCCGGATCGGGCCGAAGCACGAAAGAAACGCCTGAGTGCGACGCGCATCGCGAAAACCGCACATCTGGCGCTCCCGCCTGCGGGTCGGCTGGTGGCTGTTCTCGGCACGGTTGTTCACGCGTGCGGCCGCTTTGACGAAAACGTGCTTCACATGAGCAAGCTCAGGAATGTCCGACTTCGCCGCCGGATAGCTGCGCAGCTGGTCGGTCACGATTTTGCGCGGCACCGGGTTTGAACGCAGCACCCTGAGGAAGAAGCGCTTTGCCGCTGCCTTGTCGCGCCGCTTTTGCACCAGCACGTCCAGTTCAGCGCCATGCTCGTCGACCGCTCGCCACAACAGATACGGCTCGCCGCGCAGCGTCACGAACATCTCGTCGAGGTGCCACGTACTGCCTGGCTTGCGCCGCGCCGCCTTGGCGCACTGGGCGAATCTGGCGCCGAACTTGTCGCACCAGCAACGGATCGTCTCATACGTGACCACAACACCACGCTCGAGCAGCAACTCCTCGACGTCGCGCAGGCTCAGGCTGAACCGGAAATACCAGCGAACCGCGCAGCTGATGACGACGGCAGGGAAGCGGTGGCCGTGATAAAGCGGTTTTGTCTTCTTCATTACGTCATTCTACCGCCCCCTCTCCATCAACCTGACAGAGCCCC
>NZ_BBJJ01000340.1 GCF_000739815.1 Paraburkholderia mimosarum LMG 23256 = NBRC 106338
TTCCTCCATAGTGTGACTGGCGAGAAATTGCGCCGTGCGTTAGCGCGAGAGAGGACTGCGGTCCGGTTCACGGCGCGCGAGCGTTCCTGGGTTTCACTTGGCGACCCAGGCGACGCTTTTCGGATTGAAGGCAATGCTCCACGAATGCTTCAGATTTGCGTCGACGCGAGCTGTGGAACCATTGCCGTTGGAAACACGGGTGGTGATCGGGTGTTGCAGGGCGTGCACTGAACCGCCGCGTGCCATACTGTCGGCCAGTAACATGCCGTCCATAGGTGCGCGCAGCGTGTGGATCCGTTTCATGTTCGGCCTCCCGCGCCTGGAGGAGCGTTGGTTGGGATCGAGAGTAAACGGGCGAGCTGCCACCTTTATTCAACGCGCCGAGCGAAAAAGAACAGCGATGAGAATCGTCCGTGTGCCGACGCCAAACGTATGCGAACCGTTTCGGCGTGGGCGTTGCGCTGTTCGAACTGTATCGGCCGACGTGCCCCGTGCAATCGGAGTTGCTTCTCCGCACAATTGGTCCCGCCGGGTGTCAGATTGCGCAGTGGGCGAACTACACGAAGTTATCGCTCGAGATGTACCTTCAATAATGCTGGTCGCCTCTGGGCGCGTCACTTCGGTGCGAAGACGAATGGGTCAAATCGACCCATCTCGGACACCCATAGTCGGTCGCCGGGCGGCCGGTTCAAGGCGGCGGATTCAACCGGTCGATGCAATAGTTTTCTGGAACCGTTCAGCCGGCGTTTCGTAATTCAATGTCTTCCTTGGACGCTCGTTCAGCCTTCTTGCCACGGCATTGAGTTTGGCCTGTGAGTACACCGACAGATCGATACCTTTCGGGAAGTACTGCCTCAGG
>NZ_BBJJ01000339.1 GCF_000739815.1 Paraburkholderia mimosarum LMG 23256 = NBRC 106338
CGAAGGCCTGCGAGGCGCTGGGCGTGGGCGATACCGCGCTGCGACGCTGGGTGGCGCAGTGGCGCGCCCAGCAGGCCGAACCGCCACGCAGCGAGGCGCAGGTCCAGAACGACCAGCGACGCATCCGTGAGCTGGAAGCCCGCGTCATGGAACTTGAGCGGGAGCGCGAGATACTAAAAAAGTCTACGGCCTTCTTCGTCAAGGAAATGGATCGCTCCTCGAAGTGATCCGCTCGCTGAAGAAGGCCTGGCCGGTGAGTTTGATGTGCCGGTTGCTGAAGGTGCCGCGAAGCAGCTATTACGCCTTTGCTGGCCGGCGCCGCAAGCCGGCGACATCACCCGTGCTGCTTGGGGCCGTACGCCAGATTCACCATGAAAGCCGGTGCAGTTACGGCAGTCGCAGGATGGCGCAGGCCTTGCAGCAGCAGGGGCACGCGATCGGACGTTACCGGGCTCGAACGCTCATGCGTGAGGCGAAACTGGCGGTTGCGCGGCGGCGAACGCATCGGTACCGCAAGGCGGAAGGTGAGGCACTGGTGGCACCCAACCTGCTTGAGCGCCGCTTCGACCCGGGTGCCATCAACCGCGTTTGGGCAGGCGACATCACGTACGTCAGAACGCGTCAGGGCTGGTCCTATCTGGCCATCGTGATGGACCTGCATTCGCGTCGTATCGTGGGCTGGGCGTTTGCGTTGCAGGCAGACACCGAACTGGTGATCCAGGCGCTACACCAGGCGCGCCGCAGCCGGCGCCCGGCAGCGGGGCTGATGTTCCATTCCGATCAGGGCTGCCAGTACACGAGCGAGCGCTTTGTGAGCGACTTGAAGGCAAACGGGATCGTTCAGAGCATGAGCAGAAAGGGAAG
>NZ_BBJJ01000338.1 GCF_000739815.1 Paraburkholderia mimosarum LMG 23256 = NBRC 106338
CTTGCTGATTCCCAGCAGCGTCGGCTTGCCACCGGTACTGTATTGGCGCGGAACCAGTCCGATGGACGCTGCGAACTGGCGTGCGCAAGCGAATTGCCGGGCATCACCCAATTCCGTTGCCAGCACGCTGGCCGTGACCGGGCCGATGCCCGGAATCTCCAACAGGCGCTGGCTTCGTTCATCCTCCTGAAGCTGCCGCGTCAATTCGCTCTCGATCTGCCTGACCTGCTCATCGAGATATTTAAAATGCGTTTGCAGACGCTCGAGCAGCGCGACGAGCCGCGGTGGCAGTTCATGCGCGGCCAGCACGGCTGGTAGCCGGCGAATGACGGCCATCCCTGTGGGCAGACTCACGCCGAATTCCAGTAAAAACGCATGAATCTGGTTGACTGTGCCGGTACGCTCGCGCACCAGTGTCTCGCGCACCCGATGTAGAGCTGAAATCGTCTGCTGTGTCTCGTTGCGTGGGCTGACGAAGCGCATGCTGGGGCGCGACGCGGCCTCACAGATCGCCTGCGCATCGGCGAAATCGTTCTTGTTGCCTTGCAGGAAAGGTTTGACGTACTGCGGGGAGATCAGCCGGGCCTGATGTCCCAGAGATTGCAGCCGCCGTGCGATCCAGTGTGCGCCGGCACAGGCTTCCATGACCACCGTGCAGCTCGGCATCTTGCCCAGCAACTGGAACATCTGGTTGCGCGTGAGTTTCTTGCGCAACACCATGCGGCCCGATGCCGACTGGGCGTGCAGATGAAAGCAATGCTTGCCAAGATCAATTCCGATCAACGAGATGGTATCCATGACGAACTCCCGAAAAGGAAACAGCCCGATCAGCGTAAGCCGATCGGGCTGTTTCGGTCAGGCTGACCATCT
>NZ_BBJJ01000337.1 GCF_000739815.1 Paraburkholderia mimosarum LMG 23256 = NBRC 106338
CGCCGCAGGTAAAGACTATATGGAAGTCCGGTATGCTGACTTGCGGCGCCCGTCCATCTCCCTGTTCGAACACCGTAGGGCGTTGAAGGCGATCCGGGTCGAGGGCCAGCGTTCGATCTCGGAAAGCCAGATTTTTCGCACAGTAGAAGAGCAGCGGCGATTGATCGCCAATGCGGCGCGCGAGACGAAGGGACGTCGACGTACACGGCCACGAAACATACCGACTATAGAGGCATTCGACGAACTGTCTCTCCGACGGCAGAGTTCAGAACGCGAGAGCGAGCACGTCGACTATGACGCCCCGGTGAAGGCATATGACGTCGAGCAATGGTGAGGTGCAACATGAAGCAGGACGTGTTGTCACATTTACTCCCAACCGCGAGAGAACAGGCACGATTGGGGAACGAGGAACGAATACGTAGCCTTCTTCGTGACCGATGGATCGACTACCCTCGTGCCACCGAGGCGCTGCAGCTCCTTGAACGCCTTCACGAGACACCGCGGCGCGACCGCATGCCATGCCTGCTCATCCACGGCGACTCTAACATTGGCAAAACGAAGATCACCGCAAAGTTCAGGCGCGCGCATCCCAGCGAATTCGATGAGCGAAGCGGAGTCGAGCGATGTTCGGTCGTCACCATGCAAATGCCTCCGACACCTGACCAGCACAGGTTTTATTCCGGCCTGCTGTTCGAACTCGGCGCTCCCCACAACGCCGCGGCAGGTCTTGCTTCGCTGGAGCGACTGGCTCGTGACATTCTGCGCCGTATGGCGCCAAGGATGCTGATTGTCGATGAGGTACATCACCTGCTCGCCGGCACCTACCGTGAGCAACGTGCTTCCCTGAATCTGCTCAAATATCTGGCGAATGACCTGCA
>NZ_BBJJ01000336.1 GCF_000739815.1 Paraburkholderia mimosarum LMG 23256 = NBRC 106338
CGGTCGGCACGAGCTGGAGGATGGACGAGACCTACATTCGAATCACGGGTGAGTGGCGGTATCTCTATCGGGCTGTCGACAAGGCAGGCAACACCGTTGATTTTCTGCTGCGAGCCCGACGGGACAAGGCTGCGGCCCGGGCCTATTTCGAAAAGGCAATCGACCAGAATGGCGAACCCGAGACCGTGACGATCGACAAGAGCGAATCGAATCTGGCTGCCTTGCGGGCGATCAACGCCCCACGGAAGGTGCCGATCAAGGTCCGCCAGAAAAAGTATCTGAATAACATCATCGAACAGGATCATCGGGCGATCAAGCGCCGAACTCGACCGATGCTTGGGTTCAAAAGCTTTCGTTGTGCCCGCATCCTGTTGGGCGGCATCGAAGTTATGCACATGATCGTCAAGGGACAATTGAACGATGGCGGCGTTGGTCAAACTCCCGCACAGCAATTCTATTCGCTTGCTAGATAAGGAATCCATACCATATCGGATTTGGCCCACCTCTCGCTCTTACTGCGACAGAACCGTGAATCGTGCCCAGGCTGGTCGAGACGCCGAGCAGGTCGTGCATGAGTTCAAGGGTACTGCGAAACGAAACGTGGCCCACCATCGTGAGCGCCACGATGACCTGATCGAGCCATTGGCGGGTGACCGGCAGCATGAAAAGCACCTGATCTGCATCGGCTGCCCGCGTGGTATCAAAGGCTTCATCCAGCGCTACACTGGCCGTGCCGATCTGTCGGTAGACCGTCGGGCGGCTCACGCCGTTACGCTCAGCCAGCACACTGATGGGTTCGGTGCGCGCGAGGGCCTGAAGTGCAATCGCTTTGCGTTTGTCGTCGCTCAGTCTGCCGACGCCAGATCGGGTGTTTTGAGTCATGGATGCCGCAGAGGAAAAAT
>NZ_BBJJ01000335.1 GCF_000739815.1 Paraburkholderia mimosarum LMG 23256 = NBRC 106338
GATGGAAATGCGTCGAGATTCCCAGCGCGACTGCGCCGATCAAGAGACCTGCGGCGAGATTGCCGATCGGGCCGCCGCGACGATCGACTCGCTTCGCCCACCAGAGCAATGCGATGGTGGCGAAGAAGTACGGCACGGCCGACATCCAGCCGGTCTGCGTCACGCTCATTCCATGACTTCTCAGCATCTGGGGCAGCCAGATACCGATGCCGTAAGAGCCCATCGTGAAGCCGAAAGAAATCATCGCCAGAATGTAGGTGCGCACGTCCTTCAACGCCGCGACGAAATCTTTCTTTTTCTGACTCGACGCGCCTTCCCGATCGGTTACGCTTTGCAGCGCTTGCCGTTCGTCATGGGACAACCAGGTCGCGTCGGCAGGCTTGTCCGCCAGCATCTTGAGCACCAGGAAACCGAGCACGCACGCGGGCAATCCCTGAACGATGAACATCCACCGCCAGCCCGCCAGTCCCAGAACGCCGTCCATGTGGAGCAGCCACGCCGAGAGCGGCCCGCCCACCAGCGAGGACAGCGGCGTGGAGACGGTGAACCATGCGAGCACGCGTGTGCGATAGCCAGCCGGAAACCAGACCGCGAGGAAGAAGATCACGCCCGGAAAGAAACCGGCCTCGCCGATGCCCAGCAGCAGCCGGATCGCATAAAAGCTCTTCGGGCCCACGGCCAGCGCTGTTGCCGCTGCGAAGAAACCCCACGTGATCATGATTCGCGCGAGCCAGCGCCGCGCGCCGAAGCGGTACAACGCCAGGTTGCTCGGAACCTCGAACACGCAGTACCCGGCGAACATGATGCCCGCCCCCCAGCCGAACTGTGTGGCGGTCAAACCAAGATCGCGATTCATCGTCAACGCCGCGAAACCGACGCTCGTGCGATCCAGGTAGTTGAAGAAGTACGCAAG
>NZ_BBJJ01000334.1 GCF_000739815.1 Paraburkholderia mimosarum LMG 23256 = NBRC 106338
GGTTCTGGTGCAAATAGGTAAGCGGTTTGAGAAAATTAAGATAGACAGGATATCTTACCGATAAGACAGGACTGCATTCCATACGGCGGGCGCAGCGGCATCCTTGAGGCCGAGCTTCGCGAGGTCGAACTGTCCCTTGCGAATGCGATGCGTCAACTCGATGCCTGAAATCGTGGTCGCAGCGCTCCTGAATCGCTTGAATCCAGGCATCACGTTCGTTCTGGATTTGATATGGCGATGGTCCTGCTCGATCACGTTGTTCAGATATTTTGAGGAGCGAACCTTTGTCTCTTCAAGCAACTGACCATCGGTCTTCATTTCGCGCACCGCGCGGTGCGAGGCCGCATAGCCGTCGAGCGTGATAGTCTCCGGCGGCTGGCCCTGATGCCTGATGGCCTTGCTGAAGAAGGCTTTGGCCGCAGCCACGTCGCGTCGGGCTTTGAGCATGAAGTTCACCGTCTGGCCAGCCCGATCCACTGCCCGGTACAGGTAGACCCACCTGCCTCGAATCTTCAGGTAGGTTTCATCGACACGCCAGGAGCGACCCGCAGGTGTAGCAAAGCGGTTCCAGCGTTTGACGAACTCGGGCGTATAACGCCTCACCCAGTGCAGAATCGTCGTATGAGCCAGAGACAATCCCCGTTCGGCCATCATCTCGACCAGATCGCGTAGGCTGAGCTTGTAGCGTAGGTACCAGCGAACGCACAGAATGATGATCTCCCGATCAAAATGGCGTCCGCCGAACAACTTCTCCAGGCTCTTCAGCTTGCTCATCGCGGGTCATCAGTTCGTTTTGTTCCGACAACTCTAACCCATTTGCCGACCCTATTTGCACCAGAGCCCTCGCATGGACCAGACACCTGCCGAGCAATTTTATTCCTTGATCGCATAAGGAATCCTACGCGTCCGAGTCTGGCGGTCTTCGTCGAACC
>NZ_BBJJ01000333.1 GCF_000739815.1 Paraburkholderia mimosarum LMG 23256 = NBRC 106338
GCCAGTGTGTGCCCATCGTACGGATTGCCAGGCATCGAGCGCATGCCAACAACCAAGCCTTCCTTGTGAGTCGTCGTGATCGACACCTTTACGCCGAATTCATAGGGTGTGCGAGCTTTGCCTTTCGCCAGACATTCAACTTCCGGTGCGTGCAGCGCGTAGAGCTTGTTTTTGTCCTTCGGCTTCTGCGCCAGGATGCGCTTCGTGCGACCAATCAGTTCCAGCAGGGCAGCACGGCCTGAGTCTGCCACCTGGTCGACCTGCCGCTCCACATCGCGCATGACCCGTCCAACGCGCGAACGCAGCGTGCGCAACGCCTTTCTCATGCGTTTGTACTGTTTCGCGTGAGCGTAGCGGCCAATCTGCAGCCCCAGATGCGGTGCCTCACGGTTGTAGTTCTGCCTCAGTTTCAGACCATGCTGCGCCGCGGCCTTCACCAGATGTTCGCGACACCGTTCGAGCAATCGCGAATCGGTTGGGTGGGTGATCGCCTTCTCCATGACGGTCGTATCAACAATCACGCGCTTGACGCTCGAGGCCTTGATCACGCCAGCGCGTCTTGCTGCTTCGATCGTCTCGGCCAGCAACTCTTCAACGCCAGCTTCGCCCAGTCGCTTGCGCCAACGCGTCAGGCTCGACGGGTCAATTGGCGGCTGCGTCTGCAGATACGTCTCGCCCGTAAAGACTTGCCAGTAGGGGTTCTCAACCCATTGCCCGAGGACCTCTTCATCGGACAGGTCAAAAGCGTGTTGCAGGTAGAGCAGACCAGCAATCAGGCGCGGCGAACTCGCCGGTCGGCCTTTGCCCGACATGAAGCTCCCGGTCATCGATGCGCCCAGTCGCTCCCAGTTGATCAGGTCGGACAAACGTATCAACGGATGCTTCAGGTTGATTTGTTCGCGCAGCGGTTGGCGGAAGAAATCTCCCTCCGTCACAGGTGTTTTC
>NZ_BBJJ01000332.1 GCF_000739815.1 Paraburkholderia mimosarum LMG 23256 = NBRC 106338
ATGCGAAGGCATTCAGAGGGCCCCTGAACAAACCATTGAACTCATCGATACTGGCGCAAACAGCCGTAGTGTGAATCTTCACGCTCCAATTTCTGACATAGCTGTGCCATCAAACGCTGCGTGAGAAGCGCACTTTGCACTCTTCGTCAAACTGCGGTAGTGCGGCTTCGACGCCGTGTCATTCAATCCGCTGCCGCATCCCACCTAGGGAAGGTCTGCACAACATGTTTTCAGAGCGCCGATCTTTTCACGTTGGGCGTATCGGCCGCAGAGTCTGCTAGCAGGTTGGTCGTCGAGCTTTTGAACCATGATGACCTTCGTTTGCCGAGACTCTCGGCCTGATGCGCCGGGCGTTTCACGCTTTGCTTAAAGCCTTGCGCGCCATCCAGAGGTTGCCCAGCGCAAACAGTGTCGTGATCTGCGCGATATTCTTCATCAATCCTCGGTAGCGGGTCTTCGTGTAACCAAACTGCTGCTTGAGCACGCGAAACGGATGTTCAACCTTGGCACGCACGCCAGCCTTCAGGCGCTCAATCTGGTTGTATATCGCGTCCAGACGATTGGTCAGGTCCAGTTGTCGACGCTTGCCCGGTCGCATCGCGACATGCCAGCGTACCGGGTTAGTCTGACATCGCTTTTCAATACCCTGATATCCGGCGTCAGCATACACATCCTTTTCCTGCCCGTGCAACAACGCTTCGGCCGCATTGATGTCGTGCACGTTGGCTGCCGTACCAATGACGGTGTGGACCAGACCCGACTCTGCGTCCACGCCGATGTCGGGTAGCGGTAGCGCATTACTGCGCCACCGCCCCTTGGACCACGCTAAGAAACGGGCGTTGATAGCACCAATGGGGAGTCGGTCTTCAGTGGCGCGACGCCTCAGCTTACCAAAGCTGCGATCGGTGCCAGGTTTCTTCGGGACGCCCGCCGCGGCCGTGGTTACTGCGCT
>NZ_BBJJ01000331.1 GCF_000739815.1 Paraburkholderia mimosarum LMG 23256 = NBRC 106338
TGGGTCAGGCCATCCTGAAGGCGCCGAAGGCAGACAAGGCGCCCGACAAGCCCGGCAGGATGATCATGGCCTATGACCGCTTCCTGCGTGGCGCGCTGCGCATGAGGTGGTTGACGCTCGCGGTGACGCTGGCCGCGTTCGTGGTGTCGATCTTCCTGGTGCGCTTCGTGCCGCAGCAGTTTTTTCCCGCGTCGGACCGGCCCGAGCTGACGGTGGATCTGACCTTGCGCCAGAACGCGTCGATCCACGCCACCGAGGCGCAGGTCGCGCGCATCGAAGCCATTTTGAAGAGCGATCCCGATGTCGATCACTTCAGCAGCTATGTGGGCCGTGGCGCCGTGCGCTTCATTCTCACGCTCAATGCCCAGTTGCCCAATCCATTTTTCGCCCAGATCGTCGTGGTGGCAAAAAACCTCGAGGCGCGCGACCGGCTGCAACTGAAACTGGAGAAGGTGCTGAGCGAGCAGTTTCCCGGCATCGTGGCACGCGTGTCGCCGCTGGAACTGGGGCCGCCGGTGGGCTGGCCGCTGCAGTATCGCGTCTCGGGCCCGGACCCGGCACAGGTGCGCAGGGTTGCCCTCGATCTTGCCGGCATCGTGGGTGCGGACTCGCGCACGCGCCATGTCAATTTCGACTGGATGGAGCCGGCCCGGCAGATCCGCATCCACATCGATCAGGATGAGGCGCGCCAGCTCGGCGTGAGCAGCGCCGCGCTGGCCGCGATCATGAACACCATCGTGACGGGCACGCCCATCACGCAGATCCGCGACGACATCTATCTGGTCAACGTGGTCGCGCGCGCCGACCAGGAGCAGCCGCTGACGGTCCAGACGCTGGGCACGTTGCAGGTCCCCACACCAGCGGGCCGGATGGTGCCGCTGAGCCAGTTCGCGACGTTCACCGAGGAGCAGGAGTCGCCGCTGGTATGGCGGCGCAACCGCGTGCCGACGCTCACGGTGCGCGCCGACGTCATGCATGGCGCGCTGCCCAAT
>NZ_BBJJ01000330.1 GCF_000739815.1 Paraburkholderia mimosarum LMG 23256 = NBRC 106338
CAATGAGCGCTGCATGAGCAGCGGGAGTGTTGCAAATGAAACAGAGGCGCCGGATCTACTACAGCGAGAACCAGAAAGCGTTGATGTGGGAGCGTTGGCGTGCAGGCGAGTCGTTGCAGCATATCGCCGAGCTTTTTAATCGCAATCATTCGTCGGTAGAAGGAATTCTGGCGCAAACTGGTGGAATCCAGCCCGCGCAACGGCGGCGATCAAGGCTGGCGCTAACGCTTGCTGAGCGCGAGGAGATCTCGAGAGGCCTCGTGGCGGGCGACTCGATCCAGTCAATCGCACGGCGACTGTCGCGGTCGCCTTCCACGATCTGTCGCGAGATTAAGCGCAACAGTGGAGAGAAAGGCTACAGGGCAAGCCATGCGGACCAGCTCGCATGGGAACGGGCGCACCGGCCCAAGGTCTGCAAACTGGTCAGGTATCGGATGCTGGCCCATATCGTTGCCGACAAGCTCCAGTTGCAGTGGTCGCCCCAGCAGATTGCTGGATGGCTGAAACGCGCCTGGCCGCGCAACGAGGATCACCACGTGTCACACGAGACCATCTACCGTAGTCTCTTCATTCAGGCGCGGGGCGCCCTGAAGAAAGAGCTGCTGGAACATTTACGGCGCACCCGAGCCATGCGGCGGTCGCGGCATCACACCCAGAAGACAGACGATCACGGCAGGATCCGCGACGCCATATCAATCAGCGAACGGCCCGCCACAGTGGAAGACCGCGCGGTGCCTGGTCACTGGGAGACCTGCTGTGTGGCAGCAGCGGTAGCCAGATTGCAACACTTGTAGAGCGCCAGACGCGCTATCTCATGCTGGTGAAGCTCACCAGCAAGGACAGTGAGACGGTAGTCAATGCGCTGATAAAACATGCAAGCAAGCTCCCGCACGAACTCTATAAATCGCTCACATGGGACAGAGGCACGGAGATGGCAGGTCACAAACGATTCACCATAGCCACCGACATTGCCGTGTACTTCTGCGATCCGAAGCACCCCTGGCAACGGGGTTCGAATGAAAATACCAATGGACT
>NZ_BBJJ01000329.1 GCF_000739815.1 Paraburkholderia mimosarum LMG 23256 = NBRC 106338
ACCTCAACTTAAAGTATTTTCGAGAATACTGCGGAAAGGGCTCAGTGCGCCAGACAATCGGTCGACCGCTGCCGCCGCTGCCTCGTATTCGTATTCCTTTCCGGATTCGCCCTCATGCCTCTGGGTTGGGCAAAGCCCGATGAATAACCTCAAGCGTTGGAGCTTCCGCCAAATCCGGTGCTGTTTAAAACCTAAGAAATTGGGCGATATTAGAATATCGTTTGGATATCGAAAAAACATTTGATATCAATCAAATGCCCGATTGGTGTCATACTGAGAGCTATTTCGGACGGTCCGCAGTGTTTGATTTTTTGGTTGTGTGCGCACAAGGTTTTTTCGCCTCTATTGAGTTTCCACTGGGTGGTATCGTCCCGACTTCTGCATAAACAAGACGAAGGCAGGTCATGCACAGCAAGCTGTTCGAAGCCGCATTGGGTGTGAGCGATCCGTGGTTCGTGAGCGGCGTCGATTTCGACGCGGCGACCAAGCTGCTGACGATCCAGATCGATTTCACTGCTGGAAGTCGCTTCGCGCATCCTGAAGTGGCCGGCGCGCATTCCGTGCACGACACCATCGTCAAGCGTTACCGGCACCTGAACTTTTTCCAGCACGACTGCTACCTCGAAGTACGCACGCCGCGCGTGAAGCTGCCCGACGGCCGCGTAGCGCTTGTCGAGCCCGATTGGGCCGGCAAGCTCAGCGGTTTCACGCTGCTGTTCGAGGCGATGGTGCTCACGCTCGCCCAGCAGATGCCCTTTACTGTTGTAGCCCGCGCCGTCGGCGAATCGTGGCACCGGGTGCATGCGATCTGCAAGCGATACGTCCAACTGGCGCTGGCCGCGATCGACCTGTCCGGCATGACCAGCGCCGCTGTGGACGAGACCTCCTACAGGCGGGGGCACAACTATCTGACGCTGGTGGCCGACGCCGAACAACGCAAGGTCGTGTTCGTCACCGAAGGCAAGGATGCCGCCACCATCGAACAGTGGTTCTGGTGCAAATAGGTAGACGGGTTGAGAAAGCTTATATAGGTAGGAC
>NZ_BBJJ01000328.1 GCF_000739815.1 Paraburkholderia mimosarum LMG 23256 = NBRC 106338
TTTCTCGATGAGATGAGGCGCGTTGTGCCATGGTCGAGGTTGATTGCGTTGATCGAACCGCACTATCCGAAGGGTAAGACTGGAAGGCCGCCGTTTCCGGTTGCGACGATGCTGCAGATTCACTTCATGCAGCAGTGGTTTGGGCTTTCGGACCCGGCGATGGAAGAGGCGCTTTATGACGTGCCGCTGTACCGTGAGTTTGCGGGGCTGGACGAAGGTATGACGCGTTTGCCAGACGAAAGCACGATTCTGCGGTTCCGCCACCTTCTCGAAACGCACGGACTGGCCGCGCAGATGCTCGCCCTGGTCAATGAGATCCTGAGTGAAAAGGGCTTGATGTTGAAGGCAGGGTCAGCGGTCGATGCGACCTTGATTAGCGCACCGAGTTCGACAAAGAACGGCTCTGGCAAACGGGACCCGGAAATGCATCAGACGAAGAAAGGGAATCAATGGTATTTCGGGATGAAAGCGCACATCGGCGTGGACGCAGAGTCGGGTCTGGTCCACACCGTCATTGGTACGGCGGCCAACGTGCACGACATCAATGCGGCAGAAGCGTTGTTGCACGGCCAGGAAAAGGATGTGTACGCTGACGCCGGATATCAGGGTATTGAAAAGCGGTGTCAGGCGAACCCGGTACGCTGGCATGTCGCGATGCGACCGGGCAAGCGTCGACAGCTGGACCTGACCAATCGTCTGGATGCGATATACAACCAGATTGAGCGCCTGAAGGCTGGCGTGCGCGCCAAGGTTGAACATCCGTTTCGCGTGCTGAAGCAGCAGTTTGGTTATACGAAGACCCGCTACCGAGGATTGGTGAAGAACACCGCACAGATCACAACACTGTTTGCGCTGGGCAACCTCTGGATGGCGCGCAAGGCTTTAAGCAAAGCGTGAATCGCCCGGCGCATCAGGCCGTGAGTCTCGGAAAACGAAGGCCATCATGCTTCAAAAGCCGGTCGACCAACCTGCTAGCAGACCCTGCGGACGATACGCCCAACGTGAAAAAAGTTCGGCGCTCTGAAAACATGTTGTGCAGACCTTCCCTAGG
>NZ_BBJJ01000327.1 GCF_000739815.1 Paraburkholderia mimosarum LMG 23256 = NBRC 106338
CGCTTGCCGTTTGAATCGCGTGGCTCGCGTGCAAACATCCACGAATTGATTACGCCAAGTGGCTCGCGATCCGGCGTCACCGCGTAGGTCGCGTGAAGGTACATGCCCACCTGTGCTTCATAACTGAGCGGCCCGGCACCCTCGATGTCCTGACCGTTAAAGTTCAGCTCCGTCGTATCGGCAATACACAGCACCACCGGCAACTGCCCCATGCGCGCGGTGGTGTGCGATCCCAATGCGGCTGCATCATGTCGCGCCAGTCGATGCGCTCATTGCCCAGAAAGCGATAGGCCACCATCGTCTCGGCCCAGTCTTCGCACGCGCCCGGGATGCTGGCCGTCGGCCGACTGGCAAACCGTTTGACCAGTTCCTTTGCGCGCCGGTCTCGCCGTGGATCACCCAGATCCAGCGTTTCGAATTCCTCGTCCACCCATGCCCCCGCGTCGTCTCGAATCTTCATGCCGAAAATCCGAGAGTAAATCGCGAATTCCACGTCGTTATCAACCCCTCCCGACTACTTTCCTATTCCAGCATCGCCTTCGAATCGTCAAGTTGTGTATAACCACATG
>NZ_BBJJ01000326.1 GCF_000739815.1 Paraburkholderia mimosarum LMG 23256 = NBRC 106338
GGGGCACGTCCCGGACGCGGCGCTGCCCAAGGGATTCGAGTATGCGGACGGCCGCGCCCCCAGCGCGCCACAACCGGAAGGCTGCCTGATCGGGGTGGCGCAATGAGCGACGCAAGCGCAAACCAGAATTTGCCGTATGGCGGCGTGCGTGTCGTCGAGATGGCACGTTCAACCGAAACAAGAAAAGCATTGCGGTCGATGTGAAGGACCCACGGGGCGTGGAGATCGTCCACAAGCTGCTTGCCGGGGCGGACGTCTTCAGCGAGAACTTCAAGAGCGGAACGATGGACAAGCTCGGCCTCGGGTATGCCGCGCTTTCCAGGCTCAATCCACGTCTCGTCTATGTGTCGCACAAGGGGTTTCTGCCCGGCCCGTACGATCATCGCACCGCGCTCGACGAAGTCGTGCAGATGATGGGCGGGCTCGCCTACATGAAAGGGCCCGAGGGCAGACCGCTGCGCGCCGGGACGAGCGTCAACGACATCATGGGCGGAATGTTCGGTGCAATCGGCGCGATGGCGGCGCTGGCTCAACGCGAACGCACGGGGCGTGGTCAGGAAGTGCAGAGCGCGTTGTTCGAGAACAATGTGTTCCTCGTCGCCCAGCACATGATGCAGTTTGCCGTGACCGGACAGGCCGCGGCGCCGATGCCGAACCGCATTTCCGCGTGGGGTGTCTACGACGTGTTTTCGGTCAAGGAAGGCGAGCAGATCTTTCTGGCGGTCGTCTCCGATACCCAGTGGGCACTGTTCTGCGACGCTTTCGGCCTCGCCGAACTGAAGTCGGACGCGCGCATCGCCTCGAACAATCAGCGCGTGCAGGCCCGCGACTGGTTGCTGCCGCAGTTTCGCAAGCATATGGAAGCCTTCACGGCTGCCGAGATCAGCGCAATCTTCGAGCGCTGCGGGCTTCCTTAGGAAACACTGAGTCGCGGAGTCCGGCAGCGCCTTCTGCGCGCCGTGGTCCGTCTGGAGACGAGCATGACATCGACTTCACTCAACCTCTCAGCAGACCACCCAGCATATTCTACGCTGGAGCAATCGGCCGTCAGCAAAGCCGCGTCGCGCTTCATTCCACTACTCGCA
>NZ_BBJJ01000325.1 GCF_000739815.1 Paraburkholderia mimosarum LMG 23256 = NBRC 106338
GCTAGTCCATTGAACCATTAAAATTGCACTGATCTAATAGTGCATGGGTAAAATGAATCTGAGTGAAACCGAGCGCGAAGAGCTGATGTCGATGCAGCGCAGCCGCACGATGGCCGTTGGCCAGGTGAGGCGTGCGCGATTGATCTTGCTGCTCGACGAAGGGGCCTCGCGCGCGGCGATCATGGCCGAATTGCGCTGCGATTCGCGTTTCATCACAACGTGGCAAACGCGCTTCACAAGTGAGCGCCTGGGTGGCCTGTACGGCAGACATCCAGGCCGCGCGCCGCGACCTGACCTCGCGGGTCTTGAAGCGAGAGTGCTCGACTACACGCTGCGACGCAAGCCTGCCGACGGCTCGACGCACTGGAGCAGCCGCAAACTGGCGGCACAGCTGGGCATGGCTTTCATGACCGTGCAACGTATCTGGCGCAAGCACGACATTCGGCCACATCGTCTCGATACGCACATGGTGTCCAACGATCCTGACTTTGAGGCGAAGGCAGCCGACGTGATCGGGCTGTACCTCAATCCGCCATTGCATGCGGTGGTGTTCTGCGTGGACGAGAAGACAGCCATCCAGGCGCTGGATCGCAAGGACCGGATGCTGCCGCTCTCGCCCGGGCGCGCCGAGAGCCATGGCTTCGAATACAAACGCAACGGTACCCTGAGCCTGTTCGCCGCATTGAATGTTGCCACCGGTGAGGTGCTCGGCAAAACCGCGCCACGCCACACCAGCGCCCAGTTTGTCGCGTTCCTCACCGAGGTGGTGTCGGCGCAGCCACGCGAAAAGGAGATTCACGTGATCTGCGACAACGTGAGCAGCCACAAAACCGACGCTGTTCAAACATTTCTGGCTGACCATCCGAAGGTCTCGATACATTACACCCCCACGTATTCGTCATGGCTGAATCAGGTCGAGAACTGGTTTGCCCGCATCCAGCGCGACGTCATTGCGCGAGGCGTATTCACCAGCACCAAGGATCTCGACAAAAAGCTCATGCGTTACATACGTCAATACAACAAGCAGGCGCTTCCGTTGAAATGGAAGTACTCCGATCCATCGCGGCGAATCCGGTGCAATTCATCCGGTTCAACGGACTAGG
>NZ_BBJJ01000324.1 GCF_000739815.1 Paraburkholderia mimosarum LMG 23256 = NBRC 106338
TTTACTCATAAGTCAGGAATTTTGCGGACAGATGGCCTATGCTTGAGCGATACCTATTGAGAGGATCGCCCATGAAACGAGATGGCCGGAGCCTGGCTCACAACACGCTTGAAGAGATGCGTATCCTTGCAGTTCAGCGTATGGCTGAAGGCGAGCATCCAAATGATGTTGCGGCGTCGTTTGGAATGCATCGCTCGTGGGCCTACAAGATCAGGGCGCAGGCACGAGGCCGTGGTCGTGGAGTGCGAGCGCTGCGATCGACCAAGGGCACAGGGCGACCACGTACGCTTACTCCGACGCAGGAGCAGCGGGTAATGCGCTGGGTTAATGGCAAGAACCCAATGCAATACGGCTTTGATTTTGGCTTGTGGACTCGCAACCTGGTTCGTGAGCTGGTACGACAGAAATTCGACGTCACGCTGAGCCTGGCTTCGATCGGCGCGATGCTCGCGCGTCTGAACCTGACGCCGCAAAAGCCGTTGCAGCGTGCTTATCAGCGTGACCCGGAAGCTATCGAGCGTTGGCAGCGAGACACCTACCCGGGCATTGCCAGGCAGGCTCGCGAGCAGAAGGCGGATATCTTTTTCTGGGACGAATCGGGCTTCCGTGCCGACTCGGTTCATGGCAGGACGTGGGCGCCGCGCGGTGAGACGCCGGTGGTCGAGCGGCCCGGCGAACGGCAAAGCATGAGCGCCGCCTCCGCTGTCAACTCGAAGGGGGCTTTCTGGTTTGCAACGTATGACGGGGCGCTTAGCGGCGAGTTGTTCGTGGAACTGCTCAAGAAGTTGATGTTCAATCGGAAAAAACCGGTTCACTTGATCGTCGACGGATTGCCAGCGCATAAGAAAGCCATCGTTAAAAACTACGTCGCTAGTACGCAGGGCAAGTTGATCTTGCATTTCCTGCCCGGTTATGCGCCGGACCTCAATCCAGATGAACTGGTGTGGAGTCACGTCAAGCGGACCGGTGTCGCGCGCCGCCCGCTTCAAAAAGGTGAAAGATTGGGCGCGAAAATCCACGAGCAACTTTCACAAATCGGGCGGGATCCGTGCCTTGTTAGATCATTTTTCAGGCATCAATCTGTCCGCTATATTTCTGACGTGTGAGTAA
>NZ_BBJJ01000323.1 GCF_000739815.1 Paraburkholderia mimosarum LMG 23256 = NBRC 106338
TAGTCTTACTGTGTCAAAAACTCAGTTGCGCACTCTATTGTGGTACAGGAAGAGCGCCATCGTTGCATGAGCCTTTGTCCAAGCAGGATACGCAACGTAGTAATCGAATCAGGAACGTGGCGTTGAGCGCGCTGGACTGCCCCGGGGGATGTAATCCGAGGGAAGGGCAGGCAGCGCGCTTTCAAGGAAGTTTTTTTTACCATGTTCATCTGATTGCATTCTGAGTCGCTGTGCCATCAGAAACCCATACGCTGCGATACTCAGTGTGGCGTGATGGTGAAAGCCACGCCAGCCTCGCCCTTCATAATGACCGAGACCGAACTCCTGCTTCAGGTCCTGGTAGTCGCGCTCGATGCGCCAGCGCATTTTGGTCACGAACACAAGCTGCTCCAGGGTCGCCTCTTCGGGGGCGGTAGTGAGAAAGTATTTGAGTGGCTCCGTATCGTCATCAGGCCATTCAATAAGCAGCCATTCTTCGTCGCGAACGGTACTTCGCCAATTGTCGCGATGTGCGGGACGAACCCGTACGGCGGCAAAGCGTGAGGAAAGTGCTGCGTTGCTACCTTCCCGCCAGGTTACGGTCTGCCAGGCGTTTTCGGGTAATTGCATGGCCAGTTCCTTCACTGCGAGCGGTTCATGACCGGGCGCGCGGCGTAACAATGTCGGGGGTTTGCAGCGCCCACTCCAGGGCTTGGGCGGAAGTGGCGCCGTACCGGGTGCCCACACAGAGGTGGCCGGCCGGATCCCTACCGCGTACAACAAACCCAGTTCAGTTACGCTTTCCCGGAAAGCGGTTTCGTCGCCGTACCCGGCATCCGCGAGCACAATGCCCGGCGCAATGCCGGATGCTACAGCCTCCCGGAGTTGGGCCAGCGCAATCTGCGGCTTGGTCTCGAAGGCGAGATCGTCGGGAATGCCCGCGCGACGCGCTCGTTCCCGGTCGTCAATCCATTCCTTGGGCACATACAGCTGCCACGCAATTGGCAGGCTGCCGCGTTGCGTCGCGATCGACAGGCTCACGGCGATTTGGCAGTTATCCTGTTTGCCCAGTTGCCCACAGTATTGCCGCGCTACGCCGACCGAATGCTTGCCCTTTTTCGGGAAGCCCGTGT
>NZ_BBJJ01000322.1 GCF_000739815.1 Paraburkholderia mimosarum LMG 23256 = NBRC 106338
GCGAGCTTTCATGCCCTTACAAGGCAAGACTGAAGACGGGCGAACCGCGCAAACGAGCGAAGCCGGGCTATGCGGTAACATACGCGCACGAGTACAACGAAAGCCTGAAGCGGCGCGGGCAACTCAGCCTGTATTGTCCCGACGGAGACCTGAAGGCGCTGTTCATCAACGACACGCCCTACCAGAAGGGCGTGTCGGGTCAGTCCCGGACGTACAGCGATGCGTACCTCGAACTGATCTTCATCTTCTACCGGCTGTTCGGCTGGGGCATGCGGCAGATCACCGGCCACATGCACGAATTCTGGGCGCTGCGCGGACTCGACATCGGGGTACCGAGTTTCGGGCTTCTGAGCGAGCGGTTCCGTACGCTCGAGGTTCAGGTCAAACAACGCTGCGCTCGCGTGGCCGAACGCCTGCGCAACGGCGAAGCTATCAGCCTGATCGTCGACAGCAGCGGCATGAACTTTGGCCGGGCCAGCGAATGGCATCGGCAAAAGTACGGGCGCGACGCGAGCCAGACGCCGTGGCGCAAGATGCATCTGTCGATCGACCCGGAGATGAATGTCCACCAGATCGCGATTACCGAGGACAACGTTTCCGACGAGGCGGGCCTGAATGCGATGCTGGCAGTCGACGCGAATGTCGACTGCGTGATCGCCGACGGCGCGTATTACAGTATTGCGCAGACCGAGGCGTGGTCAGCCTGCGGCGTGCTGCCGGTGATTCCCTCACCGGCCAATGCGGTCGTTCACAATCAGCCGGCGACGCGCTGGCACGACCATCTCGTTCGGTACATCAAGGACAAGGGCATCCATGCGTTCCGCAACAAATACGGGTACGGCCAGCGCGCGCTGGTCGAGGCGCAGATCTCGCGAATCAAGCGTTGTATCGGTGCGCGACTACTGACGCGCAAAACCGAATCTCAGCAGCGCGAGGGCGTGATTATCGCGAACCTCGTGAATCTGTGGAACAGCTTCGGCAAGGCCGTTTGCGTCAAAAATGCCTAGTTGCGTCTGCAACCAACCGCGGCCATGCCCTGCTGAACAAAGCCCAGTGCAAGTGCCTTCTCTACCCGCTCCATCTGCGAGAGCTGCAGCGCCTCAACCCGGCAGGCGTTCTTCAGGACATTG
>NZ_BBJJ01000321.1 GCF_000739815.1 Paraburkholderia mimosarum LMG 23256 = NBRC 106338
ACGCGGCTCGCCATATCCCAGCTCGCATGCAGACGGCGCGGCAGCGCATCGACGCCTTGCATCGCCAGCAACGCGAGCGGCGCAATGAACGGCAGGATATACAACTCGCGCACCGTCGCCGAGCTTTGCAGCACGGCGAAGCCGATGCCCGCGAAGATCGCCGGCAATGCCACTTCCGGAGCGCGCCAGCGCCGCCATGCGCCGCGGGCGAGCGCGGCCAGCGCGAGCGGCACCACCGGAAAGCCGACACTCAGAATGGTGCGCAAAACGAACAGGCGGCTTTCGTTCCTGGAGCCCAGTTCGGCCACCGAGAAACCCAGAAAGCGCCCGACGTTGTTGTCCCACAGCCAGACTTTGAATAGCGTTTCCGAGCGTAGATAGAAGCAGATCGGCCAGATCAGTATGAACGGCGCGCAAACCAGCAGCGCAATGCCGAGCGCGCCCGCAAACCTGCGGCTGCGGCAACCGGGATACAGCGCGAGCAGCGCGAGGATGGTTGCGCCGAAAACGAGAGGCACGAACAGGCCTTTGGCGAGCAGCGATACGCCGACACCCGCGCCGAACATTGCTGCGGCGCTGATGATCGCGTGGCGCCGGCCATCAGAGTCGGGCGGCGGCTCTGCTTGAGCGGCATCAGCGCCATCGCCTGTATGGACCAACACCAACTCGAACAAACCACAGAAGCCGACGCGGCGCCTGCCATCAAGGCGACGTCGGTCATCAGGTCGTGTACGTGTTTGACGACGATGGGCGTGCCGGCGAACAACGCAAGCGTGCCGATCACGCGCAGGTCGAACCAGCTCGACGCTGCCACCGCGCGGCGTACGATCCGTGCCGTGCAGAAGAGGGTCAAGCTGCCGAACAGCACGCTCGCGAGACGCGCCGCGTCGTGCAGCGGCAGATAGCGGCCGAACATCCACGCGAGGCCGGTGGCAACCCAGTCGTAGATCGGCGGCTTCTCGACGAATGGTTGCCCGGCGTTGGTGGGTACGATCAGATCGCCGGTGTCGAGCATGTGCTGGATGATGCCGAACGTATAGGTCTCATCCTGCTTCCATGGCTGGTGGCCGAGCGTGCCAGGCAGCAGCCACGCGCTCAGTATCGCGACGGCGGCGAGCCACAGCAGCCAGCGGACGGCGGCAAGCGCGAGC
>NZ_BBJJ01000320.1 GCF_000739815.1 Paraburkholderia mimosarum LMG 23256 = NBRC 106338
CGTTTTCCGGACGAAAGCACGATTCTGCGGTTCCGCCACCTTCTCGAAACGCACGGACTGGCCGCGCAGATGCTCGCCCTGGTCAATGAGATCCTGAGTGAAAAGGGCTTGATGTTGAAGGCAGGGTCAGCGGTCGATGCGACCTTGATTAGCGCACCGAGTTCGACAAAGAACGGCTCTGGCAAACGGGACCCGGAAATGCATCAGACGAAGAAAGGGAATCAATGGTACTTCGGGATGAAAGCGCACATCGGCGTGGACGCAGAGTCGGGTCTGGTCCACACCGTCATTGGTACGGCGGCCAACGTGCACGACATCAATGCGGCCGAAGCGTTGTTGCACGGCCAGGAAAAGGATGTGTACGCTGACGCCGGATATCAGGGTATTGAAAAGCGGTGTCAGGCGAACCCGGTACGCTGGCATGTCGCGATGCGACCGGGCAAGCGTCGACAGCTGGACCTGACCAATCCTCTGGATGCGATATACAACCAGATTGAGCGCCTGAAGGCTGGCATGCGCGCCAAGGTTGAACATCCGTTTCGCGTGCTCAAGCAGCAGTTTGGTTACACGAAGACCCGCTACCGAGGATTGGTGAAGAACACCGCACAGATCACAACACTGTTTGCGCTGGGCAACCTCTGGATGGCGCGCAAGGCTTTGAGCAAAGCGTGAATCGCCCGGCGCATCAGGCCGTGAGTCTCGGAAAACGAAGGCCATCATGCTTCAAAAGCCGGTCGACCAACCTGCTAGCAGACCCTGCGGACGATACGCCCAACGTGAAAAAAGTTCGGCGCTCTGAAAACATGTTGTGCAGACCTTCCCTAGAATTCTCCATTTGCAATGCGAATCAGATCATCGCGTGAGTAGTTTCCCGATCGAATGAGATCGCTCAACCGTTCCGTAACGGTCTTTCTTTGAGCAAGCCATTTAAGTGCGACGGTGAATCGCCTTTGCAGATAGTCTCTTCGTTCGGATTGAAACCGATCATTGGCGTTTTTATTGAGTTCCGCCAGCTTTTCTCGTGCTTTCCAAGGCTCGACAAGCGCTAGTGTGTCCGGATCAAGGGTTAGATAGTCGTTTCTCTCGTATCCAAGCATCACTCGTCCAAAGTGAGTTATTGAATAGGTTTTCCGGAATAGCCCAGATTCGGTATGGAGT
>NZ_BBJJ01000319.1 GCF_000739815.1 Paraburkholderia mimosarum LMG 23256 = NBRC 106338
GTGATCGTTTCGGCCGCACGCACGGCGGTAGGCAAATTCGGCGGTTCGCTGGCGAAGGTGGCGGCGCCCGACCTGGGCGCGATCGTCATCAAGGCGGCGCTCGAGCGCGCGGGCGTGAGCCCCGGGCAGGTGAGCGACGTGATCATGGGCCAGGTGCTCACGGCCGGTTCGGGCCAGAACGCGGCGCGCCAGGCGTCGATCAAGGCGGGCCTGCCCACGGCGGTTCCCGCGATGACGATCAACAAGGTGTGCGGCTCGGGCCTGAAGGCGGTGATGCTCGCGGCCAACGCGGTCATCGCGGGCGACTCGGAGATCGTGGTGGCCGGCGGCCAGGAGAACATGAGCGCGGCGCCGCACGTGCTGCCGGGCTCACGCGACGGGTTCCGCATGGGCGATGCGAAGCTCATCGACAGCATGATCGTGGACGGCCTGTGGGACGTCTACAACCAGTACCACATGGGCGTGACGGCGGAAAACGTCGCGAAGGAATACGGCATCACGCGCGAAGAGCAGGATGCCTTCGCGGCGCTCTCGCAGAACAAGGCCGAAGCCGCGCAGAAGGCGGGGCGCTTCGACGCCGAGATCGTGCCGGTGGCGATTCCGCAGCGCAAGGGCGAGCCGCTGCAGTTCGCCACCGACGAGTTCGTGCGCCACGGCGTGACGGCCGACTCGCTCGCGGGCCTGAAGCCCGCGTTCTCGAAGGAAGGTACGGTGACGGCGGCCAACGCGTCGGGCATCAACGACGGCGCGGCGGCGGTCGTGGTGATGTCGGCGAAGAAGGCCGAGGCGCTGGGGCTCACGCCGCTCGCGCGCATCAAGGCGTACGCGAGCGGCGGGGTGGACCCGAAGGTGATGGGCATGGGCCCGGTGCCGGCGTCGACGCGCTGTCTGGAGCGTGCGGGCTGGACGGTGAACGATCTCGATCTGATGGAGATCAACGAGGCGTTCGCGGCGCAGGCGCTCGCGGTGAACAAGCAGATGGGCTGGGACACGTCGAAGATCAACGTGAACGGCGGGGCGATTGCGATCGGTCACCCGATCGGCGCGTCGGGCTGCCGCATTCTCGTGACGCTGCTGCACGAAATGCAGCGCCGCGACGCGAAGCGCGGTCTGGCCTCGCTGTGCATCGGCGGCGGCATGGGCGTGGCGCTCGCGCTCGAGCG
>NZ_BBJJ01000318.1 GCF_000739815.1 Paraburkholderia mimosarum LMG 23256 = NBRC 106338
CCAGGAACAACCGATACGCCGGATTGCCCGTCTCTTCCCAATGCGGATAACCGAGCGTGGCGAGGAAGCGGCGGAACTCGGCGTCATCGGCTGCGGGCACCTGGATGCCCACGAGAATCGAGCTGTAGTCGGCGCCCTGGTTGCGGTAGTGAAAGAGGCTGATGTTCCAGTTCGGCGCCATCGACGAAAGAAAGCGCATGAGCGCGCCCGGGCGCTCGGGGAACTCGAAGCGGAACAGGCGCTCGTCGTGTGCCAGAGGCGAGCGCCCGCCCACCATGTAGCGGATGTGCTGCTTCGAGAGCTCGTCGCCGGTGAGGTCGACGCTCGGAAAGCCGTGATCGACGAAGGCCTTCGCGATCTGCTGCGACTCGCCACGATTGCGGATCTGCACGCCCACGAAGATGTGCGCGCGTTCGGCGTCGTCGATGCGGTAGTTGAACTCGGTCACGCTGCGCGTGCCGACCAGTTCGCAGAAGCGCCTGAAGCTGCCGCGCTCTTCGGGGATCGTCACCGCGAACACCGCCTCGCGCGCCTCGCCCACCTCCGCGCGCTCGGCCACGAAACGCATGCGGTCGAAGTTCATGTTCGCGCCCGAGGTGATCGCCACGAGCGTTTGCCCCTCGATGCCTTCGCGTTCCGCATACTGCTTCGCGCCCGCCACGGCCAGTGCGCCCGCCGGTTCGAGCACGCTGCGCGTGTCCTGGAAGACGTCCTTGATCGCCGCGCACAGCGCGTCGGTGTCCACCGTCAGCACCTCGTCGAGATACTCCCGGCACAGGCGGAAGGTTTCCTCGCCCACGAGCTTCACGGCCGTGCCGTCGGAGAAGAGGCCCACTTCGCTCAGTTCCACGCGCTCGCCCGCCTTGATCGACTGCGCCATCGCGCAGGAATCGTCGGTCTGCACGCCGATCACGCGGATGTCGGGGCGCACGGCCTTCACGTAGGCAGCCACGCCGGCGGCCAGCCCCCCGCCGCCGATCGGCACGAAGATCGCGTGAATCGGGGCCTGATGCTGGCTCAGCACTTCCATCGCCACGGTGCCCTGGCCGGCGATCACATCGGGATCGTCGAATGGATGGACGAAGGTCAGGCCGCGCTCCTCCTGCAGCCGTACGGCGTGGGCGTAGGCGTCGCTGTAGGACTCGCCCGCCTGCACGACCTCGACGGT
>NZ_BBJJ01000317.1 GCF_000739815.1 Paraburkholderia mimosarum LMG 23256 = NBRC 106338
ACTCGATGATCTTGGCGACGACACCGGCGCCGACGGTACGGCCACCTTCGCGGATTGCGAAGCGCAGACCTTCTTCCATCGCGATCGGAGCGATCAGCTTCACCGTGATCGACACGTTGTCGCCCGGCATCACCATTTCCTTGTCCTTCGGCAGCTCGATCGAGCCCGTCACGTCCGTCGTACGGAAGTAGAACTGCGGACGGTAGTTGTTGAAGAACGGCGTGTGACGGCCGCCTTCGTCCTTGCTCAGCACGTACACTTCAGCCGTGAAGTGCGTGTGCGGCGTGATCGAACCCGGCTTGGCCAGCACCTGGCCGCGCTCCACGTCTTCACGCTTCGTGCCGCGCAGCAGGATACCGACGTTGTCGCCTGCCTGACCCTGGTCGAGCAGCTTGCGGAACATTTCCACGCCCGTGCAGGTCGTCTTCACCGTCGGCTTGATACCGACGATTTCGATTTCCTCGCCGACCTTGACGACGCCGCGCTCGACGCGACCCGTCACCACCGTGCCGCGACCCGAGATCGAGAACACGTCTTCCACCGGCATCAGGAACGCGCCGTCAACCGCGCGCTCCGGCGTCGGGATGTACGTGTCCAGTGCGTCGGCCAGGTTCATGATCGCCACTTCGCCCAGCTCGCCCTTGTCGCCTTCCAGCGCCAGCTTGGCCGAACCCTTGATGATCGGCGTGTCGTCGCCCGGGAAGTCGTACTTCGAGAGCAGCTCGCGCACTTCCATTTCGACCAGCTCGAGCAGCTCGGCGTCGTCGACCATGTCGCACTTGTTCAGGAACACGATGATGTACGGCACGCCGACCTGACGGGCCAGCAGGATGTGCTCACGCGTTTGCGGCATCGGGCCGTCAGCGGCCGAGCACACCAGGATTGCGCCGTCCATCTGCGCCGCGCCCGTGATCATGTTCTTCACGTAGTCAGCGTGGCCCGGGCAGTCGACGTGTGCGTAGTGGCGGTTGGCCGTTTCGTACTCGACGTGCGCGGTGTTGATGGTAATACCACGTGCCTTTTCTTCCGGCGCGGCGTCGATCTGGTCGTACGCCTTCGCCTCGCCGCCGAACTTGGCGGTCAGAACCGTCGTGATCGCTGCCGTCAGCGTGGTCTTGCCGTGGTCAACGTGACCGATCGTGCCCACGTTCACGTGCGGCTTGGTCC
>NZ_BBJJ01000316.1 GCF_000739815.1 Paraburkholderia mimosarum LMG 23256 = NBRC 106338
CCGGAATTCTTGCCATTCCTGCGTTTCGCGCAGGCTGCTTAAGCTCGTCCCTGTAACGCAAAAATCACGTGTTTTGAACCACGCCGCTCGATCAGGTCATCGTGGCGCTCACGATGGTGGGCCACGTTTCGTTTCGCAGTACCCTTGAACTCATGCACGACCTGCTCGGCGTCTCGACCAGCCTGGGCACGATTCACACCGTTCTTCAGCGGGCCGCAAAGCAGGCCATCGCCATCAACGCCGGTATCGATCTCTCACCCATCCGGGTCGGTCTGCACGACGAACTCTTTCAGGGTTCCCAACCCGTGCTCGCCGGTATCGATGTCGCCTCGACCTATTGCTATCTGCTCGCCCCCGAAGCCCATCGCGACGGCGACACCTGGGCCATCCATCTGCTGGAGCTGCAGGCACAGGGCCTCGATCCTGAGCACACGATCGCCGATGCGGGAACCGGTCTGCGTGTCGGGCAAAAAATGGCCTGGCCCGATACGCCGTGTCACGGCGACGTGTTCCACATCATCCAGCAGGGTAAATCACTGGCGACGCTCTGGCATCGTGTCGCCAGTGGCGCTCGCACCGGGCGCGAGCAGCTCGAAGCGCGTCTGGCCAATCCCATCGGTGCCGACGACCGTCAAGTGTCAACCTGAACGAGTCAAATCTGTTTCGAATATGGATCAATATCACAATATCACCAATCACGAGTTTTCTAGATATGAAATTTATTTTCATCTCCTGAAGATTTTTTTGATATCGATCGATCGGTTTCGTCGGGGATATACCTCACCGGGATCTGTCGCTCCTGCACGTCCCACCTGCAGACCTCACGTGCGCGCATCAATCAAACACATTGGAGTCGGCCATCGGGGCGGCAGTTGCGTCGTCGCCTTCCGCCCAGCCACCGCCCAGCGCGAGATACAGCTTCACCGTTGCCAGCGCGGCATCGGTTTGCGCCAGCACCAGTTCGTCCTCGCGCTGTAACGCATCGATACGTGCGTTGAGAGCATCCTCCAGCGTGCGCTGTCCGCCTTCGTACAACTGCCGCGCGCTCTGCGCATTGCGGCGGGCGACGTCGAGCGACGCTTCGAGCCGCGCGCTGCGCGCATCGAAGCCGTGGCATAGCCCGTACGCGTTGTCCACTTCTTCCAGCGTCTGTAGCAACGCTTTGTCATGCTGCGCGAGCGCCGCCTGCAAGCGCGCATCGTTCGCGGGGTTCT
>NZ_BBJJ01000315.1 GCF_000739815.1 Paraburkholderia mimosarum LMG 23256 = NBRC 106338
CCTCAGGCGGTTCACACCATGGCCTGGAGAAGGTCGGTCACATCGATCATTTCCGCATGCTTTACGTCCGGCATGCCAACGCTATCCGTTCGTTTGTTACACGCGAAGATGAAATCCGCTCACTGCCATATGCCGCACATGCGACTCGTCTACCTCCACGCCCAGTCCTGCTCTCTGCGGAAGATGAACCACTCCTTTACGCACAAAGGAAGAAAAATCGGTCGGGTCCTCTGCGAGCCGTAGCGTTGACATAAAGGCGTGCCCAGCGTCGACGAGATTCCCTATGGTTACTGCGTGCTGCAGTGACGCCACTTGCGTCACACCGAACTCAATCATCGAATTCATGTAGCAGCGAATCCCAAACGCCTCGGCCACGGCTGCGATGCGCTGCGCGCGCAAAGGCCCTCCATTTTTACTGCTCTTGACACTGAAGACACTGGCGGCACTTACGCGTGCAATCGCCGCAGCATGCGAGTATCCAGCCAGCGCTTCATCCGCTGAAATCGGGATGCCATTAGTCTTGGCCAGTAACGCCGCGCCCTCTAAATCCGCCTTGTCCAATGGCTGCTCGAGGAAAGCAAGGTGGGAGCCGCTCACCCCCTCTAGGAACTCTCGAGCCTCCTTGCGATTCCACCCCTCGTTAGCGTCGGCGATCAGCGTAACACCGCTCCCATAGCGCGCCTCCAGCGTGGCCACGCGCTCTATCTCGCTTCGTATCGGCGATGTACCCATCTTCAGCATGAAGCTTGAGAATCCTTGCGCCATCCGCTCGTCGATCACGCGAATGTCTTCTTCCGCCGTACCATTGCTGAGCGGCCAAAGCACAGGAAGTGATTTTCTCAGCGCCCCACCCAGCAGTGTGGCCACAGGGACACTGAGCCGCTTTCCGAGAATATCGAGCAGAGCCATCGTCACAGCCCCCTTCGCGCTAAGATGTCCGGCGAGCCGCCCGTCGAGTTCTGCATCGATGCCGCCGGGAGTAGGAGCGGAAGATGCCATAACCGCGGGCAAAAGAGTGTCTTTTAGGGCACGTACGGCATCGCTCGCCGTGCCGCCGGTAAAAGCATCGTAAGGATTTGCCTCTCCCCAGCCCACCACGCCATCAGCGTCCGTCAGCTTCAGCATTACGGCGCTCGTGGACACCAGTGTGCCTTCGGTCATCTTGTATGGCGTGACCAGCGCCGCCTCGATTTCGAACACCTCAGCTGCGACGACGCGCGCCATGGCA
>NZ_BBJJ01000314.1 GCF_000739815.1 Paraburkholderia mimosarum LMG 23256 = NBRC 106338
GAGGCCGGTCGTCCGGCATACTGAATAAACTCTGCCACGCTCATGCCACGGGGCACGTGCTCCGACAGGAGCCGGTTGACGATGTGCTCGAACCGGCGCTGCGCGTGCGCGTCGTTCCGGTACGGCTGGGCCTGCACGATCAGAGCCGCGGCCACGAACGCCGCGTGGAGAATGTCCTGCGCTTCGCGTGGTGTCATGCGTCCTCTGCCATCGGATGAGCACCGAACCTCATGCTGCCCCGCCCTACCAGCCGCTCCTCGCGGGCATCCGCGCAGCGGCGGTTCAGCATCCTGCGAACCGGATACCGGTCAAGCAGGGCCCGGGCATTCGTCAGCCCGTAACCAAAACGTAGCACGTGCTCGATGTCCGTGAAGTCGGCATAGCGGCCCGAGTCAGCCAGCCAGCATGCTTCCTCAAGGATGGCCGCTTCCCTTGGCGAAGGCGGCGCACCGCCGTCCTCTTCCGTCATCACACACTTCATGTCCATGTCGTCACCAAATCGTTGATGCATGCCTCCGGACGCGGCATCGAGAGCTAATGAGGCACAGCCATATTCGCGCCGACAGCGCCCAATTGCGTTCAGGCAGCTCATGAAAATCTGCATTCGTGACGTGGAGTTACTGTACATCGCGGAACGTACTATGCGGCATTTCCATGTCGACTAAAAAATCGATTGTTTGGATAATACTGATTCACGTAACGAATGCATGCGTGCGAGGAATATGCGCGATGATCGTTTCGCCAAATCAAGCTTTCAGCCGGTAACTTCAGCGATGACATGCTTCTGAAATCAGCGTCGGGCGACCTCTTGCGATGCAGAATACCGAACTGGTTTTGTCACGGCCATCGCTTCCCCGCGACAGTAATATGATTCAATTTGGATGCACTGGTCTGTTACGTTCGGGATTTTGAATGGATCTGATAATCATATAGCCGGCCCCACGCCGTTGTGGTGAAGCGGCGGGCGTAGAGTTGAGGTTGCGAGACCCATTTGACGCACAGGAGGCCGGCATGGACAAGTTTAGCGGAATTGACCTGCACTCGAATAACAGCGTGGTAGTGGTCAGCGACGAAACTGACCGTGTTCTCTACCAGCGGCGGTTACCGAACGATCCCGTCCAGATTCGGGCCGCACTGGCGCCCCACCGTGCAGACCTCGTGGGAGTGGTTATTGAAGCGGTTCTGTCGCGATAAGGAGGTAGCGTAAAATCAGAACACGAAAAATTTGTCTGAAGCGCCGGTGAAGAAAGAAGGTTCTGTTG
>NZ_BBJJ01000313.1 GCF_000739815.1 Paraburkholderia mimosarum LMG 23256 = NBRC 106338
AGCGAGCCGCGCGCGGGAAAGCGCGACATGATGCGAGGGGGATGCACGAGACCGCGCACGAGTGAGGAGCGCGTGCGCAGGTGCGCGAGTGCGCAAGCCTGCGCGGCGCGGTTGCGCGACTGACCCGCTTCGGTGTTGCTGCCAGCGATACGCCGCGCAGACCCGCGAAATCGTGCAGGAGCGAGGCGCTCACTACCAACCTTCAGGTCCGGTCGATGTTGCCAAGCCATTCGTTGTCGAGATCGGCGAGGGTGACCTCTGAGCGACACGTCCCGCGCACGCACTGGCCGTTACGTGGATCGACAACGGCGTTGTCGGGAGCAGGACGAGCGAGGCCAGCGCGCCAGTCTCGCTCACAATCTCAAGAATACGAACGCCAAGCCACCAATTTCAGCGCCTGGGAAAAGCCGGCGATAAGTTCGTCGATATCCTCGATGCCCGCTGACAGCCGCAGCATGCCGTCGGAAATGCCTATCGCCTTGCGCGTTTGCGGGCCGGCAATAAGATCGTTAGCGCGACGGGAATGATGTCGGCGAGTCCGATCGCCTTGACCGGCAGCTTGGGCGCGGTGACGACTTTGATCATTCGCTCCGCGTTGAGCAATTCGAACGACAACAGCGACCATGCATGCCCTGGAACACGCGGACCAGATCCTCGACGCGCTCACTCAGTTAATAAGCAATTGAAAGTTAACGGGCAACGTCAAAGTTTGATTGCGAGGAAATCCAGCCACAGGCCATGTCGACGGCCAATGATTGTCGCTGCGGGTGTCTTTTCAGTCCGCGCCATCGTGACGGGTCGCGGCCATGCGTCAAGACCGGCAGACGACATCACTTTTCTTCTCCGGGCGTAACTGTTCAGCGGGTGTTGTAAACGTGGCCTGAACCTGGCATAGTTGCGGGATGACAAAGAAGACACCGCAACTGCAGGTTCCAAATTTGAAGTCGATGACGCACGCGCAGAAAGATGCGCTCATCATCGACCTGATCGGGCTGGTCAATTCGCTTCTGAAGCGAGTGGATGAACTGGAGGCTGTTGTGAGTGATCTGCAAGCCCGTCTGGGCAAGGACAGTCACAATTCGAGCAAGCCGCCATCGTCGGATGGTTTGCATCGCAAGCCGAAGTCCTTGCGCGAGCGCGGCAAGGCCAGGGTTGGAGGGCAGCCTGGCCACAAGGGCAGTACGCTCAAGCGGGTCGAGCAGCCCGGCGAGGTTCAAAGCTGCGTTACACATTGGGAGGCACCTTGAGTGCCAGGCGATGATGGCG
>NZ_BBJJ01000312.1 GCF_000739815.1 Paraburkholderia mimosarum LMG 23256 = NBRC 106338
TAAAATAAGGGATAGTCTTGTGCCTATCAGTAAGCCTAGTCATTACGTGGAAAGCATCGAAATTCTGACCGAGCCGGAGCGCCGTCGTCGGCGCACGGCGCAGGAAAAAATCGCCATCGTGCAGGAAACATTGGAGCCAGGAGCGTCGGTGTCGGCCGTTGCACGTCGGCACGGCGTCAATGCCAACCAGGTGTTCGGCTGGCGCAAGCAATACCAGGAAGGCAGTCTGGCGGCGGTGAAGGCAGGCGAAACCGTTGTGCCGGCATCTGAGCTGGCCGCCGCCATCAAGGAAATCAAGGAACTGCAACGGCTACTCGGGAAGAAGACGCTGGAGGTCGAAATCCTGAAAGAAGCCGTGGAGTGGGGGCGTTCAAAAAACCTGATTGCGCGCTCGCCCTTGCTGCTGGGGGACGACCGATGAAGACGGTCTGCGAAGTTCTCGGCGTGGCGCGCTCTGCCGTGGCGGTGAAGCGAGCTCGCTCGTCTGACTGGCGCGATGGTCGCCGTGCTCGCGTGACCAATGATGCCGGGCTGGTCGAGGAAATTCAGGCACATGTAGCGCATCTGCCGACTTACGGCTACCGACGCATCTGGGCGCTGTTGCGCCGCAGTCGGGAGCAGACCGGTGCGCCGTGCATCAACGCCAAGCGCGTGTATCGGGTCATGCGTGAGCATCAGTTGCTGCTGCGCCGCCCCGGCGTGCGGCGAGACAAGCGGCGGCATGACGGTCGCGTTGCCGTGGAACGCAGCAACACCCGCTGGTGCTCCGATGGCTTCGAGTTCCGGTGCGACGATGGTACGCCGCTGCGCGTGACGTTTGCGCTGGACTGCTGCGACCGCGAGGTGATTAGCTGGGCAGCGACGACCGGCGGGCATAGCGGTGATGTGGTGCGCGACGTGATGCTGGCCGCCGTCGAACAGCGCTTCGGCACCACGCAGGCCGCGCAGCCCATCGAATGGCTGACGGACAACGGCTCGGCCTACATCGACCACCGCACGCGCAGCTTCGCTCGCGAACTGGGTCTTGAGCCGCTGACCACGCCGGTCCGTTCGCCGCAGAGCAATGGCATGGCCGAATCGTTCGTGAAGACCATGAAGCACAATTACGTCGCCTATATGGACAAGCCTGACGCACCAACGGCGCTCTCGCGTCTGGCTATCGCGTTTGAACACTACAATGAGCGCCACCCGCACAAAGCCCTGAAATACCGCTCGCCTCGCGAGTTCAGGCGTCATGCGGTGTCATCAACCTAACGGTGTCCAAGTGTCCTGAGTTACAGGGGCAACTCCAG
>NZ_BBJJ01000311.1 GCF_000739815.1 Paraburkholderia mimosarum LMG 23256 = NBRC 106338
CGTGTCGGCGCCGCGCATGATTTCCAGTGGGCAAGTGGTGGTTCATTTATCAACGCTTCACGAACTCTGCGCGATGACGTGTTTCAGCGGCACTTCAGCAACCTGTTAGGTTCAAAAAATTTCGTTGTGCCCGCATTCTGTTGGGCGGCATCGAAGTTATGCACATGATCGTCAAGGGGCAATTGAACGATGGCGGCGTTGGTCAAACTCCCGCACAGCAATTCTAGTCGCTCGCTGGATAAGGACTCCATACCATATCGGACTTGGCCGACCTCTCGCTCTTACTGCGACAGAACCCGCTTGCCCACTGGTTGCGAACGAACCTCCATTCGGTGTGTGGAAACCATCGCTTACCGTTAGTTGTCAGTGTTCAGAGGCTTGCGCGACGGGGGGCTCTTTTAATATGCGACTCAATGCGTTGCCAAGAAGCATGCGATTCAATTTATCTGACATCAGCGTGATGTGATTGCCGGGTGCCGGATTTGTAAAGAGACGCGACGATGGGATAATCTTATCCCAGTCATGCGTTTGAGTAGAGGCGTGATCGCCTTGACCGGGCTTCTCAAGCGCATAAAATAGGTGGATTGTTGAATGCAACGGCGGCGGAATATAAATCTTTACCATTTCGACGTAGTTGTGGATGCGCTTGTAGTGATCGACGGCGATCTTGAGGGGGATTACTTTTGGAAGAATTTTTAGTTTCTGTGCAAGCTCAATTAGTCCTTCTATGTTCTGTTTTCCAAAACTTTCTTGCATCTCATTTATGAGTTCTTTTGGTATGATATTTCCGCAATTGGAAATCGACATGACGAATCGTTGCTCGATAGTCAAATTGTCATTTCTGAAAGTGCTCGGGGCAGGTGTGTCAATAAGCCCAACAAAATCGATCTCCATTCCAATGTCAGAAAGTTGTTTGGCGATAGCATAGGAGAGAATGCCACCCGTACAGTAGCCGCAAACTCGATAGGGTCCGGTTGATTGGGTGCCAATTATGATATCGGCCATTTTCTCAGCAAGATCTTCAATCGAACTTGATGGGGCGTCAAAACTTGGTGGCCATGGAAGTGCATATGTCGGGCAATCAATTTTTATGCTCTCGGAAAGGGAGAATGCGTAAGAATGATCTCCCAAACCATCCGGCACGAAGAATATCGGAGGCTCTGATCCGGATGATCGAATCGTGATTGCACTGATATTTGAGGTAAATGACGGATAAGTGTCGATGTGTAAAGCTAGTTTCGCCAGGGTAGAGTGTTGAAATATGTCATTCAAGGTACATATCATGCCGCGTTTCGCTGCATGGTT
>NZ_BBJJ01000310.1 GCF_000739815.1 Paraburkholderia mimosarum LMG 23256 = NBRC 106338
CCCGGGTAGGCGAGTTTGCCCAGGCTGAGCGCGAAGCCCTGCAGAGCGCGCAGCGGCAGTTGAAAAACCTGCTTGAGGCCGAGCAGCATCTGGATCGCCGCATCACTGTAGACACGCGGTCGGCCGCGCCTGGTCGGGCCAGCCTCGGATACCTGCGTCGGTACGCTTTCATCAATCCACATGGTCACGTCGCCTCTCGCGATCAAACCGGCGTTGTATTCTCGCCAGTTCCTGACGCGGTACGCCCCTTTGGGCTCGCTTGCCTTGCGTTCGTCCTTGCGCATCTTCTCGGCGAAAAAAGCAAGAATCTACGCAGTTCGAAGTGAAGTTAACATCCTGGTCAACCCGAGCGTTGCGCGTAAACGTCAAGACCCCGCGAAGCAGCCTGATTTCTGCAACAACGCCCCTTGTAACCATCCCGAAAGATGAGTCCGGGCTGGATGAGGCGGTGGCCGATCTTCGCGTGCCGAACCCGGCGAGTTTCATGATCCAGAAGCTTCTGATCCGGGACAAGCGGGTGGGACAAAAGCGCGCTCAGGACGTGCTCTACATCCACGACACGCTCCAGCTCTTCTACGGAGCGATCGAGACCGACCTCGTCCCGATCTGGAAGGAACTTGAGGGCACGCTGCATGCAAACCAGCAAAAGTCAGTTCGCGACGGCGTCAGGGAACTGTTTTCAGGGATGAACGACGTCATCCGCGAAGCGGCGGCGATTCCAGCTGACAAGCGGGACCCTGAGGCAATGCTTCAGCTGTGCAGGGAAGGCTTCGAGGACCTCTTCGGCGAGGTCTAGCCCGATCTGCCAGTTAGCCGAATGCTCATGCTTCGCTCGTGCCGGTCTCGGTGGGCTTGCCCGAAGCGGTGGCCCGAGTCATATTTCCGTTCAACGGGAATTTTTGGCCAGTCGCTGGACGATCCTTGTGTTCGATGAGCCGGTTCAACACCGGCGCGAGCGCATCGTCGGAGTTCTTCCCGTAGATGAGCGCATAAAATTGTCCGCTTCTGCATGCCAGGCGGGAGTTTGGTCTCGACATTGAACGGTTTGTCAAAGAAGCATTTGAGCGGCGCAATCGGTTAGACGCGGAAACAGCAGGCGATATTCCACATCACGCGTTGATTTGCAGCCTCCGGACGACAAATATCGCATCAGCCAACTTCGACTATTCGCATGAGCAGATTCAGTAGCCTCGGTACCACACCGAATCACACACGAAGTGCGCTTCGTCGACGATTCACCAAACTGCTTCTCCCGGAAGGACCACGGTCGAGACACCTCGCACCTGACCTAAGCCCGGAGGGTCGTAT
>NZ_BBJJ01000309.1 GCF_000739815.1 Paraburkholderia mimosarum LMG 23256 = NBRC 106338
TCGAGGATCTGCATCGCCATGCCCGGCGCTGTCAGGACGAACGTGATGATTTGCGCTGCGCCATGTACCACCTTCTCGTGGCATACCTGGGATTACACAACATGCTTGGCAAGGCGAACGACCGGACCCTGGTTGACCGGTTGCTTGACGGCAGCAGCGAGAAGCTGGACACGTGGCTGTGCCTGATCGAGCGGGAGGGCGATGTTCATGGGCTCGCCGAACTGGGCAACTGACACATACGGATCGCGAATTCCATGAAGCCAACCTTTCGCGGCGAGCGGGTGCCAGCCGCCATGCAAGACCGGTATGACGAGATCATTGCGCTTACCGACGCCTTTTGTGCGCAACACCTGACCGATGAATACCGCGACCTCTGCCGACGTCTCGTTGCCACCCTGTGCCGCAAGCGGCCATCGCCACTGGTGACCGGTCCTGCGCGCTCCTGGGCTTGCGGCGTGGCCTACGCGATCGGGAGGGTCAACTTCCTCTTCGACAAGTCCCAAAAGCCCCACATGCGCGCCGATGCACTGTGCCAGCACTTCGGGCTAAGCGCCCAGACCGGTTCGGCCCGCTCAGGATCAATTCTGAACCTCCTGAAGATCGGTCAGCTCGATCCTCGCTGGTCACTTCCCAGTCAGCTCGACAGAAATCCACTCGTCTGGCTGATCGAAATCAATGGCATCATCGTCGACGCGCGCCACATCCCGCGCAATTTGCAGGAAGAAGCCTTCCGGCTGGGTGTCATCCCGTTCGTTCCAGGCGAAGAACGCTAGTTCGCGCAAAATCCCGAGCCCCGTTTGTACTTCACTTGCGACGCTGCGACGTAGCAATTTCCCTTTGCGCTTGGTCGGGTTCGCCGCCCCTGGCTCAGACTAAACGTGCTTTATTTTCCGTTTCCTGAAGCGACCCC
>NZ_BBJJ01000308.1 GCF_000739815.1 Paraburkholderia mimosarum LMG 23256 = NBRC 106338
GGGGTCGCTTCAGGAAACGGAAAATAAAGCACGTTTAGCCTGAGCCAGGGGGGGGGCGGCGAACCCGACCAAGCGCAAAGGGAAATTGCTACGTCGCAGCGTCGCAAGTGAAGTACAACCGGGGCTCGGGATTTTGCGCGAACTAGCGTTCTTCGCCTGGAACGAACGGGATGACACCCAGCCGGAAGGCTTCTTCCTGCAAATTGCGCGGGATGCGGCGCGCGTCGACGATCATGCCATTGATTTCAATAAGCCAGACGAGCGGATTTCTGTCGAGCTGACTGGGAAGTGACCAGCGAGGATCGAGCTGGCCGATCTTCAGAAGGTTCAGAATTGCTCCTGAGCGGGCAGAACCGGTCTGGGCGCTTAGCCCGAAGTGCTGGCACAGTGCATCGGCGCGCATGTGGGGCTTCTGGGACTTGTCGAAAAGGAAGTTGACCCTCCCGATCGCGTAGGCCACGCCGCAGGCCCAGGAGCGCGCAGGACCGGTCACCAGGGGCGATGGCCGCTTGCGGCACAGGGTGGCAACGAGACGTCGGCAGAGGTCGCGGTATTCATCAGTCAGG
>NZ_BBJJ01000307.1 GCF_000739815.1 Paraburkholderia mimosarum LMG 23256 = NBRC 106338
TTTCCGCTTGCGCGTGCGTTTCGTTGAAAGATCCAGGCCAAGACCGAGCTGTGTCATCGAGGAACTCCTTTAGTTCGCGTTCTTCCAGGATAGGACAACCAGACTTCAACGCCAGGACTTTTGCAGACCTTCCCTAGACCTGCCCTGACCAGACCAGTCACTCCTTCGACCGGCTGACGGCGCCCCTGGAATGGTTCACCTGCGCTCCACGAGGCGATCGTCTCACAAACGCCCTTGGCGAGGACGTTAAACAATATCAACAGGGTTACGCTGCACTTGCGTGACCCGCGCCAGCGTGATCAGAAAAACCCGCCTCGTCTTGCGTCCCGCGCCGGTGGTAGTGACGCGCGCGCACGCCGAGCACTGCGGCGGCGCGCGATCCGGCGCACGTGGGCAACAAGCTCCACCAACGATCAGTATCAGCGCGTACAGGCGCCCGCCGTCGGAGTCGGGTTCCGGGCGCGCGCGCAACGAGGCACGCAATGCCACGCGCCGCGCGCGGTCGAGCCGCTGGGAGCGGCTCATTCCGGGCCAGCAGGCCGCGATGAATTGCGCGACGGGCGTCGGCAGGATCTCGGAGGCGCGGCCGATAGGCAGTGCGAGGGCACGATCCCCAGCGGACTTGTGCAGCGCGTTGCCGGTCAACTGACAATTCCAGGTCCTGTGCCGTTGCAGTTTCAACCTGCATGGTTGGGAACGGCGTCCTGGTTTCACCGGGTTTCTCTGGTCAGAATGTGGGCTAGCCCACGTATGCGTCATGAC
>NZ_BBJJ01000306.1 GCF_000739815.1 Paraburkholderia mimosarum LMG 23256 = NBRC 106338
GGCTGCTGAAGTACCGGCGGCCACGTCATCGCGGAAGACCAATGAAGCGTTGATAGAAGGCCCCCACTTGCCCCCGAAGATCATGCGCGGCGCCGACACATTCACCGAGAGTTTATTTTCCATGCGCAAGCTGGACGACTTCGTTCCGAAGTCGCATCCGTTGCGTTCGATCCGTGTGATGGCGAACGAAGCACTGGCGAAGATGGATCGGTTGTTTGCCGGGATGTACGAGGCCGACATCAAGGGTGGGCGACCGAGCATCGCACCGGAGAAGTTGCTGCGAGCCATGCTGATCCAGATCCTCTACAGCATCCGCTCGGAGCGCCAACTGATGGAGCAGGTGCAATACAACCTGCTGTTTCGCTGGTTCATCGGGTTGAGCATGGATGACGAGGTCTGGGTGCCGACCGTTTTCACGAAGAACCGTGAACGTCTGATTAAGCATGATGCGGTGATCGAATTTTTCAATGAAGTAGTGGCGATCGCCGAGAAGAAGTGCCTACTCTCGGGCGAGCACTTCAGTGTGGACGGAACGCTGATCCAGGCGTGGGCGGGGCACAAGAGCTTCGTGCCCAAAGACAGTGACGATCAGGACAGCGAAGGTGGTGGTGGGGGCGACTTCAAGGGCGAGAAGCGTAGTAACGAGACGCATGAGTCCAAGACCGATCCCGATGCACGGCTCTATCGCAAAGGCAAGACGGCCAGCGAATTGCGTTACATGGGCCACACGCTGACCGACAATCGGCATGGCCTGGTGGTCAACGCGCG
>NZ_BBJJ01000305.1 GCF_000739815.1 Paraburkholderia mimosarum LMG 23256 = NBRC 106338
TGACATCGTTCGTCGTCACCTTTCTCGTGCACAGGACTCGCCGACTAGCAGCTGTCCATCGTGAGCAGGCACAGCTTCTCGACCTTACACATGACAGCGTCGTAGTTCGCGATATGGACGATGTAATTACCTACTGGAACAGCGGCGCGGAAGCGCTTTATGGGTGGAAGAAACATGAGGCGCTCGGCCACGTTGCGGACCGTCTGCTTCACACGCGTTTTCCTGCAGCACTCGAGGACATCAAAAAAAATTTGATTGAAACGGGCCGTTGGGAAGGCGAGATCGTCAATACCCGGCGCGACGGGTCGGAAGCCGCAGTGGCCAGCCGTTGGGCCCTGGTGCGAGACGAACAGGGGCGACCGATCGCGACGCTCGAAACGGGCACCGACATCACCGAGCGCAAGCGGGTCGAAGAGGCGCTGCAGCAGGTGTCTCGTTTGACGTCGATCGGCGAATTGGGCGCGTCGGTGGCCCACGAAATCGCCCAGCCTCTCGCAGCGGTCGCCACCCATGGTGCCGCGTGCCTGCGATGGATTGACCGGGACGTACCCGACCTTGAAAAAGTGCGAGCCTCCGTGCAACGCATGCTTACCGATGTACAACGCGCGACCGAAATCATCAAGCGCGTCCGCATGCTCGCAAAGCGGATTGCCCCTGAGATGACGCGACTGGAAATCAACGAGCTGATCAGTGACGTCATGGTACTGCTCCAGCGCGAGGTCTTGAAGCACAACGTAGCACTGCGCGCGACGCTTGCTTCGAAACTGCCGGCGGTGCTTGGCGATCAGATCCAACTGGCACAAGTCATCACGAATCTGATTACAAACGGTATCCAGGCAATGAGCACGATCGAAGACCGGCCGCGCGAACTGACGATCAAGTCGTGGCGCAGCGACGACGGCTATGTAATCGTCTCGGTGCAAGACTCCGGGACAGGAATTGACCTGCAGCACGCCGATCGGCTATTCGAACCGTTCTTTACTACGAAGCCCGAAGGTATGGGTGTGGGGCTTTCTATTTGCCGTTCGATTATCGATGCCCATGGTGGGCGGGTGTGGGCAGAGAACAATGCCGGATACGGCGCGACTTTTCTGTTCACTATTCCCGTGATCGGCGATAGCGGATTGGGGGAATAACCTGTTGCGGCCCCAGAATTACAGGTCCAGCCTGCACTCAGAGGTACGACGCAAGCAGTGTCACCGCGCATCGCCGCACAACGCAGCAACAACAGCGCGCGGACGCGGCCGGCCAGATCTTGAAGAGGCGGTGGTGCCGGTGAGAGAGGTATCTCAAGCGACGGCTTTTGGCCGGCGGATTCAACCGGTCGATGCAACC
>NZ_BBJJ01000304.1 GCF_000739815.1 Paraburkholderia mimosarum LMG 23256 = NBRC 106338
GCCCGTCTGGGCAAGGACAGTCACAATTCGAGCAAGCCGCCGTCCTCGGATGGCCTGCGCCGCAAACCGAAGTCCTTGCGCGAGCGCGGCAAAGCCAGGGTTGGTGGACAGCCGGGCCACAAGGGCAGTACGCTCAAGCGCGTTGAGCAGCCCGATCATGTTGAAATCCATCAGCTTGGGCCGTTGTGTGACGCTTGCGGCAATCTGATCGCGCGCGAGAATGTGTCGGTGTCGAGCGAATCGCGCCAGGTGATTGACCTGCCGCCGATCCGCTTTGAAGTCACCGAGCATCTCGTCGAGCAGGCACAGTGCGCGTGCGGAAAGATGCATCGTGCAGCGTTTCCAGAAGGCGTCAGTCAGCCAGTTCAGTACGGAACCCAGATCAAGGCCACAACGGTGTATTTGACGCAATACCAGCAACTGCCGGTGGATCGCACGGCCCAGGCGATGGCCGATTTGTTTGGCGTGCGACTGAGCACGGGGACCGTTCAGAATCAAATCAACGAAGCCGCCCTTAAGCTCAAGCCCGAAGTTACGCAGATCAGGCAGGCGTTGCTGGGGGATGCCGTGGTGCACTTTGACGAATCGGGTGTACGTGTGGGCCGCGATCTTCACTGGCTGCATAGTGCATCGACGGCGACGCTCACCTGGCTGGCCTCGCATCCGAAGCGTGGCCAGGAGGCGATGGACAGCTTCGGCATCCTGCCTGAATTTGCTGGCGTGGCCGTCCATGATGGCTGGGCCTGCTACGCGCACTACGAATGCGAGCACGCGTTGTGCAATGCCCATCACCTGCGCGAACTGATCTTCATCTCGGAAACCACCCAACAACCGTGGGCCGCGCAGATGATTGATCTGCTGCGCCAGGCGTGTAGCGAAGTCGGTCGCAGTATCGAGAAGGGGGCACAGAGCCTGTCCAAAAGGCGCCAACGCTACTATCGGCAGCGTTCGAGCGAACTGATTGCCGAAGGCCTTGGACTCAATCCCCAGCGGCAACGCGATCCCTCGCAGCCGAAGCGGCGGGGCAAGGTCAAACAAAGCGCTGCGTTCAATCTGCTCTCGCGACTGGAACGCTACGCTGATCAGGTCTGGCGCTTTACCGTCGATCATCGGGTTCCCTTCACGAATAACCAGGCCGAACGCGACATCCGCATGCCCAAGCTCAAGCAGAAAGTCTCGGGCTGCTTCCGCAGCAAGGGTGGGGTCGATGCCTTCTGTACCATCCGCTCATACCTCGCTACGTTACGCAAACAGGGCCGCCCCCTCTTTGATGCGCTCGCTCAGGCGTTCGCTGGCAACGCCCCTTCGCCGATGCCGGCCTCCTCCTGAACAGTTA
>NZ_BBJJ01000303.1 GCF_000739815.1 Paraburkholderia mimosarum LMG 23256 = NBRC 106338
CGGGGGCTGCATTCCCGGGAGGGAGTGTGGCTACCCACTAGCTCGACCGCCGACCGAAGTGATGATCACGTTCATCGATGATCACCGGCACGTCTACGGGGTCGAGCCGATCTGCAGGGTGCTGCCAATCGCGCCGTCGACGTACTACACACATGTGGGCCGCCGCGCCAATCCTGACCTGGTGCCGCCGCGGGCTCAGCGCGACAGGATGCTCAAGGATGAGATCCGGCGGGTGTGGGAAGAGAACTTCCAGGTCTACGGCGCAGACAAGGTCTGGACGCAATTGAAGCGCGAAGGCATTGTCGTGGCGCGTTGCACGGTCGAGCGGCTGATGAAGCAGATGGGCCTGCGCGGCGTGGTACGTGGCAAGTCGATACGCACGACAGTGAGCGATGGTTCGACGCCGAGCCCGAAGGATCTCGTGAAGCGGCAATTCACGGCCGAACGGCCCAATGCGCTGTGGGTGTCAGATTTTACCTATGTATCGAGCTGGCAGGGCTTCGTCTATGTCGCATTTATCATCGACGTGTTCGCCCGACGCATTGTCGGCTGGCGCGTGTCGAGCTCGGCGCGCACGGACTTCGTTCTGGACGCACTGGAGCAGGCCTTGTACGAACGACAGCCGGCGCAGCAGGACGGGTTGATCCATCACAGCGACCGCGGCGCCCAATACGTATCGATCCGCTACACGGATCGACTGGTTGAGGCTGGCATCGAGCCGTCAGTGGGCAGCGTGGGCGACTCCTACGATAACGCACTGGCTGAAACGATCAACGGCTTGTACAAGGCCGAGGTGATCCATCGCCTCGGGCCGTGGCGCAATCTGCAGGCCGTCGAAATGGCGACGCTTGAATGGGTGGACTGGTTCAACAATCGTCGGCTCTTCGGTCCCATTGGCAACATTCCACCCGCCGAGGCAGAAGCCGCTTACTATGCAAAACTCGCTGGGTCTGCCGCCGTGGCATGACTCAAGCAAAACAGTCTCCGGGAAACCCGGGCCGGTTCAGTCGCCGTCGCGATGGGCTTCGGGGGCGAGCAGATAGCAATAGGTCGAGGCGACATCGATACCGGCGAGCACGGGTTGGGAACCCTGAAAGAGTTCGTCGTGCAGACCGACCCGGATGGGTGAGAGATCGATACCGGCGTTGATGGCGATGGCCTGCTTTGCGGCCCGCTGAAGAACGGTGTGAATCGTGCCCACGCTGGTCGAGACGCCGAGCAGGTCGTGCATGAGTTCAAGGGTACTGCGAAACGAAACGTGGCCCACCATCGTGAGCGCCACGATGACCTGATCGAGCCATTGGCGGGTGACCGGCAGCATGAAAAAGCACCTGATCTGCG
>NZ_BBJJ01000302.1 GCF_000739815.1 Paraburkholderia mimosarum LMG 23256 = NBRC 106338
CTATGAGCAGTCGTTTGTCAAGCCCTTATCGAGCTAACCTCTCGACCGACGTGTAAGTCCTTCCGCTGCATCACAGAATGAACGGTTTGTATTGCCAGTTAGCCGCGATGGTCTGAAGCCGGTTCTAGCGCTCGTGAGACTTGACGTCTCACCACCTTCTATCCGCTGGTGTGACTCCAGCCTCATCCTGCATGCGCGTTACGCCGTATTAAACTTCGGGAACATGCCCCATCTAACGAATCGGTTGCATTCAGCAACCTGGAACTTTGACGGGCATGTTCACTTCAGACTGTATTCGCTTCCTTCTGCATCACCTACTCATCATTCGCGGTACTGAACTTTGGTATCTTATGCCGCTTTCAACCGTGCTCCTTCTGGAATCACTCCGTCCTTCAGGTATCGCCATAGCGCAATCACCAGACGTCGTGCGACCGCAACGATTGCGATCCGTCGCGCGCGGCGATTGGGACCGGTGCCTGATGTTCGTTGCGAGAACCAATGCGTCAGGACGCTCTCCGGCTGGTAACGGATCCAGGACCATGCCATCTCGATCAGCAGTGCCCGCACTCGCCGGTTACCCTGCTTGCTGATGCCCTGGTCGACTTGGCTCTCACCACTGTCATAAGGCTGAGGGGCGAGACCCACGCACGCACCGACCTGCCGGCGGTTGCTGAACTGCCGCCAGAACAGTTCCAGTGCCAGTCGCGAGCCGCCAACCGCCCCTATGCCGCTCAGGCGCGTGAGGCGATCGATTCGCTCGCGCGCGGACTCGGGCAGACTCTCGAGCCGTGCCTTCTCCAGTGTCGCCAGTTGCTGTTCGACGAGCGCCAGTCGTTCGCATTCGCGCAGCAGCCGTTGCTGCAGTTCCAGTGGCAGTGGCGTACCGTCATGGCACCGTACGTCACCGCGTGCCAGACGTTCGGCGAACTTCCGGCTGTCGACTTCACCCCAGCAACCGAGCGTGACCAGTAGCTTGCGCATGCGATCCCGGTGTTGCAGGACTTCCTTTTGCAGTTGCCCACGGTCGCGTATCACGTGGCGCGACGCCTCATCCTGCAGCGACGGCACACGGATCGCACGCATGCGATCGCGTTCACCATGCAGCCACGCACGCAGGTTGATGACCAGCCTGATTACATCCAGCCGGTCCGTCTTGGCGCGCCGCTTCTGGCGTTCAACAGGGATGCTCGCGGGATCGACGACATAACATTCGATCCCGCGAGCCTGCAAGGCACGATAGATCCAGAACGCGTCCTGGCCGGCCTCATAGCTTACGACAATCCGTACTTCGGCCGGCAACGCCCATTTCTGCCGGTGCTGTTCAATCAGGGACAGCACCGCCTGCAT
>NZ_BBJJ01000301.1 GCF_000739815.1 Paraburkholderia mimosarum LMG 23256 = NBRC 106338
CGCCACAAGCGCCGCCGCCGCATCCGGCCGGTCCCGCAGGTCGTGCTCCAGCACGGGCAGGCCCGTGCCGGGCGGCAGGATCTCAACCCGGGGCCCTTCCTCCGTATCAACGAAGACGCTGCGCAGCGCCTCGTGGCGCGCATACAGCTGATCGAGGCTGCGCCGCCACGCCGCGCGATCCAGCCTGCCCTGCAGCCGCCAGCCCAGCGCAACGTGGTAGCGGACGCTGTCTTTGTCCAGCTGCGCCAGAAACCACAGCCGCTGCTGGGAAAACGACAACAGTAGAAGGTCTTCGCGGCCTATGGTTTGTATCAACCCAGGCTTTCGCTTACCGTCATTACGATTTCTGTCTTTGGCAAGCAAGACAAGCTCGGTTAAGTCATCAATATCGAGATCTTCTAACTCGATCCTAGTTAGATCTGTCATGTCCGCATTCCCAAAGAAAGCAGGTTCCGAAGTTCATCAGGATCGAACTCTCGTTCGATCAAAGCGATAGCAGTCATACGGGCCAGATCAGCCAGCACCGGACGCGC
>NZ_BBJJ01000300.1 GCF_000739815.1 Paraburkholderia mimosarum LMG 23256 = NBRC 106338
TCCTCCTCCACGCCCAGCCCGGGAAGATCGAGCCGCCCCTGCGCGTTATCCTGCCAGGCCAGCATCACCTGGAACAGCGGCGTGTGATCCAGCGTCCGTGGCGGCTGCACGATCTCCACCACCTGCTCGAACGGCAGGTCCTGATGCTCCTGCGCCCCCAGGGCCGTGCACCGTGTCCGCTCCAGAAGCGTCGCCACGTCCGGCCCGCCCGACAGATCCACCCGTAGCGCCAGCGTGTTCACAAAAAAGCCGATCAGCTCCTCGATCTCGCGCCGGCCGCGGTTGGCTGAAGGCACACCGATCACAATGTCGTCCTGTCCCGACAGACGCGAGAGCACCGCCGCCCAGCCCGCCAGCACCGTCATGAACAACGTCGTGCCATGCTGACGGCCCAGCCGCCTGAGTTCCCGCGTGAGCTCCGCATCGATCTCCACCGGCACCGTGGCGCCGGCAAACGACTGGCGCGCCGGGCGCGGCCGGTCCGTCGGCAACGCGAGCATGGACGGCGCGCCTGACAGGGCCTCGCGCCAGTACTGCGCCTGACGCTGCAGCCGCTCCCCGGAGAGCCATTGCCGCTGCCAGGCCGCATAATCGGGATACTGGATCGCTGGTACCGGCAAGGGATCGGCCTGTCCGGCCACGAACGCCCGGTACAGGCTGCCCAGTTCCCGTACCAGCACCCCCACCGACCAGCCGTCCGAGACGATGTGATGCTGCGTCAGCAGGAAGACATGCTCCTCCTCCGACAGCCGGATCAGGCGCCCGCGGACCAGCGGCCCGCGCGCCAGATCAAAGGGCGTGCACGCCTCTTCGGCGCACAG
>NZ_BBJJ01000299.1 GCF_000739815.1 Paraburkholderia mimosarum LMG 23256 = NBRC 106338
CTTTGAGTCATGGATGCCGCAGATGAAAAAAGGGCACCATTATCGCCTGGCGCTCCAGGTGCCTCCCCATGTGTAACGCGCCTTTGAACCTCGCCCGAAAAGCATGAGCGACGTCTCGCCGTTCTCCTCGCTGAACAGGCCGTCGAAGAAATGAAAGGTCATATAGACGCAGATGAAGTGCCAGAGATAAATGCCATAACTTTCGCGCCCGAGGGCCGCGGCGCAGCGTCGAACCAAGGGCATGCTCGGCGCCGCATGCCCTTTCCCGCGCTCCTTGCGGGCATGGCGCGAGCACACGAACAGCAGGAACGTCACCGCACTGCACGCGGCGAATACAGGCGCGAGCGCAGGTGCCTTGTCGAGCCATACACCGAGCGCGGCCGTGACGAGCGCGAAGCCCAACGCAAGCAACAGATAGAGCCACGACACGCGCCCGGTCACATCGGATGCGCCGAGCAAATGCGAGCGGAACGCGTACCACGCCCACATGCCGACGATGAAGCACGGCCCCTGTACCGGCGGCCAGAAGTAGCTGAACGTATTGTTGGTCACATTGCATTCAAGCGTGCCGTTGCAATCGCTCATCGACAGTACCGCGAGCGACAGGCCCAGCATCAGGATGGTGGCCAGCAACAGGCGCGTGCGGTTCATCGCCAGAAAGAACAGCAACGGCGCGATCAGATAGAAAAGCATCTCCACGCCGATCGACCAGCCGCCCGGCACGACGTTGTTGATCGCGGTCGGCGACAGCGCATGAAGGAAGACCATGTTGAGCAATACGTCCATCGGGCCATGCGCGCCCAGAATCCATGCACGCTCGATGCCTGAGCGCATCGCGCCGTAGCTGATGAGGCCATAGACCGCGATCGCCGCGTAATACAAGGGCGCGATACGGAAGAAGCGCTTGATATAGAAGCGCAGCGTGACGTGACCCGCGCCCGCGCAACGCTCGTGATCCATTTCGAGAGTCATGAAGATCGTGATCGCGCTGATCACGAAGAAAAGCTGCACGCCGTACTGGCCCATGTGCGCAAGCAGTGTCACGCCGCCCGGCAGATTGGGAAACTGAAACGACAGGTGTACTGCAACGACCCCGACGATCGCAAGCGCCCGGCCTGCATCGAGCGCGGCAACACGTTCCTTCTGCATCGATGATCTCCTTCGCGGTTGATTCCGACCTTCAAAGGCTCCAACCTCCAAAGGCCGAGAGGCCGGTGGACAAAGACGCTACCGGCGAAGTTCCGGTCAGGCCGTGTTTGATGCCCAAGTCGGCGAGGTTCAAAGGCGCGTTACACATGGGGAGGCACCTGGAGCGCCAGGCGATAATGGTGCCCTTTTTTCATCTGCGGCATCCATGACTCAAAA
>NZ_BBJJ01000298.1 GCF_000739815.1 Paraburkholderia mimosarum LMG 23256 = NBRC 106338
GAGAATCATGCCGGGCCTGGCTCGCCAAAGCCTCGATTATCGCGGCGGGAAGATAGTAACGGGGCGGGGGTTGCGAGAAGAGCGGAATGGCGATATACCAACTAAAACTCTTCCGATATGTGACTATATGGTTTTCCGTATTGCACGCATTTTACTAATTGCCAATGCCGCAAGCAATGATAATGAAAATACTATCACTGCAGTTAAGGGTATGGATATTAATGGATTCACGGCTTTTAAGATGCCGACTTCGTGATTTATAACCCCAAGAATAATTGGGTGTATTACATAAATTTCAAGTGTCAACGATGCCACGCGCTTTGTGAATTCGTCATTCCATATCCCTCTTGACCATTTCTTAAATAGACAAATAACAAAAAACGACATTGGAACGACCGTAACGCTTAGGTAATCATAGAAATACAAACCATGTGCGAGATCTTTTGTGTCTGCTACTAAGTAACATCCGGCTGATGTGGTTAAGACCGTAACAATAAAGCCACCCCAAAGGATGGCCCACTTAAGATTGATTTTGGAAATTTTTATTAGATAGCCAAGAAAAAAGTATGGCACGTAACTCAAAAAAAAAGCCAAAAACAAAGTCAAAAACACATTGGAACTAGCAAATCCAAATACTTTGGAAAGCGCGTTTAGCATGACAAGAAGAAGCGAAATCGCTACAATCAATTTTAATTCTCGAATAGATGAATTGAAAGTTATTTTTCCAAAAAATGGGGTGAAAATATAAATGAATATAATCATAAAAAGAAACCACAGGCGATAATAGGGCGTGCCCTGGGTAATGCTAAAAGCCAGATCTTTAAATCTTGTCTGCCCCCCTTCAATATTTGATTCAAAATATCGCCACAGGAAAAAAATGAGTGACCAAATTACTAATGGAATTGCGACTCTCGAAGCTCTCTTGATATAAAAATCCTTTGTATTTTCAAGCTTGTTTCGATCGAGGAGTAGCGCGCCGCTTACCATTACGAACACAGGTACGCACCATCTAACTAACGAGTCGTATATGTTGCCTACCCACCAGTTACTTGATCCGACTGGCTCATGAACAACAACATTAGCAGCAACATGTAAAACTACTACTGCGAAGATCGCAACGACTCTTGCGGTATCTAACCAGACCATCAAGTCCCCCTGTTGAATTCCTCGAGAAAAACCATATACCCACATATCGGAACAGTTTTATTGGTATATCGCTATTCCGTTCCTCTCACAAACGTACCGTCGTTTTCATGGGGAAATATTAAAATCAAGCACCTCGCGCCAAGGAGCGAGGTATGAACTCCGCTTCTCCAACTGCCGATCTTCGATCGGCCTTCGCCGCAAGCGGCGGGGAATCCGACCCGAAGAGATTGATGACAGTAAGGG
>NZ_BBJJ01000297.1 GCF_000739815.1 Paraburkholderia mimosarum LMG 23256 = NBRC 106338
CCGCAATCCGGCTTGGCGTCGTACAGGTGTCAACAAAGGGGGCAGCGATCGGCCCTTGAGCGACCGCTGCGTCGATGCCGTTGCCCAAACGCAGACGCAATCGGCGAGTCAGGGCGATGCGGTCCTGCCTGCGCATCGCAGGCGTGGTCGAGAGGAGCGAAAGACGCCCATAACTGAAGTGTGAACGGCACCAGACGCATCGAAACGGTGCCTCGATCACGCTGGTGTTGACGAGGTAAGGCGTCTCGCCTCGGCAGTGCGGACAGCGCGTTTCGAGCGATTGATGATGCGCCGGGCAGCGATCTTCATCCTCGAGCTGATGCCGCACACTGTGGTAACCGTGCGCTACGCACTGTCGGCAATACCGGAATGTCGCGTGATACCGACCTGAGCGTGCCGCTTCGAGCAACGAGACGCGCAAGATGTGCTCGGGGAGGCGGAGGATGCAGCGCAGGCGCATGAGGTCGATGTCGTCGCGCACCGGCGCCACGCCTTCAGACGCGTCAACCTCGGGGCTCAACAACTGAACGAGCATGTGGCTGGGCAGCGAATTGGCACATGCGAATTTCCACAGGATCGAGAGGAGGGATTCCCCGGGCATCAGCCACTTGAGGTTAATCACGCTGCCGAACGCGAGCGAGAGTTGCCGCTCGTCAAAGGTCAGAATTGGAAAGCGTGGCGGCTTGAGCACTGCGGCATCACGCCGTGACAAGCACGCGTCCGGTGGCATGGCGGGATTGGACGTAGCCGCAATGCTGCACGGCGTAAGTCCACAACGCTGCCGTGGGACAGTAGCCGGGTGCATCTTTGAGTTCGCTGTCCTTGAGCACGATTTCGACGGCGCGTGCGAACGATTCCATCGGAACAGATTCGTGGTAACAGTTAGTTGGCTGTGAGTGACTGAATCTGCAGGATAATTTTCGACTAACAACTTCCACACGCCATTCAGCCTTGCTTGCGGCGAGATCTACTCGCTCTTTCGCCCGAACTGAGCGGTCAGCACCTTGCCCTCGACCATACCTTTGAGTATCCGGATTTCCACTCTCAGCGCTTCATTCACCGACGCCAGATCAACGATTTCCTTGTTTTGGTCGGCGATCACCTTGTAGAGCCGGGTGGTAGTCGCCTGTTGTAGCTGCAATTTCTGATGCTTGTCGTCGCGCTGTGCCCGTGTCGATTTGTTGAGCACGGTGCGGATGTGTTCGGCAAAGTCTGGATAGGTGTTATGGATCAGGGCGGGCGTAACACCTGCTTCTTTGGCGACTGCTGCAATCGACACTTTCTTGCTGGCGCGTTGCAGACGGTTCAGGGCCAGTTGCAGCTCCGTCATAGTTCGCCCCCGATCACGCCGGCGGGGTGGCTTGACCGCTTCGGTCGGGGCTGCGGCGCTAGCA
>NZ_BBJJ01000296.1 GCF_000739815.1 Paraburkholderia mimosarum LMG 23256 = NBRC 106338
CTCGCATTGTTTTTCATAGCGCTCCTGGGCAGCAGCAAGCGTTCTCAGTGCATGGTTCCACTCGGCTTCCAGCGAATCGGCTACAAGACGGTTGTCGGGATCGACACGCATGTAACGACGACGGGCCAGCTCGACTTCATAGTTTGCCCGCTCGATCTCCTGACGACGCAACCTGTCGAACTCACCGGATCGATGCTCCAGTTCCTCCTGTACCGCGAGCGCGACCTGAAGCGTCACGGGTGTAACGGTTTCCACCAGAAGCCTGCCGATTGCCTGGTCGAGTTCAGCACCGTTGATTTGCTGGCATGGTCGCCCTATAGCTTCGTTGATGCTGCGGCTCTGGCACATGTAGTCTGGCACGCGGCGCGTGTCGTGGACATGGTAACGGATCGTCATCCGGTCACCGCAACGCCCACATATCGCGAGCCCCTGCAGCAGCGCTGGGCCTTCACGCGGGGCACCGAGGTCGCGCTCACTGCCGTGAGCCTGGGCATTGTCGTGCAGGATCCGCACGTGCTCTTCGAACTGCTCCCACGTGATGTAGCCTTCGTGCGCGTCCCGAATGAGGGCAGTCCATTCCTCCACAGGCAATGCTTGCCATACCTGCTTGCCGTCGGGAAGTTTGCGCGTACGTGTGCGTCCAAAGCAGAATGCTCCGGTATAGCGGGGATGGTGAAGGATCCATAGTGCACGTGAGTGATCGAGCTCGTCCCACTGGACGTCACCTTT
>NZ_BBJJ01000295.1 GCF_000739815.1 Paraburkholderia mimosarum LMG 23256 = NBRC 106338
AGTTCGCGGCATAATGCACCTCATCTGTCATTTCAGGGGGAAGTTACGTCTGCAGCCGCCTTGCGGCGAGTTCCGTTCTTGTGCGCAAACCGCCTGGGAGCGTCGACGCCAGGGCGCTCATAGAGGTACTGGCCGTTATCGTTATATTGGTATGCCTTGAGCAGCCCCGCCCGTCGCCAGTCGGCAATGGTGGCCGTGCATACCTTGAGATACTTCGCTATCTCCGTGGCGCTCAACAGTCCCCGCGCCCTTAGGCGCTCGTATTGCGTTTTCAACCCGTAATCGATACGGATCCGGCGTACCATCAGCCTCCTGAACGGCAAACCCTCGCCAGAGCGCATACCACTCGCATTGAGTAATTCCGCGGTTTCGTGGTCAGTGTGTCCTTCCAGCAAACGATCGATTTCGGCAACGACCGCTGCCGGGGTCTGTCTCAACTGCCATGATGGTTTGGGCAACGAAAGACGCAGTTCACGGGTCGCGCCACCCTTGAAGCGCACCCGGGCAATGATTCCGGAGTCCTTGAGCAGCGTCACGTCGGCAATCAACAGACGGGCCATACGCTTTTTCTCGCGCTCCGGTGTCTGGGGGTCGTTCCACAGGCGCGGGAAGTCCTGTGCAAGTGCCATGATGCTCTCACGCTGCTTCTCGTCGAGCTGGGCACTCGCCGT
>NZ_BBJJ01000294.1 GCF_000739815.1 Paraburkholderia mimosarum LMG 23256 = NBRC 106338
AGAACCTGAGCGATCGGCCCATACGTGTACTGTTCGATTCGTGGTTCATGCGCGCGCGTCTGATCCTGCCGCTGCTGCGCCGGAACATGCATGTGATTGGTCAGGCGCGCATCGATACGGCGCTGTTCCTGCAGCCCGAAACACCCGATGTGCCCCGGCGCGGACGGCCTCGTATCTATGGGCTGCGTCTGAACGCAGATGCCATCGAAGCCTTGCCCGAAATCGAATTGACGATGAGGCTCTATGGCAAGGAGCAGCGTGTGCGCCTGCGTTCGATCGTCGCCGTAGCCCGCTTCCTCAGGGGCACGCCGGTACGAGCCGTGTGGTGCCAGATCTACAACGACAAACGGCAGGAATGGACAAAGCGACGCCTGATCCTGGCGTCCGAAGTGGATCTGGAAGCAGAAACCAGGTTCTGTCGCAGTAAGAGCAAGAGGTCGGCCAAATCCGATATGGTATGGATTCCTTATCTAGCCAGCGAATAGAATTGCTGTGCGGGAGTTTGACCAACGCCGCCATCGTTCAATTGTCCCTTGACGATCATGTGCATAACTTCGATGCCGCCCAACAGGATGCGGGCACAACGAAAGCTTTTGAACCCAAGCATCGGTCGAGTTCGGCGCTTGATCGCCCGATGATCCTGTTCGATGATGTTATTCAGATACTTTTTCTGGCGGACCTTGATCGGCACCTCCCGTGGGGCGTTGATCGCCCGCAAGGCAGCCAGATTCGATCCGCTCTTGTCGATCGTCACGGTCTCGGGTTCGCCATTCTGGTCGATTGCCTTTTCGAAATAGGCCCGGGCCGCAGCCTTGTCCCGTCGAGCTCGCAGCAGAAAATCAACGGTGTTGCCTGCCTTGTCGACCGCCCGATAGAGATACCGGGCGTGGTTCAAAAAGCGCGATTTTTGCGTTACACAGACGAGCGGAAGCAGCCTGCGTAAGAAAGCAGGAATAACAAGGAGTGGGGTTCAAATGGAGGCCGGCGACGACCTGCCGATGTCAGGTTCGCTGAGGCTGGAGTGGGCCGAATCCGAGCAGCGTCAGCCAGTGATCGTGAGGCTCGCCGCTCATCAGTTCCCTCGGGCTCTTTCCAGTTCGCTCAGGGCATCGGCTGCGGGCAAAGCGGCGATGGTTGAAGACAAACTGCAGCAGACCAAGCCAGGCCCGCCCGCCCTTCAGATGACGCCGGTTGGTCAGGTAGACGCGCAGTCGCGAGTTGAGATTTTCGACCAGCGAGCTGCTGCGTGGTGTGCTATGCAGCGCCCCGGATACGGCGGCGTAGACGCCGTGAAACGGGCGGCCGATGCGGGCTAGCAGGCGATTCCACCCTTGCCAGAACACACTCGACGTTTCGGACTTGCGATGCAGCATGCAGACCTCGCGCACGAGATGGCGCGCCAC
>NZ_BBJJ01000293.1 GCF_000739815.1 Paraburkholderia mimosarum LMG 23256 = NBRC 106338
CGCCGTCGTCGCGGGCAGTCCCCGTTCCGTGAGATAGCGCGCGAGCGCCTCCCAGGCAAGCGGCGGCAGCGCCACGCGCGCGACCTTGCCGCCCTTGCCCGTCACGCGCAGCCAGTGATCGCCGCGCGCGTCGGTCTCCACGTGGCCTAGCGTGGCGCCGATGAGTTCGCTCGCGCGCAGGCCGGTTGCGTAGCCGAAGTCGAGCAGGAAGCGTAGCCGCTGCGCGGCGGGCTTCGTCCAGCCGTATGACCACTCGAGGCCGTCGGCGAGGGTGCGCGTCAACGCCCATTCGCCTTCGGTGAAGGCATGCGAGGCATCGAGCGCCGTTACCGTGCTGCCGCCGCGCACCTTCACACCCGAAAACGGATTGGCAAGCACATAGCGCTGTTCGACGAGCCAGCGGAACAGCGCGCCGAGAATCGAGAGCGCATGCGCGACCGAGCGGGCCGAAAGGCTGCCGTTGAACGGACGCCATTCGGGCGACGAGCGCGGCCGCACCGGTCCGATCCAGCGCCCGCGAGGCGCGGGATGGCGCAGGAAGCTGCGGTAGGCGATGGCGTCTTCGGTCGTAAGCGAAGAGAGGGCCCGCCCGCGTTCGACGATCGCCCAGAGGATGAGTCGCTCGGCCTCCTTGCGGTAAGTGCGCTGTGTGGCGGTCGATTCGTGCAGCGAGAGCCAGCTCTGCACGGCCTCATAGTCGTTCGAGGCGTCGAGCGTGCAGGTCGCGCGCGGGGCGCGGAACGTGCCTTCAGAACCGTCGACTTCGTGCGGCAGTTTCAGCGATTCCCATGGTGCGATGTCCCCGCGCTGGCTCGCCACGATGAGCGCGCGGGCCTTTTCGGTGAGTGCGGGCCATGCCGCGAAAAACGCCTCGATCGCGCGGGCGCTCGCCATGCCGAGACCGGGCACGGCCTTCCACCACTGGCGGCGGCGCGGAATGCGCACGGTGAGATCGGCGAGCGTGGTGATGCCGTGCGCGTGCAGCACCCGCACGGCGCGCGGTGCGAACCACTGCGCGATGTCATCGGCGATCTGCGGCTCGGGAGGGCGCGCGGTGCGCAAGGTCTCGATGGCCTGCGCGACCGCCCTGGCGTGCTGCGCGCGCTGTTCGACAGGATGCGAGAGCAGGGCCGCGAGATCGTCGCGATGCGCGGCCCGCGCGATGGCCACGAGCGTGCGCCGGATGCGCCCGAGCACGCCGCGCGCGGACCTGCCGTCGCCAAGTGCGGAGGGCAGATAGCGCGCCACGGCCTGGCGAACCGGCAGGCCCTCGTACCATGCGCGCAGCACGGCGAGTTCACCGGCTGCGGGGAAACCGGGGAATGCGCAGGCGGGAGCGGGGGCAGAGAGCCGGTCGGGACGCGTTTTCATGCGTGGGAGTTTAGCGCATCAACAGATGCGTTGTGATAAG
>NZ_BBJJ01000292.1 GCF_000739815.1 Paraburkholderia mimosarum LMG 23256 = NBRC 106338
TCATCCGGCAGGCGTGGAACTGCACCAGGAGAAAAAGTCCTTCGTCGAAGTGGTGAGCGCCGCGCTCGGTATCAAGAAGATGCGCGTGGTGGAAGCGGGCGGCAACGATTACCAGCGTGAGCGCACGCAGTGGGACAGCGGCGCGAATCTGGTCTGCACGTCGCCGGGCGTCGTGTTCGCCTACGATCGCAACACGTACACGAACACCCTGCTGCGCAAGGCCGGGATCGAGGTGGTGACGATCGTGGGCGCGGAGCTGGGGCGCGGGCGCGGCGGCGGGCATTGCATGACGTGTCCGATCATTCGCGATGCGGTGGATTTCTAGTACTCAGGCATAAAGGGGGCGCCCGCGCGAGCGGGCGCTGCGAGAGGGCGCGCTGTCAGTTCCGTGTGAAGATGAATATTGGCAGCCGCGTCCAGCGAGCCGGAGGAATACATCAGTGTTTGCCATACAAGCAACCGGGCGATCGGTATCCCTGGCGTTGACCGTGACGCTGGGCGTCCTGGCGGCAGGTGCGCTGTTGACGGGCTGCCGCAAGAACGAAGAGGCGCCGGTGGCGGAAGTGCGTCCGGTGCGCGTCATCACGATAGAAAAGCAGGACGCGGGAAGCACCATCACCCTCACCGGCCGGCTGCAGGCACAGGCCGAGATCAACCAGTCGTTCCGTATCGACGGAAGGATGATCGCCCGCAACGTCGATGTCGGCGATCGCGTGAGGCCCGGCCAGGTGCTCGCGCGGCTCGACCGGATGAACGAGGAAAGCAGCCTGCAGTCCGCCCGCGCGCAACTGGCCGCTGCCCAGGCCCAGGCGCTCGAAGCGCGCACCATGTTTACCCGCATGCGCGATCTGCTCGCGGAGCACGCCGTCTCGCGCGCTTCCTTTGAGCAGTCCGAAGCAATGGCGAAGATCACGCAGTCGCAGGTCGATTCGGCGCAGTCGCTGGTGAGCATCGCGCAGAACCGCCTGAGCTATACCGATCTCGTTTCCGATGTCGCGGGCGTGGTCACGGCGCGCGGCGCCGAGACGGGCGAGGTGGTGCCGGCCGGCCGCATGATCGTCCAGATCGCCCGCGAAGGCGCAGTGGATGCGGTATTCGACGTGCCCGCCGCCATCAAGGACGTCGCCCCGCAAAACCCCGACATCGTCGTGGCGCTGGCCAGCAACCCGCAGGTGACGGCAATCGGTAAGGTGCGCGAAGTATCACCCCGCGCCGACCCCGTGACCGGCACCTTCGCGATCAGGGTGCGCCTGGTCGATCCACCGGCGGCCATGCGCCTGGGCAGTACGGTCACCGGCCACATGAAGGTCGAGCGGCCGCCCGCCATCGAAATTCCTTCGAGCGCGCTGATCCAGCCCGCAGGCAAGCCGGCGGTGTGGGTGGTCGATACGAAGACGGACACGGTGTCGGTGCGCGAGGTGCAGCTTCAGGCGTATGGCAA
>NZ_BBJJ01000291.1 GCF_000739815.1 Paraburkholderia mimosarum LMG 23256 = NBRC 106338
GGCCCGGCGAAGCCTGCAGGCCGGGCCGCGAAGACTGATTCTGAAACGGAACAGGGGAGGCGCTTGAGAAGCGTCGCAGAAGCATCGACGCATTGCGGATTCCTCCCTTGCCACACGCGAAAGCCCGATCTCCGTCACCATTCTGGTGTGGTCCCGTCCCGCCTGTTCCAGCGACGAGCAAACGATGGCGCGGAAGCGGCCCCAACCAGTTTTGCAGTGCCAGCCCGGAGACTGGGGAGGCCATGTTACCCTTGGTCGACGCTAACACCAGCGAAGCCGCGCTCCAGGATGAACGATACATTCGAGTTTTCTCGGGATTTCGAGCCGTTCCCCGAAGACCTGCCGAGAAAGGACTGGCAGACAAAGTCGCTCGATTGCGCCATGGCCGATTACTGGGTGGCAAGCGATGGACTTGTCGCGCGTCGCCAGTTTCTGGGTGACGGTTACTTTGGCAGCAACACAGCCTCCTTCACGGCTTATTTGTTCCACTTCCGGAAGCGCGTGAGACTCGACCTGAAAGTAGTCGTCGCTCACGGTCGCCTCCTGGAGCTTCGGCAAGAGCGCGAACCCGAAGCGGGGAAAGCGGTGGATGAGTGGACTATCCCCGTGCCGGGTCCCGATGCTGAACGTCACAAGTGACGCGGGCCGGATCGAAGACGACTCGATAAAAGAGCCCTCGTTGAATCCGTTGTGGCTCCCGGCCTCGCTTCATGCCGCGACGACAGCAATCAGGCCGTCGTCGAAGCGACTGCTCGATTCATCGCGCAAGGGGGGGCAGTGGACTCCGTCGCCCGCCCTGGCGCGTGCGATTGATGAGTCCGTGCTGGAGCAACGACGGAGCGCACGCGTGTAGCGCATGCGCGGGAGCGGTTCTGCGGCGGTGACACCGGGACTCAAGGCGCTTTCGCGCGGGGCGGCGATAACAAGCCGGAACAGCCTACTTTTTGTGCTCGTCAACGTTCGCCCCGGATGGTTCCACCAGAGCTCTCTGCCGTCGTGCCACCACGAATGGCAAGTGTCCATCCGGCGACGCGTCCCATTCGATCCGCCCGCGTATGGTGCTATCGATAGTCTGGCGCTCACGAAAATCAATGCGCCTGATTGAAAATGTGAGGCGACGAGCCGCCCGGGCAGGACGAGCCCATCATCAAGCTCTACTACACTTCCGCGTGCGGTGTCCCGGAGGGCGTTCCACGTGCGTTTTGGCGCGAGCCCAAGTATCCGGTTTTCCTGTCGCGGTTGGAGTCCCTCGATGCGATGCAGGAAACCGCGCCGCCGCTTGCCAAAACGCTCGGTGTGTCGGAGACACGCGCAACGGAGCTTTTGATGAAGGTTCCAAAGGGCAAGTATCTGCGGGTGCCGCCTCCATCGAAAACTCTGGCGGGATAGCCGTCCGTGCGGGGATGTACTCCGCCATAACGCCGGTCTGAAAACAAAAAGCCCGCTC
>NZ_BBJJ01000290.1 GCF_000739815.1 Paraburkholderia mimosarum LMG 23256 = NBRC 106338
ATGAACTGACCCCGCCAAGTTGGACAGTAAAGTTCTAGGCTGCCAGGAGCTGAGTCCTGTATTGCACGGGACTCAGCCCATTGAGTTTGAGCTTGATACGCTCGTGGTTGTAGTAGTGAATGTAACGTCGCAGTCCGGCCTGCAACTGTTCGATACTGTCGAAGCGGTTCAACCGGAAGAACTCGGATTTTAGCGTGGCAAAGAAGCTTTCCATTGCGGCATTATCCAGACAGTTCCCCCTGCGCGACATGCTTTGCCGTAGCCGATTCGCGCTCAGCAATCGCCGCCAAGCAGACATCTGGTACTGCCAGCCCTGATCTGAATGCAACAACGGCTTGTCCCGGGTACCTAACTGAGTGACGGCTTTCTTCAGCATGTTGCTGACCAGCTCGAAACATGGCCGGCGAGCCGTCTGCCACGCCACGATTTCACCGTTGTACAGGTCCATGACAGGTGACAGGTAAAGCTTCTCGCCCTTGACATTAAATTCCGTCACGTCGGTTACCCATTTCTGGTTAGGCCTGCGTGCTTCGAACTCGCGATCTAGCAGGTTCGGTGCAACGCGTCCCACTTCGCCACGCCAGGAGCGGTAACGTTTTGGGCGCACCAGGGATTTCAGTTGCAATTCACCCATGAGCCGCTGCACGGTCTTGTGATTGACCATCCGACCGGCATTTCGGATAGCTGCGGTGATCCGCCGATAGCCATAGCGGCCCTTGTGATGCTCATACACCGCACGGATTGTGGCTTTGAGCTCGACGTGCCGCTCACCGGCCTCAAGCGCTCGCAACTGGTAATAGAACGTGCTGCGCGCCAGCCCCGCGATTTTCAGTAGCGCGGCAAGCGGATACCGAGTCCGCAGCCCGTTCACGATTTGCGTTTTTTCTTTTGCGCTGTCTGGTTTTCTTCCTTTGACAGCGCATCGAGCTTTTTTAGGTACGCCACCTCCGCGCGCAGATACACGATTTCCTTGAGTAGTTCTTCGCGTGATCGCGTATCGGCAGCAGCTTTCATTTCAACAGGCAGGTTAGGCCGGGTCTCGGGCATTTTTTGTGGACGCCCTCGTCGGCGGGGCATCAGAGCATCTATACCGCCCTCATCATACAAGCGCGCCCATTGCGAGACCTTGCCAGGATCGCGGATATCGTACAGAGCCGTGACTTCGCGCAGGGAAASCYCGTCACGCGACATGTGCCTGAGCACCTTCAGTCTGAAGTGAACGTCGTATCGGCTGTGCTTGCGGCATAGAGCTGCGCTGCCGTGCAAACGATAGGCATCAACCCACCGGCGCAACATCGAGTAGTCGATCCCGTGGCGGGCTGCCAGTACTGGCAGCCCGACGCCCCCGCGCAAATACGTGTTGATCAACTTCAGTTTGAACCGCTTATCGTACTTCGCCATGAAAAACACCCCAAAGGTTGGATCGGTGTCCAACTTTTGGGGTGCAGTTCA
>NZ_BBJJ01000289.1 GCF_000739815.1 Paraburkholderia mimosarum LMG 23256 = NBRC 106338
CCTAGTACAACATCCCGTAAATAGATTGAATAATTAATTGCCTCGGTTATCATGTCTGGATGAGCCGAGGCCGCCATGCATCGCCAGTGAAGCTGGCGAATAAAGAACGACAGGAACTGCTATCGCTGATTGAGCGGAAGACTGCTGCGCAGCGAGATGTGATGCGTGCACGTATCGCCTTGTGGGCCCACGAGGGGCACTCCAATACGGTGATCGCGCGGGAGTTGGGTGTCTCGGTGCAAACAGTCTGCCTGTGGCGCAAGCGCATTTCCCGTCAGGGCGTCCAGGGGATTCGCGAGGGTGAGCGCAGTGGGCGTCCGCCGCGCATCACGCACGAAGCGCGATTGCAATTGATTGCGCTGGCGTGTGAAGCTCAGGAACCTGAGGGAAGGGTGACGCCGACACTCGACGAGATTGCGGCGCGTGCCGTGGAGCGTGGCGTTGTCGCGCAGATCAGCCGCAGTCACGTGCAGCGCATTCTGCAGGCCGGCGATGTACGTCCGCACCGGATCCAGCAGTGGCTGCACAGTCCAGACCCGGCCTTTCGCGAAAAGGTCAACGTGATCTGCAAACTGTACCGGAAGGCGCCGCGAAACGCGGTCGTACTCAGCATCGACGAGAAGACCGGCATTCAGGCCATTGAGCGCAAGCACCCGGGACGGGCACCTGCTCCAGGACGGCTGCGTCGCCGTGAATTTGAATACATCCGTCACGGCACCCAGGCGTTGATTGCCGCGCTCGATGTGCATACCGGAAAGGTGTTGGCAGAGTGCCGCGAGCGGCGCACCCAGGACGATCTGGTAGCCTTCATGGAACGCGTGGCAGCCGCGTACCCAGACGAACAGGTGCACGTGGTGTGGGACAACTTGAACACGCATCGCGCCCAGGCTGTCTGGCAGGCGTTCAATGCGCGGCATGGCAAGCGGTTTCACTTCCACTTCACGCCGTTGCACGCGAGCTGGGTCAACCAGATCGAACTCTGGTTTGCCCGTTATACGCGCCGGGTGCTGCGCCATGCCAGCCACACCAGTACCGCGCACCTGCGCGAGCGCACCGATCAGTTCGTCGGCGAGCACAATCGGGCCGCACGCCCCTTCAAGTGGAGTTTCCGGGGCTATCCGCTGCAAAGCGGTGCATCGTAATCGAGGAACGCAGATGCCAGCTTTACCAGCCAAATACCACGCCGCTGAACTGCAGCGTCAACTGCGCAGCCTGCTTGGCCATGAGCAGATCGTCACGCAAGCCTACGGGCGTCACTTGCTGATCAAACGTCTGGACGACGACGAGCCGACTGTCGTCGCGCGCCTCACCGAACTCGGCCGAAATCGATATGGCGCCGCGTTTCGCAGCCATAGTGGGCGTTGGGAACCCCTGCCGGGCATGGGTTCGCTCGACGAAATGGCCAATGTGGTCGTCACGCTCCTGCACCCTTATTTGCAGCCCGATAATTATTAAACCTATTTACGGGATGTCGTACTAG
>NZ_BBJJ01000288.1 GCF_000739815.1 Paraburkholderia mimosarum LMG 23256 = NBRC 106338
ACACTGATATGTATTTGACCTGTCCACTGGTTTATAAAAGATCCTGGCTCGCACAGTGTGCAGGTAGCAGAACGGACGGCATGCCGACGGTTGATCAGTCTGATATGCGCGGGTTGGGTACCGCATGACAACCGATTCGTCGGGGAGCTGCCTCGCTCTAGATTCGAGGATCATTCCATTGCTGGATGCCTCATAGTGTCAACGAGGGTTCTCCCACCGTTGTCCATTCCGCTACCAACACACTGTATGCGCATGACGACGTCTCTAACGATTGGGCGCAGGCTGGGGCAACGCCTGGCCTATTGCCCATATGAAGCCTGTCAGCTCGCGTGCGACTGCAGTACATGCCTGTACCTTGAGTTTGCCTTTACCCTCCATTAATCGATAACGCGCACACAGGCGTTTTTGTGCCTTCCAGGCAATATCCTGGACCGCTTCGCTGGTTCGCTCTGCACGGCGTTGCAGATGCGCGGTTTTCCTGGCTGGATGGCGATACGTCCAAGACGCCTCGACCAATACCCGGCGCACGTGAGCGTTGCCGGTTTTGGTGATTGCGCCGCGCGATTTGGTGGCGCCGCTGGAGTGTTCGCTGGGCACCAGCCCCAGATAGGCCATCAATTGCGGGGCACTGCCGAAGCGCCTCAGATCACCGATCTCTGCGACCACCGTCATCGCCGTCAGCAGGTTGACACCGCGCAGCGCCATCAGGCCTTCGATCACTGGCCAGAACACTGATTCGTTTGCCACGCGCTCAAGTTGCGTGTCCAGCCCATCGATACGCTTGCTGAGCGCCTTGACCGTGTCAACATACTCCTGAAACACAATCTGCTGGACTGGTTGTCCGAATTTCTGTTGCTCCAGCCACCGATAGTGCGCCTGGGTCCAGTTGCTCTTGCCGCTGTAGCTCTTGCCATATCGAAGCAGAAAGGCAGACAGGCGTTGCTTGGCCTGACGCTGCAGGTGCTTCATGTCCTCGCGCGCTCGAGTCAAGTCGCGCAATCCTTCCTGCGCATCGTCGGGAACCCAAACAGCTGTCAGCTCTCCGGCCCGGTGCAGGCGCGCCAACATCAGACTATCGCGACGGTCAGTCTTGACCCGTTCGCCTGCTTTCCGTGGGATCAGGGATGGTGCGACAACCTGGCAATCCCATCCGAGATCGCTGAGCTGCCGGTAAATCCCGTATCCACACGGGCCTGCCTCATAACAGAACGAAAGATGCGCGTCTCCCTTTCTCAACTGCCGAACCAGCTTTTCGATCGCCTCCGAAGTATTCGCAATCTCGCCAACGTAACGAACTTCCCCTCCGTTCGCACCGGCCACAGAAACCGCAATCGTTGCCTTGTGCACATCCAACCCAACGAACTTGCTAAACTGCTTCACGACCTGCTCTCCTCAATTGCGGCTCTGAGCCTTTGGTTTTTTGGAGCCTCAAGCTTAACCCGCGTCGCTTGAGGTGCAGCAGGTCCAATACATTATGTCTAGT
>NZ_BBJJ01000287.1 GCF_000739815.1 Paraburkholderia mimosarum LMG 23256 = NBRC 106338
TCCCGGTTGCCGGGTAGATCGCGTTTTGCCGCGCGGCAATCATAGGGTGCCGCCGTCGGGGGTTAGAACGACGAATGTCTGCACCGGGCCTGGGTCGTTGAAAGCCAGACCGTGTGCGGTCCATGGACCTGCTGATTGGCAGGTGTCATCCCGGCGTGGTAAAAAGTCRTCYCTTGCGGGTGATCGCCTCCATGCGATGCCGTATTCTCGCGATTTCAGGTTTCAACATCGACAGGATTCAAAAAATGGCAACTGGCACGGTGAAATGGTTCAACGATGCGAAAGGCTTTGGCTTCATCACCCCGGATGACGGCGGCGAAGACCTGTTCGCCCACTTTTCCGAAATCAAGACTGAAGGCTTCAAGTCGCTGCAGGAAAACCAGAAAGTAAGCTTCGATGTGAAGATGGGGCCGAAGGGCAAGCAGGCGGCAAATATCAAGCCAGCCTGACCGGCGCGAGTCGCATCCCGATGTGTGGCCCGTCCTGCGGGCCAGTTTTTCCTGCACCCTGCGCATCAATCTTTAATGAAGCGATGGACATGCCAGCGCATGCGCGCGATGTCCTGGTGCGCCCTCTTCGCGACATCGATCGATTCTCCGGTTGATCGTTGACGAAGCGTAAGCGTTTCGCCTGTCCTCCAGGGAATTGATTCGATCCAGCATAGGCGTGAAGACGCAGGACGAATCGCGCATTTGCGGTAGCGTTGATGGCGAGCTTGCGGCCACGCTGCCCGGACCCATCATTGCCCTGCAAAACAGCGGATATCCTGCGAAGGAAAACGGTTGAACTCCKCGCCGGCAACACAATCGTCCTCGAAGAATCGACATCCCCGACCAGAAGCACTACGATCAAAAACATGCCGGTGGCGATGGCAGGTGCCTGTCGCACGATAATTTTCTGACGATTGGCRCTTACCATGCCAGCCAGCCTCCTCGATGTGGTGGCCCACTGCGCCTCGCGACGCGTGCATGGTGAACCCGCTCGGTCCCGTGCGTGATCACGGTGACCGGGACGCCGTCCGCCGCGTAGATGGTTTAATCAGGCGAGGCAAGTGCCGGAAGTTCGTGGCGCTATCCTCGGTGGGTGTCGATGCCACCACCCAGTGGATCGATGCTGCGAGCCGTGCTCTCAGGGGAATCGCCATGACGACGACTGAGTCACTTCTGACGTTGGCCGAATATCTCGAACTGTCCCTGAACTCTGGCGGAAGTGTGATCATGATGCAGAAATGCAATGACGTCTGTGCCATGTACGTTGGCGATGCCAGCCGAGATCAGGATCGCCTGAGATATCACGGGGACATCGCCGCGACCCAGGCCGAAGAGATCCTCGAGCAAACCCACGCTGGACGAAACCGGCTGGAGATCGGCGGACAGCTATACCGTTTTATCCGGAGCTTCAAACATTTTGAGGATCGCGGCGCGGTCGTTTTCGCGCCGTCGTGACACCGGAGGCACGACGATTTCGGGAAACGTAAATTTGATG
>NZ_BBJJ01000286.1 GCF_000739815.1 Paraburkholderia mimosarum LMG 23256 = NBRC 106338
TATTAAACAATCTTTATGGCATTAAAAAAACGTTTTATATCAGTGTGACTGGCAATTAGTGATATCGTGGCATTCATTTTGCACGGTATCAGGATCCGAGGTGCTGACCCTTATGCGCGGCAACGAATTTGCGCAGTTATAGCCATCCCCGTCTGGCGCTCGATGGCCTTCGTTGCCGACGTGGATGATGGCTAGTTGACAAGTGTTTTGCTTACAAAGGAAGGCATGGATTTCTTTCGCGAAAACGTTCTCCGCGCTGTGTTGCTGCTATGCGTTCTTTGTGCAGGATCGGCTCATGCTGACTTATCAAAAACTGTCTGGGACTCCGCCGGACCCGATGCGGTATTGACCAGCATAATATGCTATACAGGAACTGTCACGCTTGAAAAGGCCAATGACTTGGTTTCTGCGTTGGAACAACGCCAATCACGGGCAATGCGGGCCACTGAAAATAAGTAGCACAAGATTGTCGCGCTGATGCTGATGAAGTTACCTGGCAAGAAGGCAGGTATTGCGTATCTGATGCGTATGGGCCGGACATGTCCCGGCCTTGATGCGACGCTGTTCTTCGATCCTGACGAGATTCACGGTGCCCACGTGCTACTGAAAATACGACGACCGTCGAAACCGCTCGGACTCAACGAAATGATCCGACTGGTGGCGCGGTGCGGTGGCTTCCTCGCTCGCAAAGGCGACGGCAAACCGGGCGCAAAGACGATATGGCAAGGTCTGGAGCGCGTCACGACGGCAGCGGAAACTCTACGCGGACTGCGCCATGAACTCGCGTAGTCCGAGATGTGTATAACGCGGTGGGTATCACGGGGGGGGCGTGATGCCCGCCGGCGGGACGTCATGGAACCGCGAGGCAGTTCTGGGCGGCAATGGGCGTACTTGCATGGATTCGACCACGGCTGAGCCGTGCGAGGGCGTGCGCGTCGCGTTCTATCGGGCAACACCTACGGAGGCAGCATGACCTGCATTGTGGCGCTGACAGATGGCAAGAAGGTTTACATGGGTGCGGATTCGGCAGGATCGGGGGAGGGGGCCATCACCGTGCGCGCCGACCCCAAGATTTATCGGGTGGGACCGTTCCTGATCGGCTTCACCACATCCTTCAGGATGGGGCAACTTCTGGGCCATAGTCTGACCGTCGCGCCGCGCCCTGAGGGCACCGATGTGTTCGCCTTCATGTGCACGACGTTCATTGATGCGGTACGCGCGTGCTTTACCCGCGGCGGATTCGCGCGCAAGGACGGTGAACGCGAATCGGCTGGCACTTTTCTGGTTGGGTACATGGGGCGCATCTTCCAGATTCGCGGCGATTATCAGGTTGCTGAAAGAGCCGTGAACTTCGATGCCTGTGGTAGCGGCGAACAGGCGGCGCTGGGCTCACTGCATACCACCGTCGGTGTGCCGATGCGGCCGGACGTCAGACTCGAACGCGCTTTGGCCGCAGCGGCCGAATTTTCAACGGGAGTCCGTGGCCC
>NZ_BBJJ01000285.1 GCF_000739815.1 Paraburkholderia mimosarum LMG 23256 = NBRC 106338
TACCACTGTGTCACAAAAAAATGTTTGCATCAAAGTGATACCTGGTAGTATTAAATAATACAAACTTTGGGCGACCGTGATGAAAGAAGACGTCGACGAATTTGACGCATATCTGAATCATTTGGCGCAGGCGTTGGGGCACGCCGATCGCCATGCCGGCCTCAAGGGTTACTGTTCGGGCTTGGTAATGCCGTTGTCACGCAAGAGCGTCGAGCCGATGGCCGCGCATATTGACCCACTTCACGCGAGCGCGAAACACCAGTCACTCCATCATTTTGTGGCCAAGGCGGAATGGTCTGACCGGGCGGTCCTGCAGCGGGTACGCGAATGGGTGATGCCCGCGTTGGGCCTGCACGCTGCTGAAGAGGCTGGCTATTACTGGATTATTGACGACACGGGATTCCCGAAGAAGGGCAAGCATTCGGTCGGCGTAGCGCGGCAATACTGTGGGCAACTGGGCAAACAGGATAACTGCCAAATCGCCGTGAGCCTGTCGATCGCGACGCAAGGCGGCAGCCTGCCAATTGCGTGGCAGCTGTATGTCCCCAAGGAATGGATTGACGACCGGGAACGAGCACGTCGTGCGGGCATTCCCGACGAACTCGTTTTTCAGACCAAGCCACAGATTGCGCTGGCCCAACTCCGGGAAGCTGTAGCATCCGGCATTGCACCGGGCATTGTGCTCGCCGATGCCGGGTACGGCGACGAAACCGCTTTCCGGGAAAGCGTAACTGAACTGGGTTTGTTGTATGCGGTAGGGATCCGGCCGGGCACCTCTGTCTGGGCGCCCGGTACGGCGCCGCTTCCACCCAAGCCCTGGAGTGGCCGCGGTCAGCCACCAAAATTGTTGCGCCGTGCGCCCGGCCACGAGCCAATCGTGGTGAAGGAACTGGCCATGCAATTACCCGCAAACGCCTGGCAGACCGTAACCTGGCGGGAAGGCAGCAACGCGGCACTTTCCTCACGCTTTGCCGCTGTGCGGGTTCGCCCCGCACATCGCGACAACTGGCGAAGTACCGTTCGCGAAGAAGAGTGGCTGCTCATTGAATGGCCTGATGGTGATACGGAGCCGCTCAAATACTTTCTCACTACCGCCCCCGGAGAGGCGACCATCGAGCAGCTTGTGTTCGTGACCAAGATGCGCTGGCGCATCGAGCGCGACTATCAGGACCTGAAGCAGGAGTTCGGGCTCGGTCACTATGAAGGGCGAGGCTGGCGTGGGTTTCACCATCACGCCACACTAAGTATCGCTGCGTACGCGTTTCTGATGGCTCAGCGACTCAGAATGCACTCAGATGGACGTGGTAAAAAAAACTCCCCTGAACGCGCGCTGCCTGCCCTTCCCCCGGATTACATCCCCCGGGGCAGTCCAGCGCGCTCAACGCCACGTACCTGATTCCATTACTACGTTGCGCATCCTGCTTGGACAAAGGCTCATGCAACGATGGCACTCTTCCTGTACAACAATAGAGCGCGCAACTGCTTTTATGACACAGTAGTACT
>NZ_BBJJ01000284.1 GCF_000739815.1 Paraburkholderia mimosarum LMG 23256 = NBRC 106338
CGGCGCTCACAAACACGCGCGACAGGTCTTCCGGGTGGTAGCGTACGGTCACCGAACGTCGTGTTTCTCGCCACGCGGCGAACAACGGATGCCAATAACGTATCCGGAAGATCGTGAGTCCGTCCGCCTGAATCGTCCTTGAAGCGACCGGTAGGAACCAGATCAGGAAACGCAGCTCCGCGTCGACCGCCGCTGGCAACTGCCGCGCAGCAGTTGAATACGAGAGTCTTCGCCAGGTGTCCGCTGGGGTAGCACACAGTAGTCCCCGATGAGGATTCTGGTGGTATCGCCTCCCGATCTCGATCGCAAGCCATCGCTCAAAATCCTTAAGCGTTAGCGCAGCGCTCTTTTCTGCCTGCCGTGCCTTGCGCCCTTTCGTGGAAGAGCCCTTCGCGCCGGGTAACCCACGAACGCGTTCCATCATTGTCCTGTTAAAACGTTCGATATGTCCGCCGAAATGTGGCCGACCAACCGGACGGTACATCAGATCGATACCGTATTCCCGGCAGCCGCTGCGAAGCGCCCGACTCTTGAATTCTGCAGCGTTGTCGAGATGCAGGACGCGCGGTATGCCGCGCATTGGCCACTCTGCGTCTGCGCCGACCTTTGCGAGCCAAGGGGCCTTGGAGAGCACGACTCGGGTGAGAAGCAGCCCAACCGTAGCCGCTCCCGGTCTTTCCATACCCACGTAAAAGCCGAGCACACACCTCGTCGCGACGTCTAACGCAACTGAAAGCCATGGTCGACCGATCACCCTCCCGTCTAACTCGCTGACCAGCAGAATGTCCGCCTGTGTATGGTCAATCTGAACGATGTCCAACGGATGCTGTGCCGTGAATGTTCCTGGCGCGACCTGCGCGTCAGGAAGTGCAGCACGTCGCAGAGCATCCTGTTCGCGATGTTCCGACCATCGACGGGCGACAGTTGACCGGCTCGGAGGCGCCAATCCCGCCGTGACGCATCGACGTCGTATCTCAAGCACCAGATCCGTCGCAGGATGGGCTAATTGGTGCTGAGCCGGCAACCAGTCCTGCACGACCTTCTCAATGACATCGTTGACAGCCGGATCCAAACGGTGACTGCCCACTTTTGGACCACGATGTCGGGGATTGAGTGAGCTTGCGACAGGGTCTGAGAGGAACTTCCGCCGCAGTCGATAGACGGTAGTCCAGTGCACGCAAAGCAAACGCCCGGCGCGCTTCGCGTGAGCCAGTGTTAGCCTCCCGTTCCCGAGCGGCCGCAAGACCGCTGCCAGTTTCGCGACACGACCCTTCGTCTCGTTGGAGAAAGCCATGGTGCCCTCGCGCCACTCTCGCCGCATTAGCAGCATTTAAGGACACGCAAGGCGCATTAGCAAAATTAGCGGGCAACTGAATGCACACTGTTGTGATCGGGCAACATCAGAAAAGAACTGGTCGATTTTGCTGCGGCCCTTTACTGGCGCGGCTTTCAAGCAAAAAAGTCATTAGCAATATCTGTGACCACGGCTAGCAGAAACTAAGAACACCAACA
>NZ_BBJJ01000283.1 GCF_000739815.1 Paraburkholderia mimosarum LMG 23256 = NBRC 106338
ACAATTCGCCGACCGAGAGCCTGTGGGGATCGCTCAAGCAGGCACGCATTCACGGCCGACGCTTTGCCACGCGTCGCGAGGCCATGGACGAGGCGATTGATTGGTTGAGCTTTTACAATCATGGGCGTCTGCACTCGACGTTGAACTACGTCAGTCCTATGCAATTCGAGAGAAGCTGGTACGCCGCACAGCGACAGCAGGCGGCATAATTCACGCTCAGTTAAGGGATGCGAAATTCGCGGGCAACCTCACACCTACCAGACTGCCAGAGAAGAATCTGTACCGCCTCGACGGCTTTGTTCAGCAGGGCATGGCCGCAGTTGGTTGCAGACGCAACTAGGAATTTTTGACGCAAACGGCCTTGCCGAAGCTGTTCCACAGATTCACGAGGTTCGCGATAATCACGCCCTCGCGCTGCTGCGATTCGTTTTTGCGCGTCAGTAGCCGCGCGCCGATGCAACGCTTGATTCGCGAGATCTGCGCCTCGATTTTCGAGAAAAGGCTGTCAACCATGGCCATAATTCAGTGGTCTTGAATCTCGCGCAGATCTGCAGGACATGGAGGCTGCGTTCCAGCGCCCGCACCGCTGCGCCCATTAGCATGGCGACCAGCCCGCCCGCCGCACAGAACCCACTTAATTCCAAGCACACAAACACAGTACATACCAGAGCTAACGGAGCTCAGATGGTGCCACACGGTTGGTTGCAGTTGCCAGAAAATTTGTATCAAATCAATTGATGCAATTGATGCAATTGATGCAATTGATGCAATTGATGCAATTGATGCAATTGATGCAATTGATGCAAAAGCTTATACTGCTCGCCGATAAATTTTATCGGGCTCGATCTGCAACTTGTCGTTATCGCTATCCTGCAGCTGGCATGGAAGGCAAGCGCTTGTCGAACGCTGACGAATCACGAGCATTCCTTGCAGGCAGACAGACGGCGGACGCGACGTGAAGCGACCTCGCGGACCTGAGGCCCCAACGGCTCTCATAAGCGTTCTATCGCGGCAACGGTGGACGGACGGCTCTGGTGCAAATAGGCGGTCTGTACGAGATTGTTGTTATCTAGAGGATACCTCATCAGGATACCTAATCAAGCAGACAGGACGGCCTCCCAGACTGCGGGCGCAGTGCTATCTTTGAGGCCGAGCTTCGCGAGGCCGAATTGGCCCTTGCGAATGCGATGTACCAACTCAATACCAGAGAGCGTGATCGCTGCGTTCCTGAAACGTTTGAAGCCGAGCATGACTTTCGTCCGGGACTCGATGTTGCGGTGGTCCTGCTCGACCAGATTATTGAGATATTTCGAGGATCGGATCTTCGTGTTCTCAGGCAGCAAACCATCGGCCTTCATCTCGCGCACGGCGCGGTGCGAGGCCGCATAGCCCATCTCGTTATACAGAAGTGATGCAGTAGCAGCTGTTCGTCCGAAAGCGCATTGGGCGATGCACCGGCGTGATGGGGGTTGTTATTATTTCGCGACGGCCGAACCCCTAGCCCAGCAAGGCTTTGCCGTCCTCTATGACTCCGGATGCCGCGGA
>NZ_BBJJ01000282.1 GCF_000739815.1 Paraburkholderia mimosarum LMG 23256 = NBRC 106338
GGGAACGTGGTAAGTCAGAATGATTTTCCGTGAGGCGGAGGCTGGCCTGCCGTAGGAAGTCAAACGCGGGTTAGCATGACTGCCAGAGCCGCACGGTGTGGACAGGGCCCACACCCGGCGATTTCCGAGACGGAGGCCAGCATGCGCAACGATAGCACGATCTACATCGGACTTGACGTTCACAAGGACTCAATCACGGCTGCCTACGCGATCGATGCAGGCGAAGTCGAACTGTTCGGCAAAACGGGGACCACGGGGGCTGATATCGATCGCCTGTGCTGCCGCCTGCAGTCCAAGGCGCGGCACGTACGCGTCGTCTACGAAGCAGGCCCGTGCGGCTACGGCCTCTGCCGGCAGCTCATCCAGAAAGGTTTCGACTGCATGGTCTGCGCACCGTCACTGATCCCTCGCAAACCCGGCGAACGTGTGAAGACCGACCGGCGCGATGCCGTCAAGCTGGTCCGCTCCCTGCGCGCGGGCGACCTGACCGCCGTCCACGTGCCCAGCGTCGAGGACGAGGCATTCCGCGATCTTGCCCGCGCGTGGGGCGCTGCCCGCGAGGATCTGCGTCAGGCCCGTCAGCGGCTCAAATCCTTCCTGCTCGCGCATGGTGTCCACTATACCGGTGCCGCCAACTGGGGCGAGCCTCACCTGCGCTGGCTCGCCCGCTGCTCCTTTCCCAGCGCCTGGCAGCAGCTCGCCTTCGAGGAGCACCGGCGCACCATCGAAGACCGGCTCGCACAGTGCAAACGTCTCGAAACCGCCCTGCGGGACGCAGTCACCACCTGGCGATTCTATCCCGTGGTACTGGCACTGCAGGCCATGCGCGGCATCCAGTTCGTTACGGCCATCGGGATGGTCTCGGAGCTGGGCGACCTGTCGCGCTTCGGACACCCGCGCCAACTGATGGCATGGCTTGGTGTGACGCCGTCGGAACATTCATCAGGAGGCAAACGCCGGCAGGGGAGCATCACCAAGACCGGCAACAGTTACGCCAGAAAGCTCCTGGTCGAGGCAGCCTGGAGCTACCACCATCCCGCCCGATTGAGCAGGGAAATTCAGGCCCGTCATGAAGGTTTACCCAAGCCCATAATCGACCGCGCCTGGGACGCGCAGCTGCGTCTGTGCCGGCGCTACCGCAAGCTCGTCGCGCGGGGCAAGCAAAGAAACATCGTGGTCGTCGCCATCGCCCGTGAACTTGCGGGCTTCATCTGGGACATCGGCCACCTTGCCATGTCATTGGCTCTCCCACGGACATACGCAAACACCTGACGACAAGCACCACGCCCATCAACTTCAGCGCAGTTTCCTGGGGGCGGCGCAGCCCGGCATTCGAGTCATCCGCGCTCGGGTTTCGCAACGGCATTCGCCGATTTGCGCGGTAAGGTAGCGGCAGGCTCATGAGGCGGTCCACTGTAATGCGGTATCCAACCCGCGCATATCAGCGTGATACACCGTCGATGTTACTGCTGCGCCGCCCTCAGGAAACTGGACGTACCCTATGCGAAAACCGAAAACCACTGAGCCGCTTGACACGGAAAATCATATC
>NZ_BBJJ01000281.1 GCF_000739815.1 Paraburkholderia mimosarum LMG 23256 = NBRC 106338
GGGCAAAGACCCGTCGTCTGCTTTCCAGCAGTTTTACTCCATTGTGTCATAAGCAATACTTGCCATATCGACATTTCTCGTCCCGACACCCTTACTGCAACAGAACCAGAAATCCCGCTGGTGCCTGCTCAAGCGGCGCGAGAATCTCACCGGCAAGCAACGCGTTCGCCTGCGAGACTTGCTTCAGTACAACCTGCGCAGCGTGCGGGCCTATCTGCTCAAGGAAGAGTTCCAGCAACTCTGGGACTATAGCTCTCCCACATGGGCGGGAAAGTTCCTTGATCAATGGTGCACCGACGTCATGCGTTCACGCATCGAGCCAATGAAGAAGTTTGCCCGCACGGTGCGCACCCACCGGGAGCTGATTCTCAACTATTTCCGTGCAAGAAAACAGTTCTCCAGCGGCGTGATCGAGGGGTTGAACAATAAAGCCAAAGTGACCATGAGAAAAGCGTATGGTTTCCGAACCTTCAGAGCGACAGAAATCGCGCTTTATCATGCACTTGGCACGCTAGCCGAGCCTCCGAGCACCCATAGTTTTTACTAACGAACCACAATTTTAACGTGGGCCTTACTGCTACAGAACCATTATTAAGACTGGACTCAGTAGATCGCACTTCCAAAGGATTAAATATTAAACAATCGTTATGGCATTAAAAAAAAGTTTGATATCAGTGTGACTGGCAATTAGTGATATCGTGGCATTCATTTTGCGCGGTATCAGAATCCGAGGTGCTGACCCTTATGCGCGGCAACGAATTTGCGCAGTTATAGCCATCCCCGTCTGGCGCTCGATGGCCTTCGTTGCCGACGTGGATGATGGCTAGTTGACAAGTGTTTTGCTTACAAAGGAAGGCATGAGATGCTGATGAAGTTACCTGGCAAGAAGGCAGGTATCACGGGGGGCGTGATGCCCGCCGGTGGGACGTCATGGAACCGCGAGGCAGTTCTGGGCGGCAATGGGCGTACTTGCATGGATTCGACCACGGCTGAGCCGTGCGAGGGCGTGCGCGTCGCGTTCTATCGGGCAACACCTACGGAGGCAGCATGACCTGCATTGTGGCGCTGACAGATGGCAAGAAGGTTTACATGGGTGCGGATTCGGCAGGATCGGGGGGGGGGGCCATCATCGTGCGCGCCGACCCCAAGATTTATCGGGTGGGACCGTTCCTGATCGGCTTCACCACATCGTTCAGGATGGGGCAACTTCTGGGCCATAGTCTGACCGTCGCGCCGCGCCCTGAGGGCACCGATGTGTTCGCCTTCATGTGCACGACGTTCATTGAGGCGGTACGCGCGTGCTTTACCCGCGGCGGATTCGCGCGCAAGGACGGTGAACGCGAATCGGCTGGCACTTTTCTGGTTGGGTACATGGGGCGTATCTTCCAGATTCGCGACGATTATCAGGTTGGTGAAAGAGCCGTGAACTTCGATGCCTGTGGTAGCGGCGAACAGGCGGCGCTGGGCTCACTGCATACCACCGTCGGTGTGCCGATGCGGCCGGACGTCAGACTCGAACGCGCTTTGGCCGCGGCGGCCGAATTTTCAACGGGAGTCCGTGGGCC
>NZ_BBJJ01000280.1 GCF_000739815.1 Paraburkholderia mimosarum LMG 23256 = NBRC 106338
CGCGAGCAGCGGGATGAAACGCCACGCCGCCTTCCTGACCGCGGATTGCTCGTGCGTGGACGCGAACGCGCTGCCCGTTTCGATGTTTGATGAGAGGGATGTCATGTCGTGTCTCCGGCCGAATCTCGGCGCGCGGAGGCCTTGCCGGCTTCCGCGGCTCGATGATTCCTTGTGTCTTTCGTGTTACGTGGCTGCTTCAGGCGCTGGCTGCTTCGTTCGCCGAAGGGTTCGACGCATCGCCGGGCTGTCTGTGCGCACACTTGACGACCCCGGCCTCGTTCAACTGCCTCACATCCTCAGGCGTGTATCCGAGCCCCATCAGAAGCGTTTGCGTGTCCTGCCCCAGTGAAGGCGGTGCTGCGCGCAGTGGCAAGCGCTCGCCGCCGAGCGTCAAGGGCAGCAGCGCCGTCCTCGTCTCGATGGCCCGCCCTGCGCCGCTTGCATCGGGCGGCAAAGTCACCTCGGCGAGGCCGCCCGTCGCGAGCAGGTGCGGATCATCGAACAGATCCTGCGGCTTCGTGATCGGTGCATAAGGAAGCCCGCAACGCTCGAAGATTGCGCTGATCTCGGCAGCCGTGAAGGCTTCCATATGCTTGCGAAGCTGCGGCAGCAACCAGTCGCGGGCCTGCACGCGCTGATTGTTGGAGGCGATGCGCGCATCCGACTTCAGCTCGGCGAGGCCGAAAGCGTCGCAGAACAGCGCCCACTGGGTATCGGAGACGACCGCCAAAAATATCTGCTCGCCGTCCTTGACCGAAAACACGTCGTAGACACCCCACGCGGAAATGCGGTTCGGCATCGGCGCCGCGGCCTGGCCGGTCACGGCAAACTGCATCATGTGCTGGGCGACGAGGAACACATTGTTCTCGAACAACGCGCTCTGCACTTCCTGACCACGCCCCGTGCGTTCGCGCTGAGCCAGCGCCGCCATCGCGCCGATTGCACCGAACATTCCGCCCATGATGTCGTTGACGCTCGTCCCGGCGCGCAGCGGTCTGCCCTCGGGCCCTGTCATGTAGGCGAGTCCGCCCATCATCTGCACGACTTCGTCGAGCGCGGTGCGGTGATCGTACGGGCCGGGCAGAAACCCCTTGTGCGACACATAGACGAGCCGCGGATTGAGCCTGGAAAGCGCGGCATACCCGAGGCCGAGCTTGTCCATCGTTCCGCTCTTGAAGTTCTCGCTGAAGACGTCCGCCCCGGCAAGCAGCTTGTGGACGATCTCCACGCCACGTGGGTCCTTCACATCGACCGCAATGCTTTTCTTGTTTCGGTTGAACGTGCCGAAGAAGCCCGCACCGGAGCCGCGCAAGGCACGTGTGCTGTCGCCGGCGAGCGGCTCGATCTTGATCACCTCCGCACCCAGGTCCGCCAGCACCATACCGCAGGTGGGCCCCATCACCATGTGCGTCATCTCGACGACACGCACGCCGCCATACGGCAAATTCTGGTTTGCGCTTGCGTCGCTCATTGCGCCACCCCGATCAGGCAGCCTTCCGGTTGTGGCGCGCTGGGGGCGCGGCCGTCCGCATACGCGAATCCCTTGGGCAGCCCCGCGTCCGGGACGTGCCCG
>NZ_BBJJ01000279.1 GCF_000739815.1 Paraburkholderia mimosarum LMG 23256 = NBRC 106338
GGATGGGGGTATTGCAAAGATGCTGCGGGTTGTGTAGAAGCGCAACATCATGAAGCCAGCTTGAATAATGCCATATAAAGCCAGACTAAAGACGGGTGAACCGCGCAAGCGCAAGAAGCCGGGGTACCGGGTGACGAACGCGCGGGCGTTAACCAGAGCCTGAGAAAGCGCGGCATGATCAGCCTGTATGTGGCGGGCGGCGATCTGAAGGCGCAGCTTATCAACGCAAAGATCCGTACGCCGGGCATGTCGGGGCGTGAGCCGACCTACACCACGGCGTACATCGAGCTGATCTTTACCTTCTACCGGCTGTTCGGCTGGGGGATGCGGCAGATCACCGGCTATATGGAGGACTACTGGGAGACTCGCGGGCTGGACATCCCGGTGCCCAGCGCCAGTCAGCTGGGCGAACGGTTCGCTTCACTGGAGGTGAGCGTCACGCAGCGTTGCGAAACAGCTGGCCCGGCGTCTCGCGCGCGGCGAGACGATCAGTCTCATCGTCGACAGCACGGGATTGAGCTTTGGGCGGGCAAGCCAGTGGTACGAGGAAAAGTACGGTCAGAAGGCCGCGCGCACGCCGTGGCGCAAGATGCATCTGTCGATCGACGCTGACATGAACGTACACGCGATCCGCATCACCACTACAGAAGTATCGGACAGCGAAGGAATGGACGCCGTGCTGCCCGCTGATGTGCCGATGGATCGGGTGATTGCCGATGGCGCGTACTACAGCATCGAGCGTACCGAAGCGCTTTCAGGCGCGGGCGTGACGCCCGTCATCCCACCGCCAGCTCACGCTGTCGTACACGGCGAGGAGCGAACCCGCCGGCATGACCAGATCGTCAGATACATCGAGGACAAAGGCATCTATGCATTTCACAAGAAATACGGCTACGGTGTGCGCTCGCTGGTCGAGGCACAGATCTCGCGCATCAAGCGCTGCATCGGCGAGCGCCTGCTGACGCAGGAGCTTGCGTTGCAGGAAGGCGAAGGCGTAATCATCGCCAACCTGCTGAACCGGTGGAACGCCTTCGGCAAACCGATTTGCGTCAAAAATGCATAGTCGCGTCCATAGCACGGGAACTTGTACCCATCCGGACAAAGCCCAGTGGAAGTACCTGTACCGCGCGGTGGACAAGGCCGGCAACACGGTCGACTTCCTGCTGCGTGCCCGTCGTGACAAGGTCGCTGCCCGGCGTTACTTCGAGAAGGCGATCGAGCGTAACGGCGAACCTGAGACGGTCACAATCGACAAGAGCGGCGCGAACCTGGCGGCGCTCGATGCCCTGAACGCCAAACGGGAAACGCCCATCCGGATCCGGCAGATCAAGTATCTGAACAATATTGTGGAGCAGGACCATCGCGCGATCAAAAGGATGGTCAGGCCGATGATGGGTTTCAAGGATTTCCGATGTGCGCGTATCATCCTCTCCGGTATCGAGATCATGCACATGATCCGCAAAGGTCAGATGAAGGGAGACAATAGTCGCAGCGTCGCCGAGCAATTTTACTCGCTTGCGAAATAAGGAATCCGGATCAACTAGATCATTATTCGCCCACTCCGCTATCGCGACACAACCC
>NZ_BBJJ01000278.1 GCF_000739815.1 Paraburkholderia mimosarum LMG 23256 = NBRC 106338
ACTCGCCGCGGCCCAGGGCGTGGACCTGCGCGCGCCGCACCACACGAGCCCGGCGCTCGCGCACGTGATGCAGTCGGTGCGCGCCGAGGTGCCGCATTACGATCTCGACCGTTACTTCGCGCCGGACATCGCAGCGCTCACGCGCCTCGTGCAGAACGGGGCGATCGCGACGCACAGCCCGCTGACGTTCGAGTCAGAACAATAAGCGTTGCGAAACACATAAAAAGCATTCCTGAATAACATCAGAGACGAAGACGCCATGAACCACCCGAACTTCACCGACCCCCGCCTCGATCCGACCCGCACGATCCGCGCGCCGCGCGGCGCGGAAAAGGTCTGCAAGACCTGGCTTGCGGAAGCCGCCTACCGGATGATCCAGAACAATCTGGACCCTGAGGTCGCCGAGCATCCGCATGCACTCGTGGTGTACGGCGGCATTGGCCGCGCCGCGCGCAACTGGGAATGCTTCGACCAGATCCTCGCGTCGCTGAAGGACCTGAACGAAGACGAGACGCTGCTGATCCAGTCGGGCAAGCCCGTGGGCGTGTTCCGCACGCACGCGGACGCGCCGCGCGTGCTGCTCGCGAACTCGAACCTCGTGCCGCACTGGGCCACGTGGGAGCATTTCCACGAACTGGATCGCAAGGGCCTCATGATGTACGGTCAGATGACGGCGGGCAGCTGGATCTACATCGGCTCGCAGGGCATCGTGCAGGGCACCTACGAAACCTTCTATTCGGTCGCGAACCAGCACTTCAACGGCGACCCGAAGGGCCGCTGGATCCTCACCGGCGGCCTGGGCGGGATGGGCGGCGCGCAGCCGCTCGCGGCGACCATGGCGGGCTTTTCGATGATCGCCGTGGAATGCGACGAGACGCGCATCGACTTCCGCCTCAAGACGCGCTACGTGGACCGCAAGGCGAAGACCATCGACGAGGCGCTTGCCATCGTCGAGGAAGCGAAGCGCACGGGCAAGCCGGTTTCGGTGGGCCTGCTCGGCAACGCGGCGGACGTGTTCGCCGAGTTCGTGAAGCGCGGCATCACGCCGGACTGCGTGACGGACCAGACGAGCGCGCACGATCCGATCAACGGCTACCTGCCGCAGGGCTGGACGGTCGCGCAGTGGCGCGAAGCGCAGAAGGTTGCGCCCGAAACGATCGTGAAGGTCGCGAAGGAATCGATGGCCAACCAGGTGCGCGCGATGCTCACGCTGCAGGCGCGCGGGGCGGCCACGCTCGACTACGGCAACAACATCCGCCAGATGGCGCTGGAAATGGGCGTGGAAAACGCGTTCGATTTCCCGGGCTTCGTGCCCGCGTACATTCGTCCGCTGTTCTGCGAGGGCAAGGGGCCGTTCCGCTGGGTCGCGCTCTCGGGCGATCCCGAGGACATCTACAAGACCGACGCCAAGGTCAAGGAGCTGATTCCCGACGATCCGCACCTGCACAACTGGCTCGACATGGCGCGCGAGCGCATCGCGTTCCAGGGGCTGCCCGCGCGTATCTGCTGGGTGGGCGTGAAGGATCGCTATCGCCTCGGCCAGGCGTTCAACGAGATGGTGAAGAACGGCGAGCTGAAGGCGCCGG
>NZ_BBJJ01000277.1 GCF_000739815.1 Paraburkholderia mimosarum LMG 23256 = NBRC 106338
ACCAAAATAAAGATGTCAGTGCGCCGGGAGACCGGCAAGGAGTAAAGAGTGCAAGTCTCTTACAACGAAGGTCTAGCAAACCACGTTGTCCCCGAGTCATGCGCAGCATGTCGCGAGACATGCTGCGAAGCGTTGACAGGGGTACGTGCAGGCCAACCATTGAGCCGCGATAGTTTATCTGTTCCGAGCGCCGACGCTGTTGACATTGCGGAAGGCAACACGACGGAGCGCGATACTGCGAGCACTCCGTCGGCTCGGCGTGGTCGGAGACCCTGGCATGCACGCACGCTCCTTGTTTGGGAACCGGGAGATCTCCAGTCTGGCCAGTCGCTGCACGGACAGGCCCGCATCGGGAAGGCGAGGAGCCGTAGCCGATGATGAACGGACGGGAGAAGTCAGACTCCGCCATAGTAGCGAAGAAGCTTGCGAACAACGTCGGGGAACCGGCCGCGGAGTGGGTGGAGCGAAGGGCGGGGACCAAGCGGAACATGGGCCAGTCCAACACGTGCCGGGCGCAGAACCGGGCAAGCGTGCCACATGGACTGGAACGTGTACGGCAAGCAGCAAAGCAACGGAAGAAGGAGCGGTTCCGCTGGCATGGCGGGATTGGATGTAGCCGCAATGCTGCACGGCGTAAGCCCACAAGGCTGCCGTGGGACAGTAACCGGGTGCATCTTTGAGTTCGCTGTCCTTGAGCACGATTTCGACGGCGAGGGATTGGATGTAGCCGCAATGCTGCACGGCGTAAGCCCACAAGGCTGCCGTGGGACAGTAACCGGATGCATCTTTGAGTTCGCTGTCCTTGAGCACGATTTCGACGGCGCGTGCGAACGATTCCATCGGGATTTCGAGCCGGCCCGGCAAGCTCGCCTTGTGGTGCGCTGCCTCGAACGCCTGCCACAGCACACCGGCGTCGTTGATCAGGCGGTAGCCGGCGTCAAACGCCTGCGGCACGTAGAAGCGGGTAAAGCTCCACTGGCTGCCCTCCGGGCAGGCTGTCTGATCTAGCCGTCCAGGCACGTGGCGACATCTTCGCCGTTGCGGATGCCGCAGAAGGCGAATTCCTCGACCATGAGACGCGCGACAATCTGTGTCTTGCCGGCGACCTGCAGCGCCGTCTTCTGAGCGAGCAGATCCTCCTGGCCGACGAGAAAGGAAGAGTTTGATGTGCTGACGATCGAGGGCGTCGTGCACATCACGCAGCCATTCGTATTCGTTCTCGTTGTAGCGTTGCGCCTCGCCACAAAAGAGCAGCACTGTGCTGCTGCCGGCGCGGGCGGCGGCCTCGTGCGAGCGCGCGGCGCACACCGCTTCGAAGTTCCGGGCATTGGGGCGCCTCGCTGAGGCTTGGCGTCGCGGTTTTCGACTGGTTACCTGCCCGGGGCAGTGCTGCTTCCGTTGCCGTTCGGTTCATGGGCCGTGTTCCTGGCCGACCGCGTACCTGACTGAGCCGTCTGATCCTTCGCCGTCATATTCTTGAGCGGTTGCATTGAATTCGCTGGCGTATCGGTTTCGGCGGTCGGTCCCACAACAGCACTTGCGGGAGCATCCGGGCCACTGCCACCCTCAGTTCCGCCGCGTTGTCCGTTCG
>NZ_BBJJ01000276.1 GCF_000739815.1 Paraburkholderia mimosarum LMG 23256 = NBRC 106338
TGCTAAGCGCCGTGGAAAAAGAGCGTGACGCGCTCGCGAACGAACTTGAGCAAGCGAAGCGTGACAAGCAAGCCGCTTCCACGCTAGCCGAGGCGAGGCTCGTGAATGAACTGCAGATGGCCGCTGCTACGAAGGACGCAGAGATCCAGGGCCTGAAGGCCACGCTCGACGCCATTGATGTTGCGCAGAAGCTCGCGATCACCGAGGCAGTCAGTGCGGTCGAGAAGGAGCGCGACGAGCTAAAAAGCGGGCTTGAGCGAACGGAGCTTGAGAAACAGCTCGCAGAGAAGTCGCTCAAGGACAAGTACGAGACGCAGATCAAGGATCGCGATGACGCGATCGAGCGCCTCCGGGACATGAAGGTTCGCCTGTCGACCAAGATGGTCGGCGAAACCCTCGAACAGCACTGCGAGATCGAGTTCAACCGCATTCGAGCGATGGCATTTCCGCGGGCATATTTCGAGAAGGACAACGACGCGCGGACTGGCAGCAAGGGCGACTACATCTTTCGCGACTTGGATGAAAATGGCACGGAAATCGTCTCGATCATGTTCGAAATGAAGAACGAGAGCGATCGCACCGCGACGAAGAACAAGAATGAGGACTTCCTGAAGGAACTCGACAAGGATCGCACCGAGAAGGGATGCGAATATGCCGTGCTGGTTTCATTGCTAGAACCCGATAGTGAGCTCTACAACACTGGAATCGTCGACGTGTTCCACCGGTACCCGAAGATGTACGTCGTGCGACCACAGTTCTTTCTTCCAATCATCACGCTTCTGCGGAATGCGGCGATGAATTCGCTCAAGTACAAGTCGGAGCTGGTACTCGTTAAGGCGCAAAACATAGACATCACGAACTTCGAAACCGAACTCGAGACGTTCAAGAACGCATTCGCGAAGAACTACGACCTCGCCTCCAGGCGCTTCCAAACGGCGATCGATGAGATCGACAAGTCGATCGACCACCTTCAGAAGACGAAGGAGGCCCTCCTAGGCACCGATCGGAACCTTCGCCTTGCGAATGATAAGGCGCAGGACGTAACGATCAAGAAGCTGACTCGGGGCAATGCGACGATGGCCGCCAAGTTCGCCGAGCTCAAGAATCAAGATTCTTGCGATGCAGATGAATCAAAAAGGAACGCCAACGGCAGCGCGCCGTTGGCGTCCACTTGATTAACTCGCTAAGCGTGGTCGCGAATCGCCGTATTCAATTGCGTCGGCCTCATCGGAAAAGATCAAATGCATCTGCTTCGTCCTGTCGGTTGCGGCCTGCCGTAGCGGGCCGGTTAGGCGCGGCGATTACTCGCCAGTCAGCAGCTTGTCGAGCTGCGGGCGGAGCCATTTCGCGGTGTTGATGGCGTTGGCCGTGAGCTTGCGCACATAGGCCGACTGGCGAGCGCGTCGTGCTGAACACAAAGCCGCAGCGCTTCATCAGGTCGCACACGTCTTTGGCGGGCTTGGCGTCGAACAGGAACACGGCGCGGTTATCTTCTGTGTCCTCGCGGTACGTGTAGTCGTGGCCTTCTTCCTCGCGGTCGGTGCGCTCTGCGATCTTCTTCAGTGCCTCGATGCGGTCGCGCACGCGGCGGATATTCGCGCCGCTGTTGGTGATTTCAT
>NZ_BBJJ01000275.1 GCF_000739815.1 Paraburkholderia mimosarum LMG 23256 = NBRC 106338
AATCTGGCTGCCTTGCCGGCGATCAACGCCCCGCGGGAGGTGCCGATCAAGGTCCTCCAGAAAAAGTATCTGAATAACATCATCGAACAGGATCATCGGGCGATCAAGCGCCGGACTCGACTGATGCTTGGGTTCAAAAATTTTCGTTGTGCCCGCATCCTGTTGGGCGGCATCGAAGTTATGCACATGATTGTCAAGGGACAATTGAACGATGGCGGCGTTGGTCAAAACTCCCGCACAGCAACTCTATTCGCTGTCCGGATAAGGAATCCGTACCATATCGGATTTGGCCGACCTCTCGCTCTTACTGCGACAGAACCCGAACATGACAATGCCGACAAACCAGACAAAGAATGATCTCATTCCTACATGTTGTTAGCGTCATTTCTGTTTGACGTACAGAGCCACCATATTCAACAAGGGGCGTTCCGCTGCCGTGTAACGATGTTGTCCGTGTCAAATCGTGGTGCACAACGGCTGCGGTTGCACGGTGCCTGCTTTACACGTGTTGAAGGCCCAACCGGCCGGAGCCCCCTTACAAGCGGGACGGAGGCGGCCTTCCTAAACCATCCTAAACCTTCCTCAACCAAACCAATGTGAGGCCGACATGGGTATATACCTAATCGAATACAAGCAGGACCGCAACTTCCTGCTCGGGGTAAATGATCAGCAAGACGGTGCCGCGATTGTACTCCGGGAGAAAGGCACGATCCTTCGCTACGTTGCGTGGGACCTTAACTATGATACGGGCGCAATTACGTTGAACTCGAGCGGAGGCGATCTCGCGATTGGCGCTGATCGCGTCGCTCATGAGGCTAGGCTCTCGCTCACCGTCTATAACCGCGTTGACCAACGTCAGCGGTGGGAGCTGCTCAAGCGCCCGGGCTTTATCCTCAGCTTTGCAGACAGCAGCCTCTGCATCGACAATGACGCTCGTCAAACGAATGACGGCAACCAAGTCCGGCTATACAAGTTCAATGGCTCGCCAGCGCAGCAATGGAATTTCGTCCCCCTGATGAGTCGGCGTGCGATGGAAGCTGAGGAAAAAGCGATCTCCCCGATGGGCAGTTCAAACTCCTCCACTTGTGGGCGGCTAAATTCCCCCAGGCAGGACGAGCGGATTATGCGTCGGATTCTTCAGTGACGGCAAGTCTGGCGGCGGCTTCCCGCAGGCGATAGCTCTTACCTTCAAACTCGAGGAGTTTGGAGCGATGGAGCAGACGGTCAAGGATCGTCGAGGCCATGGTGCTGTCGCGAAGGTAGCGCCCCCAGTCCTGGACGACGCGGTTGGACGTGACGAGGATGCTGCGACGTTGCTTGTAGCGTTGATGGACCAGAGTCTGCAGCAGTTCGGCCGCGGCATCGGGAATGCGTTTGGCGAGGAACAGATCGTCAAGCACAAGGAGTTCGGGCTCGACGAGGGCTTTGAGCAACCGGTCCTGATCGGCGCGCGTTTCCACGGCATAGCCGGCGAACACGGTGTCGGACTCGACGTATCGCACCTTCATTCCCTGCAGGGTGGCGTTGTAGGCGATAGCCTTGGCGATGTGGCTTTTGCCGGTGCCGGGTTTGCCGATCAGCAGCGCGTTGTCGCTATCGGCGACGAACTTCAGGGTGTATAGCTCAAA
>NZ_BBJJ01000274.1 GCF_000739815.1 Paraburkholderia mimosarum LMG 23256 = NBRC 106338
ATCATCATTCTGGGCGTTCGCTGGTACCTGCGGTACAAGCTCAGCTTTCGCGATCTGGTAGAGATGATGGCCGAACGGGGATTGTCGCCGGCTCACACGGCGATTCTACGCTGGGTGAGGCGTTATACACCCAGGTTCGTCAAACGCTGGAACCGCTTTGCTACACCCGCGGGTTGCTTGTGGCGTGTCGATGAGACCTACCTGAAGATTCGCGGCATGGGCCTACCTGTACCGGGCAGTGGATGGGGCAGGCCAGACGGTGGACCTTCTCACGCTTTGCGCACCCACGCCAGCTAATGGCCTGGCTGAGTATGACGCCCTGCGAACACTCGTCGGGCGAGAAGCGCCGGCTGGGCAGCATCACCAAGAACGGTAACTGAACCGCGCCGGGTTGGGAAAACATCCGCGTACCACGCGAAGTCGATGCTTCGCGCGGCCTCTTTCGTGCGCGGAAGTCCATGTGCGCGCTTGAGGCCGATAACGACTGGCAGGCTATCAACGCGTGGCTCGAACGGCACGAGGCCACCGACACGCAGCGCGCCTACCGCCGCGAGGCAGAACGGCTTCTGCTGTGGGCTATTGTCTAACGCGGCAAGGCGTTGTCGTCGCTGACCAGCGAGGATTCGACCGCTTATCGCGCCTTCATGCGCAATCCCGCACCACGCGCGCGCTGGGTCGTCCCCGCACGACCGCGCTCGTCCCCAGAATGGCGACCGTTTACGGGCGAGCTGTCGCCGGATTCCATCGCCTAGCACTGTCGGTGCATCTATCTCGACGATGACGAGGTGCAGCGCACGCATCAGATCCAGCGGATCTTCACGCGACGGTTGCCCGCGTAGCGACTCGTGCGTCCAGAGCCCAGCCTGGTATGGGCTCCCGGGGGACTTTCCATTTATGGGCGTTGGGCACTTTTAGCCATCTGGGAGGCGTTGGCATCAAAATATTTGATACTTTTCTTCTAGTATTTGCCCAGACAATTTCGTAAGGTACAGCGGTGGACGGGCACTAAACAGCTGCATAAATTAAGGCTTATTAAGGAAGGACTATATATGGAAAAGATGAAGAGATTGCTTTGTGGTGGCGTCTTGTCCGCTGCTCTTGCGAGCGTGACGGTGCAGGCGTCCGCGGCCGGCGAGATTTGTGAAGACATAAACCCAACAAATCCTATGGAGTCCTTTCAATACTTCTGTGGGGTTACCCCCCCCGACGGGCCGCCGACCGAGTAACGTGACTGCTCTTTGAGCTGGGCATAATGCAGGCGAGAACTTCGGCGATGACAAAAGGAATTCGCGCATTCGTCGGGGGCGCAATGGAAAACGTGGCATTGGCCGATGCGGAGCTAGTCAATGTGGTTGTCGCCTGATTCATGCAACCAGCTGCATTATCCTGGGCACGAAGGTGATCGCCAATGACAGCGTAGCGCTCGGGATTGAGGGTGACGGCGACGATCGGCGACCAGTCTCGAGTGCGACCTGACCAACGTGCCGGATTGCGTTCACGCGCCAGGAGGCATGTCTGATGACGCGCTTTCAGGATTGCCAGATCCTCACCGGCATGGCGCTGCGCGGGTGTGACATAGCGAATGCCACTGTGGCAATGCTGGTACCAGTGTACGAAGTCGTGGCCCTAGT
>NZ_BBJJ01000273.1 GCF_000739815.1 Paraburkholderia mimosarum LMG 23256 = NBRC 106338
TGCCATCGCCGTCCAGCAGGAGGGTATCAGTCAACGCACAGATTTCCAGCAGCCGGTGCCAGTCCGAGGAGTTGCGTGCCAGGCGCGAAACCTCCAGACCCATCACGATTCCCGCCTTTCCCATGCTTACCTCGGTAACCAGCCGCTGGAAGCCTTCACGATCGACGGCACTTGCACCGGATTGCCCGAGATCCGAATCGATCACGAACACCTGGTCGATTTTCCACCCCAGCGACACGGCACGCTCGCGCAGCGCATACTGGCGCTCGGTGCTCTCAGTGTTTTCGAACACCTGCCGTAGGGTCGACTGGCGCACGTAAAGGTAGGCGTTTCTCGAGAGATGCCTGGCCTGTATCTTTCCGGGTGTATGGACAGTCATGCCGTCTCCTCCAGCGCGTTCGCAAGCACCATTGATGTCAGGATATTGATCAGGTCCTGGCGGATACTCGCGCCCGGGCCTGCATCGTGAACTGTGGCGCGCGCAACTGCGGTACATGGGGTCTCACGCATGCCTGCGATCCACGCCGCCATGCCCTTGAACATCAGGAGCGTGCGCCCGCGCCCCGACGAGGAGCTTCCCCGTTTCTCGACCACATCGACGCGCAAGGCTTCGTAACTCTCGACCAGCACTCCGGGATCCGGCGTTACGGTCGCCGGGGATTCACTGGCGTTTTTTTTTCGGCTGCCGCTGTAACGCGCGCTCTACGGTACGGCGGTGCACAGTCAAACCGAATTTCGCCGCGATGCGTTCGAGCAGTTCGTTCGTGCCCAGACCACCCTCGGCATCGCGCGTCTGCTCGATGAAGTCCAATACTTCCGCAGTGATCTTGTGAGCACCGCGCGGCCCCCGCTTGTCTGGCAGCAGCCCTGCAAGTCCCTCACGATCGAAGTCGGCCTGCGCCTTGTAGAAGGTTGGCCGCGATACGCCAAACCGCGCCGCCACCTCGGCGATGGGTTGCCCCTCGGTACGCACGCGGCGAAGCATCTCGTAGCGTACCTGCACCAAGTCCCGTGGATCAAAGAAGTCGCTGGCAACGAACGCTGGATCACGGACATCCTGTGCATGCGGATTCAGGGTCCCGCTCTCGTGGAGTGCGGCTAGTTTCGGATCGGGTTTTCGGGCTCGTTGCATGTAATATAAATTATGCCTCAGCGTTGCAAATGTCAAGGAGAATCAAGGCTTCCAAGTGAACATTCACTGTCCATGTTTGCAGAACTAATCGGAAGCAAAAATGCGCACATTCCACATTTCGGGGTGCCCTGATTGTAACGGGCATATTTTAGTTT
>NZ_BBJJ01000272.1 GCF_000739815.1 Paraburkholderia mimosarum LMG 23256 = NBRC 106338
TTCACCGAGATGCTATGTGGGAGGGCGGTGGCATTAAGCCCGACTGGAGTAAACGGGATTTGCACACTCGTTTTCTCCGAAGGAGCACGCAAATGGACGCGCCTGACACAGCCCTCCGTGGGCAGAATACGACGACGGTTAGCCGCCTGTATATGCTTTTGAACTGGGCGATAAGAGCTGGAAGCTCTCACTGGGCGATGGACGGCGCGCGCCCAGCCGCTGTACGGTCGCTGCGGGCGATACCACGGCCGTCCTCACCGCCATCGCGAACGCAAAGGCGCGCTGCCATCTCAGCGCCGACGCGCCAGTCTATAGCTGCTATGAGGCGGGGCGCGATGGTTTCTGGCTGCACCGCTGGCTGACGGAACAGGGTATCGTCAATCTCGTGGTGGATTCGGCCAGTATCGAGGTGAACCGGCGTGCCCGTCGAGCGAAGACGGACCGGCTTGACAGCGACAAGCTGCTGTCGATGCTGATGCGCTACCACGCCGGCGAGCAAAGGGTATGGGCGGTTGCCCGAATTCCCACGCCTGAGCAGGAGGACGACCGCCGCCTGCACCGCGAACTTGAGCGTCTGCGGCACGAGCGTACCGCACATACGAACCGTATCCGCTCCCTGCTGGTGCTGCACAACCTGCGCGTCCGGAATATCGGTGGCCGCGTCTGGTCGCGCAGCTGGGCCCAGCTGCGCGAGTCGGTCGCACCGGGCCTGCGCGCCGAGATTGAGCGCGAATGCGAGCGGCTGGAACTGGTACGCAAGCAGGTCCGTCTGCTCCAAACACAGCAGGAGCAGCAGGTACGCAGTGGCGCACATCCCGCCATGACGGTGCTCACACAGCTCGCTGGCATCGGTACGGGCAGCGCATGGAAGCTGGTCCAGGAACTGTTCGGGTGGCGCAAGTTTCGCAATCGCCGGGAACTTGCCGGCTGCCTGGGCCTGACTCCCACGCCCTTCGCCAGCGGCACCACTGAGATTGAACAGGGTATCAGCAAGGCGGGCAACCGCCGATGCCGGTGGCTGCTGGTCGAGCTTGCCTGGAGCTGGTTGCGCCTGCAGCCCGGCAGCCAGCTCAGTCACTGGTTCAACAAGCATTTTGCCGGCACGGGCAAGCGGCTGCGGCGCATCGGTATCGTGGCGCTCGCCCGACGTCTGGCCATCGCCCTGTGGCGCTTGCTCGAGCACGGTGAGATTCCCGCTGGAGCCAGACTCAAGCCGCGGGAAGCCAGATACGGTGAGTGACTAAACCATCCAGATGCAGTGACAGCATACAAGGTCAACGCGCCCGAAACAGACTCGGGCCACCCCATTGCGGGCGGCCGTTTCCCTAGATGGGGCGCGTCGGTAACAGGGTGACGCCAGCGCTTGCAGCAAGCGCATGAGGCATGAGGTGACCGGCCTGCCAGGCCGGCACGGATAGAAGGTCGACCCCGCATTGAGCGGTCAACAGACACCCTGACCTGAGTGACATTGACATGCCAGACTGCAAATGGTGTAGGTCATCAGCGTCGCAACCTGCGAATCACAGGTCGTCTGCCGCCTGTCCAAATCTGGTCGTAGCAGGCGACAGGTAAGGAACATTACTTTGCATGACGAAATTTATATCTCAGACGGGGCTTGACTTCTGACTCCCCATAGAAGAGTCTGTTTT
>NZ_BBJJ01000271.1 GCF_000739815.1 Paraburkholderia mimosarum LMG 23256 = NBRC 106338
CACCGTCGAGAACGCTATCCAGCATACCCAAGGCACGGCCCTGAAGGGGCGCCGGTTCGAGTCGATCGAGGAGCAAAACGCCTTCCTTGATCAATGGGAATCGAACTGGGCGGCCAGAAGGATCCACGGCAGTACCCGTCGCCAGGTTCAGGCGATGTTCGAGGAAGAGCGCCCCCATCTGCGTGCCTTGCCGGCGCGCAACTTCGAATACTTCACCGACAAGGTCTACACGGTCTGCGACGACACGTGCGTACGGGTCGACCACAGCAGTTACGCTGCCCAACCGGCTCCCATTGGCAGCAAGGTGCTGGTGCGTAAATTTGCCCGTCACCTGGAAATCCGCAACCTCCAGACACAGACATTGCTGCGCACCCACATTCTGGCCGACAGGCCGGGAACAGTGATCCTGCCGCACGACGAGCGACCGTTCAATCCCTCCCGGGAAACGCGCCGCATCCTCGCGCAGGCCAGGACGATCGGGCCATCGGCCGAACGCCTGTGCCAGCATCTGTTCGACACCGAAGGGCGAGTCGGTCAGCGCAAGCTCTGGGGCATCGTCGGCCTGGTCCGGCGCTATCCCCGCCGCCTGATCGAATCGGCCTGCGAGATCGCAATGAGAGAAGGCGTGCCCAGCTACAAACAGGTCAAGGCGCTGACCGAGCGTCTGCTGGAGCAGGCGCTGGCCGAACTGGACGCGCCCGTCCAGGGCGAACTGCCCTTGACTCAGGAACATCACCTCATCCGGGACGGCGACGACTACGCCGACCTGTTCACCCTCGGCGCCAAGCATAGCGCCGCCATGCCATCACCCAACGGAGATCTCTCTTGAGCATGAGCCTTGCCGAAATCGACCGCGCCCTGCGCGAACTGCGCCTGTCCGGCATCAGCGCGACACTGGAAACCCGGGTGCTGCAAGCCCAGGCCAGCCAGCAGCCATTCCTTGAAACCTTCTCCATGATTCTGCAGGACGAGCTCGATCGACGACAGTCCCGGCTTCTCGAACGACGCTTCCAGCAGTCCGGCCTGGACGAGCGCAAAACCCTGAGCGACTTCGACTGGTCCTTCAATCCGAAAGTCCCCCGGCAGGCCTGCTTCGAGCTACACACGCTGAAGTTCGTCGCCGACAGCGACAACGCGCTGCTGATCGGCAAACCCGGTACCGGCAAAAGTCATATCGCCAAGGCTATCGCCTACAACGCCACCCTGCAGGGAATGAAGGTGCGATACGTCGAGTCCGACACCGTGTTCGCCGGCTATGCCGTGGAAACACGTGCCGATCAGGACCGGCTGCTCAAGGCCCTGGTCGAGCCCGAACTCCTCGTGCTTGACGATCTGTTCCTCGCCAAACGCATTCCCGATGCCGCGGCCGAATTGCTGCAGACACTGGTCCATCAACGCTACAAGCAACGTCGCAGCATCCTCGTCACGTCCAACCGTGTCGTCCAGGACTGGGGGCGCTACCTTCGCGACAGCACCATGGCCTCGACGATCCTTGATCGTCTGCTGCATCGCTCCAAACTCCTCGAGTTTGAAGGCAAGAGCTATCGACTCCGGGAAGCTGCTGCCAGGCTTGCCGTCACTGAGGAATCCGACGCATAATCCGCTCGTCCTGCCTGGGGGAATTTAGCCGCCCACAAGTGGAGGAGTTTGAACTGCCCATCGGGG
>NZ_BBJJ01000270.1 GCF_000739815.1 Paraburkholderia mimosarum LMG 23256 = NBRC 106338
AGCCGCCCACAAGTGGAGGAGTTTGAACTGCCCATCGGGGATGGTGTGATCCTCCCGCAGGGCATCTCACATCTTGCCGATATCCCTGCACTTGCCGAAGACGCGACCAACGATCTACCGGGCTTGCTCAGGCAGTTGCTGATGGACATGCTCAACCACGTTCGAGAGATCGATCGCAAGATCGACGTGATTGAAGCTCAGATCCGCCAATGGCACCGGAACAGCGACGCCAGTCAGCGCCTTGCCGAGATTCCCGGTATCGGCCTGCTGACGGCGACAGCACTGGTTGGCCACATCGGCGCCAACGCGCAGGGCTTTACCAGCGGCCGTCATCTGGCAGCCTATCTTGGCCTCGTACCCCGGCAGCATTCCTCGGGTGGCAAGCAGCGTCTGGCTCACATAAGTAAAAGGGGTGACCCGTATTTGCGAACCCTGCTGATCCACGGCGCACGCGCGGTGGTCCGGATGTGCCAGGGAATCCAGCGACGCGGCTCTACGGCGATCGATCCCTGGCTGGAACATTTGTTGGCCCGCAAGCATCCTAGCCAGGCAGCCGTGGCGCAGGCAAACCGGAATGCGCGCATTGCGTGGGCGTTGCTCGCAGGCAACCGCGTGTACCGCTCGCCAGTTACCGCAACATGAGCAGCGTATCGAATCGTTCGAAGTCCTCTCCTCACACGACGGTTGCACAAGGCAAGCATGCATGATGGCGATATAGGTCAGACCTCGGTGAGTAAAGCCTGATAGTCGGCCCGGGCATCAAGCCCGATGTTCAGATGAGGACCTCACCGGCGCATTCCATCAAGGCCAGGGCGATGCCCAATTAACGGGCCGAATATAAGGATGCAACCGATCTAACCGTCAGAATGCAAGCTCTCCTTGGCAAACGGGTGGTGCCCATATTCGCCATCAAGAAGAGAGAATGAGCTACCACACTGGTGCCGACGTAGTGTCTTGAAGGCTGAATTTTCCCCGCTAATATGCCCAATATCATTGTGCTTTGTGAACCGCATCGGCTGGCATCTGGCCGGCCCGGGCAGGGCTTCGCTCTTGCTAGCCGCGCAAATATTCCTTCGACCGCGTAGACATGAAGTCTTCTATGCGCGTGTAATAGCGTGGAGCATATGTTTGCGTCCAATCCAGAATCCGGGTTAGCCCAATAGGCAACTACAGATTAATTGGTTGTTGCATTCTGCTTCGTCGAACGCTTCACTCTATAGGCATCACATGCCTTGCCGAACGCGCTCAGCATCTTCCGGCTCCTCGTCGCCTGAGGCGTGCGATTCAGGAGGCCACTGCAGCGCGAGTTGAAATGTGGATGCGTCTGTGTACAGTGCTTCCATGCCTCCGTCATCCGCGACTGCCTCCAACCGAACTCTTTGGCTAACCTGTGCGATTCCTTGCTTGTATAGCGAGTTGACGCGTAACTCGCTGCCGTCGATGACCGACGACAGCAGTCCGCCAGACGCGACGTTCTCAGCGCCTCGACATATCGCCGACGCCCCCAGTCGTGGTGAACACCGTCGTTAAGACGGCGATTTGCGGTGGCCGATAGGCAGTGGATATCGACAATAAACAAACACAATCAGACATGCTCCAAGCGGAGTGCTTATTCACGTCCCGTCAAAGTTATATTGCCACATTGTACCAGTTATTGAATATTAATTAGTGGG
>NZ_BBJJ01000269.1 GCF_000739815.1 Paraburkholderia mimosarum LMG 23256 = NBRC 106338
GCATTGACTCAAGATTTTTGCTACCAGGCGATGCCTGTTGCCTCATGTAATTTGTTACCCGTCAGAATGCTGACGGGGACGACTTATGACGAGGCGGCTCAGCATGACAACACGACGGGAATTGACTGAGGCAGTCGGTGAGCGGTACCGCCGGTCTGATCGGAACGAGAAGCGCGAGATACTGGACGAGTTTGTCCGAGTGACTGGGTATCATCGCAAGCACGCTATCCGCGTACTGTGCCGCGAGCCTCTGCCCTCAAGGACGAAGCCCGGTCCACAGCGCCGCTATGACGATACGGTGCGGGCCGCACTGATTACGCTGTGGGAGGCTGCGGATCGAATCTGCGGCAAGCGGCTGAAGGCGCTCATTCCAACGCTGATCGACTCGATGACACGGCATGGTCACCTGACGCTATCGAAGGACGTTCGCCAACGGCTGAACCAGATCAGTGCCGCCACCATCGACCGGCTGCTGCGTGACGTGCGCGAACAGGCTTTCGCGGGTCAACGCCGGCGCGCGGGCGGAGTGGGCAATGCAATTCGCCGTGCCGTGCCGATCCGGACCTTCTCTGACTGGAACAATCCGCTGCCCGGCTATCTCGAGGTCGATTTCGTCGAGCATTGCGGTGGCACCAAGATCGACGGCGACTTCGTGCACAGCTTCGTGATGACCGATATCGCGACCGGCTGGACCGAATGCCTCGCCATGCCGTACCGCAGCGGCACGCTCGTCCTCGAGTACGTCGAGCGCGTCAGGCCTGCCTTGCCGTTTCCGCTTCGCGGTCTGGACTGCGATAACGACACGGCCTTCATGAACGAGGCCGTATTCGACTTCTGCAAGGCAACAGGCATCGAGCTGACACGCTCACGCGCGTACAAGAAAAATGACCAGGCGTGGGTCGAGCAGAAGAATGGATCGATCGTACGTCGCCTCGTCGGCTATGGCAGGCTGCGTGGACTTGAAGCCACGGAAACTCTTGCCTCCCTTTACGAGGTGTCGCGTCTGTACATTAACTTCTTCCAGCCTTCATTCAAGCTGAAATCGAAGACACGTCATGGCGCGAGGGTCACCAAGCGGTATGAAGCGCCCTTGACGCCGCTTGAGCGCGTGCTGCGTTCGGCGTCGGTGCCGGAGGCAACCAAACGCAGACTACGTGCTAAGTTTCGCGCTCTCGACCCACTGGACCTCTTGAGCCGAATGCGCGAAGCACAGCAGCACGTCGCGCAATGCAGCGAATCCGGCACGGCGCTGACGGAGGCAAAAACATCTGCTCGCGTCCCCCTCGCGGATTTCCTGGCGCGCCTCGGGACAGCCTGGCAGGACGGCGAGGTAAGACCGACGCATCACCGAAAGGCGAGCGTCCCTCATACCTGGCGCAGCCGGGAAGATCCGTTCGAGCATACGTGGCCAACAATACAGCAATGGCTTGAAGCCGAGCCCGGCATCACGGCGAAAAAGCTACATGAGCGTCTCGTCGCCATGGCACCGGCGATGTATTCTGGTGCTCAGTTGCGCACCCTGCAGCGCCGCGTGAAGGCATGGCGATCGAACCGCGCCAGGGAACTGGTGACCAGGATACTCGGCGGCGCCGACGCGATGAAGGCTGGCGCTGCTACGCAGCGCCAGCCTTCATCGCAAAACAACCGGAGAGTGACAATTACCCGGGAGTAACATCATCCCGTGAGGCAACACG
>NZ_BBJJ01000268.1 GCF_000739815.1 Paraburkholderia mimosarum LMG 23256 = NBRC 106338
GGATCGTCGGCGGAATCTATGGGTGAATTATTGTGCGCGGCTAGCCAGATGAAGCTCGATTCCGATACTTATAGAGCTTGCGACATGTTGCATCGAAGGAATCCTGTTCGGACTCGGAGATAGCTGGCCATATTAGGGGGCCGCCATCTTCTTCGATGAGTTCGTCCAGAAGAGTTTCCAACGGGATGGCAAGGCGATCGGGATCTTCATGGCGGCGTCGAATCATTTCGCCGCCGAGCATCCAGATGTGATCGCGGTGCCGAAGCAATGTCTTGCGTACATATCCCGAGGTCAGGAGATGCTCAAGGAAAGGCGTGAGTATGGCAACGATTTCCCGTCCAGTCGAAATGTCTTCGTCATCGACTCGCCACGACGCAGGCCAGTTGTGCAGATCTGGGACGTACTGCGCGAGCGTTTGCTGTTCATCGGCGACAATGGCGGGTTTGTCCTTGCCGGTTCTGTGCTTGCTAACCATGTTGTTGACCCGTCTGCTTAACGCCTGCCATCATTTCCCCGGTTTTGTATATGAAGATGCGCGGCTGTGCGAAGCAACCCAATCCATCGAGATCGACGTTCGGCCGCGAAAGGGTTCGAAGCCGATTTGCTCATGCTGTAACCAGCCTGCGCGGGGCTACGACTTGCTCACACAGCGCCGCTTCGAGTTTATCCCCGTCTGGGGCTTTGCCGTATTTCTGCTCTATACCATGCGACGCGTCGATTGCCGTGCCTGCGGCGTGAAGGTCGAGGCTTTGCCGTGGGCCAATGGCAAGCACACGCTCACCCGCGCTTACATGATCTTCCTGGCGCAATGGGCTCGCAAGCTGTCCTGGAAAGAAACCGCACTCAGCTTTCGAACCAGCTGGGAGAAGGTCTACAACGCAGTGCAATGGGTGGTCGAGTGGGGGCTGAATCACCGCGAACTTGGAACAATCAGCGCTTTCGGTGTCGATGAGATCCAGTACGGGAAAGGACACAATTACCTCACGCTTGTCTACCAGATCGAGGCCGGGTGCACGCGGCTGCTCTGGGTCGGGCAGGAGCGCACGAAGGACAGCTTTGCGAAGTTCTTTGCCATGATCGGACAGGAGCTGTGCGAGAAGGTCGAGTTTGTCTGCTCGGACATGTGGAAACCCTATCTCGAAATGATCGAGCGTCATTGCCCGAACGCCCTGAATATCCTCGACCGCTTTCACATCGTTGCCAAGATGAACAAGGCCATCGATGAAGTTCGTGCCGACGAGGCCCGGCGCATGACCCGCGACGGTTATGAGCCCGTGCTCAAGAAATCCCGCTGGTGCCTGCTCAAGCGGCGCGAGAATCTCACCGGCAAGCAACGCGTTCGCCTGCGAGACTTGCTTCAGTACAACCTGCGCAGCGTGCGGGCCTATCTGCTCAAGGAAGAGTTCCAGCAACTCTGGGACTATAGCTCTCCCACATGGGCGGGAAAGTTCCTTGATCAATGGTGCACCGACGTCATGCGTTCACGCATCGAGCCAATGAAGAAGTTTGCCCGCACGGTGCGCACCCACCGGGAGCTGATTCTTAACTATTTCCGGGCAAGAAAACAGTTCTCCAGCGGCGTGATCGAGGGGTTGAACAACAAAGCCAAAGTGACCATGAGAAAAGCGTACGGTTTCCGAACCTTCAAGGCGACAGAAATCGCGCTTTATCATGCACTTGGAAAACTACCCGAGCCTCCGAGCACCCATAGTTTTTACTGACGAACC
>NZ_BBJJ01000267.1 GCF_000739815.1 Paraburkholderia mimosarum LMG 23256 = NBRC 106338
TATGTTGCGAGACATGCGGCGAAGCGTTGACAGGGGTACGTGCGGGCCAGCCATTGAGCCGCGATAGTTTAATTGTCCCGAGCGCCGACGCCGTTGACATTGCGGAAGGCAACACGACGGAGCGCGATAATTGCGAGCACTCCGTCGGCTCGGCGTGGTCGAAGACCCTGGCACGCACGCACGCTCCTTGTTCGGGAACCGGGAGATCTCCGGTCTGGCCTGTTGCAGCGTGGGCAGGTCCGCATCGGGAAGGCGAGGAGCCGTAGCCGATGATGAACAGACGGGAGAAGTCAGACTCCGCCATATTAGCGATGAAGCCTGCGAACAACGCCGGGAATCCGGCCGCGGAGTGGGTGGAGCGAAGGGCGGGGACCAAGGGGAACACGGGTCAGTCCAACACGTGCCGGGCGCAGAACCGGGCAAGCGTGCCACATGGACTGGAACGTGTACGGCAGGCTGCAAGACAGCGGAAGAAGGAGCGGTTCACCGCACTGCTGCACCACGTCACCATCGACCGGCTTCGAGAGTCGTTCCATGCGCTTAAGCGCCATGCGGCCCCAGGAGTGGACGGTGTGACATGGCGGTACTTCGAGGCAGGACTGGAAGAGAATCTCCAGCGCCTGTTCTCGCAGGTACAGAGCGGAGCGTACCGGGCACTGCCTGTTCGGCGACAGTACATACCGAAGCCGGGCGGCAAACAGCGCCCGCTGGGGATTGCCGCGCTGGAAGACAAGGTCGTCCAGCGCGCGGTGGTCGAAGTGCTAAACGCCATCTACGAAGAAGACTTTCTCGGCTTTTCGTACGGGTTTCGGCCCGGGCGCAGTCAGCATGATGCGATGGATGCGTTATCGACGGCCATCACCAGCACCCCAGTGAACTGGATTCTGGACGCAGATATTCGGAACTTCTTTGACGGATTAAGCCAGGAATGGCTGGTCCGATTTCTGGAGCACCGGATCGGCGACCGGCGCATTATTCGCCTTGTGCGCAAGTGGCTCAAGGCGGGCGTTCTTGAGGACGGGGAGCTGAGCGTCAGTGAAACGGGGACACCGCAAGGGGCAGTGGCATCGCCACTGTTCGCCAACGTGTACCTACACTACGTCTTCGATCTCTGGGCCAACCGGTGGCGACGGCGGGAAGCCAAAGGCAACGTAATCATCACGCGGTACGCGGATGATATCGTGGTCGGCTTCGAGCACGAAGCTGACGCGAGGCATTTCTGGGACGCGATGCGAGCGAGGTTGGAAGAGTTCTCGCTTACGCTACATCCGGACAAGACGAGGCTGCTCGAGTTTGGCCGCAGTGCAGCGGGCAGACGAAAGCGCTACGGCCTTGGCCGGCCGGAGACCTTCACCTTCCTGGGGTTCATCTTTATCTGCGGGCGGTCACGTCGTGGTGCCTTCCAGCTACAACGGAAGACACGAGGAGATCGCATGCGGGCGAAGCTCAGGCAGATCAAGGAGGAACTCCGAAGGCGCATGCATGAACCGATTCCAGTGCAGGGGCAATGGCTCCGGCAGGTGGTTCGCGGGTACTTCGCGTACCACGCGGTGCCTACCAACGCGCGGGCCATCTGCGCCTTTCGACACCACGTCACCAATCTCTGGCGGCGCACGCTGCGGCGACGCAGTCAGAAAGACGCTCTGACGTGGGCGCGAATGGCGCGGATCGCCAATGCCTGGCTCCCGCGACCTCGCATTCTTCATCCGTGGCCTAGCGCGCGGTTCGCCGTCAAACACCCAAGGTAGGAGCCGTATGCCCGAATTGGGC
>NZ_BBJJ01000266.1 GCF_000739815.1 Paraburkholderia mimosarum LMG 23256 = NBRC 106338
AACCGGGTAGTAAGCGGCTCGCCGTGCGCAAGCAACGGCGAGCCGTCAGTAGCAGCAACCACGCGCAATATTAAAAGCTGACTAGAAGCCGCGCGGTCTCAGTCTTGCCTTCGTCTTGGGTGGAAAGAGGAAGTCAGGACAACGGCGAATGTGGCGTCAATCTACGCAGGCGATGCCACCGCCACAGACTCTTTTACATAGAACTCTCGCAGGTATATAGGATGACTAATCGTATTGCATTGGTAACGGGCGGTATGGGGGGCCTTGGCGAGGCCATCAGCGTGAAGCTTCACGATGCGGGCTATCGCGTCGTCGTGACGCATTCGCCGGATAACGCGGGGGCGAAGGACTGGCTCGCCCGGATGAAAGAAACGGACCGCGAGTTTCATGCATATGGCATGGACGTAGCCGATTACGACTCGTGCCAGCGCGGCGCGGCGAAGATCCAGAGCGAGATCGGACCTGTCGATATTCTCGTGAACAACGCGGGCATTACGCGCGACATGACGTTCCGCAAGCTCGACAAGGTCAACTGGGACGCCGTGCTGCGCACCAATCTCGACTCGATCTTCAATATCTCGAAGCCGCTGTGCGACGGCATGGTCGAGCGGGGGTGGGGCCGCATCATCAATATTTCGTCGGTGAACGGCTCGAAGGGTTCGGTCGGTCAAACCAACTATGCGGCGGCGAAGGCCGGCATGCACGGCTTCACGAAATCGCTGGCGCTGGAAGTGGCGCGCAAGGGCGTGACCGTGAACACCATTTCACCGGGTTATCTGGCCACGAAGATGGTGACCGCGATCCCACAGGAAATCCTCGACACGAAGATCCTGCCGCAGATTCCGGCTGGCCGCCTCGGCAAGCCGGAGGAGGTGGCAGGCCTCGTGGCCTACCTGTGCTCCGAGGAAGCCGGTTTCGTGACCGGCGCGAATATTGCCATTAACGGCGGCCAGCACATGCAATAAGGACCGGCGGCGCTGGAGGCCACTCACGGAAGCCAGGCCGCATTTTTCGGTGTTTTGCTCGCTTCACCACTACGCGTATTCCCGTCTTCGTGGCAGCGGGAAATCGCCATGGTGCTTCATCATGGGGAATGGCATGGGCGAAGAAACATGGATCGGTCTCGCGATCGGCGTATCGACACTCGCCGTTGCTTTACCCGCGGCGATCGCTCACTACAGGCGCGAACGACGTCGGGCGCGGCTACTGGGCAACCTCAGGCAGCACGCTACGGACCACGCAGAATCCGGCGCGAGCATTGCCGCTAACGCTTTGCGCGATGCACCGTTACGCTGAAGGGAACCGAATCGGTCCAACGGGCGACGTGCCTCGAAGCTCGACGACCATTGCATCGCTCGACGGATCAATCGGCATTGAATCGTCGCGCACACAGTTATTGATCTTTTAAACGCTACACGATGACACATCATGCTCCGGAGCCGCTGGCCTTCAGTCAGCCGCAACTCAACGTTCGCGCAGCGACGCACTCGCTGAGGGTCGCCGCACTCTGGCAGGTGCTGATGCCGTTTGCCAGGGAGATCGGGAACGTGAAGATCTCGACGGAACAGGTTGACGGCTATGCGGATATCACCATTTCATTCGTTCGCGCTCCGTCCGCCGCGCTGGGCGCGATGGTGGACAGGCTGGGCGCGATGACGTGGGTGACGAAGGCCACGTTGATTTGAATGCCTTCGCACCAATCCGTGACGCAGCCGAATAGATTCATGCCACAGGATGGCAGGACAACATATCAAGTAAGCAGGGTATCCATGGAC
>NZ_BBJJ01000265.1 GCF_000739815.1 Paraburkholderia mimosarum LMG 23256 = NBRC 106338
CTTAACCTTGCATAACCGGCGGCCATCGTGTCCGTTTCGCTCTCCGACAAGCTCGTCGTCGCTATTTCTTCGCGTGCGCTCTTCGATTTCGAGGAGGAAAACCACGTGTTCGAAGCCGGCGACCTGCGAGCCTACGAAGCGCTCCAGCGCGAGCGCCTGAACCTGCCCGCGCAGCCGGGCGTGGCGTTCGCGCTGATCCGCAAACTGCTCGCCCTGAATAACGGCACGCATCACGTGGAAGTCGTGATCCTTTCGCGCAGCGATCCCATTAGCGGCCTGCGCGCGTTCAGCTCGTGCCGCGAGCACCGGCTCGACATCCAGCGCGGCGTGTTCACGCGCGGGCGCGAGCCCTGGCATTACCTCAAGCCGCTCAATGCGTCGCTGTTCCTCTCCGCGAACCCGGCCGACGTGAGGAGCGCGCTCGACGCCGGTTTTCCCGCCGCACGCGTGTTCCCCCGCGTCGAGCACAATTCGGCGACAATGACGGAACGCAACGCGCACGAAATTCGCATCGCGTTCGACGGCGATGCGGTGCTGTTTTCCGATGAAGCCGAGCAGATCTTCCAGAGCGAGGGCCTCGGCGCATTCGTTAGCCACGAACGCGACAACCGCGAGTTGCCGCTCGCGCAAGGTCCGCTCAAGCCGCTGCTCGCCGCGCTCAACCGGCTGCAGAAGCTCGCCGACGCGAACGCGCAAATGCACATTCGCACCGCCCTCGTCACCGCGCGCTCAGCGCCCGCGCACGAACGTGCAATCCGTACGCTGATGGCCTGGAACATCGAGATCGACGAAGCGATGTTCCTTGGCGGACTCGACAAAGGCCCGTTCCTGCGCGAGTTCGAACCCGATTTTTTCTTCGACGACCAGATCCGCCATTGCGAATCCGCGCGCTCGGTCACGGCCACCGGGCACGTGGCGAGCGGCGTGACGAATATCGCAACCGAAGCCAACGCATCATGACTCCCGACCAATCCCCGCTCGGCAAGCCCGCCGCCTACACCGAACAGTACGACGCCTCGCTCTTGTTCCCGATCCCGCGCGCCGGCGCGCGCGAGCAGATCGGCATTGGCGCGCAACTGCCGTTCTTCGGCTCCGATATCTGGAACGCCTACGAGCTTTCGTGGATCAACGCGCGCGGCAAGCCGCAGATCGCGATCGCAACGTTCTTCATCCCTGCCGATTCGCCGAGCATCATCGAATCGAAGTCGTTCAAGCTGTATCTGGGCTCGTTCGCGCAAACGGCGTTCGAATCCGCCGAAGTGGTGCGCGACACGATCCGGCGCGATGTGACGGCGGCATGCGGCGCGCCGGTTTCGGTGCGGCTCGAGCAGCCGGGCGCGTTCGGCAAGATCGCGTTCGAGGAATTCGACGGGCTCTCGCTCGATCGCCTCGATCTCGACACGGAGATCTATCACCCGGAGCCGACGCTGCTGAAAGCGGCGTTCGACGAGGCGCCGGTGGAAGAAACGCTGATCTCGAACCTGCTCAAATCGAATTGCCCGGTGACGGGCCAGCCCGACTGGGGCAGCGTGCAGATTCACTACGTCGGGCCGCAGATCGACCAGGCGGGCCTCTTGCGCTACATCATCTCGTATCGCAATCACACGGGCTTTCACGAGCAATGCGCCGAACGCATCTTCATGGACATCCTGCGCGAGTGCAAACCGGACCGGCTCGCCGTCTATGCGCGCTATACGCGGCGCGGCGGCCTCGACATCAATCCGTTCCGCACCAACTTCAACATGCCGATGCCGGATAACGCCCGGCTCGCGCGTCAGTAAGCGGTAGACAGCAAGCAGGCCATCAAAACGCAAACGCCCCGCTTGCCGGGGCGTTAATG
>NZ_BBJJ01000264.1 GCF_000739815.1 Paraburkholderia mimosarum LMG 23256 = NBRC 106338
GCTTCATTCTACCCCCGATACTGCGTCAACCTGACAGAGCCCTTCACCGGGCTCACCCTAGATCCGTCCAATTCCTGAGCAAATGTACGTCGTGTGCGCTCTTGCGTCGTGAATACCTCAACGTGACAACGCCCTATTTCGCGATCAGCTGGCGCAAGCAGGATCACGCAGTCTTTGAGATTGATCAACCGGTAACAAGTTTGAAGCGTGTCTATCTTGTGCCGTGCCTATCGAGTCGGGCAAAATGATCTTGCCTGTTCTGGCTCCCGATGGATGTGATCTTTCTTTGAATGTCGACTATTGCAATTCACTCAATCATCTGAAAATCGGGGTGACAGGATTTTATCTCTCCAGAGGCCGTAATTGATTCAAAAGCTACCGATCAACGATCAAGGAACCCATCACTCGTAAAATGAAGGTGCCCCGGGAACCGTGGAGGCTGGTTGGTTTAAGCTAATAGCGTACGCCGGACTCAGCTCTCGCGCGCCTGTTGAGCACTATCTAGCGGCTCGCAAGGCTGCCGGACAATCGGCGCGCGGTATGCTCGGGAACATCCGGCGAGATCTCATGCTGTTTGCCAACAGCCGTCACAGGCCGGATCTCGCCGCGGTGTTTCAGAACACGCCAGAAGAGAGGCAAGCACGCGCCAGCGCCGTCGAACGAGCAATCAAGCGTGTTGCCCACGCTGCCTGTGCCGCAACCCCAGATCAGCGACGCCGTCGACGCAAGGAGGATAAGATGGATTATGCATCGATGCTCCAACCCCACAATGCCGAGGCCGCGGGCACGTGGGGAAGTGCAGGGCGGCAATATGAACGAGTTAGTCAATCGATCTCCGATGCGATTGAGCATTGCGTTATTCGCGTCGCTCCGCAGCCCGGCGAGCGCGTTCTGGACGTGGCCACGGGTACAGGGTGGGCCGCACGGCGCATCGCTGCCCGTGGCGCAAGCGGTATAGGAATTGACTTGGCAGCAAATCTCATCGAGACCGCCAAAGCGTATGCGGCTGATGCGCAATTATCCTTCGAGTTCCAAGTGGGCGATGCGGAGGCGCTGCAATTCGAGGATCAAAGCTTCGACGCCGTCATTTCGACATTCGGCGTTATGTTTGCCAGCGATCCCGACGCAGCGGCCTCGGAGTTGGCGCGGGTCTGCAAACCGGGGGGCAGGCTGGGAATTGCATCCTGGCCTTCCGACGGTACGGTCGCTGGGTTGTTCAAAATCATGCAGCCATATGTGACGCGACCTCCCGTGCCACTACCAACGTCGCCATTTGCTTGGGGGAACACAGATTACGTTAAGAAGCTGCTTGGAGCGGCCTTCGACTTGCGCTTTGAGAGCGGCACTACCGTCTTGCGCGAACTGAACGGGTCTATCGTGTGGGAGTTGTCCGTGGAGAGCTACGGCCCCATTAAAACCTTGGCCGCGAGCTTGGATCCGGACAGCCGCGAGCGCCTAAGGCAGGATTTCATAACATATCACGAAGAGTTTCAGTCCGAGTTGGGGATTGCGATGCCGCGGGAGTACCTCGTGGCTATCGGCATCCGAAAGTAGTCTTCGCGTATTGGCCAGACACACACTGAACCGCGCCGGGTTTCCAGAATTTGAGGGGGCTGGACTTCTTCCGCCGCCGACCCGGTGCTGGTGGAACTAGGCTCCCACGACACAAAGCCGCTCCTCGTATTTCATGTGTAAGCGTTGCTCGGGTTTTGTCGCGCTAAGGGGCTACTGTAAAATCAGGACATGAAAAATTCGCCCGAAGCGCCAGTGAAGAAGGAACGTATTTCGCGAAAGACGTTGTCGCGTGGCGTTGCGAAGGTTCTGAAGCGACTGCATTTCCCGGTGGACGTGATTTTGCTGTGCGTGCGGTGGTACGTCGCCTATTCGCTGAGCCTGCGTAATCTCGAAGAGATGATGGTGGAGCACGGTATA
>NZ_BBJJ01000263.1 GCF_000739815.1 Paraburkholderia mimosarum LMG 23256 = NBRC 106338
CGGGGCGACGTTGCCGGGGATGTCGAGGGATTGCGTGTACATGGAGACGCTCTCGTCGAAGTTGGGTATGTCGCGCAGTATAAACCAACCGACCGGTCGGTAAATGAATTTTTTGAGGTAAAGCAAGAAATTTTGGTGCCCCAAGTGTGTTCAGCGAGGACGCCAGCGAGATTGCTTGCGGTTCTGCCGGGCGGTGGCCTGTGTTGTCACGCGCGCGCCGGAATGGCAGGAGGATGCAACGCTGCACCGCGGGCCATCGGGCACAATGCCCCCTTTGCCTGCGCACTCATACACGGATGAAGATTGTTTTTGCTCCCCTCGCGGCCGCTCTGTTCATTTCGCTTGCCGCGACGTCCCCGGCCTTCGCCGATCAATCCTCCGGCGCCTGGGTCACTAACTGGGCGACGGCGCTCCAGTCGATTCCCGAGCGCGACGCGCTCCCGCCGCTGTATCGCGCGCCAGTGGTCGCCGGGCGGACCGTTCGGCAGATCGTGTATCCGACACTCGCGGGCACGGTTGCGCGCGTGCGTCTCAGCAATCTGTACGGACGCACGCCACTCGTCATCGAGGCGATGGCGATCGCGCCGTCTGCGGGCGGCGCGGCCGCAAGCGAAGCGGGGACGGTGAAGGTCACTTTTGGTGGACGGGCGTCGGTGTCGGTGCCCCCCGGCGCTGCACTCGATAGCGACCCTGTGCGTATCGACGTGAAGGCGCACGCCCCTTATGCCATCAGCACCTATATGGGAGCCGATCAGAAGATGGTCGCCTGGCATCGCGTTGCGAGTCAGGTGAACTATGTCTCGCGTCCGGGTAATCACGTCGCCGATCCGTCGATTGGCGCGTTCACCGAGCGCTTTACACAGTATGCTTGGGTGACGGGGCTGGCGGTGGAGGCGCCGGGGGCATCGACGATAGCCGCGATCGGCGACTCGATCACCGATGGCATGCGCTCCTCGCTCAATCAGAACCGTCGCTGGCCGGACGCGTTGGCGCGGCGGATCGCCCAGTCGCAGCGCCCGGACCTGGCGGTGATCGACCTCGGGATTAGCGGCAACCGGCTGCTGAGCGATTCGCCTTGCTACGGCGAGGCGCTCGAGCGACGCTTCGGCCGCGACGCGCTGGGCCACCCGGGCGTGCGGACGGTGGTGCTGCTCATCGGCATCAACGACATCAACTTCCAGGCGATGCCGGCGCGATCGGGCCTCGACTGCGATTTCCCGCATACGCATGTGGATGCGAACGATCTGATCGCGGGCTATCGCCGCGTGATTGCGCAGGCGCACGGGCGGAACGTGCGCATTCTCGGCGCGACGCTCACGCCGGCTTCACTGCCCCCGGATCGCGAGGCGATCCGCACGGCGGTGAACCAGTGGATTCGCTCGAGCGCGGCTTTTGACGGCGTGGTCGATTTCGATGCGGCGCTGCGCGATCCGGCTGATCCCGCGCGCCTGCGCTACGGCTACGACAGCGGCGATCACATCCATCCGAGCGACGCGGGCTATGCGGCAATGGCCGACGCTGTGCCTTTGGCGGCGCTCGGCGGGAAATAGACGAAATTTCCCTTGCAGCCCGTCGGCTGCGGCGTTAAGATTCGCCCCCTTCGCAGTTCGATGTCTCTGATGTCCGGGATGCGAAGGCCGCCGCGGAAACCGGCGGCACGCGAAGTCGGCGGCTTTTTCAGGCGGTAAGCGAAAAAAAGCAGTTGACGAAGCGGGAAAGAGTCTTCATAATCTCGTTTCTCTGCTGCTGACGCAGCAACGCAGAAAGAAGCCGGTAGTCAGGTAGTTTTAACGGCGCTTTCGCGAACGATCTTTAAAAATTTACAGCCGATAAGTGTGGGCGCTTGATGCGGTGGCGACCCGGCCTTGCCTTTCGGGGCGAAGCCGGAACAGCAAAAGTATCAAGAGTCTCACACTAAAGTAAGTCAGGTTTTTGAATTTATTCAAG
>NZ_BBJJ01000262.1 GCF_000739815.1 Paraburkholderia mimosarum LMG 23256 = NBRC 106338
GAGGTTCCAGTAGCAGAGGGACGAGTTTGTCCTTGTGCCATAAGTCGTTGGGGTGAATTCGGGGTTGCGGTTTCTGTCTACGGCCGGATTTGCCTGATCAGATCGAGTGCGTGGCGCTGCGTTGCGTTGGGCGTGGTGACGATCTCGAACGTCGGCGCCTCGGGTCCGACGCCAGGTGTGCGGCAGGTGTTGCGCACAATGCTGCCCAGCTCAGCCATCAGCGTGGAGAAGCTGTGTGCGGGCGCGCCATCATCCACGGTGCGGCGCGTCACCTTGTCCTGCGCCTGCTGCGAGCGCTCCGCTGGCGCCACCGGGTCGCGCGTGGCCTTGGCCGCCTGGTCAGGGTCGGCGAACATCAGTTCACGCCAGGCTTCGCGCATGTGCCACTCCACGTAGTACGCGAGCACGCACAGCAGGATGTGGGCGCGTACCCGATCCGCCGTGCGGTGGTGGATGGGGCGCACGTTCAGGTCCACCGTCTTCAGGCTGCGGAAGGCGCGCTCTACATTGGCCAACGCCTTGTAGTTGCGCACGCAGTCGGCCGCCTCCATGCGCGCGGCATCGACTGAGGTGCGGATGATGTAGATGCCATCGAGCGCGGCCTCGGCGGCAATCGCTTCGTGCTTACGCGCGAACCTGAAGCGGTTCTCGCCAATGTCCAGTTCGAAGTGCTTGGCGACCTTGTACTGGTTGATCACCTTGCCCACGCGCAGAGCGATCGCCTCGGCGCCCTTGAGCCTGCCCGCGTTCACGCGATCCGTGATCTGCTGCAGGTTGCGCTCGGTGGCGCTGAGCAGCTCCTGGCGCTTGTGCGCGCGCAGTGCCGCCAACTGCGGATTGCGGCACGCCACCAGCCGCTCGCCCGGATATTGCGGCGAAGCGATCTCCAGCAGGTTACGCTCATCGAACAGCCCCAGCTGCAGTTGCCCCTGCTCGACCAGTGTGCGGATCGACGCGCCCTTCAGTGCCGTGATCCAGTCGATGCCCTCCATCTCGCGCAGCTGGGCGATCGAGGCGTTGCCGACCATGCCGCGATCGCCCACCATCACCAGCTGCTCGATGCCGAAGCGCTCACGCAGGCGCTGCACCTCGGGCAGGAAGGTGGTGCTGTCGGCCACGTTGCCCTCATGCACCGACACCGCCACCGGGCAGCCGCGTGCATCGGTGAGCAGTCCGTAGTTGACCTGCAGTAACCCCTTCTTGCCGTCGCGGTTATGGCCCAGCCGGGCCAGCGGGCAGGTGGTCCCCTCGAAGTAGCTCGAACTCAGGTCGTACAGCACCAGGCCGCCGGCGCTCAGATGCCGCGCGGCGAGCTTCTTCTGGATCGTATCCTGGCGCGCGAGCAGCCAGTCCATCGCCGCGTACAGGTCGTCCTCATTGGCATCGGCCACGTCGAAGTCTGTCGCCAGCGTGGTGGTGTGCCACCAGCGTGTGGTGGCCAGTTTCGTGTGCGGCGCCACGATGCGCGCGGCCACCATCGCCAGCACCCGTTCGCGCTCACGCGAGGGCGTGCTGCCCAGCAGCGATGCGAAGCCCAGGCGCTGCATTGCCAGCTCAACGGCGTGCACATGGCCGTGAGCGAGTGAGCCGGTGACCTCGAACGCCTGGCCCAGTGGCACAAACGTCTCGCCCTGCAGCGAGCGCCGGATGATGTCAACCAGCGATTCGGGCAGATGAGACAGGTTGCCCAGCGTCTCGTTCTTGACCTTGCCGTCCTCGCGGTAGCTACGCCGCAGCAGGTGCGTGTAGTACACCTTGCCCTTGTAGGTGCGTGATGTAGTGACGACGTGAGCGGGTCCGGTTCTGGAGGCCATACGGAAATCGTAGTCGAAAAATCACAGATTTCAATACGTTTTAGTGACTACATCCTTGAGCCAATAAAAGCGCCCTAATGGCGCCGGTGCTCAGCAATCACGCGGACTTGCGGCCGCGTGATGACTACAAGAAAGGGAGGAACTTC
>NZ_BBJJ01000261.1 GCF_000739815.1 Paraburkholderia mimosarum LMG 23256 = NBRC 106338
TACCGTGGAGAACGCGATCCAGCATACGCAGAACACCGCGCTCACCGGTCGGCGCTTCGAATCCATCGAAGCCCAGAACGAATTCCTGATGCACTGGGAAGAGAACTGGGCCGCCAAACGCATCCACGGCAGCGCCCGACGACAGGTCGAGGCGATGTTCCAGGAGGAGAAGCCGCACCTGCGGCCTCTGCCGGCCACCGGATTCCGCTACTTCACCGAGGTCGTGCGCACTGTCTGGGACGACACTACCGTGAGCATCGATCGCAGCAACTATGCGGCACGGCCCGCGCCCATCGGCAGCCTCGTGTGCGTGCGCATCTACGACACCACGATCGAGATCCGCGATCGCCGCACGCAGGAGTTGCTGCGCACGCACCCGCGCCACATGCAACCCGGCTCGCTCGAGCTTCCCGAGAGCGAACGCCCGTTCAACCCGTCGCGCCAGACGGGCCTGGCGCTCGCCAGCGCCAGCGACATCGGTCCACAGGCGAAGGCGCTGTGCCAGCACCTGTTCGACGCCGAAGGCCGCGTCGGCCATCGCGGCATGTGGGGCATCGTTGCGCTGGCGAAGAAGTATCCCGCGTGGCTCGTCGAACAGGCATGCGACCACGCCCTGCGGCACCACCTCTATCGCTACCGTCAGGTACGCGCCGTCGTCGAGCGGCTGTTCGAGCAGGCGCTGGAGCGCCTGGAGCGCGCGCCCCAGTTGGCCTTGCCGCTTACCCAGGAGCATCCCCTGATCCGGCCCGCCGCCGAATATGGCGAGCTCTTCAATGCCGGCGCACAGCACAGCGCCGGATCGCAACCCGCCCCGACTACTGGAGAAACCGCATGACTACAACGTTACCGGACATCGAACGTGCCCTCAGGCTGCTGCGGCTGTCAGGCGTGCGCGACACACTTGAGACGCGCGTACTGCAGGCGCAGGGTACACAGCAACCGTTCCTCGAGACCTTCGCGCTGATCCTGCAGGACGAACTCGACCGGCGGCAGTCACGCCTGATTGAGCGTCGCTACCAGCAGTCGGGCCTTGAAGAGAAGCTAACCCTGACGGAATTCGACTGGTCGTTCAATCCAAAGCTGCCTCGCCAGGCGTGCTTCCAGCTGCACGCACTGAAGTTCGTCGCCGAAGGCAAGAACGCGCTGATCATAGGTAAGCCGGGTACAGGGAAGTCTCATGTTGCGAAGGCCGTTGCGTATCAGGCCATTCTGCAGGGGCACAAGGTTCAGTATCTCGAAACCGACGACTTCTTTAACCGCTATGCGCTCAGTGCTCCCGAGCAGCGACAGGCGCGGCTGCGCGCCATCCTCGATTGTGATCTGCTCGTGCTCGACGACCTGTTCCTCTCGCGGACGATCCCCGACGACGCCGGCGCACTGCTACAGACTCTGATCCATCAGCGTTACAAGCTTCATCGCAGCGTCGTTGTGACTTCGAACCGCGTCGTCCAGGACTGGGGTTCCTATCTCGGCGACAACACCATGAGTTCAACGATCCTCGACCGCCTCATGCACCACTGCCACCTGCTCGAATTCGATGGTCGTAGCTACCGGCTCAAGGAGGCCGCCGAAACCCTTGCGCGAAAAACGAAAGAGAGCTAAATAACGATCTCGTCCTGCTTCACGAGGTGGGGGAATTTACGCGCCCATAAGTGGGGGAGTTTGAACTGCCCGTCCGGGTGCGTAGTTGTCGCGAGCATCTGCGCGGTCGCAGGAGATAGCCGGGCAAAGTTCCGACGCGAAAGCGGTGCGGAGCGACCCGAGCCTATTGTTCATGCGCCAGTTTGCGACCTTGCTGGGGACGAGGGGCATAGTTAGCTGGTCAAAGCCAATGTTGAGTCGATGGTATGACCTTGGGGGCCAATGCTCCATTGAAACTAGTTTGCTGTGAGGTGCCGACGACGACTGCGGATCTGCAGATGCAGGTTCGTCCTTCCCTGACCTTTTTGGAAAATGTGATG
>NZ_BBJJ01000260.1 GCF_000739815.1 Paraburkholderia mimosarum LMG 23256 = NBRC 106338
AGGTCCGCAGTCAGCTTCGCGACCAGCATCGTGTCGAACACGTCCGGGTCGCCCTTGGTTGCGACCGACATCTCCGTGAACACGACCGGCAGGATTTCCGGAATCAGGCTGATCATCCGGTTCACCGCGCCTTGCGTGGTCTGATCGCCGCGCCACGAGCGCGGCAGCGCGACGAGCTGGTCCACATTGCGGCGCGCCGACGCCAGATCGGCCTGCAGCTTCAGCACGAGATCGACGTTTTCTTCGCGGGTGGGCGACGTCTCGCGGCGCAGCATCGCGAGCAGTTGCGCGAGGCGGGCGTCGCTGCGCCCGCGCGCCACCTCGAGCAACGCCGTTCTGGCGGCCGGAATCGGCAGGTCCTCGCCGAGCACGCCGTTCATCGGGCCGCGTTCGGCCGACACCTGCTCCATCGCGAGCAGCGCCGCGCGGAACGCGTCGAAGCCGCGCATGGCGTGGTTCGCCGCCAGGTAGACGAGCCATTGATGGACGAGCAGCCAGCAGCACAACACCAGGATCGGTGCGAGCGCGACGGACACGCCAAGGACGAAACGACTGCCCAGCGACGTTCTGGCAAACAGACTTCGCTTCATTGCAACCCTATGCACTGC
>NZ_BBJJ01000259.1 GCF_000739815.1 Paraburkholderia mimosarum LMG 23256 = NBRC 106338
CATAGTTCCGCGATCACGCGCAGCGCCTCGTCGCCCGTGCCGTGTCCGTAGGAATCGTTGATACGTTTGAAGTGGTCGACGTCGAACATCAGCAGCGCGACGCGCGGCGAGGCGCCGCCGGTGTCGTCGAGCAGCGCGCGCGCCCGGCGCTCGAACGCGCGGCGGTTCAACAGCCGCGTCAGCGGATCGGTATCGGCCATCGTCGCGAGCTCGCGGATCAGTTGCCCGCGTTCGGTCTCGAGCTGCGCACGCTCGACGCTGTATTGCCGCAGCACGTGCGTCGCTTCAAACAGTTCGCCGATTTCCTCGTGGCGATGCGAAGACGGAATCTCGACCGCCAGATCGCCCTTCGCGATAGCGCGGATCACGCGGGCCGCCAGCGCGAACGGCCGCACCACCTCGCGGCGGAACATCAGGATCAGCCACGCGAGCGCACCCAGCAACACAACGACCGCGACGATCGCGCCCGCCAGCGCCAGCATCGCCGAGCGTAGATGGCGCCGCAGCCTGCCCTGGGTTTCCGCGAGCAGCACGTCGCGCAACTGCGTGATCGACAGCATCGTCGGCACGTACTGTTCGGCGAACCGGCCGGTCGAAACGTGCGCGCCGCCCGGGTGGGTCGCCAGTTCGCGAACCGTCGAGACGTAGCGCTCGCCGTCGCCGAAGTAGCGCGAGCTCATCGTCGCGAAGGCTTCCGCCGTCGCAGCCGGATGGTCGAGCATGCGCAGATCGATCAGCGCGCGTAGCTGTTCGATGCGGCCGCGCGAGAGTTCGATCGCGAGCAGCTCGTCGTCCGTCAGCGTACGGTGCATCGCGAGCGCGCTGGTGAAGCGTGACCCGAGCTGCCCCGCCTGCTCGCGC
>NZ_BBJJ01000258.1 GCF_000739815.1 Paraburkholderia mimosarum LMG 23256 = NBRC 106338
CTACGCAGAATTGTGCGTAGAAGGAAGAACTTCCTGTTTGCAGGCTACGGCAGCGGAGGTAAACGGGCCGCCGCAATGTACGGCCTGATCGGGGCATGCAAGCTGAACGACATTAACCCGCGCGCCTACCTCGAATACGTCCTGACCCACATCGCTGACCACAAGATCAGTCGCATCGACGAACTGCTGCCCTGGAACGTGGCCGACAAGTTGACCACGCAGCCCACTGCGCCCCCCACCGTCTGATCTCCCGGCGGTCGTCCGGAAACTATCCGTTACCCTCAGCGCGCCATCACTATCGTGCCTCATGCGCGCGAGACATCGCGAACGGCCCACGCGAGGCGCTTACCCCTAATCCGCAATCACTACGGCTTCGCCGATCCGCTGCCGCAGCCGCTCGGCAAGCGCGGCCGCAACCGGAAGCTGCGCGTCGTCGAGCGCCACCAGCACTGCGAACTCCTCGCCGCCAACACGCGCGACGACATCGGACTGCCGCGCCGTGGTGCGA
>NZ_BBJJ01000257.1 GCF_000739815.1 Paraburkholderia mimosarum LMG 23256 = NBRC 106338
CGTGCGGCTGCGCTGCATCGACATCAGCTCTTCGCGCTCGGTTTCACTCAGATTCATTTTGCCCATGCACTATTAGATCAGTGCAATTTCATTGGTTCAATGGACTAGCCGGTATCGATGTTGCCTCGACCTATTGCCATCTGCTCGCCCCCGAAGCCCATCGCGACGGCGACACCTGGGCCATCCATCTGCTGGACCTGCAGGCACAGGGACTCGATCCTGAGCACACGCCTCGCCGATGCGGGAGCCGGTCTGCGTGCCGGGCAAAAAATGGCCTGGCCCGATACGCCGTGTCACGGCGACGTGTTCCACATCATTCAGCAAGGTAAATCACTGGCGACGCTCTGGCATCGTGTCGCCAGCGGTGCGCGCACCGGGCGCGAACAGCTAGAAGCGCGTCTGGCCAATCCCCGTCGACGTGGCGAGGATAGCCTCCTCGAAGCCGCGCTGGAAACGCTTCGTCGCAATGAAGCCCATGCGCACGAGCTGGCCGCCGATCTGCGTACCCTGGTTCAGTGGCTCGAACGTGACATCCTGTCACTGGCAGGGCCGGACCTCGCGACGCTTCAACGGCTGTTCGATCTCGTGGTTGCCGAACTGCAGCACCGTGAAGCACAGGACCTATCACGCACAGGCGCATACCAGCGTGCCCTGCAGAACCAGCGCGGCGGGCTGCTCGCTTTCGCCGGCCTACTCGCCGTAAAACTCGACACCATTGCACAAACGCACAACGTGGCGCGCGATCTCGTGCGCGAGGTCTGCATCCTGCATCGCAAGTCCGATACGTCGAGCACGTTCTGGCAAGGATGGAATCGCCTGCTTGCCCGCATCGGTTGCCCGTTTCACGACGTCTACGCCTGCGTATCTGAGGCGCTGCGCAGCACACCGCGCAGCAGCTCGCCGGTCGAAAATCTCAACTCGCGACTGCGCGTATGCCTGACCAACCGGCGACATCTGAAGGGCGGGCGGACCTGGCTTGGTCTGCTGAAGTTTGTCTTCAACCATCGCCGCTTTGTCCGTAGCCGATGCCCTGAGCGAACCGGAAAGACCCCGAGGGAATTGATGAGCGGCAAGCCTCATGATCACTGGCTTACGCTGCTCGGACTCGGCCGCCTCCAGCCGCAGCGAAGCTGACATCGGAAGGTCGTCGCTAACCTCGATTTGCGTGGTAGTCCTCACCATTCCTGGGCTTCCACGCAGGCTGCATCAGCTCGTCCTTGTAACGCAAAAATCGCGTGCTTTGAACCACGCCCGACTCGCCGTTCTGATTAGCGGCGCCGTCACATCTCAAGGGGCCCGCGTGGCCCCTTCATTGTTGATGGATTTACTCAACCTTGCGCCGCCATCTAATGCCGGATCTGCACCGCCGCTAACAAACGCGGAACTCCGGCCGTTAAACGAGCACCCATCATGCCGGAGCATCTCTCAATACGTTTACGGGCGAACAGTTGCTACCGCGTCGCTTCTGCATAGCGAGAGGACCTTAAGGATCGGATCGCTTCGATATCGCTCAGCATTTGATCGAATTCATGGGCTGGCTCCTGATTGATACCCGGACGACTTCCATAGAATTCCTTGACCATTGGTTCCAGAACTTCAAGGATCCGCCCGAGCTGAGAGCCGTATGAAAATAACTCCGTAATGGATCTTTCCGTTTGCGGGTCTCGGGCACCTGGCAATGCCATAGTTTGGTCGACAGCGCCGCTCAGAGGATAATTGTATTGGGGACACCAAAGCCAAGTCAGTGGAAACATGCCGATCTCCTATCCATGGAGTATCATACGAAGAAATTTGAGGAGACGCTGACCAATCCATTCAACTCATCGATGCTGGCGCAAATAGCCGTGATCCATGGAAGTAAATCCTTACGCCCCAATACCGGACATACCTGCGCCATCAATCGCTGCATGAGAGGCGCGCTTCGCCCTCTTCACCAAACCGCGGTAGCTGGTCTTCGTGAAGACTCACAGGCGCTTGATGGCAGCAAACATATCCTCAGCGCGAGCGCGGCTCCGGCACCGTGTCATTCCATCCGCTGCCGCACCCCCAGGAGTTGCATGGATTTCAGTAGCCTTGTAGCGTCCATTGCGGCTTCGCCGCCTAGTTCAAAGTTCAAAAATAGGCAAGCAGGTTGTCCTGCAAGCCCTCTGCGGTTCGTCTGTCATCTGCAGCTTGCCGGGAAGCGCTTCAGCATGTACTTGAAGCCTAACACGGTAACAACAACGTCGGTTGATGTAAGTCATTTCCTTCATTCTTGCTGAGGCAACGATATTCCGTGGTGTAGATAGACCGCATGAACGCCGCCCACCGTTCTGGGAACACACAACGTAGCTGAAATCGCGGCAATCAAGCCGTCTATCGATGTGCCACACAAACGTGTGCGGGTACGTTCCCACAAGCAGCGGCGCCTCAGTGGCGAATCCCAAGTGTTTCGATCACGATCAGGCCACTCCGTGAAAAGCTTTGGCATGACACGCACCTTCCAACAGGCTCTGCCAGTTCGTTTTCGCGGTGCAGCAGAAACTGCCCGGCGGTCTCATGTGCGCTCGACGGACAGCCATGACCATCGGCGGAGGCGCCAAGCGGTACCACGAGATTGCCCGCTTCGGCCGAACATCCGCCGGCCCGGTGGAGTGGAGCAAATGGCCGTTGTTCGTTTGGAACCGGCCGATGGAACTTCGCCCAGTCGAAGGCCAGTTCAGGGTCGATAAAGGTAATCTGGCCGACGCGCTAACTCAGTCGCCAATGAGGTACCTGTCGCGGTTTTTCGCGCCCTTGATCCAGTTAGGCGCACGCCCCCTGCCCGACCACGTCGCGCCCGTCTTTGGATCACGATATTTGGGAGGCACGACGCCCCCGCCGGGCGTCGCACGCGTGCCCCGCCGGCGTCCGAAGATGTCCCGCTCGGTAAACCCATAGTCGGCTACCTTGGCCCTGATGTCTGCAAGCACTTCCTCGAATTCTGCGAGCCGAGCCGACGTAGTACGTATTGAAAGTGTCACCGTTGCGACAATAAATGTGTCAG
>NZ_BBJJ01000256.1 GCF_000739815.1 Paraburkholderia mimosarum LMG 23256 = NBRC 106338
GGTTGTGCGTCCAGCTAAGGCTGGCGTGTTCAGCAGGAGATAGACCTGCCGGGGTAGAAGTCAGAAGCTCCGTAGCTGGGATAGCAGGGTGGCGGGAAACCAAGACTCTGAAGCCTATCGACGACCGTCTCCTTGGGGGACGTGCGAGTCATCGGGCCGTAATGAAGATGAACGTGGATGTGGCCTCGAAAGTGAAGAGACCCGAAGGCCGAGCTCGCAACCGAGAGGGCGAAGGCAGCATGGGTAGCCGAAATCTGACCGATACGGCTATTCCACTTCGGCGGGGTGGAAGCGACGGCACGATGACAAGGACATGCTGAGCAACTGGAGAAGCCCTCCTCGCCCCGGCGCGAAATCGCCGGAGCAAGGTAGGTCCTATAACCGGCGAACCCGGGAAGTGGACCGAAGGCGAGAGGGTGGCGGATGGGTCCGTACTAGCTGTGAAGCCGGGTAACGCTGGTGGAGCGAAGGGGCCCTGCTGTTTGTAATTTCCTCGACAACATGGGAGGCAAGGGCGAGATGACAAAGGCGTCCAGCAGTTTGCAGGACCTGAGGCGGGGAATATACGTCAAGGCGAAGGCTGAACCGTCCTGGCGTTTCTGGGGTTTGTATGTCCATGTCTGCAAGATGGAAACGCTGTGCGAAGCGTACGCGTTGGCCAGAAAGAACAACGGCGCGCCGGGTATTGACGGGGTGACGTTCGAGGCCATCGAGGCGCAAGGCGTGGTGGGCTTTCTTGCGCAGATACAGGACGAACTGACCGGGCGCACCTACCGGCCACTGCGAGCACGGCGACAGGAAATACCGAAAGACGGGGGCAAAGTCCGCGTCCTTTCGATTCCTGCCATCCGCGATCGTGTGGTCCAGGGTGCGCTCAAGCTCATACTGGAGCCGATCTTTGAGGCAGACTTCCAACCGGGGTCGTACGGCTATCGTCCCAAGCGTACCGCGCACGAAGCGGTGCATCGGGTGGCAACGGCGATTGTTCAGTGCAAGACCCGCGTCATCGATCTTGACTTGCGCGCCTACTTTGACACAGTTCGGCATCATCTACTGCTTGAAAAAGTGGCGCGTCGGATCAAGGACGACGACGTCATGCATCTGCTGAAGCTGATGCTGACGGCGTCGGGCAAACAAGGCGTTCCGCAAGGCGGGGTGATTTCGCCCCTGCTCAGTAACATCTATCTCACGGAGGTAGACCGGATGCTGGAGCGGGTGAAAAGCTCAACGCGCAGCGGGAAGTACACCTACGTCGAGTATGCTCGATTCGCTGACGATCTGGTCGTGCTGATCGATGCTCACCCGCGCAATGCGTGGTTGCTGCGGATGGTAAGCCGGCGCCTTCGGGAAGAATTTGCCAAACTACAGGTCGAGGTTAATGAAGAGAAGAGTCGCACCGTGGATCTGGACCGCGCGGAAAGCTTCGGCTTCCTGGGGTTTGACTTCCGACGCCTGCGCAGTATCGGGCGGCAGGTGTGGCGAGCGCACTATACGCCCAAGTTGAAGAAACGCACGGCGTTATTGCGCAAGCTCAAGGAGGTGTTCCGGCGATACCAGTCGCAGCCGGTGGATCGGGTAGTGCAACTGATCAACCCGGTGCTGCGCGGCTGGGTGAATTACTTCGCTGTTGGACACTCCAGCGAGTGCTTCAGCTTCATCAAGGACTGGGTGGAAAAGAAGATTCGACGCCACATGGGTCGATCCCGGAATCGTCGGGGCTTCGGCTGGAAGACGTGGAGTAGGCACTGGCTATATGACGAACTGAAGCTGTTCAACGGCTATCGGGTTCGCCGTGCTACCACCCCGAAAGCGTCCCCGGCATGATAGGTCCCATAAATCTTGACGTGAAGCGAACAGGAAAGCGTAGTGCGGGAAAACCGCATGCTGCGTTTGACGTGGCGGGAGCTGGAAACGTGGCCATGGCAACCGGATTGAGGCCCACCGCGAAAGCGAGGGAAAAGCCACCGGGGCCTACCGTGCGCGCGCCAGTTCTCGACCCTACCTT
>NZ_BBJJ01000255.1 GCF_000739815.1 Paraburkholderia mimosarum LMG 23256 = NBRC 106338
TTTCCCTTGCGACTCATCGAGCAACGCATGCCGTAGCCCTTGAGCAGAGCCTGGAACTCGTCGCTGCAATATTGGCTCCCACGATCGCTATGCAGGATCAGGCCGGCCTCGGGGCGACGGCGGAACCACGCCATACGCAACGCATCGGAAACCAGCTCCGTACGCATGTGCGGCTTGAGCGACCAGCCCACGACCTGACGGCTGAACAGGTCCAGGATGATGGTCAGGTACAGCCAGCCCTCGTCGGTCCAGAGGTACGTGATGTCTGTCGTCCAGACCTGATCGGGCCTGGCCGGCGAGAACTCACGCTGCAGCAGGTTCGGTGCGACCGGCAGGTTGTGCCTGCTGTCGGTCGTGGCCTTGAATCGGCGCTTGGTGCGCGCCTTGATGCCATGCAATTTCATGAGCCGTTGAACCCGGTCCTTGCTCACACGGATTCCTTGAGCCAGCAGCTTTTTCCAGACGCGCGGCCAGCCGTATTCGCCTTTGGATTCGGCGTACACGGCACGGATGTGGACCAGCAGTGCGTCGTTGCTGATGCGCCGGCGCGGCCGCTCGGGATCGACATCAAGAGCCTTGCGACGGTGATAGCCACTGGGGCTGACGCCCAGTGCCTGGCAGGCCACGGAAACCGGCCATTGCCGGCTGTGTCGTTCGATCCACGCGTACTTCACACCGACTCCTTCGCGAAGTACGCCGTCGCTTTTCCCAAGATATCGCGCTCCATCTTCACGCGGGCCAGTTCAGCGCGCAGCCGGGCTATTTCCATCTGTTCGGGCGTAACCTGTTTGCCCGCTCCGTTGAGCTTGCCCGCATCGTCGGCCTTGATCCAGCTGTTCAGCGACTGCGTACTGATACCCAGAATCTTCGCCGTCGCCGACTGGCTCTGGCCGTTGCGCACCATTCGCACGGCTTCCATCTTGAATTCCAACGTGTACCGCGCTCTCGGGTTACCCATCGTTCCTTCCTCCTTTACTGAGTTTTACACACTCTCAGCAAGGGATACGTTTTTCGAGGGCAAGGTCAGGTGTTCCGCTGCGCGCCATCTTCGTTGAATTTTCGTAGGTCACTATGCAAACAATCTATTTCGGCAATTGTTGCGGCTCACATTTTCCGCTAATGGTGCTCACAGATGCGCTAATGTGTCCACTAATTCGGCTAGCGCGCCTTGATGGAATAGCGATACCTGCAGTCGTCGCGATAACGATTTATCGCGCGAAGAGCGGTAGCGAAGGTGGCTGCATTTCGTAAAGCAGATGCTGGGATCGTCTCGAGCAAAGTGTGATGTGCATGGCAATAGTCCGCTGTTGGCTCGAGCCATTCCCTCTTCCAGCGCGGCGCGGACACGTCGGCATCGTTGAGTACAAGGCAGCGGAAACAGTATGGGAGGCGTTGACGGTTCGTCATCCAGCCAACCGGCGTCTGGATGGATTTCAGGCAGCCATCTTTTAGACGAGCCAGCGTCGAGAGCCGTTCAAGGGTTGGCTCAGCGAGTGTGGGGAACAATATCCACCCCGCTGTGCCGAGCGTCGGCAGCGCGTTCGGAATGCTGCTTTACCAGAGCATTCTGACACTGATCTGGTATCGGGCCGCCACGCGGCCCAGCCAGCTACCAAACGCCTCTTCAAAAAAAGGCCTTGGCGCGACCGGCCATGGAACCACAGCCTCAGACAGTGTCTCGCGCGACATGCTCGAGATGTGACAGTCCAATGAACTCATCGCCGCTACGAATCGAAAGTTCTGCCGCGTCGTTCAGAAGCGTCGATATCTCGCCCGTCAATCCACCGCTCGCGCTGAGGACAAACTGAACGATTTCGCGTCGCGTTAGATCCGATGGCTTGCGCAGCGGCAGTACACGCTCGAACGCCGCCAGAAGACGCCGGAGACCATCGCTTTCCCTCCAGCGCGGAATTTCAAACGGTCGGTAGCGACTATACATCTGAGTGTCGCTCTGGAGGGCCAGCACCGCGTCGCGAGTCCCGACGAGCACCATACTGATCTGCAGTGGGCGG
>NZ_BBJJ01000254.1 GCF_000739815.1 Paraburkholderia mimosarum LMG 23256 = NBRC 106338
CCGGCGAGCCGCAGCTGGTGGCCTATGTGGTGGCCGCAGCGGAGGCGCAGGAAGCGCAGCTGGCGGCGACGCTGCGCGCGCATCTGGTGGGGCAGTTACCGGACTACATGGTGCCGGCGGCGTTCGTGCCGCTGGCGGCGCTGCCGCTGACGGCCAACGGCAAGCTCGACCGCCAGGCGCTGCCGGCGCCGGCTGACGATGCGTATGCGCGGCGGGGTTACGAGGCGCCGCGCGGGGAGCTCGAGACGGTGCTGGCGCAGCTGTGGGCGGAGCTGCTGGGGCTGGAGCGGGTCGGTCGGCATGACCACTTCTTCGAGCTGGGCGGGCATTCGCTGCTGGCCGTGCGGCTGATGGAGCGGCTGCGGCAGCGCTCGCTGGGAGTAGAGGTGCGCACGCTGTTCGCGCGGCCGGTGCTGGCCGATCTGGCGGCCAGCCTGGGCCGCCATCAGGAGGTCGCGGTCCCCGCCAACCTGATCACCGCGCACAGTACGGCGATCACCCCCGGGATGCTGCCGCTCATCGGGCTGAGCCAGCCGGAGATCGACCGGGTGGTGGCCACGGTGCCCGGAGGGCTGGGCAACATCCAGGACATCTATGCCCTCTCGCCGCTGCAGGAGGGCATCCTGTTCCATCATCTGCTGGCCAGCCAGGGCGATCCGTACCTGCTGGTCTCGCAGATGGCATTTGCCGGTCGTGACCTGCTGGAGCGCTATCTGGCGGCAGTGCAGCGGGTGGTGGACCGGCACGATATCCTGCGCACGTCGTTTGTGTGGGAGGGGGTGTCCAGTCCGGCGCAGGTGGTGTGGCGCCAGGCGCGGCTGGAGGTGGTGGAGGTTGAGCTGGACGAGGCTGACGGGCCGGCTCACGAGCAGCTCAGGCGCCGGTTCGATCCGCGCGGGCAGCGAATCGATCTGGGGCGGGCGCCACTGATACGGTTTGTGACGGCCCGGGAGCCGGGCAGCGGGCGCTGGCTGCTGCTGGGGCTGCAGCATCATCTGATCGGCGATCACACGACCTCAGAGGTAATGCATGCGGAGGTCCAGAGCGTGCTGGCGGGACGTGAGCACGAGCTGGCCGAGCCGCAGCCATTCCGTAACCTGATAGCGCAGGCGCGGCTGGGTGTGGGAGAGCAGGCGCATGAGCAGTTCTTCCGGGAGATGCTCTCGGAGATTGACGGGCCCACCCTGCCGTTCGGGCTGGGCGAGGTGCGCAGCGACGGCAGCGGGGTGGACGAGGCGCGGCGGCAGTTGCCGCAGGCACTTAACGACCGGCTGCGGCAGCAGGCGCGGCGGCTGGGGGTGAGTCTGGCCAGCCTGTGCCATCTGGCGTGGGCGCAGGTGGTGGCGCGCAGCAGCGGGCGCGAGCAGGTGGTGTTCGGCACGGTGCTGTTCGGGCGCATGCATGGTGGCAGCGGTGCGGACCGGGCGATGGGCCTGTTCATGAACACGCTGCCGGTGCGGCTCGACGTGGATGGAACCGGGGTCGAGGAGAGTGTGCGCCGCACGCACGCGCGGCTGGCGGCGCTGCTCACCCACGAGCATGCCTCGCTGGCGCTGGCGCAGCGCTGCAGCGGCGTTGCGGCGCCTGCGCCGCTGTTCAGCGCGCTGCTGAACTATCGCCACAATACGCAGGCGGCGCTTCAGGGCGCGGTGGGCGACGATGTCCTGGACGGCATGGAGTGGCTGGGTGCGCAGGAGCGCACCAACTATCCCCTGACCCTGTCGGTGGAAGACTCCGGGCAGGCGCTGGGCCTGACGGCGGAAGCGGTCGAGCCGGTTTCTGCGGAGCGGGTGTGCGGCTACATGCAGTGCGCGCTGGAGCAACTGGCGGACCTGCTGGAGCGCTCGCCGCACACGCCGGTGCGGGAGCTGGAGATCCTGCCGGGGCAGGAGCGCGGGTATCTGCTGGAGGAGCTGAACCGCACGGAGGCGGCGTATCCGTCGGAGCGGTGCATCCACGAGCTGTTCGAGGCGCAGGTGCGGCGGGCACCGGAGGCGGTGGCGCTGGTGCATGAGGG
>NZ_BBJJ01000253.1 GCF_000739815.1 Paraburkholderia mimosarum LMG 23256 = NBRC 106338
GTCGAGGCGACGCCATCGTCACACATCTGCCCCTTGCGGATCATGTGTGCGATCTCAATGCCAGACAGGATGATGCGCGCACAGCGGAAATCCTTGAACCCCATCATCGGTTTGATGATGCGTTTGATGGCACGGTGATCCTGCTCGACGACGTTGTTTAGGTATTTGTTTTGCCGGACCTTGATCGGCGTTAAACGCTCGGCATTGAGCGCTTCAAGCGCAGCCAGATTGGCGCCGCTCCTGTCCACGGCGATTGTCTCGGGCTCGCCGTTCTGTTCAATCGCCTTCTCGAAGTAGCGGCGCGCCGCGGCCTTGTCCCGATGGGCGCGCAGCAGGAAATCCACCGTGTTGCCCGCCTTGTCCGCGGCACGGTACAAGTATTTCCAATGGCCTTTGACCTTGACATAGGTCTCATCGACGCGCCAGCTTTTGCCGACAGGCCGTTTGCGTTTGCGGAATGCTTTTTCAAACACCGGCAGCAGCTTGATAACCCACCGGTGCACGCTCGAATGGTCCACCTCGATACCCCGCTCGGCCATCATTTCTTCGAGGTTTCGTAGGCTCAGTGACTACGCCACGTACCACCGGACGCACAGCAGGATCACGTCCAGCGGGTTGTGTGCAGCCGCTTCAGTACCTTGCCAATGCCAGCGGGCAGCGTCTTGCATGGCGTCTTCGTCTTTGTCATCATGCTTGTCATGCGTTGTCGTCGGCGGATTTTACTTGGCCGCGTTATTGCGACACCCATTAGCCGACCGAAGTCAAGGCACAAATTTACTCACCGCCCGATTGCAGTGGCGATGGCATTTTTATCGCCACTGCAATCGGGCGGAATTCTTTCTGTTACCTGCCATGCTGTCTGCCGATCGTAGTCGCATCCGTTTTCTCCAAACTGGTTGCGAACCGGATCGCACCAGACACCCATCGGGATCAAGCATGCCGTGATGTAACTCACGGCTGCCCTGGCGGCCATTGCCGCCCCAGAGAAACGTTGGTGCCAGACGAGGTCCAATGGGTTTCGCAGAACCGTGGCTGTTGCCTGCGCAACGCCAGTCAATGGTGGTTCATCGCCTGGGCGACCCGGGTCATCTGCAAACAGCGGGTGGAACAAAGGGAAGACCCAATCAAAACCATGGCTTTTCACCAGTCGCAATACTGGGCTCGTTCCCCTTGCACCACCTTTTAGCCAAAACAGCGGGTTATCTCAAATGGCTTGTGTTCCCGAAGCATGTGGTAGCAGGCACGCGCCAGCTTGTGTGCCAGTGCCTTGATTGCGACGATCCCGTTTCGCGCGCGTTTCTTGCGCTCGTAAAAGCGCCTGGCTTCCGGACACGAACGGATGGCGAAGTTGGCGGCCTCGACAAACGCCCACGCCAGATACTTGTTGCCGTTCTTCGTATTGCCTTCGCCTTTCTTCCTGCTGTTGCTTTCACGCCGGCTGTCCACACAGCGGCAGTACGAACTGAAATTGCCAACCTTGGTGAAACGGGAGATGGTCCCGGTTTCCAGCATGATCGTGGTTGCGAGAACCGGACCAATGCCCGGCACCGTGTTCAGCAACGCGTAATCCGGACGCAGTTTCACCCGCTCCATGAGTCGCTTCTCGATGATCCAGATTTCCTCCTGCAAGGTTTGCATGACCGCGAGATTGGCTTGTATCGCGACCGTCACGTCAGCTGCAAAACCGAATCCATTCACCTGCATCTCATCCAGGCGCTTGACCCGCTCACCTTGCATCTGCCCACCAGTATGGCGCGAGAACAGATTCTCAATCGCGAGGATCTGGGCCGTACGACACTGCACCAGTTGGATCCGCTTGCGAGCGAGGTCACGCACCGGACGTTCTTCTGCTGGATAGATGTAGCCTTCAGGCAATAGTCCCAGACGCAGCAGTTGTGCGAGATGGGCGGCATCGGTGAAGTCACCACTGTATTTCAGTCCCTCGTACTGCCTGATCGCCGCGGGATTGGCCAGATGCACCCGGTAACCATCGTTCATCAGTTGGTCCACAAGCCAGTACCAGTT
>NZ_BBJJ01000252.1 GCF_000739815.1 Paraburkholderia mimosarum LMG 23256 = NBRC 106338
GAGAGGCTTTGTTCAAGAGGGCCGCTTGCGCGGCGGCCGTGGGTCGGGTAGAAAGAAAAAGTCTTCCGGCCGCGAAATGGTGGTGAAATCCATGAAGTCGCGCAGATCAGCCTGATAGGCGCGACGCGTGCGCGGGTTGTCCAAATTGGCAAACCACTCGGCTTCGGGCGGCACCTCGGCGAGGCGATGAAACTGCGCGGCCGTGAGTCGCTGCGCGCGATCAGGAAGCGTCGGCAGTACGGACATGATTTTCTCCTGGCAGCTCCGCGCCGTGAGCGCGAATCAACGCGATTAGGTCGCCGGTGGTGACTTCAAACCGGTACTCGCGCTGGACGCCGGTCTTGCGTTCATCGATCTCGATGAGCACGACACTTTTCCCATCGTCACTCGCCTTCAGACGCAGTGTTCGGCACAGGCGGCCGGTTTGCGCTTCGCGCTGCGTGAGCAGGTCCAGCTCGCCGACCGCTCCCTTTACCGTCAACTGCACCATTTCTGCCCCCGTATCAGCTCACCTTTCAAACGCACAAGATACTATTGATAACATATTCGTCTCGGCCACTGCTGCCGCGTGTGCAGCACGTTGAGAATCTGCGCCACGTCACCAACGACGCGGTACACCATCAGGTAGTTTTCCGTCACCACCGCCTCGCGCGTACCGCGCACCCGGCCAACGCGGTACAGCTTCGGATCGGCGGCAATGCGGCCGGTCGTGGCCTGGATATCCGCCGCAAGCCCATCGGCCCCCTGCGGGCTTTGCTCGCGCACGTAATCGAGAATATCAGCAAGGTTGAGCAGCGCTGTCGCGGTCCATTCGACAGCCACCGTCATTTACGGGCCGTCCGCTTCGGCTTCGTGGTTGGCGTGGCCGCCTTGCCTGCGGCCAGCGCACGCAGGCCTGCGGTGTCGCCGGCGCGCAGCAGCGCTGCCACGGCGTCATGCGGCACCTTCGTGCTGCCCGGTTCGTCGGCCTCAGCAATCGAGGCGCGGACGGTCTCACGGTACCACCGGTTATAGGCGGCGTCCGCGTGTGCGGCCTTCATCTGTTCGCGCGCCCGCTCGGCCTTGGACTGTTCGGCGGTCGAGCGCGGGGCGGCCGGGTCGTACTGCGCCGCGTCCACGTCAAAGCGCACGATGCCGAGCTCGCGCAGGTAGGTCGCGAGCGTTTCGAACTTGGCCCACGTGCGCACGCTGCCGCGCTGCGTGGCAAGCGGGCGCTCGGTCATGCCGTACTTGAACAGCACACCCCATCCGCCACGCTGGCCGACAACATGCGCGGAGCGCACAACGCCCGCCTCGATGAGGCCGGAAAGCGTCTTCTGGTCGATGGTTTCGGCTGCCATGTTCATTCCTTCACGAGCTCCGGCCGCCATTCGCGCACAACGGCCTCAAACTGCGGACCATAGCCCAGTGTGTCGGGGTAACTGTTCGCGCGCGTGGCAAGGCGGAACACGACACACATATCTTCGGCAATCGCTTCGTCAACGGCCCAGCCGGTCGTGAGGTCATAGCTGCCGCACGCGCCGGCATTCCACCAGGCCAGCAGGAAATCGGCAACGCGGCGGCTCTGGCCGGTGTCGCCCTGGGCGATCTTCAGCAGGTTTTCGAGGGCCTGCTTTTCGTTCTGCGTCATTTGCTCGGGGCGCATGGTGCCTCGCTATGGGATCGGTTGACTTTTCCCGCCCTTATTGACGGGGCGGGGTACAGGATGAAGTCTATCAGGATTCAGGAAAAACAAAATCAGCGTACAGGATTTTGATGCTAGAACTGGACATAACACCGTTTGCCGGTCTGTCCCTTGTAGAAGCAATATGAGAATGGCTTTGTTCAAGAGGGCCGCTTGCGCGGCGGCCGTGGGTCGGGTAGAAAGAGTCCGGTGATCTATCCGACGAGCGAGCTTTCATGCCTTACAAGGCAAGACTGAAGACGGGCGAACCGCGCAAACGAGCGAAGCCGGGCTATGCGGTAACACACACGCACGAGTACAACGAAAGCCTGAAGCGGCGCAGGCAACTCAGCCTGTATTGTCCCGACGG
>NZ_BBJJ01000251.1 GCF_000739815.1 Paraburkholderia mimosarum LMG 23256 = NBRC 106338
TGTTAGAGCGCCATCGTAAACCGTTGCATGCGTTGAATGGCCGCCCAGCGGAAGTCGACGTGAGCCAGGCGCTTGGGGCTCATGAGCAGGAGCGGAAGCTCAGCCGCCAGTACGATCGGCGCGCGGTGCTTGGGATCAGAAGTTGTGCTCCACTGTCGCTTGCCAAACTTATCAGATTCGGCCGCTCGTACCTGCTGCCTGTTTGCCGATACAAAGATGGTTCGAGGGGACCGCTTCGCATGCATATTGCCCTGCCGCCACATGGCGCAGACTGAGTGGCCTTACGTTTTAAACCCAATGACCCAATCCCATCACCCCATGATTTATGGTTCGCTGACGGAATGTAGAAATGTCCTGGTTTCGCAACCTTTTCCGACAGCATGATCCGCGCTGCGCGGCGATGAATATTGACTAAGCTACTGTGGTTGGATGCAATGGTCGAGCACCGCTTTGAATTAATAACGTATGGGAGAGTGCCCATGTCATCGCTCCGCAGGCTGAGTCTTTGGCGTATAGCGCCGATTTTGTTTTCTTTCTGGGTTGTCACAACGATATCGAGCGCATCATCGTTTGCAGCCGTATTGCCGGACCAAACGCTCGTGTTTTGTTCAGAAGGCAGCCCAGCGGGTTTCGACTCCGCACAATACACGACTGGCCTCGAATTCTCTGCCGCGTCGTACACCGTCTACAACCGCCTTGTCGAATTTGAGCATGGCGGTACAAAAGTCGAGCCGGGTCTTGCCGAGAGGTGGGAGATTTCATCAGACGGCCTGACCTACACGTTTCACCTGCGCCATGGCGTCAAGTTCCATACGACGTCCTTCTTCAAGCCAACGCGCGAATTCAATGCCGATGACGTCGTCCTGACATTCGAGCGAATGTTCGACTCAAACAATGCGTTTCGCAAAGCGTACCCCGTCCAGTTTCCGTATTTCAAAGACATGGGACTCGATAAGAGCATATTGAGGATCGAAGAGCCCGATCCATACACCGTGCGCTTTACCATGAAGACTGTGACCGCGCCCTTCCTCTCGGAACTGGCAATGCCATTCGCATCCATCATCTCGGCCGAATACGCTGATCAGCTGATGAAGGCTGGCAAGGCGTCCGACATCAACCTTTACCCCGTTGGCACCGGTCCTTTCATCTTTGTCAGCTACACGAAAGACGCGACGATTCGTTTCGACGGCAACCCTGACTACTGGAAGCCGGGCGTTGTGCGAGTGAGCAAATTGATCTTTTCAATCACACCGGACGCTGCTGTGCGCGAGCAAAAGTTGAAGGAGAATGAATGCCAGGTCATCAGTTATCCCCGTCCACAAGCAATCGCATCACTGGAGAGCGATTCGCAGCTCAAGGTGCCCCACCAGGTCGGCTTCAATCTCGGTTTCCTTGGATACAACACGACGCACAAGCCGCTCGATCGGGTCGAGGTAAGACAAGCGCTCGATATGGCGATCAACAAAAAAGCAATTATCGATACGGTTTATGAAGGAGCAGGACAGTTGGCCACAAACCCAATGCCGCCGACTCAGTGGTCCTATGACAAGGGGCTCAGGGATGCACCTTACGATCCGGGGAAAGCGAAGGACATGCTCGCAACGGCTGGATTTCCCAATGGTTTTGAGATCAGCCTATGGGCGATGCCGGTGCAACGACCGTACAACCCGAACGCGCGACTGATGGCGGAGATGATCCAGGCAGATTGGGAAAAGATCGGCGTACACGCCAGAATCGTCACCTATGAGTGGGGCGAATACATCAAGCGGGCGCATGCGGGCGAACACGACGCGATACTTATCGGCTGGACCGGAGACAACGGTGATCCGGACAACTGGCTTGGCGTACTTCTTGGCTGTTCTTCAGTTAACGGCAGCAACTTTTCCAAGTGGTGCTACCAGCCGTTCGAGGCTCTGATCCAGAAAGGCCGTGCCACGACCGACGTGTCATCCCGCACCGACTACTACACGCAAGCGCAGGAGATCTTCAAGCAGCAAGTGCCGTTTACGCCTATCGCGCATTCGACCGTCTACCAGCCAATGCGCAAGAACGTCACAGTGG
>NZ_BBJJ01000250.1 GCF_000739815.1 Paraburkholderia mimosarum LMG 23256 = NBRC 106338
AACGGATAACGATGACGATGCGCGAGCTGGACAGATTGAAGGTCATTCAGGATGTGGTGGACGGCAGGCTCAAGCCGTGGCGTGCGGCCGAGCGGCTCGGGCTGATGACCGATCGCACGCCGTGGATCAGCAGCGTTCGCAGATACACGTCATCGCTTACCGCAATGTATATGGTCGGATACATTGCCTCGATGGATTGCTGCTTATAGCGTGTCTACCGAGGACCAAAGATCTGCACAGCTTGGAGAACAGACGAGGCTATTCTGGCACGATACGTGTAACTAACTGGCGCGACTGTGAAAGCGTCCCCCTTTGCCGACACGCCGGTGGTCCGGTCGTAGAGGTTAGCGTTTTCATAAAAAGAATGGGCGTCACCCGACGAATCCAAGCCAACCTGAATGCTTCGGTTTGTCCTGAAAAAATAGTTCTTTTCCGAATATACAATGCCGCCGCTGCCAATCTGCAGGGCGGTGTACTGTGTCTCGTCTGATCCGGTCGCCGTGAGGCCGGTGGGTGTCGCCCCGTTGTCGAAATAGTTGTTGTAGGCGTGAACCCAACCCCGCAGCAGTGGACGTCCCTTCAAGTTCGGGCCGAACTGGTTGTGATGTAACGTGACATGCAGCCTATTACCTCCATATGAATAGGAATCGAGACGGTTTGCACCCACGATCATCGCCAGACGCTCATTGGCCAAGTCCTGGTTTGTGCCCGTCCAGCTCCAGACGGGATCGGGGCGCATCTTCAGCCATTCGCTGGTGAAATAGAACTGGCTATAGGAAACCGTCACATTGTCCGACGACAGTGTCACGCTCATCAGGCCGTCGCTCGTATCATAGAAGGCACAATGGTCGATCCACGCATTGTTGACCCGGCGCAGCGACACACCTTCATAGTTGATACCGACGTTACTGGACGTGCCGTAAACTTGGGCAGGCAGAGCCTGGAGGTCCCGGATAACGCCATGGAAAGTGATGTTTCTGATCACGACATTTTCGATGTATTTGCCATCTGGCAGCATTTCTCCGTCAAATTTGAGCTGGATGTTTTTCAACACAGCACTGCCTCCATCTGCGCCTTCGATCGTGGTGTTGTTCCAGGCGGTGCTAGCGAACGTGAGCGTCGTCAGTCGTGGCCCGCCGTAGATTTCTCCTTTGACGAGAATGTGGTGCTGTCGGGCGTTAAATGCGGCCAGCAGATCAGCGAGGCTAGCTACCGTGACGGCGGAGTCGTTTGACCCGGTCGCCGTTGCGAACCCACCGGTGTTCGCCGACAGGCGCACGGGAATTGCTGTCTCACCGAACCGCGCCCCTGTCACTGCTGAGGCGTCCGGCGCGGAAGGCGTCCCATGTTCGCTACAACCACAAACGCACAGCAGAGTCGCAGTCAATATAGTCATGAGATTTCGCAAGTTCATTCAGCTCTTCCATTCAAGAACGCAAAAGGCGTGGGACCTGAAATAGGCGGATTCCGGCCAAGGTGCATTTGGTTCAAACGTTGGCACACTCCGTCATCAGACTATGCGATATGACGCACATCAGCGATCCGAAACTGGACCGTATCAAAAATGCCGGATCTGTCGCATTAAGGTCCGTCAGCATAGCAGACTACCTTATTGGGTTCTGTTGCAGTAAGGCCCACGTTAAAATTGTGTAGCGAATTTTTGAGCTGAGCGATGAAGAAGACGAAGACACCGCGAACCACACTCGCGCCGGGCCTGGCCAAGGTCCTGAAGCGCCTTCACTACCCGCTTGAAGTGATTTTGCTGTGCGTGCGATGGTACGTGGCCTATTCGCTGAGTTTGCGCAATCTTGCGGAAATGATGGACTAGCGTGGTATCGCGGTGGATCATTCGACGGTGTACCGCTGGGTCATCAAGCTGCTGCCGCTCTTCGAAAGGAGCTTCCGCAAGCACAAGCGTCCGGTTGGGAAAAGCTGGCGAATGGACGAGAGCTATATCAAGATCAAAGGCGAGTGGAAATATCTTTACCGGGCAGTGGACAAGGCGGGCGACACGGTCGACTTCCTGCTCAGGGCCAGGCGGGACAAGGTCGCTGCCCGGCGG
>NZ_BBJJ01000249.1 GCF_000739815.1 Paraburkholderia mimosarum LMG 23256 = NBRC 106338
CTTCCAGCAGATACCGGCGCTCCGCCGCCGGCAGGATATCGATGCGGCCCACCGGCTGACGTGGCTCGGCCATCACAGCAGCCAACAATTCTTCCAAATGCTGTGTAATATGTTCGACACTCTCCGGTGCCAAGCGGCTTCTATCGAAGTGCCATCGACAGCTACCGTCGAAAGAGCACACTTCAAGCGTCAGCACGTTGCCCGAACGAGGTATTCCAAATTTCGGCGCTGATCGTGGCTCATGCGAAGAAGCACCTTCCCTTATCGAGATACCAATCGGCCACGGGCACCGCGATCGAAGTGCCTCTATGTTCTTTAACGCCGGGTAGCGTGCAACGAGATCCCTAGCAAAACCCTTGTGCGCTCGAAGCAGAGCGAATTCGGTCTCAAGTGCCCTACGCACCTCTGAAAAAGCATCATCGAGATCAACTATTATTTTCATCGGCACGACTGGGGCAATATGCAATCCTGCCGCTCCCGATACGTTGAGTGTAGGACTCCATCCCAACTGAAGCTCAGATTCACCTGAGATGCGGGCAAGATAGATTAGCCAGCCGACCACTATGTGTACCACGCGCTCGATCGGTGCCAATTCAGCCAAAGCGCCAAAAACAATTTCCGAACTTGACTGCCATTTCGTCACAGTCAAAGCCGACGACGAAAAAAAGGGAAGCTGCAACGATCTAAACCCCGCAAGCCGCTGTCGCCAAAATGCCTCTTGCTCGGCTAACATTTCGAGCTCGGCAGTTATGATCGACGCCTGCTTTTCACCGAATACGTGAAGACGATCTCCTATACCTAGATTGTGATGCTTCGCAAGCGCCCACGCATCAATAGAATGACCCTCCGGGCCAGAAAACCAAACATCCACATCTTGCGTAGCTGTCGCCACACGCCAATGCCTACGGCGGATCTCCAGCAAGGAACCCGGAAGCTCATCCGAGCATCGACCCAGAACCTTTAGGCGTTTGACTGCCACAAGATCATCGACCACGAGAACCTTGGCCAGCCCCAACGGATTTGGATAGTCCGTGCCGAAATCCAAGGCTCGTACCATTGCCGACAAATCTGCCGCAGATCGATCCCAACGTAGACAGCCCCCAACATCGGGCCTCCGACGCCTCGGAAAGTAGCTCCTATCCAGCAGCCTTTGCGGACGTATATCGAGGGCCCCGTCTGCCAGTCCAATCAGCAGATCACGGAACCCCTCGATAGCAGCCTCATAACATTTAATGTTTAGGGTCAATGCAGTGTCGGTCGGCGTTATTAAAACCCGACGTCGAACAACCACGTCACCCGTATCAACGCCTTGATCTATACGATGCCACGTAATTGCATATTCGCTTTCGCCGGCAAGCAACGCCCAAGAAGTGGCATGAGTTCCCGCATATTGAGGAAGGGGACCATCATGGTAATTGAAAGCGTCTTGACGTGCTTGCTTAAGCACCCTCACTGGCAATATGAACGGATTGGCGACAGAAAATATATATTCAACTGGCTCAATATCTAGAAATGTCGATAGCTCGTCGACACTGTTACAACATAGGATATTGGCACCAGTAGCCCAATCGAAAAACCGGGAGTCGGCGCAAAGCGCCGCGCGGATCACATGCCCCTTTTCTTTGGCAAGCTGAGCGCACTTAATGGCTAGCGTACCACTACCGACAATAACGCTAGAGACTTTTGATAAGGATGACCGTTTATTCGCCCCATGATCAGGGCGCGCCAAAGGAATACAATGTGACATCTCAATCTCCTAGCCGCCAAGCGCGCCGCCGTTACGACGACACCGTCACGAAAAGCATCGGAAGTCAATGCCGGCCACTGAACGCGGGTTGGCGAACACGGGCTGCTACTCGAAAAAGCTAGTGCGTTGACGAGTTCCCAGCGACTCACGAACATAGCTCCGTTGTTGCTGATGTCGCGATTTCTCCCATACACGCCAGAGCGGCAAGCGTTCGCATGCGCGTCAAGTCGACGTCGTCTGCGAGAATAAGCTGAGCGCGCTGCTTCAGATCACGATTTCCATCTCGCAGATGCGTGCCTGCCGCCTTACCCCAGCCAAACT
>NZ_BBJJ01000248.1 GCF_000739815.1 Paraburkholderia mimosarum LMG 23256 = NBRC 106338
AAGTGTTTTATAACCGCAGTCGTCGTCGTTCATCGCTTGGCTTCGTGTCGCCAACTCGGTTCATGCAAGACTGGCTTGTGGCCCAGCGGCCACGATGCGGCTGCTTAACCCTGGGGCCTCCGGAAGGCGAAAAACCGGGGCGACCTCAATGTTGCTGTTCTGATCGGATCTCCCCACTGGATTTGGCGAAGCCATCGTCATACCCGTCGTTCGCGAACATTCATTTGCGATGCGAATCAGTGTTATCCAAACAATTGATTTTGTAGCTTGAGGCGAGATGCCGCATAGTCGCTTCCTGCGACGCGGCACAGTTTCCGACTATCCGTGCCGGAAAGAGAAGTTTCCCGACGAGCCCCGATGCAAGCGACGCTATCGGAGCGGGTATCCATCTGAACGTCAAAATCAATTTTCTGCGGGAGCGGATACGAACAACCATCGGAGCCGTGGCAATGACTGTATCGATCGTGATAGTGGGTGCCGGTTTTTGCGGGACGATGACGGCCACAAGGCTACTGTCGGATCAAACCGAAAAGCCCCTGTCGATCGCACTTGTCGATGACAGCTACAGCGTTTCGCGTGGTGTTGCTTATCGGTCGGACGAAGAGGGCTGGCTCCTGAACGCCCCCGCACGGACCCTCAGTGTTGAGCGGGACAACGGCAACGGCTTTGTCGATTATTGCCGACTGCGAGGCCGGCCTGCGGAACCGGATGATTTTCTACCACGTGCCTGGTACGGTGATTATCTTGCACATGTGCTAAAAAAAGCCGTCGCAAACTCCGGGAAACATCAGTTTTCTCAACACGACGGATATGCCGTCGCGCTGGAGCCCGTAGACGATGGCCGAACGAAGGTTCATTTGCACACGGGTGTGGGGATTTCTGCCGATCAGGTCATCCTTGCGACCGGGCACAGCGATGGCCGCCGCTCCATCACTATAGCAGCGACCGGTGGCGCTTCACTCGATCAACGTTTGCTCGTGACTCCTTGGGACGCAGTTAAACTGCGGGCCGTGCCGGATGACAGCCACTTCTTCCTGTGCGGGTCTGGTTTGACGGCACTCGACGTTGTTTACGCGCTGCACCGGCGCAGCGAAAAGTTGCGCTTCACGCTTATGTCCCGCCGTGGTTTGTTGCCCCAACATCACTGCCAGTCACCGCCGAGACTCCAGCCACAAGCGCGGCGGGCGCTTCTCGATCAACTGACTGTCGGCCCCAGGCATTGCATCACCGTCGTACGCAAAGTCATTGCTGAACATCGCGCGAGGGGCGGTGACTGGCGCGAGGTGATCGATAGCCTGCGTCCGGCGGTACCGCAGATCTGGTCAAACTGGTCTGAGGCCGACCGACGCGCTTTCGTGCGCCATATTGCACCTTATTGGAACACACATCGTCACCGACAGCCAGCTTCCACGGCAGCGCTTGTCGCGTCACTCAGGATGAGTGGGTGTCTCTCGCTTATGGCGGGGCGAATCGAAACAATCAGCGCACATGGCGACGGGCTGCTGCTGGCTATTCGCCCGCGCGCAGCAGCGGCCTCGCGCGTTGTGCACGCATCGTATTTCGTGAATTGCACCGATGTCGGGATGGCTCCCGCTCATCGAGCAACGGCTTCAGATACAGAGCCGCATGCAGATTGCAAACACCGGCCTATAGCACACGCGTGTGATTCTCTTTTTGATCAGTTACGGCGCGACGGGATTGCAAAATTTGACTGGGCGGGGTTGTGTGTTGATGAGTCTTACCGCGTGGTTCGAGTCAATAGCTGTACGAATCCATCGCTCTTTTATATTGGCCCTGCGCTTAAAAGACGCTTTTGGGAGGCGACAGCGGTGCCCGAATTGCTAATGCATATCGAGCGGATGACGGAGATCATAATGCGGCAGGTTTCTGCGCGTTAAACGCGAGCGCATTGCCTGACAGGCGTGGACGCAAGCGCACGCTCAGTGTTCTGTCCCAGAAATAACTTTGCATAGCCGAGCCACTTTCTGGAGGATTGAATCGGCGGTCGCGGTCCATACGAACGGCCGGCCGTGTTGGTTGTACTGCTCGATATATCGTTCGATGCTGGCAATGAGTC
>NZ_BBJJ01000247.1 GCF_000739815.1 Paraburkholderia mimosarum LMG 23256 = NBRC 106338
GGCGAGTCGCACTCGCCCGGTTCCCGGTGCTCAAGACGCTCGATCAGTTCGAATGGAACTGGCCCACCCGGATCAACCGCCTGCAGATCCAGAACCTGTTTCGCCTCAACTTCATCGAGGAGCAGGCCAACGTGATCTTCCTCGGTGGTGTCGGCCTGGGCAAAACCCATCTGAGCATTGCACTCGGCCATACCGCCTGTCTGCGCGGCCATTCGGTGCTGTTCGCCACGGCGGTGGATATCATCAACTCGTTGAATGCCGCGTACGTGCATGGCGGGCTCAAACGCGAACTGCGCCGCTACGTCAAGCCGCGCGTATTGATCGTGGACGAACTCGGATATTTGCCCGTCGACAAACAAGGCGCAGACGCGCTGTTCCAGATCATCAGCCAGCGCTACGAGCACGGCCCGACCATCATCAGTTCAAATCGCGCGTTCAAGCACTGGGCGGAAATCTTTAACCACGACAGCACACTGACCTCCGCGCTGCTCGACCGCCTCCTGCATCATGCCGAGACCGTCGTCATCGAAGGCAAAAGCTACCGCATGAAAGATCAGGAAGGCACCGATCCCGCGACCCTGTGATCGACTTCACCATGGTGAGTTTCAAACCGTCCGTTTTAGACGAAATTCACGCCGCTGCTAACAGTTCTTCGTGAAGACTGTGGGCACCCACACCTCATCATCCATTGCCAGGCCGATAAACCAGCGAAATAGCAGGTTATATTGCACCTGCTCCATCAGCTGGCGCTCCGAGCGGATGCTGTAGAGCACTTGAATGAGCATGGCTTGGTATTTCAAGCCAAAAACCCAGTTGGCATGCCCGTCCTTGAGCCGTTCGAGATCGACGGATGGATTGACGAGGTCGATTGCCGGAGTCACCATGCGATGCGCGATCTGCGGTGGCGCCTCGACGTCGAAGCTGATCGCGTCAAGCGTGGCGAAATCATTCGCGTGCGCCCAGTTCGGGTTGGTGATCATGACGTTGTGCGCGGTAAAGGTGTCGGACGCGATCGGACGGCAGTTCGACATCCATCAACGGCGATCTGCGCGTGGGCTGGCACTGGCCCGTGAGCGAGCAAGGCTGACGTGCCTGGGCGCCCTGGCCGCACTTCCTAGTCTTCAATCCAAGGCCGCGCGCGGTTCCAGTCACATGTGCCGACAACGACGACTAGCGCCGTGACCGCCAGCGCGACAATCACGGCGAGCTACCCGGCCGCCATGCCGACAGTGCGGGCAAGGCGCATCGCTCACCGCAGGCGATGAGCAATTCCCGATTCCGCTCGACGATCACCGCGGCATTGGGCGGATCACGGCGATCTCATGCCCTCGAGTAGCCGCATGGCATATTCCGCGCACTTTCTCCGCACTCGAACGAGTTGCCCGAACAACAACGAAAATTCCGCCAAACGGCCACGTGCGCGAAGCATGACGACACGTGTTTCGTACCATGTGCGCCGATTCGCCCAGCTCGCCTTATATTCGGCATATTGAGGGCGAAAATCGAAATCACGACCGTTGGCGTGAGACCATTTGACGAGGAATTCTGCAAGCAGCGCTCCAACCGAACACACAGCAAATGCCTCGTCATACGTCGTCACGAGGCCCTCGACGGTTCGAGATCCCACCAGGTTTACCGACGCGGCGACGGTCACGCCTTCCACCTTCACGAAGGCAACGAGCGGAACCTTCGACAGATCCATTCGCCGTGCCAGCGCGACAAAGAAATCCCGAACCCGATCGTCCTTCAAGTAGGCAAGGCTCACGCCGCGGCGCTCGGCCCAACGGCGTTTGGTGCGGAATAGCCAGCTCAGAACGGCGACAGCGTCCGGTATCGTTCGGCACCAGCCGAATTCGACATGGCCTCGTGCTTCGAGCCGCTTGTGCCGATTTCGCAACGTGCCGCGAAGCGACTTCGACCGGGTCGATACGAAGTCGTCCCACCGCGGAACGTCTCGCAGCACGATCGAAAATCCGGGCAGGCCGCGCCACCGTGCGGGCACGCGCGCGAGCACCCAGGAGTGGGGGACGTCCTCGAGCGCCTCCTGCAACAGGCTGCCGTGACGAACGAGCGTGATCTGCAGAACGTCCGCATCGACCCGCCTGATCGCTTT
>NZ_BBJJ01000246.1 GCF_000739815.1 Paraburkholderia mimosarum LMG 23256 = NBRC 106338
CCAACATATGCAATAACAACGGGCGCTGGCCTCGATGTCACGCCAGACATCCAGGTTGCCTTTCCAATGTCACGCACGCCCGTACGGCCTCGCGATATTCCAGTACGCCCAGCGTACGGGCACAGTCACGTTTGTTCATTTTGGGGTTGAGATCGATGCAACAGGGATGGGTCTTGCGATCGGTGTATCGACACTCGCCGTTGCGCTGCCCATGGCGCTTGCCGATTACTGGCGCGAAAAGGATCGTGCGAAGACACTTTGCAATCTCGGGCAGGAGTATAGGGTTGATCCGGGCGACGGCCAGAACGTCGTCTCCCGCACCGGTCAGCACGCAACGGCACGCTCCTGACGATGTGTGGAACGTGCCCGCGGCCTTGCGCACGGAGGCTCTGTCTGGCAAACGCGCCAGAGGGGCGGGGAATGCGCAGTTCAACGACTCAAAAATCACGCAGGCCCGCAGGCCCGTATACCGGGTGGTGCATTTCGGCAATTGTCTCGGGGCGGTAGGTTCCCCGGGGTACCCATGGGACAACGCGCGCCCATTCTGGGCCATCTCGCATAAGAAATAGCATGACAGCTCACTTTCAGGAAACGCTGGCAGTCGGCCAGCGGGAACTCAGCGTCCGCGCCGAGATTAACAACATGCGCGTTGCGGCGCTCTGGCAGGTGCTCCTGCCGATCGCTGGGGAGATCAGGAGCGTGAAGATATCGACTGCACAGACTCAGGATTTGGTCGACTTCGCCATTTTCGATTGACTGTATGCCGTTTGCGGCACTGTGCACGATAGTGGACAGGCTCGGAAGCATGACGTGGGTGACGAGCGCCAAGGTGACGCCGGACTGATAAGGCGATTGGCCACATGGACGAAGTGACGCAACAGACCGCCGCGCTCGTGGAACAGGCCGCTGCGGCAGCGGGCAGCATGCAGGACCAGGCGCGCCGGCTGGTCGACGAACACTTCGAGACGACGCTGCAATCGATTAACAGTTCCAATCCTTTGCGCGCCGGCTGCCGGTCGGCGCAACGAAGGCACCCCCTCTCGCTATCTGGACCGGTCTCGAATACATGCTCAACGTGAAAGCCATTGAACGCATCGGGGACCAGGTGCGACCGACGTCGCTGGCACGCTTCGCGCCGCACGCGTGAGCGTGCGGCGAGCTAGCCGAAGGGCTCAGACCGCTGAGCGCGTAAGTTGCTCCAGCGTAGCGAGATCGGTCTTCATCCCCGACGTCTCGCGAATGCGTGCCAGTATCTCGCGTTTGAGCGCGGTGAATTCGGGCGCGAGCTTCATCTCCGGATTGCGCACGGCGGGCAACGGCACGTCGTAGATCGTGTCGATGCGCCCCGGCCGCGGCGCCATCAGCACGACGCGATGGCCTAGATAGATGGCCTCTTCCACGTCGTGCGTGACGAACACGATGGTGGTCTTCTCAAGTGCGTGAACATGCAGGATCAGGTCGTGCATCACCTCGCGGGTCTGGGCGTCGAGCGCGCCGAACGGCTCGTCCATCAGCAGGATCGACGGTTTTCCCTGCAATGCACGGGCAATTGCCACTCGCTGCTGCATGCCACCCGACAACTGGTTCGGATACGCGTCGGCGACATGCGTGAGCCCCATCAAGCTCAGCAGCGCGTCCGCGCGCCCGCTCGCCACTTCCACCGCACTCGAAGTGAGATCGCGCCGGTTGGTCTTCAGCCGCCGCGAGAACTGGATGTTCTGGCGAACCGTCAGCCATGGGTACAGGCTGTAGTGCTGGAACACCATTGCGCGGTCCACGCCGGGGCCGTCGATCGCCTGACCACCGACGCGTATCGTGCCATCGTCGATCGTTTCGAGCCCGCTGAGGATGCGCAGCAAGGTGGATTTGCCGCAGCCCGACGCGCCCACCAGCGTGACGAACTCGTTCTCCCTCACGTTCAGTTCGATGTTGGCAAGCGCGCGCACCTGGTCGCTGCCGCGGCCAAAGTACTTCGATACCCGCTCGATGGAGATTTTCGGGGAAGCGTTCATCATCGTTTGGCCATCCATTTTCCAAAGCAAAGACGGTGTACGAGCCGGAATGCCTGATCGATCAGAAGGCCGATAAGCCCGATCAGCAGGATCCCACCGAAAATGCGGTCCGTCTGCAAATAGCGTTGTGCCG
>NZ_BBJJ01000245.1 GCF_000739815.1 Paraburkholderia mimosarum LMG 23256 = NBRC 106338
CGATTGAGGAGAAGGTCACTTTCGACATGACGTGACGATGATATTGGGCCCATCCCCGGATCCTGCGGCCCGAGCGAATCGGTGGCCGCGCGTGGGCTCACTGGTGGGCGCAGCATACCGAGCAGCTGTTGCCAGCCCTGCGCGCTGGGATCGAACGCGAATTCGAACGGCTGTTGCTCGCTGCCAGGCAGATCAGGGCACTCGAGGTATAGCAGCAGCGCGAGATGCGCAGCGGCGCGCAACCCGCGATTGCGCAGCTCGCGCGCCTTGCGGGTATCGGCACCGGCAGTGCCTGGGTCCTGATCAGGGAACTGTTTGGTTGGCGGCAGTTTCACAACCGCCGTGAAGTGGCCGGCTGCCTGGGCCTGGCCTCGACGCCCAATGCCAGCGGCACCAGTGAAGTTGAGCAGGGCATCAGCAAGATCGGCAACAAGCGAGCCCGATGGCTGATGGTGAAACTGGCGTGGAGCTGGTTGCGCTTCCAGCGCAGCAGCCAGCTAAGCGACTGGTTCAACGAGCGCTTTCCAGGCGGCGGCGAGCGTATGCGACGCATCGGCATTGTGGCACTTGCTTGACGTCTGGCGCTCGCGCTATGGCGCTATCTGGAATTCGGCGAGATTCTCCTCGGGGCAACCCTCAAGCCCCCTGCGAAGAAGGTGACAGCGACCTGAGTAGCTAACGTCGAGCGGCAACAGCGTTCGTGTAAGCGGGCTACCTTCGCTGGTAACCGTAGCAGCACGCTTATGTCCGGCCCGTTTTCGCAGGTCGTTATGCGCCTGCAGGCCCTAATGGAATTCGCTGGCGAGGTCCTCATCTGCAAATCGAACACAATGGTTCATCTTCCCTATCGGGTTTTCCTCGCCCCGGTCCAACCTGTTAGCCATCATGCAGCACTTGCTTGCGCTCCTTGAGGAAGGTTTCAGGAACCCGTCATAACATGAAGTCTACGCAGCAGCGGGCGGTGAAGCCTGATAGCCCTGCGTTCGGGCAAGTACCGCCCAGATGGTTCGTGCCAGTTTGTTGGCGACAGCGGCAACGGCGACATTAAACGGTCTGCGCTTGAGCAGGCCGTCAATCCATGCCGATCGTGTGCCTTGGATGATGACCGAGCGGGTGCCGTGCATTACCAGTGTGCGCAAATAGGTGTCGCCGCGTTTGCTCAGGCCCATCTGTCGTACCCGTCCACCCGTTCCCGTTTGCCTCGGCACCAGACCCAGCCAGGCGGCAAACTCACGGCCGGATTTGAACGTTCGCGCATCGCCTATAGATGCAACCGTCGCGGTGGCCGTGAGAAGGCCAACGCCAGGGATATCGGCGACCTTCTGGCAGTCCCCGTTGTTACGAAAGGCGGTAGCGAGCCGACGCTCAAGCACGGCGATTTCCTTGTCGGTGGCCTGAACGCGATTCCATTGCTCACGCAGGCTGTCGATCAGGATTGCTTGCAGACGTTCAGCGACGCCTGCAAGCGTGGCAGGGAATGCTTTGGTGAAGGCCCGATAGCTCTCGGGCAGTGCTTCGCCGAACTCGTACAGCAGACCGCGCAACGCGTTGGTTTGCATGATGCGGAACTTCATGAGTTGGGCACGCATCGCGATGTATCGCGAGGATGGCTTGCTGATCTTCACTCTTGATAGCAACAAAGCGCGCGTCCGGCTGCTGCGCCGCTGTGCAGATGGCTCGGGCATCGGCCGCGTCGGTCTTGTTACGCAACACAAACGGCCGCACCGACCGGGCGGAGATGAGCCTCGCATCATGACCGAGCTGCTGCAGCCGTCTCGCCCAGTCGTGTGCGCTGCCACACGCTTCCATCACAACAATCGAAGGTGAGCGCCTGGCGAAGAACTCGAGAACCTGTGCACGCTTTAGCTTGAGTCTTTCGATCTGGCCGCTCTGAGGGTCGAGTGCATGAAGCTGGAATACCTGCTTGGCAATGTCCATTCCGATAAGGGTGGGTTTCATTTCCGGTTCTCCTTGACGCACGGTTTACGGGCACCCTTACTTTGGCACACGCAGACCGACGCGTGCCAAGTCTCCCGCGCCCGGGTCGTCACTTCCACGACGGCCCGTTTCCGGGGGGAGGCGTCCATACCATCTGCACAACATGTTTTCAGAGCGCCGATCTTTTTCACGTTGGGCGTATCGGCCGCAGAGTCTGCCAGCAG
>NZ_BBJJ01000244.1 GCF_000739815.1 Paraburkholderia mimosarum LMG 23256 = NBRC 106338
GGCAAGCACGTCAAGGTGCTTTCAATTACCATGATGGCCCCCTGCCTCAATATGCGGGAACTCATGCCACTTCTTGGGCGTTGCTTGCCGGCGAAAGCGAATATGCAATTACGTGGCATCGTATAGATCAAGGCATTGATACGCGTGACGTGGTCGTTCGACGTCGGGTTTTAATAACGTCGACCGACACCGCATTGACCCTAAACATTAAATGTTATGAGGCTGCTATCGGGGGATTCCGTGATCTGCTAATTGGATTGGCAGGCGGGACCCTAGATATCCGTCCGCAAAGGTTGCTGGATAGGAGCTACTTTCCGAGGCGTCGGAGGCCCGATGTCGGGGGTTGTGTACGTTGGGATCGATCTGCGGAAGATTTGGCGGCAATGGTGCGGGCCTTGGATTTCGGGGCGGATTATCCCAACCCGTTGGGGCTGGCCAAGGTTCTCTTGGTCGATGAACTTGTGGCCGTCAAACGCCTAAAGGTTCTGGGTCGATGCTCGGATGAGCTTCCGGGTTCCTTGCTGGAGATCCACCGTAGGCATTGGCGTGTGGCGACAGCTACGCAAGATGTGGATGTTTGGTTTTCTGGCCCAGACGGTCAATCTATTGACGCGTGGGCGCTTGCGAAGCATCACGATCTAGGTATAGGAGATCGTCTTCACGTATTCGGTGAAAAGCAGGCGTCGATCATAACTGCCGAGCTCGAAATGTTAGCCGAGCAAGAGGCATTTTGGCGACAGCGGCTTGCAGGGTTTAGATCGTTGCAGCTTCCCTTTTTTCATCGTCGGCTTTGACTGTGACGAAATGGCAGTCAAGTTCGGAAATGTTTTTGGCGCTTTGGCTGAATTGGCACCGATCGAGCGCGTGGTACACATATCCGGACCAAGCCCTGTTTTTACACCTGAGAAAAACCTGCAACCAGTAGGGAGAAAAATATTGCTATCAATCAAGAAAATGAATGCATGCAAGTATCGCAGAACGCTGGCAGTGATGGCGATCGCCAGCCTGAGCACTGCTTTGTCAACGTCTGCCGTTTATGCTCAATCGTCTACCTCCGACACTGACGCAAAACTGCCTTATGCACAGGCGTCGAAGGAACAACAAAAAATTTGGCAAGAGGCAGTAAAACAAATGGGACCTCCTCCTGGCACGGGATGCTACTCGATGTCGTATCCCGAAACCACGTGGCAGAAAGCGACGTGCGCAAAGGTATCTCATCCGGCCCCTGCTCCGAAACATGCACCTCCCGCCGAAACGAAGGGAAAGGTAACAATGAATCAATGGGGACAGACCGCAGGGAATCAGACCGATTACAAAGGAAATCGGGCCGATTATATCGCACAGACGACTGGGCTCACGACCTCGGCAATTGGGAGCTTCCCGGGAACCGTTGTAAGTGGCTTAGCAGATACGGGCTTAGCGAATGAGTCGAGGGGTTATACGCTTCAACTTAATACTAATTTTGGCACTAATGCATCCTATTGTGCGCAGAATGGGTTTCATCCGGATTGTCGAGTGTGGCAGCAATTCATTTATTCGTCTGATTATGGGTCTCAGGATCAAGTTCCCAGAGGGCCGCAAATATTTATTCAGGACTGGATAATGCTGATAAATAGCGACGATTATAATCGATGCCCCGCTGGCTGGGACGAACCTATAGACAAAACTATTAAAGCATGCTATAAAAACAGTCTCGCTGTTGCGGCGCCATACATTCCCGTGGGCAATCTCTACCTGACAACCTTGGCGGGATATGCGTCGACGTCCGGCTCGGGTGCAACCGATACCGTAATGCTCACGTATAACGGTAATGCCTACAGCGTAAACCAGCCGGAGGCCACCCTTGATATCGGACAGGTCTGGAAGCAGTCTGAATTTAATATTTTCGGCAATGGCAACGGCTCAAGATTATATTTTAAACCAAAAACGTCAATTACCGTAAATCTGCAAGTAAACGACGCAACCACATATGCACCACAGTGTTTGCCGGGCGGGACAACCGGGGAAACGAATAATTTAACCTTGGGAGCATGTATTGCCACACCAGGTGTGACGCCGTCGATTCAGTTTACCGAATCGAACTGAGTAGTCGCCCCTTAGGTGAGTAGCCCACGGGGGCGTGGTTCAAAAAGCGCGATTTTTGCGTTACACAGACGAGCGGAAGCAGCCTG
>NZ_BBJJ01000243.1 GCF_000739815.1 Paraburkholderia mimosarum LMG 23256 = NBRC 106338
AAAGACTCAGAGTTAAGAGTGGTTCGCAGGAGCTCCGATGGCCGTCGGCGCTACGACGAGAAAAGCAAGCGGGTATTGATTGAGGCGTCGTTGCAGCCGGGTGTATCGGTGGCCCGGCTAGCGCAAGAGCACGGGGTCAATGCCAACCTGCTGCGCAAGTGGATCACGAAGTACTTGATGGAGCGCGAGCAAGGCATCTTGCCGATGCAGCACAACCGCGATGACAACGACCCCTCGTCGGATGAAGTTGATGGTGTAACCATCGACCTGCCAGATTCGCGCAAGCTCGTCGCGACCGCTGCTGCGTCTGCCGCGTTCGTGCCGGTCGTTTCGATACCGACTGCGCCGGTGCCAACACAGCCGCCTTTGTCAATGGCGCTTGCGCTGCATGTGCGACTGGCCAACGGTGTAGAACTCGAGATAGGCAAGGCCATCGCGACCATCGACGAACTAAGCACTCTGGTCCAGATTCTGGGGAGGATGCCGTGTTCCGGTTCGACGAAAACCTGAAGGTGTACCTGCACCGCGATCCTGTCGATTTCCGCTACGGCATGAACAGCCTCTCGATTCTCGTCGAGCAAGCCATGCACTTGAACCCGATGGACTCCTCTCTTTATATCTTCGTAAACCGCCGTCGTGACAGGGTCAAAATTATCGGCTGGGATGGAAGTGGTTTCTGGCTTATGACGAAACGCCTTGAGGCAAGCCGTTTTATCTGGCCCGACCGGAAGACCGAAGTCGTGGCATTGACGTCGGCGTCGCTGCACGCGCTGCTCGATGGCGATGACATCACCGCGATCCGTCGACATCCACGGGAGGAATATTTACGCGTGAGCTGAACATGGGCGGGCATGCATGGTCTAATCCGGCATGCCCGCCCAGATCACGATCTCCGCCGACGAGCTCAATGCGTTACTCGCCATGCGCGAGGCGTATGCCACTCTTGAGCGCGAGCACGAGGAAACCCGCAGCATGCTGCGTCTGGTGAGCGCGGAGCGCGACCTGGCCGAGGAACGGCTGCGTGCCTACCGGCGTGAGCTGTTTGGCGCAAGGAGCGAAGCACGGGACCCGGAACAATTCGGGCTGTTCAACGAAGCTGAAGCGCTTGGCGCGAATGCGGCCCCGGCCCAGGAAGATACGCCCGAAACGAAGGTCGGTGCGCATACACGCAAAAAGCGCGGCCACCGCAAGCCGCTCGATCCCGGTCTGCCCCGCGTGATCCGGCGGCACGAGCTTCCGGAAGCCGAGCGTTTCTGCAGCAACGACGGCCATGCGCTGGTCGAGTTCGGCGTGGAAATCAGCGAACAACTCGACGTGATTCCCGAGCAGTTGCGCGTGATCCAGCACCAGCGCGTCAAGTATGCCTGCCCGTGCTGTGATCTGGGCATCAAGGTCACGCCGGCGCCGTCGCGCATCATCCCACGAGGACTCCTGACCGAATCTGCACTTGCCTGGATCGCGGCGGGCAAATTCCAGTTTGGCATGCCGTTGTATCGTCAGGCTGGCCTGCTTCGCCGCTTCGGTGGTGATATCTCGTCAAACACGATCGCAGCCAGCATGGTTAAGGCCGGCCTCGCAACGCAGCCGGTGATCAACCTGATGCGCGACGCGCTGCTTGAGTCAGCGGTGATCCTCGCTGACGAGACGACCTTCCAGGTGCTCAAGGAGAAAGGGCGCAAGCCACAGACGAAGAGCTACCTGTGGTGTCAGATGACGGGCACGGGAATCCCGATCTGTTGCTATACCTACACGCCGGGTCGTGGGGCGAAGCTGGCTGACAGGCTGTTCGCCGGCGTGCAGGAAGGCGCTGCGCTGATGACCGATGGCTACGAGGCTTATAACGGTATCGCCGAGCGCTACAAGCTCGTGCACCTTGGTTGCCTCGTTCACGCGAGACGTTACTTCGTCAAGGCCGAGGAAAATGTTCCCAAGGCGGCACGTACGCCGGATCTGCTCGCAACACGCTTCATCAAACTGTTTGGCAAGTTGTTTGCCGCCGAGGCACGCACTAAAACGTGGAATGCAGACCGGCGTCATCGCCTGCGTCAACGCTATAGCGCCCGCGTACTCCAGGTCATCAAGGATCTCATGATCGAGCAGTCTACAGGGGTGCTGCCCCAGAGCCTGCTTGGCAGGGCACTAACCTATCTGCGTGAGCAGTGGCCGAAGCTTGTGCGTTACCTCGAGAACGGCGACTGGCCGGCATCGAACAATTTCT
>NZ_BBJJ01000242.1 GCF_000739815.1 Paraburkholderia mimosarum LMG 23256 = NBRC 106338
TGATCATGTGCATTACCTCGATGCCGCCGAGAATGACCCTCGCACGGTGGAAGTTCTTGAATCCCAGCATCGGCCGGGTCCGGCGTTTGATAGCCCGATGGTCCTGTTCGACAATGTTGTTCAGGTACTTGATCTGACGGACCTTGATCGGCGTCTCGCGATCGGCATTCACCACATCCAGTGCGGCCAGATTGGAGCCGCTTTTGTCGATGGTCACGGTCTCTGGCGTACCATTATGGGCGATCGCCTTTTCAAAGAACCGTCGGGCAGCGACCTTGTCCCGCCTGGCCCTGAGCAGGAAGTCGACCGTGTCGCCCGCCTTGTCCACTGCCCGGTAAAGATATTTCCACTCACCTTTGATCTTGATATAGCTCTCGTCCATTCGCCAGCTTTTCCCAACCGGACGCTTGTGCTTGCGCAAGCTCCTTTCGAAGAGCGGCAGCAGCTTGATGACCCAGCGGTACACCGTCGAATGATCCACCGCGATACCACGCTCGTCCATCATTTCCGCAAGATTGCGCAAACTCAGCGAATAGGCCACATACCATCGCACGCACGGCAAAATCACTTCAAGCGGGTAGTGAAGGCGCTTCAGGACCTTGGCCAGGCCCGGCGCGAGTGTGGTTCGCGGTGTCTTCGTCTTCTTCATCGCACAGCTCAAAAATTCGCTACCCAATTTTAACGTGGGCCTTACTGCAACAGAACCTTTGACGATGGTGTCATGCACAGGGTGCACTCCGGCCACCTCAGGATGCGCGAAGCGGCTTCCAGCAGTGAAGTCGATCTGGATCGTCAACAGCTTGGTGGCCGCGTCGAAATCGACGCCGCTCACGAACCACGGATCGTATATGAACGCGTCCCGTTTGCGCCAGGTTTTCGTGGGATCCGACGTCGACAGGATAGGTTGCAGTCGTATATCCGGCCTTGTTGCAGCCGTCCTGCCGCTGCGGGCCCCTATGAAATCCGCTGACTCGCACCTCATTGCTTACGCGAGCTCGAAGCTCTGCGATCCGTTCAGGTTTAGCGAGTCCCGGTCCGACCTGTCTTGTCATCTCTCACAATTGCCAACGCAACCTTTCGATATCCACCCTGTATAAAGCGTTGATCTTCTACATCAAGCTCGCCGGTCAGGCTGGCCTCACACTCACGTAGCATTTCTCATACGGCCGGTCGTGGGCCAGCATTGCCCAGATCGTCCGCGCCATTTTGTTCGCCAATGCGACTACCACGACGTTCGACGGTCGCCGGGCCTTCATCTGATGAACCCACGCTCCGGGTTCTTTGGCACGATTCAGCACAGCTCGAGCCCCATGGATTAGCATCTTGCGTAGATACCCGTCTCCGCGCTTGCTGATCCCGTGCAGGTTCACCTTTCCTCCCGAACCCGTTTGCCTTGGCACCAAACCAACCCAAGCCGCGAACTCCCGGCCAGACCGGAATGCTTTCGGATCACCCATCATCGCGACTGCTGCTGTTGCCGTCAGCAGCCCAACGCCAGGAATCTCGCTGATCATCTTTACTGCCTTGTCTTCTTTCTTCCATTCGCGCAACCGACATTCGATCGCTGCGATTTCCTCGTCCATCTTTTCGATCCGCACCCATTGCTCACGTAGCAAATCGATCAGCACCTTCGGTAACCGTTCTTCGACACTTGCGAGAGCACTAGGTATCGCCGTGGTCATGGCTGTCCTGCCTTTACCCATTACTTCACCGAACTCGGCGAGCATACCGCGCAGGCCATTGATCTGCATCGTCCGGAACTTCACCAACTGTTCGCGCTGCCGATGCATCATTAGCACCGCCTGTTGCATCTCTGTTTTTACCGCCACCGCCTTGCATGGCTGCTGTACAGCCAACCAGATCGCCTTCGCGTCAGCCGCATCGCACTTGTTGCGGATGTTGAACGCCTTCACGAACTGCCCCGGCATCAACCGCACTTCGTGTCCCATCCGCATCAACTGCCTCGCCCAGTGATGGGCGCCGCTACAGGCTTCCATTCCGACCAGGCATCGTGCACGATTGGCGAAGTGCTGGAGAAACTGCGCTCACTTGATCGGCTTGTTCACGACCTCGCCGGTTTCCAGATCGACGTAGTGGACCTGAAACACGTTTTTCGCAATATCGATTCCAACTGGCGTAGCATTCATCTGTGGATCCTCCGGTTGCCGGGAAATGCGAGAATTTTCCACCTTGGGCACATCGATGCCGTTGGCCCGTGAGGATCCACCTTCCTTTGCTCCTACGTTCACGG
>NZ_BBJJ01000241.1 GCF_000739815.1 Paraburkholderia mimosarum LMG 23256 = NBRC 106338
TGCCTTGACGGAAGCCATGGCCGAAGCGGTGCGACGAAACGTGAGGAAGAACTCGCGGATACTGTCCTGAATCCGCTGATCGGGATCCAGACTGACACGTCCCTCGCCATCATAGACGAAGCCGATGGGCAAACGTATCTCAAGCTCTCCACGTTGTGCCTTGTTAAGCATTCCTCCACGTAATCTTGCGCGCAATACATGCACGGCCTCACTCATTTTCCCTTCAAGCCCAGAACGAGGCGGTCGTTAAAGTGGGCCGGGTCATATACGCCATCGCCGTCCAGCAGGAGGGTATCAGTCAAGGCACAGATTTCCAGCAGCCGGTGCCAGTCCGAGGAGTTGCGAGCCAGGCGCGAAACCTCCAGACCCATCATGATTCCAGCCTTTCACATGCTTACCTCGGTAACCAGCCGCTGGAAGCCTTCGCGATCGACGGCACTTGCACCAGATTGCCCGAGATCCGAATCGATCACGAACACCTGGTCGATTTTCCACCCCAGCGAAACGGCGCGCTCGCGCAGCGCATACTGGCGCTCGGTGCTCTCAGTGTTTTCGAACACCTGCCGCGCGCGCAACTGCGTTACATGGAGTCTCACGCATGCCTGCGATCCACGCCGCCATGCTCTTGAACATCAGGAGCGTGCGCCCGCGCCCCGACGAAGAGCTTCCCCGATTCTCGACCACATCGACGCGCAAGGCTTCGTAACTCCCGACCAGCACTCCAGGGTCCGGCGTCGTTACGGTCGCCGGGGATTCACTGGCGTTTTTTTTTCGGCTGCCGCTGTAACGCGCGCTCTACCGTACGGCGGTGCACAGTCAAACCGAATTTCGCCGCGATGCGTTCGAGCAGTTCGTTCGTGCCCAGACCATCCTCGGCATCGCGCGTCTGCTCGATGAAGTCCAATACTTCCGCAGTGATCTTGTGAGCACCGCGCGGCCCCCACTTGTCTGGCAGCAGCCCTGCAAGTCCCTCACGATCGAAGTCGGCCTGCGCCTTGTAGAAGGTTGGCCGCGATACGCCAAACCGCGCCGCCACCTCGGCGATGGGTTGCCCCTCGGTACGCACGCGGCGAAGCATCTCGTAGCGTACCTGCACCAAGTCCCGTGGATCGAAGAAGTCGCTGGCAACGAACGCTGGATCACGGACATCCTGTGCATGTGGATTCAGCGTCCCGCTCTCGTGGAGTGCAGCTAGTTTCGGATCGGGCTTTTTGGTTCGTCGCATGTAATATAAATTATGCCTCTGCATTGCAAATGTCAAGGAGGATCAAGGCTTTCCGCAGTGAACATTTACTATCCATGTTTGCCAGAAATAAGGCGTTTATGGTGTCGCATAAATCCACACCTTCCACATTTCGGCGCGCCCTGATTTTCACGGGCATATTTTAGTTTACGTATGCGGCGTTATTTTCTTGACGACTTGCGCTTGACCGATTTGGTACAGGCTGTCGCGCTGATCTCCCGGTGTCGGGCGATAAGCCCGATCAGATGCAGCAGGTCTTCTACGCGGAATGTGGATCGTCCTGCGGAGAGGACTTCGAATGGTTCGGGCGCTGAGACGCTTGTCCACGAAGCCGGGAGGCGTCTCAGCCTGCCCGAAACATCGCGGAAGTACACACGCTCTTCGCCCCAGGCACAGCGGCGCTCAAGTAGCACAAATTCTTGTCCGCGCAGGGGATGGAAAGGGTGAGTGACACGTACAAGCTGTGTGTCGCTGATCGGATCGCGTGCAGTTGACGGTCTATGGGAAGGGCACCGTCGAGAACGCGATCCAGCATACCCAGGGCACGGCCCTGATGGGGCGCCGGTTCGAATCGATCGAGGAGCAGAACGCCTTCCTCGAGCAATGGGAATCAAACTGGGCGGCCAGAAGAATTCACGGCAGCACCCGTCGCGAGGTCCAGGCGATGTTCGAGGAGGAGCGTCCCCATCTGCGGGCCTTGCCGGCGCGCAACTTCGAATACTTCACCGACAAGGTCTACACGGTCTGCGACGACACGTGCGTCCGGGTAGACCACAGCAGCTACGCAGCCCAACCGGCTCCCATCGGCGGCCAGGTGCTGGTGCGTAAATTTGCCCCTCGCCTGGAAATCCGCAACCTCCAGACACAGGCATTGCTGCGCACCCACATGCTGGCCGACAGGCCGGGCACGGTGGTACTGCCGCAGGACGAGCGGCCGTTCAATCCCTCCCGGGAAACGCGCCGCATCCTCGCGCAGGCCAGGACGATCGGGCCGTCGGCCGAGGGTCTCTGCCAGCATCTGTTT
>NZ_BBJJ01000240.1 GCF_000739815.1 Paraburkholderia mimosarum LMG 23256 = NBRC 106338
TTGCAGGAAGGCGAAGGCGTAATCATCGCCAACCTGCTGAACCGGTGGAACGCCTTCGGCAAACCGATTTGCGTCAAAAATGCATAGTCGCGTCCATAGCACGGGAACTTGTACCCATCCGGACAAAGCCCTGCGCATCAGCCGCCACGCGCTCTTCCAGCTTGTGGATGTAGGCCTTGGCGGTGCTCGGGAGTCGGGGGAGATCGTGAGGGGACATGCGCTCCACGATAGCGAATCGCAGAGCCAAACAGGTTTACGCTAATTTGTAACAACTGTGGCCGCCAGTTGTTTACCGGCAACGGCGGCGATACCGGGCTTCAGCTCGCGTGGCAGTATTGCCGTGCTGGGTGGCGGCGCAGCGCGTCGAGATCGACGCCATCGAGCAGCAGATGAAGCTGTTCCGTCGTGAGTTCAACCACGGTCTGCTGGCGACGGGGCCAGGCAAACCGGTCTGCCTCGAGTCGTTCCATCAAGAGCCAGAACCCGGCGCGATCATAAAGAAGAAGTTTCACGCGGTCGCGTTTGCGATTGTGGAACCCGAAGACGGCTCGCGTGAGTGGGTCAAGCTGCATAGACTGCTCGACCAGTGTCACGAGCGTGTTCAGTCCGGCGCGGAAGTCGATCGGCTCGCGATGCAGGTACACCAGCAGGTCATGATCGAAGCGGAACATCAGTGTGCCCCCAGCGCGGCGATCATCGCGCTCACGAGTGAAGCATCGCGGCCGGAACACTCGAGTTCGACGACGACCCAGTTGGGCAGTGTCGCTGACAGGCGCGCGGCTGATGCCGGGCGCGAAGGCTGGAACAGTGCGCGCCGTGGCGTCGATTGCGGCTCACGTGGCACTGTGACCCTGGGAGCCCTTTGGCTGGCATAAACCCCTCGCCCGGTAGCGGGAGTCGTCCATCACATCAGAGCCATGCGGAGGTGGATACCCGACCTGTGGCCCGAAGTAGAAACGGAAGCGGGGCAAAGGCGCGACGCAGCCTGCACACTGACCTGAGCAGAACGACTGGACGCCGCGGGGCCCAGGCCGGTTGGACGCTCGTCGATGTGAAGCCTTTTTTCAGCTCGTCGAAACGCCGAGGATCGGGTTCACCTCGCAAGGTGGTCGACCAGATAAGGGCTTCGGCGCAGGTTGGCCGAGCAGAAAATGCGGAACTCGACGGGCCCGGGAGGCGCGGGCGCGTCCACCACGCCGCACGCATTGAGCGCATGCTGCAACGCTGAGATCACCTGCCCGTCAGGGTCCTGGTCGATGGCGATATCCATCGTGCCTTGCTCGATGTATTGCCTGTGGCGGTCGAGCATTTCATGGCCGACCCACACCATCTTGCCCGCCGCGCCCACCTTGCGCAACGCCGCTTCGATCCCTTCCGATCCGTATCCGCTGTTGTAGATGCCGACCACGTTGCTGCGCTTGAGTGCGTTCAGTACGGCACGATGGCAACGGTCTGGGTCATCCAGCGTTTCCATCTCTTCGTCTGCGCAGACGAGGTGCGGAAACGACTCGACCAGCGTCGCGCGGCATCCGCTGATCCGGTCGACGTGCGCGCGGTAGTCCTTGCGCGAGCAAAGCAGCAGCACGCGACCGGGCTGCGTCGCGAGCCGTCCTACGAAATACCCAGCCGTGCGGCCTGCGCTTGCATTGTCGATACCGGCGTAATGCAAACGGCCGATGTCGGCGATATCGGTCACCATCGTGACCGCGGGGACGCCCTGGGCGATCACTGCGCGCAGCGCATCGCGCACCGCGGGTGTGTCGTGCGTCGTGACGATCAGCCCGGCACGCTTGTGATCCGGTCGAAGGATCGCATGCGTGATGACTTCGTCGTCGGCCTCCGGAACGATTTGCCGATGCAGGACGATTCTTCGATCGAGCATTTGCATCGACCGTTGCAGCGCGAGATTAATCCGCTGAAAGAGGGGCGTGTCGTTGCGCGGGATCAGCACGTCGATATGCAGGAGTCCGTGCCTTGGATTGGGCAGCACGCGAGGCACGCCGAGTTCGCGTGCGGCCGCCAGAACGCGTGCCCGCATCGCGGCGGACACGCTGCCCCGTTCGTTCAGCACGCGGTCCACCGTTGCGGGGCTCACGCCAGCGGCTTCGGCGATTTCGAGGAAGCGGGGCGCGCGCTTGCGGCGTGGTGAGGTTGGGTTTTGCATTACCCTGTATCCATGTTTTGCGTGTATGGCTGCGCTGTCGCAGCGTCCGGCCTTTGCTCATTGCAGCATGTCGGCTAAAAGTGCCCGACGCCGGCTTTGTTCAGCAGAGCAGGGCCGC
>NZ_BBJJ01000239.1 GCF_000739815.1 Paraburkholderia mimosarum LMG 23256 = NBRC 106338
TATTGGAACGTGCGTCGATACAGCGCATTCGCCCGGAATTTCGTAAAAGATGCAACCCACAACCGTTTCGGTCGGCCCGTATTCATTCACCATCCTGGCGCCAGGCTGAACCCTGCGCCACAACTCGACTGTTGAAGGCGACAGCGCTTCACCACCGATAACAAGCAGGTCAATCTGGCTGGTCATCGAGCCCGCCTGCATCTGTTGTCCAAGCGCATCCAGATGACTCGGGGTAATGTTGACCAGCCCACATGCCGAACTGGCCTGTACCTTTAGTCCCGCGACCTCATCGCGTTCCCGTACCAGGTATGCATGACCACCGCAGATCAGCGGTGCAAACAGGCTGTTGACCGTCGCATCGAACGCCAGGGAAGAAGAAACGATCGAAGATGCTCGTGGAGCGTAAACTTCACAGGCCCACGCAAGATAATTGGCCACTCCACGATGTTC
>NZ_BBJJ01000238.1 GCF_000739815.1 Paraburkholderia mimosarum LMG 23256 = NBRC 106338
TCCACGCCCAGCCCGGGAAGATCGAGCCGCCCCTGCGCGTTATCCTGCCAGGCCAGCCCCACCTGGAACAGCGGCGTGTGATCCAGCGCCCGTGGCGGCTGCACAATTTCCACCACCTGCTCGAACGGCAGGTCCTGATGCTCCTGCGCCCCCAGGGCCGTGCGCCGTGTCCGCTCCAGAAGCGTCGCCACGTCCGGCCCGCCCGACAGGTCCACCCGTAGCGCCAGCGTGTTCACAAAAAAGCCGATCAGCTCCTCGATCTCGCGCCGGCCGCGGTTGGCACTCGGCACCCCGATCACAATGTCGTCCTGCCCCGACAGACGCGAGAGCACCGCCGCCCAGCCCGCCAGCACCGTCATGAACAACGTCGTGCCATGCTGACGGCCCAGCCGCCTGAGTTCCCGCGTGAGCTCCGCATCGATCTCCACCGGCACCGTAGCGCCGGCAAACGACTGGCGCGCCGGGCGCGGCCGGTCCGTCGGCAACGCGAGCATGGACGGCGCGCCTGACAGGGCCTCGCGCCAGTACTGCGCCTGACGCTGCAGCCGCTCCCCGGAGAGCCATTGCCGCTGCCAGGCCGCATAATCGGGATACTGGATCGCTGGTACCGGCAAGGGATCGGCCTGTCCGGCCACGAACGCCCGGTACAGGCTGCCCAGTTCCCGTACCAGCACCCCCACCGACCAGCCGTCCGAGACGATGTGATGCTGCGTCAGCAGGAAGACATGCTCCTCCTCCGACAGCCGGATCAGGCGCCCGCGGACCAGCGGCCCGCGCGCCAGATCAAAGGGCGTGCACGCCTCTTCGGCGCACAGCGCCACAAGCGCCGCCGCCGCATCCGGCCGCTCCCGCAGGTCGTGCTCCAGCACGGGCAGGCCGGTACCGGGCGGCAGGATCTCAACCCGGGGCCCTTCCTCCGCATCAACGAAGACGCTGCGCAGCGCCTCGTGGCGTGCATACAGCTGATCGAGGCTGCGACGCCACGCCGCGCGATCCAGCCTGCCCTGCAGCCGCCAGCCCAGCGGAACGTGGTAGCGGGCGCTGTCTTTGTCCAGCTGTGCCAGAAACCACAGCCGCTGCTGGGCAAACGACAACTCCAGCGGCTCATGACGCGATACGGCCACAATCGCCGGCAGGTGTTGGGGACCGGAGCGGCTCAACACCTCGACGATACTTGCCGCAAGATCGCCCAGCACCGGCCTGGCGAACAGCGTCGACAGCGGCAGCTCGACCCCAACAGCCTGCGACAGCCGGCTCGACACCTGTACTGCGAGGAGCGAGTGGCCGCCCAGCTCGAAGAAGTGGTCATGCCGACCGACCCGCTCCAGCCCCAGCAGCTCCGCCCACAGCTGCGCCAGCACCGTCTCGAGCTCCCCGCGCGGCGCCTCGTAACCCCGCCGCGCATACGCATCGTCAGCCGGCGCCGGCAGCGCCCGGCGGTCGAGCTTGCCGTTCACCGTCAGCGGCAGCGCCGCCAGCGGCACGAACGCCGCCGGCACCATGTAGTCCGGTAACTGCCCCACCAGATGCGCGCGCAGCGTCGCCGCAAGCTGCGCTTCCTGTGCCTCCGGTCCTGCCACCACATAGGCCACCAGACGCGGCTCGCCGGCCCGCTCCTCGCGCGCCACCACCACCGCCTCGCGCACCCACGCATGCCCGCACAGGTGCGCGGCCACCTCGCCCGGCTCGATCCGAAAGCCCCGGATCTTGACCTGCTCGTCGGTGCGCCCCAGAAACTCCAGATTGCCGTCCGGCAGATAACGCGCCAGGTCGCCGGTCCGGTACAGCCGGTCGCCCTCCACGAAGGGACTGGCGATGAACCGCTCGGCTGTCAGCTCGGGGCGGTTCAGATAGCCGCGCGCAACCCCCGCCCCGCCAATGTACAGCTCCCCC
>NZ_BBJJ01000237.1 GCF_000739815.1 Paraburkholderia mimosarum LMG 23256 = NBRC 106338
GACGGCGGCGTCAATTACAGGACGACAACCCTGCCAACCCGTTTAGCGGCCCGTCGGCTGACGATGGCAACGTTACGCAGTAACGCATCCGTGACGCGGTAACGGGTCACGAAATCAACCGTATCGGGGCAAGAAAATGGCAAAAACAGCAGCACAACGGCAAGCCGCATATCGGGCCCGGCGCCCTCATTCGGGCTCGGACGATAACGGTCAGCGTCGCCTGAACGCGTGGATCGACACTCGCGCCTTCCTCGCGCTTGCCCGGGTGGCGCGCCGTTACGCAGTAACGAAACAGGAATTGATCGAGAAACTGATCATCGCGGAAGACGAACGCATTCTTGCCGGGCTCGATCCCGATTCAGTGCAGTGGCAGGAGTACTTCGACGGCTCCTTGTTACGCAGTAACGATGAGCGTCAACTACGCGAACACGCAACGACAATTACCAAGGAGCAACGTCAAATATGACCTGATAACCAACGACAACTACCCCGTTGACCGGCCAAAATGGTTGTCGCTGACCGGCCACGCTGCTTGACGCTTTCTACGCAGCCGCTAGTTGACTGAATGCCGTCATCAGGTCTGGCTGCGTTTGACGCATCGCGCGCAGCTGGTTGGAGACTGCGCGTACGACGTCTTTAAATACAGGTAATCCACTCATCGCCATTCCTCCGGTCACCACAATCCAACGGTCAATTCCGAATCCAAAACAGGGCGAACAGGGTATGCAGCCATCGACTTGGCATTGGGCCACGCGATTCCCGGCATCGGGTCCGAGCGATCCGGCCGATCAAGAGCCGTGTGCGCTCAAGCAGTGGTTCACGACAAGCAGACCATCCCTGCGTGCATACGAGCCCACGTGACCAGCCGCGCCCCGTAGCCGTGTGACCTTGCTTACGCCCGTTGCATGCCCGATTTCGTTCGTTCGACGAGTTCGAAGACGAGCATGCCCGCCACCATGGCTGCCACGAATCCGATGGCTTTCGGATAGCCTGCGCCCAGTGCGACCAGCGCGGGGCCCGGGCAGAAGCCCGCCAGGCCCCAGCCGACTCCGAAGGCCGCGCTGCCGAGGACGAGCCTTGGCGTAATTATCGTGCTTGCCGGCAACTGTACAGGCAAGCCCAGTAACGAGCGCTTGCGGCGTCGCGCGACGAAGAATGCGAGCGAAGCCACGACGATGGCGCCCACCATCACAAACGCGAGGGAGGGGTCCCAACTACCGGCGATATCGAGGAAGCCCAGCACCTTGGCCGGGTTGCTCATGCCGGAGACCATCAGTCCAACGCCGAAAATCAGACCGGAAAGCAGTGCGGTGAGGATTGCCATGTCAGCCTCCAATCAGGTGTCGCTGGACAAAAACAGTCAGAAATCCCGCCGCCATGAAGATCAGCGTGGCGACGAGCGAACGCGGCGAACCGCGCGAAAGGCCACACACGCCGTGGCCGCTGGTACAGCCGCTGGCATAGCGGGTGCCGATCCCCACCAGGAAGCCCGCAACCAGGATGACGCCCCAGCTCGCCTCAATATCCGCAATTGCCGGCTTGCCGAGCAGGCCTGCAATGACAGGGGCGATGATGAGGCCTGCGACAAAGGCGAGGCGCCAGCCGCTGTCGTTGCGAGGCAGGCTCAACAGGCCACCGAAAATACCGCTGATTCCGGCGATGCGGCCATTGAACAGCACGAGCACGGCCGCCGCCAGACCGATGATGAGTCCGCCGGTCAAGGAGAGAGCAGGTGTGAAATGTGTGAAGTCAATCAACATCATTTGTCCCCTTGTTAGCAGCGGCGTGAATTTCGTCTAAAACGGACGGTTTAAAACTCACCATGGTGAAGGCGATCACAGGGTCGCGGGATCGGTGCCTTCCTGATCTTTCATGCGGTAGCTTTTGCCTTCGATGACGACGGTCTCGGCATGATGCAGGAGGCGGTCGAGCAGCGCGGAGGTCAGTGTGCTGTCGTGGTTAAAGATTTCCGCCCAGTGCTTGAACGCGCGATTTGAACTGATGATGGTCGGGCCGTGCTCGTAGCGCTGGCTGATGATCTGGAACAGCGCGTCGGCGCCTTGTTTGTCGACGGGCAAATATCCGAGTTCGTCGACGATCAATACGCGCGGTTTGACGTAGCGGCGCAGTTCGCGTTTGAGCCCGCCATGCACGTATGCGGCATTCAACGAGTTGATGATATCTATCGCCGTGGCGAACAGCACCGAATGGCCACGCAGACAGGCGGTATGGCCGAGTGCAATGCTCAGATGGGTTTTGCCCAGACCGACGCCACCGAGGAAGATCACGTTGGCCTGCTCCTCGATGAAGTTCAGGCGAAACAGGTTCTGGATCTGCAGGCGGTTGATCTTGCTGGGCCAGTTCCATTCGAACTGATCGAGCGTCTTGAGCACCGGGAACCGGGCGAGTGCGATCCGTC
>NZ_BBJJ01000236.1 GCF_000739815.1 Paraburkholderia mimosarum LMG 23256 = NBRC 106338
TAACATTAGGAATACTAAGTTGATGTATCACCACGGTTCGTCTGCACGGCACCATCCTTCGTCTGCGCGCGGATCGCTTCATTCCTCGGAATGGACTCGAGGCTATCGTACTCCGCCCACGAACGCCGGCGATGTTGGAATCAACTCAACGTAAGATCATGAGGCACACGACGAACCGCGGTTCGGCGGTGCGGGCCAAGCTGAATAACCGTCTATCGCGTCATCTGACAGTTTGCGCGGATTACAAAGACCTTTGACGCGTGGTAGCGCGGGCGGATAGACAGCAACCGACTGATTTTGCACGATTTTTATTTGGGTTCCGAAGGCAAACCCACGGCTGGCTTGGGTGCGTCTAGCCGGAGAATTGTACGGAAATCAAAGTCACCCCAATGCGGGATCCTGATGCATTCGAGCCTTGCGGTTACCACATCCGGACTGCCGCTTGGTCTTTCCGCTATCAAGTTCTGGAGCAGAAAAGAGTTCAAAGACACCACGAAGACGAAGCGCAAGATCAATTTCACGCGCGTGCCGATCGAGAAGAAGGAAAGCTATCGTTGGCTTCAGAATCTTCAGCAATCAACGCAGCGACTCGGAGATCCGGCTCGCTGTGTGCATGTCGGCGACCGCGAGAGCGATATTTTTGAACTGTTTAGTTTTGCGCATGACCTTGGAACACATTTTCTCGTGCGCACCTGCACCAACAGGTTAGCCGGTGACGGGGAGCATACCGTCGCCGAAGAAATGTCGGAGGTGCGGGTGAAAGGGCTGCATCGAATCGAATTTCGCGACGCCAAAGGCCAAGCTCATCAGGCACTTCTGGAGATCAGGTATCGGCGCCTCACGATCTGGCCACCTGTCGCAAAGCAGCGACACTACCCGGCACTCACGCTAACCGTCATTCATGCATGCGAGCGGGGCGAACCTGCCGGACGAGCGCGTATCGAGCGGAAGCTTGTCACGGACCTCCCCGTGAATTCGCGTGTCGGCGCAATCGAGAAAATCGATTGGTACGCGCTGCGCTGGAAGATAGAAACGTTTCACAAAATCCTGAAATCCGGAGGCAAGGCCGAAGATTCTCAGCTGCGCACAGCCAGTCGGTTGACAAATTTGATCGCCATCTTCTGTATTCTCGCCTGGCGAGTGTTCTGGCTCACTGAAATCAATCGATCCGCACCGGAGGCCCCACCCGACGTTGCTCTTACCGCTACCGAAATTACGCTTCTTGATCAAATCGTCAAAGACACAGCACGTACCGCGAACGCGCCACCTCTATCACACAGCCTGATCAAGCTCGCGCAACTCGGCGGCTACCTCGCACGTGCCAGCGATCCACCTCCTGGTAACAAAGTCATCTGGCGAGGAATGCATCGACTTATCGACATCGAGCTTGGGTATTGGCTTGGCCGAAAAAAAGGCCGAAGAAAAAGTGGGTAATCGCAAGGAAATCCGCTGCGTTAACATTCGCTTTTTTTCTTCGTCACCTGCACTGATGCACTGAGCCGTTCCACTTGCGGTGACTTGTGTATAAAGGCATGGGTTGAAGCCCATGAACAATGTTATCCAACCACCGCGAAACAGCGCTGTGTGCCGCCTCGACTTCCCAGTCGGCCGCCTTTTCGAGTAAGTCCGAGAGCACTGAATCGTGAACCCACTCACAATACGATGCAATCTCCTGCTCAGTGCTGAGGGACCCTTTGGTTGATATCTTCGAACCCTTTGCATATCGAATAAGTCCTGCAGCATGCATGTCATGCGCCTGTTCAACAAAAATCACCCGTTTTGGACTTGGGTTTCGGCCGATGTACGCCGAATTCTGATGTGCCCAACAGAGATCAAGCTCAGCAATCGCAACGTCAAATGGACATCGGAACGACCAGTGCTTGCGTTCCTCCGCATGCACCTTGATCCAGTTGGGTAGCCATCCTTGCGGGATCATTTCCCATTCACACCGGCAGGCGCCGTGGCGCTCTCGGAGAGAATCCTGGGCATGCCTGGCGCGAGTGACAAAAGACGGCCGAGCCGCCGAAAACGCGCCGATGCACATATAGAAGTCAAAGATGCGGGCGAATCCGAGACCTCGTGACCGGAGATGCTCGAGCTTGATTCTGGTCTGCTGCGGAAACGGACAGGTCTCCATGCCCCAAGTGTCTCCGGCTTCCGCAAAAAGACACTCAATTGCTTCAGGCATCGGCACCAGAGCACGCAACTGCCCAAACGCCTGGGCCAACGAGAGGTCGCCCGGAAATCCGTCGTCTCCTGAGCGCCATATTTCTCCTCGCGACATGTGTGCCGCGGCCAGGCTAACGCGAGTAACCCAGTCTCTAAGAGGCGACAGAAGTTCACCCTCGTCAGAAGGAAAGGTGTTGTCGCAATGCGGCCAAGACCTGCACTGTTCCTGCATCACGACGTTGAGTGCGGCCATGTGTCCGGCCGCGATGGAACCTGCCTGCGTTCCCACCGA
>NZ_BBJJ01000235.1 GCF_000739815.1 Paraburkholderia mimosarum LMG 23256 = NBRC 106338
GAAAGAAGGTCTACATGGGTGCCGATTCGGCAGCGGGCGGTTCGTACATTACGGTACGCGCCGACCCCAAGATTTATCGAGTGGGGCCGTTCCTGATCGGCTTTACTACGTCCTTTAGGATGGGGCAGCTTCTGGGCCATAACCTGACCGTCGCGCCGCGCCCTGAAGGTGCCGACGTGTTTGCCTTCATGTGCACAACCTTCGTTGAGGCGGTACGCGAGTGCTTTGCCCGCGGCGGATACGCGCGGAAGGAACACGAACGGGAATCGGCTGGCACTTTTCTGGTTGGTTACGAGGGGCGCGTCTTCCGGATTGACGGCGATTATCAGGTTGGTGAGAACGCCGTGAACTTCAATGCCTGTGGTAGCGGCGAACAGGCTGCGCTGGGCGCGCTGCATAGCACCGCCGGCATGCCGATGCTGCCCGAAATCAGACTTGAACGCGCGCTCGCCGCAGCGGCCGAATTTTCACTGGGAGTCCGTGGCCCGTTCCGGATAGAAGTGCTGGAAGGCCAGAGCGGTCCATGGTCGAACCAAGAAGAGGTACACGACCTGTGATCTACCAGCCCTCACTGACGACGAATGGACGGTGGTCGAGCAGCTCTTCCGCCCTCAGACAGTTGGCCTTGGCCATCCGCGCGTCCCCGGTCTGAACACCCGCCGCAAGACGCGATCGGCCACGGCCTCGATGCGACCGAAACCGCAAGAGCCCGTCCGCCTTCGCGGGCCGGATCGGCGGGTTCTGTTGCAGTAAGGCCCACGTTAAAATTGGGTAGCGAATTTTTGAGCTGAGCGATGAAGAAGACGAAGACACCGCGAACCACACTCGCGCCGGGCCTGGCCAAGGTCCTGAAGCGCCTTCACTACCCGCTTGAAGTGATTTTGCCGTGCGTGCGATGGTATGTGGCCTATTCGGTTCTGTTGCAGCAAGGGTGTCGGGACGAGAAATGTCGATATGGTAAGTATTGCTTATGACACAAGGGAGTAAAACTGCTGGGAAGCAGACGACGGGTCTTTGCCCGCACATTTCATCTGTCCTTTCCTGATCATGTGCATTTATATGAACGCCTCCCGTTTGCTAAGGCTTTCGTTTGTTGTGACGGGCAGGATGGGTTGCTGCTGTATATACGGCCTTGCTGCAGCCGGTACATACGCTGCGGGCCTCTATGAAATCCGCTGACTCGCACCTCATTGACCTCACGAGCTCAAGGCTCTTATGCACATTCAGGTTTAGCGAGTTCCGGTCCAACCTGTTCTGTCATCACATTCGATTGCCAGCGCAACCTTCGACGCGTCATCCTGTGTGAAGTTAGTCTTCTGCGTGAACGCTGGCTATTCAGACCGGCTTCGCGCTCACGTGCCCCATCTGATACGACCGCTCGTGGGCGAGGATTGCCCAGATTGTTCGTGCCATCTTGTTGGCCAGCGCGACGATTACCACGTTCGGTGGCCTGCGCTTGCTGATCTGCTCGACCCACGAGCTGGGCTCCTTCGCGTGATACAACACGCTACGGGCACCGTGTATCAACAGCGTGCGCAGATACGTGTCGCCGCGCCTGTTGATCCCCAGCAACGTCACCTTTCCGCCCGAGCCAGTCTGCTTTGGTACGAGACCGATCCAGGCTGCGAACTCGCGCCCCGACCGGAACGACTTCGCGTCGCCCATTGTCGCCACTGCGGCAGTCGCCGTCAGCACACCAACGCCGGGGATCGCGGTAATCGCTTTGACCGCCTTGTCCTCCAGCATCCACTGACGCAGCCGCCGTTCGATCACGGCGATCTGGTCATCGAGCTTCGTCAACCCGTTCCACTGCTCGCGCAATGTGTCGATCAACACCATCGGCAGTCGATCCGTTATGCCGGCAAGCACCGCCGGTATCGCCTTATCGAGCGCAGCCCGGCCCTTACCCATCACCTCGCCGTATTCGGCCAGCAGTCCGCGCAAGCTGTTGATCTGCATCGTACGAAACTTGACCAGTTGCTGGCGCATCCTGTGCAGCGCCAGCACCGCTTGCTGGGCTTCGCTTTTTACCGCCACGGCCTTGCCTGGCTGCTGCACGGCCAGCCAGATCGCCCGGGCGTCTGCTGCATCGCTCTTGTTGCGGATGTTGAATGCCTTGACGAACCCGGCCGGCATGAGCTTCACCTCGTGCCCCAGTTTCGTGAGTTGTCGTGCCCAATGCTGTGAACCACCGCAAGCTTCCATCCCGATCAGGCACGGCGCCCGGTTCACGAAGTGCTCGAGAAACTTGGCGCGCTTGATCTGCCGGTTCACAATCTCTCCAGTTTCCGCGTCCACGTAATGCACCTGAAACACGCGCTTGGCAATGTCGATCCCAACTGGCGTAAGCTTCATTTCGGATCCCTCCGGTTTTGCCTGTGAAGACCTGCATGATCTTCCATATTGGCACGGTGATGCCGTCGGCCCGTGAAGGGTCCATCCTCATCCTTAGTTCCACCGTTCACGGTTGGGAGGCGTTCATTCC
>NZ_BBJJ01000234.1 GCF_000739815.1 Paraburkholderia mimosarum LMG 23256 = NBRC 106338
GCCGTATGGAATTCGGTCCTGTTTGATCGATAAGCTTTCCTACCTATATGAGATTTCTCAATCCGCTTACCTATTTGCACCAGAACCGTTGCGTTGAGGTTTGTAAGCGTTTAGTCGGGCGATAGAGGCGGATTTTGGCTGACAGAGGGTGCCGTCCCGCAGCAGGTCGCAGCGTAGGCGGGCGAGACCATTGGCACGAGAACAGTCCGAGTGGTCAGCGATGCACCGTCGAATGATCAACTGGATCTTCGGTATGGTCTGTGCATCGTCGCTAGACAGTCGATATCACCTGTTCGAAATAGACGTTAACGAACTCTGATCAAAGTCGAAGCAGGGGAGCAAGTGAAGAAACTTCTGATTGCGTCGATCGCCGTCGTACTGGTTGGATATCTCGGTATCAGCGGTATCGCATATGTACATGACAAGGACTATGCAGAAAGGACGGTCGCGAGCCGGGCCGTATCCTCACAAGCGCTCGGCATCCGTGCAGTGTTAGATCGGAACGCGTGCTACTACTGCCATTCAAGGAAGGCGGTCCTGCCTAACTATGCCAAGCTACCGGGCATTCGTGAGCTAGCCGAACACGACAGGCAAACCGGGCTCATCCATTTTAGCATCGACAGCCTTTACGCGGCACTCGAGAGCGGCATGCCAGCTCCCGAGGCTGATCTTGCGAAGCTGGAAACCGTTGTGAGCGAACGCGCCATGCCGCCAAAACTGTTCCGCCTCGTACACTGGACGACCGGCCTTAGCGCCGACGATCGACGCGTACTTCTCGACTCAATCGCGTCACAGCGTCACACCGCATATGCGACACCCGGTGTCGCACCCGAGTTCGCTAACGAGCCGGTGCAGCCGTTGCCAAATTACTTGGCGACCGACGCGAATAAGGTTGCCCTCGGAAAGCAGTTCTTCAACGATACCCGACTATCGGTGGACAACACGGTATCGTGTGCGAGTTGTCACGCGCTGTCGACGGGGGCGTAGACGGAAAGAAAGTTTCGTCCGGCGTGGGGGGACAATTGGGCACGGTCAACGCGCCGACGGTATTTAATGCGGCGCTCAACGACAGGCAGTTCTGGGACGGTCGCGCGGCGACGCTGCAGGAACAGGCGGCCGGCCCACCGCTGAACCCGGTCGAAATGGCGTCTACGTCGTGGAGCGAGATCATCGATAAGCTAAAACAAGACTCGTCGCTGTCGCAACGGTTCTTGGCGGTGTACCCGAGCGGTTGGTCGAGCGCAAACATTACAGATGCAATCGCCGAATATGAGATGACACTGCTAACGCCAGGTCGCTTCGATGCTTACCTGCGCGGCGACAGGCATGCGCTGAATAGCGAGGAATTGCGCGGCTACCGGCTATTCAAGGCGAACCATTGCGCGACCTGCCACGTTGGCCAGAATCTGGGCGGGCAGTCGTTCGAGCGAATGGGCCTTGCGGCCGACTACTTTGCTGCGCGGGGCTACACCTCCGCTGCGGACAATGGCCGGGCGAACGTTACGAATGACCCGCTTGATCTCCATGCGTTCAAGGTGCCGACGCTGCGTAATGTGGAGCTAACCGCGCCATATTTTCACGACGGCAGCCGTGCTGATCTGCATGAAGCTGTGCGCGACATGGCGACGTATCAGGTCGGCAAGCAATTGTCGGACTCCGATGTCAACGCCATCGTAGCGTTCCTGAGGACGCTAACGGGTACGCGTCAACCCGCCGCTAGCTACTGTCCGACGACCGCGGCTGATTCTTGTGAAGGGGGCGAAGAGGGTGAGCGTTGATGCTGCTTGCAGAGCGGAAAGGGTATCAACGCCAGATGTCAGTTGGCGCAACTATTGCTTTGTCGGGCTGTTGGGAGTGGATTGACGACGGTTCTGTTGCAGTAAGGCCCACGTGAAAATTGGGTAGCGAATTTTTGAGCTGAGCGATGAAGAAGACGAAGACACCGCGAACCACACTCGCGCCGGGCCTGGCCAAGGTCCTGAAGCGCCTTCACTACCCGCTTGAAGTGATTTTGCTGTGCGTGCGATGGTACGTGGCCTATTCGCTGAGTTTGCGCAATCTCGCGGAAATGATGGACGAGCGTGGTTGGCTAACCCAGGATCATCAAATGAGCGTTTTCAATCCCAATCACGGGGTATGCGGGACACTGAGAATCAGGCGCGCAAGATTGCCGCGCGCCTGCCGATGAAGTTGCCTCGCGAGGGATTGCGTATCCCGGTGGTTGTGACAGCCGCTGGCGAGACAACATGGAACCGAGACGCGGGTATGGCAGTTCTGGACAGCAATGGGCGGACGGCATGGATTCGACTGGGCTACCGCTGAGCCGTGCGAGGGCATGCGCTTCGCGTTCTATCGGGCAACACCTACGGAGGTAACATGACTTGCATTGTGGCACTGGCGGATGGAAAGAAGGGTTCTGGTGCAAATAGGTAAGCGGATTGAGAAATCTCATATAGGTAGGAAAGCTTATCGATCAAACAGGACCGAATTCCATACGGT
>NZ_BBJJ01000233.1 GCF_000739815.1 Paraburkholderia mimosarum LMG 23256 = NBRC 106338
CAACAGAACCGTTTCGCGAGCAGATCGAAGCCTGGCGTGCGGCACAGACCACACCGACCGCGGCACCGGCTACCCGGCGCCGTGCGCGCGAAGCCTGAGCACCGCACGACCGGAAACGCCCCCAAAACCACGACCTTTAGATGCGCTCGAAAAGGCGCGGAAGACAAGTGTGCGGCCGTTGCAGGCGAAAAGCCCCCGAAAGCACGACCTTTAGCTATTGCGCATACCTGACGCGGCGCGTCATGTTTTCAGGTAAAGATGACTAAGTTTCTTCCTATGGGTCATTTGCGAATCAATGTTGACGTGATGTGTCGCATAGCAGCGAGCCTAACCGGGAATCATTCAGTCTCTCTAAAAAATAACTCACTGTTGTTGTTACCTTTAAAAGACAACACCTTTAAACATTTAGCTCCAGAAAACCCACTGAAATCACGGGCCTGCAGTGCGATAGGTCGTGGTTTTGGGTTCCAAAGGCCGTGACTTTGGGTTCGCTAACGGTGCACACGGTCGTAGGTTTGGGGGCGACAGGTCGGGAGTTGGGGGAAAGGTCGTGGGTTTGGGTTCCGAAACACACGCGCCGCCTGCCGTCTGCAGTGCCCTGATTTCATTGGAGAACGCGGGCAGGGTAGCGTGCTTGTCCACAGCCGCGGTGCAAAGGTCGTGGTTTTGGGGGGCTCGCTACGGGCCTGCGGCCAGATGCAAATCCGGCGCCTCGCGCCGTGATCCAGACTAAAGGTCGTAAAGATATGTGCCGTTAGTACGGCCTATGGCAAACGTAATACTGCATGCAACCCGCTCTACCATGCCCCGAAAGAAAACATCGTTGTCCCTGCCGAATCGCCCCCTGCGCAAGGCGGCCGCCGCGGCTCTGGTGCAAATAGGCGGTCTGTACGAGATTGTTGTTATCTAGAGGATAACTCATCAAGCAGACAGGACGGCCTCCCAGACTGCGGGCGCAGTGGTATCTTTGAAGCCTCGCTTCGCGAGGCCGAATTGGCCCTTGCGAATGCGATGTACCAACTCAATACCAGCGAGCGTGATCGCTGCGTTCCGGAAACGTTTGAAGCCGAGCATGACGTTCGTCCGGGACTTGATGTTGCGGTGGCCCTGCTCGACCAGATTATTGAGGTATTTCGAGGATCGGATCTTCGTGTCCACAGGCAGCAAGCCATCGGCCTTCATCTCGCGCACGGCGCGGTGCGAGGCTGCATAGCCGTCAAGCGTGATGCTCTTCGGTGGCTGGCCCTGATGTCTGATGGCCTTCCTGAAAAAGGCTTTTGCCGCCTCCACGTCGCGCTTTGCACGGAGCATGAAGTCAACCGTCTGGCCCACCCGATCCACCGCCCGATAAAGATAGACCCACTTGCCGCGCAGCTTGAGATAAGTCTCGTCAGCACGCCAGGACTGGCCGGTGGGTCTGCCGATGCGATTCCACCGTTTGACGAAATGCGGCGCAAAGCGCCGCACCCAGCGCAGGATCGTCGTGTGAGCCAGCGACAGACCCCGTTCCGCCATCATTTCGACCAGATCGCGCAAGCTAAGCTTGTAGCGCAGGTACCAGCGAACACACAGAATGATCACATCGCGGTCAAAGTGACGGCCTGCAAACAGTTCGTCCAAGCTCTTCAGCTTGCTCATCGTCGGTTCTCAATTCGTTCAGCCCGAGACCTTAGAGGGTGTTAGGCACTTTTGCTAAGGGCTACGAAGTGGACAAGCATAAGCACGGAGAAGACGACGAAGTGCAAGCTAGCCAACGTTTCGGGCAATCGCTCGTAGTCTCTGGCCAGTCGGCGGAAGGGGTTGAGCCAGCCGAAGCTGCGCTCGACCACCCAGCGGCGCGGCAACAGCACAAAGCCCTTTTTCGCCTCTGGCAGCTTGATGACCTGAAGCTCGATGCCTTCGTCGAGCGCGGCCTGCGCAGGCTCTTCCCCGGTGTATCCCTGATCGGCGAACGCCACCTTGACAGTCTGGCCCGTGACCTGCTGAACCTGACGCGCCAGTTCTCCGACCTGCGCGCGCTCCTGCTCGTTGGCCGGCGTCACATGCACGGCAACCAAGTGCCCCAATGTATCAACCGCGATATGGACCTTGCTGCCGCGTTTGCGTTTGTAGCCGTCGTAGCCGGCACGAGGCCCACTCTCGCAGGTCGACTGCAGGGTACGCCCGTCGAGAATGACTGCGCTCGGTTGACCACGGCGCTCCTGCGCGACCCGGATGATCGAACGCAGATCGTTGACCATGGCTTCGAAACAGCCCGCCTGAATCCAGCGTTGCGTCTGCTGATAGACCGGTTCCCACGGTGGAAAGTCATTGGGCAACAAACGCCACGGTGCACCCGCGCGAACGATCCAGCGCAGCGCGTTAAACATCTCGCGCAATTCGTAGCGACGCTGCGGTGCGTCCTTGTTCATCAAGGTCAGGTACGGAGCGGCGAAGTACCACTCTTCATCCGAAACATCCGTTGGGTATGGCCTGCGTTTTGTCATCCCGCCAGGATACCAGGTCCGATACAAAGTTCCTT
>NZ_BBJJ01000232.1 GCF_000739815.1 Paraburkholderia mimosarum LMG 23256 = NBRC 106338
TTCGGCGGCCTTCCATAATGCACTCCTTCGTATGTCATTGAATATCAAGGGTCAACTGGCCCGCGACGTGAGTTGACGGGCCTTGCTCGGCCCGGACAGCGAGAAATTCATCGAGATCGGCCTGGCGGATAGTCCACGGTGCATTGCGGCAGGCTTGCCTGGCCAACAGGTTCTTCTGGTGGATCAGGCGCAGAACGGTGGTCGGCGTGACATGCAACGCCATGGCGACCTCATCAACGGTCAACTCGCCACGTTCCTGACGCTCGCCATCGCGGTACGGCGCGATGCCGCGGCCGTTGCGGATCGCACAGACTCGCGTAGCGGTCCACGTGTGCCCATGCGCTGTGCGATAGCCCAGGCGATTAATGGTCGCGGCGATGCGCTCGTCGGCCTGCAGGCGCGCCAACGAAGCAATCAGCTCGATCGTCTCGGCGCTCGTGACGTAGCGATGTATTCCGGTGGGCGTCTTCTTCAGCTTCAGCTCGGTATGATCGCCGCCTTGCCAATGCACGATGAAGCGCACCGAGTCACCATCAGAGGTCACGACGATCTCTTTGATCACGGTGCGCACGATACGCTTCCTGATATCGGGCGTGGTGTCGGGGTGCCCCCACAGGCGCGGTATATCCTCGGCCAACGCCATAAGGGCTTGCCTCGTCTCATCGCTGAGTGCATCGGGGCGCTGTCGCATCAACTCGGCGACCTCTTCCTCCAGCCGCGAATGCACGGCCAATGCATCGTTCCAACGCTTCTCCAACGACCCGGCAACAAGACGGTTGGCGGGATCGACGGCATCGTATTGGCGTTGTGCACGGTTGACTTCGTAGCGAGCACGCTGCAGCGCCAGGCGCTTCTGGGCGAGCCGCTCGTCCTCGACGCTTTGCAACTGATCAATGGCCTGCACCGCCGCTTGCAGTCCCAGCGGTTCCAGGGAGCGCAGCACTTGCTCGGCCACCAGTTGATCCGCGACGATGCCGCCGAACATGACACAGCAGGCGTGGTCACGGCTGAGGATATGTGTGGTGCATTGATAGCGGATGCTGGTCGGGCTTGGATAGTTGACACTAAGCTTGGCACCACAATGACCACAGCGCAGTAGTCCTGATAATAACGCGCTACCACTCCTGATCGAACCGCGCACTGCACTGCCATTTCCATTGGTGTTGTGGGCCATCAGCTCCCGGTTGGCGCAGTACACGTCCCAGTCGATGTAGCCCTCGTGATGATCGCGAATCAGCACCGTCCAATCCTCGGGCCGGCGATGGTGGGTACGTACGGCACGTTTGCGCCCATCCTCAATGCGCACGTTGGTCTTGGTGCGGCCATGCGTGTAAGCACCCGCGTAGATCGGATTGTGCAGCAGGCTCAGCACGCTGTGGTAGCGCGGGGCCTTCCACTCGACACGCCCTGCGCTGCCGGCGCTCGTCACAGCCGGCATCTCGATACCTTGCTCGCCCAGCCAGAAATACACGCGCCTGGCGCTGCCAAGTTCGGCGAATTTGCGAAACACCAGATCGATGGCCGCGCGCACGCGCTCGTCGGGATCCTTCTCGAGGCGATCGTCGACGGTGCGCACATAGCCGATGGGCACATGCATGTAAAGCTCTCCGCGTTTAGCCTTCTGCTTCATCGCTTCGTGCGCTCTCTGCCGGAAGCTGGCCAGTTCCATCTCGCTGATCGTGCCTTTCATGCCGAGCAGAAGCCGGTCATTCATCTGCACGGGATCATAGACTCCTTCTGCATCGATGAGCAACGCCCCCACAACGCTGCAGAACTCCAGCAGCGTATGCCAGTCTCGCCCGTTGCGTGCCAGGCGCGAAGCTTCGATGCTCAGAACCGCGCCGACCTCACCATCGCAAAGCAAGCCCAGCAACCGTTCGAAGCCAGGGCGCAGCGTGCCTGATCCGGAGCGGCCGAGATCGTCGTCGATGACCTCCACGCGCTCCCACCCCAATTGCCGGGCGCGCTCAACCAGAGCATATTGCCGCCGCTGGCTCTCGAGGTTGTTCTGCACCTGCTCCTGTGTCGATTGGCGAACATACACACAGGCCAGCCGCGACAGATGTTCAGTGGTGATCTTGTTCATCGTTTTCCCCCTGGTTGATCGCCACGGCGATGGTTCGCATCCACTGCACCATCTGCTGCTGCAGTTGGAGCTGAACGTCCTCCGGTAGTTTCGGCAAGGGGATTGCGCCGGCGTCTTCGAACAGCGCTATCTGAACCATTGGGCGTGGCTGCATCGCGTTCTCCTGTAGGGCTTGGGCCATCCCGTGAGGATAAGAACATCGATGCACAACGGCGCAGTTCCAGTAGCACCGCAACGGGCAAGCGCGATTGCTCGACGACTCGCACATCGGCCGCCGCAAGCTCGGTCATCCACTCGGGGACGGACACCGTCGAGCCATCAGAGCGCCGGATGACGTAGCAGGGCTCATCGTTGACGTAATGCAGCCGGACCACCGCGAGACGCTCACCCACAAGGGGGTGGAAGCGGTAGCGCACTACGATGTCATGCGAGAGATGTTGACGGGCAGAATGTCGTACCCTTGTT
>NZ_BBJJ01000231.1 GCF_000739815.1 Paraburkholderia mimosarum LMG 23256 = NBRC 106338
TGCTAGGAGTCAGCAAAGCAAACCTCGTATCCGGTTGATCTGCGCGATACGGCCACGCATGAGCAGGCTGCGGTGCGATGCATGGGCTGGATATCTTGCTGCTGAACGTTGCTTAGTACGACGTAGTGCATGGTCGGACGGGATGCAGCTTCGACATTTCGATCTGTGATTTGAAGACGAATCGTGGCGATGATATGTGCGCGACGTTGCACCTGCGAGCCCAGTAATGCGCTCCAACACAAGCTTCCGTCACGATCGTTTGCGTTCATCCACCGAAGGTGGACGACGCCACGATCACGACGTTCAGTGGTCGGCTGCTCCATTCATGGATCAGGCTGTTTGACACTATAAATTTATAACAGTGGGCGCACCATAAACAAGGAGCGTGCGCAGCTAGGTGCCCCCGTAGGTGCCCCCTTTCCGTGCCCAACGCGAAAGGCCGAAATGCCCAGGGTCGCCGGTCGACTTGACATCCCTGTCTTCCTTTTTTCACTCGCGCATACGTCGCCCGTTCCGGGCGATTGCTCATCCAGTCCGCTCAATCCGTTCCACTGCTCGCACAGCGTGTCCGTCAACGCCGGCAGTCATCCGACGCGCTATGTAAGGCGGTATCCATTGCTCACTGTTACCCGGAACAGTGCTTCGCGCTCATCGGTGCCAGCTTGCGCAGTCAATTTCTTGAAAGCGTTCCAACCGTTTTTGAATGGCTAGATCCCTTATCGACCGGCTCTCGAAAGGCACGAACGGGCGGGTATGCCGCGGCCCGGATTTTTCTGGACACAGATTTGATGTAAAACAGCTTTCCAGAAAAGGAGCTTTTCATGCTGAAGAAGGTGCCCACACAGGCTGTTGCGCCGCAGGCGCTGAAAGGAGCGCGTAGCGCGACTGGAAGTGCGGCGCGGCCGATGAAGTCAAGCGCTGGTCCACCGGGAGAAAGCGCAGCGTGGTACTTCGCCTGCTGCGCGGCGAGCCTGTCGATGCCGTTTCCCGTGAAGTCGGCGTGCCGATCGCGCGGCTTGAATCGTGGCGTGAGATGGCTCTGGCGGGGATGGATGCGGGCCTGAAGGAGCGGCACAGCGATCCTCTTGAAGCCCGGCTCAATGAGGCCATGCGCCGCGTTGGCGAGTTGACCATGGAGAACGAGATCCTGCACAAGGAGCGCGAGCGGCAGGCGCGCCCCCCTTTAGCCGCGCGGAAGTCGTCGAAATGAGCAACGAGACTTCCGCTGCTACCGGCAGGCGCTATGGCCTGAAGCGCGTTTGTCAGACGCTCAATTTCCCTCGTTCGTCGATCCATGCCGAACGCGCCAGGGCAAAGGCTACCGTCACTCCCATCACCAGGCAAACGCGGTCCCAAACCGAGGGTTCCGGACGTCGCCTTGCTGCAAGCCATCCAGGATGATCTGGAAAGCTCGCCGTTCACCGCCGAGGGGCATCGTAAGGTATGGGCCCGTCTGCGCATTCTGCGCGACATACGGGCCTCGCGTGAGCGTGTGCTGCGTCTGATGCGCGAACACCATCTGCTTTCGCCGCATCGCGGGCCGCGGGCGAGGCAAATCTCCACGACGGACGGACCACAACCGATACGCCCAACGAGATGTGGAGAACCGATGGGGTTCGCATCCAAACCGTGGACGATGGTCTGGTGTGGGTCTTCGCGGCCGTCGATCATTGCGACGGGTATTGGGCAGGTATCCACGCGGTGAAGGCTGGCGACCGCTTCGCCGCGCTTGAGCCTGTTGCTCAGGGGCTGCAAAGCGAATTCGGCGGGGTGAGTGCCGCGATCGGAGCGGGACTGACGCTGCGGATGGATCATGGCTCCCAGTACACGTCCGACGACTTTCGGAACCAGCTCAAATTCTGGGGCGTCACGGCCAGCTACGCCTTCGTCGCCGAACCGCAAACCACTGGCGCCGCTGAGCGGTTCAATCGGACCATGAAAGAACAAGCGATTCACGGGCGTATCTTCAGGAATGTTGATGAGGTTCGTGACGCTGTCGTTGACTTCAAAGATCGTTACAACCGAGAATGGCGGCTGGAAAAACTGGGCTTCATGTCACCGCTCGAAGCCCGTCAGGCACGGATGTTTAAACAGGCCGCCTGAGTCCCAAAACCGTGTCCAAACAATCCGGGCCGATACACGAACGGGCGGGTAATTGTTGGTTGTACTCACGGGATGTGTTTCCTCTCCTGCAAATGCAAGGCGCGCGGTGATGGCGGGCAACAACATCGAAGTTGCGAGAGCGCCGAGAACCCCACGGCGTCGGAACGAGGGACGTGGCTCCATTCTCAATCTCCGCGACCGAAAGCGTATAGGGACAAGGTCAGCAGGGTCGTGATACCCAGCACGATCGAAAGACCCGTCATGCCGGCCGAAAACGTACCAAAACTGTCCTTGAGGTACCCCACGAGGTACGGTCCCGCGAAGCCGCCTAGCGCACCGATCGAGTTGATGAACGCCAACCCGCCGGCGGCGGCCTGTCCGGAAAGGAATCGCGCCGGGAGCGTATAGAAAATCGTCCGGCCTGCAATCGTGCCGATCAGCGCCAGCGTGATGCC
>NZ_BBJJ01000230.1 GCF_000739815.1 Paraburkholderia mimosarum LMG 23256 = NBRC 106338
GTTGGGCAGCGCGCCATGCATGACGTCGGCGCGCACCGTGAGCGTCGGCACGCGGTTGCGCCGCCATACCAGCGGCGACTCCTGCTCCTCCGTGAACGTCGCGAACTGGCTCAGCGGCACCATCCGGCCCGCCGGCGTGGGCACCTGCAGCGTGCCCAGCGTCTGGACCGTGAGCGGCTGCTCCTGGTCGGCGCGCGCGACCACGTTGACCAGATAGATGTCGTCGCGGATCTGCGTGAGGGGCGTGCCCGTCACGATGGTGTTCATGATCGCGGCCAGCGCGGCGCTGCTCACGCCGAGCTGGCGCGCCTCATCCTGATCGATGTGGATGCGGATCTGCCGGGCCGGCTCCATCCAGTCGAAATTGACATGGCGCGTGCGCGAGTCCGCACCCACGATGCCGGCGAGATCGAGGGCAACCCTGCGCACCTGTGCCGGGTCCGGGCCCGAGACGCGATACTGCAGCGGCCAGCCCACCGGCGGCCCCAGTTCCAGCGGCGACACGCGCGCCACGATGCCGGGAAACTGCTCGCTCAGCACCTTCTCCAGTTTCAGCTGCAGCCGGTCGCGCGCCTCGAGGTTTTTCGCCACCACGACGATCTGGGCGAAAAATGGATTGGGCAACTGGGCATTGAGCGTGAGAATGAAGCGCACGGCGCCACGGCCCACATAGCTGCTGAAGTGATCGACATCGGGATCGCTCTTCAAAATGGCTTCGATGCGCGCGACCTGCGCCTCGGTGGCACGGATCGACGCGTTCTGGCGCAAGGTCAGATCCACCGTCAGCTCGGGCCGGTCCGACGCGGGGAAAAACTGCTGCGGCACGAAGCGCACCAGGAAGATCGACACCACGAACGCCGCCAGCGTAATGGCCAGCGTCAACCACCTCATGCGCAGCGCGCCACGCAGGAAGCGGTCATAGGCCATGATCATCCTGCCGGGCTTGTCGGGCGCCTTGTCTGCCTTCGGCGCCTTCAGGATGGCCTGACCAACGAGCGGCGAGAAAATCACGGCGCCAAACCACGACACGAGCAGCGCGATGGCGACCACCGAGAAAATGGAAAACGTATACTCGCCCGCCGAACTCCTCGCGAAGCCGATCGGCACGAAGCTCGAAATCGACACGAGCGTGCCGATCAGCATCGGCGCGGCGAGCGTCCGGTACGCGAACGTCGCCGCCTGATCCTTGGTGTCGCCCGCGGCGAGCCGGTTGATCATGGCGTCGACGGTCGTCATGGCGTCGTCCACCATCAGCGTCAGTGCGATGATCAGCGCGCCTAACGACACGCGGTGCAGGTCGATGTGTACGACGTCCATGATCGCGAACACGATCGCCAGGGTAAGCGGAATCGACGCCGCCACCACCGTCCCCGGCCGGACGCCCAGACTCACGAAGCTGCACGCGAGGATGATGATGATGGCCTGCCAGAGCGACGCCATGAAGTCGCTGATGGCGACATCGACCGTATCGGACTGGTTGGCGACGAGAAAAGGCTCGATGCCGGCGGGCAGGTTCGCGGTCGCATCGGCCATCTCGGCCTTCAGGTTGTGGCCGAGCGCGAGGATGTCGCCCGAATCGCGCATGGCGATGGCAAGGCCGATGGCGGGCTTGCCGTTGACGCGGAACATCGGCTGCGGCGGATCGGCGAAGCCGCGCCGGATGGTGGCGATGTCGCCCAGGCGTACGATGCGCCCGCCCAGCACGAGGTTGACGTTCCCGATATCGCGTTCGGAATCGAAGGCGCCCGTGACCCTGAAGAACACGCGCTCCTGCCCGGTCTGCAGCACGCCCGACGGCCGGATGACGTTCTGCGAGCGCAATGCCGCGACGATGGACGGGTAATCCAGACGCAGGCCCGCGAGACGCGTGGTGGAGAACTCGATATAGATCTGCTCGTCCTGCGCGCCGAGCACCTCGATCTTCGAGACGTCCGGCACCAGCAGCAGACGCGAACGGATCGCCTCGACGCGATCACGCAGCTCGCGCATGTTGTAGCCGTCGGCGGTGAATCCGTAGATGATGCCGAAGGTGTCGCCGAAGTCGTCGTTGAAGAACGGCCCGAGCGTACCGGCGGGCAGCGTCTGGCGCATGTCGCCCACGTTCTTGCGAACCTGATACCAGATGTCCTGCACTTCGGCGGGCGGCGTCGATTGCAGCAGATCGATGAAGATCGTCGTCTGGCCCGCCGTCGTATAGCTGCGGATGCGATCGAGGTGGCGGGTCTCCTGCAGCGTGCGCTCGAGCCGCTCGGTCACCTGCGAGAGCGTGTCGTCGACCGTGGCCCCCGGCCACACGGCGGAGACCACCATGGTGCGGAACGTGAAGACCGGGTCTTCGGCGCGCCCCAGCCGGAAAAACGACAGGGTGCCCGCCACGAGCGCGGCGATCATGAGGAACACGACCAGCGGGCGCTTCGCGAGTGCCCATTCGGATAGATTCGGGCCGATCACCTGGCTACCCCGGTCCAGTGAATTTTTTGTCCCGGCCGCAATGCCTGCACGCCGGCCGTCACGACCACGTCGCCCGGGGCGAGGCCCTGCGAGACCTGCACGCGCTCC
>NZ_BBJJ01000229.1 GCF_000739815.1 Paraburkholderia mimosarum LMG 23256 = NBRC 106338
TCCCAATATCCTGTCTTTGATTCCCGGCTAACGGACTCACGGTTTCCGACACGGGGTCGCAATCCTGCCGCCTCCCTGGCTTGTAAGACTTGCTTGCAAGCCTTACTCGCTTCTCCCAACAATCGTGCAGGCATCGCTATTGAGTCGAGAGCACGGCTCAGGCTGGACCGCAATGAGCGCATATGACCTGCACGCAGTAGTGGATTGCCCGATCACCGCTCCGGCCTCTACGGCCCGCCTGAGCCGGTCCCGCATGTCCTCAGCGGATTCACGATTCAGGGGCAACCCGGAATCAGTCATCGCGTTCTGCCTCTCCGAAACGGTCAGCGCTGCGCGACTAGCCCGTCGGTCCAGTACTCAACGCGAGTCGAGTGGGCGGGATTAAGTTAGCGAGCGTTCAGGTCGGCCTTTATCGGCCGAAAAAGCGGGAACTGAATATTCATTGCGGGTATCGGCGCAAAATGGGTGCCCGGCTGCCGTTCCTTCGCCCACGGTCGGAGGAGGCATTCACCAACTGCCGCTGAGAAGAGCGTGCTAACGGACCCGCGTTGGCCGACGACACGACTGAATGATTTGCGCACGAAGGGCCGCTGTCTGGTGCAGAGCCGTCCCTTGGACGTCCGGGTGCAAGCCTGCGCCAACGTCCGTAGATGGCCGGCTAGCGCCCGATGACCGAGCGCAACAATCGCGTCGGACGCTCGCCTTATGCAAAAAGGCATAACCCGACCCGGAGCGGTCGATCAACCCTCAGACCATCAACGCCCGGTCCCAGATGTTTACCCGCCATTCATTCATAGTCGAGGTCCTGCGCATCGTTGGGAACACGGGTGTTGCGGACGGAGGATTTGAAGCTAACTCAGGACACTGTTTCTGTCACGACGATTTCGCCAGACGGCATGCGTCCTCTCCATGTCGCGGCGGTGAGCGTGATGACCACTCCGGTCGGCACATCAACGCGGGGTTCCCATGGCGCTAGCATGATGGCAATAGCCGCCAACGCATGAGTTTGGGTGGGTCCGCATTGCGCTGAGCAACGTCGTCGAGATTCGTCGATTACGAAGCCAACGCGTGCCAGGTATCGGCGGAGCCACCCTCCGGGCAGATCAGTTGCCACTGGCCGGGCCCAACGTCCAGACCGTCGCCGTATTCGTGTTGTCGTTGACTGCCGCGAACTGTGACTGGCCACTGCTCCCGAGTCCGAACGCGAGGCCGAACGCGGCGCCTGCCGTCGGATCGACCTGCATCTGCGTGACGAACTGCCCGCCGGGCGTGAACTCGACGATTTCGCTCGCTTGCGCTTCGGGCAGATTGACAGCATCACCGTTCGATGTCACCAAGTCTCCATTCGGCGCAAACGCCAGTGCGAGCGGCCCGTGAAGGTGGGTACTGTCCGTATAAATCGGCGTTCCCGTGCCATTATCCTGCTTGAGCTTCCTCGCGCCCATAATCCGGTACACCGCGTTGTCACCGGTTGATGCGACATACAGAAAATCGCTTGCGCTGTCATAGGCCAGACCTGTCGGGCCGACAACCAGCGCCGCGGGGTCGGGTCGGTGCGTATAGCCGGACGCAATGATGACCGAGCTTGTCGCCAGCGTCGCGCCGCTCTCTCCGATGTTGATATCGATCCTCGCCACCGTTCCGCTTAGCACGTTTGAGACGAACGCCGTGACCTGCGGCGCCTGAGCCTGCTCATTAATTACCGTCATATCCCACGGACCGTCCAGGAGCGTGGCATCTGTCAGTACACTAACAAGCCCACCTTGGGGGTTGATCACCAGGAGGGAGCCGGGCGGCCTGATGGCCGATCCGTTCGTCGTCGGAAGATTGCCAACCAGCACAAAGCCGCTCTTAAGCACCGCAAGTGCGGTAGTGAGGCCAAGATTCTGTCCCTGGAAAAAGGTCACTGGCTTGCCGTCGGTCACAAGCTTCACGATGGTCGTGCCGGTGCCTTGCTTGTTCGATGCGGCGTTGAAGTTGGATACCAGCACGTCCCCCGGATGCAGCGTGCTCCACGCCGGCACGCCGCTGGGCACGAAAGCAATGCCGTACGGATTAACGTCACCCCTGTTCGGAACCGTCGACGCTACGGTGGATGTCGGCGGAAGGATCCCCTCTGCACCTGCAATGGTGGATCCCAGCGACAATACGACGAGACCGATTCCACTCATGGTGCCGCGTAATCGCGGGGGAAAAAAAAATCTGGATGGGCGACCGGGTTTCGACGAAGGGATAACCTGAATGGGTGATTCGAAGGCAGACAACTGACGCGTAGCTTTCATTGGGCACCTCCTTTTTCTGCGGACCACCCCAGCTGCGCGGGCGGCTGGGGAAAGCTCTGAGAGCCTGCGACGCTTCAACGCGAAAAGCCGTAGATACATAAACGAAGCAGGCTCCTCACTTATTCCGGCTTCTCTGTGCGGCATCGCAAATAGTGCCTGGTCGGAAGCAAACTGTGGATGTGGCCCGCGTGAGGGCGCGCCTCTAAGTCCGCTGTCGTGCGCAGAGCCGACTCCTGAATGGCTAGCTGAGCGCGCGGGCGAACGAGTCGGATCTGGCCGGGTTCCGTAG
>NZ_BBJJ01000228.1 GCF_000739815.1 Paraburkholderia mimosarum LMG 23256 = NBRC 106338
CTTGGCCGGTCAACGGGGTAGTTGTCGTTGGGTATCAGGTCATATTTGACGTTGCTCCTTCATAGTTGTCGTTGCGTGATCGTGTAGTTGACGCTCGTCGTTACTGTGCAACGTTGCCGTCGTCAGGCAACTGGCCGCTGAACGGATTGGCAGGGTTGTCATCGTGTAATTGACGCCGCCGTGCATTCTGTTTGTCGCCGGCTTTGCGGCGGCGGTAGCTTTCGACGTTGAGTTCGAAGATCGTCGAGTGATGCACAAGCCGGTCGATGGCGGCGACCGTCATGCCGGGGTCGGGGAACACGTCATTCCAGCCCGAGAACGGTTGGTTTGCAGTTATCAGAAGACTTTTTCGCTCGTACCTCTCGGCTATCAGCTCGAACAGAACGCTGGTCTCGGCCTGGTCCTTGCGCGCGTACGACAGGTCGTCCAGGATGATCAGGTCAAAGCGATCCAGCTTGGCCAGCGCGGAAGGCAACTGCAGGCTCTGGCGCGCGGCCTGCAGCTTCTGGACGAGCTCGCTGGTACGCGTGAACAGCACGCGGTAGCCGGCGTCGATCAATGCATGACCGAGAGCCGATCCCAGGTGGCTTTTTCCGACCCCAGGCGGGCCGAACAGAAGAACCGTGGCGCCTTTCTCCAGCCATGACTCTCCGGTGGCTAGGGCTGTGACATGCGCTTTTGAGACCATCGGTACGGCGCCGAAGTCGAAGGTGGCGAGCGTCTTGGTCGGGTCCAGATGCGACTCGGCACGGTGCCGCTCGATGCGTCGTTTGGCGCGTTCGGCCAGCTCGTGCTCAAGCAGCGCGCCGAGCAGTCGTGCGGCCGGCCAGGCTTCCTTGTCCGAACGTTCAGCGAACTCGGGCCACAACCTGCCGATCGTTGGCAAACGCAGCTCGTTGAGCATCAGGGCCAGGCGGCCACCATCATGCGCGGGCGCGTTCATGCTGCCACCTTCTCAAGCAGTTCGTCATAGACGGCAACGGGCGGCATCTGAACCTCGACATCGGGGCACTGGGCCTCGCGGGGTGCGTACTGCTCACGCAGCGCCTTGAGATCGGGAAGCTCGCCGGCCTCCAGCATCGCATCAAGCTGCTCCGCCAGTACGGCCTCCACGCCGTGCAGGCCCGCGAGCTCAAGCAGGCCTACCATGGTCTTGCATGCGTCGCGCTGGGACAGGCGCGCATCGAGTTGTTCCCAGGTTCTGCGGTACGCCTCGCGCGGGAACAGCGCGTCACGAAACGCGAGCCCCTTGAATGCCTGAGGTTTGCGCTTCAGGGAGTCAATGAAGTGGCGGTAATCAAGCGCGTGGCGGTTGTCGTGCGCACGCGAGCCCCGAGCGGTGCTGTGCACCAGTACGCCGGACAGGTAGCAGTCAAGCCGGTCGCCGTAGACGCGCACCTTCAGCCGGTGACCAATCAGGCGCGACGGCGCACTGTAGAGGATGCCCCGCACCGTGAACGTGCTGCAGCGGGTCACAGGAGCCTCCTCCTCGACGAAGTCGGTGGTGCGGTGCTCCGGCAGATCCTGAAGCTGCTGGCGCTCGATACGGAACGCGGCGGCGCAGCGCCGGTTTCGGCGCATCACCTGCTCGCGGATGAATTCGTCGTAAGCGGCACGATCAACGAAGTCGCGATGGCCACGCAACATCAGGGCTTGATCGACTGCGTCCTTCAGATACCGGTGCGAGGATTCGACACTCCCGTTCTCGTGACCCAGGCCGCGATTGTTACGCGTGCCCTGCATCTCGTAGTGATCGAGCAGTGCCTTGTAACGGGTCGTGAAGTCTTCCTTCTCGCTCAGGTTCTTGAAGGCGGCTGACAGGCTGTCGGTGCGATGCTCGCGCGGGCAACCTCCCGCCTGCCATAGAGCGTTCTGCAAACCGTTGGCGAGGGCTTCGAAGCTCTCGCCGCCCTCGACCACGCAGGCATATTCCCAGCGCGAGAATGCCAGCACGAAGTGATACAGCCGGTGCTCGAACGGCGCGCCGCCAATCGTCACGCACAACTTGTTCATATCGGTGAAGTCGGACAGCCCGCGCACGCCGGGTTGATGCTCCTGGGGGAAGAAGATCTCCTGGCTGGGACCCTCGAGCGCCCGCCATTGAGAAATGCGTCGTTCCAGCGTGCGACGCATGCTGTCGGGAAAGCAGCCTGGGTGATCATCCTGCAGCTTGCGCAGGATCGTGATGCCCATCAGATGGGGAGCGTTACGCAGCAAAGGCACGACCTCGCTGTCCCAGACATCGGCGAACGGATCGGGACGGGTGCGCCAGGAGCGCTGCGGCTTCTGGGATGGCAACGTCGCGTCACGCTCGATGCGGCGTGCGCTGCGCACGCTTATTCCTGCCTTCGCGGCCGCGAGTTCCTGCGGATGGTGTTTGCGCTTGTTCATGTAGAGGCGAACCTGTTGGTCGGTGATGCGGGTTCCAGACATGTGCTGACCGCTTCTTCTTTAAGAATCGATCAGCCATCCTATTGCCCCGCCGACGCGGCGCCGCCGGTGGTTCGTCGTCTCCGGCGGCTACGCCGCCTCCGACTCCTCACCACCGGCCAAAACAAACGTCAACGACCGGCCAAGATAATTGTCG
>NZ_BBJJ01000227.1 GCF_000739815.1 Paraburkholderia mimosarum LMG 23256 = NBRC 106338
CCCGTTCCGCTGATTCGCGTACATAGTCTTTGTAGCTTGGCGAGGATGGAGTCAGCGGTAGCGGTCCACATGAACGGCTCGCAGTTTTGGTTGTAGTGGGAGACAAATTGATCGATACGTTTAACCAGTTGCTTGACCGAACCAAACGAGCCACGGCGTATGGCTTTGCCGGTGATCAGAGCGAAGAAGCGTTCGACCTGGTTAAGCCACGAACTGTAAGTCGGAATGAAATGCATATGCCACCGAGGACGTGTCGCCAACCACGCTTTGACCTTCGGATGCTTGTGGGCACTGTAGTTGTCCACGATGCAGTGCACGTCAAGCTCGGCCGGCACTGCCTTGTCGATTTCGCGCAGAAACGACAGGAATTCCTGATGCCGGTGACGCGGTTTGCAGGTAGCGAGCACCGCGCCGTTGAGCACGTTCAGCGCCGCGAACAGCGTCGTTGTGCCATGGCGCTTGTAGTCATGAGTGACCCCTTCAACGTAGCCGAACCCCATCGGCAGCATGGGTTGCGTACGCTCGAGCGCCTGACACTGGCTCTTCTCGTCGACGCACAAGACCAGGGCGTTCTCCGGCGGACTCAGGTAAAGGCCGACCACGTCGCGCAATTTCTCGATGAAGAACTGATCGGTCGAGAGCTTGAAGCTTTCGCTGCGATGCGGTTGCAGACCCAACAGCTTGAAGTAACGGTGCACACTGGTCGGCGAGATAGCTGTTTCGGCGGCAATCGTACGTACGCTCCAGTGCGTGGAGCCATCGGCGGGTTTGGTATGCAGGGTCTTATGAATCAGTTGAGCCACCCGCTCATCGTCGATCGTGCGCGGCTTGCCGGGGCGCACTTCGTCATAGAGTCCGTTGATGCGCTGCTCCACAAACCGGAGACGCCACTTGCCCACCGTGGCGCGCGTGAGTTGCAGGCGCTGCGCGATCGCACTGTTCGGCTCTCCTTCGGCTGCCGCCAGCACGATGCGCGCACGCGTGACCAGCGCAGCCGAAATCGAGCGAGAACGTGTGATCGATATCAGTTGCAGACGCTCGTCTTCGCTCAGCATCAGTTTCGCCTTAGGTCGTCCCATCGACATGCTGATGTCTCCCGTTCCGTTGACGTCAACATGCTACGCGAACATAGATTAGTTGTAAGCGGCTCGCGAGAGCCGTTCTCGACGGCGGGTTGAGGGATGGGTAATTTGGTGTCCACCAAATTATGGTGGACACCAAAGTGGACGAGACATTGAGTGAGCGCCTTGCAGGCGACGGATACAAGCGACCGAACTTTCCGGTCGAATTCAAGCGGCGATTGGTGGAGCAATCGTTCGAGCCGGGTGCATCGGTCGCCTTGATTGCCCGCCGGAATGAAGTCAACGCGAATTTGCTGTTCAAATGGCGGCGGAAATATCTTGCTGGCGCGTATGGCCCGCCATTGCTTTCCGTGCAGGCAAACCAAACGCCGACCGACGAGGCGGCCCTATTGCCGGTCAGCATCATTGGCGAAACTGCCGCATTGGTGCCGAGCCCGCCGGTTCGGGCGGCGGAATCGGCAGTTGAGAACTGTTGCGAGGTCGAGTTCGATCGTGCTCGCCTGCGCATTCGCGGCGAGGTTTCGCCGGCGACGCTGCGACTGCTCATTCGCGAGCTGGCTCGATGATGGGGTTGCCGGCGGGCACACGCATCTGGATCGCCGCGGGCATCACCGACATGCGCTGCGGTTTCCAGGGGCTGGCGGCGAAGGTGCAGACGACGCTCGAAGAGAATGCACTGGGCGGTGATGTCTTCGTTTTTCGAGGGCGCCGCGGCGACACAGTCAAAGTTTTGTGGTCCACCGGCGACGGACTGTGCCTGCTGACCAGGCGACTCGAAGCAGGTCGTTTCGTGTGGCCGCAGGCCGATGGCGGCAAGATCTTCTTGAGCGCCGCCCAACTGTCGATGTTGCTCGAAGGCATCGATTGGCGGCGGCCGCGTCGTACCGCTGCACTCTCGATGTTGTAAACCGCGCGGAAGGCTCGTAAACTGCGGCGCATGTCCGATCATGCGCCGCTTCCCGATACCGTCGCCGAGCTCCATGCCATGGTGCTCGCGCAACAGGCATCGATCGTGAAGATGCTGGAGAATCTCGCCTCGCGCGATGATGAGATCGAGCGCCTGAAGGCGCAGATCGACAAGCTCAAGCGGATGCTGTTCGGACGCAAGTCCGAACAGCTCGCCAGGCAGATCGACAAGCTCGAGGCCCAACTGGAGGACCTGACGGCCGGCCGGGGTGCTGCCGAGGCGCGTAACAAGGCAGACGGGACGCCGGATGCGGCGGCCAGCAATTCGCCTTCGCGAGAGCCGCTCCCGCCGCACCTGCCGCGCGAGGAGATCGTGCTCGAGCCCGACCCGCTCTGCCCCGTGTGCGCGACGACCATGCAGTCGCTGGGCGAGGACGTGTCCGAGCAGCTCGCCCGCGTAGCCGCTGCATTCAAGGTGATCCGCACGATCCGGCGCAAGCTGGTCTGCCTGAACTGTGGTCACATCGCACAACCCCCGATGCCGGGTTTGCCGATCGAACGCAGCATCGCCCATCCGAGCCTGCTCGCCGACATTCTCGTCT
>NZ_BBJJ01000226.1 GCF_000739815.1 Paraburkholderia mimosarum LMG 23256 = NBRC 106338
CTGATATACAGTTCACCCACTGCGCCTAGCGGCACCGGTTGACCGTGGCTGTCTAGCAGGTAAATCTGAGTGTTCGAGATCGGCCGACCGATCGGCAGATGATTGCCGCAATTCTTTTCTGACACTTCATACGTGGTAGAAAAGGTCGTGCTCTCGGTGGGACCATAACAGTGGATGAGTTTTTCCGGTCCTCCATGCTTTAGCAATGCTCCAAAAATCTCATGTTTTTCCTGTTCTCCCCCACAGAGCAGGAATCGCAGTCGAGCAAAGGTTGATCCAATTTCGGGAACAAATTGGTTGAATAAAGCAGTTGTAATGAACAGCGCGGTGACTTTGTCACGGCTAATGATTTCAGCCAAGCCTTGAGCATCAAGGACATGATCGCTATCGACAATAATCACTGCGCCACCGTTGAGCAGTGGTCCCCATACTTCAAAAGTGCTGGCATCGAAGGCGGGATTTGCCACAAAGGCGACCCTATCATCTAGGCCAATCTTGGCATAGCTGTTGTTCTTGACCAGCCGGGCGACCGCTCTATGAGGCACGAGCACCCCCTTGGGGGTACCGGTCGAGCCCGATGTATACATGACATAGGCCGTATCGAGAGCTGCTGCTTTTAGAGCAGGACTTGGCTGAGCGACACCCGAGTCGGTTGGCGGCAATACTGCGACTGGGAGGGGTGCCTCGGGAACATCCGTGATCAGCAGGCGAGCTGAACAATCGTCAAGGATCCAGGCCTGCCGTTCAGCGGGGCCTTGCGGATCGAGTGGTACGTAGGCGGCGCCTGCTTTCAGAATGGCCAGTTGAGCCACGATCAGATCGATCGAACGCTCCAGTAGGGTGGCAACATAATCGCCTGGTGCCACACCGGACATGATCAGACGGTTTGCCAGACGATTAGCTTTCTCATTCAACTCCGCATACTTCAACTGCTGGCATTCGTGAACCAATGCGATTGCTTCGGGCGTTCGCTCCGTTTGCTCTTCGAACAACTGGTGGATGCACGCCTGATCGGGATAGGGCGCCTCGGTTGCGTTCCAGATCTGCAGTAGCAGTTCCCGCTCCGCTTTGGGTATCACCTCCAATTGACGCGCCGGCTGATCAGGAGTCTGCTCCAGCGCATCGGCCAGACTGCAGAGCGCCTGTTCCATATACCCACATACCCGCTGCGAATCGATGGGCGATTGCACCTGCGCCGTCATCCCCAGCGCCTGTCCGTAATCCTCCACCGACAGCACGAATGGATAGTTGGTCCTCTCGTGGGAACTGAGCATTTCGATACCCGACAAGGTTTCGTTTGCCTCGGTCTCGCCGAACGGTTTCGAGTTATGCCGGTAATTCAGCAGCGCACTGAACAGTGGCGTGCCTGCTGGTACGCCACTGCATCGCTGAGCCAGCGCGAGCGAAGCATGTTCGTGCTCCAGCAGTTCCGCCAGCCTTGCATGCGTATGACGCACGCGCTCGGCCACACTGACCTCATCCATATCCAACCGAAGCGGCAGCGTGTTGATGAACAGCCCCATCGCCCGATCTGCTCCTTCGCCTGCTTGCATCCGCCCGAACAAGACCGTGCCGAATACGACCTGTTCCTGCCCACTGGTACGCGCAAGCACTTGCGCCCACGCGACATGACACAGGCTGGCGAGACTCACGCCCAGGTGTTTGGCCTGTGCACGCAGCCTCAGGTTCAAATCGGAGGATAGCATTCGCCGGGTCTCGCCTACCTGAGAGCCATCACGGTGTACCTCGGCCAGCCCGAACGGCAGCGTTGGCTCAGTGACGTCCGCGAGCATTGCCTGGAAGAAGCGTTCGTGTTCTTCTGTCGAGGTTCCCAGTCGGGCTTGTGCGATAAGATTACGGAACGGTTCGGGCGATGGCAGCGTTGCACCTGGATCTTCCATGAATGCCCGCACCTCTGCCTGCATCACCTCTAGCGTCGAATGGTCGCTAATCAGATGATGTAGCAGGGTGAGTAGGATCCAGCGTCCTAGTTCATCTTGCGCGACTACAAAGCGCAGCAGCGGCGCCTGGCTTAGATCGATCCGGTACTGGTGGGGATCGAAACGCCCAGCCAGTTGGACGGTAACGGGACCGTCCGCCGGCGAGAGTTTCAGCTCAGTTACTGGCAGCGAAGCTTGCCGCCAGACCACCTGGGCGGGATTTGACAGGCCTTCCCAGACGAATGCGGTACGCAGAATGTCGTGTCGATTGACAACGTGCTGGACTGCGGCCAAATAACGGTCCAGCGTATCACGTTCCGTGAAAGCCATTTGAACGAGCAGCAGATAGGGGTCACCGTCAGTGGTCAGCAGGTGGTGAAACAGGATGCCGTCCTGTAAGGGAGAGAGGGCATAGATGTCCTGTATCGTAGAGGTCCCCCCCGGCACATTGGCCACGATACGATCGATTTCGTCCTGAGAGAGATCGATTAGAGGCAGCAGGTCGGGCGTGATGGTCTGGCAATCCAGCGCAATCTGATTAGGCGGCACCGGCACTTCGCGATGCTGGCCTAGGACGCGAGCCAGTGCGGACAGCACCGGGGTCTGGAACAGGTCGCGTACAGCCAGACTCAGGTCCAGACGGCGCAGCCGTTCG
>NZ_BBJJ01000225.1 GCF_000739815.1 Paraburkholderia mimosarum LMG 23256 = NBRC 106338
CACGTTCGTTCTGGACTTGATGTGGCGATGGTCTTGCTCGATCACGTTGTTCAGATATTTTGAGGACCGGACCTTCGTGTCTTCAGGCAGCAGACCATCGGCCTTCATTTCGCGCACCGCGCGGTGCGAGGCGGCATAGCCGTCGAGCGTGATGGTCTCCGGCGGCTGGCCCTGACGCTTGATGGCCTTGCTGAAAAAAGCTTTGGCCGCAGCCACATCGCGTCGGGCTCTGAGCATGAAGTCCACCGTCTGGCCAGCCCGATCCACTGCCCGGTACAGGTAGACCCACCTGCCGCGAATCTTCAGGTAAGTCTCATCGACACGCCACGAGCGACCCGCAGGTGTAGCAAAGCGGTTCCAGCGTTTGACGAACTCGGGTGTATAACGCCTCACCCAGCTGCCGGAAGAGGTTGCCCTGGCGAGCCGATTCCAATACGAGTATGCGGAAGAGTTGCTTGACGTGCTCGTCGCAAACTATAACGCCACGCCTCACAGCGGCATCGGCAACCGGACGCCGCTGGCGTATGCGAAGTTCCTGTATCAGCATTCGCCGCAAACCTTGCGCCGAGCCGACCCGGCTGTTGTGGACGCACTATTGAGCATTCGCAAGCGCTGTATCGTGCGCGGCGGCTCCCAGACGGGGCGCGCCCCGTTTGTCGAGTTCTATTACGGGCGCTACACGAACGAGGTGCTTCACAACCGGCACGACCTCGTCGGGTCCGAGATCTGGGTGGTCTGTCACAAGGAGGACGATTGCCGGGTCGCGCTCGCCTCCACGCTCGACGGCATGTCGCTCGGCGTGCTGCGGGCGGCGCCGCCCTGGAACATCTCGCCACACAGTCTTTCCGTTCGAGCCGCAATCCGTCAGGCCTGTTCGCGCGGGCAGTTCACGATCCCGGCGGGCGGAGATGCCATCGAGGTCTTCATGCGCTATGTCGAAAGCCACGCGCATCACCGCTTGCCCGTCCATCCGGCCTACCTGGAAGCACGGCGCATATTGTGTGCGGCTGCCGACCCGTCACTCGGGGCTGCCATGCTGGACGCAGCGAAGGCTCGGGCCCAACAGGCGGCCAGCGGTGCTTCCGGCGACGACAGCACGAGCGGTAGGGGCACGCGCAGCCCGGTGCGGCACGGCGCGGCGGCCCAACCCAAGCCGGCAGCTCCGGGCGCCACGCTCCCGCCACGTCGAATGGCGGAATCCAGGTAGGCCATGCGGTTCTCACTGCCCGAGCGCGTCGATCCGCGACACTGCATCGTGACGAAGCAGTACGCGGTATATACGCCACCCATGCACGAAATGATCGAGCAGATTGGCGAATGGATAGACCAGCAACGACCGGGCGGCTACATCTATGGCGCCTCAAGGATGGGCAAGTCGCGCTGTGTACAGTGGTATGTTGAAAAGGTGCTGCAAGAGCGCTTTAGCGCCGTGGTTCCACTGGTGGTGTGGAACCGCCGTCCAGACAGTCAGACAAGCGAGGCGGGATTCTGGCATCAACTGCTGCTCGCTTCGCACTTCGAATTCGCCCATCCGACGAAACCGCCGAAAAAAGCGGAAGGGATCTACCTGTGCAAACAGCGCTTCATTGCTCTTGCGAATAATGCGAGGCAAAATTATGTGATGCTAATCATTGACGAAGCGCAGGATATCACGTTTCGGGAGTGGAAATGGCTGCTCGGTATTCAGAATGACCTCGATTACGAAGGCTACCTGCTGAGCATTTTTTCAGTCGGCTCGCACCAGCTGAACTATCGTCATGAGTATATGGCGATCACGGGCAACGCTCACGTGGCCGCGCGCTTTATGGCTGCGCATGCGCGGTTTCATGGTCTGCGCTCGCCGGACGAAATCGCATACGTGCTCAACGGCTACGACATCGATTCGGAGTGGCCACCCGGGAGCAGCGTTTCATACCTGCAATACTTCGCACCGGGCGAATTCAGGGAAGGGCGCCGGCTCGCGGACTGCGCCGGTCAGCTATGGAAAGCACTGGTTGAGCTTTCGCCCGAATCTGCACGCCGGCATTTCGAGTTTCCCATGCAGCATATCGCCAGAGCAACCGAGGCGATACTCTTCCAGTTGGCCGTGGGCGAGACATGGGAGGAGGTGACGTCCTACGAAAGCTGGTTGCGAGAGCTCGCGAAATCCAATTTTTCGGATCACATGCGAATCATCGCCACCGGCAACTGACGGATATGACTGCCTATCCCTCCGTCAACTGGTGGCCCGGGAATCTCCGCCCTTATGAATCGAGGCTGTCGGTTGTTGTCCGCTTCCGGGAGTTGAACGGCATCAGCAGCCACCGGTGTCTGAATTTCCTGAACGTTACCCTGGATTCATTCTCGTCGCTGCCGCAAGAGGAGGCAGTTCGTCTGTCGAAGATCCTGCATGAAGCGTTGCCCGATGTCCGGGCTATCTTTTCACCATCCATCGTGTTCGCAAATTGTGGTCGCTACGCCCCGCCTCCAGATCGGCGCGCTCGTCATTCGGTGCGCTATTGCGACGAATGTGCACAGCGCGGCTATCACAGCTATCTGCATGAGTTGAATTGGCTTTCCAGATGTCCCTTCCATATGTGCGAGCTGAAAGTTGCC
>NZ_BBJJ01000224.1 GCF_000739815.1 Paraburkholderia mimosarum LMG 23256 = NBRC 106338
GGCCCTGGCGCAAATAAGGGTTCTGGTGCAAATAGGTAAGCGGATTTAGAAAGCTCATATAGGTAGGATAGCTTATCGATCAAACAGGACCGCATTCCATACGGCGGGCGAAGCGGCCTCCTTGAGGCCGAGCTTCGCGAGATCGAACTGCCCCTTGCGAATGCGATGCGTCAACTCGATGCCTGAAATCGTGGTCGCAGCGCTCCTGAATCGCTTGAACCCAGGCATCACGTGCGTTCTGGACGACCAGATCGCGAAAGCTGAGCTTGTAGCGCAGGTACCAGCGAACGCACAGAATAATGATCTCCCGATCAAAATGGCGTCCGCCGAACAACTTCTCCGGACTCTTCAGCTTGCTCATCGCGGCTCGTCGGTTCGTATTGTTCCGACGACTCTAACCCATTCGCCGGCCCTATTTGCACCAGAGCCTTGCCGCGTCGGTGCCGTATTCGAACAATCCGCCTTCCGACGAGGCGGCTACGATTGCACCGGACATCATCGCGTCCTGAACGATTCCGGCAAGGCGCTCGGGTTCGTTCCAGTCATAGACGGTATGGACGAACCTTACGTGCAGGCCGGCAAGCGCAGCCCCTTCGGCACAGAGTACCCGCAACGCCTCGGCACCAAATTGCGGACCATCACGGTCCAGGTCGAGGACGGTGATCGTGATGCGGCGTCCCGCGGCGCATCATGTCTCGTCTGGTTCAGCAGAATCAGCGTGTTGATGGAATCGATCGCTGTGCCCCCACCGAAATTGATCAAATGAAGTGGGGCGGCGCCGTTCGTGTCGAGCTCCGGCATCAGCGACTGCGCAAGCAGGCAAGCGACCTGCTGCAGCCGCAGTCGCATTGCGGCGACGTGCGGTGATGCGGCGAACTCTCGATCGATTTCGTTGTTAAAAGGCGGTGGCAGATTGTGCGGGCCGAGTTTCAGCAGGTAGGTGCTCAGCCCGTCCAGAAAGCCGCTTCGTGCATTGATTAATGAACGCAGCAGCGGTGCGCGTCGCGATACGAGTGCGAGTATCAACCGTGTGATAACAGCCGGGACCCTGCTATCGCGGCGTTCGTCGGCTTTGTATGCCGCGAAAAGCGCCGCGACCGCGCTAGAGTCAGCGGGCAGGGCGAACGGTTCTGTCGCGATAACGATGGTAGATCGAATGAGTGAATGTACATAGGATTGCTTACATAGCCAGCAAGTAGAACTGCTCGGCAACCGTTCGGGCGACGCGATCGTCTTGCATTTGTCCCTTGCGGATCATATGCATCACTTCGATGCCAGACAGAATGATGCGGGCACAGCGAAAGTCCTTGAATCCCATCATCGGTTTGATGATGCGTTTGATCGCTCGGTGGTCCTGCTCGATGATGTTGTTCAGATACTTGTTCTGGCGGATCTTGATCGGCGTGTCGCGCCCGGCGTTGAGAGCCTCGAGCGCAGCCAGATTCGCACCGCTCTTGTCCACGGTAATCGTCTCGGGCTCGCCGTTCTGGTCAGTCGCCTTCTCAAAGTAGCGGCGCGCAGCGGCCTTGTCTCGATGGGCACGCAGCAGGAAATCGACTGTGTTGCCCTGCTTGTCGACAGCGCGGTACAAATACTTCCATTGGCCTTTGACCTTGACGTACGTCTCGTCCATCCTCCAGCTCTTGCCCACCGGGCGCTTGTGGCGGCGAAACGCCTTCTCAAACAGCGGTACGAGCTTGATAACCCAGCGGTGCACGCTCGAATGGTCGACCTCGATGCCTCGCTCTGCCATCATCTCCTCGAGATTTCGCAGGCTCAACGAGTAAGCCACATACCAGCGTACGCACAGCAGGATCACGTCCAACGGATAGTGTAGTCGCTTGAGAACTTTGCCGATGCCCGGAGGCAACGTCGCGCGTGATGTCTTCTTCGTCTGGCCCATGCTGTTCGTCATTCAGGATCGAACGCAAATTTTAACCCGGCACCTTGGCGCGACAGAACCTTTGTCCCTTCAGGGCGAAGCTCGTCCCACTGATGTGATCGCTACGCAGTCCCATTTCGTCACCCCAGTAGATCGTCGCCTTTTCCCGTTTTGCCTCTTTCGCGATCTGCGGATAGTCTTCGTTCAGCCAGCGCTCGATTGCAGCATCGTTTCTCTCGTACGCGCGCCGCACCGGTTTCTGGGCGCTCATGCCCCACGCTTTCAGGTATCGACCGGCCGTCCATGGCGACACCGTGATGCCATACTCGCGCTCGATCAACTGCGCCACCGACTCTCGCGTCCACAGATAGAACGGCAACGTCAGTTGGTCCGGCATCCGCTCGATGATCAGCCTTCGGATCCTCGCGGCTTGCTTGTTTTCCAGCCGGCCGCTTCCCGGTCGTCTGCCACGCTTGCCAAGACGCAGCGATCGCAAACCGCCTTCGCGAGAGAGCTTCATCCATTTGCTCACTGCGCGAAGGCTAACGCCATACGTCTTCGCCGCCGCAGTTTGGCTCATACCATCGCGCACAGCCTGCACCACCATCTTTCTCAGGTGTGCCTGCGTGGCGCCATCAAGTCTTCGGGCATCGGTTTTCGTATTCATGCCCACATAACGCATCACGCACTATTTGGTGCACCGGTCAGTAA
>NZ_BBJJ01000223.1 GCF_000739815.1 Paraburkholderia mimosarum LMG 23256 = NBRC 106338
GTTTACGCCGACCGAAAATTGAGCCACTCATAGGGATTGCGCCGACTGAAAATTGAGCCGGGTCATTAGCCTATCCTGCCTGTTTTTTAGGCGGGGTTTTTGGGGATGATCCCGATGACAATGATTGGAAAGGTGCGGCGGATGTTCCACCGCCAGAACAAGTCGATACGCGAAATCGCGCGCCTCACGAGCCTGTCGCGCAACACGATTCACAAATACCTTCACGCCGACATTGAGGAAGAGCCGAAGTACCGGCGCAAGGCGAAGCCGACGCAGTTGACGCCGTTTCACGAAACGCTGACGCAGGCACTGGCCGTGGATGCCCGTCGGCCGAAGAAGGAAAGGCGCACCGCGTGGATGCTGTTCCAGGAGATCCAGGCGGCCGGCTACACCGGCTGCTATTCGCGGGTGACCGACTTCATCCGCGCCTGGCGGCAAGGTGCGGGCAAGATGGCGCCGAATGCGGCGTTTGTGCCACTGCATTTCGAGATGGGCGAGGCATTCCAGTTTGACTGGAGCGAGGAAGGGCTGGTGGTCGGCGGCGTCTACAGGAAGCTGCAGGTGGCGCACATGAAGTTGTGTGCTTCGCGGGCGTTCTGGTTGGTCGCCTACCCGACGCAAGGTCACGAGATGCTGTTTGACGCCCATACGCGGGCCTTCACGGCCTTCGGTGGCGTGGCCAGGCGCGGCATCTACGACAACATGAAGACGGCGGTCGACAAGGTTCACAAGGGCAAGGGCCGAACCGTGAACCCGCGCTTTGCCGTGATGTGCTCGCACTACCTGTTCGATCCGGACTTCTGCAACGTGGCCAGCGGCTGGGAGAAAGGCGTCGTTGAGAAGAACGTGCAGGACAGCCGCCTGCGGATCTGGATCGAGGCGCGCGAGCAGCGCTTTGGCAGTCTGGCCGAGCTGAACGCATGGCTGGCGAGCCGGTGCCGGGCGTTGTGGGAGGAAGTCAAGCATCCGCACTGGCGGGATCTGAGCGTTGCCGATGTGTTCGAGCAGGAGCGCGCTCACCTGATGCCCATTCCGACGCCGTTTGACGGCTATGTTGAACGCGCTGCGCGCGTCTCGTCGACCTGTCTGGTCGTGGTTGGCCGCAACCGCTACTCGGTGCCGTGCGAGTTTGCCGGCCAGATGGTCAGCACGCGTCTGTATCCGGACCGCGTGGTCGTGGTCGCCGATGACGCAATGGTGGCCGGGCACGACCGCCTGGCCGACGAAGGCCGGGTGCGCTACGACTGGCAGCACTATATTCCGCTGGTCCAGCGCAAGCCCGGCGCGCTGCGCAACGGCGCGCCATTCACGGACATGCCCGAGCCGCTGCAGCGGTTGCGCCGCGCGCTGCTGCGCGAGGCAGGCGGAGACCGCATCATGGCGAAGGTTCTCGCACTCGTCCCGGAGAGCGGCTTGGATGTCGTGCTGGTCGCGGTCGAACTGGCGCTGGAGCAGGCGCCGCCCTCCGGGCGGGTGAGCGTCGAGCACGTGGAGAACGTGCTCTCGCGCATGCGTAGCGTGCCAATGCCGCCGAAGATCGACACGGCGTTGCAGCTGGCGACGCCGCCGCGTGCCGATACCTCGCGCTATGACGGTCTGCGCAAGGCGCGGGAGGCTGGCCATGCGTGATCTGACTGCTGAACTCAAACAGCTACGGTTGCACGGCATGGCAGCTGCCTGGGGTGAACTGCTCGAACAGGGGAACGTGGAGGAGCCGGTGTCCCGATGGTTGCTCGAGCAGTTGCTCACTGCTGAGAGCGCCGATCGCGCCGTGCGCTCGGTCAACCACCAGATGAGTGCGGCGAAGTTCCCGGTGCATCGCGATCTGGCTGGCTTCGACTTCGACGGCTCGCCGGTTGATCGCAAGCTCGTCCTGCAACTGGCCGACATGAGCTTTACCGAGGCCGCACACAACCTGGTGCTGGTCGGCGGCCCGGGTTCGGGCAAGACGCATCTGGCGACGGCAATCGGCGTGTCCGGCATCATGCATCACGGCATGCGGGTGCGCTTCTACTCGACGGTGGATCTCGCCAATGCACTCGAGCAGGAGAAGGCGCAGGGCCGCGCCGGACGGATCGCGGCGAGCCTGCTGCGTCTCGATCTGGTCATTCTGGACGAACTTGGGTATCTACCCTTCAGCCAGGCCGGTGGAGCGCTGCTGTTCCATCTGCTCAGCCGCCTGTATGAGCACACGAGCGTGGCGATTACGACCAATCTGGACTTCGGTGAATGGTCCAGCGTGTTCGGCGACGCGAAGATGACGACGGCGCTGCTGGACCGCCTGACGCATCATTGCCACATCGTGGAGACCGGCAACGAGAGTTACCGCTTCCGCCAAAGCAGCGCCAGCGAGAAAAAGCGAATCCAGTCGCGCGAGGCCTCACGCAAGGGCAACACGGGTAGCGCCCCGGCTGAAACCTGAGCGCCGCGCTCGGTGGAAGCCGTTACGGGCTACGCCCTTCACGGCTTCCATCGAGCGGCACAGCGGCTTACAAGGGAGGACAGGCGACCGGAAAAACCATAGACTTATCCACATCCGGTCCATCATTGGACCGGCCTTCACCCCGGCTCAAAATTCGGTCGGCGCGGTGGCTCAAAATTCAATCGGCGCGGAC
>NZ_BBJJ01000222.1 GCF_000739815.1 Paraburkholderia mimosarum LMG 23256 = NBRC 106338
CGTTGTACTAAACCGCTGACGCGGTAGTGGGAGATGGGCACAGGTCCATGGCTGACGTTTGATGAAGAGGGTTGTTTGTCGCTGAACCCCGGCAAGGTGGTGGGCAGCATCGCCAGGAGCAGTATGTGAACGCCCGGTTGGGCATTCCACCCACTGCTTCCAGGAGGCTCGCCATGACGCCACTGCGCCAACGCATGCTACATGACATGCAGATCCGCAACCTTGCGGAGAATACCCAGAAGTCCTATCTGATTCAGGTATCCAGTTTCGCCCGCCACTTTCGCCGTTCGCCCGAACTGCTCGGTCCCGAGGAGATCCGGGCCTGGCTCGTCTACCTCCGTGAAGAACGCAAGCTGGCCCCCGCCAGTCTCTGCGCAACGATCGGCGCACTGCGCTTTCTCTACCGCGTGACGCTCAAACGCGACTGGAGTGACGAGGACTTTCCCTTGCCGAGGAAGCCGATCCGCCTGCCGGTTGTCCTCAGCCTGGAGGAGATCACCGCCTTCTTTGAGTCGGTCGCGAGCCTCAAGCACCGCACCATCCTGATGACCGCGTACGCCGCCGGACTGCGGGTGTCAGAAGTCGTGCATCTGAAGGTCACCGATATCGACAGCAAGCGCATGGTCGTCCGTGTCAATCAGGGGAAGAATCGTAAGGATCGCTATGTAATGCTCTCGCCGAGGCTGCTCGAGATCCTCAGACTGTACTGGCAGGACGCTCATCCACGGGACTGGCTGTTCCCGGGCAAGATTCCCGGACAGCCCATCAGCCGCGATGCCGTGGGCCTGGCATGCCAGCTTGCACGCAGGCGCAGCGGAATCCGGAAGCCTATAACGCCGCACTCTTTGCGACACGCGTTCGCCACGCATCTGCTGGAAGCTGGCACTGATGTGCGCCGGATCCAGCTACTCATGGGCCATAGGTCCCTCGCCACAACCTCGCGTTACCTTAAGGTAGCCACCAGCACCGTATGCGCGACCGCGAGTCCCTTCGACCTGCTGCCGCATCCCACCCCCATCCCGCCTGAGCCCACACCTCCCGCATACTTCTGAAGCCATCGATGCGCCCGGCGCTCGAGGTGGCGGACATCCTCCGCCGCTGCGGCACAAAGTACCGGCAGACCCATGCCGGCGCCCTCAGTCGTGCCCAACGGCGCGCGATGAGCGCCATCGAGCTGTGTCGCACCGCCGCGCTCGGCGGACATGTTGAGCAGTGCGACACATGTGGTTATCAACGCATTGCCTACGACTCATGTCGCCATCGCTGCTGTCCGAAGTGCCAGTCGCTCGCCCGTGCGCAATGGCTCGAACGCCGGCGCGCCGAACTGCTCCCCGAGGTCGAGTATTTCCATGTCGTCTTCACGCTTCCCGAGCCCGTCGCCGCGCTTGCGTACCAGAACAAGAGGGTGATCTATGACATGCTGTTCCGCACCAGCGCCGAAACGCTGCGCACGATCGCCGCCGACCCGAAGCACCTGGGTGCGGAGATCGGCTTCCTCTCGGTCCTGCACACGTGGGGGCAGAATCTGCTGCATCATCCGCATGTGCATTGCGTGATACCGGGCGGCGGCATTGCCCCTGACGGCGAGTGCTGGATCGCCTGCCGACCCGGCTTCTTCCTGCCCGTTCGGGTCCTCTCGCGGCTCTTCCGGCGCCTCTTTCTCGAGCAGCTGCAGCGCGCGTTCGACGCCGGCGCGCTGCGCTTCCATGGCCAGCTCGAGCCGTTGCGCGATCCGCAAGCGTTTGCCGCCTGGCTTACGCCTGCTGCCCGCGCGGAGTGGGTCGTCTACGCGAAGCCACCGTTTGGTGGGGCCGCCCAGGTGCTCGATTACCTGGGCCGCTACACGCATCGCGTCGCCATCTCGAATAACCGGTTGCTGCGCTTTGATGGCGATTCGGTGCTCTTCCAGTGGAAGGACTATCGTCACGAGGCCCGCCACAGGACCATGACGCTTACGGCCGACGAATTCATCCGCCGCTTCTTGCTGCACGTACTACCCACCGGTTTCAAGCGTATCCGCAGCTACGGGTGGCTCGCCAACTGCCACCGCGCGACGCGCCTGGCCACCTGCCAACGGCTGCTCGGTGTCGAGCCGCCCGCCGCTGTGTCACCCGTCATCGGAGAAGATTACCGTGACCGTTACCAGCGGCTCACCGGCAGGTCACTGCGCGATTGCCCCGTCTGCGGCAAGGGCCACATGGTCCACATCGAAGGCGGTGTGCCCGGCATCCTGCCACGGGCTCCACCTGATCCCAGCCATGGACACTGACCGGCATCAGCACCAGCCCCCAGCACGTTGGCCTTCCGCATGCGGCCAACGCGAACCCACTCGTGCTGTAGCGTCCTCGCACCATCACAATGCCGCGAAACTGCGCACTATCTGCCCGCTGACCCTCGCATTCCCACTGACTTCACGCGACCGACTCTCTCAGACCGCCCACTTCCGCCGTGCGATGGCCACGTGCCGAGTGTCTCGAATCACCGCACCGTTCATTCAATGCCCATAGAAGCAAACGCCTGCGGAGCGGTTCAGCACAAACGATTTTTTATTTACCGCTCGCTGAGTAATCTCACTGGTTCGACTCATGCAACTGAGGCCGCGAACGCTAAACAAAAAATCCTCTGCA
>NZ_BBJJ01000221.1 GCF_000739815.1 Paraburkholderia mimosarum LMG 23256 = NBRC 106338
GTGACCACCCACTGAGAATTCAAAAGAGGCCAAATTCTGTTAGAATGTGACTCTGTAGATCTCTTGCGCCAAATCGTGCGCTTCCCTCGCGTCCGCTCTGCGGACCGCGCTCATTGCCCCTTGCGATCCCACAATTCGTGTCACGCCCGTAGTCGTGGATTCCACAGCTTGCCGTCGTGATGCCGGCTACTGGGCCCGCGATCGCTGGGCGGACCCGTCCAGGAGAATGTATGGCAAAGCTTGATCGGAGCACTTTACGTCCAGACACGGCTGCATCCGCGCCGAACGCGTTGGCCCTACGCGCATCGAAGGACCAGGCCACCGCAATCCTGCTGCCGATGGATACCGAGTCGCGGGCCGAGGGGCAGCAGCTCCAGATGCGTGCGCTCATCCAGTTGGGCAAGGAGCGTGGTTACCTGACTCACGACGAAATTGCCGATCACCTGCCGGACAACTTCGCACAGACCGCTGCGATTGAAGCCATTGTCAGCACCTTCAATGACATGGGCGTCGCCGTCTACGAGCAGGCATCCGACGCGGCGGCACTTTTCCTGAATGACGCGGCGCCGGCTGTTACGTCTGACGACCAGGCCGACGAGGAAGCTGAAGTCGCGCTTTCCACCGTCGATTCTGAGTTCGGGCGCACGACCGATCCCGTCCGGATGTATATGCGTGAAATGGGCGCGACCGGATTGTTGACTCGCGCGGGCGAGGTTGAGATTGCGAAGCGCATCGAAGGCGGTCTCCACGAAATGGTCCAGGCGATTGCGGCCTGCCCGGCGACCGTCTCGGCGATCCTTCTGAGCGGGGAGCAGATTGAGGCCGGCGATCTGCGCATCGACGAACTCGTTGACGGTATCAACGAGGAAACCGAATCGGTCGAACTGTCCTCGTCGGACCTCGCTGAAGCGCCGGACATCGAGCAGGCCACCGCTGACGATGACGCTGCCGGGAGCGATGACGGCGATGAGGACAGCGAGATCGCGGCGAGGACGAACGAAGCGCGTATGCAGCAGCTCACGAGCGACAGCCTCGACATATTTGCCCGGGTGCGCGAGCTGTTCGAGCAGATTTCTGGTTCCAACGCTGCGCAAGGTAAGGGGCGGGTGGCCCGCGCGCACCTTTGGGAAGAGATCCAGCGCGAGCTGGCGCCCATTCGCTTCACCGCGCGAACCATCGATCGGCTATGTACCGACGTGCAACAGCAGGTCGCACAAGTGCGCGCGGTCGAGCGGCATATTCTGCAAATTGCCGTCGACCGGTGCGGCATGCCGCGCGAGAAGTTCGTCGAGTCGTTTCCGGGACACGAAACTGATCTCGCGTGGACTAAAAACACGGCAGCGTCGTCGCGCGCGTACGGTGCCGCGCTCGAGCGTAGTCTGCCGGCGATTCAGGCCGAACAGCAGAAGCTTATCGATATCGAAGCGAAGGTGGGGCTGCCGTTGCAGCAGTTGAAGAAGATCAACCGGCAGATGATGGCGGCCGAGTCGAAGATGCGGCAGGCGAAGCGCGAGATGATCGAGGCGAACCTGCGCCTCGTGATATCCATCGCGAAAAAATACGTGAACCGGGGCGTGCACTTTCTGGATCTTATCCAGGAAGGAAATATCGGCCTGATGAAAGCCGTCGACAAATTCGAATATCGACGCGGCTGGAAGTTTTCGACTTACGCAACGTGGTGGGTGCGGCAGGCAGTCACGCGTTCGCTTGCGGATCAGGCGCGCACGATCCGGGTGCCGGTGCACATGATCGAGTCGATCAACAAGCTGAACCGGATTTCCCGCGAAATCCTGCAGCAGACCGGACGCAAGGCTGACCCTGCCGCGTTGGCGCAGCGCATGGAATTGCCGGAAGAGAAGGTTAGAGGCATGTTGAAAGTCGCGAGGCAACCCGTATCGCTCGAGACGCCAGTGGGCGAAGATGCCGACGCGACGCTCGGCGATATGATCGAAGATCCGATGGCGGCATCGCCTGCGGATGCGGCCGTGCAGGCAAACCTGCGCTCTGCAATCGATGAGGCGCTCGATGCATTGTCGCCGCGTGAAGCGAAGGTGCTGCGGATGCGTTTTGGCATCGATACCGCGTGTGACTATACACTCGAGGAACTGGGCAAACAGTTCGACCTGACGCGCGAACGGATCCGGCAGATCGAAAGCAAGGCGATGCGAAAACTGATGCATCCGAGTCGCGCCAACAGGCTAAAGCCATTTCTCGACCACTAAGGCGCAGAGGCGTGAATTGGTGGCTTGCGGTGAGTTTCGGAGGTCGGCATGAGCAGTGAATCGTCGACCGGCCAGAAACAATGTTTCGGCACGCATCGGGCCGGGTCGGTCCGATGCTCGTCGCCAGCCGAACGGCTGGAACTCTTAGTTGGCGTCAGATCGAGCGAATGGTGGTCCGCTGTCGCGACGATGGTACCGCGGGACTGGTTTCGTGGCGACGCGGCGCGTGCAGCAATCATCGGCTGTCGCAGTGGCTCTGTCGCAGTAAGAGCGAAAGGTCGGCCAAGACCGATATGGTATGGATTCCTTATCCAGCCAGCGAATAGAACGGCTCTGTCGCAGCAAGGCGGTCTGGTATGCTGGCCGGGTGAAAGTTGACGGTGTCAACGATGAGTCCGGAGCTGAATTCGACCT
>NZ_BBJJ01000220.1 GCF_000739815.1 Paraburkholderia mimosarum LMG 23256 = NBRC 106338
CGGAAGTAATTACGACAACATGATGCTGGCTCGCGATGTGTCAGTCGCGACGTGTTATGTCAACTTGGTGGGCCGTGATCAGGTCCTTTCCTTAGTTGCTGTGCCGCCAGGCCGGAATCCCGATTTCTACCGTGGCACGGATGATTTTGCGTCGCTACGCTTGTTCGCTCACGTCATCGACGCGGAGCTGCCCGATGGATCACTGGCGACTGGCATATCTTGGGATCCGGCAGGTACCGCGCGAGCTGAGCGAATTCGAACTCAGCACATTCTTTACTTTTTCAAAACGCGAACGCACCCAGATCGATTCGCGGCGCACCGATCTTTACCGGTTGGCCATCGCGCTGCATGTCGGTTTCCTGCGAATGACCGGTCGGCCGCTTGATTCATACAGGCAGATCCCAACCATTCTCTGGCGACACCTTGGCCAGCAGCTTGATGTCCAGCCGCCAGACGTTGGGACGCTGCGGTCGATCTACGACGGTAACTTCAAGACGCTGTCGGACCACCAGGGCTTCGCAAAAACCATCGTAAATTTCCGGTCGATCGCCGAACATCAGCGTCGATATGTGATCCGCTGGCTCAAGGAACAGCTTACCGGCCGCCCGGAGCGAGGCCAGCTAATGAGCGACCTGAAGCGCTGGCTTTACGAACATCGCCTCGTCATACCGCCCGATCGCAGCCTGAGGCAGTTCGTTGTTCAGGCCGTACACGATATCGAGGATTCATTGCACGGGACGCTTGAGCAGGCGCTCGGCATCGACAAGCTCGAAAGCTGGGCGCGTCTCCTGGCTCAGCCGCATGGAGACCACACGAGTCTGCAGCAATGGCTGTGGGCCGTCCCGCTTCGTGGCTCGACCCACCAGATGAGTGAGGTGCTCGACAAGATCAAGCTGCTCACGATGCACGGCGTGGCCAACAGCTGGCCAGCCGGGTGCAACGATGCGATCGTGCGGTATTACGCGCGTCGCTGCGCCAGCCGGCCACCTTCGATCAGCAAACGGATCGAGCCACAAGGCCGAAGGCTTGAAGCGGCGTGTTTCATGCGTTATGCGCTTTGTACCGCGACCGATCAGGTACTCACAATGTTGCGTCGCTGGGTGCTAAAGGTCGTCAACGATGCGTCGCGTGACATTGAAACCGCTCGATTGAAAGCCGCCGATCAGCTTCGTGAATTCGCCCTCGCCGTAAAGGCACTCGCGACTGACGAATCGCTCTCGCGTGAAGATCTGGGCAAAAAGCTTTGCGTGCTGGCAGATCAGGTCCTCCAACCACATCAACCCAGCCGCCGCAGCGAGATCCGGCGGTCTCTGCTCCGAAAGCGGTACTATGCGCGCAACCTGCTGATCCGTATTGTCCAGTTGCCGTTCGAGGCCGACACCGCTCATCCGGTGCTGGATGCGATCGTCCTGTTGCGAGATCTCTATCGGCGCCATGCCTACCTGTTGCCCGACGGCGTGAGTATCCGGCTTGGGCGTGCCTGGCGTGAATCGATCGATGGCTACGACCGCCAGAAGGCGATGGTGGCTTTCGAATGGGCCACGCTTTTTGCGTTGCGCGTCGCTCTACGCAACGGCACGATCTTTGTCGAGCACAGCTTTTCCTTCCGGAGTCAGGCACATATGCTGATCCCGGCCGAAGAGTGGCGGACAAGGCGGAACAACCTGTATGGGCATCTTGGGCTGCCGCAGGACCCTCAGGAGTTTCTGGGTCCGGTTCTGGCCCATCTCGACCAGCGCCTTGAACTGCTGGATCGTGCAGCGGATGAAGGCAAGGTGCGGATTGATACGGCGGTGCATCTCGATCCATTGGAGGCTCAGCTAGAAGACGTAGAAGCCGATCGTCTGCGACGCGCTATTTTTGAAGCCCATCCGCCCGGCCAGCTACCGGAGATCATTCTCGAAATCGACAGCGCAACGCGCTTCAGCTGGATCCTGCTTGGGCGTGAACCTCGATCGCGGGTCGAACTACTCATGATGTATTCGGCTGTCCTGGCGCACGGGACCTCGCTCTCGGCAGCGGAGATCTCCCGGATGGTCCCGGAGATTTCACCGGCCGCCATCCGCCAGATGATGAAACGACTTGAGGATGAGAGAATGCTTCGGCTTGCTGCCGATGCTGTCCTCGAATTCATGCATGAGCATCCCGTCGCCGCTCACTGGGGCCGCGCCGATCTGGCATCCTCCGACATGATGTCGCTGGAGACGACTCGCACAGTCTGGCAGGCGCGTGCCGATCCGAGGCGCCGCACGGCATCCATCGGGATGTACACGCATGTGCTCGATCGATGGGGTATCTTTTACGATCAGCCGATCGTCTTGAACGAGCGTCAGGCCGGCGCCGCGATCGAGGGAGTGGTCCGACAGAGTGCGGCCGGAGACATCGCGCAGCTCGCCGTCGACACCCATGGCTACACCGATTTCGCAATGGGTCTGGCACGAGCACTAGGATTCGATCTATGCCCTCGCCTGTCACACCTTCGTGACCGACGGCTTCATGTCCCTCGAAATCACGAAGTCCCACCGCAACTGGCTGCGGTCACTGACCGCGATGTGAGGCTCGAGCTCATCGTGGACGTCTGGGACGAATTTGTCAGGATCGCCGCATCCATCCGTTCCGGAAAATGTACTGCAGTCGAC
>NZ_BBJJ01000219.1 GCF_000739815.1 Paraburkholderia mimosarum LMG 23256 = NBRC 106338
TTGAATTCGAAGAATTTCGAAAAAATCGGCGGTTCCAGCTTATAACCCCTACAAGCGAATGATCTCGTTGGCATCCCAATGGCCGTGCCACTTTCAATCCTCAGGTCCAAGACCGCTGAGGCGAGAATTTTTTCAAGCGCCAGAGCGAGTACGATCGCCAACGCGCAAAGGCATTGACCCCACTGCTTTCGGCGTAGCTCATGAACGGCGGCGGCGCTCAGCGAGCGGCGATGACACTGCGCCGGTCTCGCACACGAATCTTGCGGGCTTGCGTTCAACGAAGACAAGCAATAGCAGTCCTGAGCCCAACGTAAACGATTGAATGTGACTATACAAAAATCCTACGAACTCAATGTCACGGCGATCAGTATAAAGGGGCATCAACTCGACGGAAAATGCGTCGATGTGGCATTCCAATTAGGCGGATCTTGCCCGAAAATATTGCGAACGAAGAAATCCATGAGCTTACGCTCGGTGAAGATACCGGGGGCTCCATGATCAGCACCAGGCACATAGACCATTTCGAATTCCTTTCCCGCCTTAATGAGACTGTCGGCGAGCGCAAAGGTGGAGGCCGGATCGACATTGTGGTCCATTTCGCCCACAACAAGCATAAGTTTGCCGTGCAGATTGTCGGCATTGTCGATGGCGGAGGACTGTGAGTATTCAATGCCGACGGGCCAGCCCATCCACTGTTCGTTCCACCATATCTTGTCCATACGGTTGTCATAGCAACCACTGTTGGCTACCGCAACCTTATAGAAGTCCGAATGGAATAGCAGTGCATCAATGGCGTTCTGGCCGCCAGCTGATGTACCGAAGATTCCCAAATTCGAGATGTCGTACCAGGGATATAGAGAGGCAGCCGCCTTATGCCACAGAATGCGATCGGGAAGGCCTGCATCTTTCAGATTCTTCCACGCGACGTCATGGAAAAGGCGTGAACGGTTGTTAGTGCCCATTCCGTCGATTTGCACAACGATAAAACCCAACTTGGTAAGGGGCTCTGTTTTGATTGTGAATGACTTTGGAACGTGAGAGCCTTGCGGGCCGGCATATATATCCTCCACCACAGGATACTTCAGATGTGGATCGAATCTATCTGGTAGATGAATGATTCCCCAAATATCGGTCTTACCATCGCGCCCTTTGGCAACAAAATTGATTGGTGCTCTCCATCCATTGGATTCGAGTTGGGAGATGTCGGTGCTCTCGATCTCCATCAGTTTAGCGTTGTCTCTAGACCGGAAAAGCGCCATGCGTGGGGGAAGGTCGATACGCGACCAGAGGTCGACGTAGAATCTACCGTCAGGAGAAAACTCGATATGATGATTGGCCGGTTCTGGCGTAAGTGATGTCAGCCCCTTTCCGTCGAAGCCAATTCGGTAGGCATGAACGAAATAAGGGTCCTCGCCGACATTCATTCCGCTTGCTTCAAACCAAATTTCCCTTCTGACTGGATCGATGTGGTCCACCGCGCGGACAACCCAGTCACCTTTGGTGATTTGGTTTTCTAAAACACCGGTACGGCCATTAAAAAGGTACAGATGTTCAAATCCATCGCGCTCAGATGCCCAGATAATTTCCTCTCCATCATTAACATTGTAACGAAAGTGTTTTCCGGAATTTCTTTGGTCATTTCTTAAATCTGTATAATCGACGAACGTGGAGCTGACCTCATCGATCAAAGAGCGGGTACGGCCGGTGGCTGCCTCCACCTCGATTACTCGGTATAGCTGATGGCCGCGTTGGTTGTACTCAAATGTAAAACCTCTCCCATCCTTCCACCAATTAATTTTTGAAAGGTTAAAAGGATTCGGGAACAAAGCATTGTCGATATTGACCATGCGCTTGTTGACTATGTCGAATAGTACCGGTTGCGGTCGCGGAAGAATATCTCCCGCTTTGGGATACGCTATTGGCTCATACCTGGCTTGATGGTTTGTTGCTGAGGAATTGACAAGCATGATTTGACGCGGTTGGCCGAGGGCGACACGGTAACCTGCGAGGTGATTGGAGTCAGGGGACCACTTTAGGGATGAGAAGACGTAATTGTTCGCTTCTGTCCCGTCCCGACTTAACGGTACATTTACTGACCCGTCCTTACTCATTAGAAAGACGTTGTAGTTTTTGATATATGCTTTCCACTTGCCGTTCGGTGAATCGCTTGTGATTCGACTATCGATTTCAGCCGTTGGCGTGAAGTCGTTATGAAATGACAAGATTTCGCCCTGAGAGATCCTAGTGCAGATGTAGCGTGAAAGATCACAACTCCACCGAACGGAATCAATGGAGAACAGCAACTGGTTGCCGTCTTGTCCAATTTCGAAGCGGTCAAAGGGCAGCGAATTGCCTCGGAAATTCGAGGAGGCTGCCTTATTTAATGCTTCGGCAAGGCGGCTATGATCGAAAGCCGGTTGCTTCTTCCCAGTTTTGATATTGAATTTAATGAACTGGCGCTCACCATGTGTCGTCCGTCGGTAGGCAAGGGTCTCGGGCGAAAGCCAGAAAGGGGGGGTATCGACGAAATTGACAATTTTATCCGAGTCTTGATATCGAACTGTGAGAGCCCGCTGAAAGTCTGAGGGGGTAAGAGCAAAGGGGGGGGGCATGGTTCCGTTCCGCTGGTTGTCAGCAGCCGATAGCAACGTGCAGTAGAAAATTAGAAGCAGAAAGATGGATTGCGG
>NZ_BBJJ01000218.1 GCF_000739815.1 Paraburkholderia mimosarum LMG 23256 = NBRC 106338
GGGCTGAAGTAGGGAGCGCCTATAAGCAGCGGCTGGAGCGGCGGCGACAATTGCGGGGATAACGTCGTCGACGCGATCAACCACAATGGGTTGGAGAAGGTGGCCGCTATGAATGAAACCTGCTCGGCGCATATGGTCAAGCATTGTCAGCATCGGGTCCCAGAAGCGTTTGACGTTAACTAATACCATCGGCTTACGGTGTCTTCCGAGTTGGCACCAGGTCATGATTTCCATGGTTTCGTCGACGGTACCGATTCCGCCCGGCAGTACTACGAAGGCATCCGCGCGCTCGAACATCTTCTGCTTTCGCTCGTGCATTGTTTCGGTGATCGTCAGATCCTCGAGCATGGTCAGCGCGTCCATGGTGGACTCTCGGTTAAGAAGGAATCTCGGAATGATCGCGCTTACCTGACCGCGAACGTTCAGCGTTCCGCGGGCGACTGCTCCCATCACACCACTGGTTCCGCCGCCATAGATCAGCGCCAGTCCCGACGCAGCCAGTGCACGACCCAGTTGTTCGCCCGCCTCGACGTAGGCAGCATTGTTGCCGGGCGATGAGCCGCAATAGACGCATACTGCCCGTATGGTATCCGTATTAGTTTCTTTAATCGACATAGCAAGTTTCCGCGTGTTGGAGGGAGTGCCCAACGCATATATCGCATTCTGAGCTCGCTGGCGAGCCTCGCGAAATGCCGTGCCGTCTCCCCATAGACGACACGGCCGGCATCGCCGTCCGAATTAAGGCTATGAATTTGTTGATGCAATCACATTAGGCGAACGAGGTAAATGCGATTCCCGCTTTCATGGTCCATAGAGAGCTCGCAACGTCAGTTCCTGAACTTTTGCATATGCCAAGAAATCTGCAATGATGGCATCGACTAAGGCATCTAGGACGCTTGCGGAGCAACACCGAGCGAGTTCAGTCAACGACATATCGTGGTGGTCTGCGTACTTGAAAAGCGTCCGATATCCAACGATACCTCGGAGTACTTTGCTCGCATCTGGATCACAAGAAACGGCAACTGCTTCGTCGAGCATCGATGGTCCAACAGCAGGCTGCAGCATCTCACACACTCGCGTACAGGCCTTGGCGCGAAACATGTTCGCGGTCGGAAGGCGCAGCCGCTCGACAGTCCATTCATACTGATTCCACTCAGCGTCGGCATTGATTGCGGCAAGCAGCGACATAGACCCGCCTTCGAGAATTATCTGTTCGTTTTGGCGGCGGAGTTGCTCGACCAAATCATGTAACAGCAAGTTAGCCTGTGCAGCTGGCAACTCACCGTCAGCGACAGGGCGATCGCAAAGATAGTACCGTCGTGTCGCGCGCAATTCCGTATCCGATGGGCGCCCGCTTCCCACTGAGAGCTCGCTGTGGCACTGAATCCGGTCGAGCGAAATCACGCTCGCGCCGGTCTGTTGCGCCAACTCGACAGACCGGCCCGTCTTGCCTGTCGTGGTAGGCCCGATGATGAGATGCAACGGCGCGTTCAAAGCGGCTGCCCCGGAAGATAGGGCGTCACATGGGAAAAGGCGGCACGGAACCAAGCAGTGAACTCATCGGGTGATTCAAAGAGGCGTTGCACTACCGCGGAGACGGCTACGCGGTCCCATTCACAGACTTCGTCGGGGTTCGCCTCCGGAGTGCCGGAAAATGTGCCGACGAATAGATGATCGATCTCGTGCTCGATCAATCCGGATCCTACCGGCTCGCGGTACAGGAAGATGCCTACATGTCGCAGATCGCAGCTAAAACCCATCTCTTCTCGAAGGCGTCGATTGGCCGCGACATCAATTTTCTCGTGTTGTCTCGGATGGCCACAGCAGGTGTTTGCCCAAAGCCCACCGGAATGATATTTGGATGCGGCCCTGCGCTGAAGCAGCAGTTTTCCGGTATCGTCGATGACAAAAATCGAAAACGCACGGTGCAGCAAGCCGCGTCTGTGGGCTTCGAGCTTTGCGGCAGTGCCGATGGCTTCGTCGGATTCGTTTACTAGCACTACGTGGTCGGCGCAGGTGTCCATAGTTAATTAAATTTTCAATAGGTTGGTTATTAATGTTTACTTCCAAAAGCGGCTAAGGACGCGCTAGTCAATGAGTTCGTCCCCTGCGCTTGCGAGGAGTCAGTTTGTAAGCAGTCGTGCCGCTGTTTCAGAAAGTAAATCCGAAGCATACGTTCGTAGCCAATCTTTCCCTAAACGTCCTGTTCCACGTTGTCGCTCGTGAGATATAACAATATGTGTCATAGAAAAACCTCCGAATGGCTCGATATATTAGAAAAATCAATGCGGCTAGCGAGGTCCGCAAGCTTAGTCGAAAAGGATGGAATTTTTTGATAAATCCATGTAAGAATTTATTTAAAATCGTATCATTTTGAATCATTTGTTCTGAAAAGCACTGATTTATTCGGCTCGGCGGTCATCGCAAAGATCACCGAGGACGCTATAGAAGGAGCCTCACAGAACGGATCTACGACATGAAGCGGCAGTTCGGTTTTGGAGAAAGGGGAAAGCAAGGGTGCGAAGCGACAGCGCTTTCTGGCGGAGATGGAGAAGCTGTTCGTGGACGCGCTTGCTGTGGGATATTGAGCCGCAGTATCCGAAGGGCAAGCGAGGCCGTCCGCCGATTAGACTGGAGCGGATGCTCCTGTCAGCTGCGGCGGGCGTGCTCGCCGTCTCTGGTGCACATATGGCCGGCGAATGGGTTAGAGGTTTCGGAGGAAAACGAACCGACGAGCTGC
>NZ_BBJJ01000217.1 GCF_000739815.1 Paraburkholderia mimosarum LMG 23256 = NBRC 106338
TGACGACTATACCGCTTGTGCAGTCCGCGCCATTTGCAGCTGTGCTCGGCGACGTAAAGGATCGCATTCATCACCTGCAGATTCGTCAAGCTGACATTGCCCCGCTGTCGTGGCAGGCAATGACGTTGCCCGCGATTTTCGCATCCGCTAACCGAGCACTTATTATGCCGCTTCCTTTCGCTGTGCGGCGTGCCAGTCTTGTTCAAATTGCATCGGAGTGACGTAATTCAACGTCCAGTGCAAGCGCGAATGATTGTAGAAGCTCAACCAGTCGATTACCTCGTCCATCGCTTCGCGACGCGTCGCAAAGCGTTTGCCGTGGATGCGCGCCTGCTTCAGCGATCCCCACAGGCTTTCGGTCGGTGCGTTGACCCAACAATTTGCTCGGCGACTCATCGAGCTTTGCATGCCGTAGCTCTTGAGCAGGTCCTGAAACTCGGCGCTGCAATACTGGGCTCCCACGGTCGCTGTGCACGATCAGACCGGTCTCGGGGCGACGACGGAACCACGCCATACGCAACGCGTCAGAAACCAGCTCCGTGCGCATGTGCGGCTTGAGCGACCAGCCCACGACCTGGCGGCTAAACAGGTCCAGGATGACCGTCAGGTACAGCCAGCCCTCGTCGGTCCACAGATATCGTCCAGACCTGATCGGGCTTCGCCGGCGAGAAGTCGCGTTGCAGCAGGTTCGGTGCGACCGGAAGGTTGTGGCTGCTGTCTGTCGTGGCCTTGAAGCGGCGTTTGGTCCACGCCTTGATGCCATGCAGCTTCATCAGCCGTTGAACCCGGTCCTTGCTCACGCGAATGCCTTGCGCAAGCAGCTTTTTCCACACGCGCGGCCAGCCGTACTCGCCTTTGGATTCGGCGTGCACGGCCTTGATGTGGACCAGCAACGCATCGTTGCTGATACGTCGGCGCGGCCGATCAGGATCAACGTCTCGGGCCTTGCGGTTGTGATAACCACTGGGGCTGACACCCAGCGCCTCACAGGCCACGGATACCGGCCATTGTCGGCTGTGCCGCTCAATCCACGCATACTTCACGCCGACCTCTTCGCGAAGTATGCCGTCGCTTTTCCCAGGATGTCGCGCTCCATGCGCAGCTTCGCGTTCTCTGCCCTGAGTCGCGCAATTTCCATCTGTTCGGCCGATACCTGTTTGCCTGCGCCAGCGAGCTTGCCAGCCTCGTCAGCCTTGAGCCAGCTGATTAGCGTCTGCGTACTGATGCCCAGAATCTTTGCCACCGCCGCCTGGCTCTGGCCGTTACGCACCATGCGAACCGCCTCAACCTTGAATTCCAGCGTGTACCGCGCCCTCGGGTTACCCATTGCTCAATCCTCCGTCACTGAAGTTTTACACACTCTCAATAACGGATACGTTTTTCGAGGGCAAGGTCACAATGCTCGGTCCGTGGATTTTTGGCTTCGGTGATTTCCATCACCGATGGTATCCGATCAAACACAATTAGTGTGAACACTTCCCAGTGTTCCGTCCCAGAAATAACGTTGCATAGCCGAGCCACTTTCTGGCGAATAGAATCGGCGATCGCGGACCATACGAACGGCCGGCCGTGTTGGTTGTACTGCTCGATATATCGCTCGATGCTGGTGATGAGTAAGCGTTGCCCGAGCACCGTCTAGACCGATGGCGCCAAAGTGGACACAGTAGGCCCCGCCAAACATGCAGCACGCCCAATGCGTTGAACACTGAAGCGCTCGAGCGTATCGGCGCGCCAGGATTGAGGAGACGATCAGGGGCAAGCCGCCCGACGAGCGCAGTGCGCATCGCCAGGAGCATGCGCGGCCGCTACTCGATCAATTCCACGCGTGGCTCGCAACGACGCTGGAAACGCTCTCGCGCAAATCGGACACGAGTCGGGCGATCGGTGATGAGTTGACACCGGACGATATTGCGCACCTTCTCCACGAAGTAGGGATCATTAGACCGCTTGAATCGTTTTGACCGATGAGGCTGTACGCCGAACAGCGACAGATGTCGGGCCCCACCGAACTCTTCGAAATCCCTGTCTGCGCAGCAGCGGAGTGCACGCTCCAGTGCGTTGCCCCGGCCGGCATTCTCATGCAGTATCCTCGCAAGCAATTCCGCTACTGCTTCATCATCATGCGTGCGAGGTCCGCCTGAACGGGCTTCATCATGCAGACCGGCAAGTCCATGGCCAACAAAGCGCTTCTTCCAGTGCGTAATTGCGGGTGGTGTTACTTCGCCCTGCTCTCAATTTCTTGACTCGTATGACCGTCATCGGCCATCAAACAATCTTTGCTCGGCGCACCAGAGAGTGAGGCAGCGAACGCGAACGGCTCATTGACAGCAATTGTTCTCGCTCGAGTTCCGACACGACGACCTCGATTCCTTTGCGTCCCATGATCGCCTCCAACTCATGGTGATTCGATAATAGACCACCCTGAATTTACGTAAAGTTATTTCTGAGACAGAACTTTGGAAAGTATGCTGGCCGCGAATCGACATCGATGGCATTGGGTGAAGGTTTGCTTATCACGACGCGCACGATGTCACCACTATGGCTTGCTGTCGTGGCCGCTCAATTCACAGCCTCACGGTCACAGCAATCCAGTGTTGAATGCCACGCGGCAGCGGTTCGCCGTGGCCGCAACGAAACGCGACGCCTCCCGATTTCCCATCGCTGATTGCTGCGCGCTACGGCGACCTAGCCGCCCTGCCGATGTTGCGGCTGAGGCGGAATCAGTCGGCAGAGTGCACCATCACGCCACCGTTTGAAGCCAACAGGTATAGTCGTCG
>NZ_BBJJ01000216.1 GCF_000739815.1 Paraburkholderia mimosarum LMG 23256 = NBRC 106338
GTTGCCTCGCCCAGCTTCCTTGCATCAGTTTGCGTATTCATACCTCTCCAACGCACAGGGCAGCATTTGGTGCACCGGTCAGTAATACCGGCTGGTGTCGCGCATTCCCGAACGGCTTGCGGCAGCTGCGGCAGCCAATGGATCATCTGTTGTGATCGACGTGAAACCGCTATCAAGTTGTAGCTGAACGTTGGGGCGATTATCCGCTGTTTCCGTACCGAAATGGGCAGTATGTGTCAGGTGCTCGTCGAGGCTATAGCAACACCTACCATCGATTTTGACGTACCATTCACCATCGTTCTTGTCTTGCCGGTACTCCTTTACCGGAGTAAAGGTTCCCATGGCTTTGCGTCCGGCACGGACATGCTTAACCAGATCATACGTGGGGTCTCCGTTTGCGGGGTTCTTGTTGCCGACCTCGATCCAAGCGAAGTTACTCTGCTTGCTGGCCTCATCCAACCAAGATTCCACCAAGCATTGGCGATAGTAGCCCGCAGCTTGTCCACAGCTCAACTGCTTGTACTGGTTTGAAAGTTCGTCTTCGTCGCTAGCGTAAATCATTGGTGCAAAGGCTACGCCTTTCGTGTGTTTCACGATATTTCCCGGCTCGGCCGCCGCAAGTCTCGCAAAGAATTTGAGTACCACTGTATTTTGCATACCTCGATCGATGACAATATCCGCCGCACGAGAAACAGCATCCAAATCCCTGAGATCGAGTATCACTAACATATAAGGGTAGTCTGATTTCACCCTGTCCAAAGCCTCCTCAAGAGGGAGGGCATCGTATCCCGTGATTCTAAATTGCTTATCGCGCAACATTATTCTGTTGAGCGCTGCATCGTCCAGCGAACGAACATTGACGTTGCCCGTGAATTTCGTATCCGCTAACCGAGCGAGTATTATGCCGCTTGCTTTCGCTGTTCGGCGTGCCAGTCTTGTTCAAATTGCATCGGACTGACGTAATTCAACGTCGAGTGCAAACGCGAATGATTGTAGAAGCTCAACCAGTCGATTACCTCGTCCATCGCTTCGCGACGCGTCGCAAAGCGTTGACCATGGATGCGCGCCTGCTTCAGCGATCCCCACAGGCTTTCGGTCGGTGCGTTGTCCCAACAATTTGCTCGGCGGCTCATCGAGCTTTGCATGCCGTAGCTCTTGAGCAGGTCCTGGAACTCGGCGCTGCAATACTGGCTCCCACGGTCGCTATGCACGATCAGTCCGGCCTCCGGCCGACGCCGGAACCACGCCATCCGCAACGCGTCCGACACCAGCTCCGTGCGCATGTGCGGCTTGAGCGACCATCCCACGACCTGGCGACTGAACAGGTCGAGTATGACCGTCAGATACAGCCAGCCCTCGTCGGTCCAGAGATAGGTGATGTCTGTCGTCCAGACCTGATCGGGTTTCGTCGGCGAGAAGTCGCGTTGCAGCAGGTTCGGTGCGACCGGAAGGTTGTGCCTGCTGTCGGTCGTGGCCTTGAAGCGGCGTTTGGTCCGCGCCTTGATGCCATGCAGCTTCATCAGCCGTTGAACCCGGTCCTTGCTCACGCGAATCCCTTGCGCAAGCAGCTTTTTCCACACGCGTGGCCAGCCGTACTCGCCTTTGGACTCGGCGTGCACGGCCTTGATGTGGACCAGCAACGCATCGTTGCTGATACGTCGGCGCGGCCGGTCAGGATCAACGTCTTGGGCCTTGCGGTTGTGATAACCACTGGGGCTGACACCCAGTGCCTCACAGGCCACGGATACCGGCCATTGTCGGCTGTGCCGCTCAATCCACGCGTACTTCACGCCGACTCCTTTGCAAAGTACACGGTCGCTTTTTTTAAGATATCGCGCTCCATCTTCAGCCGCGCATTCTCCGCACGCAGTCGGGCAATCTCCATCTGCTCGGCCGACACCTGTTTGCCTGCGCCGCTGAGCTTGCCAGCATCATCGGCCTTGATCCAGGTGTGCAGCGTCTGCGTACTAATGCCCAAAATCTTTGCCACCGCCGACTGGCTCTGGCCGTTACGCACCATGCGCACCGCTTCAACCTTGAATTCCAGCGTGTACCGCGCCCTCGGGTTACTCATTGCTCAATCCTCCGTCACTGAAGTTTTACACACTCTCAGTAACGGATACGTTTTTCGAGGGCAAGGTCACATCGGCATTCCACCCTTCGCCTGTAAAGATATCAAAGCCGGAGCCGGCAGCAACGCGTCCGACGTTAAGATCATGGAAGAGATATGGTGTCCCTTGGCTGCTTAGTTTGACATCCAGTTCGATAGCCTCGATACCGTTGTTATAGGTATTTTGAATCGAGCAAAGCGAGTTTTCGGGACAGCCACTGCCAACGATGCCACGATGAGCAACGATGCCTACGGTCCTCTCCGTTTCAACAGGGCCGGTATACGGGTTCTTGAACGCCGCGAGAATACGCTCCGGGTCATAGTGCTGCGGGCCATCTGCGAAGGTAGCGTCTGAAAGTGCTATAAGTGTAAAGAAAGCGGCGCCAAGCAGCCGACGCCTCCGCTGGATTGCAAAAGATCTCATCGCGATACTTCCTTCGGTTGTCAAAATGTCGTCATTGAATAAACTGTCGCCTGTCGTAGTGTTTGGGGAATACACGAATTCAGCGAGATTTTCCATTGCATTCACCCGATGTGTTCTATAAGCAATGACTATGCTAGCGATGAAGTGCTTAAACTCTTGGCTAACCTAAGGTTGCAAATAGTCGTGCGGACCAGCGCGGCTGCGGTGCTGTTGCAACAAAATGCGCAAAATTGTCGGAAAGCTGACCTCGCGCACGGCCCAAA
>NZ_BBJJ01000215.1 GCF_000739815.1 Paraburkholderia mimosarum LMG 23256 = NBRC 106338
GGGCTATAGGGGATCTAGTGGTGGAGCTGAAGTAGACGTCTGCCCCGGCTCGCTCCGCGCGCTCCGCCAGCAGGAAGGGACGCCAGACGAACTCACCGGTACCAACTATGACGACCTTCTCGCCGCGCCGGATTTGAATGTCCGGTGCGAGCGTGTCCTCCACGCGGCGAACGCCCAAGCGCCCCCAGTCATTGCGGGGTGAGAGAGGCCATTCGCCTATAGAAACGGCACCGACGCCTGGCATATCCGGCAGGGGCGCGGACTGATCTTCGTGGAACTGATACGACCCGCTCAACAAGGATACGGCGGTGGTCGACTCTCCGATGGCCTTACTCACAGCACCAGCAGACCAGTCCGTCAGGACGCACGTGACCACACGCTCGATCTTCTTGAGGCCGGCTTCGATTAGTGCGCGGTGTAGGTTGAGAAAGGTCTTGCCGGTAGAAGCCTCATCGTCCACCAGGACTAAAGATCGGGCCTGAAGCATCAAATCACGAACCTCGGGATCGACCGGTAGGTGGATTAAGTGGGTGCTGGCATGACTGTGCTCTTCCTCGAATCGAGCAAAGAGGTCGGTACCCAAAGGATGACGGGTACTGGTGAGGTACACGCTATCGGAACGCGTTGCACTGTAAGCACGGTGCACGCCAGCACCGAGGCCAACTGCGGTTTCGGCCACGCCGATTACCAGCACTGGGCCGGGCAGGTTCGCTGGGATCTCGCTGACGAGGCTCTCGAAACTGGCAGCCATGATCGATGGGCGCGCCGGTATGTAGCGTCCCAGAACTTTGGATACAAAGAGGAATGCCCGCTTTGGATTCCGGCGCTCCGCAAAACCGAACAGGTTAGCCGCGGGCAAGGTGGCGGCGTCGACTTTGACCTCGAGCAGTCCCCGCTTTAGTTTAGCGCGTAGGAACGTCGGTAGTACATTGCTATCCATGAACTGCTTCCTAGTTTGATGCGAGGTCGTCGAGGACCTAGTGGCTGTTGAAAATTGCCCCGTTGTGACAACCGCGGCACTGTTTTAAATGATGGTATGCAATTCGTCGCTGAGTTGTAGATGGATCGTCCGGGTTGCACCACAGGCGAGTGCGCCAGCCGGCGCATTTTCGCGCGGTGGCCGCGCCTAGGCGACTCATTGGCTGTTCTTGCGGCACCGCCGTCACTATTCCGGCCACTTGGCTCAGGTTGCTAGCAGCATCGTCAGTTGAAGGATTTTTTCGCGATAATGGCGACGGTCATAGCAAAGCGCGATATAACGGGGATTGATTATTTCGCCAGCGGATACAATTGCTCAACGGCAGATGGTTGAGTGCCACGAATGCATTTCATCTGCCAATACATGACTTCCATGGCAACCGTAACGATGCGTGCACAGCGAAAACCTTTGAATCCCAGCATACGACGAGTGCGGCGCTTCATGGCACGGTAGTCCTGCTCTACAACGTTGTTCAGGTATTTGTTCTGGCGGACCTTGATCGGCGTCTTACGTTCAGCATTGAGCGCTTGTAGTGCCGCCAGGGTTTGATCCGCTCTTCTCGATTGTCACGGTCTCCGGTTGACCGTTCTGGACCATCGCCTTTTCGAAGTATCGCCTAGCCGCATCCTTGCCACGATGGGATGGCAGAAGGAAATCGACCGTGTTGCAAGCCTTGTCCGCGCGATACAAATATTTCCACTCGACCCTCACGCGAATGTACGTTTCGTCCTCCAGAACTGGCAACAGTTTGAGTGCCCAGCGATGCACGGTCGAATGGTCAACCGAAATTTGTCGCTCGCCCATCATCTGCTCGAGGTGGCGCAGACTCAGCGGATAGGCAACGTACCAGCGCAGGCATAAAAGAATTACGTCAAGCGGATAACGCAGGCGCTTGAGCACCTTCGCCACCGCGGGATTCAGGTTCTGCCTCATTGGTCAGATCGTCCGTCTTCGGGACTCATATCCTCACCTCCGTGCGAGTTTGACTTCCGAAAATGACTGACGCAATTTTCGCGCCGGACGGACGGTCATATAGACACAACACAATTCCGAACTGCCTGTTGCAAATGTGCAACGTTTGTCGCGCATCGGACAATTTGGGAGATATTGCAACGCAATTCAACGGGATAAGGTAAGGTGACCAACGAACGCTTTGATTGCATGGGTGCATTGTTGCTTAGATTCGGTTCAGCACTGAGCTGATTTCCTCATCATCCGCCAGGAAATCGCCGAATAGGCTTGGGCCTGCGAGGTAAGCAACGCGCGCAGACCTTTCTCAACAGTTGCTGGAGTCGATTGGTATTTGCTATCAAAAGGACGAGAGATTGAGCGGGCGCGCGAGTTGACGATGCGTTTAAGCTCCGAGCTTTCCAACCGCGTCCTTTGAACCAAGGGCGTCCGTGGTGCTGATTGCCCCACAAGAACGACGTCAATTCCAACCTCTTTTTCAAGTGGCGTCGGCAATATCTCAAAGGTGCGTATAGTCTGCCGACGTTGGGCGTGCTGTTGGGCCTACATGGCCAGTCAGCATTCGCGTTGCCGGGCCGCACATATGATCGGCAACAATTCGCGTCCTGCCTAATCAGCGGTGTAGGCAGGGGTGACGATTCAACCCTCAGATGCGTTCAAACAGGTTCGTGTTCCATTCGTCGAAATTTCTTCCGTCATCTTGTCGGGGCCGACTATACGATTATCAGAACCTCACCGGTCGCCTCGCTCAGCGGACACTTATCATACTCACTCGCATTCACTGATGGCATAAAAATTGCTGCAAGGAGCCGACGACGTAACTTATACATAGTCAAGGCCAAAATATCCATGCAAAAAATTGTCAG
>NZ_BBJJ01000214.1 GCF_000739815.1 Paraburkholderia mimosarum LMG 23256 = NBRC 106338
TCACCTCGGAAAACTGGTGGGTAGGGTCGCGCGCGACACCCGCACCAACGACAGTCATCTCCAGATTGCACGATAACGTCGTCAACGCACCCCGTCGCGCAAGCGCACATCAGTCTGCTCATATGCATGAAAGGCCGCCGGTGAACAAGGACGTGGTGACGTGAGAGAGGTTCGCACAAACGTCATACGGATATTCCGGCATCTGATGGTAACCGGCTCCCATAGGCGGGGACCAAACTGCCGGGCTTGCATTACAGGAAAATAGAGTCGCGGGCGGTGCAGCCTGCGATGGTCGGCAAAAGCGCGCAAGCGCTCGCAACAGAGCAACGACAGGTGGTATCGCGCGCTACACTGAGTCCACAACCCTGCATGGCCCTGCGCACATTGCATGCACTCCCGGCAACCACATCTCCGAAAGATAACAGCATGGAAATCCGCGTTGCGTACGAACATAGTCTCGCCACTGCACCGGAGGAATTCATCGTTCAGGTGCCTTCGCAGCTCGTGACCGATATCCCCGCGAACGTGCCGCGCGCCCTGTTGCCTGAATTCATCGCGAACCTGATCGTCGAACGCTCACCGGCAATCGGAAAGATTCGCAATCTCAGGATTCTCTAGCGGGCTTCTTTTCAGCGGTGATGCCTGTGTGTCGACAGGCGTTGTTGCCCAGCCTCGGCAACACTCAGAAAAGGCTCTGCTGCCTGATATCGCGTGCTGGAGGCAATGACGGCTTCTGGCGTCGCACGCCCGTGCGGCGGCGAATAACACGGCGTACATGGCCGATCAGCTCGAAGCCTCCGTTCGCAAAACTGAGCGTGAGCCGGAACCGCGTCAGCCCATCCGGTCCGATACCGGGCTGCACGCGCAGCGATGCACGCATGTCGAGCCGACGGGCACGGTCCACGAGCTGCGCGCGGCTCATGCCCGGCCAGGCGGCCGAGATCAGCTGGCCGACCATCGAAGGAACCGACTCCGGCGGACAGTCGGCCGGCAACGCCAGCGAGACAAGTTCAAAACGGTTGGGCATCGGATTGAAGGCGCCCGCACCTGCGTCCCGCGCTTCCTCATGGACATACGTGGCGTCACCCTGACGCAAGGACGACGCGCAAAGGCACCTGAGTGACCAGTCGTAGCGGGCCGCCAATGCTGCGTGGCGAGCATCAAGCTCTGCCGGCTACGACTGTATCATCCATTACGCCGCTGCGACTTCAGGCGTGACAGTAGCGGTAGTTGCCTGAACTGCGGCTGGTGCCTTTTTTGCTGCGGCCTTGCGCGGTGCCGAAGCCTTTTTCGCGGGTGCTGCAGCCTTGCGTCCGCGTCCACGCTTTGCCGGAGCCGCCGCTGCCCGGCCTGCCTTCTTCGTGGCAACCGTCGTCTTCGCCGTCGTCTTCGCGACCTTCTTCGCCACGACACGCTTCGCGGCCGCCTTCTTCGCAGGAGCCGCCTTTGCGCCAGCATCCTTTGCCGTTGCACCAGCTTCAATCAGGAATTTCGAGCGATCCTTGACGTCGCGAATCCACAGCGGTGCAAGACCACGGCCCGACCACGTCGCGCCCGTTTTCGGATCCGCGTATTTCGGTGCAACGTGATGTACGGCCGCGCGCGGGGCTTTTGCTGCTGCCGATTTCGGCTGCGTAACCCCCGGCTTGCGACCGCGCCGCTTAGCGACAAAGCCTTCAATGTCAGCGACAGTCAGTCCGTGCTTGTGCATCAGGTCACGGATTTTTGTGAGGCCCACCGACGACTGCTTTTCGGCGATCGCCACCGCCTGCTTCTCGAGTTTTGCTATTTTCAACTTGATTGCGTCCAAGGTAACCATTTCTATTTCTCCTGTGGGGTATGCCGTCCATGCGATCCTGGAATTTCCCTGGCGTGTTTGCCAGGCACTTCGAAGTTCGGTCTGCCCGTCAAAGGTTGACACCATCGTCGCGGTGGTGATTATGAACCTTACCAGTACGCTCCTGCAAATTGAATGTGCCGCGCCCGGCGATTTCAATGCAACTGCAAATTAAAAATCGACATCGCGCGGTTGCTGCTTCGCGGCAATATATCAATTCCCTGTTGTCCAGACTCGTACCCGCACATCGCCGTTCGCGTGACCGATGTTCAGTGCGATGAAGCCCGAGCGCGACAAAAGATGACGTAGGGTGCGCAAGCAAACCAGGCGTCGCCTTCGGGTTGACTTATACTTGTCAAACACACAAACCAACCAGTCGCGAGAGATTCCGTTCGCCGATCCCGGCAATACGCGGCTCAAAAATACCTGCCCTCTTCGCCGCCGCAGCAGTGCGGCAGTGTCGCGTGGCAACCTGGCGGCACGTAATCTGCAATTTGCCTGCCGAATGCCAGGCGATTGATCGGAGAAAATCGGAGTAAAGCTGATGGATGAGAGAAAGCGCGAGAGCATCGTGGCCTACATCCGGCGACGGATGGCCGAGTTTGGAATGTGCGACGTGACGTCGCGTAGTTCGTGGTTTTACCGCTGATGTTCGGCGGGAGCAAAACCGGGCGTTCCGTCGCCCGTAGCCTATCGGGGCATGCGGGACTGGCAACGGTCTCGTGTGAAGCCTCCGAAACAATGTAGCCCGGCGCAAGCCGTACCAAGATCGCGAGATCGATGTTCCTCTGCGAGTGTCAACGCGGAGGGGGCGCTAGGCTGGATGGCAAGGTTAAGGTACCTGAACTGCTGATAAACACCGTCACTCGGAACGGGCCAAAGACACTGATAGGCCAGCCCCAAAAAGGGACCGTGGCGGGTCTGCTCGCTATTCCATCGGGCAGCACGGACACCATCGCCACCGGTGGAGAGGCAGAACCTAAACCATCCGTGCGAACTACGC
>NZ_BBJJ01000213.1 GCF_000739815.1 Paraburkholderia mimosarum LMG 23256 = NBRC 106338
TTCCAGGTATGTGGCGCATTCCCAAATACTGAAAATCCCCATCAAGGGCTTGTCAGGCGAATTCGTTGCGCTCGAAGATGATCGGGTGGTCGACCTGCCGGTCGACGGCGACTGGCGTCATGATCGGGTTGTGCAAGACCTCGCCCCATTCGTCGATGCGCCGATTTGTGGTGGCGAGCAGAGCGCCACGCCCTCCCTGAACGGAATATCCGCTCGCCTTCTGCGTCATCGACAACCCCAAGCTCGTCGCAGCTTCAAGTGGCTTGATAACCCTTGACGCCTCAAGCTGGACCATGAATGATCACCTGATTTCTTTCGCGACTTCATTCGTTATCCTCTCCATTCCAGACCCGATCACGGAAAACCCACATCAAGGAGGCCGCCACCTTCATTCCGGCGTACATTTACGCGTCATGGTGCGAATGACACATCAAATACCAACATCGCCGCGTCTATAATCAACACCTTCAGGATATCAGCGATCGCATGGAGCCCTACTTTATGAATCAAGCCCGCGGGCGATATGCGGGATCCCGCGACAGCGGTCAACGCCAGGGTCGCCACGAAAAGAAGTCTCAGCCCAACCGGCAGAGGCAGCCGTATGTAAAGCCGCCCGCACAGGACTCCGCCCAGACCGCCTCCATTTTCAAGACGCGATCGTTCCAGTTTCTCGTCGATACGGTAGGCGCAGAGAATATTGCCATCGCGCTTGAATCCAGCATGACGCGCGTGGCCGAACTGCTGAAGGGCGAAAGGTTCACACCCGAGACCGCCTTTCACATGGAAACCACGCTTGGGCTGCCACAAGGATTTTTTGACCAGCCCATTCCTGGACTCGCAGCCGAGACCATCGCCCGGCTGAAGTCACCACTCGATTTCATTCAACCCGACGACGAACCAGACGGAGAGTCCAAAGCACTCAAGCCGGCTTCTGTCCTGACCGTCGACCCGCAACCCTCTCTTGAAGACAGTCTGTCCGAGGAAGCGAAAATGCCCAGGAAAGCAACCGGTGGTACGCCCAGGGCCGTCAAGACCAGTCCAGGCGAAACGGCCGGACAGCCCGACGCTCGTACGCCGCGAAAAGCTGCGCGTGCGAAATCCAGCACGTCTCCTGAAACGGCCCGGCAGCAGTCGCTGGCACTCAACGACGGGGCCGACGTAGAAAACATCCGGCGCGCCAATCTCCACGTTCTCACGAGTCGCAACGGCTCGAAAGCAAGACTTGGCGTGGTCATGGAACTGAGTGGGTCCAATATGGCCCACCGGCTGCATGGAAAGAAGCGCATGGACGCTGCCGAAGCCAACCGGTTCACGGAGCGACTGGGATTGCCATCCGGCTGGCTGGACACCCCGCGCGCCGAAACCGAGATTCCGGCGTCGGTGTCGCGTATGCTTGCGCCTGCGGCGCGCGGACGCGTATCCGCCCAACAGCACGAATCGCTTGTGTCCGCAACAAACGACGACATGCCGGTGAAGGCCACAGGCAAGAAGGCGCGTGCACGGCGCGCGCGGGCGGGCGATCCAGAAAGCTCAACTGTTTCGGCGGATGTCGCAGGAGAGAAAGAGGCGACCGTTACCAGCGCGCAAGATCATGTGAATGGTTTTCCCGACGACGGCACCGGTCACCTGCCTGAAGACAGTGGTGAGGGGGCACCGGCAGCGACACGGGCAACCCCAGAGTCGTTCGCCGCGTCCGTAGTACCGCAGCGAAACCCGGCAGCGCTCCCCTTCGCTTCCGTGACGAGTCTGGACAATCTTCACGGTATTGAGCCGATAGCGGAAGCCTTGATCAAGACGCTGGCAGGCAAGGCACGCACGGGTCGCCTGGACGAACTGAAAGCGCTGGAACTGCTGCAGCAGGCGATCCTGCTATGAGCCGGTATAGCGTGCCAGGCGCCCCGCGCCATGCCGCACAAAGCGCATCGCCGGGTCCCGCTACGCAAAAAATTGCGCTGTGTCAGGTCGACTTGCCACCGACCTGCATCGCCGGGATGACCGGAGAGGTCAATCACCTGATGTTGCCGGGGACGACGGAGACTGGATTTTTCTCCCGGGCTTTCCTGGGCATACTGAGCAGCGTGTGCCAGGACTATCCGCGGCGCGGAGTTCGCCTGCCGTTCAATGGAGTCTGGACATGTGACGACGGCGGGCAGTTGCCAGAAGCGGATTCTCGTCGGCTTCGGCGTCGCCCTTTGGCGCACCGCCATCCGCAATGACGACGTGGACGTCCTGCTCGAAGGCATCTTCCAGACAGCTGCGCGCGCGTGCAACGCATTCATCGGCCGGCGCATCGCCCGCACTCGCGGCAGCCTGCGCGGTCGCTTTCGCGGCCAGGCCAAACGCGGCGACGATCTCCTCCCACGTCAGTCCGGTCGTCATCGCTTCCTGCACGAGCTTGCCCGCGACAGTACCAATCTTCGCTCTTGGTTCGTCCGTCATTTGCTTTTGCTCCCACAATCCTTGCGCCGCGCACCTGCGGCATCACGCGCCCTGTTTCCGCTGGTCAGGCGGATGACGCGTCACAGGCGGCTACGGCTACCAGGAGGGCTATTCTAGCGCCTGCTCACCGCGCACCGGTCGCCACTCACCGATTCCGTTGCTCCGATGCCCGCCGAACTGCGCAATCGCTCCCGCGTAGCATTCCTGAAAGGACATCGCGGACGATACGGCCCGCGACGCCATTTGACGGGCCGAAGCTCGTTTCAAGGTGAATCAGCCCGTCTTTCCCGCGTGCCTTCAAGGTCCTCGACCGATCCGGTTTGCGCCTCCCATCCTGAATGTCAGTTGGCCGACAGACTCCGGCTCCGTCTCCGCAATCAGCGCCGGAAGGCACAGTTGTTTTCGTCCTGACCCGGGCAGCAATGCCCCTCTGCCTGCTCCGACTTTCCAGCGGTTCCTGGGGAGTGCCC
>NZ_BBJJ01000212.1 GCF_000739815.1 Paraburkholderia mimosarum LMG 23256 = NBRC 106338
TCCCAGGTATGTGGCGCATTCCCAAATACTGAAAATCCCCATCAAGGACTTGTCAGGCGAATACGTTGCGCTCGAAGATGATCGGGTGGTCGACCTGCCGGTCGACGGCGACTGGCGTCATGAGCGGGTTGTGCAAGACCTCGCCCCATTCGTCGATGCGCCGATTTGTGGTGGCGAGCAGAGCGCCACGCCCTCCCTGGACGGAATATCTGCTCGCCGTCTGCGTCATCGACGACCCCGAGCTCGGCGCAGCTCCAGGTGGCTTGATAACCCTTGACGCCTCAAGCTGGACCATGAATGATCACCTGATTTCTTTCGCGACTTCATTCGTTATCCTCTCCATTCCAGACCCGATCACGGAAAACCAGTACACCACGGAGCCCGCCACCTTCATCCCGGCGCACATTTACGCGTCATGGTGCGAATGACACATCAAATACCAACATCGCCGCGTCTATAATCAACACCTTCAGGACATCAGCGATCGCATGGAGCCCTACTTTATGAATCAAACCCGCGGGCGATATGCGGGATCTCGCGACAGCGGTCAACGCCAGGGTCGCCACAAAAAGCAATCTCAGCCCAACCGGCAGAGGCAGCCGTATGTGAAGCTGCCCGCACAGGACTCCGCCCAGACCGCCTCCATTTTCAAGACGCGATCGTTTCAGTTTCTCGTCGAGACGGTAGGCGCAGAGAATATTGCCATCGCGCTTGAATCCAGCATGACGCGAGTGGCCGAACTGCTGAAGGGCGAAAGGTTCACACCCGAGACCGCCTTTCACATGGAAACCACGCTTGGGCTGCCACAAGGATTTTTTGACCAGCCCAATCCTGGACTCTCAGCCGAGACCATCGCCCGGCTGAAGTCACCACTCGATTTCATTCAACCCGACGACGAACCAGACGGAGAACCCGAAGCACTCAAGCCGGCTTCTGTCCTGACCGTCGACCCACAACCCTCTCTTGAAGACAGTCTGTCCGAGGAAGCTCAAATGCCAAGGAAAGCAACCGGTGGTACGCCCAGGGCCGTCAAGACCAGTCCAGGCGAAACGGCCGGACAGCCCGACGCTCGTACGCCGCGAAAAGCTGCGCGTGCGAAATCCAGCACGTCTCCTGAAACGGCCCGGCAGCAGTCGCTGGCACTCAACGACGGGGCCGACGTAGAGAACATCCGGCGCGCCAACCTCCACGTTCTCACGAGTCGCAACGGCTCGAAAGCAAGACTGGGTGTGGTTATGGAATTGAGTGGTTCCAACATGGCCCACCGGCTGCATGGCAAGAAGCGCATGGACGCTGTCGAAGCCAACCGGTTCACGGAGCGACTGGGATTGCCATCCGGCTGGCTGGACACCCCGCGCTCCGAAGACGATATTCCGGCGTCGGTGTCGCGACTGCTTGCGCCTGCGGCGCGCGGACGCGTATCCGCCCAACAGCACGAATCGCTTGCGCCCGCAACGAACGACGACATGCCGGTGAAGGCCGCAGGTACGAAGGCGCGTGCACGGCGCGCGCGGGCGAGCGATCCAGAAAGCTCAACAGTTTCGGCGGATGCCGCAGGAGAGAAAGAGGCGATCGTTAACAGCGCGCAAGATCATGTAAATGGTTTTCCCGACGACGTTACCGGCCACCGGCCTGAAGAAGGTAGTGACGGGGCGCCGGCAGCTACCCGGGCAACCCCAGAGTCGTTCGCCGCGTCCGCAGTACCGCAGCGAAACCCGGCAGCGCTCCCATTCGCTTCCGTGACGAGTCTGGACAATCTTCACGGTATTGAGCCGATAGCGGAAGCCTTGATCAAGACGCTGGCAGGCAAGGCACGCACGGGTCGCCTGGACGAACTGAAAGCGCTGGAACTGCTGCAGCAGGCGATCCTGCTATGAGCCGGTATAGCGTGCCAGGCTCCCCGCGCCATGCCGCACAAAGCGAGGTGACCGGGTCCCGCTACGCAAAAAATTGCGCTGTGTCAGGTCGACTTGCCACCGACCTGCATCGCCGGGCTGACCGGAGAGGTCAATCACCTGATGTTGCCGGGGACGACGGAGACTGGATTTTTCTCCCGGGCTTTCCTGGGCATACTGAGCAGCGTGTGCCAGGACTATCCGCGGCGCGGAGTTCGCCTGCCGTTCAATGGAGTCTGGACATGTGACGACGGCGGGCAGTTGCCAGAAGCGGATTCTCATCGGCTTCGGCGTCGCCCTTTGGCGCATCGCCATCCGCAATGACAACGCGGACGTCCTGCGCGAAGGCATCTTCGAAGTAGCTGCGCGCGCGTGCAACGCATTCATCTGCCGGCGCTTCGCCCGCACTCACGGCAGCCTGCGCGGTCGCTTTCGCGGCCAGGCCAAACGCGGCGACGATCTCCTCCCACGTCAGTCCGGTCGTCATCGCTTCCTGCACGAGCTTGCCCGCGACAGTACCAATCTTCGCTCTTGTTCGTCCGTCATTTGCTTTTGCTCCCACAATCCTTGCGCCGCGCACCTGCGGCATCACGTGCCCTGTTTCCGCTGGTCAGGCGGATGATGCGTCACAGGCGGCTACGGCTACCAGGACGGCTATTTTAGCGCCTGCTCACCGCGCACCGGTCGCCACTCACCGATTCCGTTGCTCCGATGCCCGCCGAACTGCGCAATCGCTCCCGCGTAGCATTCCTGAAAGGACATCGCGGGCGATACGGCCCGCGACGCCATTTGACGGGCCGAAGCTCGTTTCAAGGTGAATCAGCCCGTCTTTCCCGCGTGTCTTCAAGGTCCTCGACCGATCCGGTTTGCGCCTCCCATCCTGAATGTCAGTTGGCCGACAGACCCCGGCTCCGTTTGCGCAATCAGCGCGAGGAAGGCACAGTTGTTCTCGTCCTGAGCCGGGCAGCAATACCCCTCTGCCTGCTCCGACTTTCCAGCGGTTCCTGGGGAGTGCCG
>NZ_BBJJ01000211.1 GCF_000739815.1 Paraburkholderia mimosarum LMG 23256 = NBRC 106338
AAAACAGTAACAGGTATTGAACTGAAGAGTTTGATCCTGGCTCAGATTGAACGCTGGCGGCATGCCTTACACATGCAAGTCGGACGGCAGCGCGGGCTTCGGCCTGGCGGCGAGTGGCGAACGGGTGAGTAATACATCGGAACATGTCCAGTAGTGGGGGATAGCCCGGCGAAAGCCGGATTAATACCGCATACGATCCATGGATGAAAGCGGGGGACCGAAAGGCCTCGCGCTATTGGGGTGGCCGATGGCGGATTAGCTAGTTGGTGGGGTAAAGGCCTACCAAGGCGACGATCCGTAGCTGGTCTGAGAGGACGACCAGCCACACTGGGACTGAGACACGGCCCAGACTCCTACGGGAGGCAGCAGTGGGGAATTTTGGACAATGGGCGCAAGCCTGATCCAGCAATGCCGCGTGTGTGAAGAAGGCCTTCGGGTTGTAAAGCACTTTTGTCCGGAAAGAAATCCTCTGGGTTAATACCCCGGGGGGATGACGGTACCGGAAGAATAAGCACCGGCTAACTACGTGCCAGCAGCCGCGGTAATACGTAGGGTGCGAGCGTTAATCGGAATTACTGGGCGTAAAGCGTGCGCAGGCGGTGATGTAAGACCGATGTGAAATCCCCGGGCTTAACCTGGGAACTGCATTGGTGACTGCATCGCTGGAGTATGGCAGAGGGGGGTAGAATTCCACGTGTAGCAGTGAAATGCGTAGAGATGTGGAGGAATACCGATGGCGAAGGCAGCCCCCTGGGCCAATACTGACGCTCATGCACGAAAGCGTGGGGAGCAAACAGGATTAGATACCCTGGTAGTCCACGCCCTAAACGATGTCAACTGGTTGTCGGGCCTTCATTGGCTTGGTAACGTAGCTAACGCGTGAAGTTGACCGCCTGGGGAGTACGGTCGCAAGATTAAAACTCAAAGGAATTGACGGGGACCCGCACAAGCGGTGGATGATGTGGATTAATTCGATGCAACGCGAAAAACCTTACCTACCCTTGACATGGACGGAATCCTGGTGAGAGCCGGGAGTGCCCGAAAGGGAGCCGTCACACAGGTGCTGCATGGCTGTCGTCAGCTCGTGTCGTGAGATGTTGGGTTAAGTCCCGCAACGAGCGCAACCCTTGTCCCTAGTTGCTACGCAAGAGCACTCCAGGGAGACTGCCGGTGACAAACCGGAGGAAGGTGGGGATGACGTCAAGTCCTCATGGCCCTTATGGGTAGGGCTTCACACGTCATACAATGGTCGGAACAGAGGGTTGCCAAGCCGCGAGGTGGAGCCAATCCCAGAAAACCGATCGTAGTCCGGATCGCAGTCTGCAACTCGACTGCGTGAAGCTGGAATCGCTAGTAATCGCGGATCAGCATGCCGCGGTGAATACGTTCCCGGGTCTTGTACACACCGCCCGTCACACCATGGGAGTGGGTTTTGCCAGAAGTGGCTAGTCTAACCGCAAGGAGGACGGTCACCACGGCAGGATTCATGACTGGGGTGAAGTCGTAACAAGGTAGCCGTATCGGAAGGTGCGGCTGGATCACCTCCTTTCCAGAGCTTGTCGTTCGCTGCGTTAAAGCGCTCACACTTGTCGGCTGTAAGAAAGACAGACTCAGGGGTCTGTAGCTCAGTCGGTTAGAGCACCGTCTTGATAAGGCGGGGGTCGATGGTTCGAATCCATCCAGACCCACCAACTTTTGCGATGATCGTTAGTGCTTCAGCACTTACGAGCATCCCACTCTGCCCGCAGGGCAGAGCCCGGAAGCGCAAACGCCTGGGTCTGAATGGTTTATGAGCTGGGGGATTAGCTCAGCTGGGAGAGCACCTGCTTTGCAAGCAGGGGGTCGTCGGTTCGATCCCGTCATCCTCCACCAATCCTCAATGCACAGCGTTCTGCACGAAGCAGAGCCCTTCGCATTGGCGATTGAGCCAGTCAGAGCGATATGACGCATCAAAGCGAAAGTATCGGCTGTCGTTCTTTAACAATCAGGAAGAAGTAGTAAAGAGATTCATCTGAAAGCGTCTAGAGATGGGGTGGAGTAGGTGAATCAGGGTTGTGATTGTATCAATGTATTTTTAAGTGATCGAAAGATTGCTTTGGAATACGGCGCAACACGAATACTCAACCTGTAACGAGTGCTCTTTGCTTGTCCCCTACGGGGATGAGCCCAGAGTAAGAGCTTTGCATGGGCCCGGAGTAAGTGCTGAAGCACTAACTCCGGCCGACAGCTAAAGCGCTAACTCTGGCCGCAAGACACACCCGTTATAGGGTCAAGCGAACAAGTGCATGTGGTGGATGCCTTGGCGATCACAGGCGATGAAGGACGCGGTAGCCTGCGAAAAGCTGTGGGGAGCTGGCAAACAAGCTTTGATCCACAGATATCCGAATGGGGAAACCCACTCCGTATGGAGTATCCATGACTGAATACATAGGTCATGTGAAGCGAACGCGGCGAACTGAAACATCTAAGTAGCCGCAGGAAAAGAAATCAACCGAGATTCCCAAAGTAGTGGCGAGCGAAATGGGACCAGCCTGTACTCTTTATCTGAACTGTTAGCCAAACGCTCTGGAAAGTGCGGCCATAGTGGGTGATAGCCCCGTAGGCGAAAACAGATTGGAAGAACTAGGTGTACGACAAGTAGGGCGGGACACGTGAAATCCTGTCTGAAGATGGGGGGGACCATCCTCCAAGGCTAAATACTCGTGATCGACCGATAGTGAACCAGTACCGTGAGGGAAAGGCGAAAAGAACCCCGGGAGGGGAGTGAAACAGATCCTGAAACCGCATGCATACAAACAGTCGGAGCCTCGCAAGGGGTGACGGCGTACCTTTTGTATAATGGGTCAGCGACTTACATTCAGTGGCAAGCTTAACCGAATAGGGCAGGCGTAGCGAAAGCGAGTCCGAACAGGGCGTCCAGTCGCTGGGTGTAGACCCGAAACCAGGTGATCTATCCATGGCCAGGTTGAAGGCACGGTAACACGTGCTGGAGGACCGAACCCACTAACGTTGAAAAGTTAGGGGATGAGCTGTGGATAGGGGTGAAAGGCTAAACAAACCTGGAAATAGCTGGTTCTCTCCGAAAACTATTTAGGTAGTGCCTCGTGTATCACCTTCGGGGGTAGAGCACTGTCATGGTTGAGGGGTCCATTGCGGATTACCTCGCCATAGCAAACTCCGAATACCGAAGAGTGCAATCACGGGAGACAGACATCGGGTGCTAACGTCCGGTGTCAAGAGGGAAACAACCCAGACCGCCAGCTAAGGTCCCCAAATATGGCTAAGTGGGAAACGAAGTGGGAAGGCTAAAACAGTCAGGAGGTTGGCTTAGAAGCAGCCACCCTTTAAAGAAAGCGTAATAGCTCACTGATCGAGTCGTCCTGCGCGGAAGATGTAACGGGGCTAAGCCATATACCGAAGCTGCGGATGCACAGTAATGTGCATGGTAGGAGAGCGTTCCGTAAGCCTGCGAAGGTGCGTTGAAAAGCGTGCTGGAGGTATCGGAAGTGCGAATGCTGACATGAGTAGCGATAAAGGGGGTGAAAGGCCCCCTCGCCGTAAGCCCAAGGTTTCCTACGCAACGTTCATCGGCGTAGGGTGAGTCGGCCCCTAAGGCGAGGCAGAAATGCGTAGCTGATGGGAAGCAGGTCAATATTCCTGCACCGGCGTGAAATGCGATGGGGGGACGGATCGCGGAAGGTTGTCCGGGTGTTGGAAGTCCCGGTCGCTGCATTGGAGAGGGTAGCCTGGCAAATCCGGCTACAGGACTCAAGGGTGTGGCGCGAGCTTCTTCGGAAGCGAAGCAACTGGAAGGGGTTCCAGGAAAAGCCTCTAAGCTTCAGTTTCACGTTGACCGTACCGCAAACCGACACAGGTGGGCGAGATGAGTATTCTAAGGCGCTTGAGAGAACTCGGGAGAAGGAACTCGGCAAATTGGTACCGTAACTTCGGGATAAGGTACGCCCTGGTAGCTTGATGCGCCTGCGCGCAGAGGGTGAAGGGGTTGCAATAAACTGGTGGCTGCGACTGTTTAATAAAAACACAGCACTCTGCAAACACGAAAGTGGACGTATAGGGTGTGACGCCTGCCCGGTGCCGGAAGATTAAATGATGGGGTGCAAGCTCTTGATTGAAGTCCCGGTAAACGGCGGCCGTAACTATAACGGTCCTAAGGTAGCGAAATTCCTTGTCGGGTAAGTTCCGACCTGCACGAATGGCGTAACGATGGCCACACTGTCTCCTCCCGAGACTCAGCGAAGTTGAAGTGTTTGTGATGATGCAATCTCCCCGCGGCTAGACGGAAAGACCCCATGAACCTTTACTGTAGCTTTGCATTGGACTTTGAACCGGTTTGTGTAGGATAGGTGGGAGGCTGTGAAGCGGGAACGCTAGTTTCCGTGGAGCCGTCCTTGAAATACCACCCTGATCTGTTTGAGGTTCTAACCTTGGCCCGTGATCCGGGTCGGGGACAGTGCATGGTAGGCAGTTTGACTGGGGCGGTCTCCTCCCAAAGGGTAACGGAGGAGTACGAAGGTACGCTAGGTACGGTCGGAAATCGTGCTGATAGTGCAATGGCATAAGCGTGCTTGACTGTGAGACTCACAAGTCGAACAGGTGCGAAAGCAGGTCATAGTGATCCGGTGGTTCTGTATGGAAGGGCCATCGCTCAACGGATAAAAGGTACTCTGGGGATAACAGGCTGATACCGCCCAAGAGTTCATATCGACGGCGGTGTTTGGCACCTCGATGTCGGCTCATCTCATCCTGGGGCTGTAGCCGGTCCCAAGGGTATGGCTGTTCGCCATTTAAAGAGGTACGTGAGCTGGGTTTAAAACGTCGTGAGACAGTTTGGTCCCTATCTGCCGTGGGCGCTGGAAGTTTGAGGGGGCCTGCTCCTAGTACGAGAGGACCGGAGTGGACGAACCTCTGGTGTACCGGTTGTGACGCCAGTCGCATCGCCGGGTAGCTATGTTCGGAAGAGATAACCGCTGAAAGCATCTAAGCGGGAAACTCGCCTCAAGATGAGACTTCCCCGGGGACTTGATCCCCTTGAAGGGTCGTTCGAGACCAGGACGTTGATAGGTCAGGTGTGGAAGCGCAGTAATGCGTTAAGCTAACTGATACTAATTGCCCGTAAGGCTTGATCCTATAACAGGTGTGCCTCCGCCCGGCTGGGCGAGCAGGACGCACAGGTTGAGAGATCGCGTGTTGTGCCGGAAACAACACAACCCCAATTCAGCAACACCTCTTTACGCTTCTTCCCGATTGGCTGTGGCGCGCGGACACTAAAACCCGCCGCGACGCAGCAACCCGTCATGCCTGATGACCATAGCGAGTCGGTCCCACCCCTTCCCATCCCGAACAGGACCGTGAAACGACTCCACGCCGATGATAGTGCGGATTGCCCGTGTGAAAGTAGGTAATCGTCAGGCTCCTC
>NZ_BBJJ01000210.1 GCF_000739815.1 Paraburkholderia mimosarum LMG 23256 = NBRC 106338
TTATATTAGGAATGCTAATTTTATGTATCACCACGTTCGTCTGCACGGGACCATCCTTCGTCTGTGCGGATCGCTTCGTTCCTCGGAATGGACTCGAGGCTATCGTACTCCTCCCACGAACGCCGGCGATGTTGGAATCGACTCAACGTAAGATCATGAGGCACACGACGAACTGCGGTTCGGCGGTGTCGGGCCAAGCCGAATAAGCGCCTATCCCGTCATCTGAAAGTTTGCGCGGCTTACAAAGAGCTTTGACGCGTTCTAGCGCGGGCGGATAGACAGCAACCAACTGATTTTGCACGATTTTTATTTGGGGGCCGAAGCCGAACCCACGGCTGGCTTGGGTGCGTCTAGCCGGAGATTTGTACGGAAATCAAAGTCACCCCTACCTGTCAGTTTTCTACCGGAAAAGGATGAAACCGATTGACATGGCGACCCCAAGGCTCGGGATATTTTTCCGCAAACTTCAGCATGAATTGGTAGGCCGGATCGTTGTCTGGCGAAGGAAACAACGATTCAAAAGTCGAATCGGTCTGGTAGTAATTCGGGCGTAGACGGAACGCACATACTACGCTCTCCGCAAGCCGATTTTGATGATCGCTATGGCCTCCGTGGAAAAACTTCGCGAACTGTCTTCCTGGCCTCCTTGCCAAAATCCCAAATTCCTCCAGTTCCTCGCAATTGAGCAAGGACGGCCGAATCGTATTTGTGACATTTTGGCAAGCAAAGATGATAGGCCACTGCTGGACGTCATCACTCCAACTCGATTCAACCAACTTTTTGTAACCGGAAGCGTTGGTATCTTCGTCCTTCCAGTACGCATTGGTGGCGAACCAAACTGCAACATCTAAGCTCGTGGTAACGTCCAGACCGTGACTAGGCAGGCCATAGTGTTGAGCGAGCGCCATGATTGCGTAATCCAGTTCGCACAGGGGAGACGAAGCAAGACTGCGCCAACGCTCGGCTCGTTCAGGTATCAACCGACGATCGGAACCATAGATCTGCTGCTCGGCAAATTGGCGAAGAATGTAGTGAAGATCATCGTATATATATGACAGTTTTCGCGAAGCCGAGGTGGTAAGCGAGGGTTCGGTCGCGCACGAATCGGCAAAGAGTAGCTCACGCACTCCGTCTGTCCGCGGCAGTGTATGAAGGGAGGTCTGCCCACGGAAAAAAATTCCCGACTCGTCTCGCACCGGTATTTCAGCTACGCATTGCCGTATTTCCTCAATGCTGGAAACTTCGATAACAGGAATACAATAATGTTTGCAGCGTAATAGTTGTGTGGTTGCGAGTTTGGAGTAGAAGCCCTCGTAGTGGTCACGGAATATGTTCTTGGCACCGTAGAGACCCAAGCGTTCTGGCTTTCTGGCCCAAAAAGGTGCGCGATAGTACTTATCGACGACGATACCCAACGGTGTATTTTCCTGAGCGTACCTCGAATATTCATCGATTGAAACGGCCGGAGAATTGGCTACGTTTATTTCGTCTATCGGTAGTGAACCAAATAGGTGGGACCCGCCTTGTGCTTCGACCAGGGGTGCTAGTAACGTAGCAGGAACAGCGATTAGTCCACTCTTATCGATGTCAGGAAGCGTTTTTTCGTCGTACCCTATCCGGTCCAGATATTTTCGGTTGAGATCACGATGGTGAATTTGCCGAATGGTTGCGTAATAGGCGTAATACTGGAGGTTCACTGCCCCTCCTAACCAAGCGCCAAGCGAAGCAAAGGCGTACTGCTGTCTCGTCGGAAGGAGTCGGGGAAATTCAGATTGAGTATCCATGGGGTCGGCGCTGTAGCCTTTAGCCTCAAGAGCCTTCGCCATCTCTGTGCGACGGGCTTCAATCAGCAGCCGATGAACGGTCACCAGATTGCTGAACTGGTTGAGCACCGTCGAAAAGGCGATCGGCCAATAACTGTGGTCTTCCCAGATGAGGCGGTCGCCGATGAGCTGTAGTGTGAGTTTCGCTCCGGCTGGCACTTTAGACCCGTTCAACAGCAATGTGCTCTTCCCTGATTTTACAAGTGGTATTGAACGGGCGATTTCCTCACTAACGGCTTGGGGTACACGGGCTCTAGTTAAAAAACCCCGCCAACTCGCGATAAGGAATTTGCGCTTGCTCGATTCCACGTCAAGCGAAATTCCGACGTAAGACTTAGGTTCCCCCGACAGCGATTTGTTGAGCCTTCCGAAATCCACAGCACTATGCGGGAAGGGTAAATCTTGAAATACTTCAAAGAACAATGACTCCACGACTCTCTCTTTGGTAGGTTGAAACGTTCGTACGGAAAACTCTTCGGTCAAACTGAACGAGCAAGAGGCGCATCGGTGTTCTCCCCGTCTGAAACCGAAACAACGCTATTACGGCACATGCTCAGAAACCTTTACATAGGGGCGCTCATAAACCCCGGACCGTATCCACATTGTCATCTTCAATGACGAGTCGGCGCATTGCTGTCAGAGAGAACGCAGTTTCGGAATCTGATTGTCACGATCTTGTGACCTACCCTTGCAATCACGATGCGTCGAAAGATGCGGCTACGGCCGTCCGTGGGGCAGTCTTCGGGCGAGGTGTCGCTAGGTGCCACCATCAACTTGACGTTCGGGTGTTCTTCCCTCCGTTTCGAACCCTGAGCGCGATAGCCTTTCTGAGATGTACCCCAAAAGCGAAATCGCCCTTAGGCTGTTTTCTTTTGAACCGTAGTCCACGACCTCCCCGTGTAGAATCATGTGGCGGTTCATGCCGGTAAATCCTTCGTAGCGATCTTTTGCTGATGCTGTGACCGGCATCGGATGCCTTAATGGTTCGGAGAAAGCCACGCCGAGCGGGGACGTGTCCAGATTCGCCAGGTGGTCTATCACAGCCTGCCGCTTCTGTACCATGAATAGCGCTCCTCCAACGGCGTCAAAGCAAATTCCGTCGATCTGAGCAAGCATCACGGGGATCGCCAATAAATATTGCCCTAACA
>NZ_BBJJ01000209.1 GCF_000739815.1 Paraburkholderia mimosarum LMG 23256 = NBRC 106338
ATACGGCACGGAAACGATGCACGTGCTGCGCGCGGAGAAGGGCTACATCATCGTTGGGCAGGACACGGACGGTTCGGTCACGCCATTCGATCTCGGCATGGGCGGCCTCGTCTCGCAGACGAAGGACTTCCTCGGCCGCCGCTCGCTCAAGCGCTCGGACACGGCGAAGGAGGGACGCAAGCAGTTCGTCGGACTGCTGACCGATGACGCGCAGTACGTGCTTCCCGAAGGCGGACAGATCGTCGCGCCCGATGCGCAAGCGCGGTCCGACGGCACGACCGCGATGATCGGCCACGTGACGTCGAGCTATTACAGCCCGATTCTGCAGCGCTCCATTGCGCTCGCGGTCGTGAAGGGCGGCCTGAACAAGATGGGCGAGCGCGTGGTGATTCCCATGGCCGATGGCCGGCGCGTCAGTGCGCAGATCGCAAGCCCGATTTTCTACGACACGGAAGGAGTGCGTCAGCATGTTGAATGATACGAAAGACCGCTTGCAGGTCGCTGAGCGCATCGTCGGCGTGCGGCTGGAGTCGCCGCTCGTTGGGGCCGCGAATCTGCTCAAGGCGCAGGAGGGGCGCGCCTCGAAGGCGTTCGCCATGCGCGAGCTGCCGTTCCGCGACCTCGTGAACGTGCGTGGCGAACTGGGCGATCCGGCATTCGTCGCCGCGTTCGCAAGCGTCGTGGGCTGCCCGCCGCCTTCCACGCCGAACACCGTCGCGCGCGGCGACCAGTACGACGTGCTGTGGCTCGGCCCGGACGAGTGGCTCGTGCGCTCGCTCGCCCCGGTTCAGACGGGCATGCTCGAAGCGAAGCTCGTCGCCGTGCTGGGCGAGGCTTACGCGGCGGCCGTGGACGTGGGCAGCGGCTACACGGTGGTCGAGATCGAAGGCACGCGTGCGCGTGACGTCCTCTCGCGCGGCTGTCCGCTCGATCTGCATCCGCGCATGTTCCAGCCCGGTCAGTGCGCGCAGAGCGTCTATTTCAAGGCATCGATCGTGCTGATTCCGACGGGCGACGACCGCTTCGAGATCGTCGTGCGCCGCAGCTTCGGCGACTACTTCTGTCGCATCATGGTCGACGCCGCGGCGTCGGTCGCGCCATGAAGATCGTCGACGCGGCGTTCGAGCCGGCGTCGAGGGCGCTCGATGCGTTCGGCGAGCCGCGCGGGCGCGGCTGGAGCGTGTTCGTCGAGGGCTTGAGCGTGCCCGCGTGCATCGGTATCTATCCGCACGAACATGGCGCGCCGCAGCCGGTCATGATCGACGCGCAGCTCGGCTATCGCTGCATGCCGCGCGAGAACGACGAAGAGAGCGGCTGGATCGATTACGACGGCTATTGCACGCGCATAGCGGACTTTCTCGGACGCAAGCCGCACACGCGGCTGCTCGAAACGCTGGTGGCGGATATCGCGGCGTTCTCGTTTCGCGAATGGGCGGCGCTGGACACGCTCAGGATCGAGGTGCACAAGCCGAAGATCCGGCCGGGCACGCGGCGCGTGGGCGTGGCGCTCGAGTGGACGCGTGGCGATTATCGGCAGTGGATGCTGGGTGACGGAGGCAAGCGGCCATAACGCGCATAGCGCCTGCCCGGATGGCGGTGCCGGTCAAACGCGCGTCGTTTTTTGCACATCTTCAGTGGGGAGCGGCAGGCTACGCTGGAAACATCGTTGCGTCGCGTGATTGATGCGAGGCAACGGGTTCCAAGTCAAGCATCGAAAAGGAGACAGCGAGATGAGCGGTAATCGAGGCGTTGTGTATCAGGGACCGGGCAAGGTCGAGGTGCAGAAGATCGCATATCCGAAGATGGTCGATCCGAGCGGGCGCGCCATTGGCCATGGTGTCATTCTCAAGGTGGTCAGCACCAATATCTGCGGTTCGGACCAGCACATGGTGCGCGGGCGCACCACGGCGCCGCTCGGACTCGTGCTCGGCCACGAAATCACGGGCGAAGTGGTGGAGGTGGGCGGCGACGTCGAAACGCTGAAGATCGGCGATCTCGTTTCCGTGCCGTTCAACGTGGCCTGCGGGCGCTGCGCGATGTGCCGTGAGCAGCATACGGGCGTGTGCCTGAACGTGAATCCCTCGCGCGCGGGCGGCGCTTACGGCTATGTCGACATGGGTGGCTGGATCGGCGGCCAGGCGGAATACGTGCTCGTGCCGTATGCGGACTTCAACCTGCTCAAGTTCCCGGACCGCGACCAGGCCATGTCGAAGATTCGCGACCTCACATGTCTCTCGGACATTCTGCCCACGGGTTATCACGGTGCCGTCACGGCGGGCGTGAAGCCTGGATCGACCGTTTATATCGCGGGCGCGGGGCCGGTGGGCATGGCGGCGGCCGCTTCGGCGCGGCTGCTTGGCGCGGCGTGCACGATCGTTGGCGACATCAATGCCGAGCGTCTCGCGCATGCGAAGGCCATGGGTTTCGAAGTCGTCGATCTGTCGAAAGACGCGACGCTCGGCGAGCAGATCGAACAGATTCTCGGCAAACCGGAAATCGATTGCGCCGTGGATTGCGTGGGGTTCGAGGCGCATGGGCACGGCGCTTCAGGCCATGCCGAAGAAGCGCCGGCAACCGTGCTCAATTCGCTCATGGAAATCACGCGGCCTGCGGGCATGATCGGTATTCCGGGGCTTTATGTGACCGACGATCCCGGCGCACGGGACGTGGCCGCGCAGCATGGGAGCCTGAGCATTCGCTTCGGCCTGGGCTGGGCGAAGTCGCATACGTTCCATACGGGGCAAACGCCCGTGCTCAAATACAACCGCAATCTCATGCAGGCGATTCTCTTTGACCGGTTGCCGATCGCCAAGATCGTTAATGTCACGGTCATTTCGCTCGATGAGGCGCCTGAGGGCTACAAGAAGTTCGATGGCGGCGCGCCGCGGAAGTTTGTGATCGATCCGCATGGGTTGTTGGCGGCTTAGGTTCTATTTTTGCGCTTCGGGGCGCGTGCTTGAACCTTGTTTTCGCGCCGGTATATTA
>NZ_BBJJ01000208.1 GCF_000739815.1 Paraburkholderia mimosarum LMG 23256 = NBRC 106338
TGCTAAGTCCTATTGCGCAACGCGCGCGTCTGCCAAATATTGTCTGGTGCGCCGACAGAACAGGAGCGCGGTCGAATCAGATTGGCCAAAATTCCCGCATCGCAAGACGAAGAGGCTTCGCTGGCCTCCGGTTCGAACTTCACCAGGCTAGCGGCGCCACAATGCTTGCTTTGCAGTCCAATGGCTTGCGTCGAGACGATTGAAGTGCCTGCAACAACCGGCGCCACCGCCGGCTCCGTCCGTGAAAGTTTCGCGTTGCATGATTTTCGGATGAAGCACGCACCTGGGTTGAACATGTCGTGCCCACAACATCGCCGACACATCAATTGCACGCATAACGCCGGTTAATTAACGAAGTTAGTGAATTCGACCGTAACCCTCGACGGAGGTGGTCATGCGCAGAAGATGCTTTCTGAGGACAGGTGCCGCAACGCTAACGATCGTGGGACTCGGGCTGGCCAGAGTCCCGACGATGATGACCGAAGCCGTTGCCGCAGAATCCGATGCGGCGAAGCGCCACGAAATCGATACGCAGGTGAGCGAAACACTGTCGCGGCTGTTCGAGACGGACCAAGGCTCGAAAGAGCTGGTCGCGAAGGCGAACGGCGTACTCGTATTTCCGTCGGTGATCAAGGCAGGGTTCATCGCGGGGGGAGAATACGGCAAAGGCGCTTTGCGGGTAGCTGGAAAAACGGTCGGCTACTACAGCACGGCGGCGGGTTCATTCGGCCTGCAGGCAGGCGCTCAATCGAAGGCCGTCATTTTCCTGTTCATGACGCATGATGCGCTCAGCAGCTTCCGCAACTCGAAAGGCTGGTCAGTCGGTGGAGAAGGTTCCGTTGCGCTGTTGAAAGTCGGCGCGAATGGCGAGATCGATACTACAACGGCCACCTCACCCGTCGAAGCCATCGTGCTCACCAATGCGGGGCTAATGGGGGACGTGTCGCTGGCCGGCACCAAGGTTTCTCGACTGAAGCTTTAAAGTCCAGCGCAAGCATGATCGGCGCGTCCCCTGCGGTCACATCTGCGAGAGGCCGCTGACCCTCGCAAGAGGACCACAAGCACGGGCACGAGCACGAGCACGATTGTCCGCGGGTGTCTCAATGAACCGCATTTTGACGCTGATGCTGGCGGTCTTCTCCGCCTGTCAATTCGGAGGATGCGCAGCAACGCCATCAGCCGTCGACGTGCACGGATATCAGAACCGCGCTGTGACACGCACAGAGGGCGGTGTGCGCGTGTTGACATCAGTGCTGTCGCCAGACGAGAGCCGCGCCGTCTACGGGGTCCCGCTTGCGGACAAGAAGATTCAGCCAGTCTGGATCGAGGTCCAGAATCAAGAGGATCGAAATTACTTTCTCCTCTCGCCCGGCCTGGATCCGAACTTCTTCCCTGCTTCAGAGGCTGAAGAGGCGTTTGCGAACAATGCCTCGCCGAATTCGCAGGCCGAGCTTGACCGGCGCTTTCGCGGTCTCGCCTTCCATAACCCCGTTCCACCGGGAAGGACGGTCTCCGGTTTCGTGCTGACCCACAGCAGCAGAGGCGTGAAGTTCGTACAGCTGGATCTGGTAGCGGACGGACGTGCCAGAACGTTTTCCGTTTTCACGGGGGTGCCGGGGTTCGAGGCCGACTACAAGAAAACCGAGGTATTCAAACGCATGGCCGAGCCGCACGAACCGGTTGTGAATTACACGGACGACGCGGCTTTCCGCAACGCACTCGAGGCGTTGCCGTGCTGCGCGACCAATGAGGACGGCTCGAAAAATGGCGATCCACTGAATCTGGTGATCGTGGGCGGCCTCGACGATGCTTTTCCCGCGCTTGTCCGCCGGGGCTGGAGTCCCACAGAGCAGAAGTGGTCGGGCGCAATCCGGCAGATGGTCAGCGCTGCCTTGTCTGGCGATCCGTATGTCAACGCACCGGTGAGCGATCTTTACTTCTTTGGACGCCCGCAGGATCTTGCGCTGCAAAAGGCACGCGACACTATCCACCAGCGCAACCATATGCGGCTTTGGCTCAGCAGCATGCGCTACCACGACAAACCCGTCTGGGTAGGCCAGATCAGTCGCGATATCGGTATCCGTCTGACTTTGCATTCCTCGACGCTCACGACGCACAAGATCGATCCCGACGTGGATGAGGCACGCACCGCGCTGACCGAAGACATGACGTATTCGCAGAATCTTGAGAAGATCGGCCTCGTGACAGGAGTCGGTGCCGCGCAGGAGACCGCACCGCGCGAAAATCTGACGACCGATCCGTACTACACCGATGGCTATCGTGTCGTGCTCATATTCGACCGCAGACCGACATCGCTTGCGGATATCGAAGTCTTACCCTGGGTGGCGCCGTACCGCGTTATCAACGTTGCCCCAGGAGCGAAGCCATGAGCATTTCGGCGCCATTGCGTCATGCGCTGGTTCGCTCGGCAAGTGGGCTATGCGTCGCGCTTGCGCTCGCTGGCTGTGCGACATGGCAGGCCCCACCGCAGGTTGACGAAACGCCGCTGCGTGAGCGCGCGGTGAGCGCCATCAGTCACGGCGTGCGTGTCAGTGCAACCGTGCTCGGCAGCGAAGACAGCAAGCGAATGTTCGGCGCGGACGTTACCCGAAACGGCGTCCAGCCGCTTTGGGTCGAGGTGCAGAACGGGACGTCCCGGGGCCTGTGGCTGCTGCGCTCGGGTACGGACCCTGACTATTTTTCGCCACATGAAGTCGCGTGGTCCATGCATACCATGCTTGGCGGTACAACGAATACGCGCATGGACGACTATTTCAGCGAGCTTGGATTCAAAAACCCGATCCCGCCCGGCGCGACTCGCTCGGGCATCCTGTTCACAAACCCGGATCATGTTACCAAGCTCGTCAACATCGACCTGTTCGGAAGCAAGACCCTGATCCCCTTCTCGCTCTTTCTCCGCGTGCCGGGCGGCACGGAGGATCCGCGGCTCGCGCAGCTCGCTGCCTCTTCTGCCGGCGCGGCGGTCACGGATTACAAGGATCTGACGTAACTGTTC
>NZ_BBJJ01000207.1 GCF_000739815.1 Paraburkholderia mimosarum LMG 23256 = NBRC 106338
AGGATCGGCGAAAGCAGCCCGTAGTGCTCCGGCATGCGGATCACGTGGATGCCATCTTCGCTCGTGATGTGGGTATCCGCATCCGCGAAGACGTAGAGCTGGCCGCCGCGCGCGCGCACTTCCTGCATGTTCGACTTGAGCTTTTCGAGCAGCGCGTCGTTGGGCGCCACCGTCACCACGGGCATCGCCTCGGTCACGAGCGCGAGCGGCCCGTGCTTGAGTTCGCCCGCCGGATAGGCCTCGGCGTGGATGTATGAGATTTCCTTGAGCTTGAGCGCGCCTTCGAGCGCGATGGGGTAATGGAGCCCGCGCCCGAGGAACAACGCGTTTTCCTTGCGCGCGAATTCCTCCGACCACGCGATGATCTGCGGCTCCAGCGCGAGCACGCCATTGAGCGCCGCCGGCAGATGGCGCAGCAGCTTGAGATACGCGGCTTCCTGCTCGGCGCTCACATGGCCGCGCAGCTTGCCGAGCGTCACGGCGAGAATGAACAGGCCCACGAGCTGCGTGGTGAACGCCTTGGTCGACGCCACGCCGATCTCGCGCCCGGCGTGCGTGAGGAATTTGAGTTCGGTGAGGCGCACCATCGCGCTCGTCGCCACGTTGCACACCGCGAGCGTGTGCTGCATGCCGAGCGACTGCGCGTGCTTGAGCGCGGCGAGCGTATCGGCGGTTTCGCCCGACTGCGAGATCGTCACGACGAGCGCGCGCGGATTCGGCACCGACTCGCGATAGCGGTATTCGCTCGCGATCTCGACATCGGTGCGGATCTTCGCCACCGATTCGAGCCAGTACTTCGCCGTGAGGCCCGCGTAGTAGCTCGTGCCGCACGCGAGAATCAGGATGCTGTCGATGTCGTTGAACACTGCGCCCGCGCTCTCGCCGAAAAGCTCGGCGGCGAAGGCATCGGTGGCGGGAATCGTGTCGGAGATCGCGCGCGGCTGCTCGAAGATTTCCTTCTGCATGTAATGGCGATACGGCCCGAGATCGACCTCACCGCCGTATGCACCATAGGCCTGCACGTCGCGCGCCTCGCGCACGACTTCCACGCCCTGGCGATCGATGATGCGCACGCCCTCGAGCGTAATCTCGCACACGTCGCCTTCTTCCAGATAGCTCACGCGCTCGGCGCTGCCCGCGATGGCGAGCGCATCCGATGCGATGAAGTTTTCGCCCTTGCCATAGCCCACCACGAGCGGCGAGCCGGCGCGCGCGCCCACCACCGTATGCGGCTGGCTCTTGTGCACCACGCCGATCGCATACGCGCCCGCGAGCTGCTGCACGGCCGCGCGCACGGCGGCGAACAGGTCGCCTTGATAGAGGCTGTGGATCAGGTGGGCGATGACTTCGGTGTCGGTTTGCGAGACGAACTCGTAGCCCTTCGCGCGCAGCGTTTCGCGCAGCGACTCGTAGTTTTCGATGATGCCGTTGTGCACGATCGCGAGCGTGTCGCGCGAGAAGATCGGGTGCGCGTTGTTCACCGTGGGCGCCCCGTGCGTGGCCCAGCGCGTGTGGGCGATGCCGGTCACGCCCTCGAAGCGCGCCTCGCGCACCTGCTCGTCGAGTTCGGCCACGCGCGCGACGCTGCGCACTCGTTGCGGGCCGTCGGCCGTCACGACGGCCACGCCGCATGAGTCGTAGCCGCGATATTCGAGCCGCCGCAGTCCTTCGATCAGTACGGGGACGATGTTACGAAGCGCAACTGCGCCGACGATGCCGCACATGGATTCGATCCTTTGCAATGAGGGCGCCGCGCAGCTTTTGACGCAGCGGCGCCTGGGATTCAACCGTTCAGTTCTTTTTCTTGACCGGCCGAACGTAGCCGGTTTTTGCGATCTGCGTCTTCTCGTTGAGCGCGAGCGTCGCTTCGGGCACATCCTTCCACACCGTCGTGCCAGCCGCGATCGTCACGCCACGGCCCACGCGCACGGGCGCCACGAGCTGCGTATCCGAACCCACGAACACATTGTCCTCGATGACCGTGCGGTGCTTGTTCGCGCCGTCGTAGTTGCAGGTGATGGTGCCCGCGCCGATGTTCACGCCCGCGCCCACGTCGGCGTCGCCCACGTAGCTCAGGTGGTTCGCCTTCGAGCCGAGCCCGATGTTCGCGTTCTTCACCTCGACGAAGTTGCCCACGTGGACTTCGTCGGCGAGCTTCGCGCCCGGGCGCAGGCGCGCGTACGGCCCGAGCACCGCGTTCGCGCCGACCGCCGCGTTCTCGATGTGCGTGTAGGCGTCCACGCGCGTACCCGCGCCGATCGACGCACCGCGAATCACGCAGTTCGGGCCGATGCTCACGTTGTCCGCCAGCGTCACGTCGCCTTCGAACACGCAGTTCACGTCGATGAACACGTCGCGCCCGCACGTGAGCGAGCCGCGCACGTCGATGCGCGCCGGGTCCGCGAGCGTCACGCCCGCCAAGAGCAGCGCCTCGGCCACGTTGCGCTGGTGCACGCGCTCGAGTTCGGCGAGCTGCTGCTTGCTGTTCACACCGAGCGTTTCCCATTCTTCGTCGGGCTGCGCGGTCACGGCCGGATGGCCGGAGGCGATCGCGGCTTCCACGACATCGGTGAGGTAATACTCGCCCTGGGCGTTGTCGTTCTTGAGCGCGGCGAGCCAGCCCGCGAGCGGCGCGGTGGGCGTCACGACGATGCCCGTGTTGATCTCGGCGATCTTGCGCTGTTCTTCGTTCGCGTCCTTCTGCTCGACGATGCGCACGACCTTGCCCGCCGTGTCGCGCACGATGCGGCCGTAACCGGTCGGATCGTCGAGCGTGACGGTGAGAATGCCGTAGCCGTCCTGGCCGGCGGCATCGACAAGGCGCCTGAGCGTCGAGGCACGCGTGAGCGGCACGTCGCCATAGAGCACGAGCGTGGGCACGCTGGCGTCGAGCAGCGGCAGCGCCTGCGCGAGCGCGTGGCCCGTGCCGAGCTGCTGCGCCTGCAGCGCGAACTGGACGTCGGGCGCGCCGACGGCCTCGCGCACCGCTTCGCCGCCATGGCCGACCACGACCACGAGGCGGGTGGGCGAAAGCGTGCGGGCGGTGTCGATGACGTGCGAGAGGAGC
>NZ_BBJJ01000206.1 GCF_000739815.1 Paraburkholderia mimosarum LMG 23256 = NBRC 106338
ACTCTTTCTACCCGACCCACGGCCGCCGCGCAAGCGGCACTCTTGAACAAAGCCTGTCAGTCATAAGTTGCGTCCGCAATGTTGAGCTTGCGGACGCAGCTTGATCCTCTTGACCCGGCCGCGCTAGGCGCGGCCGAAACTACCGCTTACTCTCATCCAGATGCCATGTGTTGCCCCGCTTGCGCCGCGCCGTCTTTGCACGCTGGGCGAATTCAGCGCCGAACTTGTCGCACCAGCAACGGATTGTTTCGTACGTGACGACGACACCACGCTCGAGCAACAACTCCCCGATATCGCGCAGGCTCAGGCTGAACCGGAAATACCAGCGAACCGCGCAGCTGATGACGATGGCAAGGAAGCGGTGACCTTGAAAAAGCGACTTTCTTTTCTTCATCGCTTCATTCTACCCCCGCTCCTGCGTCAACCTGACAGAGCCGGCGCAAGTTGCGGCGCGGACTACGATGGCATAGCCCGCCGCGTCACGCAGTCCGCTCACTCGGTACCCGGGACGATCTTCGCGATCTTCCAGTTGCTGCGGTTGACCAGCACGTAGTCGCCGTTCACACCCAGCCATTGCTGGCCACGCTTTGGCGCGTCCAGATTATACGATTTCCAGTCATTTCCGTTCATCAGGAAGTTGTAATGCCGGTATTTCGAGGGGACCTGCTGGCCCTCGTGCCAGTCGCGATGCGGCATAGTCGGCATGACCTGCTGGCGACCTGTGCCCTGGCTTTGGTCGCTACCGGATGTGCCTTGGGTGTCTTGAGCAATTGCGGAAGAGGAGGCAGCGACGACGAGAGCCGCAATGACCGAGAGGACGAGTTGGCTTTTCATGATCCGATCTCCTGAGGCAAGAAAATGATTAACGTCGCCATGACTGATGGCTTCTTCGGTTATAGAAGATCCTGAAAACCGTGATACCCGACTGTGCGAAGCTGCCCTGAAGAGAGAGGCAATGGCTTGAAAACGAAAGATTTTTTGGGGCGTGAAGCGTCTATCCATAGTAGTAGAGGGAATCCGATTTCAAGTAATTTACGATTCGCGCATTTTTTTGCTGACCGTTGCGTGTCTGATGCATTTCGGGGTGACGCGCCTTCTCCTCGTTCTTCGTGGACGATCGGGCCGCTCTGGACCTTTGCTCCCCGCGCCTGCAGCACCACTCCCACTTCCGCGAAGATTCGCTCGCGCAGTTTGTGCTCTTCCAGAAGATGCCGGAATTTGAGCAGTGTGGTGGCTTCCGGCACCGTTTCCCTGCCAAGGTCAATGCCAACGAAACGACACAGGTTGAGGCTGTCGTACAGCACTTCTTCGCATGAAAGTCGGCAAGGCAGAACCAGTGCTGCACAAAATTAATCTGCAGCATGCGCTCCAGCGCAATTGGCGGGCAGCCATTGCCGCATTTCGGAAAAAACGGCTCCACCACCGCACACAGTTGCGCCCACGGCCGATCGTATTCATCTCATCGAGAAACGCTTCGCGTCGCGTAGGTTTGCGCTGCGCTCCGAATCCCGCGCATTGATCGACAGCTATCGCCAGTGTCAGTTGTTTCATCGTTTTACGCTTCCGCCGTTACATGCTCGCGCTATAACGCGTGACAGTCGTGAACGGTGGACTTGATCGGCATTGCCCTAATGCAATTTTCGCGCCGGAGGGGCCGCTATATAGACACAACCCGTCGACCGACCCGGCTGTCGAAAATGTTCAACATTTGTCGCACATCGGACAATGCTGGAGATATTGCAACGCAATCAACGGAATAACGTAAGGTGACCAACGAGGGTGGGCCTCGCGCCTCAGCCTTATGACGGTGGTGAGCTGCGCAGCACCTGTCTGACCGTGCGGGCCTTCTGACCCACGCATGCGGCCATCATGAACTGGACCTCGCCCAGAGGCGCGGCCGGGATTCGCGAAAAATCCGCCACATCTCCACATAACTTTTTTCCACCGGCAATTTCTTGAAATTGCCGCAGTGCAACTCCTGAAGATCAGCGCGCGCGCCTTTTTATCCGCCTCACCAAGGCCGAGCGATTCCCGGCATTCATCAAGGTCACAGATGGAAATCCAGCCTTGCCTGAACATGCGTGATACTCGAATTCCGAACATCGCTTTGTCCCATCCTTTGAGCGGGAAATTCTCCGGATATCTGACGTCTACCCGCATGCTCGTAATTCTCTTCATGAGGCTATTTTCCGTTGTCACTTGCGCACACACATCGCGAACATAGTTGCCCGCACTTGGTTCGCTTCCATGACTTGCTCGGCATTGAATCGGGTCGCAGCGGCTTCGCACGTCTCCTTACTGGAAAAATCTGTTGTGGACGACGTGATGCCGTGAGTGGTGATGATGCTCCATAGCATCAGGTAAACCGCATGATGGGGTTCCAAGCCCGAACCGCAGAAATTTCGGAAGTCCCTGAATTTCAAGTGGTTACAGGAGATCGAGGCCGGCGAGCATAGCGGCGATGTCGATGGGACTCTCGTTGCGAAACGTGTAATGCCCAAGGAAGTGGATGTGCTGCCAGGCCACCGGCGAAATCTTCTTCAGCATCGCGAGCGCCTTCTCGTTTAACGACTCTTTTTACCGCCAAGTTGTGGCGACCCTTGAGTTACCGCGAGAAGAGGTTATGACCCAAGAAATTGATGCATGAGCGATCTGCCCCTCCAAAGGACAACGGGGATAGTCCAGATAAAACACGTTAACATTTTTACTGTTCGCCGCAAGACAACCGTCTCGAGCAACATTTTTTAGAAGAACGGAGCCGTTCTGATTAGGAATTAGTTTCCATCTCGCTCTATCATGATTGCAATTTCCCATCACTGTTTTTCCATTATTTTCAGCGTATATACACCATCCACTTACTGGGTGTTTGAATTTGATGCTTCCGTCAGTTAAATAAATCATCTGAAAATTTATTGAAGCAGTATCATTTCGATAGTCAAAGGCGGCCTCTCCCCATACCTCCGAATTTTGTTGAGCGTTTTTTCCTACAGCAACTAATACACCCCCGTTAAATATGTTGGTAATTGTCACGTCAAGGGTTATTTCATCTGCCCACAACGGGGAAGATAACAGTAATAATGAACCTCCTACCCATGAGGATAGATAGTCGG
>NZ_BBJJ01000205.1 GCF_000739815.1 Paraburkholderia mimosarum LMG 23256 = NBRC 106338
CTTCGTACTGGCATTCTCGCGCTGGGAGTATGCCTGCGTGGTCGAGGGCGGCGAGAGCTTCGAAGCCCTCGCCAACGGCTTGCAGAATGCTCTGTGGCAGGCGGGAGGTTGCCCGCGCGAGCATCGCACCGACAGCCTCTCTGCCGCCTTCAAGAACCTGAGCGAGAAGGAGGACTTCACGACCCGTTACAAGGCGCTGCTCGATCACTACGAGATGCAGGGCACGCGCAACAATCGCGGTTTGGGTCATGAGAACGGGAGTGTCGAATCCTCGCACCGGTATCTGAAGGATGCGGTCGATCAGGCCTTGATGCTTCGTGGCCATCGCGACTTCGCTGATCGTGCCGCCTACGATGAATTCATCCGCGAGCAGGTGATGCGTCGAAACCGGCGCAACGCAGCCGCGTTCCGTATCGAGCGCCAGCAGCTTCAGGATCTGCCGGAGTACCGTACCACCGACTTCGTCGAGGAGGAGGCTCCTGTGACCCGCTGCAGCACGTTCACAGTGCGCGGCATCCTTTACAGTGCGCCGTCGCGCCTGATTGGTCACCGGCTGAAGGTGCGCGTCTACGGCGACCGGCTCGACTGTTACCTGTCCGGCGTGCTGGTGCACAGCACCGCACGGGGCTCCCGTGCGCACGACAACCGTCACGCGCTTGATTACCGCCACTTCATTGGCTCCCTGAAACGCAAGCCGCAGGCATTCAAGGGGCTCGCGTTTCGTGACGCACTGTTCCCGCGCGAGGCCTACCGCCGGACATGGGAACAACTTGATGCACGCCTGTCGCAACGCGAAGCATGCAAGACGATGGTTGGCCTGCTTGAACTCGCCGCCCTGCACGGGGTGGAGGCCGTACTGGCCGGACAGCTCGACGTGTTGCTGGAAGCCGGCAAGCTGCCCGATCTCAAAGCGCTGCGTGAGCAGTACGCACCCCGTGAGGCCTCGTGTCCTGAAGTGGATGTTCAGATGCCGCCCGTTGCCGTCTATGACGAACTGCTCGAGGAGATGGCAGCATGAACGCGCCCGCACATGATGGTGGCCGCCTGGCCCTGATGCTCAACGAGCTGCGCTTGCCAACGATCGGCAGGCTGTGGCCCGAGTTCGCCGAGCGCTCGGACAAGGAAGGCTGGCAGGCCACGCGACTGCTTGGCGCGCTGCTTGAGCACGAGCTGGCTGAGCGCGCCAAACGGCGTATCGAGCGGCACCGTACCGAGTCGCATCTGGACCCAACCAAGACACTCGCCACCTTCGACTTCAGCGCTGTGCCAATGGTCTCGAAGGCTCATGTGACGGCGCTGGCCACCGGCGAGTCATGGCTGGAGAAAGGCGCCACGGTCCTCCTGTTCGGCCCACCTGGGGTCGGGAAAAGTCATCTAGGTTCGGCCATCGGACACGCCTTGATCGATGCTGGCTACCGCGTGCTGTTCACGCGCACCAGCGAGCTCGTCCAGAAACTGCAGGCGGCACGCCAGAGCCTGCAGTTGCCTTCAGCACTGGCCAAGCTCGACCGCTTCGACCTCATCGCCCTCGATGATCTGTCGTACGCGCGCAAGGACCAGGCCGAGACCAGCGTGCTGTTCGAACTGATTGCGGAGAGGTACGAGCGTAAAAGTCTTCTCATAACGGCCAATCAACCGTTCTCGGGCTGGAGTGACGTGTTCCCTGACCCCGGCATGACGGTCGCCGCCATCGACCGGCTTGTGCATCACTCGACGATCTTCGAGCTCAACGTCCCAAGCTACCGCCGCCGCAAAGCCGGCGACAAACAGAATGCACGGCGGCGTCAATTACACGAGGACAGCCCCGCCAACCCGTTTAGCGCCCAGTTGCCTGACGATGGCAACGTTGCGCAGTAACGATGAGCGTCAACTATGCGATCACGCAACGACAACTATGAAGGAGCAACGTCAAACATGACCTGATACCCAACGACAACTACCCCGTTGACCGGCCAAA
>NZ_BBJJ01000204.1 GCF_000739815.1 Paraburkholderia mimosarum LMG 23256 = NBRC 106338
AGCCCGATTCACCGCCAAGTGGGGGGCGACAATTATGTTGGCCGGTCGTTGACGTTTGTTTTGGCCGGTGGTGAGGAGTCGGAGGCGGCGTAGCCGCCGGAGACGACGAACCACCGGCGGCGCCGCGTCGGCGGGGCAATAGGATGGCTGATCGATTCTTAAAGAAGAAGCGGTCAGCACATGTCTGGAACCCGCATCACCGACCAACAGGTTCGCCTCTATATGAACAAGCGCAAACACCATCCGCAGGAAGTCGCGGCCGCCAAGGCGGGGATAAGCGTGCGCAGCGCACGCCGCATCGAGCGTGACGCGACGTTGCCATCCCAGAAGCCGCGACGCTCCTGGCGCACCCGTCCCGATCCGTTCGCCGATGTCTGGGACAGCGAGGTCGTGCCGTTGCTGCGCAACGCTCCACATCTGATGGGCATCACGATCCTGCGCAAGCTGCAGGATGATCACCCGGGCAGCTATCCCGAGAGCATGCGTCGCACGCTGGAGCGACGCATCTCTCAATGGCGGGCGATCGAAGGTCCCAGCCAGGAGATCTTCTTCCCCCAGGAACATCAACCCGGCGTGCGCGGGCTGTCCGACTTCACCGATATGAGCAAGCTGTGCGTGACGATCGGCGGCGCACCGTTCGAGCACCGGCTGTATCA
>NZ_BBJJ01000203.1 GCF_000739815.1 Paraburkholderia mimosarum LMG 23256 = NBRC 106338
GGGGCGACAATTATGTTGGCCGGTCGTTGACGTTTGTTTTGGCCGGTGGTGAGGAGTCGGAGGCGGCGTAGCCGCCGGAGACGACGAACCACCGGCGGCGCCGCGTCGGCGGGGCAATAGGATGGCTGATCGATTCTTAAAGAAGAAGCGGTCAGCACATGTCTGGAACCCGCATCACCGACCAACAGGTTCGCCTCTATATGAACAAGCGCAAACACCATCCGCAGGAAGTCGCGGCCGCCAAGGCGGGGATAAGCGTGCGCAGCGCACGCCGCATCGAGCGTGACGCGACGTTGCCATCCCAGAAGCCGCGACGCTCCTGGCGCACCCGTCCCGATCCGTTCGCCGATGTCTGGGACAGCGAGGTCGTGCCGTTGCTGCGCAACGCTCCACATCTGATGGGCATCACGATCCTGCGCAAGCTGCAGGATGATCACCCGGGCAGCTATCCCGAGAGCATGCGTCGCACGCTGGAGCGACGCA
>NZ_BBJJ01000202.1 GCF_000739815.1 Paraburkholderia mimosarum LMG 23256 = NBRC 106338
GCAACCTAAAGGTGTGAGGCCGCTTGCCACGCGCTACCGCATTCACGCGCTGCGAGTTCAGCGCGCCGGGCGCAAAGACGGCGGGTATCGGTTCGCCGGTGCGACCGGCCCGGACCGGGGTTCGCCGCGGCCCGTGTACGTCAGGCGGCGTCGATGCCGAGTCGCCGGAGCACCTCTTTCCCCGCCGCTGTCAGCCTGAGGCCGCGCTCGAAGGGGGCTTCCGATGCAACCTCGACCAGTTGTGCTTGCTGAAGCGCAATGGCGTCGGGATCAGTGCGGCTCACCTGGCCTGGTCCACTGAGGAGGAGTAGCAGGAGGGCGATCTCATGGTGGCTCAGGAGCGATTTCATTGTGGTGATCGCTAGGCAATAATCGGTGCCCGGGGCAGTTCGACTGCCTCGGACAGACAATGGGTCGGCGAAGCCAGCAGGGCTGCGCGAAATGAAACGCGTCACGTCAGGGAGACTGGCGAAGAAATCTGGCAGTTGGACCGGTGGACCCAGCGCGAAGTTTCGAATGGGAACAAAAATTGTGTTGGACAGCAGAGGACGCGTGCAGCTCGCAGCGGACTCAGCTCTTCTGTGCTCGCTTTGAACCCGGTGGTCGAAACGGCGAGCAGCACAATAAGAACACTCGTCTTATTGAGCAGCCTCTGAGGGATCGGAAAGACACGTTCGGCCGCCGCTGACTGCAAACGTTCCGTGCGCCGCTTCGCGCGCAGGCAGTGGCCAGCGCGAAATTTCCCGCCTCTTTCAGTAGTGGCCCGGCGTCAATCAGTTTACGGTACGAAATCTTTCAGGGCGGACACCGCATTTCACAGCGTCTGGGCGATCGCGTAGCCAGAAGCATGTGCGAAGCAGGGCAAAATCGTTCCACCCATCCCGGCACGACTACTGCTCAATGCAGAGCGCCATTTGTCCCACGCTCCGCGTCTTGCTGGAGATTTTGCTCTTGCACGTCAGATTTGCACAGCTATGCAAAAACCTGTACGTCGAGGGATTCCAGATCATCCAGCGACTCACGTGCGAAGCCCTGGGCGAGAAGAGCCTGCACCTGCTGTTCGAGTTGACTCTCGGGTTCAAGGCGATCTTCGCGCTTGCAGAAATTGCAGCCGGTGTCGCCACCTGGCTGGTCCCGCAGCGGTACTTTCTGGCGCTCGTTCTGTGGGTCACCCGTGATGAGTTCGCCGAGGATCCGCACGATCTGGTGGCGAACTTTCTCCTCCACACCGTGCAGCACCTGTCAGTCGATGCCCAGAGATTCGCCGGGCTCTATCTGCTTGCACACGGAGTGGTAAAACTCTGGCTCGTGGCCGGCTTGCTACGCGAGAGACTCTGGTACTTTCCTGTCTCGATCATTGTCTTCGCGCTGTTTATTGCCTACCAGGCGTACCGCTTCGCCTACACCCATTCGGTCTGGTTGCTGCTCGTGACGGCACTGGACGCTGTCGTTATAGCACTTACATGGCATGAGTATCGATATCTTCGCCGTGGGCGGATCGATCGCAGTCCGGGATTCTGATTGATCTCGCACAACGCAGGGCGTGCACGGAAGAAGGCCCCGCTCCGGGCGAGGATATAGCCAATGTGACACGACGCTCCCAACAAGGGCCATGTCGATCGTCGCGCCTGTCGGGTGGCTGTCTCCATGATCGCCCCAGAGCGCTTCAGTTCAGGCCGCAATGAATGGGCAATCCAGTCTCTAACTCTGCCCTCAATCAGCACACCGCGCCGAAACGGACTGCCACAGGCAAACGATTCGCGGTTTAAGCCAACGTTAAGGCTGGTGCGCATACACTGGGATGGTTTGCATTCACCAATGACGTTGGTCTGGGAGATTTCAGATGAGTTTGACCGCCAGGGAAGCGTCCGAACATGCATTGAGCAAGGTGCCAGCACTCACGCTGGGTTTCTGGATAATCAAGATCGCAGCGACGACACTCGGAGAGACTGCTGGTGACTGGGTCACGATGTCGCTAAACCTCGGATACCTGATCGGCACGATGATTTTCCTCGCTGCCTTTGTTGTCCTGGTATCCGCGCAGATTCGCGCCAGGGAATTCAAGGGTTACCTGTACTGGGCCACGATTGTCGCAACGACTACCCTCGGTACAACGTTGGCCGATTTTAGCGACCGGTCTCTCGGGATCGGCTATCCCGGTGGTGTCTCGATGATTGTTGCCCTGCTTGCTGCGAGCCTGGCGATCTGGTATCGGGCAGAAGGAACGGTTTCGATCGAGAGTATCACGACCGCACGCGTGGAGTGGTTCTACTGGACGACCATACTGTTCTCGCAAACACTCGGCACCGCACTGGGAGACTGGGTTGCCGATACCGACAGGGGGGGCCTCGGGCTGGGTTTCGAAACGGGCGCGATGATCTTTGGGGCGGGGCTCGTGGTCGTCGGCCTGCTGTGGCTGTGGCCGCGTGTCTCGCGTACGGCGCTCTTTTGGGCCGCGTTCGTGCTGACGCGGCCCCTTGGAGCCACACTCGGCGATTTGCTCGACAAGCCGATTGCCCAGGGTGGATTGCAGGTCAGCCGGTTCTATGCCTCAGGCATTCTCTTCGCTTTTATCGTCGTCTGCATCATGCTGATCCCGCAACGGGCGGCGCGTCGGGTTCCGTCGGCTTGAGCACCGGGTCCAAAAAAGGAGGCCCCGCTCATAGGAACGGGGCCTTCGAAAGGTGACGCTGGCGAGTAGTCCAGAATTGACAAGACCTACCGTGCAGCCGTTCACCTGCGTGAAGAGGGCACCACTTGATACCGGTTGATCACAACACTCAGCGCATGTTGTCACTTTATGCCGGGATCCTTAAGACCACCTTATTGATCCGGAAGGCGAGCAGGCTTTGCCGTGTGGAGTGAAAGGCATTTCGCTTCGAAACCTGGTTGGGCCTCGCGTACTCCGATCGTGATCAGTGTGACAGCAACGAACGCCTGTGCGTCGCGGCGATGACGCCAGGTGTGCCCGCTAGCGGGAAGAGGGGCTTCCTCAACACGGCGCGTCTGTAGGCCTTCAGACGCAACGTTCCTGCGCTTTCCGAGTCAGTCCGAAAGTGGGTCAGGGAAAATCCTCACGATCGTCGCAGCGGACTCCGCCGAGTCGTCAAGCGCACCCGGCATCTCCACGCGCATGTACAACTTCGTTGCTAGACC
>NZ_BBJJ01000201.1 GCF_000739815.1 Paraburkholderia mimosarum LMG 23256 = NBRC 106338
GAATGACCCTCGCACGGTGGAAGTTCTTGAATCCCAGCATCGCCCGGGTCCGGCGTTTGATAGCCCGATGGTCCTGTTCGACAATGTTGTTCAGGTACTTGATCTGACGGACCTTGATCGGCGTCTCGCGATCGGCATTCACCGCATCCAGTGCGGCCAGATTGGAGCCGCTTTTGTCGATGGTCACGGTCTCTGGCGTACCATTATGGGCGATCGCCTTTTCAAAGAACCGCCGGGCAGCGACCTTGTCCCGCTTGGCCCTGAGCAGGAAGTCGACCATGTCGCCCGCCTTGTCCACTGCCCGGTAAAGATATTTCCACTCGCCTTTTACCTGACAGGTGCACCAAATAAGGCGTGATGCGTTATACGAGTATGAACCCGAAAACCGATGCTCGAAAACTGGACCAGTCGACGCAGGCGCACCTGAGAAAGATGGTGGTGCAGGCGGTGCGCGACGGGATGACGCAAGTCGAGGCCGCTCGAACGTACCGTGTGAGTTTGCGCGCGATAAGCAGGTGGATGAAGACTGCGCGGGAAGGCGGCCTGCGGGCGCTGAGGTCGGGCAAGCGGGGCCGTCGACCGGGAAGCGGCCACCTGACTCATCGGCAAGCCGTAAGAATCCGCAAGCTGATCATCGAGCGGATGCCGGATCAACTGTCGATGCCGTTCTACCTGTGGACCCGCGAATCGGTCGCGCAACTGATCGAAAGGCAGTACGGCATCACGGTGTCGAAGTGGACGGCGGGTCGATACCTGAAGGCGTGGGGTGTGAGTGCGCAGAAGCCGGTGCGACGGGCCTACGAAAGAAAGGACGAAGCGATCGAGCGCTGGCTGAACGAGGATTACCCAACGATTGCAAAGGAAGCGAAGCAGGAAGGCGCGACAATCTACTGGGGCGACGAAATGGGATTGCGAAGCGACCACATCAGCGGAACCAGCTTCGCCTTGAAGGGCGAAACGCCGGTGGTCCGCGCGACCGGCAAGCGCTTTGGTTGCAACATGATCTCGGCGATCACCAACCGCGGCGAATTGAGCTTCATGGTCTTTGAAGGCACGTTCACGAATGCAACTTTCATCGAATTCATGAAGCGGCTGATCAGGCAGGCCACACGCAAGATCTATCTGATCGTTGACGGGCATCCGGTGCATCGGTCCGCCACCGTCAGGAAGTTCGTCGCCGAGAACGCCACGCGTGTGCGACTGATCCGGCTGCCTGGCTACTGTCCCGAACTGAACCCGGACGAACTGCTCAACCAGGACGTCAAGACCAACGCGCTGGGCAAGAGCCGACCGACCAGCAAGGCGGACATGATCGGCACAGTCCGCCGGCATCTGCATCGACGACAGAAGGAACCGCACGTGATTCGCAATCTGTTCGAGGAGAAACATGTCAGTTACGCAGCCCAATAAACAACGCCATATTTGATGCACCCGTCAATAACCATGGTGCGCCATGCTTAGAAAGCCTGCCGCCTGCTTGCGCACCCACATTCGCAAAGATACGCATATGTTTCGCCTTCGACGTTGATATGCGTCAATGCTGAGAACAGGCCCCCCGACGAAGTGTTTCGCTCTCGGCAAGAGCGTTCGTGCACGCGGCAATGCGCGTGCGGTATGCGTTACGTTACGGCTCTGTGGATGATGTTCTCGAACTCATCGTCACCAACCACAAACCAGTTCGAACAGGCATGTTTGGCCGCGCGTCATTCGCTACAAACCTCTTCGAGATATTGCCGACGGCAGTTGATGTCGGTATCGCGAGCAATCGGCGCCACAGCCACCGACGCCGCTGGTTCAAAGGTAGCTCAACCGCATCTCGTTACCGTGAAAGCTGGGTAGCACGGGCGCGCGCACGGCCGCTCGCGTGGCCCGCGAGTAAAAATATCGCCATGCCCGCCCCCTCGTTGTGGCGATCGTTAGGTGGTGACCGAGGCAGACGCCTCATCCGGCCATTGGCCGATGGCCTTCAATTGCTTGATCCAGCGCGGCGCGTTTTTCTTCGCGCTGATGGCCTGGTAGTCGATCGGCGGGTCGTGATAGGCGAGTTTGCGTGTCAGTAGCAGGAAGATCAACCGTATCATCTTGTGAGCCAGAGCGATGATTGCCTTTTTGTGCGTCTTGCGCACCATCAGGCTTCTATATTTGGTTGCCAGCGAGCTCGTGGTTTTCCAGGCCGAGTTGGCGCATTCACACATGATGTAACGGATGACCAAACTGCCTTTTCCGGTTCGCCCTGATTTGCGTTTGCCAGCCGATTCGTTGTTTCCGGGACAAAGTGCCGCCCATGCAGCAATACGGTCGGCACGGTTCTGTTGCAGTAAGGCCCACGTCAAAATTGCGTAGCGAATTTTTGAGCTGTGCAATGAAGAAGACGAAGACACCGCGAACCACACTCGCGCCGGGCCTGGCCAAGGTCCTGAAGCGCCTTCACTACCCGCTTGAAGTGATTTTGCTGTGCGTGCGATGGTACGTGGCCTATTCGCTGAGTTTGCGCAATCTTGCGGAAATGATGGACGAGCGTGGTATCGCGGTGGATCATTCGACGGTGTACCGCTGGGCCATCAAGCTGCTGCCGCTCTTCGAAAGGCGCTTCCGCAAGCACAAGCGTCCGGTTGGGAAAAGCTGGCGAATGGACGAGAGCTA
>NZ_BBJJ01000200.1 GCF_000739815.1 Paraburkholderia mimosarum LMG 23256 = NBRC 106338
GGACAAAGCCAGTCTTGGTATGACGCACATAAAATCGGTCAGTTCTCCAGTCGATATCCTCCAGGCGCATTCGGGTCACCTCTCCCGCACGTAAGCCGTACGTCGACAGCAGCATCAGAATGGCGTAGTCGCGCAGCCCTATCGGGGAACGGTCCTGGCGCGTGGCGCCCAGGACAGCGCTGATGTCGCCGGGACGTAGCGCCGAGGGTATAGACTCATATGCGTAAGTTGTTGGGACAATGATGAACCGAGAAAGATCGCGATCGGTACGCCCCGTCTCATACAGGTAACGAAGGAAGCTGCGAAGCCTCGCCGCGATACCCTTACGCGATACCCGACGCGGCGACGAAACTCGGCTTTGCAGATAGCGATCAATATCTGACACTGTCATATGCATCAACGTTTCCGGGCCTTTGCACCGTCCATCGGAGCACAGGAATCGCTGTGCTTCCGCGAGGGTTCTGTTGCAGTAAGGGTGTCGGGACGAGAAATGTCGATATGGTAAATATTGCTTATGACACAA
>NZ_BBJJ01000199.1 GCF_000739815.1 Paraburkholderia mimosarum LMG 23256 = NBRC 106338
ACGCCGGCGCCCCGCCCGCGCAGGCGCGCGCTACGCTGGCGGCGCGGCCCGCGCTGCTACGCTGCATCGCACCCCAGCGCGCCCTGTCGCGCACCGCGCGGCCCCCGCGCCCGCGCTGCTCGTCTGCGAGCGAGGTCGTGCACGGCACGAGCACCGTGCGTGCCGCCGCGCCCGGGCCGCTCGCGAGCGCTGTCGCGCACGGCACGAGCATGGCGCCCACCGCGCCGCGCGCAAAGTCGCCTCCGCGCGAGCAGTGCCGAGCACCGTATCGCCACGCGCCAGCCCGCGCGCGACCGGTGCAAAACCGTGCGATCGCACGTTTTTTCCACCTGTTCACAGCGCAAAATGCAGAAACCATGCGATCGCACTTTTTTTGCGCGTCAGTCCGGGCCGGGGCGCCGAAACTGTGCGATCGAACGGTTTTTCGTCAGTGGGACCCAGATGAAGCGCAGAACCTTGCGATTGCACGATTTCGCTGCTTGAAACCGCCAAATCAGGCACAATACTCGTCGAACGCAAGGTTTTTACATGGGCGCGGCAGGCCGGCCCAGATCCACATTACGAGGCAACCTCCGTCATGCACTACACCATCGACCAGGCCTCCGACATCGGAGGGGTGATCCGGGCGGCGCGCAAGGCCCAGCAACTCCGGCAGGACGATGCCGCGGGCAGCATGGGCGTGAGCGAGTCATTTCTTGGCAAGGCGGAAGCCGGCGCCGAATCGGTCCAGTGGGGCAAGCTCTTTCTGATCCTTCAGGGCCTCGGCGTGCGCGTGAGCGTGGACATTCCGGATGCGGATGAGGGCCTCCTGAAGGCGCAGTCGATCAAGGCGCAACATCGCGCAGCGGTACGAGCGTTTCGCGCAGCGGAGCAGACAGCCGAGAAGTGGAAGCTTCGGGGCGAGCTCCTCTCAGCGACGCCGACCGGCACTCTCAGTACCCTTCGCCCAGAGCGCGCGAAAGCGATCGCAGAGCTTTTCCGTAAGGCAAAACGGGTGCTCGATACGGCCTCGCCTGACGCGCGCGCGAGCGACACCCTCACGCGCGCGCGCAACGTCCTCGCGCACGCCGAGGACGCCAGCGAGCAAAAGACCGGTAAAGGGAATGCCCGCAAATGACCGAGCGCACCCTTCTCGCCTCGATCGATCACCAACTGATCGGCACGCTGCATGAAAACCAGAACCTGTGGGCGTTCGAATATGACCCGGCGTGGCTCGCCAATCCTGATCGGTTCGCACTGAGCCCGCACCTGCCCCTGCAGGCGGAGATCCTGCGCGATGGTGCCACCCGGCGTCCGGCGCAGTGGTACTTCGACAATCTGCTCCCGGAAGAGCGAGTGCGCGAGTTGCTCGCGAGCGACGCGAAGCTGCCGGACGTGAATGACGCCTTTGCCCTGCTCGAGTACTACGGGCGGGAGTCAGCCGGCTCGGTCACCCTGCGTGCGCCCGAGGCGGCCGCCGAAGGCGATCAGGAAGCGAACCTGCGGCCACTGAGCGACGAGGAACTCAACGAGCGCATCCGCAACCTTCCGGAGGTCCCGCTCACGCACGATGCCCCCAAAAAGATGTCGTTGGCGGGCGCGCAGCACAAGCTGGCGGTGGTGGTGCGCGATGGCCAGCTCTTCGAGCCGAGCGGACAGGCCGTGTCCACGCACATCCTGAAGCCAAACCACGCGCAGACGAACGCCTACCCGAGTACCGTGGTCAACGAGTGGTTCACCATGAAACTGGCAGCGAGCGTCGGTCTCGAGGTCCCCAATGTGGAGCGGCGCTACGCGCCCGCACCCGTGTATCTCATCGAGCGGTTCGACCGCGAGATGCAGAACGGTACGGTGGTGCGCCGGCACGCGATCGACGGCTGCCAGTTGCTCAATCTTGCCGCGACGATGAAGTACTCGAGCTGGTCGGTCGGCGCGCTCGCGGAGCTCGCCGCGAAATGCCGTGCGCCAGCACCCGCGCGAATGCGACTCTTCCGGTGGCTGGTGTTCTGCGTGCTGGTCGGCAATGGGGACTCGCACCTGAAGAACACGAGCTTTCTCGTGACGGCCAACGGGATCACGTTGGCGCCCTTCTACGATCTGCTGTGCGAGGCCGTGTACGAGACTCGCAACTACAGCGACAAGGGCCGCTGGCCTGACTTGACGGAATTCACGCGCGAGGTCTGCGGTGTGCAGCGCTACGCCGACTTTAGTCGCGAAGTTCTGGAAGAGGCCGGCGAGCAACTCGGCCTGACTCGCGCAACCGCCGCGCGCCAGATCACCGAACTGCTCATTCGCATCCCGGCCGAGGCCACAGCCCTGCTCACCCAGGTCGAGCAGGAAACTGACGCGCTCGCGCGCGAGCGACCGGAGCTTCGCGCAACCCTCGGCGGCGAGCTGCAGCTGCTGCGAGCGATCCGCCATATCGTGATTCAGGAGATGGTTGCGCGCGTATCGGGCCACGCGTGAGGCGCAGGCCAAAGCGCCGCGCAGCGCGGCGCCTTGGCACCCGCTTACTCGTAGTCGGCCAGGTGGAAGACGTGCGATCGCACCGAGGCGAGCGCTGGCGGATTGGTGCAATGGCGCCAGAGTTTTGCGACTGATCGTCAGAGCTGGCGCGAGTGGCCTGCCGAATGCTCGCCCCGGCGATTGCCGTGGGGCCGGTATGCCAGTCGAACCGGGAGCGTCAGACGATGGTCGATGTACGCACTTCCATGCATCGGGTCGGCGCCTTAGCAAATTCACCCACCCGCATCGTCGGTCCGAGTGCGGCCAGGAACCGTCTTTCGCAGTCGATTAGCGAACGTCTGTTGATGCGCGACGAGTCGCCATTAAGCGAAGCTACGGCGACCGACAATACGTGGTGCAAAGGTGGCTTCTTAGCATCGCCGGCACTGGATTAGTCGTCAACAAGTAAGGTCCGCGCTCCAAAAGCGAATTGTGCAGACCTTTCGTAGTCGCGAAACCAATCAATATCCATCTGTCAGCAAGACTTATCTTCCGTCGGCACCTGCGTAGCAGGCGCCACAAGTCCAACTCCACTATTTACAAGCCGGTAGCGGTATCGATAAACGCATAGCCGAACGGATCACTCACCGCGGCAGGTGTGCCGGCAACGATTGCTGTGCGGTCCTCATGATGCCATCCGCTCTCGAAGTTGAACCACAGCGCATGAATGTGTCCGTCCGCAGAGCGGAACAGGTTATGTTGCTCCACGAGCCCTGTCGCGCTGTTCACGAAGGCATAACCTAACA
>NZ_BBJJ01000198.1 GCF_000739815.1 Paraburkholderia mimosarum LMG 23256 = NBRC 106338
CCGCGCCTGCGGTCGCTTCGCCGGTTGCGGCGAAGGCCGATCGAAGATCGGCAGTTGCAGAAGCGCAGTTCATACCCCGCCCCTTGGGGCGAGGTGCTTGATTTGCGGTCAATAGGTCGATTGGTCAACAACCGACGGCTCTTGGAGTCCAACGCAAATATTCCCCCAGCCGAGGCCGCCCACGCCATGCCGGACAACCAAGCATGGCAGCATAACTCTAACCAAATGGCCGCCAGGCAAGCCCGAAGGCGTTTCACGTTGCTTAATATGCCGAGCCTGTCGGGTCGTTAAGGTTGTGGCACTCGGTTCCGTTGAGAGGCGGGTTGAAGATACTAACGAGGATCATGTCCTTGTCCCGCGCCCCGCGCAGAAAATGCTTGTCATGCTTGTCAAGCACATACATGTCGCCCTCGCGAATGGCGAAGACATTGCCTTCCATGTCCTCCACCTCGCCCTCTCCGGCGATGCAGTAGCAAGCCTCGAGGTGGCTGCGGTATTGCAAAAATGAGACCGTGTTAGCGCGCACTACGGTGTGGCAGATGCTAAAGCCCATGCCGTCCTTAGCCGTCAGGAGGCGGTGGCTAGTACCATTGCCCCAATCGACGAAGTGGTCGGTCGCTTCAACATCGTTCAGGCTACGCACAATCATATTGTTTGATCGCAAGAATACAGGTTCAAGTCTCTTGTAGAAGCGCGGCTTCCGCGCGCTCCCGAAGCGGAAAACCAAGGTATGGCTTTTGGGATGGGGCAGGCCGGCAAGAACCTGCCAACCCATGTCCTCCACTGCCATTCGCCCCATTCCTGATACGGAACCGTCCAGACCTCGCCGGGGAGCCGTAGCCCAACCTTGATAACCCAATCATGGGATGTGAGACCTAGCCACGATGTGCGCGCGGCGGCAGTGGCAGCATCAGTATCGATCGAGCAAGTTTCATCTGAACTCCTAGAAGTGAGTTGCTAGATTGTTATGGTCAACGGATTGCTCTCAAGCAACCGATGTGCCAACGACTTTCTGAAAACACCTGAGAAAACAAGGCGCCTCTCGGCGCGCTAGCTGGCGTCCGGCCGTCACACTTGCGACATCGATGTCTTAAACGAGACACAGCTCAGGGCCTTAATGCGTGACGTGATCGATGACCAAGAAGCTGAGTCCGGGTGTGGGAAAAGTACTCAAACGCTTGCATTACCCGCTGGACGTGATGTTGCTGTGCGTTCGGTGGTACGTGGCTTATCCGCTGAGCCTGCGCCATCTTGAACAGATGATGGCCGAGCGCGGGATTGCGGTCGATCATTCGACCGTTCATCTTTGGGCACTCAAACTGTTGCCGGGCCTGGAGACGGCGTTTGGACGGCGCAAACGGACGGTCGGCAAAAGCTGGAGGATGGACGAGACCTAAATTCGCATCAGGGGTGAGTGGCGGTATCTCTATCGGTCTGTCGACAAGGCAGGCAACACAGTTGATTTTCTGCTGCGAGCCCGACGGGACAAGGCTGCGGCCCGGGCCTATTTCGAAAAGGCAATCGACCACAATGGCGAACTCGACACCGTGACGACTGACGTTGCCCGCGAATTTCGTATCCGCTAACCGAGCGTTTATTATGCCGCTTGCTTTCGTTGGGCGGCGTGCCAGTTTTGTTCAAATTGCATCGGACTGACGTAGTTCAACGTCGAGTGCAGACGCCCATGATTGTAGAAGCTCATCCAGTCGAGCACCTCGTCCATCGCCTCGCGACGCGTCGCAAAGCGTTGACCGTGAATGCGGGCCTGCTTCAGCGATCCCCACAGGCTCTCCGTCGGCGTGTCCCAACAATTTGCGCGGCGGCTCATCGAACTGCGCATGCCGTAACGCTTGAGCAGGTCCTGGAACTCGGCGCTGCAATACTGGCTCCCACGGTCGCTATACACGATCAGTCCGGCCTCCGGCCGACGCCGGAACCACGCCATTCGCAACGCGTCAGAAACCAGCTCCGTGCGCATATGCGGCTTGAGCGACCATCCCACGACCTGACGACTGAACAAGTCCAGGATGACCGTCAGGTACAGCCAGCCCTCGTCGGTCCAGAGATAGGTGATGTCCGTCGTCCAGACCTGATCGGGCTTCGCCGGAGAGAAGTCCCGTTGCAGCAGGTTAGGTGCGACCGGCAGCATAGACGAAGCCTTGCCAGCTCGATACATAGGTAAAATCTGACACCCACAGCGCATTGGGTCGTTCGGCCGTGAATTGCCGCTTCACCAGATCCTTCGGGCACGGCGTCGAGCCATCGCTCACTGTCGTGCGTATCGTCTTGCCGCGCACCACGCCGCGCAGGCCCATCTGCTTCATCAACCGCTCGACCGTGCAGCGCGCCACGACAATGCCTTCGCGCTTCAATTGCGTCCAGACCTTGTCTGCGCCATAGACCTGGAAGTTTTCTTCCCACACGCGCCGGATCTCATCCGTGAGCATCCTGTCGCGCTGAGCCCGCGGCGGCACCAACTCAGGATTGGCGCGACGGCCCACATGGGTGTAGTACGTCGACGGCGCGATAGGCAGTACCCTGCAAATCGGCTCGACCCCGTAGACGTGCCGGTGATCATCGATGAACGTGATCATCACTTCGGTCGGCGGTCGAGCTCCGCCTGTGCGAAATACGCTGAAGCCTTCCGCAGGATTTCATTAACTTGGCGCAGCTCACGGTTCTCCCGTTCCAGTTCCTTGAGCCGATCCTGCTCCAGTGTGCTGGTGCCCGGGCGCAAACCCCGATTCCGCTCCTCCTTGCGAACCCAGCTACGCAGCGTCTCGCCCGAGCAGCCGAACTTCGCCGCGATCGACGCGATCACCTTCCATTGCGATTCGCGGTCGCCCTGATGTTCCAGCACCATTCGCACAGCCCGCTCACGAACTTCCGGCGAGTACCTTGGGGACTTCTTCTTGGTGTTTTCCATAGCTCCATTTTCTCAAGAAGTGGAGTCTCCGGAAAACCCGGGGCGCTTCAAGTTCTCTGCCGACGTCGGTTTACATGCGAACCTGACTAAAGCAAGCTCTTGCGCCACGCTGACACGCTCAAACGCTCAAACGCTGCCTCGATCATGCTGCCTTCTTTGGCAACTGTCACCCCGGACGAGCGCATGGTGTATTCGCGACGCCTTCGTGGGGCCCGTGCTCGCGGAGCCCGTAGAACATATTAAATTTGTCGTGCTTTCGGACGGAAACTGTCAATAGGCGCAGCGTCCTCGTCGATCACGACCTAGCA
>NZ_BBJJ01000197.1 GCF_000739815.1 Paraburkholderia mimosarum LMG 23256 = NBRC 106338
AACCACGCCCGTCAATGCTGAGAACAGCCCCCCCGGCGAAGTGTTTCGCTTTCGGCAATGCGCGTGCACCCGTCCGTTTGCCAACACGCGATGTCGTGATCCGCACATTCAGGACAGTCACTCAACGATTTAATATGTTGTGTCGGGTTTTTCGTAGCTGGTACGTAAACTGCATTGACCATTGCGAACGTGCGGACACGTTTGACCTTGCCCTCGAAAAACGTATCCGTTACTGAGAGTGTGTAAAACTTCAGTGACGGGGGATTGAGCAATGGGTAACCGGCGTGGTTCCGCCGTCGCCCCGAAGCCGGCCTGATCCTGCACAGCGACCGTGGGAGCCAATATTGCAGCGACGAATTCCAGGCGCTGCTCAAGGGCTACGGAATGCGTTGCTCGATGGCTCGATGAGCAGAAAGGCCAATTGCTGGGACAATTCGCCGACCGAGAGCCTGTGGGGATCGCTCACTCAAGCAGGCGCGCATTCACGGCCGGCGCTTTGCGACGCGTCGCGAGGCGATGGACGAGGTACTTGATTGGCTGAGCTTCTACAATCATGGTCGTCTGCACTCGACGTTGAACCGGAAGCGTTCAGGCAGTCGTGGCTCTACACGGAGCTGTACAAGGCAAGGCGCGCAACTTCAAGCAGTGGATGAGCAAGGGCCTGTACATGGGCACGCTGATGGTGGGCATCGAGCAGAAGCTGCTGGGCGGCAACGTGCCGTGGACGCCGCATCACCAGCATCGCGACCATGAAATGCTCAAGCCTGCGTCGCAGTGCAAACCGATCGAGTACCCGAAACCCGACGGCAAGCTCACGTTCGACCGGCTCTCGTCGGTGTTCATTTCGAACACGAACCACGAAGAGAACCAGCCCGCGCACTTGACGCTCAAGGATGCGAGCGTACCCGTGAACGTGAACCTGCGCACCTACGCGGGCCCGGAAGCGCGCTTCTGCCCGGCCGCGGTGTACGAGTTCGTGAAGAACGACGATGGCAGCGACCGCCTGCAGATCAACGCGCAGAACTGCGTGCACTGCAAGACCTGTGACATCAAGGACCCGACGCAGAACATCGTGTGGGTCACGTCCGAAGGCGGTGGCGGTCCGAATTATCCGAACACTTGAGCAGTGCCAGGTGAATCTAAGGGGCAAGTTCTAGTATGAAACTGATTCGGTCTATCGAGGAGTTGAAAGCTCAGTTGAGCGGACAAAACCGCACGGCCTTCGTGCCGACCATGGGCAATCTGCATGCAGGGCATCTTTCGCTTATCAGGCTCGCACGGCAGCATGGCGATCCGGTCGTCACCAGCATTTTCGTGAATCCGCTGCAGTTTGGAGTAGGCGAAGATTTCGAACGTTATCCGAGAACCCTCGAGGCGGACCTGGAGAAACTTCAGAAGGAGAATGTGTACGTTGTCTTTGCCCCGACGGAGCGGGACCTCTTTCCGCAGGCGCAAGAGTATCGTGTCCAGCCTCCTGGCGGCCTTGGCGACATGCTGGAGGGTGAATTCCGGCCTGGTTTCTTTCAAGGTGTTTGCACGGTCGTAATGAAGCTGCTGTTATGCGCGCAGCCGCGCGTGATGGTGTTTGGAAAAAAGGACTACCAGCAACTGATGATAGTTCGAGAAATGTGTAAGCAGTTCGCCATGCCCACGGATGTCATAGCCGGCGAAACCATCCGCGACATCGATGGACTGGCGCTGTCATCGCGCAATCGCTTTCTGACGCCCGAGCAACGGGTGGAGGCGCCCACGCTGCATCGGCTCCTCAACAGCGTGCGCGAGGATATCCTGGGCGGGCGACAAGATATTCGGCGAATCGAGCGGCGCGCATTCTCAACGCTCGTCGATCGGGGCTGGAAGCCCGATTACATCTCGGTCCGAAAACAGGCCGACTTACGCTCTCCAACGGAGCCGGAAGTCGTCGAGCAAAAGCTCGTTGTGCTAGCAGCAGCGCGTCTCGGCAGCACACGCCTTATTGATAACCTCGAGATTTGAAGTGCCGAGGCAATGTCCCAAAGACCGTTGAAGGTTGGGACGGCGGGTGCGGCATAGGTTAGGCGACCTTTCGATCATGGTCAATGTTCGATTTCGAAGGCGGACGCTTCAACGCGGTGGCGAGAACCCAGAGCTCGCTCACGCCGAGGATTTTGCGGAAATTCTTCTCGGCTTCCAGGAAGCCGGCGGCCCCCCAGCGCACCGCCATCTCGGCATCGCGATAGCGCTTCACCTCCCGTGCTTCACGTTGCTGCAGTTCGGCAACCACGAAATCGAACAGCCGTTGACGCGTCGCGAGGTCCGGCCCAGCCAGTGACAGGATGTCACGTTCGAGCCACTGAACCAGGGTGCGCGGGTCGGCAGCCAGCTCGTGCGCATGGGCTTCATTGCGCCGAAGCGTTTCCAGCGCGGCTTCGAGGAGGCTATCCTCACCACGTCGGCGGGGATTGGCCAGACGCGCTTCGAGCTGCTCGCGCCCGGTGCGAGCGCCACTGGCGACACGATGCCAGAGCGTCGCCAGTGATTTACCCTGCTGGATGATGTGGAACACGTCGCCGTGACACGGCGTATCGGGCCAGGCCATTTTTTGCCCGGCACGCAGACCGGTTCCCGCATCGGCGATCGTGTGTTCAGGATCGAGGCCCTGTGCCTGCAGGTCCAGCAGATGGATGGCCCAGGTGTCTGAACCGCGCCGGGTTTTCCGGAGGCTCCACTTCTTGAGAAAATGGAGCTATGGAAAATACCAAGAAGAAGTCCCCACGGTACTCGCCGGAAGTTCGTGAGCGGGCTGTGCGAATGGTGCTGGAACATCAAGGCGACCGTGACTCGCAATGGAAGGTAATCGCGTCGATCGCAGCGAAGTTTGGCTGCTCGGGCGAGACGCTGCGTAGCTGGGTACGCAAGGAAGAGCGGAATCGGGGTTTGCGCCCGGGCACAAGCACGCAGGAGCAGGATCGGCTCAAGGAACTGGAGCGGGAGAACCGTGAACTGCGCCAGGTTAATGAAATCCTGCGCAAGGCATCAGCGTATTTCGCACAGGCGGGTGCGACACGTGTTCCGTCCCTCACGCGTCGTTGAGTAGTATGTTGCATGGGATGGGAAAGCTCATTGCGGTCTTGTCACGCGCGTCACGTATTTGTTGACGCAGTCGTGACCTGCTGTGCGACCAGCAGTTGTCTACCCGGACATGCGCGACTGGTAACGGTCGGGTATGAAGCTTCGGGGAAAATGTACTCTTCGTGAGAAGGTTCATCCGGCGACGGGTGAG
>NZ_BBJJ01000196.1 GCF_000739815.1 Paraburkholderia mimosarum LMG 23256 = NBRC 106338
TGTTAGGGCCTCGGTCACGGCGAGCTTCCGCGCGACCTCACCGGCATCGAGCCTGGCCTTCAGCTCCTGGATCTCGGCGTCCTTAGCGGCGGCAGCGCTCTGTAATTCGCTGGCACCCTTAGTTTGGGCGAGTTCGACGGCGTTCCTCTTGTCCTGCTCGGCCAGCTCAAGCCGCTCGTGCAGCTGCTTTTCGAACTCGCTGTCGCGAACCTGCTTCATGATGTCCGCGTAACCAGCTTCGTCAATCTTGAATGCTTTCCGGCAGTGCGGGCAGATGATTTCATGCATGTCTACGCTCCTCCCGCCTTTGTGAGAATCTGCTTGAGCATTTCTGGAACAGTTCCATTCGCCTCAAGCGTCGCAGTCCGATAAGCATACTGATTCTTTGCGAGTTGGATTCCGGCAGCGGCCTCAATCGCTGTACACGACGTGACCCACTCCGCCCAATTGGAATCTAGGTAGGTCTCAAGGTGATCGCTCAGGGTCGCTACACGATCGCCGATCTGTTCCGATGGGAAATCAACCTCTGTCTCACCGAGGTACTTCAACAGTCGACGGTTTTCTGTCGAAAACTTCGTGCGCTCACCATCTATAGCGGTCTGATTTTTGCCCGCAGCCTTAGCTCGAACTTCGAAGCCACTGTCTCCGTCGAAGAGTACGTAGGTCGGAATCCCGAGGCAGGTAAGGATGGCATGAGCAAGCGGGATTCCGCCCTTGCCTCCAGCTGAAATAATCGACAGTCCTTGGGATTCGAGCCGCCCCACGGCGTCCCGATCGCCGATTCCGTAGAATACGGCCGCCTCTGTATCCCCCTCGACCAGCAGCACACGTGCGGCGAACAACGCGACGGAGAGGCGATTTGTGACGATGCCATCAAGTTGACGGCCAACTTGGTCGGCATCCACGGTTCCATTGAGCTTCGTCTTCACGTCGTCGATCGTCGCGAAATGGGTAGTGACCACAGGCGTCTCGCCAGACGACCTCGTCAGCCGCCTGACTTGGTTGAAATGTCGAGCCTCAAGGAAGTAGGGGCTATGAGTCGCATAGGTCACTTGGATGCGCTTGCTGGCGTTCTCGGCGAGCGACCTTAGTACCTTCGCAAAGGTCTGAGCCTGGATCGGGTGCTGAAAGAGCTCCGGCTCCTCAATTGCCAGGCAGATGACACCCTCTGCCGACGCCGCGCCTGACTGCGCCAAGAGCTGGAGCGCCGAGATCAGGAGCGTGCGCTGAAAGCCATGTCCCTGTCGCTCCACAGCAGTCTCAGTTACGCCATCGAGCACGGCCACTTCGAAAGTGGTCCGAGGGGCCTTGAGTTCTACTTCGGCAGGCGAAACCGTGACAGCCCGACCAGGCGTGTAAGACGTGAGGACCTCGTTGAGCTGCGTCGTCATGACCTCTAGCTGCGCCTTGAACTTTTCCTCGTAGACTTTCTGCTGCTTCGTGCGCGACTCTTCGACGATCGTCGCGATCTCCTCATCAGCAGCAGCACGATCAACTGAACGCTCAAGGATTCGACCGATGATGCTCGCTTTGCCGTCGGTCGATTCCTCGCTTGCGCGAAGGTCAGCGGTGACTAGGACGAAGTCGAAGAGACCGCTCATCTTGCCGCCGCTGTTGAAGCCGAAGAAATTGGTTTGCAGCGCTTCGGGGGCGTCGACAAGCTGGCCAGTGTGGGAGGACTCCCAGGCCGTCATCGCCTGGTCAACGGCTGTACCTGTATTGGCGGCCGGGAGGTCTAGATCCAAACGGCTACCGCGGAGATCGGCGTATAGTTCCTTCTTCGCTGCCGCGCCGCCTGCTGCTTTGATCGCGTTGAATTCTGGAAAGCCCTTCGCATTCGCCGAAAGCACCTCTGAGCCGTCAGGTAACCGGCGCTTCCATGCCGTGAATGTGGTAACGCCGTCCGGCGCGTACTTGCCGAGTGCTTCGCGGTCCTTGTCGGTGAGATCGGTGAAGGTGACTTGAACCTCGATGTTCTCAGTCGTGACCCCGAAGGAACAGTCCTTCTCCGTTAGCGAGCCGGGCTTACCGTTAAAGTACCAGTCGAGTGCACGAAGCACAGTTGACTTCCCGGTACCGTTCGGCCCGATGAATGTCGTGACGGAATCGAAGGGGATCGTCACGTCTTTCAACGTGCGGAAGTTGCTGATGCGAACGGATTGGATCTTCATTGGGGGATTCCCGCTTTTTGTGCCTTTTGCCGAGAACGGAATTGCCGACACCGACTCGTTACCTGAAAGAGCAGTCTATCGCCGGATCATTCGTTAACCTTGAGCACGCCGCGACTTGGCGACCTACGACAGTCCGGTTTGGTAGCGCAGTGGAAGCCGTTGACGCGTGTACGCGGAGGTCTAGTCAACGATGGCTATACGCGAATCCCAGGAGCTATGCTTTCCGGAGGGGACGGGGCGGCGTCCGGGAAATGTTTGAGCGAGGATCGCAAGTCGTGACATCTGATTGAGGTCGAAACGTCGCCAGTCAGGGAGTCTACCGTTGCTACTTTGCCCCCCCGTCTGATAGCCGAGAACTTGCCTAATTCCATTTGTAACGCCGTATACATGGGGTTCGGCAATTCGCAGAAGATTACGGTAATAAAATTCTATCAATTGTTTATTCTCGATAGCCTCTGAGATCAGCTTTTCCATATGGCCCCCGTTTTCTCACTCGGCAAGTCTGCACGACGTCGAGGCAGCCGTCGGCGTCACAAAGGCAATACTTGCCACCAAATCATTCGTATGTTCAATGTAGGCGGTATTCGTTGCCGAAGCCAGAACGAATTGGCCGATCGCAAGAGAAAAATTGCAGAACACGAAAATCCAGATTAAGCAGGTGAAGGCGCTACCCGCGATCAGCAACAAGCGCCCCGGAGCGCCCCGTTGGTGGCGCCCCCTGGACGTCTTCCCCTGGCCGACCCATGCCGCGGGCCCACTAGGATTCAAGTTCGCGTAATCGAGCCAGCGCATGGGCGGCGTGCAGAGGCCAGCGGTAGCCGGCACAAGCGCAATTCGAGCTTTCCCAATCGGTACGCCGGTCATTTGAACGGAGCGCCTTCAGAGCCAGATCAAATTAACCGGCTATCTAGGCCGCAGGTGTTCAGGGGCTAAACGTGCTTTATTTTCCGTTTCCTGAAGCACCCCCAATTTGAACCGTCCCACCTGGTTTTGCGACTGTTGAAGCTGATGACATGAACGGCACACCGGCCTGACGGACACCCTGTGGAAAATATCGGCTTACCGCAAAGCCGACGTGCTTTTTAGGACTGTCAGGC
>NZ_BBJJ01000195.1 GCF_000739815.1 Paraburkholderia mimosarum LMG 23256 = NBRC 106338
TAGATCAAGTCGTCCCGGTCGAATCGCCCATCGGCCTTCGCGCTTGAGGTTTGCGTTGTGGGGACCAGTGCCGCAATACCCATATCGTCGCAAGCCTTGATTTCCGGTGCACTGAAGTATCCACGGTCTGCCAGTGCCTTGAGTTTCTTCTTGCCCATGGCATCGCGTGCGGCCTTGGCCATTGGGCTCAACTGCGTCCGGTCGCTGCCGACGTTCGTGACCTCGTGGGTCCCGATGAGATGGTGCCGGGTACAGAACGTAGGTAACCAGGGCGTTTTTTGCACACCCTCGGCCAGAAACTGAACATTTCAAACCTAGAACCCGGTCCGTCCCAAAGGCAGCTCAGGGCAATGTCTTGTCCTCGAATGACGGCTACGAATGACCGTTGCGCTCAGAGACCAGCCTTGGCGCTTCTATGGCCCGACCGACACCAGTTCGGCGCAAAACAACGTCTAAATTGGATTCCGCGCACGGCACGAGCCATCGTGCGCCCCTGCCCTTGGCACGCTGGGGATTGCATACCCCATGCCCAAGGGGGTCATGTTTAATGCGCGGCCGCTTACTGCACAAACGCCATGACGCCTGCGAGAACGCACCCCCGCCTCCCTTGCGCCCTACATCCTCCCATTGCTTACGACCGCATTTGACATTAACCCCCGACCGTCAAAAGCATGCCGTGGCAGGCCGAGACATAAAAGAGGCCTTGCGTCGTCCATCAACCAAAAGTAATCCAAGGACGCTGACCATGGGCGCACCAGGCGCCCCCGCAGCCGGAGGCAAACGACCGTGCGCGCCACCCGGCCTGCGCGCTGAGCCAAGCCCCCCGGGGAACCGGCGCTTTCGGGTTGCTAGTGGCGGAAACTGTTAGTTGCGCAGTGGACGGAAGCGAGCTGCCTTCGATTGCCGGCGCAACCACTACCGTCACGATGTGCTTTGGAACCCGCAAGGAGCATGCGATGGCAAATGGCGTTGAAAAGCCGGTCGACCTTCAGTCCTCGCTCGATACGCCCGTTTGGTCGACTGGGCTTATCGCAGCCACAAAACATTGATGCAATGCATCGGCGGAGCGGTTTCCCAGTGCAGTAGTCCGGTCGAACCATTCGGTCTCGATGGGCCATTGGCCATCGAGGACCCGCGGATAGATCTGCTTCACATACAGGTGCAGCGCTTTGGCGCCGATATTTCCGCTGATACCTGAAAGAAGGTGCAGCACCGCGCCCGCCGCCCGTATGTCACCGGCCTCCACACTGCTTGCAAGCTGAACTGTACGCCCACCAAAACCCTTACCAGTTCAACATGATTTCAACCAACGCCGCATGTATCCGACAGTCTATGGTCCGTCGCAGGTAGTAACCGTTACTACTTCGAGCTTACCAGTTGTCCGGCACAGGCTTTTTTAGGCGAAAGGACGACCGATGCAACAGATTCTGATGCTCGACAACGGCGGTCGCCCGTGCGAATGGGTTCCCCCAGAAAAAGCTTTTTCGTTGAAGCGCCGAGGCGCGATTGCCTGGGGCGTGGGCGAAGACCTCGAATTTCACGCTGGTGTCTCAAATCATACCGGCGAGCCTTCGATTCTTCGAGTGCCCGCCATCATCTCCGTACGTAACCAGACGTTCGCAGGCCGTGTGCCGTTTTGCAACGCGACGCTGTTTGCCCGGGACCAGCACATTTGCTGCTACTGCGGGCTGCGCTTCACTCGGAGCATGCTGACCAAGGAGCACATCCATCCCCAGTCAAAGGGCGGAGCCACGAGTTGGCTCAATTGCGCGGCTGCTTGCCAGTAGCGACCGGATTTGCGCAATGCCCTTGGGGAAGGTTTGATCCAGCATGTCGAGCGACGCCAGTTCGTCGATATGTGCCTCATCAAGCAGGTCATCCTCCGCAATCGCTGCCCGATCTGCAAACCCGATTTCCAACCCATTTGGCAGCCCACGTGACTGTTCCCCTTTACTTTGGACGAGGTAGGCACACCCTCCCAGCACCGCTACCTGTCGCCGATGCACAGGATTGATCGACATCAATCGATTTCTACTGCAAGGCGCGATACTTATTTCATTGGGCTCGCGCTGGTTCTGTTTCGGCATTGGCAAAGGGGGCACGTAATCTCGCTGCAAAAGGAGGTTCTGGCCCGCGACGTGCGCCTGAGCCATCGCATCGAGCCTCATTTCGTAGCGCGAGGCGATTGTGACGGCAGTGGTCGCGAGGGTGATGCCAATCCCGGCGTAGATAAACAGCGCCGGCCTGGCAAAAGCTCGCTTGACAATCGAATCATGGTCTTCCGCAATGCTCGGGGAAGCCGGGTGTAAGCAATCCGGCCTAGACACTTTAGGGACTCGGTCTCCGCAGACCCGCTGGATTGTATGGGATCCGCTAGGCACCCTGCGCTGCGTGAATTTCTCTCAAGGAAATAATTTCTCGACTAGACAGCGCGAGGGACAATCAATGCCACGATTGCGCAGGCCGATACTAAGCCAGAATTCCTTTAGTTTCTTTATCGCAAGGTGCGGTATCCGGCCCGGTTGATCATTGACTTACCTGACCCAGTCCTCTGCTTGAAAATAGCGGTTATTCCTGCCGGCATGAACGACGTTACGGGCCCATCAGCGGCACGCGCCCGTCCCGATCAGGTCGGTCTGTCTGCGCAATTGCGAGGTGAATCAGACGCGTCAGCTCGGGGCGGCTTTTGCGTCTCAAAGACACCGGCAGTCAGACATCACCCGCATCGGGAACGCCCCGCATGCCGGCATCCGCACAATATAGCCGCCTGCCGTGCAACACGCTCGCTCTTCGAGCATCTGAAATGCATGGCATGTGCAACAATTGTGACCCGATCCAGAGCGTTGTTCTTGCCGCCTATGGAAACCGCCGAATTTGAACCGCAGGTGCTTGCGAACCGCCATGGCGTGGCGTTTTGTCTCATGCACCGAAACAGCACGGTCGGATGCGTCATCACGATGGCGGCACTGGAAGCCTATTTCTGGCTTGAACCACGCGCCAGCGACGCCATCATCCTGAAAACCTTCCGCGACGGCTACAACCGCATCCGCGCGATAGCCGAACGGAAACTGCTCGCACGTCCAGCGACACGCCTCGAGCTAACACCGTCAGATTTTGCGCGCCGCTGAGCCACTTGCCCGTTCGCAAGCTGGCGACGACACCTGAGTGAGCACGATGCCGGTCAATTCCCGACTGCTGCGTCATCCAACGGCGTGGGCGAGGCGCCCGAGAGAGCGTCGTTGCCTGGCTGGAACATCCAATCGTGCCGCTTTGATCGCTGGCTCGTACTACCTATTTCTCAAGATAAGCGGTTGTTGCCAGCAAGATCGAGCGCCAGCCGGACCTAGCA
>NZ_BBJJ01000194.1 GCF_000739815.1 Paraburkholderia mimosarum LMG 23256 = NBRC 106338
AGAACCTGCAGGTGGGACGTGCAGGAGCGACAGATCCCGGTGATGTATATCCCCGACGAAACCGATCGATCGATATCAAAAAATCTTCAGGAGATGAAAATAAATTTAATATCTAGAAAACTCGTGATTGGTGATATTGTGATATTGATCCATATTCGAAACAGATTTGACTCGTTCAGGTTGACACTTGACGGTCGTCGGCACCGATGATGGCTCGTTGACCAACGCTTCGATTAGAAACTCTACTTTAGACATTCAGCGCCCCGCTGAGGGGCGCTGAATGTCTAAAGTAGAGTACATTGGAGGCAAACTTGGCCATTCTGGAGGGCGCGGCGAATCTGCGGGCCGCTGACCATGGAACACCCATCGATGCAAACGCGGCTGCCGACGGCAGCGCGCAGTACGGCACGATATCGGCCCGTCTCGACCGGCTTCCGGCCACGCGCGCCGTATGGAAGCTGATCTTGCTGCTCAGTCTCGGATTTTTCTTCGAACTGTACGATCTGCTCTTCACCGGTTATGTCGCACCGGGTCTGGTCAAAAGCGGCATTCTCACCTCGACCACGCCCGGCCTCTTCGGCACTTCGGGCGTGGCAAGCTTCATTGCCGCACTCTTTTGCGGGCTCTTCATCGGCACGGCCGCATGCGGCTTCCTTGCGGACCGCTTCGGGCGGCGAGCCATCTTCACATGGTCGCTGCTGTGGTACGTCGCGGCGAACACGGTCATGGCCTTCCAGGACACGGCGAGCGGCCTGAACCTCTGGCGTTTCGTCTCGGGACTCGGCATTGGCGTCGAACTCGTGACCATCGGCACGTACCTCTCGGAGCTTGCGCCCAAACACTTGCGCGGCAGGGCGTTCGCCGTGTGCCAGGCAATCGGCTTTTCGGCGGTGCCGGTCGTTGCGTTTCTTTCGTGGCTCCTGGTGCCGCGTGTGCCGTTTGGGCTCGATGGATGGCGCTGGGTCGTGCTGCTGGGCGGCATCAGCGCGCTCTTTGTCTGGTACTTCCGGCGCAATCTGCCCGAGAGTCCGCGTTGGCTCGCGAGTAAAGGCCGCACCGAAGAAGCCGCAGCGTTATTGGCGGACCTCGAAGCAAAGGTGGCGCGGCAATACGGTGCGCCGCTGCCTGCAGTCGGCCCAGCCGACCCGGTGCCGCGAAAAGCCGGTTTCGCGGACATGTGGAAGCCGCCGTACGGCAAACGCACCGTTATGCTCATCGTCTTCCATATCTTCCAGACGGTGGGCTTTTACGGCTTCGCGAACTGGGTGCCCACGCTGCTCGTGAAGCAGGGCATTACGGTCACGTCGAGCCTCATGTACACCACGGTGATCGGGCTCGCCGCGCCACTGGGTCCGCTGCTCGGCTACTGGATTGCCGACCGTTTCGAGCGCAAGCATGTGATTGGCGGCATGGCGGCAATCAATATCGTGAGCGGATTGTTGTTCAGCCAGGCTTCGGCGGCGGTGGCGATCGTGACGCTCGGCGTGCTGCTGACGCTCGCCGGGAACATCATTTCGTTTACCTATCACACGTACCAGCAGGAGCTTTACCCGACGGCCATCCGCGCGCGCGCCGTGGGCTTCGTCTATTCGTGGAGCCGGCTCTCGGCGGTATTCAGTTCCTTCGTCATCGCCTTTACGCTCAAGGCGTTCGGCGTGACTGGCGTGTTCGTTTTCATCGCGGGGGCAATGGCGCTCGTCACGGTGTCCATCGGGTTGATGGGGCCCCGGACGCTCGGCAAGTCGCTGGAGAGCATTTCGCATTGAGCGGCTCTCGCTCTCTATCCAGAGCATGTTTACGCAATTTTTCCGCAAGAGCTATCGCGACACTACCGTTATTCGCGATCTCGAGAATTTATGCATGCCTTGGCCACAACAAGTCGCATTTACGCGGCTTGATCAGCGTAGCCTTAACCCAAACTAAGGGAGGAATTTTCCGTGGCATCAAAGAAGATATTAATTCTGCTCATAGCTTCTTGGTTGGACGCTTATAACGGCCCCATCAGCGCGCAGACGCTTAACACCCAGTTCTTGGGTTGGATCGGCAAAAGCCAGCACGGCTACTCCTTGGATGGATCGGACTGGCACTATTGTTTCGGTGGCTCTGGAGGAAGCTGTGGAACCGTGGCGTTAACGACAGGCCATTCGTCATGCCACACCACCAGCTTTAACATCGGTGCGCAGTGGGGAATCCCGATAAAAATCGGCGACATGGCGATCGACGGCGGGTTCAATAAGTCATGGACTGCATGCAATATTCGTAGCGAAACGGTCACTTGTGGCCCTAACCCGGGCTGGAAGGGCCGCGCAGTCATCAACTTCAGCGAACGATGGGGGAAAGTCCACGTGATCGGGGCGGATAACTACCTCACCTTGCAGTCAAGCTGTCCAGCGGGATGGCGTTCCGATTGGATGGGGGGGAGAGTTGGCGTTGCACATACGTCGGTGGCGCATATGATCGTGAAGGATATTTGCCAGAGTGGCGTGGCAGTAGCTGCAACTATCGGCGCATTTAGTCACTCAGATCGCCATTCGCCTCGTTCATTGGCTTGAGACAGCGGAGTGTCTTTGGTATCGCCACGATACCGCCAAGAGCGAGGCGTGCACTGTGTCAGACGGCTGACGTTCCTTATCTACGAAGAAAGCTTATGTCCTTCAATATAAATTTATCTTCACGGCGTCGAGTCCATCTAGCCATCGTTGGATGCTTGCTGATGGTGGTGGCAGGGTACCTCTTATTTCTCGCCGCGCCCACGGTAGGTTCGGAGCAAGCGAAGCGCGCATACAAGCCCACAGACTTTAGGTCTTCCGAAGCCACCGCGACAAGCAGCAGAGAGGGAATTGCGTGGCCCGATGGCATTAATGCCGGCGGGAGTTTGGCCACCGACGACAAGCCCTCCGGAGCGGCATCCAATGATACACCTGTACAAATTGACGCGAGCCTTCGTGCGATCTTTCAGAAGATCGTGAATCGCGGCGACATGTCTCAGAATGAGCTGGATGAGTTTCGGGCTCGGCTGCAGATTGCTTTGGAAAATGGCCCCGAGGTCGCAAAGCTTGTGACTCAGTTCTATCACGACATGCCTGCCGAACAGGGCATGGAGCGAGACATTCTTCGATCCATCCTGGTTGATTCTGCAATTGGCAGAGACATAGTCTTGCAAGAAGCGAATGCCATTTGGGAGGGCAGAAACGAATCCAAATATGCCGAGATGTATGAGACTTACTTCAACATGCCAAGTCAAACGCCTCAAGAGGTCTTCAGTAAGGCGCTGAGCGATTTGAGGAGCGATGCCACGACCGATGAGAGGACCGCTGTCGCGCGACTGAATCTCATCGGCACTCTTGAGGAACGAAGCATTCCCGATGTCGCGAAC
>NZ_BBJJ01000193.1 GCF_000739815.1 Paraburkholderia mimosarum LMG 23256 = NBRC 106338
AGTGGAGCCGGAGGTGTAGATCACGTAAGCGAGATGGCGTGAGGTAAGGCCCGGTATCTGAGGATTGGTCTCGGGTTGTACGGGAGCGTCGTTGGGGTCGATCAGGGTGTAACCGGCCAACGCCCGGCTCAGTACCTCCTTGCCGGTCTGATCGGCCAGGACGATGGCGGGCTGGGCATCGGAGAGAATGTGAGTGAGTCGCTCTCCCGGATAGGCGGGGTCGAGTGGCACATAGGCGCCGCCGGCCTTGAGAATGGCCAGCAGACCGACGATCATGGCGGCAGAGCGCTCCACGCAGATGGCCACCCGGGTATCGGGCGTGACGCCCAGCGCGACGAGTTGATGGGCAAGCCTGTTGGCGCGCGCATTGAGTTGTGCATAGCTGAGCTGCTCGTCTTCGTGAACGATGGCCACGGCTTCGGGCGTTCGCTCCGTTTGCTCTTCGAACAACTGGTGGATGCACCGATCCAGTTGATATTCCGTCTCAGTTCGATTCCAAGTTTTCAACAACAAATCCCGCTCATCAGATTCAAGTAGATCGATACAGCCAATCGATTGAGTGCAATCGTCGACAATTGCACCTAACACTTTCAAGAAGCGTCTCTGATGAGCAATCAAATCAGCTTCCGAATAAATATCGGGGTTCGCATCGAAATCGATTCTCACCTCTCCGCCATCGGACGGCGAGTAAATCGAGACCATCAGGTCGTTGATCGTAGCATTGCCAAGATTATGTGTCGTCGACAAGCAAGAGCCGAACGACAAGCCATAATCGAAGGGCATCAGGTTTACGGTAGGGCCAAAAAGTGGCTGTGTGTGAAGCCGCTCGAGATCTCGCCTAAGCACTTCGCTACGATAACGTTGATGCCAGAGGCCTCGTTGAATTTGCTTAGCAGCCTGCCCCATTAATTCCGTTGCACTATTCTCATGGTGAACGGATAGTCGAATGGGTATGACGTTTGCCGTCATGCCGGGAGTCAAGCGATCCTCGCCCAAGCGGGCCGTGACAGTAAAACCCAGCGATATTTCCTCGGCGCCAGTAGATCGGTAGAGATAGGCGGCAACAGCTACCGTTATTTGATTTGCCAAGCGACTATGGTCATTAAAAAGTTCCCGTAGCGATTGAGATGAAATATAAGCAGTCTGGCGAAGGCGATGCCGTAATGCGGGCGCATACCGATTCGCTAACGTAACGGTGGCTGGCCAGTCCGAGCAACGTCTCATCCAGTATTTCTTGTCGCGTTCGAAAGCAAATGAGCCGCGATATCGTGCATCGTTTCCTAATAAATGTGATATGGGATAAAAATTGGATTTCTCTACTTTTTCCCCTCTAATGCGCATGCTGTAGAAATGCGCAACGCGACGCGCAACCAGTACGCCACTATGGCCATCCATCACACTATGGTGGTAACGTTGATACCAAATAAATCGATCAGAAGCAATCTTGAGTAACGCATAGTAAAATAGGGGATCCTGTTTCATATCGAACGGTATTTCGAAATTAACCTCCATCCATCTGGTAGCCTCTCTGGTGGGAGCTGCTTTTGAACTGAAATCGATAGTTGGCAACGACCAATCGAGGGATGGGGCTACGAATGCTCGGAGCGACCCGTTCGCCTCAATAAGTCGGCAACGTAAAGCTTCCGCTTCCTGAACCACTGCACGTAAAGATTCCTCGAACACTGCGGGATCAATGCAGCCGCGTATTTCGGTGTATTGTCCAATGTTGTGGACAGGGCTGCATGGGTTAATTTGTTCGGCAAGCCAGATCTCCGTCTGTGCTGAGGATGCCGCGAATAGTTGAGGACCGATGTCCTGACACGTGACAAGATTGCGCTCGCCGTCATCAATCCACACATTATCAGGATTCGCGTGCTGACCATTAGTAACAATCCGGTGATTCATGTTCTCCTCGCGACTCCATTACGACAATGACATTTGAAAAACTGATGCGCAATGATTCGGCTTCGGCGTTGTCGTCAGTTACGAATACGATTCGACGCTGGTGCGATAAATTGGGTGCATGCTTTGCGCACCGGGTGAAAGCGCCGCGTTGCAAGCCCGGCACCACATGGCACCTTGACGAAGTACTTGTGACGTTACACGGCGAGCCTTCTGATATGGCGCGCCGTCGATCAGCACGGTGCTGAACTCGATATCCTGCTACAGAAGCGCCGCCACAAGGCTGCAGCGAAGCGTTTTTTTCAAACCCGTACTTGCCGCGTGCTCTGCGGCACCGCGCGAGATGTCGAGACAAGGACCGCCACAAAGGAGCGCCCGCACTCCACGACCTCGCGCCTGCGCCGTGATCTTGTAGGCCCACGAGCGATGCGTCCCAAACGACGCGGTAACATCATTTGGATGCTCGGCTTGCGTCGGAGTAAGCGTACGTGGTCGACCTGTGCCTTTGGGACCAAGATCAAGAGCCTTTGCACAAACAGTAGAATTTAATAATGTGATTGCGATTCGACGGTGTTATGAACTTTCGGCCAGACCTGGGTACCCTGGCGGGATGAAAAAACGAAGAGCCTACCCAACGGATGTATCGGATGAAGAATGGTACTACGCCGCTCCGTATCTGACATTGATGAATCAGGACGCGCCTCAGCGTCGCTACGAATTGCGCGAGATGTTCAAGGCATTGCGCCGAATTGTCCGCGCGGGTGCACCGTGGCGTCTGCTGCCCAATGACTTTCCGCCGTGGGAGACGGTCTACCAGCAGACGCAGCGCTGGATTCCGGCAGGCTGTTTCGAGGCGATGGTCAATGACCTGCGTTCGATTATCCGGGTGGCGCAGGATCGCCGGGGTCAGCCCAGTGCAGTCATCCTCGATGGCCGTACGCTGCAGTCGACGTGCGAGAGCGGTCCAAGCGCAGGCTATGACGGGTACAAGCGTAAGAAAGGCAGCAAGGTGCACATGGCGGTAGATACATTGGGGCAGTTGCTTGCGGTGCATGTGACGCCGGCTAACGAACAGGAGCGTGCACAGGTCGGGAAACTGGCGCGACAGGTCAAGCAGGCCACGGGGCAGACAGTGAAAATCGCGTTCGCTGACCAGGGCTACAACGGCGAAGAGCCTGCACAGGCCGCGCTCGATGAAGGCATCGAGCTTCAAGTGGTCAGGTTGCCGGAGGCAAAAAAGGGCTTTGTACTGTTGCCGCGTCGTTGGGTGGTGGAACACAGCTTCGGCTGGCTTAACCGCTTCCGCCGACTGACCAGAGACTACGAGCGCTTGCCCGAAACCTTGGCCGGTCTGCATTTCGTCGTGTTCTCCGTGCTTATGCTCGTCCACTTTGCATTCCTTAACAAAAGTACATAACCGTCTAGCAAGCCACCAAAAGAATTTTTAATTTCAAACATATTGGAGTCCTTCGAATCAACGATAAG
>NZ_BBJJ01000192.1 GCF_000739815.1 Paraburkholderia mimosarum LMG 23256 = NBRC 106338
CCTATACCGCGTTCCGGACTATGCCGCAGAGTCGACAGCGATGGGAGACGTACGATTTTGTTCCGTCGCTCGTGCGGCATAGTTCAGGGCCTATAAGGACTCCAGGAACCTCAGAAGTGGATCGGGAGGCCGATACTTCCCGCGACGCGCGCTCGGTATCGTGGTCTTGGCTAACACCGCCGATTTCATCTCGAGATCAGCGTCAAGATACATCTGGGTTGTCTCCACCGACTCGTGGCCCAGCCACAATGCGATCACAGTTCGACCAACACCTGCGCGCAGCATTTCCATTGCTGTCGTGTGTCTTAGGCAGTGCGGAGTAATATGTTTTTTGTTCAGTCCGGGAACTGCATTTACCGCTTTTCTTAGGTGCTTCGCAACGGCGTATTGCACTCCATCTGCACTCAGACGTCCTCCTTGCGCATTGGGGAATACGACCTGATCGCCTGCAGCGGGAATCTCTCTCATCCAGTTCTTTAGTACGCTGCAAGTAGGTTTCGAAATCGGGGTACAACGCTCCTTGCGCCCTTTTCCCAATACTCGGACATGAGCGCCAACGCCCAGGACGACGTCATCCCGCGTCAAGCCTGTCAATTCAGACAGGCGAAGTCCAGTCTGTATCGCAACCAAGAGCAATGCGTAGTCTCGACGGCCAGATTTGGTTTGCAAATCCGGGGCATTGAGAAGCGCATCAATCTCTTCACGGGTCAGGAAGTTGACGACTTTTTTTGTGAATCGCTTGCTTGGTATCGCAAGCACACGTTGAATCTGCTCGGATCGCTCCGGTATCTCATAGGCGGCGTACCGGAAGAGTGATCGAATCGCGGTCAGACGCAAATTTCGGCTTCGAGCGCTGATTCCTCGGTGCCGCTCCTGGTCGTCGAGGAACGCTGCTATCGTATCTGCATCGATGTCATCTAATATCAGGTCCGAGGGGTGTTTGTGCTTTCGTTGTTGAACAAACCTCAATAGCAAACGGAACGTGTCTCGGTACGAGCAAATTGTGTGAGTGCTCGCTTGCCGCTGCGTCATCAACCGTTTCATAAAGAAGCTTTCGATCAATGCGGCGAACGACCTTTGCGCTTTCATTTCTGCGCCTCCCATTGTTGGTGCAGGCGCCGTGCGGCCAACTGCATTAGCTGCGGCGCGGCGTTAAAGTACCAGAATGTATGGGCGACGCGCGAATGCCCGAGATACGTCGATAGCGCCGGCAATCTACGCTCGACATCTTGACCATGTCGGTACCAACGTAAAATCGTCTGAATGGCGAATCGATGCCGAAGATCATGCAGCCGCGGCCCGTGACTTGTTTGTTCGGCACGAATTCCGATCTGGCGCGATAGCGTGTAGAACGTTTCGTGTACCTGACCGCTGCACAGCTTGTTTCCGCGATTAGAAACGAAGAAATAGCTTGACCGCTGACGTGGAAAGAATGTGTCCCGTCGCCGGCGATATTCGGCGAGCACGGTTGCCGTCGTGGCGGCGACAGGGACGATGCGGGATTTACCAAACTTGCTAGTGCGGATGGTAAGTATCCGCTCTTCGAGATCAACGTCCCGGTCTTCGAGCGCCATGGCTTCGCCAATTCGCAAGCCGGACACGCTGAGCGTGCCGAGAAGGCAGTAGTAGGTCCATGGACGAAGACTATTTAGCGGAGGAAGTTTGAGCGCAGCATCTAACAATCGTCTGATCTCGTCATCCTTGTAGATGTGGACACGCGCGTGTTTGGGGCGAAATGGAAGTAGGTCGCATGGTGGAACCTCAGTCTTCGGGTCGCTTACCTGGCGATAAATTGCAAAGCCGCGTACCCAACTCAGCAGCTGCGCGCGGTAGGCTGGCGTAACAGATGAAGGCTGCTGTGCCCACTCGAGCGCAGCATGAGTAGTAATATGTTCGGCGCGGCGCGCCTCCATAAAAATAACGAATGCCAGTAAGCCGCGTCCTGCTGCAGTCAGCTTGAACCCGAGACTTCGGCGGAGCGATAGGTAATCCTGTAAGGCTTCTCTTAAAGAGTTCATCACACACCTCGAGGCCATGGCAGCGCGAGTTCTCGTAACGAAATCAGGTCAACCTTTGCATAGATCCTTGTAGAGTCCATATGTCTGTGACGCAGCACCTCGCCGATTTCCGATAGGGAGGCTCCTCGCCGCAGCAATTCCGTAGCGAGTCCGTGTCGAAACTGATGGGCGCCGCGGCGCGATGTCTCAATTTCCGCCCGCTCAAGTGCTCGCGAAACAACGCAATCAATCGCGGCCGAACTTCGGAACGGCGAGTTAGGAGCTCGTGCGCGCAAGAAGATCTGTCGGGAATTGCTTGCGGGGCGACTGCGCTGGAGATACTCGGCGATCGCGTGACCGACGTCGCGCGGTACAGGCATCTGCGATTCTTCATTGCCTTTTCCATGCACCGTAAGATATCCGGACGCCCATTCGATATCATCTAGGGTGAGTGAAACGATCTCGCGAGCTCGTAGACCAAGGCGTGCCAGCAGCAGCAGGATCGCGTAATCGCGGCGTCCTGTATCGGTGTCTTGATCGCAATGTGAGAGCACGCTCTGAACAACATGAGGAGGAACTCCACGTGGAATCGATGACATTGACCAGCCAGCCACGACTGGTACCTTCGACGACCAATCGGCAGAAGTATCGCCATGGTAATGCGCATATCGAAGTAACGACCGCAACGCCGTGGTCATGATCTTCGCGTGCTGCACGCTTAACCGTTTGGCCTCGTCTTGCACGAAGCACACGACGTCGGGAACGCACGTGTGATCAAAGCAGACTGGATTGTTGCCGAAAGTCTGGTCGAGAAACCTGTAAGCAAACGGCATGTAGTTGAGCAACGTCGCGTTCGAAAGCCCACGTTCGTCTCGGAGATATCGCGAGTACTCGGAGGCATATAGGCGAGCTGGGTTTAAGTGCTCGTCCTCAGCCCTTTCCGAAATGAGCCCGGCGTCCGTCAAGACGCGACACGCCCTCCGCAATGCTGCGGCATCGCATTTTGCTGGCCTTCTTCGGAGCCGTCGGTAGCGCAGATAACCGTCGATGCATTCCGGCGTTAGATCAAGCAAGTCGACACGTCGCCGCTTCATCCAGCGGCTAAAGTCGGCAACTACTCTGGTTTCATAGCGTATCGTGTATGGACGAAACCCATCACGTCTCATCGCGTCTGAAACCATTGAAATATAAGGAGCCAGAGGCCCCTCCGGGGTTCTTCTCAGGGTAATCTGAAGAGGTGCTTTCGCTTCAACCAGTGATCCCATGATCGTCTCCTAACCGACATAAATTTCGCCGGCAGAAGGCAAGATTACGCCGAGCGGCTCACGGAATTACCTCCGACAGCGCGCTCAAATATAAAATCTACGGCATAGTCCGGAACGCGGTATAGG
>NZ_BBJJ01000191.1 GCF_000739815.1 Paraburkholderia mimosarum LMG 23256 = NBRC 106338
GGGCTAGAAGGTCCGGCAGTAGGGCTTGTTTGAATTCCACGACCTGTTCATGAAAAGGCTGACGAAGTCCAGCGTCCAGACATGACCTGGAATCACAATGCGACGGTGGCGAGTTCGCCTGGGACATCGCTCAGGCAGGCCGACGCGCTGTGGTAGCTGGCGCGCGCGCCTGATCCGTTTTCAAAGTCCTCGGACCGCTCTCGGGGGTGGCCTTGGGAAAGCGAATGCGCACCGTGAGCCCGTGGCCGTCCGGACCGCTGTCGAGTGCGACAACGGCCTGATGTTGCTCGGCGATGCGGCTGACGATTGACAGCCCGAGACCACTGCCGGTGGCACCATGTCCGCTCCCGCGATAAAAGCGCTCCCAGACCCGCTCTCGATCCTCTAAGGCGATACCTGGGCCCGTGTCGCATACCATCAGCACACGTGCACCGTCCTCTATCTTTGCAACGACATCGACGCGCGCATGCGGCCCGGCATATCGGATGGCGTTGTCGACCAGATTGTTGAGCAGGATGCGAAGGCCATCCTCGTTGCCTCGAACCTGCACGGGTGAAGTGGCGAGCAGGCCAAGGTCGATTCCGTTTGCCTGCGCAAAACGCGCCCGCTCGCTCACAACCGAACGCGCCAGTGATGCGAGATCCAGGTCGTACATGGCCGGAGGCATTGAATCGGGGCCGAGGCGCGCGAGCGTCAGGAGTTGTTCGGCAAGATGAGCGAGCCGTGCGGTGCCTGTGCGAATCTGTGCGGTGATCAAGTCACGTTCTTCTGCGTTGAGTGCCTTCGGCAGCAGGTCCACCTGCAGCCCGAGTCCCATGATTGGCGTCCGGAGTTCGTGGGCGGCGTCCGCAACGAAATGGCGTTGGGCCGTAAAGGCGTCATTGAGGCGCAGCAGCAGATCGTTGAGCGCGTCGACGAGGGGTTTGACTTCGCCCGGAATCGCCGTGGTGTCGATTGTCTGCATGTTGTTTGCGTCCCGTCGCTTGAGGTTTGCGGCGATATCCCGAAGCGGGCGCAGCCCGTAACCGATTCCGAACCACAGGAAGAGGGCAAGCAACGGGATCAACGAAAGCACTGGCCAGAGGAGGTGCATTGCGATCTCGGCCACCGCTTCCCATCGCGCACGTCTTGCCTGTGCGACGCGTACGAGGGTGTCGCCGTCGCGTGTGACGTAAGTGTGCCAGAGCTGCCCCCCGACGATGATGTCTGCGAATCCAGCGCCTGTAGGGGGTGGTAGTGAAGAGTCGAGGTCAGTACTGAACACGGGTGTCGTGCCACGCCAGACCTGGAGCAGCACAGCGTGCGACTGCTTTCCGGAAAGCCGGTCCTCGTTTGCGCCCTGCATGCCTCTCAGCGACAGGTTTCCGTCCGGCTCGACCACGACGTGCTGCGCGACCGCCTTTAGCTGGTCGTTGAGCAGTTCGTCCAGTTCAGTCAGCGCGCCCCGGTAGGTGGCCGCGCTCGCCAGTAACCCGGTGAGCAGCGTCGCGGGGAGCAGCCACCAGAGCAGGCGCCGGCGTAGCGATTTCAATCGATCTCTCCAATCTGGTAGCCGACTCCACGTACGTTACGGATTGCCTGTGTGCCAAGTTTGCGACGCAGATTGTGAATGTGGACCTGGATCGTGTTGCTCCCGATCTCCTCGTTCCAGCCGTACATGCGCTCTTCAAGCTGCTCGCGGGATACAACGATATCGGGCTGCTGCATCAGTTCGAGCAGCAGCGCGAATTCACGCGTCGTCATCGGTATTTCCACTTCCCGCAGCCAGACCCGATGCTGCGCAGGATCGAGCCGAAGCGGACCGACGTAAAGTGTTGTTCGCGAATGCCCAGCCTGGCGCCGGCGTACCACGCGCATACGCGCGAGCAGTTCATCGAGTGCGAACGGCTTGACGATGTAGTCGTCTGCACCGCCGTCGAGGCCCGCGACGCGGTCAGGTACGGCGTCGCGGGCCGTGATGATGATCACCGGCGTGTCATCATTGCGCTGGCGCAGTCGCGCGAGCAGAGTGAGCCCATCCTGTCCCGGCAGACCCAGGTCGAGAAGCACAAGGCCATACGACGTTGTACGTAGGGCGAGCGTCGCGGCGTCACCTTCCTGGGCCCAGTCAACTGCGAACCCCTCGCGTTGCAGCCCCTGCTGCAGTCCGCTGCCAATCAGTGTGTCGTCCTCTACGAGAAGTATCCGCATCGAATCGTTCTTCCTTTCCGGAGTCAGTGATGGCCGTACAGCGAGTCCCACCTCGCATTTGAGATGCGATGACCCACCTGCGACGTACCCGCAGTCGTGCCGCCGTAGGCTGCCCCGGCGTTACCGGCCGCAGGGTTCTGCGCAGCAACGCGAGCCTCCGCAGCCTGGATGTCAGCAGGATACTGCGTTCTGCTCGGCTTGTAGCCTGCATGTTCGAGCTGCACCAGCTCAGCGCGGACTTGCGCGCGGGTCACAGGATCGTTCGATGTCTGGGCAAAGGAAACTGTCGGCGCGGCAATAATGAGAGAAAGGGCGACCACCCCAAAAAGCGTTCTCATGATGAGTACCTCCCTGATAGACCTGTCTGCAGTGCGGGGGAGATCGCAATCTCCCGTAGCTGAAGCGTGAGCCAGGATACTTAAAACACGGTTAACGTCACGCGTCCCGAAGCCTCGTTCACGCCACCTTGAGTCAGGGTGCGATGCCATTAATGATGTTCGTACAATCGCGATGTGCTGTGGTGCGAGGCGCTGCTACCGCCTGACTGGGAGGCGCTGCCAGTGCCGCTGCCCATTCCGGATGTCGACAGGCCTCCCGCGGCTTTTTCGGCCGCAACGCGTGCTTCCGCAGCCTGAATGTCATCTGGGTAGTTTTCGTCCTTAGCCTTTGCGGGGTTGTAGCCGGCTCTTTCAAGCTGCACGAGCTCGGCACGCACTTCCGCGCGGGTCAGATGGGTGCTCGTTTGCGCAACGGAGAGGAGCGGGGCGAGCAGCATCCCGATGCTGGCGATCCCGATGATAGTCGTCTTCATGTGAGCCTCCGGACGGTAGTTGGATTGGTAGACCTGCACCTTGATTCTGGAGAAGGAAACTTATGTGCGAGTTAACGATGATTGGTCGCGATTCATAAGCAAACCTGATCATGCTCGATGACTGCCAAATGTTCGCGCGTCGTTCGAATTTTGACGGGAGCCGGAGAGCGATGGCCGAGAGAGGGATAGATGACACGTATGGCCAGATTGCTCGTCGACCGATCCTGGGCGTTGATCGGTTCTTGACTACGGCTTCGTAACCGCTTACACGCGGGACGTTTGCCGGTGTTCTTGCCATGAAGAAAACTGAGAACAATTCAGCGTTCACGAAAGTGTCACGGACTGCGGATATCGTGCGACGCCACCTACTTCGCCATGAAAATCAGGAGCGTTAGCA
>NZ_BBJJ01000190.1 GCF_000739815.1 Paraburkholderia mimosarum LMG 23256 = NBRC 106338
CGCCCGCTTGCGGCAGCGGCGAGCCGAAGCGCTCGACGTGAACATTCTGCTGCGGCACACCCGCGTCCTTCAACGCGGCCTCGGCTGCATCCATCATCGGGCCGGGGCCGCAGATGAAGGCCTCGTCGATTTCGTCGGCCGGCAGCAGCGTTTCGAGGAACGCCGCGCACTTGGCCTGATCGAGCATGCCGTTGAACAGCTCGACGTCCTGCAGGTCGTCGGAGAGGACGTGATAGAGACGAAAGCGGCTCATGAAGCGGTTCTTCAGGTCCTCCAGCTCTTCGGCGAACATGATCGCGTCGACGCTGCGATTGCCGTACACGAGCGTGAACGCGCTGCGCGGCTCCGTTTCGAGCGTCGTCTTGATGATCGCGAGCACGGGCGTGATGCCCGAGCCGCCCGAGAACGCCACGTAGTGCTTGCCGTGCTCGGCGTTCAGGTGCGTGAAGAAGCGGCCGTCGGGCGTCATCACTTCGATTTCGTGGCCCGGCGCGAGCTGCTCGAACGCGAAGTTCGAGAATCGCCCGCCGCGCACGCGCTTGATGCCGATGCGCAGTTCGCCGTCGCGGTCATAGTCGGTCACGCCCACGCAGATCGAGTACGAACGGCGCGTCTCCTCGCCGTCGATATGGGTCTTGAGCGTGACGAACTGACCCTGGGTGAAGCGATACGCGTCGCGCAGCTCGGGCGGGACTTCGAAAGCGACAGAGACCGCGTCCGCGGTTTCGGGCCGCACTTCGCGGATGCGCAGCGAATGGAATTGCGGAGTGGCCATATCAGTACGGTTTGAAGTAGTCGAAGGGTTCGCGGCAGTCGATGCAGCGGTAGAGCGCCTTGCACGCGGTCGAGCCGAACTGCGCGAGGCGTTCGGTGTGCTTCGAGCCGCAGTGCGGGCAGGCGGGCGCGGGCAGCTTCGGGATGAACGCGATGGGCTGCTCGCTGGCGGCTTGGCCCGCGCCGCCGCCGCAGTTGCCGGTGGGGGGCGCGATGCCGTAGGCGCGCAGCTTCTCGCGCGCTTCGTCGGTGATCCAGTCGGTGGTCCACGCGGGCGTCAAGGTCGTCGCAATGCGGTAGGGCCCGAGTGCGGCGGCTTCGAGCGCGTGCCCGACGTCCTCCGCGATCTGCGACATCGCCGGGCAGCCCGAGTAAGTGGGTGTGATCACCACTTCGAGGTGGCCGTCTTCGGCGCGGCGGACTTCGCGCAGGATGCCCAGTTCGCGGATCGACACGACCGGGATCTCCGGATCGGGCACCGCTTCGAGCACTTCCCACGCGCGTTCGAGCGCGCGATCTGCCGTTGCTTGCATCGTGACTTCCCCTGTTCCTGCGTGAGCGTGAAGCGTGCTTACCAGCGCGCGTCCGGATGCTGGCGCGCGAGGCTCTGCATCTCGGCGAGCACGAAGCCCATGTGTTCCGAGTGCTCGCCGTGCTTGCCGGTCGTGATGTGGAACACCTGCTCGGGCAGCGTGAGCGTGGCTTCTTCGAGCGCGGCTTCCACGTCGGCGCGCCACGCCGCTTCCAGCTGCGCGGTGAGCGGCGCGATGCCGGCTTCGGCCACGGCCGTTTCCACGGCGTCGGTGCTGAAGAACTCGCGCGTGTACGGCATCAGCCAGTCGAGCGCGGCTTGCGCGCGGCGGTGCGATTCCTCGGTGCCGTCGCCGAAACGGATCAGCCACTCACGCGCATGGTGCAGGTGGTAGCGCGTTTCCTTGATCGAGCGCTCCGCGATCGCGGCCAGCTGGGGATCGGCGGAGCGCAGCAGCGCCGTCCACAGATGCGCCATCAGCGAGGCGTAGAGAAAATTGCGCACGATCGTCACGGCGTAATCGTTGGACGAATGCGTCGTGCCGGTGAGCGGGCCGAAATGCGGCAGCTCGGCGAACGTGTAGTTGGCGAATTCGCGCTCGGCGCGGAAATAGGCGTAGTCGTCCTCGGTGCGTTCGCGGCCGGTGAGCGCCTTTTCGAGCGTGGCGGCATGCGTGTAGAGCAGGCGCGCCTGACCGATCAGGTCGAGGCTCATGTTGGCGAGTGCGATGTCCTCTTCGAGGACCGGGCCGTGGCCGCACCATTCCGTGTTGCGCTGACCGAGGATCAGCGCCGTATCGGCAAGGCGCAGCACGTACGCGAGATGTTCGGGCGTGGGCGTCGTCATGTTGCGCTCTTACATGTGGTTGACTTCGTCGGGCAGCGTGTAGAACGTCGGGTGGCGATAGATCTTGTCGCCGGCCGGCTCGAAGAGCTCGGCCTTCTCGTTCGGATCCGACGCCGTGATCGCCGACGACGGCACCACCCAGATGCTCACGCCTTCCTGACGGCGCGTGTAGACGTCGCGCGCCATGCGCAGCGCCATCGTGGCGTCGGCGGCGTGCAGGCTGCCGCAGTGCTTGTGATCGAGGCCCTGCTTGCTGCGCACGAACACTTCCCAGATCGGCCATTCCTTGTTCATCGTGGATCTCCTTCCTGTTTCCTGTATGAGTTACGCGGCGTGCTTTTCGGCGCGCTGACGCTGTTTCGCGGCATGGGCGAGCGCGGCTTCGCGCACCCACGCGCCTTCGTTGTGCGCCTTCACGCGCGTGCCCAGACGCTCGCGGTTGCACGGGCCGTCGCCGTTCACGACGCGCCAGAATTCTTCCCAGTCGATCGTGCCGTAGTCGTAGTGGCCACGCGCTTCGTTCCACCTGAGATCGGCATCGGGCAGCGTGACGCCGAGCACCTTGGCCTGCTCGACGGTGGCGTCGACGAACTTCTGGCGCAGGTCGTCATTCGAGATGCGCTTGATGCCCCATCTGGCCGACTGGTTGCTGTGGACGGAATCGGCGTCGCTCGGGCCGAACATCATCAGCACCGGCCACCACCAGCGGTTCACGGCTTGCTGGACGAGCTCGCGCTGCGCCTCGGTGCCCTGCATCATGGCGAGCAGGGCGTCGAAACCCTGCCGCTGGTGGAACGACTCTTCCTTGCAGATGCGGATCATGGCGCGCGCGTACGGGCCGTAGGTGCAGCGGCACAGCGGAATCTGGTTCATGATCGCGGCGCCGTCGACGAGCCAGCCGATCACGCCCACGTCCGCCCACGTAGGCGTCGGGTAGTTGAAGATGCTCGAGTACTTGGCCTTGCCGGCGTGCAGCGCGTCGATCAGCTGGTCGCGCGAGACGCCGAGCGTCTCCGCCGCGCTGTACAGGTAAAGGCCGTGGCCGGCTTCGTCCTGCACCTTGGCGAGCAGGATCGCCTTGCGCTTGAGGCTCGGCGCGCGCGAAATCCAGTTGCCTTCCGGCAGCATGCCGACCACTTCCGAGTGCGCGTGCTGCGAGATCTGGCGCACGAGCGTCTTGCGATAGGCTTCGGGCATCCAGTCCTGCGGCTCGATCTTGCCGTCGGCGGCCATGATGGCGTCGAACTGCGCCTGCTCGGGCGAGGCGGCATCGGCGTCCAG
>NZ_BBJJ01000189.1 GCF_000739815.1 Paraburkholderia mimosarum LMG 23256 = NBRC 106338
CTCAATCGACTCGCACATCTGGCGATGGCTCTGGAAATGGGCGAAGCGTCGACACCCCAAAGGAGCCCGGTGGGTCAGACAACGGTACTTCCGGCGCGATGGATACCGGCTCTGGGATTTTGCGACAACGGGTTCAACCGAGGGTGACACCTGCGGCTTGAAACTCTTCCGCGCAGCGACAGTCGTGGTTCAGCGGCCCATCAAAATTCGGGAGACTGGCCAATCCGTTTGATCCCGCATGGCCCCCTACTTTGCCCGCCGTCGAACCGCGAAACGCGCCGACAGGTTGCCCGGTGCCACCCGATGGTGCTGAAGCAATGGCTTGAGCCGGATGCGGGGTGACCCGCACGTCCGGTTCTCAGGGGGCGGCGGCGCAGTGATGCGTCGCTGCTACCCGACAAGGATTCAATCGTGGTCGCGTATTCTGTCGGGTTTGGCGAAGTGGAGGTGTTCACGCGTGCAGCCGGTTCGACGAAAATGTGCTTCTCATGAGCAAGCTCAGGATTGCCCGACTTCGCCGCCGGCTAGCCGCGCAGCTGGTCGGTCACGATCTTGCGCGGCACCGGGTTTGAACGCAGCACCCTGAGGAAGAAGCGCTTTGCCGATGCCTTGTCACGCCGCTCTTGCACAAGCAGGTCCAGTCCTGCGCCATGCTCGTCGACCGCTCGCCACGACAGATACGGCTCGCCGCGCAGCGTCATGAACATCTCGTCGAGGTGCCACGTACTGCCCGGCTTGCGCCGCGCGGCCTTCAGCAACGGATCGTCTCATACGTGACCACAACACCACGCTCGAGAGCGCGGGCTCAGGCTAAACCGGAAACACCAGCGAACCGCGCAGCTGATGACGACGGCAGGGAACCGGTGGCCGTGATAAAGCGGTTTTGTCTTCCATTACGTTCGATTTATGCAACAACGCCCTCATTATGGGAAAATTGGAGAACCTTCAAACGGAAAGGGAAACCATTTACTAATTTCCCGAGCAAAATGGGGATCGATTTGATACAATTCATGGATTGTGCACGTTGGGCTCTTGGCTCGATTAGTGCAATCTGCCGCGTTGAACCAGGCCTGACTTCCCTCGGCCCAGTATTCGTCGCGATTTTCTCCAGCGTATGAATTTCCCAAATAAGTATTTTTGGCATTTTCGTATAACGCGTCGATTCGGCTCGCAAAGCTCGGGTACTCGAAAAGTATCCCCGCATTCAGTACGGCATGGGAAAACTCGTGAATGCAGATTGATTCATTAGGATATCTATCAAAAGGAAGCCCCAAATGCAACAGATTCGCTTCACTGCAGCTGACATACGGATAGTCAGGAGCCCAGCCAACACCCTGCGCCCTTTTATCCCATTTTTCCCCGGAAGGTAGCGGAAATCGTTGATCCAAGTCCGCATATTCAGGCAGAGTCGTCATTTCACTACCCTTTGGGATTATGAGGAACCCCTTGATGTTGCGTGCGAGTCGCCTTCGGATTACGACATGCTTTGAGACCATTCTGTCAATAATGCGTCTGACCTTTGAAAGTGCGGAATCAGCTACCTCTGCGCGCGCGACGATTGGGATACCACTGGCATCGAGGTGCTTTTTGTAGAACTCTTTGTCGAAGTCCAAGCTATCCGGGAGGAGTGTGACGGCATCAGCATAGTTCAGCATTTGACTTCCTTCGATCGACTGGTGGAAATTGAGGGCGCAAGCCAAGGTCACGCGGGTAACGTGTAACGGCTCGAACAAAACCATTTGACACTAAGGTGCGTATTTCGGGGAAGTTGAACGCCCGTTTCGGTGCTGTCGAACAGGCCAGGAGGGAGGTACTGCTATTGCTTCGATTCTACTGCGAGTGTTCGAGATCAGGCTACTTTTTGATCAAGTGCGTTCTTCTTGCGCATCGAATCGCCCTTCAACGAAAGCTTGTGAGCCTGATGGACGAGGCGGTCGAGGATTGCGTCGGCGAGAGTCGGGTCTTGCAGCCATGCGTGCCAGTGTTCAAAGGGCAGTTGTAATGCGCTGAACAGTCTTATGCGGAGTCCGCTGGCACGAACCCCGCTGCCGTCAGCGTCCAACGGTCTTCCGTCGATGCGTAATAAGTGCCGTATTCAGCAACGCAATTAGCTCGTCTGTCGCCTTGAAGCGCCCGGAGCGTAGCTTCGGCGCCACGACAGATTCGAGTGCCTCCAGTTTCACGGACTGATCGATCCGTGTGCATGACCGTATCTCAAACACGTGCAGCTACTCAGGTGGTTGCCGAAACGTCGAATGATATCGGGAGAAAGATTTGTAGATGCGATTCTGTGCTTGTGAGTCCAGTACAGCAGATGTTCAGCAGCTCGGAGATGTCGGCGCGCGGTGATGCCCGCAAAGCCGACCTCCCACAACCTCAGAGTAAATTCCTCAAGTAGGTTGCTCTCAGGATTTGCAACGAGCTCATCGAACCTCTGTCGCGATTCGAAATACTTTGCAAACATGATGTCCTCCTGTTTCGCCGACGCGGCTAGGCCATCGATCGCCTGATCGCCGGTCAAAAGTGCAGAGATCCGCCTCAGTCTACTCAACCCCTCTTCGAGATTCCTCCGTTGAGTTGCCCGGCCAGTGCAGTACGTTGAGCCATCGGAAGGGCGGCAAGGATTCGCCTTTGTAGCTCAGCTGCGTCTGGTAATCCACATGACTTGGAGGTTCCTGCACCAAACAACGTGCACACATGACGAGACCGTGTTGCCAGTTTGGCACTCAGACCTGTAGCAAAGCGCAACGGATCATGCTCTGCCATCTTTACGCACCTCGATTGAACGTGCGGTAGAGACTACACCATTGGCACAAAAATGCACGTCCGAAGTTGTCGTTGGGGACCGCCAATTGGGTTGTCAAACGCCGAAAGGCGCGAATGGCCAATGCCAAAAAAATGCGATTTTGCATAGTTGATCTCCGAACGGCCAAGGGTGTGTAAAAACGCCCGTGCCGACCGACTTGGCGTGCGCCTCGGTTGGGGCGTCGTGCTTGGCCGGTTGAGACTCAGCTGATTGTTGTATTCGAGCGCGTGTAGCGCCAGCAGATATCACGCTCCTGCCAACCTCATTGCCCGCATCGCATCTGCAAATCCCAGAATCCTGATGATGCGCTTGAGGTTGTACGCCAGCACGTGCAAGCTCATTTCGGCCGCAACGTGCCGATGCCCACGTGCCTGGAAGTGAGTCGAACGCATCCAGTGCTTGAGAGTTCCAAACACGTGTTCGACCGTTCGCCGCCGTATCGTCATGGTGTCAAGGTGACGGTCCAGTCTGCGCTGCATCGCCTCAAGAACCGCTTCGTGTTCCCATCGCCGAATGCGTCGGTGGGGAGCCGGGGTGCACTGGCTCTTGAGGGGGCAACGCGGACAGGCACTGCTCCAGTAGACACGCAGCTTCAGCAGATTCGCCCTCTCGACCGTGGTGAACCTGTATATTGCCCGGTGCCCAGCCGGACACAGGTACTGGTCATCCTTGGCGATATAGATTGGGCGG
>NZ_BBJJ01000188.1 GCF_000739815.1 Paraburkholderia mimosarum LMG 23256 = NBRC 106338
AGAGTGGAGCGGGCCATACGCTACATACGCGAGGCATTCCTCGCTGCACGCAAGTACACCGATCTGGACGATCTGAATGCCCAGGCCGCGCACTGGTGCCGCACCCAGGCGGCTGACCGGCCGTGCCCTGAAGACCGTGGCCTGAGTGTACGCGAGGCCTTCGTGCAGGAGCAGCCCATGCTGCTGCCCCTGCCCGATAACCCATATCCCGTGGAAGAACAACTCGCCGTGAAAGTCGGCAAGACGCCTTATGTACGCTTCGACCTGAATGATTACTCGATCCCCCACGAGCACGTGCGCCGCACGTTGAGTGTACGCGCCGATGCCGCGCAGGTTCGCGTGTTCGACGGCGTGGAGATGATCGCCAGTCACCGGCGCAGCTACGATCGCGACGAGCAGATCGAGAATCCCCAGCACCTGAAGACGCTCGAGCAGATCAAGCACCAGGCGCGTCAGCACCGCGGCGTCAACGGCCTGACGAAGGCAGTGCCGGCCTGCCAGCGGTTGCTGGTTCGGGCTGCCGAACGCGGCGCGAACATCGGCGCGCAGACCACGGCGCTGCTGCGCCTGCTCGACCGCTATGGCGCGGCCGAACTGCAGGTTGCCGTCGAGGACGCGCTGCGCACCGGCTCAGCCCATATGAACAGCGTGCGGGCCGCCCTGGAGCGCCGCCGTCTCGAACGCGGTGCGCCTCCGCCCGTTGCCATCAACCTGCCCGAGCATGTGCGCAGCAAGGACAGGCCCGTGCAGCCCCACCGACTCGATACCTACGATCAACTGAGTGCCAACGAAGATGACAATACCGAACCTGCAGAACAATGAAGTGCTGCGCGCCCGTGCAAAGGCCCTGCGCATGAACGGCCTGCTTGAACACTGGCCCGAAGTCGAGGGTGCGGACTGGATCGCACCACTGCTGCAATGGGAAGAGGAAGAGCGCGCGCACCGCTCGTTGCAGCGTCGAATTCGTGACGCTCGCCTTGGCCACTTCAAGGGGCTTGCGGACTTCGAATGGACGTGGCCCAAACGCATCGACCGTGGTGCGGTCGAGGATCTGATGTCGCTCACGTTCCTTGCCGACGCGACCAACGTCGTGTTCATCGGCCCGAACGGCGTGGGCAAATCAACACTGGCGCGCAACATCGCAAATCAGGCGCTCGTCGCGGGTCACACGGTACTGTTCCGTTCTGCAAGCGAGATGCTGGGCGAACTCGCTGCACTCGACAGCGATTCGGCGCTGCGGCGCCGTCTGCATCACTACGCCGCGCCGGATATCCTGGTCGTCGATGAAGTGGGCTACCTGTCCTACACGAACCGGCATGCGGACCTGCTGTTCGAGCTGGTCAGCCGCCGTTACGAATCCCAATCCACGATCATAACAACGAATAAACCGTTTGCCGCCTGGTCGGAGGTGTTCCCGAAAGCGGCGTGTGTCGTGTCACTGGTCGACCGCCTCGTGCATCGCGCCGAGGTGATCTCGATCGAGGGCGAATCATACAGGCTCAAAGAGGCACGCGAACGCACCGAGGCGCGCGCCCGGCAGCGAGGCGCGAAGAAGTCCGCCACGAGAAAGGAGGATGAGACATGAGCAGGCCACCCGTATTGCCATCTGGCCGCCGTCACGGCATTGCGTTCGTCGTCCCCGACGACTGGACGCCCCAGCAGGCGTTGGCCGTGTTCGAACTGCTTGACGATCTGCGCGAGGTCATCAGCTCACGATATCTGACGGATATCCAGCGTGCGATGTGCGACGAACGTCAGCCACCCGAGCGCTCCTTTACCGGCCCGCCATCGTTCTGACTCCAGGCCCACATCAACAGGAAGGGGCCCGCGAAGGCCCCTTAATTGTTGACGGATTCGCTCAAGCTCCTGTCGCCATCTATGCGCGCTTTTAGACCGCCAACAACACCACCCCACCGTTGCCAGTGACGCAAGTCTCCTCAGGCTACTACCAGTCGCATGATAGGTCTCTCTATCGACGCACCCTAATTGGGCACATCGGCCGGACAATAACGCGTGGAGCTTTCGCCCCGGGACCACACCTCCTTTCAATGCTCCTAACGTTGGAGTTACCCGGACACGAGTGTGCGTGTCGCACTTTTGCCTTTGCGATAGAGCTGCGCATCTGGATCGGTCTTCGACTGATGTGTCTCGTTGCTACGCTTTTCGCCCTTGAAATCGCCCGCGCCGCCACCGTCGTTGTCCTGATCGCCCCCATTCTTGCGTATGAAGCTCTTGTGTCCAGCCCACGCCTGAATCAGCGTGCCGTCGACGCTGAAATGTTCACCCGAGAGCAGGCACTTCTTCTGGGCGATGACCACCACTTCGTTGAAGAATTCGATGACGGCGTCGTGGTTGATCAGGCGTTCGCGGTTCTTCGTGAAAACCGTGGGCACCCACACCTCGTCATCCATTGCCAGGCCGATGAACCAGCGAAAAAGCAGGTTATATTGAACCTGCTCCATCAGTTGGCGCTCTGAGCGAATGCTATAGAGCACTGGATTAGCATGGCTCGCAGCAACTTCTCTGGCGCGATGCTCGGCCGTCCACCTTTTATGTCCGCTTCGTACATATCGGCGAACAGTCGATCCATCCTCGCCAGCGCTTCGTTCGCCATCACGCGGATCGAACGCAATGGATGCGACTTGGGGACGAAGTCATCCAGCTTGCGCACGGAAAACAGACTCTTCTATGGGGAGTCAGAAGTCAAGCCCCGTCTTAGATATAAATTTCGTCATGCAAAGTAATGTTCCTTACCTGTCGCCTGCTACGACCAGATTTGGACAGGCGGCAGACGACCTGTGATTCGCAGGTTGCGACGCTGATGACCTACACCATTTGCAGTCTGGCATGTCAATGTCATTCAGGTCAGGGTGTCTGTTGACCGCTCAATGCGGGGTCGACCTTCTATCCGTGCCGGCCTGGCAGGCCGGTCACCTCATGCCTCATGCGCTTGCTGCAAGCGCTGGCGTCACCCTGTTACCGACGCGCCCCATCTAGGGAAACGGCCGCCCGCAATGGGGTGGCCCGAGTCTGTTTCGGGCGCGTTGACCTTGTATGCTGTCACTGCATCTGGATGGTTTAGTCACTCACCGTATCTGGCTTCCCGCGGCTTGAGTCTGGCTCCAGCGGGAATCTCACCGTGCTCGAGCAAGCGCCACAGGGCGATGGCCAGACGTCGGGCGAGCGCCACGATACCGATGCGCCGCAGCCGCTTGCCCGTGCCGGCAAAATGCTTGTTGAACCAGTGACTGAGCTGGCTGCCGGGCTGCAGGCGCAACCAGCTCCAGGCAAGCTCGACCAGCAGCCACCGGCATCGGCGGTTGCCCGCCTTGCTGATACCCTGTTCAATCTCAGTGGTGCCGCTGGCGAAGGGCGTGGGAGTCAGGCCCAGGCAGCCGGCAAGTTCCCGGCGATTGCGAAACTTGCGCCACCCGAACAGTTCCTGGACCAGCTTCCATGCGCTGCCCGTACCGATGCCAGCGAGCTGTGTGAGCACGTCATGGCGGGATGTGCGC
>NZ_BBJJ01000187.1 GCF_000739815.1 Paraburkholderia mimosarum LMG 23256 = NBRC 106338
TGTTAGGTCCAACATGGCGAGTGAGCGTCGTGCAGAGAGGCAGCCGCTTAAACGCTGCGTACAGCTGCCGAAAACGAATTCGTCGTCGCCCATCGGGAGACAGCTCGGCCTCACGACGCTCGGCACGCTGCACGAGCGCATCGGCGATACGCTGACCGACGCCCAGGACGGTGCGCTTAGCACCGGCTGGGTGCGCCTCTTCGGGCAGCAGATCGACAACCGCTACCAGAACTTCGCCGATGCGCGCGCCAGCGGTCACCTTCCCGATTTCCAGGCTGGCGTCGATCTGTGGCGCGGCGGCTTCCTCCAGGGCCATCATGATGCAGCCGGCGTCTACTTCGCCTATGGCAACGGCGATGTCAACGTCGACGGGCTCGTCACCAACGCGGCCGCAACCGCCTACGTGCTTTCCCAGACGGGGGCACTGAACCTCGATGCGTATTCCGGCGGCGCCTACTGGACGCACTATGGTCCGGGCGGCTGTACGTTGACGCGGTGCTGCAGGGCACGCACTACGACGGCAATGCGACGACGCAGTACGCGCGGCTGCCGGTCTCGGGTTCCGGAATCCTTACGTCGCTGGAAACGGGCTTTCCGTTCTCGCTGCCGCTGGGACCGGATTTCGTGCTGGAGCCGCAGGCACAGGTCATCTGGCAGCATGTCGGGCTGAACGCGGCCAATGACGGTCTGGGTGGGGTGGACCTGGGTTCGACCTCGGGCGTGAGCGGGCGGCTGGGCGTACGCGGGCAGTGGACCATTACCCGCGCCAACGGGCAGAGATGGCAGCCGTATGTGTGCGCCAACGTCTGGCACGACTGGGGCGCGCAGGCCACGACGACGTTCGGCGGTGTGGACCAGATGCCGCTTGCGCAGCAGGTGACGCGCATGGATGTGGCTGCCGGCTTCACCGCGAAGCTGGACAGCCGCATGAGCGCGTACGGCCAGTTCGGCTACCAGTTCGCGATCAGCGGTTCCGCGAGTGGACAGCGCAGGGGCGTCTGGGGCGACGCGGGGGTCCGGTTCGCGTGGTGATGACGCTGGCCGTGCCACGTTCCGAGGCCCGTCGGCCGACGATGTCCCAAACGACCGGCAATGGATGGCTCTTTGGTGCGTACCTGCTGACGCTCACTTCCACACTTCGAGCGTCCCTTCATGGCCGAGAGCACCAGCAAAACACTACAACCTGCTGGATCGGTCAATGAGAGTCGCGCGCTGCAGAGTCCGAAAATCGGCGCGTTACAGACCGTTACAGGTCCGCGCGAACGGTTGCATTTGCTGGTGGGTCGAGCGACTAAGCTTCAAAGAGGCGTCACAGTCGGGGTGAATTGGCGAACCGACGGGAGGTCACATCATGAAGTACCCAATCTCGCTGCTGGCAATCGCTGCGACCGTCTGCGCCCCCGCGTCCGTATTGGCTCAAGCCAATGTGGGTGGCTACTATACGCCGATACCTCCGCCACCACCGCCGGTATTCTACCAATCCCACTATGCACCCCCGGGTGCGTATGGGGCGCCGGGTACCTATGTCTACCAGTCCTATCCACCGCCAGTCGTGCATGGGCCACCGGTGGTCGGCGGCTATGGTCAGTGCCAGGGCGGTGGTTGCCACAAGGGTTGGGAACACCACCACTGGCACAACGGTGGGTGACGCAGGACCGCTTGACGCCGCGCTCATCAAATCGCACTCACTACATGCGCTAGCGGTGCTGGCCGACGGTCGACTCGCATAACGCAAAGATAGCCAAACTACATCGCTGGGCGGTGGGTGGCATCTCTTCATGCGTTGCAGTTCAATGAACGCGCGGAAGGGAACGCCTCGGTTCGGTGCGAAAGCGAATGGGTCATATAGACCCGAAGCGGTCGTTCACGATGAGCGGATCAAATGGCGGCTTTCGTGAGAAAAACGGACACACTCGCCAGAGACGATCTCGAACGGACGCTACGTGCGATATCAACGTCCGTTGGGACGCACAATTGCCACGGATTCCGGACCGCGTGACCAGGGGCCTCGGGGTTCACGCGCAGCGCGAGTTCGGCTGTCCCCGCCTCATGCCTTCAGCAGCGCCTTGGGTTCCAGATACGCGCTCATCCCCCATCTGCCCATTTCGCGGCCAAGCCCCGAATGCTTGAAACCGCCGAACGGCGCGCGTGGCTCATGCGCAAGCGTATTGATCAGCACCCGCCCTGAATCGATCTGACGCGCCACGCGTTCGCAACGCTCGACATCCTGACCCAGCACCATCGCGTTCAGACCGTAGCGCGTGTCGTTGGCGATCGCGATCGCATCGGCCTCGTCCTCGTAGGCAATCACGGTCAGCACCGGACCGAAGATTTCCTGGCGCGCAATCCGCATCTGGTTGGTGGCGTTCGTGAAGATCGTCGGCTTGACGAACCAGCCGGCCTGCAATCCGTCCGGCCGGCCCTCGCCGCCCGCGAGCACCGTCGCACCTTCGTCGATGCCGATACGAATGTAGTTCTGGACGCGTTCCCATTGCTTCGCACTCACCATCGGGCCGATAGTGGTCTCCGGATCGCGCGGATCGCCGGATTTGAACTGCAAGAGAGCTTCTTTGGCGACCCGCTCGAATGCTGCGAGCCGGCTACGCGGCACCAGGATGCGGGTGCCGGCGATACAGGCCTGGCCGCTGTTCATGAAGCCGGCGTTCAGCACCAGAGGCATGATGCTGGCGAAATCGGCATCGTCGAGCACCAGGGTCGGCGACTTGCCGCCGAGTTCCAGCGTGACACGCTTCATGGTGGCCGCACCGGTTGCCACCAGATGCTGGCCGACCGCGGACGAACCGGTGAACGAAATCTTGGCGACATCCGGATGGCGCGCGATTTCCTCGCCAACCACGTCGCCGCGGCCATTGACGATATTGAAGACGCCCTTGGGCAAGCCAGCCTCGTGCAGCGCCTCGATCACGATCTGCGTCTGCAGGGCGCTCATCTCGCTGGGCTTGATGACGGCGGTGCAGCCCGCTGCCAGCGCGGCCGCAAGCTTGTTGCAGATAAAGCCCGCATTGCTGTTCCACGGCGTAATCAGGCCGGCCACGCCCACCGGCGTGAGGATCACGCGTGCGATCCCGACCTGTTCCTCGAACTCGAAGGACTCCAGCGTCTCGATGGCCTGGGCGATCACATCGGCCGGGTAAGTCGCCATCCAGCGTCCGCGCGCCGCAGGCGCACCGTACTCCTTCACGATCGCTTCCATCAGATCATCCTCGCGCGCGGCGATGGCCTGATGCATGCGGCGCAGCGCAGCCAGACGCTCTTCGCGCGTGGTGCGTGACCAGGCCGGCAGGGCGGCCTTGGCGGCTGCGATAGCTCGCTGCGCATCGTGCTCGTCGCCAAGCCGCACTTGACCAATGACTTCCTCGGTGCTCGGGTTGTAAAGATCGAACCACTCCTGGCCGTGCGGCGTCACGAATTCGCCGTCGATATAGATATGTTCAATGCGCTGCATCTCGACTCCTTTGAGGGAACCCGCGTTTGCCCGTCAGCAGACGGTGCTTGACCTTGGGTTCGGATGGAAAGAAGT
>NZ_BBJJ01000186.1 GCF_000739815.1 Paraburkholderia mimosarum LMG 23256 = NBRC 106338
CACCGTCGGGACGGTCAGCGCGAACTGCACAAGTGCTCAACGAGCATTTGGGATGGGCTGAGATCCGTCATCCATTTCATCCCCTCAGGGGCCAACGCTTTTCCGTGCTGAAGGCGCGCCGCGTCGCAGGCACCGAGACACTGCTTCTGCGCGATACGGAACGCGGCAGCTTTAGCATTGCGCGCGAATGGACCGACTGGGGCAAACCGTCTGTCCACGACGACGCCATCACGCCCGCGTGCTACTTCGATCTCGGCATGTTGTTGGAGCTGGTCACGTTGATCGACCTGCTTGCCCCATCCAGGAAGTCATCGAACAAAGGAGCTTGATCAATGCGACTCCTTGTCCTACTATCAGACCAGTTTTTAACGTGGTCCGCCAACGGAAGATATTCCGTCATCCACTTTGCGCAGACGCCGCGCGCAATTGCTGAAGCAAATGCCGGCGTTAGAGACGCTCTTGCGCGGCTCACTAATAGAGCGCTACAAGCGCTGCGGCAAACCGGGCTGCCGGTGCGCAGACGGCCCCGGCCATGGTCCCAAGTACTATCTGTCCGTGAGCTTCCCCGGCCGCCGTCCGCAAATGGACTACGTGCCGCAAGCGGATTACGCCGACGTCGCCGAGCACCTAGCGAACTATCACCGCGTTCGCGAGATCATCGAGGAGATCTGCGAGATCAACCGCGAACTATTGCGCCGCCGCGAGGCGCTCTGAGGGGCGCCGGTGAGCCAGTCGTCGCTGTCGCTCGCCAACTTCATCGATCCGCAATCGGCCGGCGTACTCGTCGCCAACATGCTCGAGGCCTGGCTCACTGCCGAGCCTGCGCTGGAGCTGACCGAGGAGGCCTTCGATGAACACCAAGATCACCCCCCAACATCAAAGCAAGCCGGCGTACATATACATCCGCCAGTCGACGCTGGCCCAGGTGCGACATCATCAGGAGAGCACCGAGCGTCAATACGCGTTACGCGACAAAGCGCTGGCACTGGGTTGGCCGGAGACGGCGATCCGGGTCCTGGACCGCGACCTCGGTCAATCGGGGGCACAGATGACGGGGCGCGAGGACTTCAAGACCCTCGTAGCGGACGTCTCGATGGGGAACGTGGGTGCCGTATTCGCACTGGAGGTTTCCCGCCTGGCACGCTCGAATCTGGACTGGCATCGCCTGCTCGAGTTGTGCGCGCTAACCCATACGCTCGTGATCGACGCCGATGGCTGCTACGACGCGGGCGACTTCAACGACGGCCTGATACTTGGTCTCAAAGGTACGATGGCGCAGGCCGAACTGCACTTTTTGCGCGGCCGCCTCCAGGGCGGCAAACTCAACAAGGCGAAGAAGGGTGAGTTGCGCTTTCCACTGCCCGTCGGCTTGTGCTATGACGATGATGGCCGCGTCGTCCTGGATCCCGATGACGAGGTACGCGGCGCCGTGCAGCTGGTATTCCGGCTGTTTCACGAGACGGGTAGCGCATACGCGGTTGTCAAGCGCTTTGCCGAAGAGGGTCTGCGCTTTCCCAAGCGCGCCTATGGCGGTGCCTGGGCAGGCCGACTCATCTGGGGGCGCCTGAGCCACGAACGCGTACTCGGCCTGATCAGGAATCCCTCCTATGCGGGCGATTATGTCTTTGGACGTTACCAGTATCGCCAGCGCATCACACCACAGGGAGAGGTCCATAAGCGCGTGCAGCCAGTTTCAAAGGCCGAGTGGCGCGTCCATCTGCCCGACCATCATGAAGGCTACATCACCCCGGAGGAATTTGAGCGCAACCAGGCACGCCTGGCGCGCAACCGAACCAACGGCGAAGGCACCGTGCTCAGTGGTGCAGCACGTGAAGGATTGGCGCTGCTTCAGGGACTACTGATATGCGGCTGCTGTGGTCGGGCATTGACCGTTCGCTACCAGGGTAACGGCGGCCTTTATCCATTGTACTTATGCAGTGCTCGCCGCCGCGAGGGTCTGGCGACCACCGATTGCATGAGCATGCGCAGCGAACTACTTGACAACGCAATTGGCGAGGCTGTGTTCACCGCCCTGCAGCCAGCCGAACTCGAGCTCGCCGTGACCGCCCTGAACGAACTCGAGCAACGCGATCATGCCATCATGCGCCAGTGGCACATGCGAATCGAACGCGCCGAGTATGAGGTCGCACTCGCTGAACGTCGCTACCAGGAATGCGACCCGGCCAACCGTCTGGTCGCGGGTACGCTTGAGCGGCGCTGGAATGACGCGATGCTTCGCCTCGAGGCGATCAGGACGGAAGCCGCCCAGTTCCAGAGCCAGAAAGCACACGTCGCCACGCCCGAACAGAAAGCTCAGGTCCTCGCGCTGGCGCGCAATCTGCCACGTCTATGGCGGGCACCGAGCACATCCGCGAAGGATCGCAAGCGCATGTTGCGTCTGCTCATCCGGGACATCACGGTCGATAAACAGTCCGCCACGAGACAAGCGGTACTGCATGTCCGCTGGCAAGGCAGCGCGTGTACTGATATCACCGTGAACTTGCCCATGCCGGCGGCCGAAGCGATGCGTTACCCTGCCGCGTTCGTTGAGCGGGTGCGTGAACTCTCCCAGCATCTGCCTGACCGGCAAATCGTAGCGCACCTCAATCAGGAAGGTTTGCGCAGTTCTACTGGCAAATCGTTTACGCTTGAAATGATCAAATGGATCCGTTATCGGTATGGAATTGAAGCAACCTGCTTCAAGCGCCCGGATGAGCTCACGGTACAGCAGCTCGCTCATCGGCTGCACATCAGTCCACACGTCGTGTATTACTGGATCGAGCGCCACGTAGTTCAGGCCCGCAAGCTCGATGGACGGGGACCGTGGTGGGTCACGCTCGATCCCGCAAAGGAACGGCAACTGCGGGATTGGGTGCGCACTTCAGGGCATCTGCAGCGGTAACATTCCAACACTCAACTGTGAGAGGTGCATTATGAAATCACCGTCGGTATGCCCAACGGTCTCGTCCCGCCTCCCGCTTTGGGCATGTCAACTCGCAGGACCGGCGGCGGAACATAGCTGCCGGATGACATCCGATTCCAGATCCGATAAAGGTTATTCTTCAGATCCTCCTCGAATGCCGCCAGTGATTGCCTGTCCACGCCTGCGGCTCCACGATTTGCCTTTACTTGCTTGTAAGCCGCCCACACCTCGTGTTTGGAAATACAAAACGGTTTTGCTTTATCCACGCCGGTCCTCCTCGCTCAAGTTGCCGACGTAGTAACGCCGAACGATGACGCCCCTTCGGTCCAGTCCCATTACAGGACCTTCACCCCTACTGCGGACGTCTCCGCCCCTGTGCCCCGCATCGGTACTCTCATCCTTGCGGAGGCCTTCCGCTTGGATTTCTCCCTTCGCATCGGGACGACAGGTTCCCAAGTTCCTTACTGAAGCCTGAATCAAAGTCATGCCGCCTATATGCCGGATGCCGACTGGACCGTCAACAGGCATCGTCCAATCTCGTCCCGAAGCTGTTGGGCTCTTCGGTTTTGACATCATCGTAGGTTTATCGACACGTCGTCGGCGGTTCACTTGCGTTCATCTCCTTGATCCCTACCTGACAGAGTTATCTCCGCCTTTTCCATCGACGCTCACCACGAGGGCTCTTTACCCTCGCAGCTCGTGGTGGTTTGGAGCCCGCTCCTGCAAGCCGACTCCGAAGGGCCTACCTTCATCTCCAGTAAAGCACCGCAAACGTCGATGCACTGACGTTCGCGTTCTTGGCACACCCCAACAA
>NZ_BBJJ01000185.1 GCF_000739815.1 Paraburkholderia mimosarum LMG 23256 = NBRC 106338
ACCGGCCATGCTGCTTGACGCTCTCTAGTTTGCCTGCGACAGCGTGGCGCACTGGTGGGAAAAACACGGTCGCACCGATTATCCCCAAGCCACACGGTTACTGCTTTTGTGCGATGGCGGAGGCAGCAACCCAAGTAATTCATGGCTCTTCAAAAGCGATCTGCAAAATCTTGCAGACCGGCTCGGACTGGAAATCCGGGTGGCCCACTATGCGCCATATTGCTCGAAACATAATCCAATCGAGCACCGCGTGTTCCCACACATTACGCGAGCCTGTGCCGGGGTAGTCTTCAGCAGCGTCAGTCTGGTCCGTGAACTGATCGAAAAAAACCTGTACAAAAACCGGTCTGAAAGTTACCGCTGATATCCTTGACGGAGTGTATGAAGCCGGACGGACGGTCACCCGCCACGCCCGCGCTTCCCTCAACGTCGAGTACGACTCAGCCCTGCCTTCGTGGAACTACAGCATCCGCTCAAGGAACGCCGTATAGCGGGAAGTTATTTCGAACGCGTTCATCAGGAGTTCAGATCGATTTTATTTATCAAATTGATGGATCGATACGCAGCTGCATGCGAAGTGCATTGCTATTGATAAAATATGTTATCAATAGTAACGTGTGCGTTTGAAAGGTGAGCTGATACGGGGGCAGAAATGGTGCAGTTGACGGTAAGGGGAGCGGTCGGCGAGCTGGACCTGCTCACGCAGCACGAAGCGCAAACCGGCCGCCTGTGCCGAACACTGCGTCTGGAGGCGAATGACGATGGAAAAAGTGTCGTGCTCATCGAGGCCGATGAACGCAAGGCCGGCATCCAGCGCGAGTACCGGTTTGAAGTCACCACCGGCGACCTGATCGCGTTGATTCGCGCTCACGGCGCGGAGCTGCCAGGAGAAAATCATGTCCGTACTGCCGACGCTTCCTGATCGCGAGCAGCGACTCACGGCCGCGCAGTTTCATCGCCTCGCCGATGTGCCGCCCGAAGCCGAGTGGTTTGCCAATCTGGACAACCCGCGCACGCGTCGCGCCTATCAGGCTGATCTGCGCGACTTCATGGATTTCACCACCATTTCGCGGCCGGAAGACTTTCGCATCGTCACGCGAGCACATGTGCTGGCGTGGCGCAAGGTGCTGGAAGATCGCGCACTGTCGGGTGCCACCATCCGTCGCAAGCTCGCGGCCCTTTCCTCGCTCTTTGAGTATCTTTGCGAAAAAAACGCGGTGGACTTCAACCCCGTCAAGGGCGCAAAACGCCCGAAGGTCGAAAGCAACGAAGGCAAAACACCCGCGCTCGGCGATCACCAGGCGCGCACACTGCTCGATGCGCCCGACCCGGGCTCGCTCAAGGGCAAGCGCGACCGCGCGCTGCTATCCGTGCTGCTGTATCACGGCCTGCGCCGCGAAGAGCTATGCCAGCTCAAGGTTCGCGACATTCATGCGCGCCGTGGCGTCCTGCACCTGCGCATTCACGGCAAAGGCAACAAGCTGCGTTACCTGCCGCTTCACGCGGGCAGTGCGGAACGCATCCACGCTTACCTCGAAGTTGCCGGACATGGCGAAACGCCCAATGCCCCTCTCTTCCAGCCGGCACGCAGGAAGACCCATGCGGCATTGACGGCCGATGGCGTCTACAAGATCGTGCTCGCGTACGCGGCCGGCGCAAAAATAAATGTGCAGGGTTTGGGTGTGCACAGCCTCCGGGCGACGGCGGCGACCAATGCGCTGGAGCATGAGGCCGATATCGCCAGGGTTCAGGAATGGCTCGGACATGCCAATATTGCCACCACCCGAATTTATGATCGTCGTAGAAGTCGCCCGGAAGACTCTCCAACATTTCGGGTTAGTTATTAGACAGATGACTGTCATCGGCCACTTTCTGACATTCGTCGGCAAAAAGCCGTAGTCGTTCAAACGGCCGTTCCACTCGGGCAAGCCGATGTTCATCGTCGTGAGTATCCGAGAACGAGCCCATGAGCCACAAGAAAACGAGTGACTATCGTGCCCAAGTCGAAGCGGCTCAATTGAGGTTTTGATACGGGAGCACGAACGAAAATTTGTTCGTGGCAAGCGGAATTCTCCCCTTCTTTTCCCCAGTCGCCTTGCTGCTCACCTTTATTCGGAAACCGTGCGCTGTCGCAATAATTTCCGCCAAAAACAATCCCACACCACGACCGTCCCTCAACTCCTTCGCCCATCTACCGCGCACCCGCTTCTTGAATATCCCGTCTATCTCACTGGGCTCTATTAGCGGCCCGACCGTGCAGAACGATACCTCGACACCATAGCCGTGGTCCAGAATCGACACGTCGACCGAGCCCCTCATGCTGTACTTGACAGCATTTGACAGCAGCGCGAACGGAACAAGTTTAAAGCTGTCGTACACAAATGCATTTCTATAACACTCACCTTCCAAATAAATTTTAAGACTCACACTTCCATCACCATTGTCTATTCTAAAAATAGAAACAAGCTTTTTTAGCAATCCGTGTACGCTGACCGGGTGCCTCTGTCCGTAAGTTGCCGCTTCCGGATTGAAATATATTGATAATAAATCAAATGAGTCCGTCAGTAGATCTGACGACTTAACCAAAGACTTCAGTTCTGGAGAAACCTGCTCAATCTGTTTATCCAACCCTCCCACTGCGTTCGACTGTTTTCTGACTAAACGCTCTGCAATCGTGCCAATTTGCTTTACCAGCCTTATCGGATCATGCAGCGGATCCAGCATCTCCGCCTGACGTTGCAAAAAATCCTCTTCTATCTGAGCACGAAGGCGTCCTAGCGAATTCAACCAGAAATCCAGAGCAGTTTGAGTTACCGCGCGCCCCTTTAGACCATGATTGAGATACTGATTAAACTTCGTCTTGTTGTGCGGACCTCGAACGCCGTAAACCGTGATTCGCTCATCGTCAAGCGAACACACAAAGTATGTCAGACCATGCTCACACGTGTGCTCGCCTGGCACAACGTCACCCATGCACCGCCGATCCTCACCGCATTTCCGTCGGCAAATGCTCGACTCGTCCAGTTTGCTACCACTGACAGCAATCCCATCAACCATCGCAGGCCAGGGCAACTGAACCGCCCCCGAACTTAATAAACTAATCAGTTTCATGTGCAATCATCCTGGCGAGCTTTAACACTGCACTGCAGTCGTGATCATTGACCCCTTCCGCAAGCACTGAACTGCGCAGTTCGTCAACGTCACGCCATTTTCCAGAAGCAACGAATTTGCGCACAGCCGTGACAACATTGATTCTTGCCTTCCGCTTCAGTCGGCTGAATGCTAATCGGCCATGCTCCATCGCCTTTCCTGGATCGAAAATTCCACCAGCAAACTGTTCGATCACATCCTTACACTCATGAGCCGTCAGCGGCTTCTTCTTATAGTCATCCGCCAATTTAAAAAACCGCGTTGCAGTCGGATCGAAGGTTTGTCCAGATACCGCACAAATCTTCTGATAAGGGTTCGAACTGCGCAACCTTTCAATCAATTTCAACCCACCATACTCAGGATCATCTTTCACCACACCCTTCATATCAAGGAAAACGACATCAAAATCCGATAAGATATCAATATCTGACAGTTTTACTTGTTTGAATGTCTTTATCTGAAACCCGCCCTTCCGCAATTCACCAACAGGAAAGTCGCTTACTTGATCATCGACGATGGCGATCCGCGTCAAGCCGCTAACCTTATCAGCAGACCAGGCCGCAATGAATCCTTTCGGCAAAAGCGAATCAAGATCCGCATCTTTCCGGAAAAACTTAATCCAGCCAAAAATCACACCACCCAACGCTATCAAAGGCATGCCGATGCTAAATGCATTGGCCAGCCATCCCGCCCCTGTAAAAAAAAAA
>NZ_BBJJ01000184.1 GCF_000739815.1 Paraburkholderia mimosarum LMG 23256 = NBRC 106338
GCTAAGCGAAGCCAACCGGCTCGCGCGGACAAAAATTGAAGCCGCATTGAGCCGGGCGGTGAACGCGCAAGAGGTTTGTGGGGTCATCGACATCGTGGATGAGGCTAGGCGTGATTCACGCATGCCTCTCGGACGCAGTCTATTCGATACACCGGTGGCGGGCACGGAGGAAAGGCTGGCCGGGTTTTGTCGCGATAAGGCGTGCGATGGTACGTAGCGTATCCGTTGAGTCTGCGCCATCTTGAACAGATGATGGCCGAACGCGGAATTTTGGTCGATCATTCGACCGTGCACCGCTGGGCCATGAAGCTGTTGCCGGTACTGGAGAAAGCGTTCCGCTGTCCCAAGCGCCCGGTCGGTAAGAGCTGGCGCATGGACGAGACCTACATCAAGGTCAAAGGGCAGTGGAAATATTGATCATCAGGTTCTCGCATATCAGGCGCTTGGATTCCGGCCGATGGCCGAGCACCAGCGCCGGTATGTCGTGCGCTGGTTGAAAGAACGCCTGACAGGTCGGCCCGACCGCGGTGACTTGCTTTACGAATTGAAACGCTGGCTCTACGAGCATCGCATTCTGATCGTCCACGATCGACTGCTCAGTCGGTTCATCGTAAGGGCAGGGCGAGATGTTTAGGAGTATTTATCGAACGGACTGGTTTGTGCGTTCGGCGACACGACGCTGGATCACTGGAGTCGGCTGTTGGTTCAGCCCGACAGTGACCATGGAAGCTTGCAGCAATGGTTGTGGTCCGTACCGCTGCGGCAGTCTACGCATCAGATGAGTGACGTGTTCACAAAGATCGACCGCCTCTATGTGGTCGGCGTTCATCAGGGCTGGCCAACAGTTTGCAACGAGGCTACTGTGCGGCACTATGCGCGGCGCTGCGCGCGTCGGCCGCCTTCGACGGGTAAGCGCGTGGAGCAACGATCGCGCAAGCTGGAAGCCGCCTGCTTCATGCGTTACGCGCTGTGCTCCGCAACCGATCAGCTGCTATCGATGCTGCGCCGCTGGATTCTGAAGGCGGCCAATGACGCGATGCGCGAGGTCGAAGTGATCCTGTTGAGGGTCGGCCGGGATTCGTGAAATTTTCGCCAAAGATGGCCTAGGCCATTGATAGATATGAAAAACGTTGTGTCCGTGTTTGCGTCGTTGACGCCCTCATCGAGCGTTGCAGCGCAACGTCGACAGAGTCGAGCACGCCCGCGTCGGTGCATGGCTGATCGTCCCAACTCGACCCGTTTCAGTCAGTCGTCGTGTCAGCTTCTCGGTGACCGGTCATTTGGTGACAACGGTCATCGAATCATAGAGTTAAGGGCCGGCCGACGTGCGTCGGCGTCAGGTTGATGACGTGCGAGCGTCATTTACGCACCGCTGGTCGAACGCGGTCGGCTGCGATGCTCATCGTAACGAGGTCATTGGCGAACAGCAGCACGATCAGCCGCGGCTGTTCTGCGCGAAGTGAAGACGCGCGCGATCTGTCATTGTGCGGGGCGATCGCTGCGTGCGATCAGGTTTGCCTTCAGCGCAGCGCTCATAGGCATTTTGAGGGTTGCGCCGCGCGGTGGGATCGGCGATTCGAACCACCTTGCGTACAGGCGCGCGAACTCGCCGCTCTTCATCAGCCGGGTCAGCGTTCCGTCGACGAGCCGTTTGAACGCCGGATCATCCTTTCGCACCATACACGCGTACGGTTCGATCTGCAGCGCGTCGCCGACGACTTCCCACGTATCCGGATCGCGTGCGTTCGCACGTAGCCCATAAAGCAGAACGTCGTCGAGTGCGAGCGCCGCCGCTCTGTCGTCCGCAACTTCCTTCAGAGCTTCGGCGTAATCCTTTGTCAGCACCACGTCCGCATCGACGTGCTGCGCGTCGAGTTGGTGGCGCAAGGCCTTCTCATTGGTGCTGCCTCCGACGGTCGCGACGACCTTGTGTGCGAGATCGGCGTAATCACCGATGTGTGATTCACGTTTGGCCATTAGTCGCGTGCCGGCGTAGAAGTAGTTGATCGAAAATGTGACGTCCTTGCCGCGCGTCGATGTATTTGTCGTCGAGCCGCACTCCAGATCAACGGCGCCGTTGACGAGCAACGGAATCCGGTTTTGCCCGGTAACAGGCATGTAGACGGTGCGCAGGTCCGGTTTTCGGAGTGCCTTTCGGACATCATCGACAATTGCTTCTGTCACGTCCACCGAAAATCCAACCGCCTTATGCGGCGTCAGCAGATAACTGAAGGGCACTGCGGATTCCCGATACGAAACGATGATCTGATTGGTTCGCGCAATCTTGTCCAACGTCTGCGCTTGAGCGGCCGTCAATGCGGCATGGCCGACAAACGCTGCGGCGAGCACCGCAAGGGGTCGATGGATCATGATGCCTCCCGGGTCGCGATATGAGCGCTCAGCGGTACGTTCTTCATACGAATCGTAGCGGCGCGGTAGGCGGGCCGAACGTGCTCCGCGCCCCATCGAGCAGCAGTCGATTCCGCTCGTAACCCACCATAAGGTCTGTTGGCGGCATCTGATTGATTCAGGTCAATGGCTTCGCTCCTGTTGAAAATCTACTCGCAATCAGAGCCTGGCCTACCCATCCTGCTTTCGGAAAACAGAGCTGCGCCACCCGGTGGCATGGAATCCTGCGAACGACCGCAAACGCCTGGTGACGCATCGTTTGATCGCCGCCACCCAACGAACGGCGGCTGAGCGGAACCGACGTCTGAACGGCTGAGCCAGCACGCGCAGGCGAATGGCGCATCATGGCTGATTGTGCGTCGTTTGCTGTCGGCTATTCACGGCATCGCGAAATCAGACGGCTTTCGCAAACCCACGGGTGATCGTGCGACGTCCAATTGTGCATAGTCGGATTTGTGCCGGAACTATCATCAAGCGTTAGCACCCGCAGAATGATGTGCGGCTGCTCAAACTTGGAGCGGACATCGGATTCACCAAGGCGTTCGCAGACTCGAAGCAGCCTTGTGGCTACTTCTCGAACCAGTATTCAAACTCGGTGTGGTTCTGGTTGAAGGTCTTGGAGTCGGAAGTTGTGCCAGCGATCGCGTGCGCACAAGGTTGTAGGCTGCCATGTTCAACACGAACATCTGGTCCACTTTCTTCAACCCGCGCACCATCACCTGGCGCATGCGCCCACGGTCTTGGCCCAGCCGAAACCTTGTTCGATCAACTTGCGCTTTTGCTGCGAAATGGCGTAGCCCACGCTTGAGGCAATCGTATCGGGTACCGCCGATCGCCGCCCGGAGGTGTTTTGCGCAACGTGCGGTGTGACCTTCATCTGCTGGCACGCCTCAATGAATTCCTGGGCATCGTAACCCTTATCCGCGCCCAGGGTGATTTCTACGCTCGCATCGTCTGCCGCTTGCCGCGCATCGTTGATCATGGTCTTGGCCGCTTCACGCTCGGCATGCCCGTCAGCGTGTGTCACGCGTGCGTTAACCACCAGGCCGTGCCGCTTATCGGTCAGCGTATGGCCCATGTACCGCAATTCGCTAGCCGAGCGGGTAAGGAGACGGCATTCCTGCCGCCCCCTCCCCAAAGAACCCATCAAGCGACTTTCACCGCAATGGGCTCGCGCATGGCTAAAGCACCGTCATTCGATGCCGGCCCTGTCAAACAGCACAAGTCCTTCGCTAACGTCATATTGTTGGCCCATCTCATCGCTGAGACGAGGGCGCTGAACTGCAACGAGGCAGTCTCTTCCAAGCTTCCCTACGGCGGACCTCAAATACTGGCTCACGACAGCCACACCTCGCGGAAGTTTGCCCCCTTTCGGGTCAGGGCAAAGTCTGAACCCCTATGCGAACCATTACAGCCCGCCGTTCGCTTTCTCCGCGTTCTCTTACCCGCTCCACCAACAGCGCCCCTTGCGGTTTGCCTGCCGTCTCGCAATATTCCGCGAGCTTGGC
>NZ_BBJJ01000183.1 GCF_000739815.1 Paraburkholderia mimosarum LMG 23256 = NBRC 106338
GTGGTCGGAGTAGGAACAATGGTCGCCCATCGCCCCCTCCACAGATCCGTACGTGCGGAGCTACCGCATACGGCTCCTGCCTTGGGTCGTGACGATCAGACGCTGACTCGGGTAGGGGTGGCATATATGGACGAGGGGTAACCAGTGCGCTGCGATACGACACATACGCTGACTCGTCAGGCGATGCTTCTGACTTCGACGACGCAGAGTTCTGAACCACACTCGACCGACAGCTTGGCGAAACTGCCCGATGCGCGTGCCGTTACGGGGCACCCCGAAGTAGCGCATATGCCCGTTCACTACCGCCCGCAGGTACCGTCCCTGCTCTGCGATGGTCTGGTGCATACGCCGGCGCAGTTCCTCTTTGACTGCCAGCAGCTTGGCCCGCATTCGCTTGGCACTGGTCAGCCGCACTATCGCGAACTTCCCTTTGCGTGACTTCCCGCAGCAATGCGTAAAGCCCAGGAAGTCGAAGGTCTGCGGCTTACCTTTCCCGCGGCGCCTGCAGTTCTCGCGCGCAAAGCGTCCGAACTCGATCAGCCGCGTCTTGTCCTCGTGCAGCTTCAAGCCGAATCGGGCCAGTCTCTCGGTGACCGCGCGCTGGAAGCGCTCGGCATCCCTCGGGTGCTGAAACCCCGCGACCCAATCATCGGCATACCGCACCACGATTACGTCGCCTTCGGCGTGTCGCGCACGCCACTGCTTCACCCACAGGTCGAACGCATAGTGGAGGTAGATATTCGACAGCAGCGGCGAGATGCTGCCGCCCTGAACTGTACCCACCTCACTCTGCGTCAGCCTGCCGTCTTCCAGCACGCCAGCGTGCAGCCATTTCTTTATGAGCCGCACGACCCGCGTGTCCGCTATCCGGTGCTCAATGAATCTGATCAGCCAGTCGTGTTCGATTGTGTCGTAGAACTTGCTGATATCCGCATCGAGTATCCAGCCCACTTTCCTGCGCTCGATACCTACGCTCACGGCGTCGAGCGCATTGTGTGCGCTCTTGCCGGGACGGAAGCCGTAGCTGAACCCGACGAAGTCCTGTTCATAGATCGCATTGAGTACCTCGACCGTGGCGACCTGGACGAGCTTGTCCTCCAGTGCCGGGACGCCCAGCGGACGCTTGCTGCCATCCGCCTTGTCGATATACACACGTCTGACAGGCTGGGGCCGGTAAGCCCCTCGGGCCAGCCGGTCAGACAGGTCCAGAAGCCGCGCTTCAAGCTCCAGTCCGTACGACTGCCACGTCTCGCCGTCCACCCCGGCTGCCGCCGTTCGCTCAAGCGCAAAGTAGGCTGCCCGCAGACGGTCGACCGCGTAGATGTGATGCATCAGTGTGGTGAACTTCGCACCCAGTCGGCCCTTGGCCGTCTGTCGTATGCCGTCGAGCGCCGTTCCCATGTCATATGCCCGCCCCAATCTGCGGGACATGCGCGCTGCGACTGCATTGCCCTTGGCCTGCCGCCTTCCCTCCACTACCTCCGCCGCCACAGGGATTTCACCCGCAGCCTTGTTCGGCAGCTTCTCCGGTACTACGCAGCAGTCCGACTTCCCACGCCCGTGGCTCATCGTCGTGTGCCCTCAGGCTTCACGATGCGCACTGCGTTCCACGCTTCCCAGCGCGACGCAGTAGGGCGCGGGATCTCCCGGTTCCCATGCAAGGTGTTTCCGCACGTGCTCAGGGTCTCCGACTGCGCGGGGTCCAGGATTGCCTTGCCAATGCGGCAATCCCGGTGTGGCTTTCGGCAAGCGTCCAGTGCCTCGGCACCCCGATCAGCCCGCGCCTTTCGGCACGGGGAATGGATTTCGCAGCTCGATACCTGGCCCATGCGTACCTCTGCCAACGCTTCGCCTACGCCCTTACGGACGCACACGCATGACTCGAGGCCGTCGTGGTTGGCTAGACCTTCAACGTATGACTCTTCCATTCACAACACCTTGCCGGTTTTGACCGGCGCACGGACGCGTTCATTTCATTGCTTACGCCCAATGTGGCTTCGAACAGCTTGCTGTGCATGACCTGCCTTCGTCTTGTTTATGTAGAAACCGGGACGATACCAACCACTGAAAATTCAACAGAGGCAATTTTGTTGCGTCGTGCAAAGAGGAACCGCATGCAAGATTGATTTACAAATCGTGGTCCGCGTCGAAATCCTCGCGCGCTATGGTGTCGTCTCGACGCTCACCGACGGACTCTTCGCATACCCCCGGGAACGGCCTAGCGTATCGCGTCATTTCGCTGAAGGAAACCATGATGGAACAAGCTATTGTCACCGTAGATCGTGCTGATCCCCGAGCCCAAAATCGTATCCAGTCTCTTGGCGAGTCTCTCTCGACACTCGAAAGCCGCCCTCTCCTCGCGGCACACGACGAATCGTCACCGGCGTCGCGAGCAACGGGAGAATTGCTCCAACGTATCGTCAAACGCGAAGCACAGGTCGCGGTGGTCGGACTCGGCTATGTTGGGTTGCCGTTGGCAATGGCCGCGACCGAAGGTGGTTTCAACGTCGTTGGCCTGGATATCGACGCGCAAAAAGTGGCCATGCTGAATGCGTCGCAATCGTACATCCAGCACGTCAGCGACGACCAGCTCGCCAAATTCGTCGCACAAAAGAAGTTTTTCGCCACGACGGCGTTCTCGGCAATCCGCGATGTTGACGCCGTGCTGATTTGCGTGCCGACACCGCTCACCCGCCATCGGGAGCCGGATCTGTCATACGTCGTCAGCACGGTCGAATGTATTGCTCAACATCTGCGACCGGGCCAACTGATCGTACTGGAATCTACGACGTATCCCGGCACCACGCGGGATATCGTACGTCCACTTCTCGAGCGTACCGCCCTGAAGTCGGGCGACGATTTTCTTCTAGCATATTCTCCGGAACGCGAAGACCCCGGAAACCCGGAATATCTCACGACGCGAATTCCCAAGGTCATCGGCGCAGATAGCGCTTACGCACTGGAGGTCGCTCGCTCACTGTATGAGCGCATCGTAGCCAAGACGGTCCCGGTTTCGTCGCTGGAGACAGCCGAGGCGGTCAAGCTCACCGAAAACATCTTCAGAGCGGTCAACATCGCCCTTGTCAACGAGCTCAAGGTTATCTACGAACCGATGGGCATCGACATCTGGGAGGTTGTCGAGGCAGCCAAGACGAAACCGTTCGGCTATATGGCATTCTATCCGGGGCCGGGTCTGGGAGGACACTGCATTCCCATCGATCCGTTTTACCTGACGTGGAGGGCTCGCGCTTTTGGGATCACGACCCGACTCATCGAGACCGCGGGCGAGATCAACACGTCGATGCCGCGTCACGTCGCGGATCATATACTGTCCGCGCTATCCGATCGATACAAGAAGAGTTTGAACGGGGCACAAATCCTGATTGTTGGCGTGGCGTACAAGCGCAACGTCAACGACGTGCGCGAGAGCCCAGCGTTCAGGCTAATCGAACTGTTGACGGAGCGAGGCGCAGCCGTCGAATACCACGATCCGCACGTGCCGGAGGTCCAGCCAATGCGGGAACATCCGGCCATTCAAGGCCTAAAGTCGGTTTCCTGTGAACCATGTCAGCTTCGCCAATACGACGCCGCTGTGATCGTCACGGATCACGATGACGTCGACTATCGGCTCATTGTCGAGAACTGCCCGTTGGTTGTGGATACGCGAAATGTTTGCGCACGCCGTGCGATCGCCGCAGGTAATGTTGTGAAGGCGTGAGCTCGACACGGTTCCAAATCGAAGATGGGGCACAGCTTCCCGACATTGCCCCGACCCATCGTCTCGATCTCTTTTCGTTCGCAGGAGTCGCAGCGGCTCTGTTAGCGGAGCGCACAGTGCCTCGCACTGGCCGATCCATCGGCCCATACAGGCCCGGTCAAGCGTCACGCCGTCGCGCGCCGCGATCGCCGATTGCCGGTACAACGGCTGGTGGTCTGCGTA
>NZ_BBJJ01000182.1 GCF_000739815.1 Paraburkholderia mimosarum LMG 23256 = NBRC 106338
CGCAGCATCGGAAAGATAGTTTGTCACTCTCTGCCGCAAGTCGCCGGTTTCCCCTATCGCGCTGTCGTATCCGAGTCCATAAAGAAAATTCTTGAAGAAACCGCGGATCGTGTTCGCATGCAGGTTCAAAGCGTTATATAGCACGACGGGAATGTCGCCGTAGTCACGTTGCAGAGCGCCCCGGAACTTTGCGATTGCAAACGTCTTTCCGGTACCACTCGGCGCGGCAATCGCGCACGATGTCGCACCCGTCACCATGACAAGCCGTATGACGGTGTACATTTCATCGAGTGGCGGCGTTCCAAGGGCATCGACATTCATGAACAGTGGATGCAGCCATGGCTTGACGCGGCCGGAATCTCCTCCATTGACGACTGTTTCTGGTTCAGTATCACTAACCGTATTCATCTCTTGCTCCCGTTGGCCCGCTGTCAATCGTCTGAATCGCTCGGCTCGTTACGTCGCTAACCATCTCTGTGCTATTCAACGGTGGGATGGTGAATCATGAGGTCCGATGCGCGCAAATACCAGTTGGCGTCAATTTCGTCCGGTGAGCGGGACGATCGAAATACCCAAGGCTTTAACAAGGTCGATCGACGATTCCCACCCCTCTTCAACAGCGTGTTCCGGATCCTCTCCTTGTTTTTTTTCGTTCAGTTCATGTCGTGCCGCATCCAGCGCCAAATTCTTGGCGTTCATTGCGCCTCGCTTGGTGTTCGTGGCCTGTGCAAGGGCCTTCATCTGTTCTTCCTGATAGATGCTGACCACTGCGCGGTATTCGTCGTCTCCGCGGCGTATGCGGCGGTCGCGCGCGATCAAAAGTGCATCGGACCAGGAAACCCTGTACTCGCGCCACTTCCGTTCTGGCACAAGCTCAACGGATTGCTTGATGTCCGGTATAAAGCCAACTGCATGGCGAATATCCCGCAGGTCGATGTAAACCTTAATAGGCTTGCCAATCAGCCAAGGCTTGCCGGCAAAATCCCGGCTGCGGTAGGTACAGCGAATGCCGTGTATCCGCACACTCGGCTGCTCACCTTTGGCGGTTCGTCCCGTGATGCGTGCCTCTTCGAGATGAGCGAAAAGCATCCAGTCATCCTTTCGTTGTGGAAGCGGCTGTGGAAGGTACGGCTGCTCTGGAAAATCAACCGCTGCGCGCACGAGTTGCTCCGGGCTGGCATTGTGCAAACCTTCGTTAGTCTGCATATTATGGTTTCTTATTTCACCGACGATGATTGCTATAAGATCGCTTACCTTAATTTCGTAGCGAGTGGCCTTGCCGACGGGATCGTCTCGACGTCCATCTGTTGGACCACTGCCCAACGTCGACGGCACGCGCTGAACCCCTCGGCGAGTTAGCGTTCCATTTATCCGCTCAATAATGGCCCGTGCCCCCCAGGCACGTGCAGGACCAAAATTGATCGCGCACCCGAGCACATCCATCAGGTTGTTCGTCACATCAGCGCATGTGTTGCACCATGCTCGGTCCATCCTCAGCACCGTAAAGCCACTTCGGCGTACCTCTGGTACCAAAGAGCCGATCAGGTAACTTCCATCCTGCGCATATCTAAAAAAGGGATGCCCGGAAGCGACGGGGTCGGTACGAATCGCACTATCGACCACTTCGAGTACGTTCTGGGCGGTGGGAGCCGGCCGAAGAACCGCATGAAACCCATAGACAGATTGGCCACTTTCGTCACACATCAACCCGATATAGAAGCGTGCAACAGGAATCCGGTGTTGTACCTTCCGCGCATCCTCGAAGATGATGCAGCCAATAGCGTCCGTGAAGTGGAAATCCAACTGTATGAACGAGCAGACCCTCTGGGCTTGGATAAGCGGGCTCGGGCCACGCCCGTCCGCACGGCGCGCCGCATCGGCCGACAAGCGCGCCCGACGAGCGAGAAGTGGGTAATTTTCCTCGAGCTCTTTACAATAATCGCGAACTGCCTTTTCACCTTGATTATCGGTCTTAAACGGCCATTCACCGTCACCTACACCTCGTTCGCGAAGCTCAAGCTTGAAATCTATCCAGATGGAGCGATACGGCCCACGCTTCTCCGGCAATCGCTCGCTGCCGTCAGGGAACAACCTGGCCTTAATGAACTCCGCCAAGTCCGGAAAGCGCGCCAGCACCTGGCCGAATACGCCTGCGTAGCCGGCGGAGCCACTGCCTTGCTCAACCTCCACGCTTTTCGTGCGGTTGTACCCGACACGATAGCCACGCATCAGTGCGGGAAACCCGACGATGCCGCCAGCGCCATCCGGGAGCAAACACCGCTTTGTCCAGTAGCGTACGGCGGGTTCCGTACACTTTGTCCTTCGATAGATCTCGTCGTATTCGACGTCTCTGGTGGCAAGCATGACCGCGCGCCGGCGGCTCTTAAACATTTCTCTGTCGGCTTCACTCATGAACGAGAGCGTGAGGTCGTCGACGTCCGGCCAGCGCGTAAAGTCGCGATGCTCAGCGGAAACAATGCAACGAGGACGACCGCGCGCGCTACGAATTTTTAGTCCCTCGCATAGGCGTTCCGAACCACGCGCGTCGACGGAATCGATGATAGGCAAGGCGATAGCCGGCGCAACGTCGCTGGCGCATCCCGGGTCGTGCTGTGCAGGGCGCAGTTCCGACAGTCGCCCTAGCAGTTGCGTAGCCAGGTCCACTTGCAGTTCGCCATTGAGAATGTAGTGCCCGAGCAAGCCCAGCATAACAGCTGGATCGACATCGCCTTGCTGCAGTGTGTCGATCAGTTTGAAGGGCTTCCCGGCTTCTAGGCGTTCTATGGCGAGCCGTGCTTCATGCCATGCCGTGCACGTGCGAGCACGATTCACGAATCCGCAAAGATGTAGAACATTGTCGAATCGAATTGCGTGTGACTCGAGCGCCTCGCCCACCTTCAGCACGATGTTCGGCTCGGCATTGGCTCCCCGCTCTCCGTCCGCGTCATTCGGGTTCGGCATAGTGGGCTGCCGCGCGGGATCACCGAACCGCCAGACTTCATGGCGACCGTCCGCATAGTAGACCCACATATCCTGAGCGCCAGCCCGTCCGCCGTTCTGCGCTATTCGGTCTCTAAGGAAGTAGCCAGCTACCGTAGGATCGGCTTCGAGTAGCACGGCGTGCATGAACGGAACGTCCCCGCTGATCACCAGGCGCTCGTTCATTTTCGGCGAATCGAACAGCCACACGTTGGCAAGCTTATTCTTTTGGTCGCGGACGGCCATCGCGGCTGATCGCCGTCTCCGAATGATTTCGCCAAGCGGGAATGCAGACAATCTTGCCATTGCAGTCTCGGTTCAAGGGATAAAAAAGAAAGCAACTCCCCTTGACTTCGGCGTGTCGAAGTACGAGACTGTTACTCGAGGGCAAGAGAAGTTGTGGTCTCGAGCGCTGCAACGCCCGAGAGTCACCGTCAGTGTCAGATCATCGGACTTGTCTCCTGTAAATGCGATGCGGCGTCGTTATCAACGGCGCCGTTTTCTTTTGACGCTAACTAGCCATGAATTCACTCCGTGCATGAAAGCCGCGACGTTGACGCCAACTCAGTAGGCGAGCGACAGTGGGACGACGGCCTCATCGGCCTAAATAGCACGCGGCACCGCCGGTGCGTTGCACGTCAGCGGAGTGATGGATAAGGTGGAAACACGCGTCGTACTTCCCGGCAGCCCAAGGCACCGCCACCGGCAGTTCGGAAGTCACGTACCACTGTGTTTATGTGATAGCTAGCAAAGTATCGTTTGACAAGCAATCGATTCAAAAATCCCGCCGCAATCTAAATTGCTAGCTCCAATTGTCACGAGCAACGCAACTGCGTCTTATTTATAAAGCGTATATAACCCACAATCGACGTATATAACCCATCAATAGACAATGGATTTCAGCATCTAAATATTTTCGCCTCAGCCGATTTATTGATGCAAATTACGTCGCCGCACTTTCCGTGCTGATCACCTTTACGCTTGCCATCTCC
>NZ_BBJJ01000181.1 GCF_000739815.1 Paraburkholderia mimosarum LMG 23256 = NBRC 106338
ACGCCGTGCGCCGAGGAAGTTGTACTGGCGGTGTCGCTTGAGCGCTCGGCGCCATGTTCCGCTGGCTGATCGAGCAGCGTTACGTGCTGGCTAATCCGGTCGCGGGCCTCAAGGTGCGTGGTGCGCGTCGCAAGGGTAAGCTGGACCGATCCCGGGCTTTCACGGCCGGCGAATGGGAACTGGTTCGCACGCTCGCCGACGGGCTCGAGTGGTCATATGGCTGGGCGGTACCGGCTGCACAGCGCCTGCGGTTCGTGCTCGACTTCGGTTACGCGACCGGCCTGCGAGCAGCCGAACTGGTCGGCGTGACGCTCGGCGGCGTCGAAGCCGGCGCACGCGGCGAGCGCTGGCTTCATCTCACTGGCAAGGGAGCGAAACCCGGCAAGGCGGTCTTGCCGCCGCTCGCGAGCTTCGCACTGGACCAGTATCTGGCGCAACGCGGTCTGCCCGACACGCCGGCTCGATGGGCGCCTGATACGCCGATACTCGGCCACCTCGATGAGCCAGGCGGCATCTCCATGCCGCGCCTGAGGCAGATGCTGCGCCGGTTCTTCGACGGCGCGGCCGATATCATCGAAACCGAGCATCAGCCGCTCGCAGACAAGCTGCGGCAGGCCACGCCGCACTGGATGAGACACTCGCACGCGACACACGCACTGGCCGGCGGGGCGACGCTCACGACCGTGCGCGATAACCTGCGTCACGCAAATGAGGCTCCCCGCCCCAAGGGGCGGGGTATCTAAAACCATCGCCCTAAAACAGCGCGATTTGATGGTCTGAGTGCAGCTTGTTGTATTCCTTGCCCTGATTCTTGACATACCGACCAATCATCTCTTCGTCGCCATGCTTACCTACCGTGCTCGCGAAGTACCCATCGGTCCAGAACTCACCGCCCCACAACGTCTTCTTCACATGCGGGCATCGGCGGAATATTTCCCGGGCCGTGATGCTCTTGAGAATCGTCACGATCCTCGTAACGCTATATGTCGGGACCGACTGGACCAGGAAATGAACGTGGTCCTTGTCCGTCCCTATCTCCAAAAATTTCATCTGATAGCGCTGAGCTATCTCCAGACAGATTTCCTTCAGAACTTCGTCAACCTGGTCATCAAAGACCGCTCGTCGATACTTCGCCGGCAGCACCACGTGATACAGCAACACCGTGACGTTGTGGCTCTTGTGAATGTATTCGCTCATTCACCGCAGCATACGCCGCAAGCGGCGGGGAATCTGACCCGAAGAGATTGATTTCGACGACCTCCGCCATAAGACGAATTCACGACGTGATGCTTGCGAAGGTCTTGGTAGTTGGCAAGGCCGGCGTCAGTACGACGCTTAACGCTGTGCGCGAGCGGAGTGCGGTGAAAGTCGCACGCTCCGTTCTTCGGGGGCCTCGTTTCCGAGAGGAAACGAGGCTACCCTCTCGAACGGGACCATCGGGCTATCAAACGCCGGACCCGGGCGATGCTGGGATTCAAGAACTTCCACCGTGCGAGGGTCATCCTCGGCGGCATCGAGGTAATGCACACGATCAGGAAAGGACAGATGAAATGTGCGGGCAAAGACCCGTCGTCTGCTTCCCAGCAGTTTTACTCCCTTGTGTCATAAGCAATACTTATCATATCGACATTTCTCGTCCCGACACCCTTGCTGCAACAGAACCGCATCCTCTCTATAGCTGATCAGGATTGGAAAATATTACCAAGAGTAGAGGTTTTTCGAGGTTCCCAGCTGCCGGAAACCGATGGTCATGATAAAGCGATTTGTTCTTGGTCATATGGCCATCTTACTCGACCGCCCTTGACATCGTGACAGCGCCCTACTGATTTTTCACGACCGTTGAACGACAACGAACCTACAACTCGAACCGGACGGCGCAGTGCATTCATAGTAGAAAAGGTCGAAAGGGCCATTTTTTTGATGCCATATGCTGCCCTCCAACCGTAAATCCGGTTGTAGAGACTTAGGTTTCTGGGATTTGGCTATGAATCGCAAATCCACATAATTGCCGTTATTTAGCTCGTAGGAGCACTTCACGGACGCCGCCGAGCCACTATCCATCATATGCGCCGGGAAAAATATGGCGGAGAAAAAAGCCTTGATAGTGCTTTCTTCCAGCCCCTGCGCAATGCCCAACCATTCGCCGTTGCCATCGCTGGCGTTTGCTGTGTACACCCCCCGTGCCATCGTAATGTCAGCGGGAGTCGGGCAGGCTACGACTGTTTCAGCCAACGCGCAACTAGATACACAAAGCGCGAGGCTAAAAATAAGAACGCTTTTCATCATAGGTAGGATTTCTCCATTTGAGTAGTATAAGCTTAAATCAAGATGCGAAAGGGAGCCGCTTTTGTAGATTGGTTATCTAGGGAAGATCTGCGCAGCTCGTTTTTTTCAGAGTACCGACCTATTGACACTTAGGAGCGTCGGCGCTTTCCATCCAAAGGTTGCCGGCACAAGCAGTGTCGAATCTGCACGAATTTTTGCATGGACCACCGTTAGCGGATCTACGTTCATCAGAATTGCAGCTTGAATATGCGGAATGCAGATTCCTCCCGGGCGCGAGTGCTAGTTTTCGAAAGCTCGATCTGGTGGATATGGCCACGTGTGCAGAGACAATTCCGTCACTTTAATGACGTGGACACGCGATGACTTTTGCAGATCCTCCCTTAGCTGAGATAGCTCGGTTTATTACAAAAAAGAAACTGAACTTTCGCTTTTATAAGGCATTGTGGTAACGATATCAAATAAATAATATTTATGTTTTGGCAGCGGTTTGGTCTGGAGTGCCAAATCCACCTCTCAGGCGCGGAGGCAACCCTGCAATCCTCCTCCGGCGAGAGGTGGCGCCGGAATTTCGGACAAGGTCGGTAATGGGAACGGTCGGGGCCTGAGCAGGTCATAGGGACGTCTTTCGGGAAATAAGTGGTCCTGGTAAAACTGCTTGGATTTCGGTAGCCTGGGTTTTTCCCAAGTACCGAGGTGGCGATGAAGTGCCGAGTGAAGCTCGATAAGGCGGAGACGATCACGTTACAGGAGATGGCGATCAATCACCGGTTCAAGAACTCGCGCAGACGCGCCACGGGTCTTTTGATGCTCGCTCGTGGCGATAAGCCAAAGGTCGTCTGTGAGGTACTCGGTGTAAGTGACCGGGCTGTGTACAACTGGGCTCACGCGTGGCGCCTCGGAGGCATCTGCGCACTGATGGGCGGCCACAACGGCGGTCGGCCTCGTGCACTTTCCGATGATTTGGTCGCAGTCGCCCTGGAGATTGCGCGTGCCGAGTCGCTGCCGCAAATCGCGCGACGCGTCGAAGAATCTCAAGGTCAACCGTTGCCGTGCAAGATCGAAACACTGGGCGAAGCGCTCAAACGCGGCGGCTTCACTTTTAAGCGTAACCGCTTCTCGCTCAAAAAAAGCGCGACGAGCAGGAGTTCGAGATGAAGCGTGCCACGCTTGAGAAGCTTCAGGTTGCAGCACGCGATGGCCAGTGTCGCCTGTTCTATTTCGACGAGGCTGGCTTTTGCGGATCGCCGCCGGTTCAGCGTAGCTGGTCACCACGAGGACTGCCCCATGCCATTGAGCCCAATCATCATTGCCGACGCAATGTGATGGGCGCGCTGAATTTTGGTGAGAACAGTTTCGTTCACACAGCAAGCGCCCGTACAGTCAAAGGGCCGGACGTTGAGGGCTTTCTCGACGAACTGATTTGTCAGGGCGATGCTCGGCCGACCGTGATCGTGCTCGACAATGCGAGCATCCATCACGGCATCGATCCGGCCACACGCGAGCGCTGGCTCATCGAACAGGGCAATTATTCCGGAGTCCTTGAGCAGCGTCACGTCGGCAATCAACAGACGGGCCATACGCTTCTTTTCCGCTCCGGTGTCTGGGGGTCGTTCCACAGGCGCGGGAAGTCCTGTGCAAGTGCCATGATGCTCTCACGCTGCTTCTCGTCGAGCTGGGCACTCGCCGTCCCGCATTGTTTTTCATAGCGCTCCTGGGCAGCACCAAGCGTTCTCAGTGCATGGTTCCACTCGGCTTCCAGCGAATCGGCTACAAGACGGTTGTCGGGATCGACACGC
>NZ_BBJJ01000180.1 GCF_000739815.1 Paraburkholderia mimosarum LMG 23256 = NBRC 106338
GCTATTCGATATTCAGTCTGTTCCGCAACGGGTTGTCGTATCACGAGAACTGGGAGCGGCAGTGGAGAAGCCCGGAGCCGAAGAAGGAGTACGACGTGGTGATCGTCGGCGGCGGCGGCCATGGTCTCGCGACGGCCTATTACCTCGCGAAGGAGCACGGCGTGAAGAACGTCGCGATCCTGGAGAAGGGCTGGATCGGCGGCGGCAATACGGCGCGCAATACGACCATCGTGCGTTCCAATTACCTGTGGGATGAATCCGCGGCGCTCTACGAAAAGGCGATGAAGCTCTGGGAAGGGCTCTCGCAGGACCTGAACTACAACGTGATGTTCAGCCAGCGCGGCGTGATGAATCTCGCGCACACGCTGCAGGACGTGCGTGACACCGAGCGCCGCGTGAATGCGAACCGCCTGAACGGCGTGGACGCCGAATTCCTCACGCCGGAGCAGATCAAGGAAATCGAGCCGACCATCAACCTGAACAGCCGTTACCCCGTGCTGGGCGCCTCGATCCAGCGCCGCGCGGGCGTGGCGCGCCACGACGCGGTGGCGTGGGGCTTCGCGCGCGGCGCCGACCAGCACGGCGTGGACATCATCCAGAACTGCCAGGTGACGGGCATCCGCCGCGACGGCGCGCGCGTGACGGGCGTGGACACCTCGAAGGGTTTCATCAAGGCGAAGAAGGTCGCCGTGGTGGCCGCCGGCAACACCACGACGCTCGCCGACATGGCGGGCGTGCGCCTGCCGCTCGAAAGCCACCCGCTCCAGGCGCTGGTGTCGGAGCCGATCAAGCCCGTCGTGAACACCGTCATCATGTCCAACGCGGTGCATGCCTATATCAGCCAGTCCGACAAGGGCGATCTCGTGATCGGCGCGGGCGTGGACCAGTACACGGGCTTTGGCCAGCGCGGCAGCTTCCATATCATCGAGGGCACGCTGCAGGCCATCGTCGAAATGTTCCCGGTGTTCTCGCGCGTGCGCATGAACCGGCAGTGGGGCGGCATTGTCGATGTTTCGCCCGACGCGTGCCCGATCATCAGCAAGACGCATGTGAAAGGGCTCTATTTCAATTGCGGCTGGGGCACGGGCGGCTTCAAGGCGACGCCGGGCTCGGGCTGGGTGTTCGCGCACACGATCGCGAACGACGAGCCGCATCCGCTGAATGCGCCCTTTGCGCTGGACCGCTTCTATACGGGCCATCTGATCGACGAACACGGCGCCGCTGCGGTCGCGCACTAAAGGAGACCTGATCATGTTGCTGATCGAATGCCCATGGTGCGGTCCCCGCGCCGAAGTCGAGTTCACGTGCGGCGGCGAAGCCGACATTGCACGCCCGCTCGACACCGACAAGCTCACCGACGAGGAATGGGGCGACTACCTCTTCATGCGCCACAACCCGCGTGGCGTGCACAGGGAGCAGTGGCTGCACGCGCAGGGGTGCCGCCGCTGGTTCAAGGCGACGCGCGACACCGTCACCTACGAGATCCAGAGTTACGAGACCTTCGGCGCGGCCAACGTGGCCAATGAGACGCAAGGCAGCAAGCAAGGGAGCACGCAGCGATGAGCCAGAAGAACCGCCTCGGCGCCGGTGGGCGCATCAACCGCGCGATTCCGCTGAACTTCGCGTTCAACGGCCGCACGTATCAGGGCTTTCAGGGCGACACGCTCGCCTCCGCGCTGCTCGCCAACGACGTCCACTTCGTCGCGCGCAGCTTCAAGTACCATCGCCCGCGCGGCATCATGACGGCCGACGTGGCCGAGCCGAACGCCATCGTGCAGCTCGAGCGCGGCGCGCATACGGTGCCCAACGCGCGTGCGACCGAGATCGAGCTGTACCAGGGCCTCGTCGCGACGAGCGTGAACGCCGAGCCGAGCCTCGAAAACGACCGCATGGCGATCAACCAGAAGTTCTCGCGCTTTCTGCCTGCGGGCTTCTACTACAAGACGTTCATGTGGCCGCGCAAGTGGTGGCCGAAGTACGAAGAGAAGATTCGCGACGCCGCGGGTCTGGGCAAGGCGCCCGAAGTGCGCGACGCCGACCGCTACGACAAGTGCTTCGCGCATTGCGACGTGCTCGTGATCGGCGGCGGCCCCGCTGGTCTTGCGGCCGCGCATACGGCGGGCGCGAGCGGCGCACGCGTGATTCTCGTGGACGACCAGCGCGAGCTGGGCGGCAGCCTGCTTGCGTGCAAGGCCGATATCGACGGCCGTCCGGCCCTGCACTGGGTCGAGAAGATCGAGGCCGAACTCAAGCAGATGCCGGACGTGAAGATCCTGTCGCGCAGCACGGCGTTCGGCTATCAGGACCACAATCTCGTGACCGTCACGCAGCGTTTGACGGACCATCTGCCCGTATCGACGCGTCAGGGCACGCGCGAGCTGCTCTGGAAGATCCGCGCCAAACGCGTGATTCTAGCAACCGGTGCGCACGAGCGCCCCATCGTGTTCGGCAACAACGATCTGCCGGGCATCATGCTGGCCTCGGCGGTATCGACGTATATCCATCGCTACGGCGTGTTGCCGGGACGCAATGCGGTCGTGTTCACGAACAACGATGCTGGCTATCGCTGCGCGCTCGACCTCAAGGCGTGCGGCGCGAACGTAACGGTCGTCGATTCGCGCATGCAGGGCAATGGCGCGTTGCAGGCGGCCGCGCGCCGCCAGGGCGTGAAAGTGATGTACAACGCGGCCATCCACTGCGCGCACGGAAAACAGCGCGTGAGTTCGGTCGATGTGGTGGGCTACACGAACGGTCAAACCGGCTCGCAACAGGCGACGCTCGCGTGCGACCTCGTCGCGGTCTCGGGCGGCTTCAGTCCCGTGCTGCATCTGTTCGCGCAGTCGGGCGGCAAGGCGCACTGGAGCGACGCGAAGGCGTGCTTCCTGCCGGGCAAGCGCGTGCAGGAGGAAGTGAGCGTGGGTGCGGCGGTGGGCGAATTCGGCCTTGCCCGCGCGCTCACGCAGGGCGTGGACGGCGGCATCGACGCGGCAAAGTCGCTTGGTTTGCCCATCAAGCGGCCCGCCGTGCCGAAGGCCGCCGAAGTCGAGGAAACGCCGCTGCAGGCGCTGTGGCTCGTGGGCAGCCGCAAGGAGGCGGCGCGCGGGCCGAAGCAGTTCGTCGACTTCCAGAACGATGTCTCGGCGGCGGACATCCTGCTCGCCGCGCGCGAAGGCTTCGAGTCGGTCGAGCACGTGAAGCGCTACACGGCCATGGGTTTCGGCACCGACCAGGGCAAGCTCGGCAACATCAACGGCATGGCGATCCTCGCCGGCGCGCTCGGCAAGACGATTCCCGAAACGGGCACGACGACGTTCCGCCCGAACTACACGCCCGTCACGTTCGGCACGTTCGCGGGGCGCGAACTCGGCGACCTGCTCGACCCGATCCGCAAGACCTGCATTCACGAATGGCACGTGCAGCATGGCGCGAAATTCGAGGACGTGGGCAACTGGAAGCGCCCCTGGTACTACCCGAAGAGCGGCGAGGACCTGCACGCGGCGGTCAAGCGCGAGTGCCTCGCGGTTCGCAACAGCGTGGGCATACTCGACGCTTCGACGCTGGGCAAGATCGACATCCAGGGGCCGGACGCCGCGAAGCTGCTGAACTGGGTGTACACGAACCCGTGGCTCAAGCTCGAAGTGGGCAAGTGCCGCTATGGGCTGATGCTCGACGAAAACGGCATGGTGTTCGACGACGGCGTGACGGTGCGCCTCGGTGAGCAGCACTACATGATGACGACCACCACGGGCGGCGCCGCGCGCGTGCTCACGTGGCTCGAACGCTGGCTGCAGACCGAATGGCCCGACATGAAGGTGCGCCTCGCTTCGGTCACGGATCACTGGGCGACCTTTGCTGTGGTCGGCCCGAAGAGCCGCAAGGTGCTGCAGAAGGTGTGCAAGGACATCGACTTCGACAATGCCGCGTTCCCGTTCATGTCGTACCGCAACGGCACGGTCGCCGGGGTGAGGTCGCGCGTCATGCGCATCAGCTTCTCGGGCGAGCTGGCCTATGAAGTGAACGTGCCGGCCAACGCGGGCCGCATGGTGTGGGAAGCCCTCATGGAAGCGGGCGCCGAATTCGACATCACGCC
>NZ_BBJJ01000179.1 GCF_000739815.1 Paraburkholderia mimosarum LMG 23256 = NBRC 106338
CGAAGTTGCCGTATGAACCTCCGTAAAAATTCGCCATTTCTTCCAGAACTGTCTGTAGCCGGAAACCGAGTGCTTCGGCAATCTGCAGCCGCTCCCTGTCAACCTCCTCGATAACGCGCCCGACCGATGGGGTCATTCCATCCCGATAGAACAAAAATTCTCCACTCGTGCTCTCTATCCAACCCGTGTTCAGAATTGTTGAGACAGGATGGATCACGCCATTATTGGACTGCATGCCAATCTCGAAGATATTGCCGCACCAAATGAGCGGCTGCGGGAACGTATCTGCAATGAGCGACACTTCCGTCTGCGCCGGAGAGTTCGGGAATGCGGCAATCGGAAGGCTGCTCTTGATACCTGTAATCAACACCTTACCGTCTTTCATCCATGATGCATACGGAGACGCATTCGTTTCCAAGATAACTTTTGCGTTAAGCATCTCGGAATACACCAAAGAAAAAAATTTGCGTTGATCACAACAACGATATGATTGCTAAGATCGAACCCGGAAAGTTCGTTGATGATGTCATCGTGCCCATATGATGGAACAGTGATAATAAGGATATCTGAGAAATCCAATGCGGCGGCCATCTCGGTAGAGATTGTCGGATGGAATGTACCTTCAATTTTACCTCCAGCGGCGAGATTGCCGTTTCTCTGGATCGTATCAATATTGCGGCGATGTTTTGGATGTCCATAAAGAAGCACGTGAAATCCGCGGCTGGCCAAGTCAACAGAAAAAGCACACCCCGAGTTTCCGGCGCCAATGATTGAAACGGAACGGTTTGAACATGTCATATTTTTCACTTTCCAAAATTGAAAGTTAGAAAGATTTTGACGCCGAATTTCTAACAACACGTAGTTGAAAAAGATGGTCGCACGTTCGCATCCTGCGGCGGTTGCAGAATACGTGAAGTCGAATCGCTTCTCGGATCGCAGCGCACGATGAGAATCTTGTTGGAAGTCGTCGAGCGTCGCGGCCTAATTTGCTAGAAGGTGTTAGGTACTTTCGGCCAGACCTGGTAACCTGGCGGGATGAAAAACCGCAGGCCTTACCCAACGGATGTATCGGATGAAGAGTGGTACTTCGCCGCTCCATACCTGACTTTGATGAACAAGGACGCACCGAAGCGGCGCTACGAACTGCGCGAGATGTTCAACGCGCTGCGCTGGATCGTGCGCGCGGGTGCGCCGTGGCGTTTGCTGCCCAATGACTTTCCACCGTGGGAGATGGCTTACCAGCAGACACAACGCTGGATTCAGGCGGGCTGTTCCGAGGCCATGGTGAACGATCTGCGCTCGATCATCCGAGTTGCGCAGGACCGGCGAGGCCAACCGAGCGCAGTCATTCTCGATGGCCGAACGCTGCAGTCGACTTGCGTTAGCGGCCCACGCGCAGGCTATGACGGGTACAAACGCAAGAAAGGCAGCAAGGTGCACGTGGCACCGGCCAACGAACAGGAGCGCGCACAGGTCGGCGAGCTGGCGCGTCAGGTTCTGCAGGCCACGGGTCAGACGGTCAAGGTGGCGTTCGCCGATCAGGGCTATACCGGCGAGGAGCCCGCGCAGGCGGCACTCGACGAAGGGATTGAGCTTCAGGTAATCAAGCTGTCGGATGCTAAAAAGGGCTTCGTGTTGTTGCCGCGCCGCTGGGTGGTCGAGCGCAGTTTCGGTTGGCCCAATCGCTTCCGCCGACTGGCCAGAGACTACGAACGACTGCCCGAAACGCTGGCTGGCCTGCACTTCGTCGTATTCTCCGTGCTTATGTTTGTCCACTTTGCAACCCTTAACAAAAGTGCATAGCACGCTCCAAGCAGCTTTCGTGCCTTCGCCTACTATTGACCTATGAGGGGCGTCACGCGTCACTCTTGAGGCCACACAGTCGCCAACGGGCGCTCCTTGTGCTGCGCCAAGTCGTCTTTCATGCATACCATGTACGGTTTGTCGCGAATGACGCTTATATGTACCGTCGGTTCAACCCGCGTTTCCGCTCCGCGCTTCACCTGTCGCATCCGGCATGGGTTTTGCAGATACCCTCTCGGGTAACGTCAGCGCGACCTCGTTTGTCATCACCTCGCCGTTCTCACCGTCGAACTCGAGAGGAACGCCGCGTCGGGTAGTACCGCCGATGCGGTATCGAACGTCTACGACATTAACTATGACGGCGCGACTAGCCGCATGGAGGATGCGGGGATTTCGATGCGGCACCGATGTTCGACAAGCGAATTTGAAGACGGATGCCGCGTGGAGGTGCCTAGACCGCGGCATCGTACGCGGGAGGCACTTAAAGGAATTTATTGAATGGGCGACGAATTGAAGAGAGAGCAGCTAAGACGTTGGGTTCGGTGCAAATCCACCTCATTTTCTAGCGCTGTCGCCGCACTATTTGCTATCGCATCAATGTGTAGTATGCAACTCGGCACTGCGCTATCGCTACCCCAGATGATGGAATATGGCACCGCCAGCATGTCTTGGTTGCGTCTTTGCTTCGCGGCGATCCTGCTCCTAGCCATCGTGCGGCCGCCGGTCCACACTTACTCGCGGCAGCAGTGGATCACTGTCATCGCACTTGGTGGTACCGTGGCGTGCTCGACTCTTTGCCTCTCCGAAGCGGTACGCCGTATGCCGCTCGGATTCGCGATTGCGATCAATTTCCTCGGACCACTTGGAATCTCGACGTTCTGCGTGCGCAGACCAGCAATGTTGGTGTGGCCTGTACTAGCGATGACGGGCTTGTTGCTACTCGCGCGACGGAATGGCATCTGGGTGACAGCGCCGGCCACACTGATTTTTCCGGTTGGATCGGCGATCGGCTGGGCCACCTACATTCTATTGATGAAGCGGATTGGCTCGATGTTCGATGGGCTCCAAGGCGTCGCTTTATCGCTGTCCGTAGCCTCGCTGATCCTAACCCCGTTTGGGCTCGCACAAAGCGGCGGTCACGTCCCCGAAAGACAATTCGTTTCCGCCGCATACCTTGCCGTTTTGATGCCGCTCCTACCTTACGTCATGGAGTTGAGCGCACTGCGTCGGATGAGTGTATCCGCCTTTGGCATTCTAATGAGTGCCGAGCCTGCAGTAGCGGCGGCAATTGGTTTCGTTGTACTCGGACAGCCCTTGAGCGCTTTGCAAGTCGTGGGATCGTTCTGCGTAGTCCCCGGCGGGCACCCAAACTCCTCCGGGTATGGGCACTTCAAACTCCCCCACCTGACGCTCCCCGGCTGAACTGCTGAGCGACCACGAACGATGCTGCAGGACGTTTATTTTTGTCTCCTTCGAAGAAGAAGGAGGCCAAGGGGTGAACGTCTTGAAGCAGCATCTGCGAAGCACGATATTCACATTGCTCGAGCGCGGCGTGAGCCAGCGCCGGATTCATGAGCTCACCGGGGTCGACCGCAAGACGATCCGCCGTTACCAGGCGCTTTTCGAAGCGCAGCGAGCCGCGTGCGCAAATTCCTCCACCGCCGCGCCCGCCGGCAAGACAGAGCCGGCGGGCACGCAAACTCCTCCACCCCAAACTCCTCCATCTCCGCGCCCACCGGCTTGCGGCGTTGTCACACCGGTCAAACCGTTCAACTTCGCTCGCTCGGCCAGCGAACCCCATCGCGACTGGATCGAGCAGCAGATACGCCTGAAGCGCAACGCCCAGGCCATCTACCAGGATTTGGTCGACCAGTTTGGTTTTACCGCGAGCTACGACAGCGTCAAACGCTTCGTCCGGGCGCTTCGCCACGTCGATCCCGAGCAATTTGATCGCCTCGAATTCGCCGCCGGAGAAGAAGCCCAGGTCGATTACGGCGAAGGCGCCCCAACCCAGGATCCGAAGACGGGGCGATACCGGAAACCACGGCTGTTCGTCATGACCCTGCGGTACTCGCGGCGCAGCTTCCGGCGCGTGGTCTGGAAGTCCAGCAAGCAGGTCTGGGCCCAGCTTCACGAAGAAGCATTCCGGTACTTCGGTGGCAGCGTGAGCTACGTCGTCCTCGATAACCTTCGGGAAGGCGTCATCACCCCCGATCTGTACGAACCGGAACTCAACCGGCTCTATGCGGCGATGCTCGAGCATTACGGCGTCGTCGCCGACCCAGCCCGGGTACGAGACCCGAATCGAAAGG
>NZ_BBJJ01000178.1 GCF_000739815.1 Paraburkholderia mimosarum LMG 23256 = NBRC 106338
AGCCCGTATCGCCGCCCATGCTGTCTGGGCAGGCCAACCGTAAGGAAGGCTGTTGGCGGTGCGGGTAGAGGATGACGGAGAAAGCGAACGGCTGCCTGTAATGGGCAGCATAGCGGTTGCAACATCACCGCATGCGAAAGCAGGCCCACTTCCGTTTGGTCTTTCGTCACGAGAGAGTTTGATCAACCTTCAAAGGGGGAGAAGCAGATGACGGTGCAGCAGCAAGGCACTGGTGCGTCCTCCGATCGAGCGACGCACTGGCACAGCATCGACTGGGCCGGGTGTTATCGCGAGGTCCGAAGGCTCCAGGCGCGTATCGTGAAGGCAACGCAGGAAGGCCGCTGGGGCAAGGTGAAAGCCTTGCAATGGCTGCTAACCCACTCGTTCAGCGGCAAGGCACTCGCCGTCAGACGAGTGACTGAGAATCAGGGCAGACGGACGCCGGGAGTGGACGGCATTACATGGTCCTCCCCGAAGTCCAGGCTCAAAGCAGTGCTGTCGCTCAAACGGCGCGGCTATCGGCCGCGTCCGCTGAGGCGGATATACATCCCCAAGGCCGACGGGAAGAAGATGCGGCCTCTTGGAATCCCGTGCATGATCGACAGGGCTCAGCAGGCGCTGTATCTGCTCGCTCTGGAGCCGGTTGCAGAAAGTACGGCGGACTTGAACTCCTATGGTTTCAGGTCGGCCCGATCAACGGCCGACGCAATCGAACAATGCTTCCGGGTGTTGAACGGAGCCGATTCTGCACCGTGGATTCTTGAGGCCGATATCCGAAGCTGCTTTGACGAAATCTCGCATGACTGGCTGATCGCCCATATTCCTACGGATAAAGCGATTCTGCGAGGATGGTTGAAGGTTGGCTACCTTCATAACCGGGTCTTTCACGCAACGGAAGCGGGTACGCCACAAGGCGGTATTATCTCGCCCACGTTGATGAACATGACGCTTGACGGGCTGGAGGCACTGCTGCGCGCAAAGTACCGCCGCGGCAATCACAATCTGTCAAAAGTCAATATCGTTCGTTATGCAGATGACTTCATCATTACCGGTGCAACGCAAGACGTGCTGGTGGACGAAGTTCGCCCAATGGTCGAGCAGTTTCTGGTCGAGCGCGGCTTATTGCTATCACCAGAAAAGACCCGGATCACGCATATCGACGATGGGTTCGATTTCCTCGGCATGAACGTGCGCAAGTATGGCAGCAAGCTGTTGATCAAGCCAGCCAAAGCAAACGTTCAGCGCTTTCTGCGTAAGCTGCGGGAAATCGTGAAGGCCAGCGCGACGCTGCGACACGACGAGTTGATACGCAAGCTCAATCCATTGCTTCGAGGATGGGCGAACTATCACCGGCATGTTGTATCGAAGCGCATCTTTGCTGAAGTTAGTCACGCGGTTTGGCAATGTCTGTGGCGCTGGGCGCGGCGTCGTCATCCGAACAAAAGCGCAGGCTGGGTTCGACGGAAGTACTTCCGATCCGTCGGTTTCCGGCACTGGGTGTTTGGCACGGAGACTGGCAAAACGCCCGGTTCGGGAGAGAAGGAACTCCTGCTGCTCTATGACATTGCAGGCACGCCGATCAGGCGACACCGGAAAATAAAGATGGACGCCAATCCATTTGACCCGAAGTGGGAAAGCTATTTCGAGGAGCGATTGGGCCTCGCGATGGTGGACTCGTTAAAGGGTCGAAAGCAGTTGATCCGGTTGTGGCTCGATCAGGCTCGCGCGTGTCCGGTCTGTCAGCAGATGATTACGAAATCCAGTGGCTGGCGTCTCTACCACATGGTTCGGAAAGTCGAAGGCGGAAAGGACACGCCGGGCAATCTCGTGATGTTGCATCCTGAATGTCACCAGATGGCGCGAGCTCTCCGACTCCCAGTAGCGAAACCGGCTCCATCAATGGGGCTTTGAAAGGCTTGAGCGGTATGCGGCGAAAGTCGCACGTACCGTTCTTAGGGGAGGACGCGACGGCAACGTCGTGCCCTTACCCGACCGAACCGGAAGACATCGCCACTTCAATTGCAGCCGACCAGGCCCGTTTGCGCGAAGTGCGTTTCCGGGACGCCTCCGGCAATACATGGGACGGCAAAGGCGCGCCGCCACAATGGGTGGTCCAGGCGACCAGCGCCGGACAGTCTCTTGAGCATTTCGCAATTGATGGCGCATCAACGCGCGACCCGGGCAAACGCACCGGCGCGGACTGGCGCAATGACCCGTTTGCCGGCACGAGACTGGCGAGAATCAAGACAGCGGGCGTTGGCGCCTGACAGCCGAACTGCGGTTGCCAGCCGTGGTGTCCAGCAGAATCCACTTTGACGCACACACCGTATGCGGGACGTCATTGGCAGGCACGATGACTCACGCGGCCATGACGAAGCCGCCCGTGCTGAAGCGGTAACGTTGTGCCTGAATTCGCGTGTGCCTGTCGCAGGCAGGGCCATGGAAGATTACGCAAGTTCAGACCTCTTCTTTTCCAGCCCAGCCTGGCACAATATTCAGGTTCGCCTTGAATGTCAGGCACGGCGTGCATGGATTCGTTGTACGAGAGAAAAGCGAGAACCGGGATAGCGCCCGGTGCAGGGTTTGAACGGCATCTTCGTTCGGAAAGGGTCTCGACCGGCGCTAGACACACGACCACCCAACGCATCGAACAGACAGGCGGACAAACCTGGCCCGCGGATGAACATCATCGAGCTCACTACGTGAATGGACTTCGGCGAGTGGCCAAGTTTACGTATCACGCAGGATAGCCCGAATCCTCGGATCGTATGGCACTTTCAGTACCTCCGCGACGATCGCCGAGCCAGCTCCGGGATGAGCGGGATTGAACAGATAGTTGTACGAATGAGGAAGAATGGCACTTGGAACCTCGAGGAGCAGTTCCTGCCCCGCCGCCAGCCATTCGCTTCCGGCAGCCTGCGTCCAGTCCGCATTCTCGCGCCAGTCATCCGGGATGACACTCGACGTGAGTTCCGCAATCGCGGCGCCCTCCGCAATTTCCACGCGAAGCAGCTGATAGTTATCAGGCAACGCCTGCGGCGACCCGAACTCGTGGTGCACCATGGTCTCAAGCAGCGCAAGTGCGGGATTTTCCGCCAGATAGACGACGGGTTGCCCCCGGTAATGCCACCGGCCAGACGCCCTCAACCCGCCGATGCCGCGAAGGTCCGCGTAATTACTGATCCTCCAGAATTCCATCAGGCGAAGTATCCCTCGTCGATCTGCACCAGTGCGTCCTCGACAAGCCGCGCCCCGTGTTCAGTTGCTGCCATTTCGAGCGGCGTTTTCCCGGCGAATCGCTCTTTGCTGCCGCGAAGCCAGTTCATGGCTTTTTCAGTATTTCCAAAGACCGTCTCTGCCTGTGCAACGATCCTTGCAAGGCGGATGGCCTTGTCCGACTCGTCAGTCGAGAGCCGCTCACCATTCTGGCGACGATGTGAGAGGGTTCGACGCGGAATGATGAAGAGCAGCTCTTCGGCCTTGAGGCCGTGCTCGCCGAGGCGGTCGAGCACCTCCACGCCGAGGCGCTCGGTCGCGAGCGCAGCAAGGTCATTCCCGGATCGGATGTGCGCCTGGAGCAGGTTTCCCAGCAGCGAAAACTCGGTATGCCGCGGGTTGACCCGTCCAGTGGGACGATATTCAACGGTAGCCATGGACCCTCCAGCAAAATGCCCAATCAATGCGGGCATTTTGCCACAGATCGAGCTTGCCTGTTGTGCTCTACGCTGCACCGATCGCGCGCGACCGCCACTTACGGCAAATCCGCTCCCCGCAGCCCCGCATAGCCGACCGGCGCCTCCGGCGTGACTTTCCAGGATAGAGCGGCTACGATAGCTGTATATTTATACAGTATTTTATGGGGGCACCACGGCGCTGCCACTACTGGGACGTCGAGGCAATCCATCGCGATCTGTGGAGAGCGTCACCACTCGCTTCCGCGCATGGCCACACGGTGCCGAGCGGCCATGAAGCGCTCGATGCGGAACTGCCGGGACGCGGCTGGCCGGCCGGTGCCTTGACCGAGGTGATTGTCCCGCAACCGGGCTGCGGTGAACTGCGTCTGCTTAAGCCCGCGCTTGAAGCCGTCGCATCGCGGCCAGTCTTTGTGCTGCAGCCACCG
>NZ_BBJJ01000177.1 GCF_000739815.1 Paraburkholderia mimosarum LMG 23256 = NBRC 106338
TAGTTCATGGACAGGAAATCGACATGTACCCACTGACTTGGCTTTGGTGTCACCAATGCAACTATCCTTTGAGCGGCGCTGTAGGCCAAACCATGGCGTTGCCGGGTGCCCGCGACCCACAAACGGAAAGAGCCATTACGCAGATATTTTCATATGGTTCTCGGCTCGGGCGAATCCTTGAAGTTCTGGAGCCAATGGTCGAGGAATTTTATGTCGATAGTCCGGGTATCAATCGGGAACCAGCTCATGAATTCGATGAAATGCTGAGCGATATCAAAGCGATCCGATCTTTAAGGCAGGCGACGAAACCGGAAAAAAATCTCACTGTGTCGGATTGGGGGGCGACAATTATGTTGACCGGCCATGCGACGTAAGCGGGGTGAACGCGAAGCAACAACTGGTGGATTTGGCGGGACCGACCTTCTGCGTGGTTTTCGCGTTCCAAAGGGCTCTGGTTGCACGGCAGCATCGTTGGGCTCTTGAACCTTGATCCGGCCAAAACTGGACTGGCGGAACAGGCCGAGCGACGAATGACGACGATTGTGGCAAAAAAGCTCCGATGGTTCGAACCCCGCCCTTTCGCATGGATCGCCTTGGCCTACGGACCGCGAAACTCGACGGCGGAAGCCCGGCTCTCGAGGTAGCCGTATGGCGAGGTCAAGGCGCCCAAGTTGAATGCCAACGCACCCACAGGGGCCCGAAATGACTTTTCTATCGCACCGCAGGACAACGGTCTGCCGGTTCTCGCAGCGGACGCCGGAGCAGAGTCTTCTCCGCGACAGGTACCGTTGACCTCTTTTCAATGTCGTCAGGATTCTCGCGGCGACAGATCAAAGCCCTTGCAATTGGACCAAGACGGCACCCACTGGGAAGCCGCAGCTGAACGCTCGGATTGTTCAGGACCGTCGAACGACAACGAACCTACAACGCCAGGCGGCCGGCTCAGTGCATTCATAGTAGTCAAGGTCGTGAGGGCCAGATTTCCGGCGCCATGAACCTGGGTCTACCCTTAGACCTGGTAGCGGAGACCTAGGTATGTACCGTAGATTCATATGGCTGCCGTTGGCGAGTTCGTAGGAGCACTGGATTTCCGGCGATCGCACAGTACCATCATTATCAAGCTGCGGTGGATCAAACGTGGCTGAGCTAAATTCCTTGATATTGCCGTCGTCCGGTCCCCTCGCAATACCCGTCCATTCACCCTCGTTATCGCTGGTTGTTGCCGTGTACACGTTCCGTGCAACTTTGATGGCGGCGGGCGGCGGGCAGCTTTCGTACGTTTCGGCAGCAGCGCAATAAGATGCGCCGAGTCAAGCGAAACAATAAAAATATTTCGCATCATCATGATGCATTCCTTCATTTTGAAAAGCAGTAAGTTCAGTTATCTGATCATCTGGCGAGGCATATAACACAAATTCTTATTCGAGCCATTGTCGCGTTAGATCGTGCTTAAGTTCATCTTTGGATAACCTTGATTGCGCGATCGACTGAAATCAGAAACGTATGCTATACCGTAACAACGGCGACCAAAAACAGATATAATTTATACCATAGGTAATGTCGTTGAGGGGTATGGCAGACCCGTGTTTTTTGAAGCGTTAGGGATGGAATCCTAAAGCCCTGTGGTTAATGAATATAAAGCGGCGCACGCAGTCAATGGCGGTCAGCGTGAATGGCCTTCCGCTCGTGAAACACTTGCCAAATGGCGAAATTCCGGTAGGCGCATTACCAGGGCCGTGACGCGCGGCGGCTTTTGCCTGTCGATGGACAGCGAGGGACCGTTGGAATTTCGAGAATGCGGAGAGGTGTGAAGACGGCACCCAGCGTGGGTCCTTGGTTGTGTGTGCCGGAGACCGGCACCAGATTTGGCAGCACGGTCCCTAATGGCGAAGTGTGTTGGCATCAAAATATTTGACTCATTTCTTCTGGCAGTTGCCCTTGAAAATTTCTTAAGGTACGGAGTTGCGGCGGGCAGTAACGAGTTGCATAGATTAAGGGCTATTAACTAAAGACTATTTATGGAAAAGATTAAGAGATTGCTTTGTGGTGGCGTCTTGTCCGCTGCTTTAATGGGCGTGACGGCGCAGGCGTTTGCGGTCGCGCCGAACGATCTTTGTATATACGCCAATCCAGCAGATCCTGCCGAGAGCTTTACCTACTGCTATGGGACAGGTTGGGAAGTTGGTCCACCCGGGGGCAGGCGACCGAGTAACGTGTCTGCTCTTTGAGCTTGGCCATCATGTAGGCGAGAACCTCGGCGATGGCAAAAGGAATTCGCGCATTCGTTGGCGGCGTAATTGGAAACGTGCCATTGGCCGATGTCCGAGGGAAGGTGCGCTGGTGGGACTGGCTCACCACTTTACTGTTGTCCTAAATAACAGATTACTGATGGAGCGACTGGCCTGCGGCGGACGTGTTCTGAATACCCGCCGCAATTGCCCAGTGCTTCTATCGGGATCGGGACGCTGCTTGACCCATTTCATGCGCCTGGCTGGCAGGCCTGTACGCGCGCTGCCCGGGACTAGCCGCGGCGCGTCCGCCTGAGAATCCGGAGGCGTGGGTACTGAGTTTCAAGCTCACGCTCAAGCATTGGCCCGCGGATGGCTCGACGCATTGAAGCAGCTAAGCTTGCGGCGGTTTTGGGCAACGTTGGCGCGTCGACGGTCTATGGCATCTGGCGCAAGCAATGGATTGCGGGCCGCTCGGCTCGATAGTTACATGATCTCAAGTATCCTGGCTCCAGGAGCAAAGCGGCAGACGCGACCGGTCTGTGTCTGAAACCACCCGCACATGCGGTTGTGTTTTGCGTAGACGAGAAGACGGCAATTGAGGACTTGGATCGTAAAGGTCGGATGCTGCCGCTGTCACTTGGGCGAGCGGGGAGTCGCAGCTTCGAACACTAGCGCAACGAAACGCTGAGCCTTTTCGTCCCGCTCAACACGACAATCTGGGAAGTCATCGACGTGCGGCGCGCCATACCAGCGAGCAGTTCGTGGCCTTTCCTGGCCGACGTTATCGCCAGCCGGCGGGCCAAACATGAGATCCGCGACAACGACGTCAGCGGACAAGCACCCCCCGTGTGCTAGAGTGATTGCGGCAACACTGAAGCATGAGGTTGTAACGGACACCGGCTTATAGCTTGCGGCTACATCGGGTGAAGAGCCACACATTTGCGAGTTGATTGCGCGAGGCATCTTCCGCTGCGTGCTTTCTGCGCCGCGAATGCGACGCCACGTCTGCTTGGCCGATCGCATTGACCCAAGTTTTTTGTTACCGATTTAGCTGTTGCTAGTCCGTTGAACCGGATCAATTGCACCGAATTCGCCGCGATGGATCGGAGTACTTCCATTTCAATGGGAGCGCCTGCTTGTTGTATTGACGTATGTAACGCCTGAGCTTTTTGTCGAGATCCTTGGTGCTGGTGAATACGCCACGCGCAATGACGTCGCGCTGGATGCGGGCAAACCAGTTCTCGACCTGATCCAGCCATGACGAATACGTGGGTGTGTAATGTATCGAGACTTTCGGATGGTCAGCCAGAAATGTTTGAACGGCTTCGGTTTGGTGGCTGCTCACGTTGTCGCAGATCACGTGGATCTCCTTTCCGCGCGACTGGGCCGATACCACCTCGGTGAGGAACGCGACAAACTGGGCGCTGGTATGGCGTGGCGCGGTTTTGCCCAGCACTTCGCCAGTTGCGACATTCAATGCGGCGAACAGGCTCAGGGTGCCGTTGCGTTTGTATTCAAAGCCATGGCTCTCGGCGCGCCCGGGCGAGAGCGGCAACATCCGGTCCTTGCGATCCAGCGTCTGGATGGCCGTCTTCTCGTCCACGCAGAACACCACCGCATGCAACGGCGGATCCAGGTGCAGCCTGATCACATCAGCGGCCTTGGCCTCAAAGTCGGGATCGTTGGACACCATGTGGGTATCGAGACGATGTGGCCGAATGTCGTGCTTGCGCCAGATACGCTGCACCGTCATGAAGGCCATAGCCCGCTGCGCCGCCAGTTTGCGGCTGCTCCAGTGCGTCGAGCCATCGGCCGGCTTGCGTCGCAGCGTGAAGTCGAGCACTCATCGCTTCAAGGCCTGCCAGGTCAGGTCGCGGCGCGCGACCTGGATGTCTGCCGTACAGGCCAGCCAGGCGCTCACTGGTGAATCGCGTTTGCCACG
>NZ_BBJJ01000176.1 GCF_000739815.1 Paraburkholderia mimosarum LMG 23256 = NBRC 106338
AAAATAATGCGCAGCGGCGAATTACGCGGAGCCGTTCGTTGCCGATCGATGCTGTGCGAGTCGCCGGGCCGGTTCCAGAGGATGTTCGGTCCGGCGAACTACGCATAATTACAGCGACTCCAGGAACTGAAGAAGACGGTCTGGCGGCCGATATCGACGGTTCTTCACGTGCGGCGGTTGAATGTTGTGGAGCGCGCGCTCTTTCATGGTGAGATCGGCTTCCATGTATCCATGTGTAGTCGACGGACTTTCGTGCCCCAGCCACAACGCGATGACGGACAGATCAACGCCGGATTGAAGTAGATGCATGGCTGTCGCGTGCCTCACCAGGTGCGGTGATACGGATCGTTTGGCGAATTGTGGGCATTGGGTCTTTGCCCGCGTTACAGCAATTCTCAGCCTGTCAGCGACATTGGAACGAGTCATCGCGGTGCCCGACCGGTTCGGAAACAGTCGTTGACCCGGTTCATCTTGGATACGTGGTAACCATCGCTTGATGAGCGTGGCCGTTGAACGCCATAGCGGAACTGTACGCTGCTTTTGACCTTTGCCAAGTATACGGACAAAGGGTGCCGGGCCCAGGATGACGTCGCCGACACGCAGAGCGAGTATCTCCGATACCCGCGCCCTGGTGTTATACATCGTGGCCAGCAGGACCCTGTCGCGTTGACCGAACCATGTGTCAGGATCCGGCGCCGCTATTAGCTGCTGGATCTCATCGCGCGACAGGAATCCAACCATAGGTTTCTCGCAGCGCTTCATTGGCACCGCAAGTACACGCTGGATAACGTCCATCGATGCAATGTCACGATAGGCGGCATACTTCATGAACGACCGAACCGCCGCAAGTCGAACATTGCGTGTGCGAGCGCAGTTATGCCGGTCAACCTCGAGATGCCGTAGAAAGGCCAGCACCGTCGGCGCGTCGATGTCGGCCAGCGTCAGATCGGATGGACACTTGCCGATGCGCTCAGAAGCAAATCGGAGAAACAGGCGAAACGTATCTCGATAGCTGGAGATCGTCTCCGGGCTGACGGCGCGTTGGTCCATCAATCGTTCGACGAAGAAGTCCTGTATGAGCGTGGCGAAACTCGGTGACGGGCGGACTTTACTCATGGCTCACTCCTTCAGCAAAGGACGCGAATTTCTCGCTCACCATTCCATGAGGTCGGGCACAGCGCTCAGATACCAGTAGGTATCGCTCGGCTTCACATGCCCAAGATAGGTCGACAGGGCAATCAACCGGTTGTCGACATTCACGCCTTCCTGATGCCATTTCAGAATCCGCCGACACACGAATGTGTGACGCAGGTCCCGAATCCGAGGCGATATGTGGTCGCCACGAGCGACCCACCCTAGTCGATCGCGGAGACGACCGAACGCCCAGTGGACTGTTCTCGCGTCCAACTTTCTGCCGGCAAGACCCACAAAGAATGAATCGCACGGCTCTTCGGCGATGACCAGCGTACGATGGGCTCTGTAACGCTTTAGCGCGAGAGTCACGGTGGGGTGCAACACAATAAGGCGCGCCTTTTTGAACTTCGTCTCACGCACAATCAGCGTGCCCCGAGCAAGGTTCGCGTCGTCCATGGACAGATTGATAGCGTCTGAGATACGGAGACCAGTTGCCGCAATCAGGCCGAACAGCGTTTCGTAGGTGAGCGGTCTGATCGAACCGGCCGGCAACATCGCTGCGGATGCGGCGAGAAGTTCGACGATTTCTTGCTCCGTGTAGATATGCGGCGTGAGGCGACGATGAGCCCGGCCGCACAGATCACGTGGCGGAATAGCAGTGGCTGGAGCGAATTGCTTGAGATACTTCGCGAAGGGGCGAATAACCTCAATCCTGCGCGCCCAGGTAATGGCCCTATCGCTCGGCGTCGAGTGCGGCCAATCAAGGACCAGCCTCTCACTGATTGGACCGCAATGCCCCGTGGCATCTGCGAAACGTGCGAAGGTCATCAGCGTTTGCCCCGAGATTCTAAGATCGAAACCGAGGCAGCGTCGTTCGGCGAGATACGCTTCCACCAGCGATACCATTGTGTCCGCTGACTTGACGGTGCGCTTCATGATGTGCTCCCCGGCCAGGGGAGCGCCACGATCTTCAAGCTGTTCTCGTCGATCTTCGTGTAGATCGCGGTGGTGTCGATGCTTTGATGGTGGAGTACGTCGGCGACTTCCTTCAGCGAAGAGCCTGACTCGAGAAGTCGCCGGGCAACGCTGTGCCTCAAGAGATGGGTCCCCGATCGATCAGTCCAGCCGCAACGAACGTACGGAGCATGCACTGCCCGATGAACGCAGCCCGTCGCTATCGGAACATCAGCCGGCGCATAAAGACGGACGAAGACGGCGCGAGATGTCGTTGTCACCTTTCTGGTCAACTGGATGTAGTCTGCGATTGCTTGACCAGTCGGTTCGGGCAGGGGGATGACGTATTCCCGTCGCGATTTGGTACGTGGGATGCGCAGAGTACCTTCCCGCCAGTTGATATGGTCGAGCTGGATCTGCACGACTTCGGCTGCCCGTAAGCCAAGGTCCGCCAAAAAGCGAATCATGGCGTAATCACGTAGGCTGCGAGCCGTATTGCGATCGAAGGAACTCAGGAGCCGCCCGATCTCGGTGTCCAAGAACGTTTCAGGCAGCGCTGCTAGCCGCCATCCGGCTACGCCCGGGACTGCCGCGATCAGCTCTTGAATGCAATCTCCATACTGCATGGCCCTGAATCGCAAATAGCTGCGCAGCGTTACCCCAACCACATGAGCTGTTCCCGCCCTGCACCCCTCAGGGTACCGCGTCACGAAGCTGAGAATATCCCGATTCGATATCCGCGCAAGCTCAATGTGATTGCGACAAAAGTAGTGGCCCAAGAAATCACGAATGATGCGACCGCGCTGATATCGCGTACATTCAGCAAGACCACAGACTTCCTTGAGGTATTCGGTGAAGCTGCACACCTCATGCCGTACCGTGTCTGGCTCTGACCACAAAAACCGAGGAACGATGCTCGCATTGAGCACAACCAAAAGATGTCGAAGTGCCGCACTCACGTCTGCCCGACCTCTCGGAATGGGATAGGGGCACGTGCATCGCGGCAGATGGTCGTTAACGAGCGTGCAGACAAGTCGATCGTCAATCCGGGCTGCGGCTATTCGATGTACATTGAGCCAATGCGCGAAGTGCGCGACGCACCTGACATAGCGGTTGACGGTACTGGCTGCGTAGCCGGCATCAACGAGGTATTTACAGTAGTCCTCTGCGAAGTCAGCAAGGACGCTGTGCCACAACCATGCCTGTGGTTGCGGTCGTAGTGGAACCAAAGCGATCATGATAGTCTCCTGAAACGGATTGCTACCCGATCAGGAAAGCACGCTTTTTTATGCGTAGTTTGTTCCGATACGCGGCGCTCCGCACGGCGAGTCGCACCAATGCTCGTGGCGCTCTGAAGAATGCAAACTCCGCGTAATTTGCCGCTGTGCATTATTCCTTCCCAGGCTCACGCAGCGCAGGGCGTTTTCGGCAAGGGCGTTGCTGATCTCAACGCGCCCGTCTTCGCAGTACAGAACGAGCGCGTCCCATTGATTGAGCGAGTAGCGTATCGCCTTGGCCAGCTGAGACTTCGTCGACAGCGTTGCGATCTTGTCCGCCCCACGCCTTGATGGCCGAGAGCACCGCGAGGCTCCTCTGCTGCCGTACGCGCAACCGTTCGACGGCTGGCTTGCCGCGGATGTCAGCTTCAATGCCATAAAGTTCGCCGATCAGTTCGAGTACGTGCCTCGTCGCATCGGTCGGCGTACGGACGTGAACGTCGTATATGTACCGTCTCGCGTGATCCCAGCACGCGGCTTCGCGGATCTTGCCACCCGCATATAGCTCGTTGAAGCCGCCGTAAGCGTCGGCCTGCAGGATGCCCTTGAATCCGGCGAGATGAGTCTGCGGATGAATGCCTTTGCGGTCCGGCGAGTAGGCAAACCAGACTGCAGCCGGTTCCGTCGAGCCCGATCGGGTATCGTCGCGAACGTAGACCCACAGGCGCCCCGTGCGTGTCTTCCTGTTGCCCGGTGCAAGCTCCGGAATCGGCGTGTCATCCGCGTGCAGCTTGAAGGATGCCATCGTGTAGATCCGCAGCGCTTCGGTCAACGGCTCGCACAGGGCCTCGCACTGGCCGACCCAGCGCCCCATGCTGGCAGGGTCGAGCTTCACACCGTCGCGTGCGGCAATGGCCGACTGTCGGTACAGCGGTTGATGATCAGCGAACTTCGAAACGCTATTCCGCTTTCGGAATAGCGTTT
>NZ_BBJJ01000175.1 GCF_000739815.1 Paraburkholderia mimosarum LMG 23256 = NBRC 106338
AGCCAAAGTTCATGCCGCTGCTGTCGACGATCAGGCTGATAGCTTCGCCGTTGCGCCGGCGTTCGGCCACGCGAGCGCAGCGTTGTTTGACCTGAACCTCGAGCGTACGGAACCGCTCGCTCAGAAGCCCGAAACTCGGTACCCCGATGTCGAGTCCGCGCAGCGCCCAGAATTCGTGCATGTGGCCGGTGATCTGCCGCATGCCCCAGCCGAACAGCCGGTAGAAGATGAAGATCAGTTCGAGGTACGCATCGCTGTACGTCCGGGACTGACCCGACACGCCCTTCTGGTAGGGCGTGTCGTTGATGAACAGCGCCTTCAGGTCTCCGTCGGGACTATACAGGCTGAGTTGCCCGCGCCGCTTCAGGCTTTCGTTGTACTCGTGCGCGTTTGTTACCGCATAGCCCGGCTTCGCTCGTTTGCGCGGTTCGCCCGTCTTCAGTCTTGCCTTGTAAGGCATGAAAGCTCGCTCGTCGGATAGATCACCGGACTCTTTCGCTTGGCTGCGGCCTTGTCGCGTCGTTTTTGCACCAGAATGTCGAGTTCAGTGCCACACTCATCGACCGCGCGCCACAGCAGATACGGCTCCCCGCGCAGCGTCACGAACATCTCATCCAGATGCCATGTGTTGCCCCGCTTGCGCCGCGCCGTCTTTGCACGCTGGGCGAATTCAGCGCCAAACTTGTCGCACCAGCAACGGATTGTTTCGTGCCTGACGACGACACCACGCTCGAGCAACAACTCCTCGATATCGCGCAGGCTCAGGCTGAACCGAAAATACCAGCGAACCGCGCAGCTGATGACGATGGCAGGGAAGCGGTGACCGTCATAAAGCGACTTTCATCATCGCTTCATTCTACCCCCGCTCCTGCGTCAACCTGACAGAGCCGTGGAAATGCTTGCACCGGGCCATGAACAAACTGCTGCGCCACGGTTCGCTCGGACTGAACTGCATATCAATTATCTTGATGTTAATTGTCTTGTTTCTCTCTTGTCCACGCGGCAAGATGTACCTCGCGGTGCGCGGTAACCAAGTGGACTCGCCAAAGGCTGAGAGCTTGATTCGTAATGGATGGCACCTCTTAAATCACTAGGATCTCGTGTGGCCGTTGATCTACTGACTTCTCAAGAATGGTTGGACACCTTCGTACGCCGTGCATCACGACGCGTTTCCTCTTTCTCCTTCGGAAATGGATATGGCAGAACTCGTAAAAATTACCAACGACAACCTTGGTACTGTGCAGATTTGGGGGTTCCATGGGGGATGTAGCGTAAGGGACGTCGCAGCGGCTCTTGAGAAGATCGCTGCAGGGCTAAAGGGCGACGGCCATACGATTCACGTAATGTCGGGCACCCACGGCTATTGCGTGGGACAAGTCGGTGCTGTCGCAACGCGCGAGCAAAGGTTTGCGGAAGAAGATCGGGCTCTCGCCCATCCTGTGACGGCAGACAACAAGGCCATTGCTGTGGCTGTCCACGACTTCAATACGAACAAGCTGCCGGCTCCCGACTATGTGTCAGCTGCAATGGCCAAGCTCAACAAGGACATCCGCAACATCGTGGCAGAGACGCCCGGGACTCCTACATTTCTGCTCGCCTATTGCTGCAGTGCAGGCACGAAGTAGCGGTGATGAGTTCCCCGGGGTTTTGTCTTCGAGTCGCCCTCGGAGTGGTGCAACCAATCCACTGCCCGCTCAGCCCGAGCCAGAATGGATGCCGTTCCGTTGAGGTCAAACACATCCAAAGCCAATCGCTCGAAATTGTGGCCGCCTGGAAGAGTGCTTATCCAGGTTCCTCTGGCTCCTTCTGCGACGAAAGCTCGTAAATTGTCTCGCGGAATTGCCACCTGAGTGGACCGATGATTCGCTCCTTGCGCCGACTCCGCTACGAGATACTTGCAGTCCCATCTCGTGTGGTTAAGGCTTTGTTGATACTCCTTCAGCTTGGATTTTTGGCGGACGTTACCCCCACCGACTGTCGTAAAGCTTATAACTTGGTGAGTACCCCGGCAAAACTGGGGACTTGCGGCTGAGTCAAACAGATGACACGAAAAGTCAGGAGAACTTCACCTGCAAACCGGAGGTTTCGAAATGAAGCTTACGTCTGCCCCATTGATATTGGGAATTCGCGATAAGCGCAATTTCGGCGTTAATTGCGCAATCGACTTTGCAACGTGTTGCAAGTTCAGGGGTGACAGATTGAGCCGACGACCGCAACAGGTCGAACCTAGCAACAGATAAATCGGTAACAAAAATCTTGTGTTGTATCGGCCCGGATTGTTTGGACACGGTTTTGGGACTCGGGCGGCCTGTTTAAACATCCGTGCCTGACGAGCTTCGAGGGGTGACATGAAGCCCAGTTTTTCAGCCACCATTCTCGGTTGTAACGATCTTTGAAGTCAACGACAGCGTCACGAACTTCATCAACATTCCTGAAGATACGCCCGTGAATCGTTTGTTCTTTCATGGTCCGATTGACCCGCTCAGCGACGCCATTGGTTTGCGGTTCGGCGACGAAGGCGTAGCTCGCCGTGACGCCCCAGAATTTGAGCTGGTTCCGAAAGTCGTCGGACGTGTACTGGGAGCCATGATCCATGCGCAGCGTCAGTCCCGCTCCGATCGCGGCACTCACCCCGCCGAATTCGCTTTGCAGCCCCTGAGCAACAGGCTCAAGCGCGGCGAAGCGGTCGCCAGCCTTCACCGCGTGGATGCCTGCGCAATACCCGTCGCAATGATCGACGGCCGCGAAGACCCACACCAGACCATCTTCCACGGTTTGGATGCGAACCCCATCGGTTCCCCACATCTCGTTGGGCGTATCGGTTGTGATCCGTCCGTCGTGGAGGTTTTCCTCACCCAGCGGCCCGCGATGCGGCGAAAGCAGATGGTGTTCGCGCATCAGACGCAGCACACCCTCACGCGAGGCCCGTATGTCGCGCAGAATGCGCAGACGGGCCCATACCTTGCGATGCCCCTCGCCGGTGAACGGCGAGCTTTCCAGATCATTCTGGATTGCTTGCAGCAAGGCGGTGTCCGGCACCTCGGTTTGGGACCGCGTTTGAGCCTGGTGATGGGAGTGACGGTCGCCTTTGCATTGGCGCGTTCGGCATGGATCGACGAACGAGGGAAATTGAGCGTCTGGCAAACGCGCTTCAGCGCCATTAGCGCCTGCCGGTATCAGCGGAAGTCTCATTGCTCATTTCGACGACTTCCGCGCGACCAAAGGGGTGCGTGCCTGCCGCTCGCGCTCCTTGTGCAGGATCTCGTTCTCCATGGTCAACTCGCCAACGCGGCGCATGGCCTCATTGAGCCGGGCTTCAAGAGGATCGCTGTGCCGCCCTTCAGGCCCGCGTTCATCCCCGCCAGAGCCAGGATATTTGAGGTCATGTACGTATCGAACCGAGCGGCCCGCAAGCCATTGCCTGCGCCGGATGCCATCGACCGTCGAGGAGCCCACATCGCCGAAAACTGCCGCAAGCTTAGCTGCTTCAATGCGTCGAGCCATCCGCAGGCCAGTGCTTGAGCGTGAGCTTGAAACTCAGAGCCCACGCCTCCGGCTCTTCAGCCGGAGGCACCGCGGCGATCTCGAGAATTTATGCATGCCTTGGCCACAACAAGTCGCATTTACGCGGCTTGATCAGCGTAGCCTTAACCCAAACTAAGGGAGGAATTTTCCGTGGCATCAAAGAAGATATTAATTCTGCTCATAGCTTCTTGGCTGCACGCTTATAACGGCCCCGTCAGCGCGCAGACGCTTAACACCCAGTTCTTGGGTTGGATCGGCAAAAACCAGCACGGCTACTCCTTGGATGGATCGGACTGGCACTATTGTTTCGGTGGCTCTGGAGGAAGCTGTGGAACCGTGGCGTTAACGACAGGCCATTCGTCATGCCACACCACCAGCTTTAACATCGATGCGCAGTGGGGAATCCCGATAAAAATCGGCGACATGGCGATCGACGGCGGGTTCAATAAGTCATGGAATGCATGCAATATTCGTAGCGAAACGGTCACTTGTGGCCCTAACCCGGGCTGGAAGGGCCGCGCAGTCATCAACTTCAGCGAACGATGGGGGAAAGTCCACGTGATCGGGGCGGATAACTACCTCACCTTGCAGTCAAGCTGCCCAGCGGGATGGCGCTCCGATTGGATGGGGGAGTGGAGTTGGCGTTGCACATACGTCGGTGGCGCATATGATCGTGAAGGATATTTGCCAGAGTGGCGTGGCAGTAGCTGCAACTATCAGCGTATTTAGTTACTCAGATCGCCATTCGCCTCGTTCATTGGCTTGAGACAGCGGAGTGTCTTTGGTATCGCCACGATACCGCTAGGCGTGCACTGTGTCAGACGGCTGACGTTCCTTATCTACGAAGAAAGCTTATGTCCTTCAATATAAATTTATCTTCACGGCGTCGAGTTC
>NZ_BBJJ01000174.1 GCF_000739815.1 Paraburkholderia mimosarum LMG 23256 = NBRC 106338
GTCCGCTCCACGGGCGTCATTGGGGGAGATCCGATCATCACCGCCGTCGTGCACGACGTTTTTCATAACCTGCCCGCAATCATCAGTTCATTGGCCGCCGTGCTGGTTGCCTGGCAAAAGCGCGACGCGCTACGCCGGGTCGTCCTCAAGAAAGGCCCGAAGACGACGACACTCGACATCCGCGGCATGTCGGGCGAGGATCTGAAACAGATTCTGCAAAGTCGCATCACCGAATTCAACGATGACAAAGCGGATTGAGCTCGCCCACAATCCGGACTTCGCCGACCTGCTGGACATCAAGCGGGATCTCTACACGCTAGGCGGGCCAATCCCCTTCGACGAGGAGGCGATCGCCGGCTGCAGCAACATGATTCTCAGCGGCGAGATCGGCTTTCTGTCGATCTCGTCGCCGATGGCCCGCACCGAGATTTGCACTTGGCGCGGCGAGCACACGATCATCTGGGACTCGCGTTGGCTCGAATTCGTGAATGCGCTGTGCAGATTGACCATGCCGTTCCTCGTGACCGGCGGTGCATACTGGGACAGCGCAACCGCAGTGCAGGATGTCGTAACCTTGTTCCTGATTGAGCAGCTCTCCATCCTCGGCGAAACTGAAGTGGGTCTCGCGCTGACGCTCAAGCGCCAGCTCGTCGCCAGGGGCCGCACCGCGGCCGATATTCTCGCCCCCGAGCCGTATCTGCCCGACGCCCAGTTCCGCAGGCGTTACAAGGAACTGGCGCGCTTCGCAGCGGACAGCCTGCAGCATCTCACGCTGATTCACGAATGGTTGCATCTCGGCTTTCGTCTTGGCGTCATCCTGCATGACACCGTGATCGAGCAACTGAGGCCGTCGCTCGAAGACTTCGTCGACACGGTGCGGCGCGCCGGCGAAAAATTTCTCGCGCGCCTCGAAGGCGAAGAACGTGCGCGCGAAGCGCTAATCTTGGATGACATGTGCGCGCGCCTGATGCGCGATGGCGCATCCGAAATCTCGGCGGAAGAAATCTACTGCGACGTCCACGCGGCCTCGCGATACGCACGCGGATACGTGGCTCCGCGCGTCATCCGGCACAACGACGCGGCGCTCTTTCGACATGGGTTCTGGGTCATCCAGAACTATCTCGCGGCCTTCTATCTGTTCGACCAGATCGCGTTTTTTGCGGCGACAGTCGTCTCGCGAAAAGGGTGGAACGATGTGGCGTTTTCCGGGGCGGCACGTGCGCGCGACGGCATGACAAAACACGTCTACCGCAGCGCCGCGGAAAACGTCGCACGACAGTGCTCGTTTTCAAGCGCAAGCGACATTCAAGCGGATTTCACGAAGATCGACGGCTGGTTTGCACGTTATATGATCGAGACCCTTAAGTGGCTTCGAGCGTTCGCATTCGATCCTCGCTGGTCCGACTGGAGAGCCAGCGCGCTAGCCCAAGTTGCCGGTGCCGGTGGCATCGCGGCGGCGCGTGCCGACGTATGGCGCTATCTCGGCTGGCCGGCTTGAGTGCCTTCGGCCCTTACAGCCAATTCGCCCCTTCGGCGCGGCTGCGTGATAAAGTCATCGGCGCTTCGCGCCTGGTCGCTGCTCGCCGGCCGCGTCGCGATCGTCATATCTCCCTTTCGATACCGTGCTCGACATCCGGCGCGCTGTCCAAAATCGTAAGGACTGCAATATGAAAGTGCGATCATTAGATTTATGTAAAATTGAGTTCCAAGGGAAATCGCGGCAACGACTGGCGTTGATTCAATCACCGTAGGGATGCCCATTATTGAGCACCCTTCGGAGAGTATCGACTGGGTCTGTGGGAAAACCCGGGCGAATATGGCTGGAACTATCCCGATTCGGCTTGCCTATTAGCACGACGTCAACCGCAAAGAAGTGAACGCGCAGTCTCACCCGCGCCTCGCCCGAAACCCATCGAGACTCTTGCGTGCCTGTGCCCGGATTGCGCGTTGCACGAAGGGCGTCCAGCCGAGCAAGGTCCCTTTCAGGCCAAATGCCTGGCTCGCCCAGCGCCACAAGTCGAAACTGTCGCGATGCCGGGCAATGAGTCCGTCACGAAACTCGAAGCGTGCCTCGATCCGGTTGACCACCGTGCGGCCGGTCGGACCAAACTTGTAGCGCGCGACCCACTTCGCACTCCCCGTCTGCCCGTTCGCGCCGACATCGCCAAACGTCAGGGAAAAATCCCGTGCACGCTCCACCAGCATACGCCACATGTCGCGTGCGGCCTCCCCGCGCAGTTCGCCAAATGCTGGATCGCAGAAGACAAGGTCGTCGGCATAGCAGGCCAGCATCGCGTCGATATCTTGCCGCTGAAAGGCCTCATAAAAGCGGAAAATCAGTTCGGCGTTGGAATGGCCCATCTTGGAGTGTTGTTCTCGTTGTGAGTGATCCGGAGTTTAAGCGCGACGGCCAGATACCGTCCAGTATGGCCAATGCAGACCCGGAGCCCAGCGAAAAGCCTTCTGCTCAGGCTTCGCTCAAGCCGCCGCGCCAGGCGCTCGACGATCTCAGCCACTGGAAAATCGCCGCAATCGAACCAGTGCATGATCGGCGCAATCGGGCCGCTCAATGATCTGCGTATTGGAGCGACCCCAGGATCGGCATAATTGAGCCACCTAGCGGGCTCAGTGTTGTGTCGGGCGCTGCTCCGAAACGCTTCCCTCTACGAACGATTCGAGAAAGCGAAAATCGAAGCGGCGTTTGAAATTCCTCGGTACACGGCCGCCCGATTCCCTGCGTTATCCGGCGAGAATCCCACGCAGGTACGCGCCCGCGTACTCAATCGCCTCAGCTGCAGCCGGCAGAACGCCAGCCATTTCGACGAAACCATGAACCATGCCCGGCACCTCGATGTATTCAACCTGCACGTCCGCGGCGTGCAGCGCGTCGCGATAGTACCGGCCGTCATCTCGCAGCACGTCGCATTCCGCCGTGACGATCAGCGCCGGCGGGAGATTGCGCAAATCCATTTCGCGCAGCGGCGATAACCGTGTGTCGGTAGTGTCGAAACCATCCATGAACGGGCTGGATAGCGCACGCATCAATTCCAGCGTCAACGGCGGTACCGCACCGTTCTCCTGTCGCGACCGATAATGCTCGCCAGCCGGCGACAGATCGGTCGAGGGATAGAACAACACCTATGCCCGCAGCGGGACCTCACCACGCAGACGCTGACACGCGACAGCCGCCAGGCTCCCGCCCGCACTGTCCCCCGCCACGGCAATGCGCTCCGGATCGAGTCCGAGCGACACGGCATGGGACGCCAGCCAGCGAATCGCGGCCAGTACGTCTTCCGGTCCCGCGGGAGCAGGATGTTCCGGCGCAAGCCGATAGTCGACGCTCGCCACAGCACAGCCGGATGCGCGGACCAACCGCCTGCAAATCTTGTCGTGACTGTCGAGGTCACCGAGCGTCCAGCCCCCGCCATGAAGATAGACGGTAACCCCGTACGGCACGACATCCGCCTGATCGGGCAGAGACAGGCGCAGCGGGATCTCGCCGGCTGGGCCGTCCGCCAGTAACGCGCGGACTTCCCGCACCGGCAGCGGTTCCCCGCCTAACCTTGCGCCAATCTGGCGGTATGCTTCGCGCCTTTGCGCGAGCGGCAGCGACTCGAGTGGCGGCGCGCCACTTGCGGCCATCGCAGCCAGCAGTTCGCGCACATCGGGCGCGAGGCGAAGAGGATCGAATGGTGCAGTCTGCATATGGGGCGTCCGGAGGTCGATCAGAACCGCGTCTGCATACCAACGCGACCGATGAACTGCGACGCGCCGCTCGACGCGACCATCACGTCGTTGATCTGTGCGTTCGCCCCCTGATTCGCTCGCTGGTAGACACCAGCCACGTACACGCTGGTTCGCTTCGACAGGAAGTACGACATCATTCCGGTGATCTGATGCGCGTGATTGTCGTCGACGACCTGATTACCCTTCATGTACATATACGCGCCGCTCAACACCCATTCCGGCGCGATCAGCCACATGCCGCCCAGCTCCACCTGCCAGACTGACGCGCCGTTCATTTCGTTACGCACCGCTGTGTAGAGCGCGTTCGCGGTCACCGGACCGAAGGTATAGTGAGCGCCCGCGCCCCAGTTGCGCACGCTGACCTGCGCGCCTGAGACATCCGTCTTTACCTGCGTATAGGCCGCATTCGCCCCGAATGTGCCGTAGACGTAGTTCAGCCCCACGCTCACCCCGCTGTTCGACCCGAACGACCCCGCTACACCGCCGAAGCCGTACATCGCGCCAGCGGAGAAGCCGCCGCAGCTCGGACTCACATACTTGACCGAGTTATGGATGGGTCTGGATCCCGCCATGCCATCCCAGTCGAACGCGCCCGTCGGATTGTTCGGCAGCGCGAGTTTCGCAAACGGTCCATTACGGAAATCGTAGACACCGTGCGCATAGATCGCGCCATCGTCGAA
>NZ_BBJJ01000173.1 GCF_000739815.1 Paraburkholderia mimosarum LMG 23256 = NBRC 106338
CTACAGCCGGCGGGCTGCAAGCCCTTCTTCCCATCGCTCCGCGCGGTGATCGTTCTCGCGCCAGTCTGCAAAGCTATTCCCGGCACGTCGCTTGCAACCATCGCTTTCACCGCCATGATGAGGCGCTGCGCTCACGCAGCGGAGCTCCATGAATTCATCGATCGCACGGATCATCACGCTGTGTTCGACCATCGTCATATCGAGCGCGCCAATAGCCGCTTATGCAGACGACAGTGCGAGTCCCTGCGGCGCGCTAAAGCGCATCATCGCGGCTGCACCGCAGCATTTCGCTTCACTGAATCCCGCCGACGGACGTGCCATTGCGCAGCCCTACGGCGACGACGCGCAATGTGCGACAGCCGGCGCAACCTATCAGTGCGTCTGGAGTGCACGCGACGCTGGATCGGGGACGAACGCACTGGAGGGCTTAGGCGCCGATATTGCCGCGTGCCTGCCCGACGCAACACACGACGTGAATTCGCCAGGCCGCCAGCACTTCTACCTGGGGCAGCGCGGCAGCCGAACCGAAATCACGGCGCAGAGCGACGGTTCGACGCGGGTGAAGCTCAGCGTGTCGCATCAATAGACCGCTCCCCCGCATGAATAGATGGCCCGCTGGGATAGGCAAATCGTGTCCACGATCCGAACGGTACCTGCCAGCGGGCCGGCGAACGCACGCCTTCCTCACCTGCCAGGCGCGCTTTGACCATCCGAGCGAACGCCCGCCAACGGCGCCCCATAACCGCCTGCCTCCGCGTTGTTCGGGTGGCCATTTGCGAGTTGCCCACGCGGATCCGTGGGGCCAACCGGCATTTCGCCAGCCTGGCGATTGCCGTGAGTCGGGTACTCGCTGCCGGGTGCAGCGTTCGGCATGAGCGCAAGGCTGTTTTGCGGCGCACCAAGGTCGTCGTGCATTGCCGGATGCGCCGGTCAGCATTGCGCAAGTCATGAGTATGCAGAGGGGTTCATCCCGGGCTCCTTTCCGACAGATATGACACGCTCCGAGCACGCGCCAGCCCGGCGCGCTGCAGCCTGCGGGCTAACAAACGAAGTCAGCCGCCAAGGACACCAAGATCTAGACTGTGCGAACGGCCGATCCACACGGCGGCGTCGCGATGGTCGCGCAGCGCATCCCTCGTGTTCGGATGCACGAACACGTCGAGCGAGCCGTGATTGAGCGTGAGCCATTCGAAGACTGTCATGAAACGCTCGCGCGGAATGGCGAGCTGATACGACCACATCGGATGCGGCCCGACCGGGCGTTCGTGGAAACGCCCGATCTCCACGACTTCGCCGAAGCGGGCTTCGATTGCTTCGCGCAGGGTCAAGGCGGCTTCGCGCGTCGCCGCGTCGAAATAGATGTGCGCGTGCCAGCTCGTGATATCGGCGGGATCGAGGTAGTTCATGGCGATGCAGGACTGCAATGCGGGTTCGAGCCGCTATTGTCCATCGAACGCCCCCGCCGTGCATGCCCACGCACAACGCCACGCTTCATGGCGCCGCGCCTGAATACGTGTCGCCGACCATCAGACGCACGATTTCGTCGCCGTCGGTTTCGGCCACACGCCGCTCGCCCGCCACTTCGCCGCGCCGCAGCACGATAATGCGGTCCGCCACAGCAAAAATATCGTGCAGGTTGTGCGCAATGAGGATCACGGCTACGCCCTGTGCCTTGAGCGCACGGATCAACGCCATCACCTTGCGCTGTTCGGGCACGCCAAGCGCCGCCGTGGGCTCGTCCATGATCAACACGCGCGCGTTCCAGTAGATCGCCCGGCCGATCGCTATGGCCTGCCGCTGCCCGCCCGAGAGCATTTTGACGGGCCCCGCAAGCTTGCGCGGCGGAATCACGATATCGAGTCGCTCCAGCACTTCGCGCGCAACGCGCGCCATATGCGGTCGATCGATCAGCTGCAAGCCGAACCTGCGCCGCACGGGCTCGCGGCCGAGGAAAATATTGCTGCCCACGTCGAGATTGTCGGCAAGCGCGAGATCCTGATAGATGGTTTCGATACCTTGCGAGCGCGCTTCCTGCGGATCGCGCAGTTGCAGCGGACGGCCTTCGAAGTGCAGATCGCCCCCATCGGCGCGATAGACGCCCGAGAGAATCTTGATGAGCGTCGACTTTCCCGCGCCGTTGTCGCCCGCGAGCGCGAGCACTTCGCCCGGCATGAGCCGCAGCGAGACACGCTTGAGCGCCTCCACGCCGCCAAACCGAATCGAGATGTCACGCGCCTCGAGTATCGGCGTGACGATCGCGCCGCTCATTGGGCACCTCCGAGCCTGCCCTTGTACTGGTCGATCAGCACCGAAAGAATGATGACGATGCCGACCACGATGAATTGCCAGAACGCATTGACGTCGATGAACACGAGCCCGAACTCGATCACGGCGATGATGAGCGCGCCGATCAGCGTGCCAACGACGTTGCCCGTTCCACCAAAGAGACTCGCGCCGCCGATCACGACCGCCGCGATCGAATCGAGCAGCATGGGCTCGCCTGCGTTTGCCGCGCCGGCGGCGAAGCGCGCCGTGTAGACGATGCCGCCCACCGCCGCGAAGACCGCTGCGATGAGATAGATCGCGACCAGATGGCGGCGCACGTTGATGCCCGCGCGTATCGCCGACTGCGGATTGCCGCCAATCGCATAGGTGTACTGACCAAATCGGGTTTGCGAGAGCACGAAATGCATGACGACGAGCAGTACAACCGTGAGAACCATGGGCGTCCAGCCGCTGCCCAACCACGCGAGCCCCCGGTTGTTCACGGAGACGGTCATGCCGTTGCCCGCGGCGAGAAAGCCCACGCCCCGCGCGACGCCATACATGCCGAGCGTGCCGATGAACGCCGGCACGCCGAGCCGTGCGATCAGCACACCATTCACGAGGCCTGGGATCAGGCACACGAGTATGGTGAGCGGAATCGACAGAAGCAGAATCCACGGAGTATCGCCGCCGGGGATCGTAAACTGCGCGACGCACACAGCCGCGAGTCCCATGACGAAGCCCACCGAAAGATCAATGCCGGCGGTGATGATCACGAAGGTCTGACCGATGGCGAGCAACAGCGGCGCGCTCGCGGCAAGCCCGATCGACTGCAGGTTGTAGGCGTTGAACACGAACGACCGATGCGCCGAGATGCGCGCCCACGTCTCGAAAAAGACGAGCAGCGAGCCGAGAAAGAGCCACGGCCAGATTTTGCTGACGAGCGCGAGCCTGTCGAGTCGTTTGTCGTTCATGTGGCCCGGTTCAGTTCGAGTGGCTCAATTCGAGTAGATGTACTGCTTCATCTCCGGCTTGTCGATGTTCGACCTGTCCAGCACCACGAAACCCGTGCCCTTGTAGGTGGGAATTTTCTTGTCGTGGATGACGTCAGCGGCGAACTTCACGGCGTAATAGCCCATCTGATCGGGCAACTGCGCAATGGCAATATCGACGAGGCCGCTGCGGATCTGCTCGTCGATGCCCGGCACGGCGTCGAACACGACCACCTTGACCATACCCTGCTTGCCCGCATTCTTCACGCCTTGCGCCGCGCCGGCACCCGAGAACGTGTTGGCGCCGAACACGCCCGCGAGATCGGGATTGCGCGCGAGCACCGCCGCGACATGCGAAGCGGCGCGATTGGCGTCGTCCTCGTTGTATTGTGTTTCGAGCACCTTGATGTTGGGGTGCTTCTTCATTTCTTCCATGAAGCCTTGCGCACGTGCATCGGTGCTTGAGATGCCCGGCTTGTTGTTCTCGCAATAGACGGTGCCCCTGTCGCCAATCGCCTTGGCGAGCGAGCGAGCCGCCACCCGGCCACCTTCCAGGTTGTCCGAAGCGATATACGAAAGCGGGAAATCGGCGTCGCCCTTGCCTGTCTGATAGTGGCCATCGCCGATATAGGTGTCGACGGTGATGACCTTGATGCCGGCGTCGGCGGCCTCTTTGAGCGGGCCGATGAGCTGCTGCTTGTCCACGGGCGAAACAAGCAGCACGTCGGGGTGCCTGGCGATGAACGCCTTGAGAATAGGCACCTGCTCAGTGGTGTTCCAGGCCTTTGGCACTTGGAACAGCAACTGGATGTTGTCTTCCTTCGCCGCGCGTTCCGCGCCGCGGTGCATCGTGAAGTAGAAGGGATCGGTGACGCCGGGCAACAAGGCAACCACGGGATGCGCCGCATCTGCGTGCGCCGCGCCGGGCAACGTGCCGAGCGCAGCAACGGCGATCGTGGAATAAGCCATCAGACAGCGAAGAGCGTTGCGCAACATGGTTGTCTTCCTCCAGGTGAGTCCGACGCACGGCGCCCAATCTTCCCGAGGCGACGACGCCCGGCGGCAGTCGCCCAGTATACTGAGGCGCACTGCTACGGGGCCTGGTGTTTTCCTGCACGCTTTCAGCTGTTTATGCGCGTCGGATGCAGACGTCCCGATTTGTGGGACGACTGACTATTTCATTG
>NZ_BBJJ01000172.1 GCF_000739815.1 Paraburkholderia mimosarum LMG 23256 = NBRC 106338
GCGCTTTCAGGCACGGGCGTGACGCCCGTCATCCCACCGCCAGCTCACGCTGTCGTACACGGCGAGGAGCGAACCCGCCGGCATGACCAGATCGTCAGATACATCGAGGACAAAGGCATCTATGCATTTCACAAGAAATACGGCTACGGTGTGCCCCTCGCTGGTCGAGGCACAGATCTCGCGCATCAAGCGCTGCATCGGCGCGCGCCTGCTGACGCAGGAGCTTGCGTCGCAGGAAGGCGAAGGGGTAATCATCGCCAACCTGCTGAACCGGTGGAACGCCTTCGGCAAACCGATTTGCGTCAAAAATGCATAGTCGCGTCCATAGCACGGAAACTTGTACCCATTCGGGCAAAGCCGTATGGAATGCGGTCCTGTCTGATCGATAAGCTTTCTTACCTATATGAGCTTTCTCAATCCGCTTACCTATTTGCACCAGAACCACTACCACAACCTGAAACAATATGTTTTGAGGAAATTTGTTCAAAATCAATTTAATAGAGAGATTGTATTGACTGAAGCCTCCAATCGTTGTGTATCCTGATAGTGGCTTATGCTTAATCTAGCTTGCGCCTAGCGGAACGAGTTTTGACATGCGGCGACGGTAATTCTATTCGATTATTTCCATTGGATAAAAGGATTTCTGGATGAAGGTGTGGATAATTTTTACCTTTCTGGCAGTCTATTGTGCGAACAATTCATTTGCGGCAATCAATGATCGTCGCGTAGTCACCTGGAATCTTCAAGGCTCTAGCGCGAGCACGGAGAGTAAATGGAACGTTAATATTCGCCATCTTTTGCTTGGAAAGAATAATGATGGTTCGGTACGTGATTCAATTCCCATAGATATTGTTACGATACAGGAGGCCGGATCGTTGCCTGATTCTATAACGATTAATCCTCCATTACCATTGGATGGTCGTCTGGTAAATCCTGATGAAGTTGTCGCTCCCATAGAGGAGTATCTCTGGAATTTGGGTACGCGAGCAAGGCCAATTAACTATTATGTTTATTTTTCCAGGATTGATGCTGGAGCCAATCGGGTAAATCTTGCAATTATTAGCAGGGATAGAGCTAATCAAGTGTTTTTTCTCAAGCCGAGAGCGTGGTCCGGAGCAAGGCCAATATTGGGAATTAGGCTCGGGTCGGATTACTATTTTTCAATTCATTCTCTTGCTAATGGAGGAATGGATTCTGGGGCAATTGTTGCGCGGGTTTGGGAATATTTTAGCGAAAATAAAATTAATGATCAGTGGTTTATCAGCGGTGATTTTAATCGCAATCCAGATAGGCTGAAAGATCTCCTTCGGAGAAATTATCCTCAAGAATACAGGGATGTGACTTTTCAGAACCAGGATCGGCCAACCCAAAAAGGTGGCGGCAATCTGGATTATGGGGTGGCCGGGAGGGTTAATAATCCGTCTGGCGGCCCCGGTTGCAATTGCAGTTTGTTCACTCCAAGCTTAATGGGTCAATTGGCATCAGATCATTATCCTATTTTATTTTGTCCTAAAAAATAGGGATTTCGTGCAAATAGGTGGTTCGCCCGCGATTCTTATTGTAGAAGAGCTAAAGTCCCGGACGGGCACTTCAAACGCCGCTATATGAACGGCCTGTATCGGCCCGGATTGTTTGGACACGGTTTTGGGACTCAGGCGGCCTGTTTGAACAGCCGTGCCTGACGGGCTTCGAGGGGTGACATGAAGCCCAGTTTTTCCAGCCGCCATTCTCGGTTGTAACGATCTTTGAAGTCAACGACAGCGTCACGAACTTCATCAACATTCCTGAAGATACGCCCGTGAATCTTTTGTTCTTTCATGGTCCGATTGAACCGCTCAGCAACACCATTGGTTTGCGGTTCGGCGACGAAGGCGTAGCTGGCCGTGACGCCCCAGAATTTGAGCTGGTTCCGAAAGTCGTCGGACGTGTACTGGGAGCCATGATCCATCCACGGCGTCAGTCCCGCTCCGATCGCGGCACTCACCCCGCCGAATTCGCTTTGCAGCCCCTGAGCAATAGGCTCAAGCGCGGCGAAGCGGTCACCAGCCTTCACCGCGTGGATGCCTGCGCAATACCCGTCGCTATGATCGACGGCCGCGAAGCCACCCGCCGAAGTAAGCCTGACCCACCCGGGAGAGGATGGCGGCTTTTTGTCGCCGATGCTGACTCGGGGTCCCCGTGATTTTCATGCCGTTTACCGGGTTAGCGGGTTCCAGACCTGACAAGGCTTTGCGGTCTAACCCTTTATAAAGTCTCCGTAAAATCAAAAGCTTGCTGTTTGTCTTCCCCGGAGGCACCCAGTGCCTCGCCCCCAATTGTTAAGGCGATATTGTTGGCATAGCCTGAGCGGTTCCTCTTTCGGCTGCGGAGCGGACGGCGATGGAACACTGGCGGCAGGCCTATCTCGGGATGCGGTCCATCCCGCACACGCTCAACGAGTTCGAGCTCGCCACGTTCTTCACGTTTTCCGCGAAGGAACGCGTTGATCAACGCGCGTCGCCGACACGCCTACCGCTTCGCGCTGGCGCTTCACGTTGGTTTCGTGCGCATGACCGGTCGCACGCTCGATGCTTGCCGGTACGTGCCACGGAATCTCTGGCAGCACCTGGGGCAACAGCTCGGCATCGAACCACCCGATCTCGGGACGATGACGTCGCTGTACGACGGCCATACCGACACGCTGGTCGAACATCAGGCCTGCGCGTACCAGGCGCTCGGCTTCGGCTCCATGACCGAACACCAACGCCGCTACGTGGTCGGGCCTGCATAAATTCGTGAGGCCCCGCCAGGCATGGAGATGTCGTTAGTTGACGGGCCGGAGAACTCCCAGAACGAATATCGATCTGATAAAGATTCTGGGAGTTTCGGAGTGGTCGCCAATGAGCACGCCTGATTTCTTTCGCAGCCGTCTGGACTCGATGATTGATCTGCGCCACCCGCTTGCCGTGCTGGCGACGAGGATGTCGTGGGCTTCGATCGAAGCGGCTCTGGATCCGGTTTTTGCGCGGCAATCGCGCGACGGCCGGGTGAGCGAAGCGGTTGACCTCTTCGGCGTGACGCCGAAGCTCGCTGGTGCGGGTGTCAGCGCTGCAGGGCGTCCGCGCTTGCCTGTGCGGCTGATGGTCGGTCTGCTGTACCTGAAGCACGCCTACAACGAGAGTGACGATTCGGTATGCGAGCGCTGGGCCCAGGACGTGTACTTCCAGTACTTCTGTGGCGAGGAGTACTTTCAGCCGCTTCTGCCGTGCGACCCGACCAACCTCGTGCGCTTTCGGCAGGCGCTGGGGGAGGCAGGTGTCGAGGAGTTGCTCGCGACGACGATTGCGGCGGCCATGGAGATGAAGGCGGTGACACCGGCCGAATTCGAACGCGTGATTGTTGATACAACGGTTCAGGAGAAGGCGGTTGCTTATCCGACCGACAGTCGTCTGCTTGAGGTGGCAAGGGGCAGACTCGTGCAGTTAGCGCAACGCGCCGGCCTGGCGCTGAAGCAAACCTACGAGCGTGAAGGCAAACGGCTACGTCGCCGCGCGGGCGGCTATGCGCATGCGAAACAGTTCAAGCGCCTGCGTCGTGTACTCAAACGCCAGCGCACAGTATTGGGGCGGTTGCTGCGCGACATCGAACGCAAGCTGCCCGCGGCACCGGACGAACGGCAGACACAACTGCGCGTGTGGCTGGAACGGGCATGGCGCATTTACCCCAACGTCCAAAGGACAAGAACAAGTTGTATGCCCTGCACGCGCCTGAAGTTGAGTGCATCGGGAAAGGCAAGGCGCGGCAACCTTATGAGTTCGGCGTCAAGGTGAGTCTCGCGATCACGGAGAAACAAGGACTCATCGTTGGCGCGCGGGCGTTCCCAGGTAACCCCTACGACGGTCACACGCTGGCAGAGCAACTTGAACAGAGCACCATTCTGCTGCAGGATTTGCCGGGTACGCCGCAACCAAAGACGGTTCTGGTCGATCTCGGATTTCGTGGCGTCGATGCTGAAGTATCATCAGTAGACCTTATTCATCGCGGAAAACACAAGACCCTGACAAGCACACAGCGACGTTGGCTCAAGCGACGGCAGGCGATCGAACCGATCATCGGCCATGTAAAGCACGACCACGGCATGCGGCGGTGCTGGCTCAAAGGAAAAACCGGCGACGCGTTACACGCGGTGCTGTGTGCTGCCGGGTATAACCTGCGCTGGTTGCTGCGCGCAATTGAACACCGGATCCTGTTGCCGCGCGATCGCACCTTGCGGGAACTGATCGTGCAGGCCATCCGGGACGTCGAAGCCACGCTCACGGGCGAGCATACGCAGGCCTTTGGCGAAACCACATTGGATCGTTGGGGCAAGTTGCTGCCGAAGCCCCATGGCGAGGCATCGAGCCTACAGCAATGGCTGTGGTCGGTGCCGCTGCGCAATTCGACGCGACAGATGAGCGAACTCTTGCGCAAGCTCGACTATCTGGTCGAGCTCGGTGTATGGGTGCAGTGGCCCGACACATGCAACGAAGCTATCGTCCGGCATTATGCGCGGCGCTGCGCGGACCGCAAACCCTCGGTGAGTCACCGCATCCAGCCGGCCATACGGCGGCTCGAGGCCGCCTGCTTCATGCGCTACGCGTTGTGCTCGGCGACCGACCAGCTCCT
>NZ_BBJJ01000171.1 GCF_000739815.1 Paraburkholderia mimosarum LMG 23256 = NBRC 106338
AGTGCGCTGCGGCTTCCACGAGGATTCGGCGCGAGAACCGCGACGTACAGATCCGGAATCGCCAATGCATGCGCGACGATTTCGCGGATGTCCGCCTACGCCTTGCCGCAGCGCATTTATTCATTGAGGTCACAAGATCGCGGTGCGATTGATCCGGCCTTCGGTCACATCAAGGCCGGCGCAAGTTCGATTCGTCAATGTAAAAGTGACAGGAAGTCAGGCCATCTCAGAAAGCTTACTGTGCGCGATCCTTTACATAGTAGGACACCGGCGCATCAATAATCTCAAGAGCTTTGCCAGTCACCATTCCATCTGCAGAAGCCTCATCTGGACTGAGAACCTTTCTGTTATTTTCACTGTAAATCATTGAATTTATTTCCTTCTCGTTCAGTTTGGTGCACCTGCTGTAGACATCCGAAAGCATTTGCTTGGCGGTATCCAAATCTTCCGTGGCAACATTTAGCTGATCCGGCTGAAACCTGTTGCTCAGGTTTATGCTTGGTGGATGCAGAATAAAGCGCGCCCCAGGAAATGAGAGGCGGTCCTGAGCGCCGCAAAAAATCATCGTAGCAGACGACATCACCGTGCCTAAATTAACTGTTATTACCGGTACCCCCGAACTCTGGATGGCGCGGTAGGTAACATACCCCGCATCCATATCTCCACCACGACTGTGGATATATAGATAAATCGATTTTAGCCTCGGGTATTTCGCGTTCAATTCGTCCAGCGCCGCTATCAAGTCATTCGCCTTTTGAATTGTAACGGGCCCCGTATAAAATATCTTGCTGGTCAATACGTCGTATCTTCTATCCGCTTCTGGGATAATTTTTGAGAGATAAGCATGGGCCGGTGCCCAGTAAAGGAGAGATAGCAGCAACGTGCCACGAATAAGAATTTCACAAAAAACTTTCATGCCTTCCTCTTATTAAAGCAAACACGGATTAGTTAGTCCATCGGCGATGTCGGAGCAGACAGACTGATCCTACAAACGATAGACATCGACACACCGAGGGTAGACTGATCATGGCGAGGGAAACTTGCCGCTTGGGGGCTCACTCCGCGACCTCATTCATGATGAGCAAGGGCCACCTTGGATATCTCCAAGCCACGACACCGATTCGTTGGCTCGAAGCTGGCCAAAACCCTTTTTTGCAATTCCGCGGCGGTGGCGCCGATGACACCTTCACGAACCGAGATCAAAAAAAACGTTGGTGGTTGCGGAAGGTAGCGGTAGAGAAAAGATCGCCTTTCAAAATAGCCTGCCCGAGGGCGATCACACTCACGCGGTTGGGGTTGGCCGCTGCTTCTTGCAGCTGATCAAGGGGAGTTCGTCGTATAAAAGCCGCCGTTCCTGCAACGCACAATTCACTCTCTACTGCTGCGTCAAAAGTCCGGGGCAGATTTGATGAAACCGGAATCGAATTGAGATCGTACAGGTATCTGAAGTTCCTAAGCCAACGTCCGAAAGCAGGTGCTGCGAGCGAATATGCATGGCTAGCAGATTGCCCGACCACAATCATGCGAAGCAATCCGACAAATGATGGTTTGCTGGCCGTGCCGGTGCCCGTGTTGCATCCTTCCACCGCACGGTATGGCTCAGTAATCTCGCGAACAAATGCCGCGGGTCCTACGGATGCGATATTTGCGCCGTGTGTGGTGGCCCAGCGCGCGGCCTCAGTTCGGTTGGTGGCGATCCATGTTGGCGGGTAAGGACCTTGACGAGGCATTAATGCCAAAGGGACATTGTCTAGCGGAAAATGGTGGCCTCGGTAGAAAAGGGTGCCGCCCTTCATCGCCGCCATCAGAATCTCGCTAGCTTCCAGATAGCGTTCTGGCACGTCGTCCGCATCTATCCCGAAGTGGCCAAGCTTTATGGGGAGCGAGCCGCGCCCTATGCCCATCTCGACACTACCGCCGCTCAAGTGGTCAAGCATGCATATCTCCTCGAATGCACGTAGCGGGTGATGGAGGCTAAGCAGTGACCAACGGGCCACGACGAAATTCCCTTGTGCGCTGTGCGGAGCTCGACAAGAACAGATTCGGCGACGGCCCCCTTGCGGCGTAAAATGATGCACCGCCAGATGGTAAGCGTAAAAGCCGAGCCGATCACAGGCTTCAGCCAGCCTGAGGCGGTCCGCGTATTGTTGCGCAATGGCGCAGCCGTCATCGTTTGTTCTGTGCCAGGCGGCGTACATTCACTTTTGCCGCAAACGCTAAGCGCGAAGTGTGACCACAGGCGGAGAGCGCACAATCGGTGAGTCTAACCATAGGTTCATCCTTGTATATGTGTAGCGTGATTGCGATGCAAGCAGTTACCGTGCCAAATAAAACCCCCGCCGGATAACACCATCACCCTTCACCGACGTTGTTTCATTCCCGACATTGTCCAACCTCTGACAATGTCGTTCGCTGGCCAGCTAGTCGGACGCTTCCATACGGATGCCCACCGAATGGCCCAGGCCCTCATCAGTTGGTCCCCAGCACCACCACGCGCTCAAGCTTTCGCCGACCAAAGGTTTCGTCGAAGAGAGCAGTCACCTCAACCGGTGAGGCGTGTTCTCAGCATTCGGCATGGTGCTGCTGTAGAACGGAAGGCTGGGGAGTTGCGCAGGCACACGACCAAAACAACCGGACAAGACTACGGTCAGCGATCTGCTTAAGCACAGATCTTGCAAGCACGCACTGTGAGCGCGACGAGCCACATCTGCCAGATCGCGCTGCTTCGTTTGCATAACTAACTTGGTGAAAGGAAGATCTATTATGGACCAGCTCTATAGAGTGGACGGAATTGCCGGTCATCAGGGCGTTCCTGGCGCGCCGATCATCCACTTTTCTCTGCTCGTCAATCCGCCCTCGGGAAACGTCTCGGGCATCGTCGAGGTTACTCAGACGACGAATCCACCGTTGGACGTCGAGGTCAAGGCGACCGGCGCCCTTTACCAACTGGGCAACGATCCTGTGAACGTTGTTTCGCTAACGGGCACCTATCAGTACACGCTTCCGCCGCCGGCCATCGGAACGATCTTGGAGACGTTCACCGCGCTGATGTTGGTCGATGACAAGTGGAATGGGCACGGCGATTTCAAGTGGGGCATGCATGGCGTTATCAATGTCCCGGTGAAGTCGGCGCCATAGCGCTGCAAGAAGCGCATATATGATGTCGATATCCCAGGTCACATGATCCGGTGAGATCGACACTTTCATGGGTGCTCGCGCCTATCCCGGCGGATAGCTACGAGCGGTTTACTGAACGTCTACATTTGCAGGCCGAAAGGTGGTTCATGCTGACATAGGCACCGTGCGAAATAGCTTAATGTCCTTGCTGACGCGCTTCTTTTCCGGCATGCGAGCGAACGCCGCATAGAGGCGTTCGCCAATCGCGCGATCAGGAGCCAGTTCACGAGCTTCGGCGAAGCCGCGAGTCACACTCTCAGTGGCCAACGTTCCGAATTGCGCTTTCGGGTTTTCATCGTCTATGGAAATCATCTATATCACTAAAATAGTGCCAATGTTTCGGCACCACGGAGCGTATGGCTAGCGAAACTGGAGAGGCGGTACGCGGGACTTCTTCGAAGGCGAGGTGCGCTTTCTCTGCGATCCGGTGATAGATTCGATGGAGCTCTATGGCAACTGCCGCTCGAAGGAGGAGTTGGCACGGTTGTGATGTTACGGTGCGCGCCAGCCCGAGTCAGGCGATGCCGATGCCGCCTATCACGGTCCTGAGATCGCCCCTCCAGCCGCGGCGAATCTGGCGGCACTCACGCGCGCGAATCTCGGCAAAGGCGGCTTGCTTCTCTGGCACAAGTGGGAAAAGGCGCATCTCGCGAATCACATCGTTGCGCAGCTACTGACTTCGCTGGTATGAACTCGTGTGGCGCGCGGTACATTGGAAGCGCACATGCACCGACGTTTCATAGTTATCGACTACGACACTCGACGTTACCCGTTTGCGGCGATTCTGTCGCGCGACGTGTTTCGTGTGACGCACCTCGACCGACTCCACGAGGTTGTCCGCGGCAGAACGGGCCGTACGCTGAGGTACCACGACAACTTGGTGCAGCGAAGCTTGATGCAGCGCATCGAGGATGAGGCGCCGTTCTATCGGATCTACCACGCATGGATTGCCCAAATGCTCGCGCCGCCCTATAGGGAAAGAATTCGCTACTCGGCGCATCCAAAAATGCGTGTCCATCTCGCTGGCACGGGCAGCGTGAGCGCCTTTCATCGCGATATCGACATTACGCACCGCACCGAACAAATCAATTGCTTTCTGCCTTTCACCGACGTCTATGACGGTTGCACCTTGCATATCGAAACCAATTATGGAAGCGGCGACTTTCAGCCCGTCAATCTATGCTACGGCCAAGCGCTCATTTGGGATGGCGGCATGCTGGCGCACGGTAGCCGGTGCAATGGCACAGCAACGACGCGCGTGAGCTGCGATTTCCGCTTTCATCCCACGCAGCCTGACACGGTGCCGCGCCCGTGGTCAGACGTGCTCGCTGACCGCCCCGCCGTTTGAGCGAGATGCCGTAAACGGACGCCGCTTTCTACGGGAGAAGTCGTCTCAATGGGAAGTCTATGGTCACCTCCGCTTTTGCAGTCTCGATTTTTGATAGCGTGGTTGCCTTGCGTAAATCGTCGG
>NZ_BBJJ01000170.1 GCF_000739815.1 Paraburkholderia mimosarum LMG 23256 = NBRC 106338
CGATTGTTGCCACCAATAATATTGGCATACCATAATCTCATCAATCGCGACTTGTGTCTGGGCTGGATCGGCGGACTCCGTGAAGCTGGACGTGCGCAAGGTACCTGGCGGCTCCGCATCGCCTGAGTCGCCATATGGAGCTTGAATCCCATGAAGCCTGAGTTCGCCGCCGTGCGTGCCACCTCGCGGGTTCAGCGTGGTCAACTCGCGGACACCAACTACGGCATTTACGCGCCGCAATCGATCGCAGCGGGCGAGACCGTGTTGCTCATCCACGGGGTAGGCATGAATCAGAGCAGATGGGCGCCGCAGATCGACCCGTTATCCGATCTTTTTGTGTGGTCTACGACATGTTGGGCGGTTCGCCCTGGCCCGACAGCAGCGTCCGCATCGCGCCGCTTTCGCAGCTCCCCTGGGGCGAGGTGAGCGAGGATGCCGTGCGCTCGATGCTCGAACGCCATGTGCGCCAACGCCGGCAGGACGTGTTCGGCATTTACGTGGGCGACAGCGAAGCCGGCGCCGTGCAGCCGCTCGCTTTCGCACATTGAAAGCTCCGTCGCGCGGAAGCCGGGTATCGAAGCGATGCCATACATAGATCATAAGCCTGAGGCCGGCGCGTTTCGCGCCGGTGGCCTCACGAAGCGACAACCAACTGTTTCCCTGGAGAAAGACATGAGCAGCAGAAGCACCATGTTTATCGCGCCGTTGTTCGTTGCGTGCGCAGCGACACTCGCAGCAGCACCCGCACTGGCCGCAGACCCCATCGTCTTCACGAGCTGGGGCGGCACCACGCAATCGTCGCAACAGAAGGATTGGGCGCAGCCGTTCACGCAGGCGAGCGGCATCACCGTGCTGATGGACGGCCCGACCGACTACGGCAAGCTCAAGGCGATGGTCGACAGCGGCAACGTGAGCTGGGACGTCGTGGACGTGGAGGGCGACTTCGCCTATGCCGCGCAGAAGGCCGGGCTGATCGAGCCGATCGACTATTCGGTGGTGAAGAAGGACGATCTGGACCCGCGCTTCGCGTCGCAGGCCGCGGTGGGCAGCTTCTATTACTCGTTCGTGCTCGGCTACAACAAGGCGAAATACACGGGCGCGCAGCCGCAAACCTGGGCTGACCTGTTCGACACCAAGCGCTTCCCGGGCAAGCGCACGTTCTACAAGTGGTCCGCACCGGGCGTGCTCGAAATCGCGCTGCTCGCCGACGGCGTGCCGCCGAACAAGCTCTATCCGCTCGACCTCGACCGCGCGTTCAAGAAGCTCGACACGATCAAGAGCGACATCGTGTGGTGGAGCGGCGGCGCGCAGTCGCAGCAGTTGCTCGCGTCAGGCGAGGCGCCGATCGGCATGTTCTGGAACGGCCGCCTGCACGCGCTCGCGCAAACCGGCGTGCCCGTCGGCATTTCGTGGAACCAGAACCTCACCGCCGCCGACATGCTCGTGATCCCGAAGGGCGCGAAGCACCGCGATGCGGCGATGAAGTATCTCGCTGCAGCGACGAGCCCGCAGGCCCAGGCCAAATTCGCGGCCGATACGGGTTACGCGCCGATCAACGTGAAGTCGGCCGCGCTCATGTCGCCGGCCATGGCAAAGATGCTGCCCGATCAATACAAGGACTCGCAGATCAATCTCGACATGAAGTACTGGGCCGAGAACCGCGATGCGATTGCGAAGCGCTGGTACGCGTGGCAATCGAAGTAAGCATAGCCGGCTGAGGCCGAAACACAACCGGCGGGCTGGCAATGCGGACAAACCGAAGCCACTGGAAACACCATGCCTAACGTATTGAGTACCGTCGCGCACCCGGCCGCGGCGGCCACGCGCAAACGGCGCGACTGGCGCAGCATGCGGCTGCTGGCGCCCGCCATGCTGCTGCTTGTGATCTTCTTCCTGCTGCCGGTGCTCTCGCTGCTGCTGCGCAGTGTGCTGGAGCCAACGCCGGGTCTGCACAACTACGAGCAGTTGCTCGGCTCGACCACGTATTTGCGCGTGTTCGGCAACACGTTTCTCGTGGCGACGGTCGTGACGCTCGTCACGCTGCTCGTGGGCTTTCCGATGGCGTGGCTGCTCGCCATCGCGCCGCGCAAGGTCAGCGCCGTGTTCTTCGCGATCCTGCTGCTGTCGATGTGGACCAACCTGCTCGCACGTACCTTCGCGTGGATGGTGCTGCTGCAGGAAACGGGACCGATCAACCGCATGCTGATGGCGATTGGCGTGATCCACGAGCCGCTCTCGCTCGTCAACAACCTCACGGGCGTGACGATCGGCATGACCTACATCATGTTGCCGTTTCTCGTGATGCCGCTGCACGCCACGCTGCGCAGCATCGACCCTTCGACGCTGCGCGCCGCCGCCGTGTGCGGCGCGAGCCGCTGGCAGGCCTTCTGGCGCATTCTCGTGCCGCTCGCCATGCCGGGCGTCGCCTCGGGCGCGCTCATGGTGTTCGTGATGGCGCTGGGCTACTTCGTCACGCCCGCGCTCTTGGGCGGCCCGTCGTACATGATGCTCGCGGAACTCATCGCGCAGCTCGTACAGGAACTCTTGAACTGGGGCCTCGCCGGCGCCGCCGCATTCGTGCTGCTCGCCGTGACGCTCTCGCTCTATGCGCTGCAGCTGCGCTTCACGCGCAACGCGCGCGCAAGTCTCGGAGGGCGCTGACATGTTGCTCGATTTCGATCGCCTGGGCGCGCTGCGCTGGATGTTGCTGGCCGTGGGCGGGGCCGTCGCGCTCTTTCTCCTGCTGCCCATCGTCTTTATCGTCGCGCTTTCTTTCGGCGACTCGCAGTGGCTCATCTTTCCGGCGCCGGGCTGGACGCTCGAGTGGTACCGGCAGCTCTTCACCGATGCGGGCTGGATCGACTCGCTGCTCACGAGCGCGAAGCTCGCCGTGATCGTCACGGTGCTCTCCGTCGCCATCGGCTTTCTCGCTTCGCTTGCGCTCGTACGCGGCAGGTTTCGCGGGCGCGGCGCGGTGCAGGCCTTCTTCATCACGCCGATGGTGCTGCCGGTCGTGGTGCTCGCCGTCGCGCTCTATGCGTTCTTCCTGCGCATCGGCATGAACGGGACGATGACGGGCTTCGTGATCGGCCACCTGATCATCGCCTTGCCGTTCTCGATCATCTCCATCAGCAACTCGCTCTCGAGTTTCGACACGTCGCTGGAAGATGCCGCGCTCATTTGCGGCGCGTCGCCGCTGATGGTGAAGCTGAAGGTCACGCTGCCGGCCATCCGGCTCGGTCTCTATGCTGCGGCGATCTTTTCGTTCCTCGCTTCGTGGGACGAGGTGGTCGTGTCTATCTTCATGTCGAGCCCGACGCTGCAGACGCTGCCCGTGCGTATCTGGTCCACGCTGCGCCAGGACCTTACGCCTGTCGTTGCAGCGGCGTCTTCGCTGCTCGTCGCGTTGACAACGTTATTGATGCTGGCGGGCGCTCTCGTGCGCCGCGGCCGCTAATCGAGGTAAACAAGCCATGACTGCTTTCCTGCAAATCCAGCGCCTGCGCAAGACCTACGACGACGTCGTCGCTATCGACCAGGTGTCGCTCGATGTGCGAAAGGGCGAATTCATGACGTTCCTCGGACCGTCGGGGTCGGGCAAGAGCACGACGCTCTATATCGTCGCGGGCTTCCAGGAGCCCACGGAAGGGCGCGTGCTGCTCGACGGCAAGCCGCTGCTGGCAGTGGCGCCGAACAAGCGCAACATCGGCATGGTGTTTCAGCGCTATACGCTTTTTCCGCATCTCACGGTGGGTGAGAACGTGGCGTTTCCGCTGCGCGTGCGCCGCCGCCCCGAAGCTGAAGTCAAGGCAAAAGTGGAAAAGATGCTCAAGCTCGTGCATCTGTCCGAGTGCCGCGACCGCATGCCCGCACAGCTCTCGGGCGGGCAACAGCAACGCGTGGCCATTGCGCGCGCGCTGGCCTACGATCCGCCCGTGCTGCTGATGGACGAACCGCTCTCGGCGCTCGACAAGAAGCTGCGCGAGGAAATCCAGCTCGAATTGCGCCGTATTCACCAGGAGACGGGCGTGACGATTCTCTACGTCACGCACGACCAGGAGGAAGCGCTGCGCCTTTCCGACCGCATTGCGGTGTTCAACAAAGGCCGCATCGAGCAGGTCGGCACGGGCGAGGAGCTTTACGCAAACCCGGCTTCGCGCTTTGTCGCGAGCTTCATCGGCAATTCGAATCCTGCCCGTGAAGGTCACGAGGAACAGCGAAGGGCGCATGAACGGTGTGTTCCCGAATGGCCATGAAATTGCCTCGGACGCCTTCAATCCGGCACTCACCGCCGGCGACGACGGCACGCTGATGATCCGTCCGGAGCAGATGCGCATCAGCTCGTTGCAAGGTGCAAACGGCACTTCAGGCTTGCCCGTGACTGTGCGCGACGTCACCTATCTCGGCGACGCCATGCACTACGCGGTGGCCACCCCCTGGCAGCAGGAGATTTCGATCCGCATGCCGGCGGCGCATCGCCACGACGGCGGCATCGTGATCGGCACGCAGGCGCTCGTCGACTGTGCCGCGCACGACGTGCGCCTGTTCGCGCAAGCTTGACGGCGGCTGTCATGAGTGACGCACTGTCATCGCTGCGAGTGCATGTTCGTTGCCGGGCAAGGCGCGTGGCCTGGGAAATCGTGCAGTCT
>NZ_BBJJ01000169.1 GCF_000739815.1 Paraburkholderia mimosarum LMG 23256 = NBRC 106338
CAGGCGCGAATCTCATCGTGGCGCGGGGAGCGATCCCCACAACGACGCCGAATAGATTTACGCAAGCCAACCATGCATATTCAGCGTTGCAAAAACGGGGGCGATCATAGATTATTTTCCGTTTCCTGAAGCGCCCCCCATTCATCCAAAAGAGATTTGGTTATGCGGTCCATGGTGTTAGTTGTTCTGATGTCCGGATGATGGTCGTTGCTTCGGTCAATGAGCGGACGAACTACCGCTCAAGCGCTCTGGTCTTTAAACTTCGCGTCAATTTGGTCCAGTAGTGTTTGGACCAGTCCCGATGCGTCGCGCTGGCTCCGTATCAAGGCATCTTCGTCTCCGATGGCGTGGAAGGCAGCGTACTTCACCGGTCCGATTTTGACGTAACCTTCGCTATGTTGATCGTCGCAAAAGCGGCGACGCAAAGCGTCGAGGCCTGCCGCCATCGCGCCGGGGTGCGCTTGAGGGTTCTGTTGCAGTAAGGGTGTGGGAACGAGGAATTTCGATATGGTAAGTATTGCTTATGACACAAGGGAGTAAAACTGCCGGGAAGCAGAGGACGGGTCTTTGCCCGCACATTTCATCTGTCCTTTCCTGATCATGTGCATTACCTCGATGCCGCCGAGAATGACCCTCGCACGGTGGAAGTTCTTGAATCCCAGCACCGGCCGGGTCCGGCGTTTGATAGCCCGATGGTCCTGTTCGACAATGTTGTTCAGGTACTTGATCTGACGGACCTTGATCGGCGTCTCGCGATCGGCATTCACCACATCCAGTGCGGCCAGATTGGAGCCGCTTTTGTCGATGGTCACGGTCTCTGGCGTACCATTATGGGCGATCGCCTTTTCAAAGAACCGCCGGGCAGCGACCTTGTCCCGCCTGGCCCTGAGCAGGAAGTCGACCGTGTCGTCCGCCTTGTCCACTGCCCGGTAAAGATATTTCCACTCGCCTTTGATCTTGATATAGCTCTCGTCCATTCGCCAGCTTTTCCCGACCGGACGCTTGTGCTTGCGGAAGCTCCTTTCGAAGAGCGGCAGCAGCTTGATGACCCAGCGGTACACCGTCGAATGATCCACCGCGATACCACGCTCGTCCATCATTTCCGCAAGATTGCGCAAACTCAGCGAATAGGCCACGTACCATCGCACGCACAGCAAAATCACTTCAAGCGGGTAGTGAAGGCGCTTCAGGACCTTGGCCAGGCCCGGCGCGAGTGTGGTTCGCGGTGTCTTCGTCTTCTTCATCGCACAGCTCAAAAATTCGCTACCCAATTTTAACGTGGGCCTTACTGCAACAGAACCCGGGCAAGACGTTACGTACGGCTGGGCGAATCCGCGCTTCTACAAGGGGCTCGACATTGCGCAGCCGATCGCTCCCGGCACCGACTATGACTTCTCGCTGGAGATGATGCCGCGCGACTTCACCGTGCTGCCCGGCAGCAAGGTCAAGGTGACGCTCGAAGGCTATCAGGGCACGGCGCTCGTCACGCTGAACCTGGCACACACCACGCTCGAGATGCCACTCGTGCCGAAGGCACACGTGGCGGAAGTTATGGCGGCGAAATAGCGGAAGCGCCGCGATGGTGCGGACAAGCATCCGGGAGACAGCGCGGGGCCGATTCGATCAGGAAACGCGCTTGCCGGAATCATCTGGCCGGATCCGGCCATGATGACATGCAGTGGGAAGCAGGTATTGAAATCATCTCAAAATTTTCGGAGATCCATCCATGAGTAGAAGGATAGCAACCTGGCCTGTAATTGCGGTGCTCGCGACCGTGGCGCTGGTCGCCTGCGGCGGTGACGACCCGACATCCACCGCCGCAAGCGCCACGGCCGTGCCAGCCACGTCCCCGCCTGCCTCCTCCACCTTGACGGCGGAATCCGAACAGAACATATTCGCGAAAGTCGCACCGGCGGACAAGGTTCTGGACGATGCCAACATCTACGATACGACGATCGGTGGCTCGATTTCTCTTTCGAAAATCGATGAGGAATCCTCTGTAAAACGACACACAATAACGATCGACGGAAAGGTGTTGCCGTATGTCGCGCGCGCCGGGCATCTCGTCGCCTATCGCGGGACCGGGACCAACAAGACGCCCGAGGCGGCGATCTTCTATACGTCCTATACGCGCGACGCACTGCCCAAGGAGAACCGTCCGGTCACGTTCCTATGGAACGGTGGCCCAGGTTCAGCCTCGATCTGGCTACACATGGGATCGTGGGGGCCAAAGCGTTTGAAATCCGATGCGCCAATCATGGCCGACGACACGAAGCAACCGGACAGCTTCCCGTTCGACGACAACGCGATCTCCCTGCTCGACCAGTCGGACATCGTCTTCGTCGATCCACCCGGAACGGGTCTGTCCACAGCAATCAGCCCGCTAAACAACGGCGATATGTGGGGGACCGACAGCGATGCCAAGGTGGTCGCGGACTTCATCACGAGCTACGTCAACAAGTACAACCGGCAGAGCTCGCCGAAGTACCTGTACGGCGAATCCTATGGCGGCATCCGCACGCCAATCGTCGCGAACCTGCTCGAACAGGCGGGCACCAGTGGCTATGCGCCCGACCCGTCCGGCAAGCCGGCCCAGGTGCTGGCGGGCCTCATCCTCAACTCGCCGCTGGTTGATTACAACACCAGCTGCAACATGACGCGGATTTTCAAGAACGACTACGGGGTGAGTTGCGAGGGCTACATTCCGTCCTATGCGATGACGGCCGACTACTTCAAGCTGTCGACGAAACGGGGAACCCGGACCCAGGAGCAGTATCTCGTCGAGTTGCGCGCGCTGGCGAGAACGTTCCAGACCACCTTCCGCACCTACTTCAGTGCAACCGGCGAACCGAACGGCAAGTGGAAGGCGTATGCGTCGAGCACCGACGGCCAGGCGCTCCTGAGCCAGATAGCCGACCGCACCGGCATCCCGGCATCGACCCTGACGGACGCGTTCAACTATGATCCGTGGTCCTACCAGAACGACCTGATTCCGGGATATCTGCTCGGCCGCTACGACGCGCGCATGAAGGTGCCGGTCACGAACAGCTTTGCCGCCGACAGTTACATCGACGTCGCCTTCCTCAATCAGTTGAAGACATACTTTCCGGATTTCGTGAACTACAAGTACCAATCGCGCTACGAGCCCATAAACTCGGCTACGATCGATAACTGGACATGGTGGCGGACCGGAAGCCAGTCCTACTATCCGCAGAGCATCACTGACATTCAGGCTGTCCTGACGGCCAACCCGAATGCGAAGCTACTGATCCTCCACGGCTACGAGGACATCGCGACACCAGGCTTCCAGACCGAGCTTGATCTCGAAGGCGTGAACCTGAGCGATCGTATCCCCGTCAAATGGTTCGAAGGTGGACACATGATCTACAACACGGAGGCGTCGCGTGCACCGCTGAAACAGGCGATCGACAGCTACTACCGGTCGGCGGCCCGCGTCGCGGACGGCTCGTTACTGTAACCCCAGCGAGGACTGCTATGAAAAACGTGAATGTTCTTGTTACCGGCATCGTCGTCGCGGTAGTCGTCGCATTGGGACACGGCGCGGTGTTTGCCTATGACGATTTGCCGGTTCCTCCGCCACCGCCCGAGGGCTGGGTTCCGCCCCCTAGACAATCGGAAAATTCCGTCACGCGGAACGTGGAGAGCCAGATTAGGCAGCGGTTCACCGCTGCCACCGGCGGCAATCCCAACGGGCTGCTGTCGCAGCAGCAGGCCAAAGCCGCCGGCTGGGGGTTCGTCAGCGATCATTTTTCGGAAATCGACCGTGCCGGAACCGGCTACGTTCGACTCGATGACGTCTTGCAGTTTATGTCGGAACGAACGCCGCAACGCATTATGCGCATGAAAAATGCGCCGAACCTGAATCAATAAAATGTAACGCAAAGTAGATTCCCCGTCATGTATGGTGGGGAATCTCATTTCCGCTCAGACCACTTCGATTTTTCGCGGGTCCATCCGCAACGTCAATCCCGTCCGCATTTCCTGCCGGCAGAGCAACCGCACGTCCTAACGTGCGTAAAAATCCGTTTATTGAGGGCGCCCCTATATGCTTAATTCACGTGAAATTTGTGGAGATTAAACAATGACTCGTCCATTGCGTCATTGAAAAAGCACCTGATTTGGTATTCAATGAAACGCATGGAAAAGATGAACTTGACCGCGCTTGAGCGCAAACAGTTGCTGTCGGCGGCTCGCAGCCAAACGGTGCGCGCAGCGGACACGCGGCGTGCCCGGTTGAGGTTCTGTTGCAGTAAGGCCCACGTTAAAATTGGGTAGCGAATTTTTGAGCTGTGCGATGAAGAAGACGAAGACACCGCGAACCACACTCGCGCCGGGCCTGGCCAAGGTCCTGAAGCGCCTTCACTACCCGCTTGAAGTGATTTTGCTGTGCGTGCGATGGTACGTGGCCTATTCGCTGAGTTTGCGCAATCTTGCGGAAATGATGGACGAGCGTGGTATCGCGGTGGATCATTCGACGGTGTACCGCTGGGTCATCAAGCTGCTGCCGCTCTTCGAAAGGAGCTTCCGCAAGCACAAGCGTCCGGTCGGGAAAAGCTGGCGAATGGACGAGAGCTATATCAAGATCAAAGGCGAGTGGAAATATCTTTACCGGGCAGTGGACAAGGCGGACGACACGGTCGAC
>NZ_BBJJ01000168.1 GCF_000739815.1 Paraburkholderia mimosarum LMG 23256 = NBRC 106338
CGGGCGCCAGGCGCGAGCCCGGCGGCGGCGGCCTGCACGTCGAGCCAGGCGTCGTCGTAATGGAACGAGAGGCAGCGGTCGCCCGCCGCGTGGTGGTGGCCGCACTCGAAGCAGGCGTCCGTCGCGCCGAGCATGAGCGCGCCCGGCGTCATCAGCGCGCGTGCGTTGCCGCTGCGATAGCCAAACGCGCCCGCCGCGACGAGCGCGAGGCACGCGCTGGCGTGGCGTTCCTCGTAGGGGCGGTCGCCCGGTCCGAGCGTGCAGACGACATCGTCGACGGACCAGCCCGGTCCGCCTGCAATGGAACGCGCGATGGGCGCATGGCCGCTGTCGGGGCGGCCTTCGCGCTCGCGCTGCGCGAGCGCGCGATGGAGCGATGCGGCGAGAGCGTGCACGGCAACCTCGCGGAAAAGGACCACGGGCAGAGACACCAGGGCGCTACGTCTGCCAGTTGTAGCACATTGGCGTTGTTGCCGCCGGCCCCGTCCGCGCGCGTCGCCGCCTCGCGCTATGCGCGTCGTTCGTCGATGGCGCGCAGCAGCGAGAGCGCAATCCCCTCGGCTGCGAGACGCACCTCGTCGAGTGCCGGAAACGACGGTGCGATCCGCAGATGGCTGTCGCGCGGATCGACGCCATAGGGAAACGCCGCGCCGGCGGGCGTGAGGATCAGCCCCGCCGCCGCCGCGAGTTCGACCGTGCGGCGCGCGCAACCGTCGGGCGCGTAAAGGCTGATGAAATAGCCCCCGCGCGGCACGTTCCAGCTCACGCCGCCCACGCCGGCAAGACGCGCACGGAAAACATCGTCGACGGCGTCGAACTTCGGCTTGAGCAGCGCGCGATGGCGCGCCATCAGCTCAGCGAGCGTCGCGCGATTGCGCAGGAAGCGCACGTGGCGCAACTGGTTGAGCTTGTCCGGCCCGATCGTGCGCACGGCGGCGTGCTTCTGCCACCAGGCCACGTTGCGCGGCGCGGCCGCAAGCCACGCAAACGCACCGCCGCCGAACGTCACCTTCGAGAGCGAAGCGAACATCAGCGGGCGTTGCGCATGGCCCGCTGCCGCGCAGGCCGCGAACACGTCGAACGTCGTATGCGCTTCTTCGGTGAGATGGTGGAAGCGATAGGCATCGTCCCAGAAGAGGCGGAAATCGGGCGCGGCGGGCATGGCCGCGAGGCGCCGGATCACCTCGTCGGACCAGATCGCGCCCGTCGGGTTGCTGTAGAGCGGTACGCACCACATGCCTTTGATCGAGGGATCGTCGCGCACGAGCGCCTCGACGCGGTCCATGTCGGGACCGTCCTCGCGCATCGGCACCGCGATCATGCGCACGCCGAGCGCCTCGCAGATGGCGAAGTGGCGGTCGTAGCCCGGCGCCGGGCACAGGAATGCGATGTCGCCTTGCGCGCGCCACGGCGCGCTCTTGTGTTCGCCTTCGCCGACCGGCACGCCGTGCAGCAGCGCGAACGTGAGCGCGTCGTGCATCAGTTCGAGGCTCGAATTGCCCGCCGCGATGACCTGCGCCGGCGGCACGCCGAGCAGCTCCGCGCCCAGCTCGCGCGCCTCGGGCAAGCCGCTCGCCAGGCCGTAGTTGCGGCAGTCGAAGCCGTCGCGCGCGAGAAAGCCTGCCTGCCCCGCTTCGTCGATGAGCGCCTGCGAGAGATCGAGCTGCCCGGGCGAAGGTTTGCCGCGCGACATGTCGAGCCGCATCTGCAGTTGCTGGAATCGTTCGTAGGTCAGATCGACGGGCGGCGACATCAACATGGCGTTCTCCGAAGCAAGGGGGCAGGCAACGAGCCTAAGGGACGGAACGAGTCCAGTATCCGTGCGTCCCCGCGTTCAGACAAACGCGTTATATTGAAGTCTTCGATCAATTTTTCTTATACCAATGAAGACCCTCGATCTCGACGTGCTCGCCATGGTCGTGGCCGTTGCGGACGCCGGCAGCTTCGTGCGCGGCGCCGCGCTCGTGCACCGCTCGCAGGCGGCGCTCAGCATGCAGATCCGCGCCCTCGAGGAGTCCATCGGCAAGCCGCTCTTCATCCGCGCGCCGCGCAGCGTGACCCCCACGCCCGACGGGCAGACGCTCATCGCCTACGCGCGGCGCATGCTCGCGCTGCGCGACGAGGCGTGGGCCTCGCTTGCGCACCCGGAGGTTACGGGGCGGGTGTCGATCGGCGTGCCCGACGACTATGCTTCGTCGCTCATGCCGCCCGTCTTGCGCAAGTTCTCGGCGAACTGGCCCAAGGTGGAAATCCAGGTGATCGGTCTGCCGAGCAGCTCGCTCATGCCGCTTCTGAAGGACAACAAGATCGATCTTGCCTGCGTGACGCGCACGCGTGGCCTGGCCGGTGAGTTCATCCGCTTCGAGCCGATGGTGTGGGCCGCGCCGCCGGCCGCCGTGAGCGCGGCGAGCGGGCGGGAAATCTGGCGCGAGCGGCCGCTGCCGGTCGCCCTCTTCGGCGGCGGCAGCGTCGCACACACGAACGCGATTCAGGCGCTGGAGCGCGCGAAGATCGCGTATCGCACGTCGTATGAGAGTCCGAGCCTGATGGGGCTGTGCAGTATGGTGGCCGCCGGTCTCGCCATCGCGCCGCTCGCGCGCTGCGCGGTGCCTGAGAACTTCGTCACGCTCGGCCGCCAGCACGGGCTGCCCGCGCTGCCAGAACTCGAAGTGGTGCTTGCGCGCAGCGCGCGTTCGAATCGTCCGCCGTGCGACTTTCTCGCCGATCAGATACTCGCGGAACTGCGCGTCCAGGAGCGCTGATTCGTTGGCCGTCGATGCGCGGGACACTGCGCGCAACGATGTGGGCGCCGGCGCGGGCAACGCATCATTCGTCGCCTAGCCGGGAAAGCAGCGCATAGAGGCGCGTGACATGCCTCAGCAGCATTTCGCGATGCTTCTCGATCTGCTCCAGACGGCCTTCGAGATCGGCGCGCACGCGCTCGTCCGGATCGGCGTAATTGATCACGTCCTCGATGCGCGAGCGCAGCACCGCGGGCTCGACCGGCGGCACGCTGAGATAGCGTTCGAGCTTGCGCACGTCCTGCGCGGCGAGATCGCGGATCTTGCGCATGCCCGCGAGACGCCGGTGTGCCTCGGACGACGGCGCGGGCGCCCCCTCCTCGCGCTTCGCGCCCTGGCCGAAGATCGGCTCCGCGCGCAGCACGGGCGCCTTGCGCACCGGATGCGCGGTACCGCGAAAGCGCGCGCGCGGCGTCTCGCTCGCAATCGCTTCGCGCGCTTCGTCGGGCACCTCGGCGCTGTCGTGCCTCACATCCATCCAGCCTTCGGGCAGGCCCGTGACGGCCTCCACGCCGCGCACGAACTCAGCGCTGAAGTCGCGCTGGCCCGACACGATCAGCTTCATGTAACTCGCGGAAAACGTCATCATGCGCGCGAGCCGCGTGGCAGAGCCGACCTCGCGCGTGAGCAGCACCAGATTGGCCCGCCACATCGGCATGAGCGTGGCGTTGGCATCGTCCATTGCGGGGCTCCTCCTTCGTTCGCACACACGCCAATGATACGGGCTGCGGCGCACCGAGGGCCGGTTACACGAGCTCTTTGGCCCCTGTCGGCACGCGCCGCGCTCCATTGGGAAGAACCAGCAAGGAATATGCCGAGCCCGATCGGCCAGGCACAGGAAAAGCGGAAGAAAACGGCGAACAGCGGTGCGGCGCACGCACGGCCCGTCACGCACGGCCTCACCGGCGCGGCCCGACCTACGCTGATCGACCTGTGCGGCCCGACCTGCGCGGCGCGACCTTCGCGGCGCGACCTACGCGGCCCGACCTGCGCGGCCCGACCTACGCGGCGCGACCTACGCGGCGCGACCTACGCGGCCCGACCTACGCGGCGCGACCTACGCGGCCCGATCAAAAATGGCCCGTGAAGCGGTAGCGACTACCCGGATGCCAAAGATTGGCGACCGTCGCCACGAGCCCGCGCGAGCGGGTGCGCCGGTGCAGCACGAGACAGGGCTCGGCCTCGCCCATGCCCAGACGCGCCCGCGTATCCGCTTCAGGGGCGAGCGCCTCGATGCGGTACTCCACGCCCTGCAGCGGCGCCACGCGCACGAGGTACTGGTTCGGCGTGATGTGCGTGAAGTCCTGCGCCGCGTAGTCGGGCGCGATGGCGGGGTTGACCCAGCGCTCCTCGAGCTGCACAGGCTCGTCGTTCTCGAAGTGCAGCACGCGCGAGTTGAACACCTTGTCGTTCGCGGCCAGCCCCATTTCGATGGCGAGCGCCTCGTCGGCGGCCAGCACGCCGATCTCCAGCACCTGGGCGCGATAGCGGTGTCCGCGCGCGAGGATTTCATCGGAGATGCTGCGGATCGCCACGAGCGTCGACTCGTATTTGGGCCGCGCGACGAACGTTCCCGCACCCTGCACGCGCGTGAGCACCTGCTCCGCGGTGAGTTCGCGCAGCGCCCGGTTCACGGTCATGCGCGCGACCCTGAACTCGCGCGCCAGTTCGTTCTCCGAAGGCACCTGGTCGCCCTCGCACCACTCTCCCGCATGGATGCGCGCAAGGATGAAGTCCTTGATCCCCTGGTACGCGGGTGCGTTCATCGCCTTGGCCCGTGCTTTGGTTCGCGTGATTTCGCGCGATTTTGCGTTATTGCGCCTCGGACTCGAACGCGAACGGGCTATGCCTGGCGATCGCCCCGTTCTGCACGAGACGCGTGAGCGCTGCGATGTCCGGCGCGAAGTAACGGTCGAGGTCGTAATGCGGCACCTCGGCGCGCACCGACTGCATCACGTGCGCGAGCGCCGGGCTCGTGTGGTGCGGCGCGCGCAGGTCCACGCCCTGGGCCGCGGCGAGC
>NZ_BBJJ01000167.1 GCF_000739815.1 Paraburkholderia mimosarum LMG 23256 = NBRC 106338
AAGCTGGCCTCATGATGTTGCGCTTCTACACAACCCGCAGCATCTTTGCAATACCCCCATCCGGACAAAGCCATGGCTTGCTGCCTGAGGACACGAAGATCCGATCCTCGAAATATCTCAATAATCTGGTCGAGCAGGGCCACCGCAACATCAAGTCCCGGACGAAAGTCATGCTCGGCTTCAAACGTTTCAGGAACGCAGCGATCACGCTCTCTGGTATCGAGTTGGTACATCGCATTCGCAAGGGCCAATTCAGCCTCGCGAAGCTCGGCCTCAAAGATACCACTGCGCCCGCAGTCTGGGAGGCCGTCCTGCCTGCTTGATGAGGTATCCTCTAGATAACAACAATCTCGTACAGACCGCCTATTTGCACCAGAGCCACGCCCACCACGGGCTTCAATGACTCTTAGTGTTGGAATCAATATATTTGACGCTTTTTTTCTGGCATTTGCACAGAGAACCACGTAACCTCCCGTCATTGTCGCCGGGCAGTACGATGGCGACGCACTGTACAGGAGCAAGAGGCCCGTCCAACTTTGGTTGCACAGCCGCGATCACGATGACCCTGCGTGGCAGAAGCAGATCCTGATGTGGTATTCGCGCGTAAATAATGCGTCGAGAAACACCTATGTGCGCGAGACGCCGTCGGGCGATATCCCAGCCGGCGTTACGTCCAATCCAGCGCAGAACGACACGAGTAACACGCTGATCGGCCATTGCCACTCGGGCCACTGCTCGCGAGACTGCATTCCGACGGGCGAACTGTTCATCAACGAATACACTTGGCCGACGACGGTCGACACATCGTATCACCTCCGCGACAACGGCTGCGCGGACGGTGTGCTGATACAGGGCAAGACGGACGAGACGCAGATGGGGCCGGTGGATTTCAGCAACACAAGGACGCTTCCTATGAGACGCCGCCCGATCCGCGTGATGATGCGCGGCCGGTTCGTTCCGTCGGTGACCGACATCAAGGTCACGCCGTCGGTGGTACGACGTAACGTATGGCTGGGCGAATCCGCGTTTCTACTAGGGCCTCGACGTCGCACAGTCGGTTGCCCCGGGCACCGACTATGACTTCTCGCTGAAGATGACGCCGCGCGACTTCACGGTATTGCCGGGTAGCAAGGTCAAGTTGACGCTTGCAGGCTATCAGCGCACCGCGCTCGTCACGCTGGACTTGGCGCATACCCCACTCGAGAGGCCAATGGTGCCGAATGCGCGCGTGGCGGCCGTGACGGTGGCTAAGTAGCGGAGGCGTCGCAGTGTTACAGCCCCCCCCCATCCGCAAGGCAGGGCTGTTAACTTCTGCTGCGCCGTGTTAACGTCGCCCCTTCGAAACGAGGGGCAAAACGTAGATGATGTTTGGTGGCGTATTTTCGGAATTGCGGGACGTTCGTCGCGCGCACGGCAAACGCTATGCGCTGGAGCCGTTGCTTTGTGCGATTGTGATGTCAATCCTGTCCGGATCCGCGTCGTTGAGGAAAATGCAGGTGTTTATCGAGGAGCAACTGCCGAACCTGAATCGGCTGTTCGGGACAAGCTGGCGCAAGGCCCCGTGCTGGGTGGCGATTCGGGAATTTCTGCTGGGTCTCGACGAGCAGGAGTTGGAGCGCGCGTTTCGTGAGCATGCGAACCGGCAGGTGTCCCCGCCACCCGGCAGGCAATTCATTGCTATCGATGGCAAGGCATTGCGGGGAAGTGCAGATCGAGTGAAAGACACTGCAGCCCGGCAATTGGTTTCAGCTTTCGATCATGATAGCCTCATCGTGCTGGGTCACATCGAAGTGGATGACAAGTCCAACGAAATACCGGCTGCACAGGCGTTGATCGAGTCATTCGGATTGTCGGGGCGAGTTTTTACCGTGGACGCGCTGCACTGCCAAAAAAAACGCTAGCGTTGGCGTTGGAGAAGAAGGCCGACGCGGTAGTACAGGTAAAGGGCAACCAGCCGGCATTGCTCGAAGCCTGTACAAGCCTGCCGCAATATCGCGCCGCTTCGCAATGCGACGTGCAGCATGACAAGGGCCACGGACGTATCGAAACGCGTACCGTGCATACCTTTGACGTACCGCCGCACTGGATGCCAGACGAATGGCAAGCGCTGGTATGCCAGGTCGCAAGGATTGAGCGGATATCCGAGCGCAAAACCCGCGATGGCTGGGTACGCGCCGCCGAGACGGCGTGGTGGGTCAGCACAACACCGTTGAGCGCGCCCGATTTCCAGCGTGCCATTCGAGGGCATTGGTCCGTCGAGAACCAGAATCACTACGTGCGCGACGTAACGTTCCACGAAGATGCTTGCCGGACCCGAAACAAGCCCGTCGTTAGCGCGCGCCTTCGCTCCATCGCATTGAACTGCCTACGCGCTGCGAACGTTCAGAACATCTCCGTTGAGCTGCACCGGCACGCGATGAACTTTGAACGATTGCGTAAGTGCGCTCGTGGGAATACGAGAACCTGACAGCCCTGATCCGCAAGGTGGCACGGAGCCGGTCCGACCAGGCGGCAGATATACTGAAACCACCTGGCCTGACCCGGTCATGATGCTTTGCAATATCACCTGTTGAACCCATTGACAATCACGAGGATCCAATCGATGACCGGAAGGATAGCAATCTGGCCCGCGATCGCGGCACTCGCTGCCGTGACGTTGGTCGCCTGCGGCGGTGACGACCCGACGCCTACCCAAGCGACCCCGTCCGCACCTGTCACGTCACCGCCAAACACCGGGGTGGCGGAATCAGAACAGAACACGTTCCTGAAAATCGCTCCGACCGATAAGGTACTGAACGACGTTAACGTATACGATACGACGAAGGATGGTTCGATTTCACTGTCGAAGACGATGAGGATTCTTCCGTGAAAAGGCATACGATCGCCATCAACGGAAAGGCACTGCCGTATATCGCGCGCGCTGGACACTTGGTCGCCTATCGCCAAAGCGAGACCGGCACGAAGGCGGAGGCAGCGATCTTCTATACAGCATATACGCGGGATGCGCTGCCCAAGGAGAATCGGCCGGTCACGTTTCTGTGGAACGGCGGTCCTGGGTCAGCCTCGATCTGGCTGCACCTGGGATCCTGGGGACCGAAACGGCTCAGGTCCGATGCGCCGAATATGACCAATTCCACCGAGCAGCCCGATAGCTTCCCGTTTGAGGACAATGCAATTTCGCTGCTCGACCAGTCGGACATCGTCTTTGTTGACCCGCCGGGCACGGGTCTTTCCACGGCGATTGCACCACTCAAGAATGGCGATTTATGGGGAACCGACGATGACGCCCAAGTGGTCGCGGACTTCATTACGAGCTATACGAACAAATACAATCGGCAGAGTTCGCCGAAGTACCTGTACGGCGAATCCTATGGTGGCATCCGCACGCCGATCGTCGCCAATCTTCTGGAGCAGGCTGGTACCAGCAGTTACGTGCCAGATCCGTCTGGAAAGCCAGCCAAGGTCTTGGCTGGATTCAGCCTCAACTCGCCGCTCGTTGATTACAATTCCAATTGTGACAAGATGAACGGCCGAGAGACATGCGAAGGATATATCCCCTCCTACGCGATGACAGCCGATTACTTCAAGAAATCCGTGAAGCGCGGTACGCAAACACAACAGCAGTATCTCGACGAGCTGCGGACGTTGGCAAAAGCAACATTCCAGACCACATTCAACACATACTTCGATGCAAACGGCAAGGCGAACAGCCAATGGAATGCGTACGCGGCAAGCACTGCGGGCCAAGCGCTCCTGAGCCGGATAGCGGACTATACTGGTATTCCCGCATCGACCTGGAAAAGCTCGTTTAACTACACGCCTGAACCGTTCCGCGGCGCGCTGGTTTCGGGCTACACCCTCGGGCGCTACGATGCGCGTATGAAAGTGCCGACCGCGAATAGCTTTGCGGCGGACGACTACATCAACATGGCCTTTCTTAACCAGCTCAAGACGTATTTACCCGATTTCGTCAACTATAAGACCCAATCGAGCTACGAGCCACTGAATAGCGCGACAGCCATAAACTGGAAATGGAAGCGAACAGGAAGTAAATACTACTACCCACAGCGCATCACTGATATTCAAGCAGTCCTGACGGCCAACCCTGATGCCAAACTGCTTATTCTCCACGGTTACGAAGATATCGCAACGCCAGGTTTCCAGACCGAACTTGATCTTGAGGGAGTGAACCTGAGTGACCGCATCCCAGTCAAATGGTTCGAGGGTGGGCACATGATCTACAACACGGAGATAGCACGCTTACCCCTCAAACAGGTGATCGACAGTTATTACCAGTCGCCGGCACGTGTCGCGGACGGCTCGTTACTTTAATGGTACGACAGCTATGAAATTCTTGGCCTACTTTGCTTCTAGCATGGCCGCAACTATTGTTGCAATGTCGTGCATCGGAGCGGCGTTTGCCTATGATGACTTGCCCAGCCCTCCGCCACCGCCGGAGGGCTGGGTTCAGCCACCCAAGCAATCGGAAAACTCTGTAACACAGGACGTGGAAGATCAGATCATTCAGCGCTTCACCGCTGCCACCGGTGGTGACCCCAACGGGATATTGTCGCAACAACAGGCCAAAGTTGCTGGCTGGGGACTCGTTAGTGACCATTTTTCGGAGATTGATCGCGCTGGCACAGGATATGTCCGGCTCGACGACGTGCGGCGGTTCATGTCTGAGCGAACGCCGCAACACATAATGCGCATGAAGAACTTATCGAAACTGAATCAGCGACCGTGATGTGCGATGGATATGGCGGAGAACCTGATTGCTACCGTGGCCATCGACAAAAGCGGCTCCAATCTGGCCGCACTGGATGCGGTGAATGCCGATCGCGAGACGCCGATCATGGTCCGTTAGATCAAGTACCTGAACAACATTGTCGAACAGGACCATCGGGCTATCAAACGCC
>NZ_BBJJ01000166.1 GCF_000739815.1 Paraburkholderia mimosarum LMG 23256 = NBRC 106338
CGCTGGCGCCCGGAAACACCCGTTATCGGCAGTCTCGACGGGGGCACCCCTGCCGACAGCGGCGCCGACAATCACACCAGCATCAGCAGCGTGCGGCTGTGGGGCGTGCTGCGTCGTTTTTTCCGGCTCGCGGCCGATGCCATCGAAGCCGACCATCCGCCCCTCGCCGACAAGCTGCGCCGCGCGAGCCCGCACTGGATGCGCCACACGCACGCCACGCACGCGCTGGGTCGCGGCGCGGAACTGACCACCGTGCGCGACAACCTTCGGCACGCGTCCGTGTCGACGACCTCGATCTATCTGCACAGCGATGAAGTCAAGCGCGCGCGCCAGATCGGCGACGCTTTCGTGGTCCGGAAGTAAGACCGGGCCCGAGCTGGAAAGACACCTCCGGGACTGGGCGGTTTGGCGCATTCGCCGACGGGACGGCGGCGGCCAGTTGCCAGCGTTCGCCAGCAGGCAGGTCCCGGCCATCTACGGACGTTCGACCGCGTTTTCAGGGAGACATTCGAACGTCTACACCGCCCAGACAACGGACCTTCGTGCGCGGATCACCGCCTAGGCGTCTACCGCTGAAAGTGGCCATCGCAGACGACCGATCGATTTCAGCTTGGTGACAGCTAGTGCGCCACGTTCGTTTCGAGCTTTCGAGCCGGGGGCCGCGAGGGCATCGAGAACCGCAGCACGATCAGCCTCCCAAATTGACGCGGCATTAAACTCGGAATCCAGCAGGACCATCAACACAGCATCCCACTCCTTGTTTGGTTGAATCGATCCTAGCCGCTGACCGGGCGTGCAGCCACTCGGAAGATACCGCCCCTTGATCTGCAACATTCGCAGCTTTCCATCGACGAGCTCGGTCGCATCATAGCCAGCTTGCCTCGCGGGAGTAAGCGAAACACCAAGCAGACGTGCGGCTTCATACTCCGCCACCTCTCCGGTTATCCCTAGCGGCTTTCCTGTCAGCTTGTAGTAACGTTGCGCTACTACCTTTGCTTGAGCGAGCAAAGCCAAAACCGCGTCATTTTCTTTCATACGGGTATGTCAGCCAACGTGAGCGGTGCGCCTCGTACTGCGAGTCTTAGATAATACTAGTAGCATGGCCAAACTCCTACGTCGAACAGGTGCTTCACCGATACATCACCGACTGCGGTCTTCGGCCATTATTGGCGAGTCGTTGCGGTCCGCCATCCCCAATCCAAGTTGAAGCATGATCCGCCGCCTGCACGCGTAAATGCCATTTCGATCTCGCCCGGTCAAATGCCCGTACACCCGGGATCTGGGCATAGAGACTCAGGGCTTGAAACGAATGCATGTGCCGACGGCAAAAATTTCTAGGACGGAGGAGTCGAGATATGGCCGAGTACGATGGGATGAGATGGGTTCGCTGTGACTTGCAGATCCAGACGCCAGAGGACTCCAAACACTGGCTGGACGACGAAACAAAGCTTGCAGAGCCACGGACCGAGACGGACATTCAGGCGAAAGCACGCGTATACCTCAAACGTTGTCATGCCGTTGGACTCCATGTAATCGGCGTGACGGACCACAATTTTTCTTCGAGAACTGATCCGCGTGAGTGGTTTCTGACGCATCTCATTGAGCAAAACAAGACGGTCGCAGAGCAAGAGAGTCGCCAACCCCTTGTGATTTTCCCTGGATTCGAGATTGACATCGGTTACCACCTGTTGTGTTTATTTGAGCCCGTCAAGAAGGGGGAGAAGCTGGCAAGGATCAGTGATGTCCTCAGCACACTCGGGCTGGCCCCCACCGCTCGCTTCAACGCCGGCCAACCGGCTCAGCTGAGGCACGACAATGCGGCCGTTTCGCTACGCACAATTCTTGCTAAGGTGCAGGACGAATGTGGCGGCATCGTGATTGCTGCGCACGCCTTTAGCAATCGAGGCATCTGCGACGATTCGGCGAATATCGGCGACTTTGCGCTGCCTAATCTTCTCTGCGTTGAGGTCAGCGAATTTCCTCTAAAGTCGAAGGCAAAGGCAGTGCTGGAAGGGACCGACTCGAGTTGGAAGCGAGTCGGAAGGCCGCCTGCATACATTATGTCGTCCGATACCAAGTCTCTGCAAACCGACGAGCATGGTAAGCCGAACCCCAACTCGTTGGGCTACAGGAGCAGTTGGCTGAAGATGTCCCAACCCTCTATCGAGGGTCTACGACAAGCGTTCCTAGATAGCGACTCGCGAATCCGGCTGACAGACGCCTGTCCGTCTGACCAAGAAGCCCATCCGCGAATCATCAGCGTTCGAGTCAAGGGCGCCGCGTTCCTTGATGACCAAGAGGTGAATTTCTCCCCGAACCTCAACTGCATCATTGGTGGACGAGGGACTGGTAAGTCGTCAATGCTCGAGTATCTGAGGTTTGCACTAGAGACAAAGCCCGCTGATGGACTGCCAGAAGACATCAAGCAGAAGCATGACAGTCTGCGTAAGACACTCGAGGGCGCTAATGCGGAAGTCCACGTCACTTTTGAGGCATCGACTGGTGTCCTTGACACGGTCGTCATCAAACAGTCAGAGCACCGTCGGTTCATTGCAGACCGTGAGGTCGCCGACCTGAATACGGTGCTTGAGCAGATTCAGGTGCAGTTCTTCAGTCAGGGCGAACTCACTCGATTGGCGAAGCCAGGTCAAAACCATGTCTTGAGGCTCGTGGATGCGGCGACCGGTGACGTCCTTGCAATCCTTGCAAGGAGCGAGCGCGACCTAAAAGGGCAACTTGAGCAGCTAGGCGCAGCCGCGCATCGGGCAAAGGCGATCAAAAGTGAGGTGCAGCGCCTGACACAGGAGGTCGAGGAGCTGGGAAGGCAGTGGCAGGCACGCAAAGACATTCAAGTCGACGCGGCTGTGCAGCAGCGGGCGAAGCGTGCGTCAACATTTGTGACTGACGTCATCGCAGCAGCCGAAGCAGATGCCGCAGCGGTCGAGCGATTGGCTGACGAAGAGATAGCTAATCAACCCACAATGCCTGAGGCGGCTGATGAATGGCCTCAGGTTGAATGGCTGCGCCAAGCGCACGATGCCATGTCGGTCGCGCGTCAGGAGTACCAATACGCGCTGAAGGATGCAGCATCTAAATTCCGTCTCGCGTTGGGGGTGAACTTCGGCGAGACGTCTCAGTGGCCGGTGATTCGCGAGGAGCTGAATGAAGCCGAGCAGCGGTTCGTGGATGCCTGCAAGGCGAAGGGACTTCAGCCTGACGACGTTACCCGCTTGCAGGAGGTCGACCGACAGCGACAGAGCAAGCAGCGCGAGTTGGATGAGGAGAAGAAGCAGTTTGACGACCTCACTTCGCAGGCCGCTGGTTGGGGTGACAAGCTCGCAGCCCTTCACAAAGTATGGCGCGACCAGTTCGAGGCGCGGAAGCTTGCCTGCGAGAGAATCCAGAGCGCCACGAAAGCAACGTCAATTGAAGTGAACTTCATGCGGGATGAAACCTCGTTTCTTGAGATATGGCAACGCTTAAATCCGCACGACAATCGAAAGCGATTAGGCAAGAACTGGGACGAAATCGGTGCGGCACTGTTTGAAACCCATGCTAAGAACGCCTCGGCCAACTCACCATGGGAATTGATCGAGCTATGGCGGACGTCGGCTGACGATCTGATCGAGGCGCCGCAAGTGCTGTATTCAAACTTCACCGAACTGCTCGCGCATCTCGACTCTGACGCGACGCGCCGCACTTGGGAGGAAGTTCGGCTTACGAGAGTCGCGGACTTCGTGGACGTGGAACTCATGCGGCCTGATGGTGTCAGCGCGGGAAAGATGAGCGGCGCAGGTGGACGCCTCCTTTCAGAAGGTCAGCGCAATACGGCGCTGCTCAATCTAATGCTGGTGCAAGGAAGTGGCCCGATAGTCATTGACCAGCCCGAAGACGAATTGGATGCTAGCTACATCTTCAGCGACCTCGTCCCGCTCATCCGAAGCGTCAAGTCTCGTCGCCAGCTTATCATCGCGACTCACAACGCCAACCTTCCGGTCAACGCGGACGCAGAGCTTATTTACGCCATTGAAGCTAGCGAGGGCCGCGGCCGTCTGCTTGCAGAGGGTGGTCTCGACCGGGGGCCTGTCACGTTGGCTGTCCTGAACATCATGGAGGGGTCAGAGCAGGCGTTCAAACAGCGAAGCGAGAAGTATCATTTTTAGGGATTTCGGCCTTGGTCACCGCACTCAAAACTCCGAACGAATGTTCGGACGGGCGATCGTCTGACCGAGCATGTGGCGGCAAGCAGGTTTGCGCGGACGTCTGCTGGACCCCGAAAGTTGCCGTCTAGGTTGCACGCTTCGAGCGACCGAGTTGGGTCGATTTGACCCATTCGTCTTCGCACCGAAGTGACGCGCCCAGAGCCGACCAGCATTATTGAAGGTACATCTCGAGCGATAACTTCGTGTAGTTCGCCCACTGCGCAATCTGACACCCGGCGGGACCAATTGTGCGGAGAAGCAACTCCGATTGCACGAGGCACGTCGGCCGATACAGTTCGAACAGCGCAACGCCCACGCCGAAACGGTTCGCATACGTTTGGCGTCGGCACACGGACGATTCTCATCGCTGTTCTTTTTCGCTCGGCGTGTTGAATAAAGGTGGCAGCTCGCCCGTTTACTCTCGATCCCAACCAACGCTCCTCCAGGCGCGGGAGGCCGAACATGAAACGGATCCACACGCTGCGCGCACCTATGGACGGCATGTTACTGGCCGACAGTATGGCACGCGGCGGTTCAGTGCACGCCCTGCAACACCCGATCACCACCCGTGTTTCCAACGGCAATGGTTCCACAGCTCGCGTCGACGCAAATCTGAAGCATTCGTGGAGCATTGCCTTCAATCCGAAAAGCGTCGCCTGGGTCGCCAAGTGAAACCCAGGAACGCTCGCGCGCCGTGAACCGGACCGCAGTCCTCTCTCGCGCTAACGCACGGCGCAATTTCTCGCCAGTCACACTATGGAGGAG
>NZ_BBJJ01000165.1 GCF_000739815.1 Paraburkholderia mimosarum LMG 23256 = NBRC 106338
GGGCCCATCCGCACCTCGTCAAGATTTGCAGGATTCATGCATCAATATGCCGGGTCTCTGCAATTCCCACAACACCATTTCGGCTCCAAAGTCTCGCCACATAAGGCTCACCGGATTATTCAGGTCCGACTAAGTACCTTATTGCGGTGCCAATTAAAGGATTGATTTTTTTTAACCTTAATAACCGATATCAATTTCCACTCACATGATCTTGGGTTAACCATGCTCAGCAATGTTTGTGCCATGCGTAAAAAATAGTGGCAAACTGAAAAAATAGCCGACAAGCAGGCTTGATGGCTGTCCTGTTTGTTGAATTCCAGACGACGTATGTCGGAGTTGTCACGTCAAAGCGCTATCTGAGGGAAGCGAATTTTCGAGGTTCTGTTGCAGTAAGGCCCACGTTAAAATTGGGTAGCGAAGTTTTGAGCTGTGCGATGAAGAAGACGAAGACACCGCGAACCACACTCGCGCCGGGCCTGGCCAAGGTCCTGAAGCGCCTTCACTACCCGCTTGAAGTGATTTTGCCGTGCGTGCGATGGTATGTGGCCTATTCGCTGAGTTTGCGCAATCTTGCGGAAATGATGGACGAGCGTGGTGTCGCGGTGGATCATTCGACGGTGTACCGCTGGGTCGTCAAACTGCTGCCGCTCTTCGAAAGGAGCTTGCGCAAGCAAAAGCGTCCGGTTGGGAAAAGCTGGCGAATGGACGAGAGCTATATCAAGATCAAAGGTGAGTGGAAATATCTTTACCGGGCAGTGGCCAAGGCGGGCGACACGGTCGACTTCCTGCTCAGGGCCAGACGGGACAAGGTCGCTGCCCGGCGGTTCTTTGAAAAGGCGATCGTCCATAATGGTACGCCAGAGACCGTGACCATCGACAAAAGCGGCTCCAATCTGGCCGCACTGGATGCGGTGAATGCCGATCGCGAGACGCCGATCAAGGTCCGTCAGATCAAGTACCTGAACAACATTGTCGAACAGGACCATCGGGCTATCAAACGCCGGATCCGGCCGATGCTGGGATTCAAGAACTTCCACCGTGCGAGGGTCATTCTCGGCGGCATCGAGGTAATGCACATGATCAGGAAAGGACAGGTGAAATGTGCGGGCAAAGACCCGTCGTCTGCTTCCCAGCAGTTTTACTCCCTTGTGTTCCTCACTGAGTCAAGTAGTTGCGGGTTTCAGCGCAGGTGATATTCGTCTCCAGTTGAAGGAACCGATGATGCAGAAAGTGGCGGACACGGCAAGACCTCAGGTGCGAAACGAAGATTTGGTATGCGAGGTGATCCGCATGGCAGAAGCAAACGCGATCACGGCGCGAAGCGCCAACGATGTACCGCAAGATCTGGGCGTGAGATCAGCTTTGGCAGGAGTGCCGAAGATTGATCAGGGTGTAGGCGAGAGTCTTGAAGGCGTAGTGCACGTCACTGATGCGTTCGAAACGCAGCAGCAGGCGGCGGAACTTGTCCTCCCAGGCGAACACGCGCTCGATGGTCCGAAAGCGTTCCTCGAAGATGGCCTCATTGAAATGACGCTTGCGGCCACGTTTGTTCTGATTGCGGTTGCGGGGATTTTCCGGGATGTTGGGTGTCATCCCGCGGTTGAAAATCGCCTTGCGGTTTTCGCGACAGTCATACACGCCATCCAGACTGACGGTTGAACCTTGCAGGCCCGCGCCAATGGCGCGATGATGTTGCACCCGCGTTCGCAGAAGGCTACGACCTTGTCGCCCTTCAGGTGCTTGTGCCCGCTGTAGCCCAGGTTGTCGCCACCTTTCTTTGCCGCCGTCGTCGTGCTGTCGCCATGAATGACCGAGAGGTCGAGAAGCTCGTCTTCATGCGACTGATGGACCGAGCCGGAAAAGCCCCGGTCGATGCTGCCATCGGCCTGCCAGCGCCGCATGATCCGGTAGACGCGCGTGTAATTGATTTCAGGCAGGCCCTTTGCATTGTTTTCGATCGGCAGCATCTTCCACTGACAGCCCATATAGAGCGCCTTCAGGACGTAGTTGAACATCTTGTGCAACGGTAGCGTGGGGGGCGGTCCACGTCGGCCGCGGCCCAGGTGCGGCCAGACAAACTGCTCGAACTGCTCAACGCTCAATTTCGTGGGAATCGCCTGCCAGCATGGGTTTGTAGCCATTTTCAACTCCAAACCCTTGACTTTAACCGATCCGCCCGCGACGAGCCCGCAACCCAGTCCTGATGCGGCTCGCAGACAAATTCGGGCGCCTCGAAAAACCCGCAACCACTTGTCTGCTTTGCAAAGCTTTCATGCTTGGGGGCGATGCCGATCTGAATCATGAAAAGGTTCACTTCGGCGGGGGGCCTGTTCTCAGCATTGACGCATATCAACGTCGAAGGCGAAACACATGTGTATCTTTGCGAATGTGGGCGCGCGAGCAGGCGGCAGGCTTTCAAATCATGGCGCACCATGGTTAGGAGCGGAAAGCAGTTGACCTCGTGCGGCGGCCCTGGAAACGCCACAGAGGGTGCGTACGATGGCACACGAACTGTTACCCAGAAGCGAATGCGACGATGAAAAATATCATCAATGCGGACACGCTCACGCGAGCCCCGTATGTCGCGCAGAATGCGCAGACGGGCCCATACCTTACGATGCCCCTCGGCGGTGAACGGCGAGCTTTCCAGATCATCCTGGATGGCTTGCAGCAAGCCGACGTCCGGCACCCTCGGTTTGGGACCGCGTTTGAGCCTGGTGATGGGAGTGACGGTAGCCTTTGCCTTGGCGCGTTCGGCATGGATCGACGAACGAGGGAAATTGAGCGTCTGACAAACGCGCTTCAGGCCATAGCGCCTGCCGGTAGCAGCGGAAGTCTCGTTGCTCATTTCGACGACTTCCGCGCGGCTAAAGGGGGGGCTCCTGCCGCTCGCGCTCCTTGTGCAGGATCTCGTTCTCCATGGTCAACTCGCCAACGCGGCGCATGGCCTCATTGAGCCGGGCTTCACGAGGATCGCTGTGCCGCTCCTTCAGGCCCGCATCCATCCCCGCCAGAGCCATCTCACGCCACGATTCAAGCCGCGCGATCGGCACGCCGACTTCACGGGAAACGGCATCGACAGGTTCGCCGCGCAGCAAGCGAAGTACCACGCTGCGCTTTCTCCCGGTGGACCAGCGCTTGACTTCATCGGCCGCGCCGCAGGCGCTTCCAGTCGCGCTACGCGCTCCTTCCAGCGCCTGCGGCGCAACAGCCTGTGTGGGCACCTTCTTCAGCATGAAAAGCTCCTTTTCTGGACAGCTGTTTTACAGCAAATCTGTGTCCAGAAAAATCCGGGCCGCGGCACGAAACCTAGAGAGGAATCTTCCGTGGCATCAAAGAAGATATTAATTCTGCTCATAGCTGCTTGGCTGAACGTTTATAACAGCCCCGTCAGCGCGCAGACGCTTAACACCCAGTTCTTGGGTTGGATCGGCAAAAACCAGCACGGCTACTACTTGGACGAATCGGACTGGCACTATTGTTTCGGCGGCCCTGGAGGAAGCTGTGGAACCGTGGCGTTAACGACAGGCCATTCGTCATGCCACACCACCAGCTTTAGCATCGGTGCGGAGTGGGGAATCCCGATAAAAATCGGCGGCATGGCGATCAAGGGCCGGATCAATAGTTCGTGGACTGCATGCAATATTCGTAGCGAAACGGTCACTTGTGGCCCTAAGCCGGGCTGGAAGGGCCGCGCAGTCATCAACTTCAGCGAACGATGGGGGAAAGTCCACGTGACCGGAGGGGATGACTACTCCAGCTTGGAGTCCTGCCCAGCGGGATGGCGTGCCGATTGGCAGGGGGATATGTTTTGGCTTTGCAAATACGTCGGTGGCACATATGATCGTGAAGGATATTTGCCAGAGTGGCGTGGCAGTAGCTGCGACTATCAGCGCATTTAGTTACTCAGATCGCCATTCGCCTCGTTCATTGGCTTGAGACAGCGGAGTGTCTTTGGTATCGCCACGATACCGCTAGGCGTGCACTGTGTCAGACGGCTGACGTTCCTTATCTACGAAGAAAGCTTATGTCCTTCAATATAAATTTATCTTCACGGCGTCGAGTCTATCTAGCCATCGTTGGATGCTTGCTGATGGTGGTGGCAGGGTACCTCTTATTTCTCGCCGCGCCCACGGTAGGTTCGGAGCAAGCGAAGCGCGCATACAAGCCCACAGACTTTAGGTCTTCCGAAGCCACCGCGACAAGCAGCAAAGAGGGAATTGCGTGGCCCGATGGCATTAATGCCGGCGGGAGTTTGGCCACCGATGACAAGCCCTCTGGAGCGGCATCCAATGATACACCTGTACAAATTGACGCGAGCCTTCGTGCGATCTTTCAGAAGATCGTGAATCGCGGCAACATGTCTCAGAATGAGCTGGATGAGTTTCGGGCTCGGCTGCAGATTGCTTTGGAAAATGACACCGAGGTCGCAAAGCTTGTGACTCAGTTCTATCACGACATGCCTGCCGAACAGGGCATGGAGCGGGACATTCTTCGATCCATCCTGGTTGATTCTGCAATTGGCAGAGACATAGTCTTGCAAGAAGCCAATGCCATTTGGGAGGGCAGAAACGAATCCAAATATGCCGAGATGTATGAGACTTACTTCAACATGCCAAGTCAAACGCCTCAAGAGGTCTTCAGTAAGGCGCTGAGCGATTTGAGGAGCGATGCCAGGACCGATGAGAGGACCGCTGTCGCGCGACTGAATTTCATCGGCACTCTTGAGGAACTAAGCATTCCCGATGTCGCGAACTTAAGAAGTGAGGCCGTGCAGACATTGAACCAGATAGCGGACGGCCACGATAGTGAGTTGATACGTGCACTCGCGGTACAAAAACTCTTTCGGCTGAATTCCCCGGGGGAAGCTGCGAATATCGCTATCGGCCAGTTTTCCAAAGGTGCCTATCCGGACTTGGTTCGTGAAACGCTGAATTCCGTCAGCAGCGGTGATGTCGAGCTTACGCCGAACTTGCGCA
>NZ_BBJJ01000164.1 GCF_000739815.1 Paraburkholderia mimosarum LMG 23256 = NBRC 106338
ATGCGTTGAGCTCATGCCGCCTATACACCGACTGCCATCGGGACCGTAAGCAGGTATCGTCCCGACTCGTCCTGGAGCCAATGGTCAACCCCAGTTTTGGCAGTGTCTTGAGGAAATAACGATGCGTCATCGGACGGTTTGCTTGCGCTCATCGTCTCAACACTTACCTGCCATCCTCAAAGGATGACTTTTCCACGGTCGCTCACCACCGCGCCTTTTGAACGCAGCAGCACCGGGCGGTTTGAAGCCTGCCCCTGCAGGCCGACTTCGGAAGGCCTTCTTCCATCTTCGGTACAGCATCCCAAGCTTGCGCTCAGGTTCGTGACACACACCATTGATTTCCCTTCTTGGCTTGATGCATCTTCGGGTCACGGCTCTTTCCAGCGTTCTTGGTCGACGGTGGTGCTTCGATGATCGTCGCATCAATCAGCGTTCCTTCCTTCATCATCAATCCACGCTCGCACAGCGTGATGCCGATCCCGTCGAACAGCTTTCGTGTCAGCTCGTGCTCGAACAGCAGGCGCCGGGATATCAACAGCGTGGTCGCATCCGGCACGTTCTCGACCGCCAGATCGATGCCGGCGAAGGCGCGCAGCGCGATGCTGTCATACAGCGCGTCTTCAGCCCTTCGTCCGACAGCCCGTACCACTGTTGCAGAAAGTAGATCCGAAGCATGCGCTCCAAGCCAATCGGCGGCCGGCCTCGCGTGCCATTCGGGTAATGTGGTTCGATTGCAGACAGCAAACGCTGCCACGGCACAATCTACTCCATCTCCACCAGTAAGCGTTGGCGTCTGGTCACGCGCTTCTTGCCTGCTATTTCCGCTTCCGCGAAGCTGATCTGCCTCTTCATCCTCGTGGGTCCGTTCCGTGAGCTGCCTTCTATAACGTCCTCGGCTACGTCAGCGATGACCGCCGAGCTTCATTAATCAGTGTTCCCTTAGTCGCGACCGAACCGAAAAAATGAGTTCGCGTTACTCGTAGTCCGAGAATCTCGAAATCGGTGCAGTGCTGTCGGGCATTGGCGTGTAACCCGGCACGTTTTCCCTAAACTGGTTCAGCAGGCCGTTATCGATTTTCGACAGGCCCTTGAGCTGCAACTGCATTAGCACGCGGCTGCCGCTGCTCGGCACCGTCGAACTCGTTTCGTTCGTATATTTTTCGAACGCAACGCCGAGCGACCAGCAATCCGCGTCGTACTGAAAGCCTACCAACCCGGCTATTAGGCGGTGCAGATGCATATCGTAGTTCACGCGGGCGACGCTCGAAAGCCGGCGGGTCAGCGGCCATTGGCCCGAGACGATGAACTGGCTGAGCGGCTCGTTGTCCTCGGACGCGCCGGCGCGCGTGTATCGGTACGCCATGTTCACGACTTCGCCAGGCGCGGGCGCCCATGAAAAGCCCGTGCTCGCATGGGAGAGGTAAGCGCTCGCCTCGTTGTACTCGATGGCCTGCTCGGCCTTGAACGCACTGCCGATATTGAGCGATGCACCGGCGATCACACCCGTGCGGCTCACGTCCGTGGTGGATTCGTCGGCATCGAGCGTCACGCGCGGCGTGGTGAAGTTGTATTGCTGCGCGAGCACGAAGCGTCCTGCCTCCGAGCCCGTTGCGGCATCGATGAAACGCGTCGTGATCGCAGCAGTGAGGCGGTTGGCGTCGGCAACACGGTCGTTGCCGACAAAGCTGTTGGCAGTAAATATCTCGGCCAGGCCGAAATCGCTTTCGGCGGTATCGAACAGCGGCGCGAAGCTCTGGTTGTTGTACGGCGTGTAGACGTAATAGAGCCGCGGCTCGAGCGTTTGAATATAGGCGTGGCCGAATAGTGTGATGGCGCGCTCGAACGTCATGCCGGAGTCGAGGCTGACCGTCGGCACGTTGACCTGAAAATTGTGCGGCTGCTCAGCCGCGGCATCGCTGCCGAGCGAGGAAAGGTCGTATGCCGCAAAGTGCCACTGTACCTTGGGCGTGATGTACCATGACGGCCGCACGATGGGCAGCGACAGGTACGGATTGAATACGAATCGAGTGCCCTGCGCGACGTCGCTGCTCGACATCGTGAAGCGCGAAGCATCAGCTTCTGCGCCGAAGTCGAACCCGCCGACGTTATAGCGCGCGTATTGCACGTTCAATTGCGGCTCGCGGTTATAGACGGAGTCGTTTGAATACGCCTGCCAATGCTGCTCGCGCAACAGCACTGACCACGGGCCATTTGCATAGCGCAATCCCGCTTCCTGGTCGTAGAGCGTCGTCGATCCCAGCAGAAGCTGGTTTTCTGAGTTCAAGTCGGTGGTGACGCTCGAGTCCGAAACGCGGTTGTAGTTCACGTAGGCGGAGAAGCCCGAGCCGATATTCCAGTCGTGCTTGAGCGAGAGCGAATAGCGGTCAGTCTTCGTGAGTGCGTCGTGAGGCAGGAGCAGCGCCGAGAATTCGCCGCTGTAGTCGCTGCCCAGATAACGATAGTCGGTGCTCATCATTTCGCCGCGCCGGCTGATCGTGCGTGGGGATAGCGTGAGATCGTAGTTCGGTGCGAGGTTGAAATAGATCGGTGTCGCCAGATCGAAGCCGCCCGTGGAACCGAATGAGAACGTTGGCGGCAACAAGCCGCTGCGGCGGTCGTCCGAGAGTGGAAACGACAGCCACGGGCTCGCGAATATCGGCAAGCCCTGGAAGAACAGTACCGAGTTGTGCGCGACGCCGGTGTCCGTGCCGCTATCCATTTCGAACTGCGAGGCGCGCAGATACCACGCGGGCTGGCCGCTGCATTGGCAGGTCGAATACGTGCCGCTGTGGATCACCGCGCGTTCGTTGTCGATCAGGTCGGCGCGCGCGGCCGAACCCCATCCACCATTCATGACGAAGCGGTAGCGCGGCGTGCTGATATAGCCTTGCTCGGCTTCGACGAGCATATGCGCGTAGGGGCCAAAAAACGTACTGCCGCTTTCGGTGAGGCTCACATGACCGTAAGAATCGGCGGTGTCTGTATCCTCGAAGTACTGAATGTAGTCGCCTTTCACGGACGACGCATAGCGCCGAAGTTCGGCCTTTCCATGTAGCGACAGGTCCGTGTCGACCGTGCCTGTCATCGACTGGGCGAGAGCGGCCGTCGCGGACCTGTCGCCCGATTGCAGCGGATGCTCCTGCAACTGCGGATCGAAGCGCAACGTCCAGTGGTCGCCGAGCGCAGCGGCCTGCGCCGCCGCGCCGGAGAGTTGTGCGAGCGCCATTGGCTGCGTGAATCCGGGCGCGACCAGCAACAGGGAAATCAGCGGCTTTACACGAAAGCCGCGTAATGCGTGACGCAGGATCAAGATAGGCGAGATAAACCGGGGATTTGCTGATAAATAGGGGGGGGGGGAGGTGGTCGTGCCGCGGGTGTCGTTTCACTGAAGCCTGACGGCGAGAGAAGACGGCGTGGCTTCGTGATGAGCGGCGGTTTCGAGCGCCTCGACGATGCCGGGGATCTGCTCGCACGGCACCATGAAAGACAGGCTCGCAGTTTTGGAGAGCCGAAAGCGGATCACGAGGTGGCGAGTGCCGTCGAGCCGACCGACCTCGCAGCCGCGCGCGTGCATGAGCGCAAACGATGGCGCCTGGCTCTTGTCGATGCACTGGATCTTTTCCATCGCGTTGGGCAGCGCAACCAGCAAATCGTTGAATACCGAACGGTGCAGTGCCGTGGTAGCGCTGCCGTCGTGAATCAGCAGGAATTCACCGTCTGCGCTCAGGTCGGCCGAACTGATCTGACGCACGATCGCCGTGACGTTTTCAGCCATGCGCGTGCGCTCCGACGTCTTGCACCGCGGTCACACCGGGTGCCGGCCCGATTAATGCGCAAACGCTCAAATGCAACCATTCGCGCGCGGCATTGGCCATGTCCAAAGCAACGTATCGCGCGGCCCCTCCTCGAATGCCGGACTGAATGCACGATGCAGTCACCCTCATCCACGAACAGATGGGGAACGCCGCAGATGAAGACGAACGTTTCGTTGGGCGCGCCCTACCCGACCTTGCGGATTTCAGATGCATGGGGCCGCGACGGCGAAGGCCGCGCGGCGGGCGCAGCGACGGGAGGACGGGACGGAAAGAACTCCGCAAACGCGCGGAGAAGATGAATCGCAGCCATGAAGTCCGTGCGTGTGCAGGGCGCTCGAACAGCGGCACGAGCTTGACCACCCAGCGATGAACACTTGAGTGATCGACCTCGACGCCGCGCTCGGCCATCATTTCTTCGAGGTTACGCAAGCTCAACGAATATGCCACATACCAGCGAACACACAGCAGGATTATGTCCAACGGATTGTGCAGTCGCTTGAGAATCGTGGCGATCCCTGATGGCAGCGTCGTACGTGGTGTCCCGCTCGTTTTGCCCATTTCGTTTGTCATGCGTGGTCGAGCAACAATTTTAGCTGAGTGCCTTGGCGCGACAGAACCGTCGGGATGCCCTGTGGGACCGCGTCGTAGCGGGTTCGGGCGGCGCAACGACCGATGCGTCGGCGCCATAGGCCATTCCATTGAGCGAACCACCGACCGGGATCCGCCGCCAAAACGAGAGCGCGAAGGCCATGCAAACGAGCGCCTCGCCGATTACCGGGATTGTTGTACATATGCGTTAGCGTTTTACTGATCGAACTTTTTGAAAGGCTACGCCAGTCGAACACACAATTTCTGAAAAAGGTGGCGCTCTTACGGAAAAATTGCGTAAACATGGCTGGGTATGGAGCGTGGGCCGCTCAATGCGAAATGCTCTCCAGCGACTTGTCGAGCGTCCGGGGCCCCATCACCCCGATGGACACCGTGACGAGCGCCATTGCCCCCGCGATGAAAACGAACACGCCAGTCACGCCGAACGCCTTGAGCGTAAAGGCGATGACGAAGGAACTGAATACCGCCGAGGACAATATCACCAATCACGAGTTTTCTAGATATGAAATTTATTTTCATCTCCTGAAGATTTTTTTGATATCGATCGATCGGTTTCGTCGGGGATATACCTCACCGGGATCTGTCGCTCCTGCAGACCTCACGTGCGCGCATCAATCAAA
>NZ_BBJJ01000163.1 GCF_000739815.1 Paraburkholderia mimosarum LMG 23256 = NBRC 106338
TCCGTCATTGAATGAGTAAAGGGAGGGGGATCCTCACAAGCCAACGGCATCGATGTGCCCACGTGGGAAAATGCGAAGTTTTCCAAGACGACCGGACGATCCAATGGTGAATCGTACAGCAGTCGGTGTGAATATCGAGAAGAACCTGTTCCGGGTGCATTACGTCGATCAGTAAACTGCTGAGATCGTGAATAAGCCGATCAAACGGGCAAAGTTCCTTGAACATTTCGCGAACCGTGCGCCGTGCATGATCGGGACGGTAGCGTGCGGTGGTGCCCACCACTGGGCTCGGCAACCGACGAAGATGGACCACGAGGTAAAGCTGATGCCGGCGGAGTTCGTCAAGGCGTTCAACATTCGGAACAAGAGTGATGCGGCAGACGCGAAGGCGATGTGGCTAGCGGTGCGGCAACCGGGCAAGCCGATAGCAGTCAAGACCGAGATGCGCCGCGGTGGCGGAAGATAGAGGTGGGCCGGCGACTGCGCGCTTGCGACGTCGAAATGCCTTTCCGGAGCGGGCAGCAACTTGATCGCCCATCGGTGCTGGGTTGAATGGTCCACCTCGATACCCCGCTCGGCCATCATTTCTATATGAACGCGTCCCTTTGCGCCAGTTCTCGCTTGTTGTGACAGACAGGATGGGCTGCTGCTCTATATCCGGGCTTGTTGCAGCCCAATAGGCTACGGCCCCATATGAAATCCGCTGGCCCGCGCCTCATTCTTCAAACGAGCCCGAAGCTCTAGAGATGATTCAGGCTTGGCGGGCCCCGCTCCTACCTGGCTTGAAAATCATCTAGCGGACCTCCCACCGCCGCCCGCTAGGGCGGCGGGGTTAAAGTGAGTGCGCGAAAACCGCTTTAACCAGAAGGAGGTCATCATGAACTATAGCGGCATTGACCTGCACTCGAACAACAGCGTGGTCACCGTGACTGACGAAACTGATCGGGTTCTGGCCGAGAAGCGTCTGCCGAACGATTTGCCGAAGATTCTCGCTTTCCTTGCTCCGTGGCGAGCAGAGCTGGCAGGCGTCGTGGTCGAGTCGACGTTCAACTGGTACTGGCTTGTCGACGGGCTGCAGGAGGCGGGCTTCAATGTACATCTCGCCAACACGACGGCAATCAAAAAATACGACGGACTCAAGCACAGCGGAGATGAGACCGATGCACGTTACCTAGCTCACCTGCTGCGCTTGGGGATACTCCGGACAGGGACCATTCTCCCGCCACAACAGCGTGCTGTCCGTGATCTTGCGAGGAAACGGATGCAACTCGTACGAAGCCGCACTTCCCACATCCTCGCGGTGGAGAACATCACGGCACGCCAGTTCGGAAAGCGAATCACGAGCAATCAGGTAAAACGACTGGACGAAGAATCGATCAAACAAATGCACTTGCCCAACGATGTCGCACTCGCGGTTCGGGCAAACGTCGCGGTCATAACAACGCTCTGCGCGCAGATCGGGTGCCGTCATCAACAATCTGTGGTCAAGCGGTGCAGCCCACGCATCGCTTGCTGCATCTCGGTTTTTACCGCTACCGGCTTGCCTGGCGCACGCTTCCATCCCGATCAGGCACGGCGCACGGTTCGCGAAGTGTTCGAGGAACTTTGCCCGCTTGATCGGCTTGTTCACGATCTCGCCGGTTTCCTGATCGATGTAATGCAACTGGAACACGTTTTTCGCGATGTCCACACCAACTGCTGTACGATTCATCACTGGATCCTCCGGTCGCCTTGGAAAACTTCCTATTTTCCACGTGGGCACATCGATGCCGTTGGCCCCGTGAGGATCCACCTTGCTTTGCTCACTCGGTCACGGGGTGGGACGCGTTCATTTCATTTCTTCGAGGTTTCGTAGGCTCAGTGTGTACGCCACATACCAGCGCACGCACATCAGCATGACATCGAGCGGATAGTGCAGTCGCTTTATAACCTTCGCAATTCCTGGGGCAATGGCCGATGGCCGTTCGTGGGTGCCTTCTTGATCATCGGGTCAGCACCGGGGGGCGTCAGACGCGCATTCTAGCGCCTCAGCACTAATGCGACACAACCCTTCAATGACGCTTAGTGTTGTCATCAATATATTTGACGCCCTTCTTCTGGTATTTGCACAGAGAGTCGCGTAACGTGCTGTGTTAGGTAGCCGGGTAGTGCGACGACCCGCAGGGCTTAGGTTAATTAACATTTTCCCGATAAGGATTGTTTATGGAAAAGATAAACAACTGATTGCGGGTGTTCCGAAGGGGCGGAATTTGTTTGCGTGCCCCGTCGGGACTGGCTCGCGGGGTTGGCGAGGGCGGTCGGGTCAAAGTCAAGGCTTTGCGGATACGAGCATGGCTGCAAACCATGGTCCGCAGGCAATCCCCACGACATTGGCGGATGAGCAGTTCGGGCATTTATATTGCCGCATCTTAGCCGTGGCCGCCGCCGACGTTGCTGTGACAGAAGATGTTCAACTACGGGTGCGTGATGCGTTGCTTCTGCGCGGCAGTCACGACTTCGACGATCTCGGTTCCTGTCGCCGCTTTATCGACGACATCGTCGATCGAATCAACGTGCATGATGGCAAACGCATTGAGGTCGAGCAGGCACTGCTTCAGCCGCTTCCGTTCCAGTGTACGTGCGACTACGAGGAAACGCGCGTGTACGTCACGATCACGTGCGGCTTCGTCCTGCGCAAGGTGTTCTATACCGTCACGGCTGATCGGCCCATCGCCTGCGCGTACGGCTGTATGACGACCGGCTGGTCCATCACTCGACGATCTTCGAGCTGAACGTCGAAAGCTACCGTCGCCGTACCGCCATGGAGCGCGAGCGCAAGCGCAAGCAACAGGGGCCAGGGCGCCCGGCCAGTTCACGTGCTACGGCATCGATCTCACCGACTGACGCGCTGTTCCTCTCATCCAGATTGCCGCGCCACAACTCGTGTAGGTTCGCCTCACCGCACGCAGAGCGGCGGTCGCCCCAATGCAAGCGATTGCCAGCAACGATCTATCCAATTGGAAATGCACAGATGGGCCAAGTTACTCGTTATATGCTGTTGACCGGCGCCAGCCGCGGTATCGGTCATGCCACAGTTAAGCTTTTTCAGGAAAACAACTGGGAGGTGTTCACTGTCTCACGGCGACCGTTCTCGGACAGTTGCAAGTGGCCTGCGGCGCGTGAAGCGCACATCCAAGCAGACCTCGCGGACCTCGATAGCATCGAACGGATCGCTTTGGAAGTCAGGCGATGGCTACCTGATGGACAGTTACATGCGCTCGTCAACAATGCTGGAATCTCGCCTAAAGGCGAGAACAGATCGCGCCTCGGAGTTCTCAACAGCGACTTTCGGACATGGATGACTGTTCTTAACGTGAATTTGGTATCCAACGCATTACTGGCGCGATCGCTGTTCCCAGAATTGGTCCGAGCAAAAGGGGCGATTGCCAACGTAACATCGATCGCCGGGGTGAAGGTTCATCCTTTCGCGGGTACTGCGTACGCAGCTTCAAAGGCTGCGCTCGCAGCTCTAACACGAGAAATGGCGCACGAGTTTGGCCCCGAGGGCGTACGCGTCAACGCTATTGCGCCGGGCGAAATTGATACCTCGATCCTGTCGCCCGGCACAGAGGAGATCGTGGATCACGGTATTCCTATGCGTCGTCTCGGAGATCCGGCCGAAGTCGCACGAGTAATCTACTTCCTCTGCACTGAGGCCTCGTCGTACATCAACGGAGCAGAGTTGCACGTCAATGGAGGGCAGCATGTCTGAAGTCATGCGTCGGCACATAAAGTCCGACGCCCACGGGTTGTGTCGCATTAGAGTCGCTAACACAACCTGGACATCAAGCCATGGACGCCATATCCTGGCGACATGACAAGACGAAAAATCAGTAGCGAACTGTGGGCGGCGCTGGAACCATTGATTCCCGTATTCGAACCGTCGCCCAAAGGCGGGCGCCGACGTACGGTCGACGACCGCGCAGCATTGAACGGCATCCTGTATGTCCTGCAAGCGGGCATTCCATGGGAAGACTTGCCGCAGGCACTTGGTTTTGGCAGTGGCATGACATGCTGGCGACGACTACGGGATTGGTAGGCTGCAGGTGTTTGGGAGCAACTGCATCTGGCGATGCTTCGCCGGTTGCGTGAGCATGACCAGATTGATTGGGAACGGGCGAGTCTTGATGTCGCCAGTGTTTCCAGCCCCCGGGGGGACCAGGAAACCGGCCCCAGTCCGACGGACCGTGGCAAGCTCGGGTCGAAACGGCACATCGTGGTAGATGCGCGAGGCATTCCGCTGGCCATCACGGTCACGGGCGCCAACCGGCACGACTCGATGGCATTCGAGCCCACGCTCGATGCTATTCCGGCAGTGCCGGGCCTGAATGGCCAACCCCGCAAACGCCCGGGCAAACTGCATGCGGACAAGGGTTATGACTTTGCCCGCTGTCGAAGTTACCTCAGGCAGCGTGGCATCACGGCCCGTATCGCGCTGCGCGGCGTAGAAAGCAAGGAGCGGCTCGGGTGGCATCGCTGGGTGGTCGAGCGCACGCACGCCTGGTTCGCCGGATTAGGCAAACTGCGCATTCGTTTCGAACGGCGTCTCGACATTCATGTTGCGTTGCTTTCCCTGGCTGCTGCCGTTATCTGTTCACGCTTCGTGGATGACTTGTGTTAGCGACTCTTAGTGCAGGGACGCTGAATGCGCGTCTGACGAACCGGTACTGACCTGAGTTAAGGAAATCAGGCATCGAATCGACACGAACCAACCTCGCGCGGCGGCTCGCCGCAACGATGGGCCGCGCATCAGCGAGGTGTATTTCAACAGCCTGCCAGGATGGGATAGCGCCACGCCTGACCCATCTTTCGCCATGCTCAGCGTTCTGCCGGTCGCTTCACCTGTCTCCGGCATTCGTCACCACTATGTCGTCAAGCAGGATGGTCACTACGTGGTCATAGGCTAATGGTGGGGTCGAAGCGGCGGCGGCCATCGGATGTGAGATGTAAATGCCGGCGCCGGGTGCGCGACGGCTCACGATCTCGCCGGCACGGTCGGTGCTGCCCAATGCGATACTTTCCGATGCCACGATCATTGTAAGCGGCAGCTTTGGTTTAGCAGGTT
>NZ_BBJJ01000162.1 GCF_000739815.1 Paraburkholderia mimosarum LMG 23256 = NBRC 106338
AACATACTAAAAGGTTTGATAATTCTTTTTATGTAAAATGCACTGATGTCGTCGAATGCTCAGATACGCCGTAGCCTCAGACGCACCACGCTTCTCTCTCTCAATTGTTGGCCCAACGTCGGAATCTGCTCAAGCCTGCCACTCGACCGGTCTCCATGACCGCGCATGTGCGTGATCGTGGTCTGCACGCACGGAATCCCGTTCACCGAGCGAAAATACGGCTACAGCGTTCTTGAGATGCATTGACTGCTCTTCGAGAGAACGCGCCGCTGCGGCCGCTTGCTCCACGAGTGCCGCATTCTGCTGGGTAATCCGTTCCATCTGGTTCACGGCTTGGTCGACTTCGTCGATTCCGCGGCTTTGCTCGTCGGACGCCACGGCTATCTCACCGACGATGCCCACAACCTGCTTGATCGCGATCTTGACTTCACCCATTGCCTCACCAACGGCATCTGCCTGTGTCGAGCCTTCCTGGATCGCCTCCACCGACGAGACGATCAGCTCCTTGATTTCCTTGGCAGCCGTGGCTGAGCGCTGTGCAAGGCCTCGCACTTCGCTCGCGACCACCGCGAAACCTCGGCCCTGTTCACCGGCTCGCGCAGCCTCCACTGCCGCGTTGAGCGCGAGAATATTGGTCTGAAAGGCGATGCCCTCGATCACGGCGGTGATCGCGGAGATTTGCTTCGAACTATTGCTGACGTTGCGAATGGTCTGCACCATATTCGACACTGACTCGTTGGCGGCCTCCGCCATGCCGGATGCTCTCATCGCCAATGCGTTCGCCTGCCGCGCGTTGTCGGCGCTTTGCCGAACGGTTTGGGCCAGTTGCGTCATGTTGGCGGCCGTCTCCTCAAGTGAACTCGCCTGCTGCTCAGTACGCGAAGAGAGATCGAAATTCCCGGCCGCGATTTCGCTGGATGCCGTCGCAATGCTATCGGTGCCGATCCGAACGCCGCCTACAATCTTTGCGAGGCTCTCATTCATGGCATTCAGGCCGCATATGAGCTGCCCGGTTTCATCCATCGACGACGCCTCGATATTGGCTGTGAGATCGCCTTCTGCTACGAGCGTCGCCATATTAACGGCCTCCTTCAGCGGACGCGAAACCATACCCGAGAGCCACGTCGCAGCAAGAATGGACGCAATGACAGCAATTACGGTGCTTGCGAGTATCGTCACGTAAATTCTGGCACGGAGTGCGTCCAGTTCCTTGCCATGCGGCGGCTCCGATTTTTTTGGACACAGATTTGGTGTAAAACTTCTGTCCAAGAAAGGAGCTGTTGATGCTGAAGAAGGTCAAGGTTGAGGCTGTTGGGCCAGAGGCGCTGGAAGGAGCGCGTAGCGCGACTGGAAGCGCCTCTGGCGCGGCCGAATTTAAACGCTGGTCAACTGGTCGCAAGCGTAGCGTGGTCCTTCGGTTGTTGCGCGGCGAACCTGTAGATGCCGTGTCCCGCGAAGTCGGTGTAACGATCGCCGAGCTCGAGCAATGGCGTGAGCTGGCACTGGCCGGTATGGAAGCCGGCCTCAAGGCGAGGACCGCCGATCCGCTGGAAGTCCGGCTCAACGACGCCATGCGGCGTGTTGGCGAGCTCACGATGGAGAACGAGATTCTGCGCAAGGAGCGCGAAAGGCAGGGCCGAGCCCCTTTGACCGGTCGGAGGTCATCGAAATGAGCCTCGAGACCTCCGTTGGCACCGGCAAGCCCTATGGACTGCAACGCGTTTGCCTGACGCTCAACTTTCCCCGTTCGTCGATCTATGCTGAGCGAGCAAGGGCGAAGGCCACGGTAGTCCCGATTGCCCGACTCAAACGCGGCCCCAAACCCAAGGTGCCCGACGCAGTGCTGCTGGAAGCGATTCGGGTCGATCTGGCGAGCTCCCCGTTCACGGGTGAGGGGCACCGCAAGGTCTGGGCGCGCCTGCGCATCCTCCACGACATACGCGCCTCCCGCGCGCGCGTGCTTCGCCTGATGCGCGAGCACCACCTGCTCTCGCCGCACCGCAAGCCTCAAGGCGAGCCGAACCTTCACGATGGGCACATCACGACGGATACCCCGAACGAGATGTGGGGAACCGACGGGGTGCGCATCCAGACCGTGGACGACGGCATGGTCTGGATCTTCTCTGCCGTTGATCATTGCGATGGGCTCTGCACGGGCATCCACACGGCGAAACTCGGCGACCGCTTCGCCGCCCTGGAGCCTATCTCTCAGGGGCTGCAAAGCGAATTCGGTTCGGTTGCTGCCGGAATTGGCAAGGGACTGAAGCTGCGGATGGATCATGGCTCTCAGTACACGTCCGACGATTTTCGTGACCAGATCAAGTTCTGGGGGATCACGCCCAGCTATGCATTCGTTGCCGAGCCGCAAACCAACGGCGTCGCCGAACGGTTCAACCGGACCATGAAGGAGCAAGCCATTCACGGGCGCATCTTCCTCAACGTCGAGGAAGTCCGTGCTGCGGCCCTTGCCTTTAAGGACCGTTACAACCGAGAATGGCGCCTGGAAAAACTGGGCTTCATGTCACCCCTCGAAGCCCGTCAGGCAAGCCTCATGAAACAGGCTGCCTGAGTCGCAAAAGCGTGTCCAAACAGTCCGAGCCGATACACCAGTTCCTTGCCACTTGCAAGCATGCGATCTCTTTCGTAGCGGTCCAGCTTGTCGACGGCGGCGACGAGCCGGTCGGTACCCAGGTACGACCCGAAGCCCTCAGTTAATGCCGAGAGATCGCCCATATTGACTGAGAAAGCGTCCACCTTCTTGCGCATGTCCACTAGCGGGTCGACGACTGTATTCAACCAGCGGTCATATTCCTGCTGACATGTGCTAGCCAGCTGTATGGCCTCTGCCGTGCCGTCTATTGCTCGCAGGCCTGCCAGCCTAGTGGCGAAATCAGAACGGTGCTGGTCGATCCACGCCTTGTGCCCGGGTTTGCCGTTCAGGTTGTTCGCCAGCACCGCCCAAATGATGTTGAGATAGTCGGACGTTCCGTCCTTTAGCAGAAGGAGCGTTTGTTCCGATGCTTCGAATTCCTTCTGTTTATGGTCGATTGCCCGAACACTGGCGAGGCAGATGCATGCACTAACGACGAACGCAAAAATTGCGCACGCAAATGCAACGCCGGTTTTTCCCGCGATGGATAGATTTTTTAGTAGATTCATATTGGTTGAGATAGCGCCAACCCGTACGTAATTACTCAAGGCGTGAAGCGCGCCTGAGAACGGCGAGCCCGGCAAGCGCCGCTACGAGAACGGCGCTTAAAATGCGTAGAGATTCCAAAGCAGTGGTGCACCCGCCTGTGCGAGCGCGCCGCCGATCAGCAGCCTGGCAATTGCGCCGAAGCGCCCGATTCCTCGCACCCAGCCAATGCCCGGCCCCAGGTTGAGGGGCGGACAATAGCGACAGAAATAGGTGTCACGCAGCATTGTGTTCCCGATGGCGCTCACCCCGGCAGTGCCCGCGAGCAGATATGTTTGCAGAGTGCCATGAGCGAACGGCAGCCCGCACAGGTGAACTGCCGCAAGCAGATAAAGTCCGCTGGCAACGGACTTCGATGCCAGGCGGCCGACCACCGCGCCGCCAAGCAGCGAGCCTAATGATTCGGTCGAATTGAGCATCACCAGCAATGCGAGGATCAATCCGGGCATGAAACCGGCAATGTGCATGAGTTGCCGGGGCGGAGCGCTCTAACAATCAGAACTGGTGGTACATGCCCACGCGCACCGCGATCTGGTGATTGTTGGACGACGCCGACCCCACCGCGCCGTCGAAGATGTCGGCGTTGGTCGCCGCGCCGGCTGCCTTCTGCCATACGCCCATCGCATAGAGCGCCGTGCGCTTCGAGAGCGAGTACGATGTCGTAAGCCCCACCTGGTGATAGATGGGAACCTCCTGGCTGTAGCCGATGCTGCCATGCGTGTAAACGTATTGCGCGCCGACGTACCACGATGGCGTGATGTTGTAACGGCCCCACGCCTCGTAGTTGGTGAAGATCACCGTGCTATCCGTACCGTTGGCGTCGTTGAACTTCGTATTCGTGTAGTCGAGGCCGAGCGTCGCCGAGCCGAGCACGTAGTTCACCCCTGCGCCGAATATCTGCTCGTTACGTGGATTGCCGACGTAGCTGAACGGGCCGCTCGCGCCGATATCCGCGCCGGTGGTGTTGCCGACATAGTTGCCGTCGCTCAGGAGCAGCGCGGGGTCTTTTGCGTACAGGTACGCGCCGGCAATGGTCAGGGAACCGAGCGAGTAACTCGCGCCGAGGCTCCACAGGCCCGTCGTGCCACGCCCAGGGGCGTTAGTGTTGGTGAACGAGTACACGCCGCCGAAGGTCAGGCCGCCGATCTTCGGGCTCGCGTACTTGACCGCGTTGTCCACGCGGAACGAGTTGTCGGTGTTATCAATGTCGCCTGCGTGGACGAGCGGGCCGCCGAGCTGTCCCGGTGCCGTGAGGGGTTGCAGGTAATCCACCACAGAGTCGTACTGGCGGCCCAACGTAAGCGTGCCAAAACGTGCATCCGAAAGACCCACATAGGCCTGACGCCCGAACAGCCGACCACCCTGGCGGCTTTGACCATTCTCCAGACTGAAGCCCGATTCGAGCTTGAACAGCGCGCTCAGGCCGCCACCAAGATCTTCCGTGCCTTTCAATCCCCAGCGGCTGCCGTAGACGCCGTCATACGTGCCATCTCGCATACGCCAGAGCGAATGCCCGCCGCTGTTGTTGACATAATCGATCCCAGTATCGATCACACCGTAGAGCGCTACCGAGGACTGCGCATATACGTTCGCAACCGTGAGCGAACTCCCCAACAGCGCGCAAACTGCAAGTTTCTTGAAGTCAGTACCTTTCACGTCTTCCCCTTCCGTTCATGGTTAAAAAATCTTTTCATTCGTATAACTAACTATATTGTCAGACAAGAACCAACATTATTTACAACGCCTCTCCTTTTGAGCCGAAAAAGATGAGCCGCGCTATCCCCCTGACGCACCACGACGCATGCTCGTGCCCACGGCCAGCAGCTCGTGCGCGATCTCGACCACCTTGTCCACGTGAGCGATCGCAGCCTCACATGCACAAGCCGCGATTGCGGCTGGAATGGCTCTGAGGAGCCGGTGCATTTCGTCGACGGCCTGGCGATCGCGGTCGTCGGAAGCGATCATCAGGGCTCGCAAGCAGTTGATGCACACCGTC
>NZ_BBJJ01000161.1 GCF_000739815.1 Paraburkholderia mimosarum LMG 23256 = NBRC 106338
CCGTGCATTCTGTTTGTCGCCGGCCTTGCGGCGGCGGTAGCTCTCGACGTTGAGCTCGAAGATCGTCGAGTGATGCACAAGCCGGTCGATGGCGGCGACCGTCATGCCGGGGTCAGGGAACACGTCATTCCAGCCCGAGAACGGCTGGTTGGCCGTTATCAGAAGGCTTTTGCGCTCGTACCTCTCGGCAATCAGTTCGAACAGCACGCTGGTCTCGGCCTGGTCCTTGCGGGCGTACGATAGGTCGTCAAGTAATATCAAGTCGAAGCGGTCGAGCTTGGCCAGCGCTGAAGGCAACTGCAGGCTCTGGCGTGCGGCCTGCAGCTTCTGGACGAGCTCGCTGGTGCGCGTGAACAGCACGCGGTAGCCGGCATCGATCAGGGCGTGCCCGATGGCCGAACCTAGATGACTTTTCCCGACCCCAGGTGGGCCGAACAGAAGGACCGTGGCGCCTTTCTCCAGCCATGACTCGCCAGTGGCCAGCGCCGTCACATGAGCCTTCGAGACCATTGGCACAGCGCTGAAGTCGAAGGTGGCGAGCGTCTTGGTCGGCTCCAGATGCGACTCGGTCCGATGCCGCTCGATGCGTCGTTTGGCACGCTCAGCCAGTTCGTGCTCAAGCAGTGCGCCAAGCAGTCGCGTGGCCTGCCAGCCTTCCTTGTCCGAACGCTCGGCGAACTCGGGCCACAACCTGCCGATCGTTGGCAAACGCAGCTCGTTGAGCATCAGGGCCAGGCGGCCACCATCATGTGCGGGCGCGTTCATGCTGCCACCTCCTCGAGCAGTTCGTCATAGACGGCAACGGGCGGCATCTGCACCTCCACTTCAGGACACGAGGCCTCACGGGGAGCGTACTGCTCACGCAGCGCCTTGAGATCGGGCAGCTTGCCGGCTTCCAGCAACACGTCAAGCTGTCCGGCCAGTGCGGCCTCCACGCCGTGCAGGCCGGCGAGTTCAAGCAGGCCAACCATCGTCTTGCATGCTTCGCGTTGCGACAGGCGGGCATCGAGTTGTTCCCAGGTCCGGCGGTAGGCCTCGCGCGGGAACAGTGCATCACGAAACGCGAGCCCCTTGAATGCCTGCGGTTTGCGCTTCAGGGAGCCAATGAAGTGGCGGTAATCAAGCGCGTGACGGTTGTCGTGCGCACGGGAGCCCCGTGCGGTGCTGTGCACCAGCACGCCGGACAGGTAACAGTCGAGCCGGTCGCCGTAGACGCGCACCTTCAGCCGGTGACCGATCAGGCGCGACGGCGCACTGTAGAGGATGCCCCGCACCGTAAACGTGCTGCAGCGGGTCACAGGGGCCTCTTCCTCGACGAAGTCGGTGGTACGGTACTCCGGCAGATCCTGAAGCTGCTGGCGCTCGATACGGAACGCGGCGGCGCAGCGCCGGTTTCGGCGCATCACCTGTTCGCGGATGAACTCGTCGTAGGCGGCACGATCGACGAAGTCGCGATGGCCACGCAGCATCAGGGCTTGATCGACTGCGTCCTTCAGATACCGATGCGAGGATTCGACACTCCCGTTCTCGTGCCCCAGACCGCGATTGTTCCGTGTGCCCTGCATGTCGTAATGCTCGAGCAGCGCCTTGTAACGGGTCGTGAAGTCCTCCTTCTCGCTCAGGTTCTTGAAGGCGGCGGACAGGCTGTCGGTGCGATGCTCGCGCGGGCAACCTCCCGCCTGCCATAGAGCGTTCTGCAACCCGTTGGCGAGGGCTTCGAAGCTCTCGCCACCCTCAACCACGCAGGCATACTCCCAGCGAGAGAATGCCAGCACGAAGTGATACAGCCGGTGCTCGAACGGCGCGCCGCCAATCGTCACGCACAGCTTGCTCATATCGGTGAAGTCAGACAGCCCGCGCACGCCGGGTTGATGCTCCTGGGGGAAGAAGATCTCCTGGCTGGGACCTTCGAGCGCCCGCCATTGAGAAATGCGTCGTTCCAGCGTGCGACGCATGCTGTCGGGGTAGCAGCCCGGGTGATCATCCTGCAGCTTGCGCAGGATCGTGATGCCCATCAGATGGGGAGCGTTGCGTAGTAAGGGCACGACTTCGCTGTCCCAGACATCGGCGAACGGATCGGGACGGGTGCGCCAGGAGCGCCGCGGCTTCTGGGATGGCAACGTCGCGTCACGCTCTATGCGGCGTGCGCTGCGCACGCTTATTCCTGCCTTGGCAGCCGCGACTTCCTGCGGATGGTGTTTGCGCTTGTTCATGTAGAGACGAACCTGTTGGTCGGTGATGCGGGTTCCAGACATGTGCTGACCGCTTCTTCTTTAAGAATCGATCAGCCATCCTATTGCCCCGCCGACGCGGCGCCGCCGGTGGTTCGTCGTCTCCGGCGGCTACGCCGCCTCCGACTCCTCACCACCGGCCAAAACAAACGTCAACGACCGGCCAAGCTAATTGTCGCCGCCCAGGCTGCGGGCACGAAGGATGGTGCTCTGGACAAAAAGACCCGCGAGCTGGTTGCGCTGGGCATCGCCGTATCTTCCCGGTGCGACGACTGTATTGGTTTCCATGTCCAGACGCTGGTCAAGCTCGGCATGACGAGGCAGGAACTCGAAGACGTGCTGGCTACTGCAGTCTACATGGGCGGTGGTCCGTCGATGATGTACGCCACCCATGCGCTAGCAGCGTTCGAGGAGTTTTCCGCCTGACAGGCGCAATCGCGTGCTCTACTACCATGCCGGCGAGGGCAACGCACACGAGGATGGCCGCAAATCCGGACTGGACGTGCTGAGCGGCCAGGCGATGCGAAACGCGGCGTCCACCCAGCATCCCCGCGGCGGTAGCGGTGCTGAACCACAGGACGACATCGAACGGAAATGCCGTGCCGTGCATCGCCGTCGCCAGCACACCGCCACCGCCAACCAGCGCAATCACCATCAGCGACGTTGCTACGATGCCGTGCATGGACACGTCGGTCAGCTTGCGCATGAGTGGCACGATGATGAATCCACCGCCCACGCCGAGCAGGCCCGTCATCAGGCCGGTCAGCGATCCGGTCGCCGCCAGTGCCAGTGCGGCGGGCCACGACCAGTCAAACGTATGCGGTCGAGGAACAACGTCCTTCCAATGAGTGGCTGAAGGTCTGAACCTAAGTGTCCGCGTGGACACATGCACTCAGACCGCAATGAACGAGAATCGAGACCTTCGCAGCAGGCTGGTCGTTGGCCAGAAACGGGATGGCCGGCGCGAATTTAATGAGGATGCTGTACGGGAACTGGTCGCACTATGCCTGAAGCCGGGCGTGTCGATCGCGCGTGCGGCCATGGATCACGACGTCAACCCGAACCAGTTACGCCGGTGGATCACGCGCTATCAGCATCAGATCCTGCACGATTCCCGGGAGCCAGACCCAATGGTAATCGATGGCGTCTCGATCGACATTCCTGCTCCGACGGTCAGAGGCCCCAGCAATGCAAGTACCTTACCGGTGTTTGTTCCCGTCATCTCCGCGCCAGTGTCGCCGTCGACACCGTCTACTCCGGTTCCGTCGATGGCGCTCGCGCTGCATGTTCGGTTACCCCATGGGACACCCGCTTTGTTGTCAAGAAAACCGAAGGCGGATCGGACGCGGCGAGCAATCTCCAACTGCATCATCCCAGGTGCCACGGAAATTCGTCGTACGCTGGACCAACAGTGGTGTGAACGGGTGTCGACAAGATGCCTTTGTCGGGGCTTGAGCTGTATGCGGGGAAACTTGCACGTACAGTTCTTTGGGGGCCGGGCGCGGGCAACCGCGTTCGGCTACCCAGCGCAGCGCCCAGAACTGCGCGCAACCTGTGGTCTTGTTCGAGTACCAGCCGGGGCGCGGGCAGGAGCATCCGAAGGCCTTCCTCGGGGATTACAGCGGCATGCTGATGAGCGACGGCTACAGCCCCCTGGCCCAATCAGAACCATGGCTTCGCACCAGTCGCGATACTGGGCTCGGTCCCCTTGCACCACCTTTAGCCAAAGCAGCGGTTTATCTCAAATGGCTTGTGCTCCCGAAGCATGTGATAGCAGGCACGCGCCAGCTTGTGCGCCAGCGCCTTGATCGCGACAATCCTGTTTCGAGCGTGTTTCTTCCGCTCGTAAAAGCGCCGGGCTTGTGGACATGAACGAATGGCGAAGTTCGCCGCCTCGACAAATGCCCACGCCAGATACTTGTTGCCGTTCTTCGTATTGCCTTCGCCTTTCTTCCGGCTGTTGCTTTCACGCCGGCTATCCACGCAGCGGCAGTACGAACTGAAATTGCCAACCTTGGTGAAGCGCGAGATGGCCCCGGTCTCCAGCATGATGGTGGTAGCGAGAACCGGACCAATACCCGGCACTGAGTTCAGCAATGCGTAATCCGGGTCCAGCTTCACCTGTTCCATGAGTCGCTTCTCGATGACCCGAATCTCCTTCTGCAAGGTCAGCATGACCGTCAGATTCGCTTGCATCGCAAGCGTCACATCAGCAGCAAAACCAAATTCGTTGACCTGCTTCTGATCCAGTTGCTTGACCCGCTGACTCTCCATCTGTCCACCGGTATGACGTGAGAACAGGTTTTCAATCGCGAGGATCTGCGGATCTGCGCTGTACGGCACTGCACCAGTTGCATCCGTTTGCGCGCAAGGTCACGCAGCGGACGTTGCTCCACCGGATAGATGTACCCCTCCGACAAAAGCCCCAGACGAAGCAGTTGCGCGAGGTGGGCCGCATCGGTGAAGTCACCACTGTATTTCAGGCCGTCATACTGCCGGATCGCTGCAGGGTTGGCCAGATGCACCCGGTAGCCGTCGCTCATCAACTCATCCACAAGCCAGTACCAGTTGTACGTTGCTTCAATGACCACTCCCACGAGATCTGCACGGTGGGGTGCCAGTGCTGCTCGAATCTGGACGGGATCGTTCGGTAACCTCCGCTGGTAGAGAACACGGTCAATTTCGTCGCTGATCACAACCACGCTGTTATTCGAGTGCAGGTCGATTCCGCTAAACTTGTCCATGCCGGCCTCCTGTGCGTCAAGCGGGTCTCGCAACCTCAACTCTACGCCCGCCGCTTCACCACAACGGCGTGGGGCCGGCTATATGATTATCAGAACCGTCCCGGACCGTCACCAGTTCCGCGCCGCGCGTGAGGGCATGCGAAGCGTGCGATGTGCAAGTGGCGGCAGGGCAACCTTCCCCGTTTTTTCTCCCTTGCCGTGTTGCCGCCAGTATCATGGCCAGCATACGCATCGTGACCGGTCGAAAACCATTGAGCGCCGCTTTGCCCGGATGGGCAGTTCAAACTCCTCCACTTGTGGGCGGCTAAATTCCCCCAGGCAGGACGAGCGGATTATGCGTCGGATT
>NZ_BBJJ01000160.1 GCF_000739815.1 Paraburkholderia mimosarum LMG 23256 = NBRC 106338
TCGGTCATCGATCACGTCACGCATTAAAGTCCGTCAGCATAGCAGACCGCCTTATTGCGACAGATCCGTTTGCAGCCGCCGTCACTGAAAAGCTGGATGCGATTGATCTTGAAACGAAACGCAAGATCGTTCTGGGCCTGGTCAAGCGCGTAGAAATCCACAAAGACGAGATCGTCGTCGTGTTCCGTGTCGATCCGCAACCGCCAGTTCGCGGCAGCGAAAATTCGACCGACTCAGACGCAGGAGAGAAAAGTATGCAACATTGTAGGCGGCGTAATTTCACCGTTGCTCAGTAACATCTATCTCACTGAGGTAGACCGTATGCTGGAGCGGGCGAAAGAAGCCACGCGCAACGGGAAGTACACCTACGTCGAGTATGCCCGATTCGCTGACGATCTGGTGGTGCTGATCGATGCCCATCCGCGCCATGCGTGGCTGCTGAGGGCGGTGACCACGCGTCTTCGGAAAGAGTTTGCCAAACTGCAGGTCGAGGTCAATGAAGAAAAGAGCCGCACCGTTAATCTAGACCGCGCAGAGAGCTTCGGCTTTCTGGGGTTCGACTTCCGTCGACTCCGCAGCGTACAGAGGCGGGTGTGGCGGGCGCACTATACGCCAAAGCTGAAGAAGCGCACGGCGTTATTGCGCAAGCTCAAGGAGGTGTTTCGGCGATACCAGTCGCAGCCGGTAGATCGGGTGGTTGAACTGATCAATCCGGTGCTACGCGGTTGGGTGAATTACTTCGCTGTTGGACATTCCAGCGAGTGCTTCAGCTTCATCAAAGACTGGGTAGAAAAGAAGATCCGGCGCCATATGGGGCGCTCCCGGAATCGACGGGGCTTCGGCTGGAAGCGGTGGAGTAGGCGCTGGTTGTATGAGGAACTGAAGCTGTTCAACGGCTATCGTGTTCGTCGTGCTGCCGCACCGAAAGCGCGCCCAGCATGATAGGTCCCATAAATCTTGACATGAAGCAAACAGGAAAGCGTAGTGCCGGAAATCGGCCCGCTGCGTTCGACGTGGCGGGAGCTGGAAACGTGACCATGGTTGCCGGATTGCGGGCCATCGCGAAAGCGGTGGAATCACCACCGACGCCTACAGGTGCGCACGCCAGTTCTCGACCCTACCTGCGAGAGGCTGGGGGTGAAACTCCCCCAGCCTACTCACCCCTATGTATCGAGCTGGCAGGGCTTCGTCTATGTCGCGTTCATCATCGACGTGTTCGCCCGACGCATTGTCGGCTGGCGTGTGTCAAGTTCGGCGCGCACGGACTTCGTTCTGGACGCACTGGAGCAGGCCTTGTACGCGTTGCACTGCCTGGCCTGGGCGGGCGCTCGTGGGCTGCCAGAGCTGGCTGGGTCCGTCAGGTTCGCGGCGCGGTGGGACGGCCAGCGTCGCACGCAGGTAAGTGCGTGAGACGCGGAGAAAGCGTTCGATATGCATGATTCAACTCCCGTCGAGCCCGGCCAGGCCGGGCAACGTTCGATAAGCGACACGCCGTGAGCACAGTCAAGCGCTGTCGGTGTTCTTAAGCAAAAAAGGGAGCGAGCTAAAGACGGACCGCACGGGCGGTCCAGAAGAAGCGCGCTGACCCGGCAATCGGAGTCAGCGGCAGGAAGGAAAGTCCGGCGTCGCTAACGCGCGATTGCAGTCTGGGTGCCGGCACAGGCCGGTGTACAAGATCGACTACCAGGGCTTGCGTCCACGAAGGACTCTCCTGTTTCTAAGACAGGGCGGATTCTATGCGTGCCCTCTGTGAACGTGCAAGCAGAAATTGCCACGCAGTGCTTAGTAGCTTCAATAGAGATACAGAACGCACACCGTGGGCAACGGTCTCAACTGCATGGATGCGAAACGAAGAGTTATGCGAATGATTTGCATACACGGGAGTAACAGATTCGAAAGAAAAATCTTTGAAACAGTCGTTGACTCGGCTTGCGCGTCGTCACTAGAATTCGCGTGTTTCCACGAAAGGGGCATTTGCCTTGGACAGTTGTAGTAGTCGACCTTCGAATCGTTTTACTGCCTGACCGGCACGACGCCCGCCTGGATTCTTCCTTAGCCGCCGTCCTGCCAGCAGGCAGACGGTGCGCGCCGCAGTAGCTTCCGCAGTTTCTCCCGCGCATCTCTTCGATTGGCCGCCGTCGTTGACGCGCGTGCTGTCACGCACGTTCGTCAACACGACCCGGCGCGTCGAGCCATTGGCTCGCGCCGCCGCTCGTTCACGCCGTTTTCGCGCACGCAATTGCGTGCCCGGTCCAGCGTGCGGTTGAACACGTCCGTCAAACATGAACCGGACCCAAATGAAAAAGGAGCTCACGATGCCCGAACCTGAGCCTTGTTCCTGTACGACACATCAGGCGTTCTCGCCGAACGCCGCTGACTTCGCCTGACATCTGGCCGCACACGTTCCTCCATCACGCCCGAGCGCTTCGGCGCGCGTGAACTGAAACGAGAGCAGGCCTGGTCAAAGGCGCCACGTTTCAAGTTACTGGAGGAATCACCATGCACTTCGCACTCCTCGTTTCGCAGCTCCCACACGTCGAAAAAGCTCGCGCGCATTACAACGGCATGCTCGCGCTCGATGCCCGTTCGAACGCATCGACCGGCGTAGTCGCTGCCATCTGGACGGCGCTCAAGCAGCTCGCCCGCTGACGCGGCCTGGCGTGGCCGACTGCGTGCCCACTGCACCAGCAGGCGGCAGCCAGTCTCACTGCATGTATCATCAATTTCAAAAACCACTGCTAAGGAATAAGTAAAAAATGTCCACCACTCCAGCAAACATCGCGCAGCGCCGCAGTGCCGTGCTCGACGAAGCGCACGTGGGCGATATCAAAGGCGCCCTCGGCACCATTGCGCACCACGATACCGCCCCGCGCAGCAACTGGATGGCTCGCCTGCGCACGCTGCTCGCCATCCTCGGCCCCGGTCTCATTGTCATGATCGGCGACAACGACGCCGGCGCCTTCGGCACCTATACGCAGGCGGGGCAGAACTACGGCACGTCGCTGCTCTGGACGCTCGCGCTGCTGATCCCGGTTCTCTACGTGAACCAGGAAATGGTACTGCGCCTGGGCGCCGTGACCGGCGTCGGTCACGCGCGCCTTATCTTCGAACGCTTCGGCAAGTTCTGGGGTGCGTTCAGCGTCATAGATCTCTTCCTGCTCAATGGGCTCACGATCGTCACCGAGTGCATCGGCATTACGTTTGCACTCGACTTTCTCGGCGTCTCGAAGGTTCTTGGCGTCTGCATTGCCGCGGTTCTGACGATGGCGGCGGTCAGTACGGGCGACTTCCGGCGCTTCGAACGCTTCGCGATCGTGCTGTGCCTGTTGAGTCTGCTGCTGATCCCGGTGCTCGTCTCGATTCACCCGCCTGTGGGCGTCATCGCGCGCGACTTCTTCGTGCCGACCTGGCCGGCGAACTCGAAGCTCTCCGACGTGATGCTCCTCGTGATTGGCATCGTCGGCACGACCGTCGCGCCGTGGCAACTGTTCTTCCAGCAGAGCTACGTGATCGACAAGCGCATCACGCCGCGCTTCATGAAGTACGAAAAGGCGGACCTCTGGATCGGTATCGCGTTCGTGATCGTCGGCGCTGTGGCGATGATGGCCTTCACCGCCGCGCTCTTTGACGGCAAGCCCGAGTTCGGCAACTTCACCGACGCGGGTGGCGTGATTGCCGGCCTGCACAAATACGTTGGACAGACGTCGGCCACGATCTTCGCCGTGGCGCTGCTCGACGCGTCGATCATCGGCGCTGCCGCCGTCTCGCTCTCGACGGCCTATGCGATTGGCGATGTCTTCAAGGTCAAGCACTCGCTGCACCGCAGCGTGCTCGACGCGAAGGGCTTCTATCTCGTCTACTTCGGCATCATCGCGCTCGCTGCCGCCCTCGTGCTGATGCCCGGCAGCCCGCTCGGCCTCCTGACCGAGGCTGTGCAGACGCTCGCTGGCGTGCTGCTGCCGAGCGCAACGGTGTTCCTGCTGCTGTTGTGCAACGACAAGGCGGTGCTTGGCCCGTGGGTGAATTCGAAGAAACTGAACGTGTTCACGGGTGCAGTGATTGCCGTGCTCGTCGTGCTGTCGATCATCCTGACGTCCGCCACCGTATTTCCGGACCTCAGCGGTGCGGCGATCGTCGAGATTCTCGTGGGTGGATGTGGACTTGCCGCCGCCGTGTATGCCGCGGTGGAACTCTCGCGCAAGGCGCGCGGTAAGGCTGTCAACCATGATGCTCCGGCGCTCAACAAGCCAGCCCTCAAGGCATTGCGCAACACGTGGCGTATGCCACCGCTCGACGACCTGCCGGCGCCGCAGCACCTGACGTTGTCGACTCGCGTGTGGATGGGCGTGCTGCGCACCTACCTCGTCGTCGCAGTGGGTCTCGTCATCGTGAAGGTCGTGCAGATGGCCATCCACTAAAGCAAATGGGACAGGCGCACGTCTGCCCGATTTCAGGAACGCGCGGCGCACGAATTGGAGTGCACGCGCATACACGTGGACATACATGCTGCACCTTCGACCTGCTGGAAAACCGTCTGTGCTCTAATTCCCGCTTCATTGAATTCCCTCGCCGGTGTCTGAAGCAAGTCGAAGTTACGAAGACGGCGAGTCGCCCGCAATCCAGAGTCATCAGGGTGTTCCTCTTAAAAACCCTTTTAAGCGTGGTGCGAACAGGCTTGTGAAGGAGCTTTCTCGCTGCGTCCTTGACGTGTTTGATTTGGGGGACTTCAATGCTTAGCCACCATGAAATTGGGACGCTGCTAACGCTGGCGAACGGGGAGATGCGGGTGCAGACACTCGACCCGAACATGCGAGCACTGCAGACTCGGCGGCTTATAGAAGCCCAGGACCGTGCGCCTGGGTTGATCATCGTGCGGTTAACGGATTCTGGCCGTGCGCTGCTGCAGCGCCTGCAGGTAGAGTCGTGATAGCTGTAAAACAAAGCAATTCGCACAAGTTCGCTTCAGGCCTCATTCCGGAATCGAGACTCTCCGGTCCGGTGAGGCCGAGGAGGCGGCAATAGCGGCTAAAGCATGTACCGGACATATCGACGAGGAGGTCTTATGCGCGCTCATAGCCATACGAGGTTACCGCGTGGATTGCGGGACGCACGTTCGCCGCACTCGAAGAAGGACTTTGGGGGCGAGCTTCGGGAATTTTGTGCTTCGTTACTGGATCCTTCGATTTGGCTTCGCGCCTGTTCGCTGGCAGCGCTGAGAGATCGAGGAGATGCCGCTGCGTTCGGGATGGAAATCCTGCCGCCGCGCTTGCTTGAACACATCGGACGTTCCAGCCCGCACCATATTACTGAACTACCTGAGGTACGCAGGTCTGGGCGATCAGACTCATGCACAAATTATTGAAAATGCGGCCCGTCACGTGCCCATCCAGGCCGGAACAGGTGGCGGTTCGCA
>NZ_BBJJ01000159.1 GCF_000739815.1 Paraburkholderia mimosarum LMG 23256 = NBRC 106338
GAAGCATCATGATCGGGATCATCGGTCCACCGTGCTCCTCGTCATGGATCAGCTCACCCCAGCTCGCGGGACGCATCTGTACGCCGCGCATGAAGCCGTGTGCCCAGTCGTTGGCCGGGGCAACACCATCCTCTCGCTCGAGCAACACAGGCAGGTACACGTTCGGCTCATGCAGCGTTTGCTGCAATTCCGTGCTGATCGTGTTCCAGTGACGCATGAGCAGCTCGACGATTTCTGTGGCCTGTCCGTCACTTTCAAACGAAAAATCTTCCCCCCAGATCTGCGGCAGATACTCGCTGGGAAACACGATGTCTGGCCCGCAAATCAACGCGACGAAATAGCCGTCGACCGTTTCGATGTTCATCGCTGCATCGCCGATGGAGTCGAGAAACCCGGCGAGACGGGCGAAATCGTCGTCGGCAAGCGGTTGTTGGGACGTCAGGTTATTCACGGCAGATTTTCTCTTCGCGAGGTCAAGGCGGCTATAGCCGATGATTATACGATGTTGAGCTCGTCGGGTATGGCGGCAGGATCGGTTGAGCTTTCGGCAGTTTGCGAGGGACGCCGAATCCGCGGCTCCGCCCCCGGCATCCGCCGCAGTGGCCTGAACCTGCCGGCCTGAAGCTTGCGGTCCTTATGCCAGACATAGTCGCCCGTCAGGTTGATGTGTTCCCAGCCAAGCGGTGACAGATACGGCAGCAGCGTAGCGTCGGCCGGTACACCACGGGCGTGCATGGTCTGTACAGCCCGCTCGAGGTAGACGGTGTTCCACAGCACGATCGCGGCGGTGACCAGATGCAGACCGCTGGCGCGATAACGCTGCGCCTCAAAGCTACGATCGCGGATTTCACCGAGGCGGTAGAAGAACACCGAGCGCGCAAGCGCATTGCGGGCCTCGCCCTTGTTCAAGCCGGCATGAACGCGTCGGCGCAGTTCGACGTTCTGAAGCCAGTCGAGAATAAAGAGCGTGCGCTCGATGCGGCCGATTTCCCGCAGTGCGACAGCGAGTCCGTTCTGTCGCGGATAGCTGCCAAGCTTGCGCAGCATCAGCGAAGCTGTGACGGTGCCCTGCCGGATCGACGTCGCCAGACGGAGAACCTCGTCCCAGTTCCTCCGCATGTGCTTTTCGTTGTACGTGTCGCCGATCATTGAGGCAAGCGCAGGATAATCCTTGGGATTGCCTGGCACATACAGCTTCATGTCGCTGAGATCACGGATGCGTGGCGCAAACCGGAAACCAAGCAGATGCATCAGCGCAAAGACGTGATCGGTAAATCCGTTGGTGTCAGTGTAATGTTCCTGGATGCGCAGATCCGACTCGTGATACAGCAGTCCGTCGAGTACATAGGTCGAATCGCGCACACCGACGTTCACGAGGTTCGGATAGAACGGCGCGTACTGGTCGGAGATGTGCGTGTAGAACATGCGTCCGGGCTCGGCGCCGTATTTCGGATTCACGTGTCCCGTGCTCTCGGCCTTGCTGCCCGCACGGAAGCGCTGCCCATCGGATGACGAGGTGCTGCCGTCGCCCCAGTGGGCGGCGAACGGATGGGCGAACTGTGCGTTGACGAGTTCAGCCAGCGCCTGTGAGTAGGTTTCGTCCCGGATGTGCCACGCCTGCAGCCACGACAGTTTCGCGTAGGTGGTACCGGGGCAGGCCTCCGCCATCTTCGTCAGTCCGAGGTTGATCGCGTCGGCCAGGAGCGTCGTGAGCAGCAGGGTCTTGTCTTTCGCTGTCTCACCGGTCTTCAGGTGCGTAAAGTAGCGGGTGAAATCGGTCCACGCATCAACCTCCATCAGCAACTCGGTGATTTTCACGCGCGGCAGCATGACCGATGTCTGGTCAATGAGTGCCTGGGCCGCCTCGGGTACCGCGGCATCGAGCGGCGTCATTTTCAGGCCCGATTCCGTGATGATCGCATCGGGCAGCCCGTTATCGGCGGCGAGGCGGTTGACGGTTGCCAGTCGCTGCTCCGGCAACTGCCGCCGCTCCTCCAAGTAACGGTCGCAATCAGCGATGATCGGCAGCGGCAAGACATTGCCCTGCATGATCGCCTGGAAATTCTCTGTCGGCAGCAGGTAGTCGTCAAAGTCCCTGAACTGGCGTGAGCCCTGCACCCAGATGTCGCCTGAGCGTAGCGCGTTCTTCAGCTCGGCGAGCGCGCACAGTTCGTAGTAACGGCGATCGATACCGCTGTCGGGCATCACGAGTGGTTTCCAGCGTGGCTTGACGAAGGCGGTGGGCGCGTCGGCAGGCATTTTTCGCACTCCGTCGTTGTCCATGGCACGGATCGTATCGACGGCTGCAAGCACATCCGTCGCCGCAGGAGCGGCACGTAGCTTCAGGATGTCCAGGAAGGCCGGGACGTACCGGCGCAGTGTCGCATAATGATCCCCGATCTGATGCAGAAAATCGAACGCTTCGGGCTGGGCGAGCTGCTCGGCTTCGCTGACGCTTTTCGTGAACGCCTCCCACGACATGACGGATTCGATCGCCTTGAACGCGTCGGCGCCGTTTTTCTTGGCTTCCAGCAGAGCCCGGCCCAGCTTCCCGTACAGTCTCACCTTGTCGTTGATGGCTTTTCCCGAACGATGAAACTGCTCCTGATGCTTCTTTTTCGCGGCATTGAAGAGCCGTCCGATGATGCGGTCGTGCAGATCAACGATCTCGTCAGTGACCGTCGCCGTAGCTTCGATCACGATGGCCACCAGGGTGGCATGACGCCGTTGCTTTTCGAATCTGGCCAGGTCGGCAGGCGTCATCTGCGCGCCTTCGCGGGCGATCTTGAGCAGACGGTTCCGGTGCACCATCCGGTCGAGGCCTGCGGGCAGGTCAATGGCGTGGAGGATTTTGAGGCGATCGATATGCTTGAGCATCTGGCGTGAACTCGCCTTCCCCGGCGGCAGTCGCAGCCATGCGAGCCATGTCATGCGGCCGTCATCACGGCGCGTCAATAGCTGGTCGAGTCTTGTCCGGTGCTCATCCGACAGTGATAACGTAAGAACATCGTAGATGCGGCGGGTCGCGCGGGTGACGGCCTCCGCGCAGATTCGCTCAATCACGTTCGCGCCGGGCAGCAGGATTGCCTGCTGGCGCAGGTATCCGACCAGCGCCTGCGCGAGCACCAGGCCCTTGTCGGTCTGCATCGCCAGATCAACAAGGGCCTGCACGGCCGGACGGTAGTCACGCACAGTGAGCAATCGCAACTGCAGCGCGGCCTGCAGTTCGAGCAGATGTTCGCGACGCGTCTGGTCCCGCTTTGCATACTCTTTCCAGAACATCGGTTCTATGCTGAGCTGCCCGGCAACGTACTCCAGCAGCGCAGGCGGCGGTTCGACGCCTGCGCCCAGGATAATCCCCGGATAGCGCATGCAGCAGAGCTGGACGGCGAAACCCAGACGGTTGGCCGCGCCCCGGTGCTGGCCGATCAGCGACAGTTCCGCTTCGTTGAATGTGTAGTGGCGGATGATCTCATCATGGCTCTCCGGAAACGAGAAGAGACTGTCGCGCTCGGCAGGCGAGAGAATGGAACGTCGTGGCATGGTTGGCTCGGCAAGGGGTGGGGATGGTGCCGACAGGGTTTGCGGCACTGATTCCACCGGATTGACGGTTCAGGAAAGCGCAGTGTAATCCGTTCTATCGTCATAATTCTTCTTATGGCGATAGTGATTTTTAATAGATAAACTGGCAAACATGAAAACGCGTCAGTCCCAGCCCACCTCGCACTCCATCCCTACCGAACCGTCGGCGTTTCCGGATGCTGACCGACTTGCCGCGCTGCGCGGCTGGTATGCAGGCCTGTCATCGCGTGCCGCCGTGGACCGCTACCTGCCTCACGTCCGGGCGCAGGGTGAATCTGCGCGTGGCATCATCGGCGCCATCCGCCGTCAGCTTGCCAACCTTGCCTTGGAACGCCAGCGCACCGATCTGGCCGATCTGTTCCAGCACCCCGTCGGTGAACGGGTCGAGCGGGCAGGTGCAATCGCGAACGCGATTGACACCCTGCGTATGCTGCCCGCACCGCAACCGAAAATCGCCGATGACATCAGTCTTTGGCTCACACCCCGTGCTGTGCGCGCGCTGCGTGCGTATGGCATTGCGACGCTCGCGGACCTGACAGTTCGTGTGCCCCGCCGACGCCGTTGGTGGAGCGTCGTGCCCGGGCTGGGCCAGACCAGCGCCCGTCAGATCGAGGCGTTTTTTGAAGCCCACCCACAGTTGACGGAGCGTGCCCGGGCGCTGGTTGCGGTAAGCGCCCTCAGCGTTGTTGTTCCCTGGGAACGGTTACGGATACCCCATGAGGTCGATGGTTCGCACGGCAGCTTCCGCGCGCCCCGGCAAGCCTGCGCGCTCGACGCAAACAACGATTACGAAGCGGTACAGGCATGGCTTGCCCTGCACGAAACCATCGCCACGCAAAGTGCATACCGCAAGGAAGCCGAGCGCTTGATCCTGTGGGCCATCGTCGAGCGCGGGCGGGCGCTGTCCTCACTCACGACCGAAGACGCCATTGCATACCGCAGTTTCCTTCGGCACCCGCAGCCGCGCGAGCGCTGGATCGGACCGCCACGACCGCGTAGCGCTCCCGAGTGGCGTCCGTTCGCCGGCAACCTGTCGGCGCGCTCGACCGCCTACGCGCTTTCAGTTCTCGGCGCGCTGTTTCGCTGGCTCATCGAACAGCGCTATGTGCTCACCAACCCGTTTGCCGGCATCAAGGTCCGAGGCAAGACACGCGTGAAACCGCTCGACACGTCACGCGGCTTCACCGAAGGCGAATGGGGGCTGGTTCGCACGATCGCCAACGGACTGGAGTGGTCCTATGGTTGGGGAACACTGGCCGCACAGCGATTGCGCTTCCTGCTCGACTTCTCGTACGCGACAGGCCTGCGGGCAAGCGAATTCGTTGGCGCGAGACTTGGGGACATTCGTACGGGTGCAGACGGCGCCCATTGGCTCAACCTCGTCGGTAAAGGCGGCAAGGCTGGCAAGGTAGCGTTGCCGTCACTCGCCCGAACCGCACTCGAGCAGTATCTCGTCCAGAGGCACCTGCCGGTGACGCCGCAGCGCTGGGATCCAAAGACCCCGTTACTGGCAAGCGTTGACGAAGAAGGCGCAACAGCCATCACCCGTTCCCGACTGTGGTATGTGTTGCGGCGATTTTTTCATCTGGCCGCCGATGTCATCTGCGCCGATCATCCCGTGCTGGCCGAAAAGTTGCGACGCGCCAGTCCCCACTGGACACGGCATACGCACGCCACGCATGCACTCGCCCGCGGCGCGGAGTTGACGGCGGTACGCGACAACCTTCGGCACGCCTCGATTGCGACAACCTCGATCTATCTCCAGGGCGACGAAATCAAACGCTACCGGCAGATGGACGAGGCGTTCGCCGCACCATAGGCGGGTACCCAAGCTGCGGGTTTCATCCGCTTAGCGTGCTTTATTTTCTGTTTCCTGAAGCGAGCCCT
>NZ_BBJJ01000158.1 GCF_000739815.1 Paraburkholderia mimosarum LMG 23256 = NBRC 106338
TGCTAAGGCTCGGTTATCGAGCGTTGTCGTTCTCGCCGCCATTGCCATCACGCCTCAACTGTCCGCGGCCTGTCCGAAAGTTGAAACCAGAATGGCCGGCTTGTACTTTCCAAAAAAAGTGCATTTTAGCGTCGCAGTGATCGCGCACCGCGGACTTTGGGGCGAGTCCGCGCCGAATCCGCGCACGCCTGAGAATTCGCTAGCGTCCCTGCAGGCAGCAGATGATCCAGACCTATGGTTCTCAGACCGAGATGACCATTCAGGTGAGCTTCGCCGCAGAAGGAGGTTCCGGCACGCCAGTACCGGACCTATCGATTGAAGTAGACGATGTGGACGCAGCACTTGAACGCATGAAGGCTGTGGGCTTTGCCATCGAATATGGTCCGGTTGACGAACCTTGGGGCGTCCGTCGGTTCTTCGTTCGCGACCCATTCGAGAAACTGGTCAATATCCTTGCGCACACCTGAGCGCCGTCCACGGGTTGTGCGGAATCGAAGAGGAATTGAACGTCCGTTTCGGAGCGCCGCGAATTTCCGCTTCGGGTCGACTTGTGACAAACGCATTGGGCAGGACTCGGCCAACCGGAGTCGCCTTGCGCATGCTTTCGCCCAATATGGCCGTCCTGCTCGCTCGCCCGTCAGTCATCCGGAATGATCGTCGCCAGTTCGTCCTCAACGTCCAGACCGTGCTTGGGGTTGGGGTTCCAAGCCGGAACCCCAGAAATTTCCGTCGCTCCCAGTTCGAGCCCGGCTATGAGCGCGTCCAGGTCGATTTTGTTGCACCACCCAGATGGACTGAACCCCGAAGGTTGGATATCGGTCTTGAAGGGTTTATGAGCAAACGAAGCTGGCCGGATGAGCGTGGAATACCTAACCAAGGCAAACCTGGCAAGGATTTACGGCAACTCAAGCTTTCTCCCCCCGGAATACTCCGCGCTCTTGGCGCGGTGGGCCGTTTATTGCGCGTGTGGTGTTGCGACGACCGTCGCACCGGATGAACGCTGCGGCGCATTTTTCACGTAGCGGTCGAACCAGCGCTCCATTTCGTACACGAGTTGCTCATTCGATTCGAGCGCCGAGTACCAGTGAGGTTCGTGCGGCAGCATCACCAGTCGTGTCGTACCGCCGTTGCCGCGCAGTGCCTCGTATAGCAGCGTCGCCTGGAGCGGCGTGGTACCGGGATTCGCATCATCCATGCCGTGCACGATCAGCAGCGGAGTTTTCAACCGGTCGGCATAGAAAAACGGCGACACCTTGAGATAAACATCCTGCGCCTGCCACACCGAGCGCCGCTCGCTCTGGAAGCCGAACGGCGTGAGCGCCTTGTTGTAGGCGCCGCTCGTTGCCACACCGGCACGAAACATGTCGGAGTGCGCCAGCAGATTGGCCGTCATCAGCGCGCCGTGGCTATGACCCGTCACGCCGATGCGGTCCGGGTCGACGACCCCGAGCCGTACCGCCTTATCGACTGCGGCCATGGCGTCCGCGACGAGCTGCTCGTTGTAGGTGTCGTAGGCATGCTTTGGGTCGCCGATGACTGGAAAGGAGACGTTATCGATAATCGCGTAGCCGGCGAGCAGCATCAGCTGGTAATTCTTCAGGTGAGTGAACGTCTCCTCGGAGCTGCCCACCTGGCCGGCCGTCGCTGCATCGGCGTAGTCGCGCGGATAGGCGTGCAGGATCGCGGGAACACGCGTGCCTTCCTGATAACCCGGTGGCATGTACAGCGTGAAGGACAGGTCGAGCCCATCGGCGCGCTTGTACTTGACGAGGCGCTTCTTGATTTGACGCACCACTGGCGTGGGATCGACGAAATGGGTGAGGGCGGTCGAGCCCGAGGCATAGCGCGCTTCGCCCGGTGGCGCGTCGACCGGGACACCGAGCGTACGCTCGAACAGGTTTGGCGGATCCATCGCCGACTGGTGCCAGGTCAGGAACGACCCAGTTCCATGACCGGTGAACCCAACGAAGGACTCAAGGGCAGTCTTGTCGCTGCGGAACAGGCGCTCGGTCTTGAGCGTCGCGAGGTCGAGCCGGTCGAGGAACGGACGGTTACCGGTAGGCGACGCGCCTTGTCCGTTGAGAAAGATCGCGTCGTCATCGACGCGGATCACGGGAAAACCGTTCGGCTGAATCCGCATGGCCGGTGTACCGGGATTCGCATATTGCTCGTTGCTCGATAGATCCCACAGCATGCGCTGCGTGACGTGCGGAGCATCAACGTCGACGATGAAGGTGCGCCACCAGTGACGGTTGTTGTCGTACTCGGAGAGCAGCGCGATGTCCGGCTGCGAGGTCCATCCGAAGCCTGCGTAGCGTTGGCGCAAACGTGTCAGTTCGTGCGGCGCTCCGTCGAACGGCGCCCTCAGTATCATGACCTTGTCGCGCTCGGGCACATCGACGTTCCAGTCGCCGCCGTCGAGCGACTCGGCCCACACCAGCGTAGCCGGTTCGGTCGGCCGCCACGAGAACTCGCGCGGCCCGAGCGGCACGCCGGAGACCGGTACGCGGTCGGCGAGCGAACGCGACACGATCAGGTGTGTGGCGATCTGCGTGGGCTTCGCAATGTCCCACACCGTGTAATCGTGCGGGAAGCGCCCGGCAGTCGTCACGTACGAATACGGCCGCCGGATCGTGGACACCAGCACGTGCCGCCCATCCGGCGCGGGCGTGATGCCGGCGAGCAACGCAGGAGCACCGAGCGGCGTGACGGCGAGTGTGCGTGCGTCGACCCTCGCGAGTTGCGAGGTGCCGTAATAGTCGAACAGCGCTTCGTCGTGGACGCTCCCCAGCGTGTCGCGTGCTTCGTACGTGCTGCTCTGGCCGCGCCGGCCGTCGGATTCCTGGATGCCCAGGCCGACCGATTCGTCGATGGCGACAGGCGGCGGGCCCTGGTGCGCGGGAATCATTTTCACGAGCAGCGAGGTCTGGTCGGGCATCCACATCAGATCGTCGCCGAACATCGGATTCAACTGCACACCTGGAATACGGCGCACTGCGCCTGTTTCGCCGTCGCCGATCCACAGATCGACCGAATATGCGGTCACGTTTTCGAATGCGAAGCGCTTACCGTCGGCGTTCCAGCTTGGACCCGTTGCGCAGACGCCGGGCGGTAGTGCTATGTGCCGCATGGCGCCAGTCGCGAACAGCATCAGTTCGAAACCGGTAGCGCACGCCGGGATGCCATAGCCACCTGGCGTGTCGTGCCGGCTGCGGTTGGCGGGCTCAACACGCACGCCAGCAAGCCGCAGGAACGGCGTTGCAACTCGTGCGATAGACGGATATTCCTGCCAGCTGACGAGCAGTGCCCGATCGGCGCTTGGGCTGATGACCGGTATCGGTGGCGGCGCCGCGAGCATCACATCCAGAATTGCTTTCGATGGCTGATTGTAAGTTGAGGTGTTGGACTGGGCCGTGGCTGCCTTCGACGTTGGCGTTGTCGTGTCGGGCTGCTGGGCGAATGCAGTTTGAGCCGCAATCGATACAACGAATGTGGCAACGGCGAGATGAGAGGCCATCGTACACTTGGCGCGTTTTGCAGAAATCGAGTTTTGGGCAATGTAACAACGCCCAGCATTACATACTTACATACCGGCGGCTTTGTTCGACATCAAGATTACATAGTTGCGCCGTGTCCGTCAGCAAATCCCGTCTTGAATGCACATAAGCGCGATGCGAAGGTATTGCCATCGTAACGGCGGAGTAATGCGATGGACAACGCGAAGGGCGGGACAGCTGGACCGATGGGCACACGACGCCCCCGGCAAGGCGAGGCATTCTGGCGCGAGATGGTCATGACATGGGAAGCGAGCGGCCTCGGTGTGCGACGTTGCTGTCGACAGCAGGGGCTCGCCGTCAGCACGTTCGGCCTGTGGCGCAAGAAATTCGCTGGCGAGATATCCGTCGAGGTGAACCCGCTCTTGGTGACGCCGGATGCAGTGTTTGTCGCGGCGCGTCCAGATGGTGGGCCGCTCGCGCCGGCACCGTCAGTGACGACCGATCCGCCGTCGTCTTCACGTGACCGCGTGACGCTGTCGCTTGCCGGGGTCCGCATCGAACTGACCGGCACCCATGCCGAGCGTATCGTGCGCTTCGTTCTGGGCCAGCTCGGAGGTGGCCGGTGCTGATAGCAGCCGACGTCCGTGCCTATATCTGCCGTGAACCGGTCGACATGCGCAAGTCGATTGACGGGCTGTCGTATCTGGTCGAACCACTGCTTGCGCAGAACGCCGCCTCGGGCAACCTGTTCGTGTTCGTGGGCCGGGACCGCACGAAGGTCAAGTGCCTGTACTGGGATCGCACCGGCTTCGCGCTCTGGTACAACTAGCTGGGTTCATACTACAACTCCTTTTCTTGGATCAGAGGGTTTTGGATGCTACGCTCGTTGTGCGCCACTTTCGCACGGTCAGTGAGTCGACCCCATCCACCTGGTGAGCGTTGCTTCGTGGATGCCGAGTCGAGCTGCAGCCTCCAGTTTTGTGAGCATCCCGCGGTCGCGCAGTCCGTCGCGGCGGGATCGAAGTCCGTTTCGCTGTGCGATGTATGAGACGCGCAGTGCGTCGAACCGAATGTTGCTCTTACCTGGACGGACACAACCGCCGGGACGGATGCCCCGATCATTGAGGAGCTGCGCAATCTGAGAGCATGTATGGTCATCGAGAAGCTTGTCGATGAGCTCGAGGACCTCTGGCTGGGTTTTAACCTGTTGTGCAGATGTTTTGGGATTCTGCGCCGTGAGCGTTTCAGTCTTGCCGGCCTCGAAGCGAACGTGAATCTTTGTTGTCCCTTCGTCTGGAATTTTGACCAGTGTGACGTCCTCGACGATATAGGCTAGCAGTCGCTTTCGCTCCCGATTCGCCAGCGATGGATCACGCCAAAGTGTTTTGAAGTCCGCTGTCATTGCGATGAGCCGGTCGCGGGTCGCATCGTCGAGTATTAGACGCTCCTGCTGCTGGCTACGCTCCCTTTGTTCTCTCGCGTCGGCCAATATGCGCAGCTTGTCGTTCCATTCTTGCTCGAGTGTGTCGGCGACTAGTCGGTTACTTGGGTCGACCAGCATGAATCGCCGTTGCGCAAGATCTGCATCGAACTTGGCGCGTTCGATAGCGCGCAGGCGTAATCGATCGGCTTCATCGTGACGCGCTTCGATTTCCCTGCGTATCTCCCATGCCAACTCAACGGCAGCCGGAGTCATCGACGCGACGATCAATGCGCCAACTGCTTCATCAATCGGCACTCCGGCAATTGACTGGCAGCAAGGTTCTCCACGATCGCCTTGTGCTCGATCGCAGACATACCAGGCTTCCTGTCGTTCGCGTCGCGTCGCGTCGCGTCGCGTCGCGTAGCGTCGCGTAGCGTACCGGAGCCGGAGAAACCGACCACAACGACCGCAGATGGCGCGTCCCTGCAGAAGAGCAGTTCCCTCGCGAGGGTGGCGATGATCGCGCGACTTTGTACCCGCGACCATTCGTCTCCAGAAC
>NZ_BBJJ01000157.1 GCF_000739815.1 Paraburkholderia mimosarum LMG 23256 = NBRC 106338
CATTCCATTACACACAAGTCTGATGCCCAACCTCGCGCATGTACCTGATGCCAGCAACGAAGTCCACTATTCGCTGCATGCCTAGCCAGATGGTTTTGACGCCAGGTTCGCCGTCGCCTTTGCGCGCGAGGAAGCCACCGAGCATGGCGACGAGCCGTACCACTTCATTCAGTTGCGGCGGTTTGTCGGGCGGGGTCTTCTTGTTCAGGATGAAGGCGGCCTTCCATTCATCGGGCTCAAACAGCAGTCCGGCATCGAGGTCCGGGCAAGTGCGGCCTAACCGCATGAGACGAGCGATGCGCCACGCCACCACCATGAACACGGCCAGTGCCCGCTCGATGCGCTCGATCGTGCTCAGCTGTAGCGCCTCGACTCGGCAACCGTTCTTCAACACATGAAAGAAGGTTTGTCGGGTAAGGATCTGGCGCGGTACGCGGTGAACCCGGCCCGTTTCCAGCCCCTCCCCATAAGAACTGATCGTGAGGTTTTCCCTCAAGCAGCTCACCCAGTAAGATTCATCGCAAGGGTTATGGGTCCTGTCGGTGCGACAGCCACTTTCACGCGAACTCCTCCGCGCCCGACAGCGGACGCGTTTTCCAGTCCCAGTACAAGCCCAGGACGCCGTAGAGGTACTCGTTACTCCATCGCCGCCACCCGACACTCCGCTTCTGGCGTCGCTTGCGCCGCGTCAGCAGGGTTCGAACCTTCATCTCCAGATAGTCGCGGACCTCACTGAAGGCGCGACTGGCGTTGCCGACCCGAAGTAGTTGACCCAACCCGCTACCGCAGCGTTGAGTTTCGCGATCAGCTTCACGGTCGGAGTCGAGCCTCCGTGCCGGATGATGTCGCGAATCTTCGCCTTGATGGCTTGGCGGGCCTTCTTCTTGGGGGTCATCCGAATGAAGTATCCGTTCCCCGCTCGTTTGCGCACGCGACGCAGGTCGAACCCCAGGAACCCAAAGGCGTCCCCGTGCAGCGTGTCCACCACCGTGGTTTTCTCCGTGTTCAACTCGACGCCAAGTGGCACGAGTTGTTCCCGCAGACGCAGCAGGGCGCGTTCTGCCCAGCCGCGTTTCGTGTGGTGGCCGCTGACGGTGATGACGATATCGTCGGCAAACCGGTGATAGTTCACTGCCTCGTAAGGTCCCTGCGCCGTCTTGCGGCGAATCTCGTCGAACATCCAGTCGATCTCGTTCAAGTAGATGTTCGCGGCGAGCGGGCTGAACGGGCCTCCTTGCGGGACACCGACTTACCTGCTTTGATAACCTGCTTGACCAGGCGTAAGACCTGGGGATCCTGAATGCGCTTCGCGATCTTGTCCAACAGGGTTGAATGTTGGATCGTGTCAAAGTAGCGCGACAGATCCACGTCAACCACCATCGACATGCGCCGCAGCACACTGCGCCTGACTTCCGCCAGTGCGCGATGTGGCGACCGCTTCGGTCGAAATCCGTATGAGTTGGGGCAGAAGTCCGCCTCGAATACCGCTTCGAGGATCAGCTTCAGTGCGCCTTGCACCACGCGATCGCGGATGCAAGGAACCTGAAGTACACGGACCTTTCCGTTGCTCTTGGGAATCTCAACCCGTCGGTTCGGCTTGGGCTCATACCTGCCTGTTTTGAGGTCTGCCTGTATCTCCGCGAGAAATACGCCGGGTGCCGATGCTTCGATGTCTGCAAAGCTCAGACCATCGATGCCCGGAGCCCCGCCGTTTCTTTTGGCGATGCGGTAAGCCTCTTCGAGGGTTTCCCTCTTCGCAATATGCACGAAGAGCCCCCAGAAGCGATGAGTCTTGTCAGACTTCGCCTTGCGATATATCCGCCTTCTCAGTTCCTGCAGACTGCCGGATGCCTTTGTCATCTCATCCCTGCCTCACATTGTTGGACGGAGTGCTCACCGGTCCGGGCCCTTCCCTCCGGGCGCGTTTTGATGCACGCCCATCGACAGTACTACAACCCGATCCGTCACCCTGGCACCTATGTCCACACTTCCCACTCACGGTTATAGCGGACATCTCCTCGACGGGATTTCTCCGCCGGATGCCGAGGGCTTCTCCAGTTTCCACGTTATCCTTCACACCATGTCGCCGCTGATACCCCGCCGGTGAGATCTGCCGCATCGGACTCGTTTCGGACAGATCTTGCTGCTTTCGCGCGTTATAGACCGTCTCAGCCACCGGAGTTTCGTGTGACGAGGCTACATCTGCGTTCACTGCACGTTGCAACCTGGTGCGTTGCATATACTCCTTTCTGAGCATACTGTCGGAGGGCTCCGTCATCTTGCTTTCGCGCCATGACGCCTCCCAAGCTACGAGGCTTGAGTCTTTTGCCTCGGTCGGACTTTCACCGACTGGATAACGTGTCCTTACCTGGACACACCCACCTCCCAGCGGGCACGATACCAATCGATCAGCCGCGCAGCCTCGGCCAGATCCGGCACGTCGCGATTGGTCAGCAAGCGCCATTCGAATCGGCGTCACGCCGGCCGGCGCGTCTATCTCGCGCGCGACCAGGCAACTGATCGACACCACACCGCCCAGGGCACCGGGCAGATCGATCCGTCGACTCCATATTTGCTGATGAACTTCCCGCGCCTTCTGTCGCTGGCGACCAGGCAACGTGAAACGGATTTCACCGAGCGGCTCAGCTTGCGTGGCGTGATCCCAGAGCCTTTGACCCTCAGGCAACACGCGATTGTGCTGGGCGCGAATCAGCCAGTCCGCCGGACAACCAAGATCGTGCGCTCGGCGCATCAGCGCGATGATGTCCGACACCCGGTCCGCAACGTACACCAACTGCGTGCCGGGCAGATCCGCCGCCTGCTCGGCCACTCGTTCATATCCTTCAATCCAGCGCGTGCTTTCCTTCCCGCCGCCACGCACACCATCGGCGCCCTTGCGCTCACGTGCCCACATCCAGGCATTCAACACGCCCAACGGTTCACGCTGCGGCGTGACCGCGTAGGTCGCGTGAACGTACATGCCGCGCTGGGCTTCATACGACAACGGCCCCAGCCCCGCGATGTCCTGACCGTTGAAGTTCAACTCGGTCGTGTCATCCAGGCACAGCACTACGTCGCATGCCCGCATCCGCTCGGCCGAGCACTGCCAGTGCGGCTCCATGACGTCGGTCCATTCCAGCTTGTCTTGCGCGAAAAACCGATGAGCTGCCGCCGTCTCGGCCCAGCCACCGCACGCCTGCGGAATGCTGGCAGCCGGATTCCCCGACAGTTGTTCGGCCAGCAGGATTGCCCGCTGGTTCAAGCGCTTGTCGCCCAGATCGATACCCTTGAATTCCATTGCCGCCCAACTCTCCGTTGCTCGTGCCATTTGCGCGTCGTGCAAAAAGCAAGAGTAAACGACAAGCCGCGAAAGTTTACAAGCCGCTCACGCCGACTTGTGTGTAATGGAATGCAGTAAGGGAGCCGTCTGTGCCATACCGAATCGACGATGGCACTTTCAAGGCCTGCTTCTTCGCCTGATCCTCCGGGGTCGCCTGCTGCAGCGAAAGCTGGTAGTAGTCGCTGACGATCGAGTTGGCTTCTTCAATACGCAATGAGAGTTTCTCGTGGCGATCCGAGATCGTCTTAGCCCGGTGCTGCCACGCGTAAAAGAAGATAATCATGATGGTCCCAACCCACAGGATCATGATTGTCGAGGTTAGTTTTCTGTTGAGAGTCATGGCATAAGTTTCTTTTCCGTTTATCGCCGAGCCCCTCCGTTCGCCACAGCATGAAGCTGTCGAACTAGTCGGGCTATTCGTCAATGTAGCTGTCCAACAACTGATTCGAGAAGAAGCCTGCTTGCCGCGGCGGCAATGATGTCATCATTTAGTTATGCTAATGCACAAAGTAGCGTATCGCTATACGGCACGACCGCAAACAAACACGGGAAACCCTGAATTTAGTGTCAGGACATTCTGATCAAGGGTGACGGCACGGTACGCTGAATTCCAGCAACCAGGTGCGCAGTTTGCAATTGAACAAGGGCTTTAAAATTGGCGGCGACCGCCGGTCACTTCCACTTCCCCTCCTTCCATTGAAATCGGGTGGCGAATCGATGTGCTGCCGTCAACGGCTCAACGGCCTGAAGCTCCGGCCTTTTCCGCCTCGTCGTTGCGTCTGTGAACGCTGGTCTAAATCCGACACTGAACGACGGCGTCATGGAATTGAGCCGTTAAGCGACCGGGGATTGCCAGGCGATGTTCAGGGAAGGGGCCGCCTGGCATTGATGACGCTTTGCGCGGCGTAAGGAGCCCGTAGGGCGAGTGCAGACGCGCAAAGCGCGGTCGGTGTTTCGTCTGCAAAATGCAGATCCCCCCCGTCTGGGCGTTCGCAAACCGGAGCCTATGCTGGCGTCCAGCCCTCTTTCTAACCTCACTGGCTAACTGAAGAATGGAACGTCGCGAGTTTCCGCGGCGTGTTGTTCGAACACGAGCTACGACTGACGCGACCGGAGCCACGGTCAATTGCTACACAAAGCAACCCGGATTCGACCGTAAGAGCAGCAGTTACAAGGTGGCATCGTGTCGTGTGAACGCTGCATCCAGCGCGACGATACTGCGCCATGTGACCACACGTCGTGATTGACTTCCGCGCGCGGCGGTACTCGTCTGGAGCACCACCACCCGATGGCGATACCCTGAACAGGCAGGCGCCTGCATGGCGCAGACCGATTCGGTAGACGGCGATTTTCGCGTACGCGAAAAAATCTTTGGCCGGTTCCATGTCGGCAAGTAGAATTGTCGCCATTGCGATTCGGCTTTAATAACTTTCTCGTTCGCCAGGTCCCCTGCCGGAGCCCTGCGCACCGAGCCTTTTCATGAAAACGGATGAATCGACTCTGCAAAGCTCCTGATAAATGCGAAGCGAAGGACGCTGTTGCGAGGGTGAAGTGCTGCCTTCTTGGGGCAGAGTGGAAAGAACAGGGCCGGACGCTCAGCAACGATCGGGATTACATCTGGGAGCGTTGTGTGCGATGTGGCCATTCAAATAGTCGCTGCGCGCAGGCATAAAGAATGCGGAGCCTTGCAAGCAGCCACATGAACATCGGCCAGGTTGCGAATTCTGTTGTACACAGTGCTACAAGACGCGGCTGCGCTTTGATGCTCGGTTACAGCGTCGGCGGCTTGATCGTCATCGCCGCGGCGCTGATGGCCGTAAGGCTCATGAAGTGAATCTTTTGACGTGACGACAGCGATGAAGCTACATGCGAATGCAAAAATGCTGGTCGAGTGGCTGCGTACGCACGAGCCAGCCACCGTTAGACAGATCGCCTCGACGGGCTTGATGACTTCGCGCGCCGCATCAGATGCCGTGCACTATGCGGTTCGTCATGGCGTGTTGGAGCCACTCAAATCGCCGGAATCTGGGATGAGAGGACGGAGGCAGTATCGGCTAACCGGATGCGCCCTCCCCGACCTAAAGGTCACCGGTGCGGCTCCCGACTTTGATGGCCTGCTGACCGCGTGGGGAATCTCGCTACAGCCTCCCAGCATTCCTGCACTCACCTCGCGCAGGGTTGAGTTCAGCGACTAACGCCGGACTGAAAAACAGGAAAGCACGATGACGCGATTTTGAATCATCAGTGACATAACGATAAGTTTT
>NZ_BBJJ01000156.1 GCF_000739815.1 Paraburkholderia mimosarum LMG 23256 = NBRC 106338
AAGAACAGCTGAGATCTGCGGATAGGAAATAGCGTTGGACGCCGCACGACTGCGCGGACGTACGCCACATCGTTCGCAACGGTTGATATTCCTATAGACCCGACACGCGGGTATCGCCAAGAAACAGTGTTCGGCATACTGCGGATTTGAGCGCAGGCGCACGCATCACGGTTGGCATCCGACAGCATCTCTGCGGCGACCACGCAGATTAAACGTAGTTCCGGACGTCGCCACGCTTGCTCCATCTTTGCTTGATAAAGGGCGGCATCAGCTTTCAGATGAGTTGGCGAACTCCACGACGAGATTTACCTTCGCGTGTGAGATTTTTAACGCGTGGCGAATGCGGTGTCCCCCGATCCGGCTAGCATCTCGGTCCGACGAGATGCGTATGATCTCGTGCCGGCGTTATGGCCCGATTCGTCCTTCACCACGAAACCGGTAGGTATCGTGCTCCGGCGATAGCAATGGATCCACCCAGGCACACCTTCAAATCACATTTTGTTTTGTTCCGTCAGTTGTGTGTACAGCGCGGTCGTTCGCACCGATGGAGCTATGCTAAGCACAACAGACAGCATCTGTCGACATCGCCGGTATGTCTCCAGTGCATCAGCCACGCTGCCGCCTCTTCGCTGACTCTCCATCAAAGCTCGGTACAAATCCTCCGAAAGCTTATCCACTTCAATACCCCGTCTGTACACTTCGGTGGCCTTTGACCAATTTCCCTGCTGTTCCAACAGATCACCAGCTTTACGGACAAACCGCAAAAACTTACTTCTGACTTTGTCAGCGGGCCCAAAAATCCATTGTTGATCTTCTTCAAAGCATAAAAAATCGCCTTGATAAAGTTGGAAGACGCGATCAATTATTGTATTGACGTCTCTTCCGGACCCTTCCTTTCCGTCCGATCCATTTGTATGCACCGGTATTGGGGAGAGTTGATCGAACTCCCAGATGTCAACCCAGCACATTTTTGGACTAAGAGAGAGGCAGCGATTCGTCAGCGTCACAACATCTTCGGTAAGAAGCTTGCGCAAACGATGCAATGTCGTGTCGAACGATTTCTGAGCAGCATCTCCCTGTGAGTCCGGCCAAAGCGCACTCATTACAATGTTGACGTCGACAGACTTCCCCCCATGCGCAATCAAGACCTTTAACAGATCCAGCGGCCGGCGCTGCGCTTTCCCGCTAAACTCAATTGCCTGCCCATCTTTGACCACCCGAAACGCACCCAGCGTGTAAATCCTGACACGCCACGGCCAGCGCTCGTGTAAGCGTTCGGCAATTGGCTCCAGTCCTCGACGGAGCACTGCGGTCGATACGTCCCTGTCGGCGATACCGTATTCGAGTGCTACGGTGCAGAGAAAAGACAGAGTCGACCGGGATAAAAAAACATTGCAAAACCGGTTCAGAGCGTGTGTCAGCTGAAAAACGCGCCTTAGCGCTGCGCGCATCCCATCGTGGTCGGAACGCTCCATGGCAAGGCGCGCGACAAGCAATTGCAGGTAGACCTGACTCGGCCCATCTCCAGCAGGCTCGACATCCAACAGGAGCCGCTCGACAATCGGCATCGCGCTGACCCAATCACCCGCTTCGAGAAACGCATGAGCGATGGCAAGCGATGCATATAGATGCATTGTCGCATCCGCGTGCACCTGAGCGAGCGACATTGCTGCATGCGCCCAATGGAGTGCCTTTGCAGACTCTCCCTGCTGGAGCAACAGTCCCACCCTGGCAACCTTGTGGCCGATCACAGCCTGGGCGTGATCGCTGGTCCGCGCCTTTTGTGCCGAATCTTCAATTGCCTGGCCGGCTCGAGAATCCCCCGAATCTACCAGAATGAGAAGACGCTGCCATGCACACGACGCACCCAGATTCCCCAGTCCCTTAATGGAAAGCTGCTCTTGTAGCGAGTCAAGCAGTTGCAGCGCTGAATCGTAATCACCTCGGGAACGAAAGCCTTCTGCCATGTATAAACGCCATTTCGCGACAAGAGGAAATGCATAACCTTTCTCACAAACGAGCGGATCCACTTCGCGTATCATTGCCGTCCCGACGCCAACCGTGCCAGTCATGACGTCATATGATAGTAATGCGATAGCAGCAATGAGTTGAAACTCGCCTTCGAACCGCTGTTTTGCGAGCAAATCCCCCAACTCAGTAGCATAGTGCGATAGCCGCTCCCGAAGTGCGTCCGTATTCCCGCCACCCAGCAAGATAGCCGACAGGCCCAGCAGTCGACTACGCGCCCCGAGTTCCTCTCCATGCGACTCGAGAACCTCACTAAGCCTGCTGAGCAAGTCAACGACCTGATTGCTGCCTCCTTCTAAGAGCGTCAAGGCAATCGAAGCCCAACCGAGACAGTCAAAGTAATCCGACATTTCACCGGGGTAACCGATTCGCTGAAGGACTCCTTCGAAAACTCTGCACGCCGCCGGCAGATCTTCGTTGAGCAAACTCCGCGCAAGCCAACACTGCAGAAGCGGATCCGCATCACGTACGTTATCCGGCAGCACCTCCAATAGCTCTCTTAACCTCGCGTTCTGCCCGTCGCTCATAAGACGAGGCGCATAGTCGCAGATAACCGCACGTGCAGCGCCCCAGTCCCCGGCCTCCACATTAACCATAAACAGCGACTCAAGCATCCGTTCAGCCGTTAGCAACTGGGAAGCACGAGACCTAAGCTCATCGACGTGTTCAGGAGAAAAAAGGGCAATTGCCTCCTCAAGAAGGAACTTTCTAAAAAGTGGGTTCCACGAAAATCGGTTCCCACCTTCGGATCGCAAACAGAAAGTAGAGAATCGCTCGCATATTGATGAAATAGCTTGAGCACAGTGCCGATATCCGGTAACGAAAGCCGCGCCCTCGCCCGTTATCTCGGGCAGAAAAGCGCACCGGAGTATCGCGTCATACACCCCTCCCTTCAGAAGTGAGGTCTTGACATCAAAATATAAGCGTGGAAGACGTGTGCTCATCGCTTGCTGATTCATGGCGAGCGCCCCATCCTCGGACTGCTCCAAATACTGACTAAGAAACATCAGCAGCCCGACTTGACCGTCGGACAGAGCGAGGAGATTACGTGCGCACTTCGACTCCGGCCCAACCCCGAACGCAGAGGCGACTTGAGCTCGATTGAGTCGACCAACCCCGGCAGACATAACAACCAAACCGTTGGTGGCGACTGCAAGCGGTTGAAGCTCATCGGGGAGGCCCACGTTCGCCAATATGATGAGTTTTACCTTCTTGCCAAACCGCTCAACGACATCCAACGCGAATTCCGACAGCGCATGAGTTGACTGCTCCCGTGAATCAAATTCAATGACGAGGCTCAATTCACCGTTCGGAACCTTGCTGGAAATCTGCTGGATAAGATCGATCCAAGTCGGAGCGCCACCCACCAATTCATGTGGCAGTAGAGATGCCGGTATCCGCGGATCAGCAATACTGCGCGGCGATATGCTCAAAATCAGTGCATCACGCCACGGTGCGACCGTGTGGGATTGACACCAAAAATCGGCCGCTCCTTGCTGAGCAATTACGGCCTCTGCCATGCATATGCGTCCCACAGCCGCACTATCGCAAATCCAGACGATGTTGGCGTGCGAAACACCCTGAGGTAGAACAGGCGACGCCACTCCGATTGCGGCTTGAGACAACGAGAAATTCCACGAAGGTTGCTTATACTCGACCGTGGACGCCGTCAGGCGAAGCTGGCCAGGATGATCGCTGATCTCGACATGATGCATAAATTCCCCGTTCCTTACTCATTCAATTCTTGCCGCTGCAACACATCACTGCGTTCGCCCGATGCTGCTTCCGAGCTTCTTTACTTTGCTATTTTCCCGAACAATGACACTGCCTCTTTTGATGCATGGCCGTCAGCGACTAAGCGCATACTGCCCTCGACCTGAGGGCCGGGTTGCGCCGGCACGAATTCATCAACGAGAACCTTGTCGCCCCACCCAGTAGGACGACCCACCCTTTTATTTAATCGAGTTGCCACCCACGTATTACCTACCCGAGCCAGTGACAAATCCCGATCTCGATCGTCACGAACTATCACACCATGCGCACCTCGTTTTTGGCTTCCGCGTAAGTTCAGCGGTCTAGCACCATTCGTCATGGTGAACGTCAGGCGCGAGTTAAATGCTGGAAAGCATTGCCTCGATTTCGCCTACAACATTCCGACCGGCCACATATCCAAACTTGGGGTAATCGTCCTTTTCGTGCAAAATCTGGCGGTTTGGTTGGAAATAACCAGAAAAATCAACTACCTATAGAGCGCGCGATTTCAGGAAGTCGTGTCCTTTTCGTGTGAAATCTGGCGGCTTCCTCCGACAGGTGCACCCTCAAGCCCCAGGCGCTCGCGGTACTCGGCAAGCAGCAACTGTTGGGCGTCAATCTGTGCCGCCAGATGAGCGCGCTCGGCCGTCAGCGACGCGAGTGTTTCGTGTGCGTGCGCAAGTGCCTCGACCTGGGTATCCAGCGTCGTGCGCAGCGCCTTCTGCTCGGCGCCGCCGCGCGCGACGTCGGCCAACGCCTGGTTGAGCACCGTCTGCTGACGCTCGCCGAGCGCCTGTTGCTCGCGCAACTGCCTGGTTGTGGCGCCCGCTTCGGCGATGAGCCGTGCGTTGTCCTTGTTCAGTTGCGTGATCTCGTTCTGCTTGACGATTACGTCTGGTTTGCATGCCGAAGCTCGGCCTGCAACTGCTGGACCTGCTGCTCATGTCGTCGGGCCTGCTGTTCGCGGTGCTCGCGGGCAGCCGTGCGGAAGTGCTCGAGGGCGTCACGCGAGTGCACCAGCTTTTCCTCAAGCGACTGGCGAAAATTCTCCTGTTCGGCCAGTCGTTCAGTCTGGTCGCGCACCTGCTGCGCGAGACGCTCGACATCCAGATCGCGCTGATGCAGCGTCAGGCGCGTGTCGGCATGCGCGTCCTGCTCGCTGGAAAGCGCGGTGCCAGCGGCTGTGAGCTGCGCCTGCAGCGTGGCAACCTCGGCTGCGAGCCTGGCCATCCCGGCCTGTGCCTGCTGGCGCTGCGTTTCCGAAGCGACCGCCTGCTGCTCAACCAGCGCCTGGGAGAAACGATGCTGCAATCAAGCGCTGGCTGAACGAAGACTATCCGCAGATCGCGAAAGAGGCAAAACGGGAAAAGGCGACGATCTACTGGGGTGACGAAATGGGACTGCGTAGCGATCACATCAGTGGGACGAGCTTCGCCCTGAAGGGACAAACGCCCGTCGTGCGCGCGACAGGCAAACGCTTCGGCTGCAACATGATCTCGGCCATCACCAATCGAGGGGCGCTGAGCTTTATGGTCTTCGAGGGTAAGTTCAAGAATGCGACATTCATCGAATTCATGAAGCGCCTGATCAAGGGTGCGACGCGCAAGGTCTACCTGATTGTTGATGGGCATCCCGTGCATCGCTCCAAGGCGGCCCGGCAGTTCGTGGCCGAGAACGCGCAGCGTCTGCGCCTGATTCAGTTGCCTGGGTACTGCCCCGAATTGAATCCGGACGAGCTGCTCAATCAGGATGTGAAAACCAACGGGCTGGGCAAGAGTCGAGCGGCAAACAAGGCCGAACTGATCAGCAATGTACGCCGTCATCTGTATCGCCGGCAAAAGGAGCCTCACGTGATTCGTAACCTCTTCAGGGAAAAGCATGTGCGCTACGCCGCTTGAGAAATTACGCACTATTTGATGCACCTGTCAGTAA
>NZ_BBJJ01000155.1 GCF_000739815.1 Paraburkholderia mimosarum LMG 23256 = NBRC 106338
GGGGATCCACGCCGGAACCCTCGAAAATTCCGTCACTCCAGTTCCAGGCCCGAAATGAGTGCATCCAGGTCGATCGTCTTGCCGTTGCTTTGAAAGGTATAGTGCCCGTTGAGCAGGATATGTCGCCATGCCGCCGGCGAAATCTGAGTGATGAGTCCCAGCGCCTTGCCGTTGTCCGCCGCCTCGTACTTCGTCACCAGCCGCGACAAGATTGCCGAGTTGTAGAAAATGATCGCGTTGGCAATCAACCGTGCGCACTGGTTGCTGATCTCGATTTCAATGTCGGTGCGGCCGGTCAGTTCCTTTTTGCCACCGACCTGGGCGATGGCCGATCGTAGCTGATGGTAGGACTCGAGACGATTCTGCGAGCGGTGCACGTTGCGTTCCAGTTGAGGATCGCGCAGGTAGCGCAGCGTGTAGATACTGCGGATGAGCTTGTCGAACTCGAAGATTGCGCGCCGCGTCGGGTTCGTCGTGGTGTAGGTGCACAGCTTGCGGATCAGCGTGCCCTGTGTCATTTCCTTCAACCCGAGGGTGGCAACGATTCGGTCGATGTTCGGCTTCTCGCGATTGATGAGATCACAGTCGATTTTCCCGACTGGCCGAATCAGGCACTCCGCGTACTGTGCCGGATCATCAGCGCAGTAGAGCTCTTTCAATCGCGCGTTGAGGTCGGTGAAGCGGGGTTCGAAGCGCCGGCCGAACCAGTGCAGGATGGCGAAATTGGCCTTGTTGACGCTGTGCATGTCGCCGGTGATCGCGGTCGGCATGATGTCCGACGTGTTGCGATACCAGATGTCAAACACGTGATGAGCCTCGTAGTCGTGTGCGCCAATCAGGTAGCCGTTGAGCGGCACGTGGTTGCACAGCAGCGTGTAGGCGACCACACCCTTGCCGCGTCCGAAGTATTTGCGCGAATAACGCGCCTTTACGGTCGGCCGCTCGACGCCGAACTTCTGCCCGTCTACGGCACCGTACAACGTGTCGATGCCGAACGAGTAATACGGGAAAATCGGTAGCGCGGCGATGGCGTTGCTGATGCAGTCGTTGGCCGCGTGCAGCGTTGCCTGACGCAGGTACTGCTGATAGGCGCTCTCCAGCACGTGATATGGGATGTCGCTGGTACGCGCCATGACCTGGTTGCCGTGGTTCATCGCTTGCGCGATGATGACTGCCATCAGGCTGTCGGCGTCGGCGACCTTCTTCGCATAGCGCGGCTGCATGGGCGTGAGCGCCGACAGAAACTTGCACTCGTCGTTGACGAAGCGAAACACGTCGGCCACATCGCAGAACGGAAGTTTCCCGTAGAACGCTTTTTCGCGCGTCTTCTGGTTCTCGCTCCTGGGCTTGCGCCAGGTCAGCTTCTGCGTGTCCTTGTCGTATTCGAGGTGCGTCAGTTTGCCCTGTTTCAGCTCGCGGTTAAACGCCAGCCACTGCGTGCTTAGTTCGGATACCAGAGCATCGAGTTGGGCATCGACGGGTTGCTGCAGGAAGGGGATGTCCATCTGCGCGAGCACATCGACCTTCCCGTCCAGCGAGACCAGCTCGTCGGAGAAATGCCGGTGTTGCAGGCTGTCGTCGAGGTAGAGTTCACCCGATTGGAAGCGCTTCCTGATCTGGCGGTACAGCCAGAATTCATAGCGCTCAGCGTGCAAGCCGGTTGGTTTGCCGTCGGCATCGAAGGTCAGGAGGTACGGCCGCAAACGTTTCGGAAGCGTCGCCGAAGGACACTCGTCGAGCGGCCGTTGCGACAGCTGCTGCTGTCTGGCGAAAACGCCTTTGGCCCAGGCCAGCGCGGCAAGCCACGGACTGTCCGGACTGGAGCCAGAGAGGTCGAGCGCAACGTACAGCGGACGAAGATGGCGGCGAATGCGGTTGGCCAGGCCGTCCACCGCTTTCCACTGCAAGGCCAGCTTGCTTGCCGGTTTCACGCTCATACGCTGCGCCGTGGTTTGCAGCGTATCGCGAGGCATGATCTTGTAGGCGCGCTGCCGTACCTCGCCGAAGGGCGTGGGATCAGTCACGCAATCGTCAACATAGAGTGACAGCAGGCGGCCTACCCGCGGCGTTTCCTGCTGACGGCGTACCTGCTCGTCGGCAAAGGATTGTTTTGCACCCGCGCTGCTTTCGTCCTCCAACTGTTTCATGTGGTACGCCATTGCATCGACCAGGTTGTCGGAGAGCTGCCGGTAGCGTACCAAGGCGTAGCACAGCAGGTAGAGTTGGGTCTGGTCGGCCTTCAGATTGCGCAGGTCGTGGACGGTGTAGAAGTTTGCCAGGCTCGCGTAGTACAGCAGGTTCTGCTGTGAGACGCCGAGCTTTGGCAGCAGTGCCTTGGCGATGGCGTGCAGTGGCTCCAGCGTGGCGCGCTTTTCGCGCTCGCGGACCATCTGGCGCCAGCCGAAATTCTTGGCGTCCTGCTTGAGCGCCGCCAGTTGCGACAAGGTGTCATCACGCACCAGAAGCTGGCTCAGCGCGGCCTTGGCGGATTCATCCAATGCTTGCGCCAGCAGGCAGCCCAAGCGGCGGCGCTCGGCCGATAGCGCTTCGCTGACCAATTCTTGCAAGGTCGCGTAGCCGGGCCGGATAATCTTGTGTTCATTGAGCCAAACGATTAGTTCGGCGGCGACGAACCCCGGCGTTACGTCGCGCCGCACGGTCTGCTCGGCCTGCTGCGCGAGCTGCGGCAAGACGGCGGCTGTCCAGGGACGGTAGCCGAATAGTTTGGCGATCTGCTCGCGCTGGGCGTAGTATTCATACTTGGTGATCGCCTTGCGTTCGAACGGCTCACCGCGGAAATAGCGGCTCAGCACGAAAGTGCAATCGCTGTCGACTTCATCCCAGTCGAAACGGAAGAAGGCGTGCTTGGCCTTGAAGTAGCCGATCTGCAAGAGGCAATAGACTTGGGCATGAAGACCCGGGCGGTTGCTGGCGAGCGCCAACTCGGTTTCCGTCAATGCCAGGTATTCCAGCTGCTGTGCATCATCGAAATCCGGCAGGCCATACAAGGCTTCCTGTTCGGCGTCGGATAAGACGCTGAGTCGCTTATTCTTTTTGTTCATCGGCTATTCTTTATCCTGAAAATGCGAGGTAATGAAAATTCGCGATTCTACAGAGATAAGAGTTATTATCTCTGTACAGTCGTTTTTGCACTAAACGCAATATCATGAAAACGCGCCTCACACTCCCGCCCGCCGCCGGCATCCCGACCGACTTCCCCGACGCCGACGCGCTGGCTGCGCTGCGTGCCTGGTACGAGGGCGCCTCCTCGCGTGACGCGGTCCGCCGCTACCTGCACGAGCGGCCCGGCCATGGCGAGTCTGCCCGCGGCGTCATCGGCCAGATCCGCCGGCAACTTGCACTTTATGCCCGCAGCCGGCAGCGGGCAGATCTGGCCACGCTGTTCGAGTGCCCGGCGCACAAGCGCAGGCATCACGCGCGCGTCACTACGCAGGCTGTCGAAACGCTACGCACGCTGCCTTCACCGACCCCGCAGATCGGAGACGACATTGCGCGCTGGCTGCCGGATCGCGCTACCCGCACCCTGTACGCGGCCGGTGTCCGGACCCTGGCCGATCTCACGGTACGGATTCCGCGTCGCCGGCAGTGGTGGATCGTCATTCCCGGTCTCGGCCCGGCCAGCGCCAGAAGGATCGAGGCCTTCTTTGCCGCGCACCCGGCGCTCACCGAACGGGCCCGCGCCCTGATCATCGCGGACCGGCAGTCCGTCGTGACGCCCTGGGAACAGCTGCGGCTACCACACGAGGTTGACGGGTCAGCCGGCGCATTCCGCGCACCGGCGTCGGGCTGCATCCTGGGCGTCGACAACGATTACGAGGCCATCCAGGCCTGGCTTGCGCTGCACGAATCTCCGGCCACGCAGCGCGCCTACCGCAAGGAAGCCGAACGGCTGATTCTCTGGGCCATTGTTGCTCGCGGCAAGGCGTTGTCTTCCCTGACCACGAAGGATGCAACCGACTACCGGGCCTTTCTGCGCAGGCCGACACCACGTGAACGCTGGGTCGGACCACCGCGGCCGCGCACGTCGCCCGACTGGCGCCCGTTCGTCGATAACCTCTCGGCGCGTTCGATCGCCCATGCGCTTGCCGTGCTCAACGCCCTGTTCCGCTGGCTGGTCGAACAGCGCTATGTCGTGGCCAACCCTTTTGCCGGCATCAAGGTGCGCGGCAGCAAGCGCGCGATGGCGCTCGAGACCACGCACGCCTTCACCGAAGGCGAATGGCTGCTCACGCGCACCATTGCCAACGGGCTCGAGTGGTCGTACGCCTGGCAGGCGGCTGCCGCGCAGCGGCTCCGTTTCATGCTGGATTTCGGATACGCGACCGGACTGCGGATCAGCGAACTGGCCAGTGCAACCTTGCGCAGTGTCGAGGCGGACGCTGCCGGCGACCACTGGCTGCACGTGATCGGCAAGGGCGGCAAGCCAGCCCGGGTGACCTTGACACCCCTGGCTCGCACCGCGCTGGACCGGTATCTTCAGGACCGGGGATTGCCCGTCAGCCGCGCGCACTGGAACCCCGCCACGCCGCTGATCGGCAGCCTGGACGCCGATGCTGACGGCATCAAGCCCCTGCGTCTGTGGGAAGTCATGCGCCGGTTTTTCAGGCACGCTGCGCAGACTATTGAAAACGACCATCCCGCGCTGGCTGAGAAACTCCGGCAGGCGACACCGCACTGGATGCGCCATACCCATGCAACCCACGCGATTGCGAAGGGCGTCGAGCTCAGTGCGGTGCGAGATAACCTTCGTCATGCATCGATTTCGACAACGTCGATTTATTTGCATACCGACGACGTGAAACGGGCACGTCAGTTCGGGCAGGCATTTACCGACTGAGCTCCCGGTCACAACACAAATACTGCGCTCCGCAAACGCCCACCCCACAGGTCTTCAGAATGAACATGCTGAAACATCGCCTTGCCGCGACAGACGACAAGCTGCAGGAGATCAAGACAGCCCGCAAGGCAGCCGCCAAGGCACAGCGCCAGCAGGTCAAGCAAACGCGCGCGGATCGCGAGCGAAAGATCGTGCTGGCCGGCGAGGCGTTGCTGCGCCGTGTCGACCGCGGCGAGTGGGATGTTGCGGATTTCCGCGCGATGATGGACGAGTTCCTGTTCCGTCCGGCAGATCGAGCGCTGTTCGATCTCGACGACGAGTAGCCATTGATGTTCGACGCCGATGAGCAACTGGAGCAGCGACTTTTAATCCACACCAGGAATCCTGATGCTGCCCACGCTACGCATGAACCGAAAATTTGTCGAGGCCCTGCTGGCCGAGCGGGCGCCTTGCTTTGCCATGGGGCTCGTCGCCGAGGGCCAAACGCGCTATGCCTGCCTGGCACTGCGTCCCGTCGACGATATTCCACAAGCCCTCACGCGCGGCGGCTTCAACTTCGGGCATTCGGTACGCGGCACCGACGACTTCGAAGTCGTGCATTTCGGCTTTGAGTTCTACGGCTATCGAATCTTCAACGCCCTGATCAATCCAGCCAATGCGATCGCCAGGACGATCCTGTCGCACATGATCGAGACGAAGGCGTTTTTCTTCTTTGGTATCAATCCGTCGGGTGGCGTGACGGTATTCAAGGCTGACATCGGCGAGTGCAGCCTGGACGGTATCGTGTCCAACCTCGAGCGCATCATGCGCTCGACCACGACCGATGCCCAGTACGATGTGGCGTTGACGGCCTTCAGCGACCATCCGGATCCGGTCGGGCCGATGCTACATTGGGTCTGTCGGGACTGTCAGGATGGCCTCGATCTGTCCAACAATCTCATCGAACTGCGGCCCGCGTGATAACCCGTCCGATGTTATGACGGAATTTTCGAGGGTTCCGGCGTGGATCACC
>NZ_BBJJ01000154.1 GCF_000739815.1 Paraburkholderia mimosarum LMG 23256 = NBRC 106338
GCCATTTCGGCTCCAAAGTCTCGCCACATAAGGCTCACCGGATTATTCAGGTCCGACTCAATAGTCAGCTGTTGGATCAAGCCATTCCCTCCTCTTCCAGCATGGCGCCGACACGTTGGCATCGTTTAGTACAAGGCAGCGGAAATAGTATCGGAGGCGTTGACGGTCCGTCATCAACCAACCGGCATCTGGGTGGATTTCAGGCGTCCACCTTGTAGACGAGCCAGCATGGCTTTCCCGCAATAAGGGACCTGCTATGCTGAAGTCCCGAAGACGAACGATCTGACCGATGAAGCAGAACCCGAATCCCGCAGTGGCAAAGGTGCTCAAGCGCCTGCATTACCCGCTTGACGTAATCCTTCTCTGCGTGAACAGGTTCTCGACGGCGTACGCTACAGCCTCTCCTTAGACTTCCGAGGTCACGAATTGGGTGTTAATCACGGCTTCGACCAGCGTAACTCCATTGGGGGTAAGGGTTACAACATCCCTATCGATTGTTATCAGCGCTTTATCAACTAGCGTTCTGAGCGTGGGGCGAATAATAGGGTTGTCGAAGAAGCTTTTGCCTTCAAAACGCTGTCTGAACACGTTGTCACTCACCGGAACCAGTGTGGAGAGGGCCATTTTAAAAGCGTTCACTTCGCGCTGATATGGTGAGACTCCCCGGCTTTCCTCAATGGGCAGATAGTTTTCATCCAGAGCTTCCTTGTATTTTCTGTAGCTGGTGATGTTGATGGCCTCGGCCCGGGCACATTTCGAGCTGCCCCCGAGACCGATCGCCACCTCCGGGTACTGTTTATCGAGGTCGGTCACTAGCCCTTTCCACTTCTCCGGATGCTGATGGTTCCGGTGAAAGTATGTAGTCGGATGTTCGAGATATCCGGACGAAAGGTGCTTCTCGATTAACTCGCGCATCTGATATTGCTTACCCAGCCCCGGGAAGTTCATCTTACGAAGGTTAATAATCCCCCCTTTTTTTTGCCATAGACTTTCTCGCTCCCCGGAAACACCGGTACGTTTTTTCAGAAGCGTTTCCATGTGTAGCTTGGTGCAGACCACGTGGGAAAGATCCAGTTCGAGAATTTTCTCGATGTCGTATTTCACATCGTCAACGCTCTGGCCGAGCATGCCGTAGATAAGGTCGACGCTGACCCAGTCGAAGCCGATTTCGCGCGCGTTAAAAATTGCATCCAAGCACTGTTCGGCGGAATGCATACGCCCGCACGCCGAGATAATACGGTCGTCGAGGGCTTGGGCACCAAAACTGATTTTGGTAAAGCCCAACTCTTTTAACAGTTGGAGGTATTGCTTGGTCAGCGTACCCGGCTCGCCTTCAAAGCGAATGGTAGCAACAGAAAAGTTAAAATGGCCTTGATAAAAATCCATCAGGCGCCGCAGCTCAGGCTCAGGAAGCAGCGATGGCGTGCCACCGAAGATGTTGAATTCGCCGACTTCTGCATGTGCGAGACACGGAACGTTCTGAAGCCACATAGTGGCCTCTTTGATGTTGTAAGCCACCAAATCCCGGAACACTGCCTGTGACGAAATGGCCTGTGGATTCAGAGTGATCGTCGGGTACTGACAGAAATGGCAGCGGTAGCGGCAAGTTGGGATATATGCCCAAAGATGAATCTGTTTTGCCTGTTTGATATCACGCTCCATGTCATCAAAGAAGGCGCCGAGTGGATAACTACAGATATCGCCAGGGAAAACGTGGCAACCGAACGGATCTTTAAAGACATACTCCAGAAATGCGGTGTTCTCTGGACGGGAGAGAAAATCATGCACTCGCGGCACAGGATAATTCGTATCGATAGCATTTAGCGAGTTCAGAATTTCGTTATTCATCAGAATACCCCGCCGTTAGCGAAGTAGTTGTGCGCTTCGCCAGACTCACGGTCTTCACAAAAATAGTAGACAAAGCGCTCGAAATCCTCGGGTTTGACCACATCAAAACACTCCGGCAACGGCGGCGGGAAACCGATATCGTCACCAATGGCGCGGCGCATGGCACAGAAAATTTCATCACGGAACTCGAAATAGAGACGATAGGCTGGGGTTTTGTAGGCGTGGATCGGTTTGAAGTCGATGATTCTTGAATCGCGCATAATTTCATGGATACGCTGATACAGACAGTCAGCCACTGGCCCGGTAAAAAAATGACGCACGGTGATGTCATCCAGCAAAATCTGTGGATTGAGCAGCGCCGGCAACACAATGTTTTTGGGAACGTAGTCTTTAATGGAGTAGCACCAGACCTGCTGCGACTGTGCGGGAGTAGTATCGGACAGCGTTGACCATTGCTTTTCCTCCCCCGGACGTACATCTTTCATGATGATGATGCCGTCCTGCCCATAGGCAGTACCGCTGATTACTTCGTCTAGCATTGTATCGACGCGACGACTGTTAATTTCCACACGGGAATCCCGGGCGTAAACTGGCTTGCCGCCCTCGGCGATTACCCGGATTCCAAAGTCCCAGTCGTCCGAGAGGTGTTCTACAAAGCGGCCGTTGCTCAGCTGATAGAAAATTTCGATACCTCCCACTTTGTCGTACAGAGTCCGCTCAACGGCAAAACCCTTGCCGTCGGGAAAACCGCCGAAGAGCGAAAACGACACCTCCCGGCAGCGCAGGGTTTTTTGGATTTCCCGGAAAAGGTTGGGACGATTGCGGAATGCTTCTTCGTTGTAGTAGTAGTTGCAGGTGCCAATATCCCCGTTTTCCTCTACCATCTTTTCAATCAGCGCATGCAGCCAGTAAGGGTCTACGATGCAGTCAGCATCGGCGGAAACAATGTAGTGTTTTTTCTGAGCCCCTAGGTGGCTGTCACGGGCTTTTGAACGCACAGACGCGTAATCCATGCCGCGTTTTCTTGCAGACGAGACGCCTTGAATGGACTCGTGAATAAGAAAAATATCCAGGGATCGGTTTTGAAATTTGAAAGTGTTAATTTTGTCAACGGAGTCGTCCGTGGAATTATTATCCACAAAAATCAGCTCATAGCCATCATGAGCAATCAGGCCGTCATGCGTTTTTTGGTTGAATAGGGAGAGCAACACCTCTCGGATACGATCGGTTTCGTTGTAAACTGGCACCACAACAGATACAACAACTGTATCGCGCATTCTTTCTTCATGGCAAGTCAAGTCCAGGATATTGGCTGAATTATCAGAAAGCAGCCGCTTGCCAATAAAAAAATTCCTCCGAGCAATGTCATTCATCAATTTTCTATTATTGATGAGCAGATACAAGTCTTTAACAAATGCTTCATCAGGCAAGCAATCATTCTCTTCCGATATCTTCAAAACGGGAGCTTCAAAGCCGTACTGACCATAAACCTCCCAATAATATTCGTAGCTGGTAGTAATGTAGCAGCGTCTGTTGCTGATCGCCTCGCCAACTGGATTTCCATAGCTGTCGTAATCCCACGAAGTAAGAAAAGAAACGAGATCGCAGGAGTAATATAAATCCTCAATTGTAGTCGCATCGCCCACTGAAAGCATGGATTTGTGCGAAAGTGGGCCGACAAACTTTATAAATGACTCAACGCTTAACTTTTTGGCTAGTGTATTCAACTCTTGATAGTAAGGACGGTTTTCATCAGGATCGCCCGCCACAAACAAAAAAACTTTTCTATCGATATCATTTTGACTGAAAAGTTGATTTAGCCGATTAAGCAAATAAATATCCCGATCCAAACGCTTTTGCGGAATAATGCGAGTGGTGCGGGCGATCACAATGTCGCTATCGCGGATAAAGAAATTTTCTCTGATACTATCATATCTACCATGCTCGGTGAAATCGTAGGTATTTTTTTTAACCATTACTTCCACATCGTAATCACACCACTCTTCCAGCTTTTTTTTCAGGTGGTTATTGAGTGTAACGTATGTTATATGCTTGGATCTAACGGGCTTGATGGCATGAGGATAAGGCGCTGCGCCGTATTTCATCGCGTTTTTTTCACTGCTCCACATTAGATCGTGGTCGCGCCAGATGACGAAATTTCCTAGGCAATGACATTCGCCGTAAATTTTGATCGCCGTATAAAGCGCTTTGGTATATATGATATTTTCCGGAAGCGTACCATTCTCAACAATCACATAACTGATACTTAGCTTATCCCATAGCTGAACGATTCGATGTGCTAGTCGCAGAGAAGATTCGTTGATTGCAAGCAGGAGTTCTTCCTGCTCTCTGGAAGAAACCGGCGGAACTCGACCCATCAGAACATTGTGCGAATGCGTCAAGAAATCGACATTGTAGTGGGGAAGAGAGTCGATATCTTCAATACGAACCAAATCGAATATATCGCTGTAAATCTCATATTCCTTATCGTAAGGTTTGCCGAATTTTCCTTTATCTATCTTTATATCGTAGCCGAGGTCAAGATAAGATTTAATCTGATGGCGCGCAAGATTTTTCGCCATTTTTGACGCTTCAACTGTGATGCCTGACACGGCGACGGCGTCAAATGATATAAATATGGCCGCCGCCGGATGCATATCTTTACGATACATTCCGAATCACCCTAAAACAATTTGCGAATACGAATCATGATCGCGACCAGAAAACCATCCACTTTCGACACAGGGTCGCCGTGGCTGCGAGCGCGATTTCCGACAGTGCTTCATGGCGTGGTGGGCCTTCGAACAATGATACTTGCGTTGGAAAACAGCGTTGGCACCCCCCCTTTTTTTTGACCTGCGTAAACAAAGGCAGGAAAGCCTTCATGCAACCGCATTGCCGATGGCGTTGAGCACATCGGAGCAGAACAAAGGTTTGATGAGTGGCTGCAAAGCAGCGACGAATCCGTCCAGATCCAATTCCAGAAGAGGCATGCGGCGTGCCAGCATGAGCCGCGGAAAGGTTTCTACGCACCATCTCGAGGACTGCATGTGAAAGCCGTAGACGGGACCCCTCTACGTGCGGATATCACGCCGGCTGTCTGGACGTTAGTTTTCCGACAAATCGTTCGCTTTGTAATCAATTTGCGCAGACAAACGTCATGACTCTAGCGGCCGGCCGAGTCGCTCTGTCTGAGATCGTCTGGCAGAGGGGGCCGCGCAAAATCGGACAGCGGGATAACGCAGTATGACTTTAGGTGAGTAGCCCACGGGAATCGCACCCGCAGGCCCTCGCAGGTAGGGTCGAGAGCTGGCGCGCGCACGGTAGCCCCCGGCGGCTTCTCCCTCGCTTTCGCGTTGGGCCTCAATCCGGTTGCCATGGCCACGTTTCCAGCTCCCGCCACGTCAAACGCAGCATGCGGTTTTCCCGCACTACGCTTTCCTGTCTGCTTCACGTCAAGGTTTATGGGGCCTATCATGCCGGTGACGCTTTCAATCGGCAGCACGACGAACCCGGTAGCCGTTGAACAGCTTCAGTTCGTCATATAGCCAGCACCTACTCCACGTCTTCCAGCCGAAGCCCCGACGATTCCGGGATCGACCCATGTGGCGTCGAATCTTCTTTTCGACCCAGTCCTTGATGAAGCTGAAGCACTCGCTGGAGTGTCCAACAGCGAAGTAATTCACCCAGCCGCGCAGCACCGGGTTGATCAGTTGCACTACCCGATCCACCGGCTGCGACTGGTATCGCCGGAACACCTCCTTGAGCTTGCGCAATAACTCCGTGCGTTTCTTCAACTTGGGCGTATAGCGCGCTCGCCACACCTGTCGTCCGATACTGCGCAGGCGTCGGAAGTCAAACCCCAGGAAGCCGAAGCTTTCCGCGCGGTCCAGATCCACGGTGCGACTCTTCTCTTCATTAACCTCGACCTGTAGTTTGGCAAATTCTTCCCGAAGGCGCCGGCTTACCATCCGCAACAACCACGCATTGCGCGGGTGAGCATCGATCAGCACGACCAGATCGTCAGCGAATCGGGCCTACTCGACGTAGGTGTACTTCCCGCTGCGCGTTGAGCCTTTCA
>NZ_BBJJ01000153.1 GCF_000739815.1 Paraburkholderia mimosarum LMG 23256 = NBRC 106338
CTTTCGAGTGGACGGCGCCCAGGGCTGGCAGCGTGCGACCGGTTCCGGTCGCTGACCCGCCTCATGCCCGCGCGAGAAGGATCACGCGATCCCGGCGAAGCGATGCTCCAGCCAGGCGATGATGGCGCTGGACTCGTACAACCAGCGCGACTGGCCCTCTTCCTGAATATGCAGGCAAGGCACTTTGATCTTGCCACCGCCAGCCAGCAAACGATCCGGTGCGATGGGATCGTTTTTGGCGTCGTGCAGCGTCATCGGCACATTCAGACGATGCAGGGCGCGCCGGGTCTTGACGCAGAAGGGGCACGCATGGAACTGATACAGCGATAGGCACGCCGCTTCTTTTTCTACAACCGCCTGACTTTGCGCCCCACGGCGCTGCGGGCGTGGGCGACTGACGGCGTCGCTGAGCAAAATTAACTGGCCGAGACCGAGACGCAGGGCTTTCATCAACATGGACACTACCTTGAACGGCGAATGGAAGTCGGCAAGTCTACGCTTTCCGGGATCCGACTGCTGCCGGCCTAACCAGGGGCGATCACGATGCAGCTGACGCGCCCGTCGGGCACGGCCCCGGTGGTCGGGAGCGGCCATGAAGCAACAGCTAACGGCCTGGAGGTCGGACTTCCTGTCGCGTGTTGGCGCGTAACAGGCATGTGGGCAACACGCCGGTCAACTTAGTTTGTCGTTGCCCTGGCAGCAAAAGATGGCCCCGTTCATTCAGACAACTTAATCGCCCAGCTGGATTCGTTTGACGCGCCGCGGTCGTGCGCGTAGACTGCGCGCCGCGGGGTGGAGCAGTCTGGCAGCTCGTCGGGCTCATAACCCGAAGGTCGCAGGTTCAAATCCTGCCCCCGCAACCAGAGCCCGGTAACGCTTTCCGCGATTTCACACCTTGCTTGATGCAAGCATTTTTCCCAACCCCGAGCACCTTGTGGGCAATCCCGGCGCGAATCCGGTAGCTTTTCACCAGCGAAAGCCCCCCGCCGAGCGGGCTTTGTGCTTTTCGGGCCTCTGACGACCCCGGCCCTGCGGTCGCTCCCGTGTTCTACACGTCTGGCCCAAGCCCGTGGCACCCTCTACAACCCGTCTTCCCAGGAGTATTCAGAACATGGCAACTGGTACCGTCAAGTGGTTTAACGATTCGAAGGGTTTTGGATTCATCACGCCGGACGATGGTGGCGAAGACCTTTTCGCGCACTTCTCCGAGGTTCAGGGTGCGGGTTTCAAATCCCTGCAGGAAGGCCAGAAGGTGAGTTTTGAAGTCAAGCAGGGCCCCAAGGGGAAACAGGCAGCGAACATCAAGCCGCTGTAAGTTTTCCGGGCCGCGAACGCGGCCACCCAGCGATCAGACCGATGCAGGATTACTGCCGGTCTGGAGCCGGGCATCGACGGGGGGCGCGCCCTCCGCCTTGGCTCAGAGCTCGAGGAACGGCCGCAACCTGTCAGCACGACTGGGATCCCTCAGCGCGTGCATCGCCTTGATCTCGATCTGGCGGATTCGTTCACGGGTAACGCCAAACTGCTCGCCGACCTCTCCCAACGTCTGTTCAGAGGTTGAATCGAGCCCGAATCGCATCCTCAGGACCTTGGCCTCCCGTGGCGACAGTCCGTTGAGCGCCTCATTGATTTCGGCACGCATGTTCGCGTGAATCGCGGCCTCAGCCGGCGAACTGGCCGAGAGATCCTCGATCATGTCGCCGAGCGTCGCGTCGGCATCGTCGCCCACCGGCGTCTCCAGCGACACCGGTTGCTTCGCGATCCTGAGGATACCGCGCACTTTCTCCTCGGACATCTCCATCCGTTCGGCGAGAGCGGCCGGATGCGCTTCCATGCCCGTCTGCTGCAGGATCTCGCGCGAGATGCGGTTCAGCTTGTTGATCGTCTCGATCATGTGCACGGGCACACGAATGGTCCGGGCCTGATCGGCCAGCGCACGCGTGACAGCCTGCCTGACCCACCAGGTGGCGTACGTCGAAAACTTCCAGCCGCGCCGGTATTCAAACTTGTCCACCGCCTTCATCAGGCCGATATTGCCTTCCTGGATCAGATCGAGGAACGGCATGCCGCGGTTCACGTATTTCTTGGCAATGGAGATGACCAGACGGAGATTCGCTTCGGTCATCTCCCGCTTGGCCTGCCGCATTTTCAACTCCGCCCCGCTCATCCTGCGGTTGATCTCCCTGAACTGCTGCAGTGGCAGCGAGACGCTGGTCTCGATGTCGGCGAGTTTCTGCTGCCCGGCCTGAATAGCCGGCCGATGTCGCTCGAGCGCCGCGCCAAACTGTCGCGAAGTCGCCGCCATGCGGCGGGTCCATTCAAGGTCGGTTTCGTTGCCCGGGAACGACTCCACAAACGACTCACGGGGCACCCCGCAACGCTCGACGGCGATTTGCAGAATACTGCGCTCAATCGCCCGAACCTCCGTCATCTGTTCGTGCACACCGGCACACAGGCGATCAATTGTCCTGGCCGTAAAGCGAATCCGCGCCAGTTCACGCTGGATCGCCGGGCACGCGCGCGCAACGGTCGCGGAATGTGCCTCGCCCGTAGCACGCACATCCGGCAACTGCTCAAACAGTGCCCGCACACGTGCAAAAACCGCAAGACTGTCGATCGTGAGTTGCTCGAGGCGGGCTGCATTCGCTGCCTCCGCATCCCGGGTGTCCGGCTCGACCTCGTCACCGTCCGGGTCATCGTCGCAGGTGGAGGCCTCCACTTCATTTTCTTCGGAGTCCGGCGCTATTGCGCTTTCGCTCACCGCGTCGCTGATGCCATCGACCAGTTCGTCGATACGCAGTTCGCCAGCAACGATGCGCTCCACATCGGCAAGAATGATCGCCACAACCGACGGACACGTGGCGATCGCCTGAATCATCTCCTGCAGGCCGTCCTCGATGCGTTTTGCGATCTCGATTTCGGCGGCGCGGGTCAGCAGTTCCCGGGCGCCCATTTCACGCATGTACATCCGGACTGGATCAGTCGTGCGGCCGAATTCGGAATCGACGGTCGACAGTGCCGCTTGTGCCTCCTCGTCCGCCTGATCGTCGGATGCCACGGCGGACGCGGCGCCGCTTAACAGGAGCGTCGCCGCGTCCGGCGCCTGCTCGTACACCGCCACCCCCATGTCGCTGAACGTGCTGACGATCGTCTCCATCGCCGCCGTTTGCGTAACGTTGTCGGAGAGGTGATCGTCGATGTCCACGTGCGTCAGATAGCCCCGCTCACGGCCAAGCGCGATCAGCGCGCGCATCTGGCGTTGACGCTCCTCGTCCTGTCGCGCCATCGACTCAATGTCCAGCGGTGTCTCTACCGCCCGGGGCTTTCCCTTTGGTGCGCGGCGGCCGGTCTTTAACGCAGCCGCGATGACGCGGGATGCGGAATCGTCACGAACGCGATTTGCCACTACATTCTCCTCGACGGGATGGCCGACGATCGTTGCAGACATGACGGAAGATCAACGTGACCTGTCGGGGTACGAACGGAATCGTGGAATGACGCACGGACAATCGAGGCGGGAATGCTCCGGCGTAATCCGGTGCGCGCAGATTGGGGAATCCTCAACAATACCAGAATGCATTGTGCGATGCAACATGCTGCGGATACGGCGTTGCTCGGTGGCGGGACAGGGGGAAATGGGGACCGGACGACCTCGCGAGCCCGAGCGCCGCGCCCCGCCCAGTTCGGCAGCCGCGCCGCGGCGGCGCACCCCGCCCTGCAAACCCCCTGCAAACAGAGGCAGTGCACGAGCCAGCACGTAACTGTCTGATTTGCCTCCTCACTCAACCGCATCTGTGCCGGGAGCTTCGCTTCAACCCGACTTCTCGTAGACTGCGCGAGATCTCCGGTCGCTCATGCTTGCGCCTGTGGCGACGCACCGGCTAACCTCCGCCGTGCTGTTCGAGATATTGCGAGCAGAAGGCGTGCAGCCTTCGCACAATCTCCGTCCGGTAGTCCAGGAACCAGCCGGACTGCAGATTGAAAAGCTGCATAAGAGCCGATTCGTCCTTCGGGAAAGGCCAGTCGTAGACTTGCGGAGCCAGCTCCCCGGCGGCGGCGACAAGCTTGGCGCGGGTGAGCCAGTCGCATCGCGCACCATTCGAACTCATCCAGATCCATGACGATTCGATCAAGTGGTCCGTACGCAGCCAGTGACCACTGCGGGCCATTGCAACAAGTTCCCCGACTACAAGGAAGGTGAGCAGTTCCGCTCTCGTCTCTTCATCCATAAGCGTCATCGTATCGTCTGCCTGCAAGCAGCGATGCCGTCGCCACGGACGATTTTGCAGACGGTGTCGGGAAAATCTCCGCGTACCACCAAAAACCGATCCCTGCGACTGTCACAAAAACCCCGAAAACCGATCCCCATACCGGCCCGGCAGTTTGAGCTTGCAAGCTCTGCAATCTCTTCATGCTGTGTTCCTGTGCGTCGCGAGTGCTGTCGAGAAGAAACGCATCTATGTCGTGCGCGTTACTTCTTTGGAAGATTCAGCAGCGCATAACTAGGGCATCTACCCATAAAGAAGCAGGCTGGATGCGCAATTAAAAAGTTAGAATGTTTTCTCTAAATGAGCAAAACATCGATTAGTCATGCGGGGTCGGGCATCGTACTGTCGCCGCTGGACCGCCGGCAGGCGGTCATCGAACGTACGTAAGGGAGTGCATACATGAGAGTTTTCGGCGCCGCACAACTGGTTACTGCACAGAAGGCCAACACCGCCACCCTGTTCGCCTTGGCAAATCACGCGTTCGAAGGCTTCGAGAAACTGATTGAACTGAACACTCAGGCGGTGCGGTCGGCGCTTGCCAACGGCGAGACGTACTGGTGCGAAGCGTTGTTATGCAATGCACCAGACGAATTTCTCGCGCGGCGCACCGGTCTGATGCAGTCAGCCGCAGAACAGGCGCTCGCCTACAGTCACCAGTTAGCCGAAATCCTGTTCAAGCCATATGCGGATTGGATGAAAGCTGTTGGCGTTCAATATGAAAACTACACCAGCACCGCCCGATCGCTTGTAGAAGAGCCAGCGAGAAATGTGCCAGCCGGTACGGAGATCACGACTAGCATGATGAAGCCGGTGTTCCCGACCGCCAGTAGTCCTAGCGAGACGGTGCGCAAAGCCGCCGAACAGGTCATCAAAGCCGCGAAGAACACACGTGCAGTGAAGCAGTAAGCTGCTGGAACTACGCAGTAGTCACGACGCCGCACGTATGGTTCAGCACGTGACAACAACTACGAGATCGCTGCTTGGAGGAGACGCGCATGCTAAGTCCGCACGAATACACCACGTTGATGTTGGTCAAGAATGCACCCGATCAGATCGATGCGGATCGTGCGGAGCTTCACACTCTCATGAAACACCAACTGGTTATCTTTGAACTGCTGGCATCAGGGCACCGGCGACCCAGCATTACGCCACAGGGCCAAGCCCTTCTGAATGCAGTTGCACGAATCGGCTAGGAGATGCCAGCCGAACGTAACAAGGGAGACTGCGATGGGTGAATCGATGGGGATTGTGGTCGGTACGTTCGTGCTGGTGATCGCGGCAATCGCCGTGGCCGGACACTATCGCCGAGAACGGCGTCGTGCCGAATTACTCAGAAATTGGATCATCACGAATGGTGCCGCTGGACCCGGTCCCGATATTGACCGGGTGCTGGACGATAACGATGCACGTGAAGGTTCCCGACATCGCCCGCTTCCCAAACGTTTGATCGCGCGGCATCAAATGAATCTGCTCAGCGACCGACACGACAATAAAGTCTGATTAGCAGGGGCATTTATGACGTGGCATGACCATGCGCAGCAGGAACTGGATCATATTAAGGCTGCGATTTCGCAATTGGAGCGGCTAGGTGTTAACGACGGGAGCGCCCAGACGAGTGCCGTGACGCAAGCGGACTACTGGCGAACGCGCATCCGCAAGGTATTGGCGCTTCCTGATTTGCCGCAGCACGTTCTAGAACAGGGTTCGGCACTCGTGGCAAGGCTGGATCGACTCCACCACGCGCGTTCCGGCACTGCTGGCCGCAATTGACATTCAAGGGCAGGCTACTAGCTACCACTCATGGGATCAGCATCTCATCTACGACCCGCTGTCCTGCGCTGAACCCTGCCATGAGTGCGTCAGTTTCTCTCGCGAACGGCTGCTGGTTATCTGCC
>NZ_BBJJ01000152.1 GCF_000739815.1 Paraburkholderia mimosarum LMG 23256 = NBRC 106338
GGCAATGCTACCTATAGACAGGCGCGCGTCGTGGGCGTTACGTCTAGCGGATGTCCGCGGATTCGTACGCTATCGGCGCACTGCGGAAACAGGACGGAAGTGCCACCAACTGGGATTCTTGTTGGTCCCTCGCGCCCGAAACCATATCTCTACACCGACGTGGAGATACAGAATGATCGACTACCTCACTTGTCAGATATTCGACAATGTCGGGAAGAAGCCAAGGTATTGCCAAGTGATCGCGTTGCCCTGCATGTCTTTTTTTGGTTTGGCACGACACTTGCAGCATCCCGATCACGCTAGCCTCCACGAGGAAAATTCATGGTTCGACTCACCAATCCCCCGCGCAACCTCGCCTACGGCCACATTTGTCGGTTGCCGCAGAGGTGATGCACGCTATCTGGCACAGAGCCAACGGCGTATCTTCCGCCCGCTGACTTGGATCGCCACCAATTGACCAGAGTCAGCGCTCCGGGCCGCTGAAAAGCGGCGCAAATATCGCATGCGTAGGACCGGCACCGATCGGAAGTTTACTGACGCATACGTGCCGAGGACGGGCACAACACGGGCGCCGACGGCCAATCTTCATTTTTCGGGTTGCTTGTTTCGCATGATTGTTGTCCACCAATGCTTTCGAGAGCGATGGCTTAAAAACTTCAAATACGTGTACGAACCTCAATGAAATTCCCTTCCACCAAATCTGCCCACAACCTTAGACGCAGCGGTAGCGAGTGAATTGTGCGTAGTAGGAACATCAGCTCTTGTGCGACGGACTCTGCTCGATCAACTGGAAGAGGTGGGGCCAACTATCTTCTTTGCCAGCTCGCGTTTGGGAATCTGCATGCCTCATTTCGCACGGCTATGACTGCGGCTATGACCATTGAATCCGAATTGATGAGCCGAATTGCATGAATACGATCGTCCCGAAGTCGGCTTTTGCGACCCCATGCGTAACGCGCGCCCGGTCCGCACTGTCTTCCGATTCGCCATGACAACGCAAACCATCCGCTTCTATCACCAAGGGGCCGTCCGCGAGGTCGCGGGCGTTCCGGCGACGCGCACCGTGCTGACGCACCTGCGCGAGGACTTACACTGCACCGGCACCAAGGAGGGCTGTGCGGAAGGCGATTGCGGCGCGTGTACGGTCGTGATCGGTGAACTCGACGCGCGTGGCGAACTCACGCTGAAGGCGGTCAACGCCTGCATCCAGTTCCTGCCCACGCTCGACGGCCGCGCCCTCTTCACAGTCGAAGACCTGCGCGCCGCGACCGGCGCGCTGCATCCGGTACAGCAGGCGCTGGTCAATTGTCACGGTTCACAATGCGGCTTCTGCACACCCGGCTTTGTGATGTCGATGTGGGCGCTGTACGAGAACCAGCCCGCCAGTGCCGGCCTGCCGACCCGCGACGAAATCGACGCCGCGTTATCCGGCAATCTGTGCCGCTGCACAGGCTACCGGCCGATCATCGATGCTGCACAGAGGATGTTCGACTATGTGCAGCATCCGCGCGTCGCGCTCGATCGGGATGCGATCGCGGCCACGCTGCGCACACTGCAACGCAAGGGCACGTTCGAATACAGCGCGCCCGACACCCGCGGCCCCGCATTCGGCTCGCCGACCTTCCACGCCCCGCGCACGCTCGATGCGTTCGCGACACTGCGCATGCAGCATCCGGACGCGCGCATCGTCGCGGGCAGCACCGACGTCGGCTTATGGGTCACCAAGCAGTTGCGTGATCTCGGCGACCTGCTGTACATCGGCAACGTCGCCGAATTGAAAGCGATTGCGCGCGACGCGCATACGCTGACCATCGGCGCGGCGGTCACGCTCGAAGACGCGTACGCGGCGCTCACCGCCGACTACCCTGAGCTCGGCGAACTTTGGACGCGCTTTGCATCGCTGCCGATCCGCAATGCGGGCACGCTCGGCGGCAACGTCGCGAACGGCTCGCCGATCGGCGATTCGATGCCGGCACTGCTCGCGCTGGGCGCCGACGTCGAGCTGCGCCGCGACCGCAGGACCCGCACGCTGCCGCTCGACGCGTTCTACCTCGGCTATCAAAAGACCGCGCTCGCGCCCGGCGAATTCGTCAGCGCGCTGCGCGTGCCGCGCCCGGCCGGCGCGCTACGGTTTCGCACCTACAAGGTCGCGAAGCGTTACGACCAGGACATCTCGGCGGTGTGCGCGGCGTTCGCGCTGCACGTCGCGGAAGACGGCACGATCCGCACGGCGCGCGTCGCGTTCGGCGGCATGGCGGCGACACCGAAGCGCGCCGCCCACACTGAAGCCTTGCTCAACGACGCCGCGTGGAACGAAAAGACCGTCCGTCTCGCGATGGACGCGCTCGCCACCGATTACCAGCCGCTCACCGACATGCGCGCGTCGCGTGCGTATCGGCTGAAGGTCGCGCGCAATCTGCTGTGGCGCTTCCATCTCGAAACGCGCGCCGACGGGCCGCTCGCGTCTCTGCGACGTCAACACGTTCGCGTTCGCGGCGAACGCAACCGCGAAACGGTCGCCGTGATGAACCGGACGGATGCCTTTGTCGAACGCGAGGGCAAGCGTGCCGATCAACGCAATGCAACGCCTAACGATGGCGAGAGCGACGCGTCAATTGGCGTGCCGCTGCCGCACGAATCCGCAGCGCTGCACGTAAGCGGCGAAGCGACCTACACCGACGACATCGCCGAGCTGCACGGCACGCTGCACGCGGCCCTTGGCCTGTCGCGCCATGCGCATGCGCGCATCGTGAAGTTAGACCTCGACGCGGTCCGAAACGCGCCCGGCGTCATAGCGGTGCTGTGCGCCGACGATATCCCCGGCGAAAACAATTGCGGCCAGGTAGTGCGCGACGACCCGATCCTCGCCGACGGCGAAGTGCTGTACCTGGGTCAGCCGGTCTTCGCGGTGATTGCAGAGAGCCACGAACTTGCCCGCCGCGCCGCCGCGCTCGCGAAAAGCGACGACGTGATCCATTATGAGCCGCTCGACGCGATCCTCACCGCAGCCGATGCTAAAGCCGCGAATCAGTTCGTGCAGTCACCGCTGCATCTGCGGCGTGGTGCCCCCCACGCGAAGATCGCCGCCGCACCGCATCGGCTCGCCGGTAGGTTCGAGGTCGGCGGCCAGGAGCATTTCTATCTCGAAGGCCAGATCGCCTATGCGGTGCCGCGGGAGATGGACGGCATGCTTGTCTACAGCTCGACGCAGCATCCGAGCGAAAACCAGCAGGTCGTCGCGGATATGCTCGGCTGGCCCGCGCATAACGTCGTGTGCGAATGCCGGCGCATGGGCGGCGGCTTCGGCGGCAAGGAATCGCAGTCGGCGCTATTCGCGTGCGTGGCTGCGCTTGCCGCGCAACGCCTGCATCGGCCGGTCAAGCTGCGCGCCGATCGCGACGACGACTTTCTGATCACCGGCAAGCGCCACGACGCCGTGTGCGAATACGAAGCGGGCTTCGACGATCGGGGCCGACTGCTCGGCGTGCGCGTCGAAATCGCATTGCGCGCCGGCCATTCCACCGATCTGTCCGGCGCGGTCGCAACGCGCGCGGTGTGGCACTTCGACAACGCGTACTACCTGTCCGACGTCGATATCGTCGCGGTGTGCTGCAAAACCAATACGCAGTCGAACACCGCGTTTCGGGGCTTCGGCGTACCGCAGGCCGCGCTCGTGATGGAAGTGTTGCTCGACGGCATCGCGCGCGAGTTGCGGCTCGATCCGCTCGACGTGCGGCTCGCGAATTACTACGGCATAGGCGAACGCGATACGACGCCGTACGGACAACGCGTCGAAGATAACATCCTCGCGCCGCTGACCGACGCGCTGCTCGATTCGAGCGACTACCGCGCGCGGCGCTCAGCGGTCGCCGAATTCAACGCTAAGAGCCCCGTGCTCAAACGCGGCCTCGCGTTTTCGCCGGTCAAGTTCGGCATCTCGTTCAACGTGGCGTTCCTGAATCAAGCCGGCGCGCTCGTGCACATATACAAGGACGGTTCCGTGCTCGTCAATCACGGCGGCATCGAGATGGGCCAAGGGCTCAACACAAAAGTCGCGCAGGTGGTCGCGAATCAGTTCGGCTTGCCGTTATCGCGCATACGGGTGACCGCAACCGATACCTCAAAAATCGCCAACACCTCCGCTACCTCGGCCTCGACAGGCAGCGACTTGAACGGCATGGCGGCCGAAGCCGCCGCGCAGACGATCCGCGCGCGCCTGGCTGAACTCGCGGCGCGTCAGCTCGGCGGCGACGCCAACGACGTGCAGTTCGCGCGCGGCAGCGTCTCGGTGAACGGCAGCGCGTTGACGTTCGAACAGCTGGTCAACGCCGCGTATCTGGCGCGCGTGCAATTGTGGTCGGACGGCTTCTACGCGACGCCGAAAGTGCATTGTGATGCGGAGACGCTGACTGGTCGTCCGTTATATTACTTCGCGTATGGCGCCGCGGTGTCGGAGGTGGTCGTCGATACGCTGACCGGCGAGTCGAGGCTCGTGCGCGCGGACGTGCTGCACGACGCGGGCCGATCGATCAATCCGGCGATCGATATCGGCCAGATCGAAGGCGGCTTCATTCAGGGCATGGGCTGGCTCACCACCGAGGAGCTCTGGTGGAACCGCGACGGCCGCCTGATGACGCACGCGCCGTCGACATACAAGATTCCCGCGCTCAGCGACACGCCCGCTGCGTTCCACGTGCGGCTCTACGACAACAGCAACGCCGAGCCGACCGTGTGCCGCTCGAAGGCTGTAGGCGAGCCGCCGTTCCTGCTGTCGTTCTCGGTGTTTCTCGCGATTCGCGACGCGATCGCGGCCGCGATGCCGGACTCGCAACATGCTCCGTCATTGCGCGCGCCGGCGACGCCCGAGGCGATACTTGACGCGCTGGACGCATTGAGCGCTTCGAATGCGTAGCACGACGCGGAGAGATCGGCGCTGTCACGTGCGGCCTACAGGCATAATTCCTGCAGCAGTGCCGGCAAGTAGGCCTGACTGCGGCGGACTATCCGTTCAATACGGCACGCCATTCGATTCGCTCTCTCTCTCGGCGTGCGTGAAGGCGGAGCTGCTACGTAGCTTCGGTACTGCTGCACGCGCGGCTGGCACCTCACACCTCAAAGGCTTGCCTCGCCCCGATGGTCAGGCAGGCGCGCCACCGGCAAGCCGCCCCTATCAGGTCGTCGAACTCGATGGTCAAGCTCGATATCCGCCTCAAGGTGGTTCTGTTGCAGTAGGGGTCGCTTCAGGAAACGGAAAATAAATCTATGATCGCCCCCGTTTTTGCAACGCTGAATGGGGTCCCCGTGAGTTTGATGCCGTTTACCGGGTTAGCGGGCTCCAGACCTGACAAGGCTTTGCGGTCTAGCCCTTTATAAAGTCTCCGTAAAATCAATAGCTTGCTGTTTGTCTTCCCCGGAGGCCCGCAGTGCCTCGCCCCCAATTGCCAAGGCGATATTGTTGGCATAGCCTGAGCGGTTCCCCTTTCGGCTGCGGAGCGGACGGCGATGGAACACTGGCGGCAGACCTATCTCGGGATGCGGTCCATCCCGCACACGCTCAACGAGTTCGAGCTCGCCACGTTCTTCACGTTTTCCGCGAAGGAATGTGCGTTGATCAACGCGCGTCGTCGACACGTCTATCGCTTCGCGCTGGCGCTTCACATCGGTTTCGTGCGCATGACCGGTCGCACGCTCGATGCTTGCCGGTACGTGCCACGTAATCTCTGGCAGCACCTGGGGCAACAGCTCGGCATCGAACCACCCGATCTCGGGACGATGACGTCGCTGTACGACGGCCATACCGACACGCTGGTCGAACATCAGGCCTGCGCGTACCAGGCGCTCGGCTTCGGCTCCATGACCGAACACCAACGCCGCTACGTGATGCGCTGGCTCAAAGCCGCGCTCTCGGGCCGGCAGGATCGTAATGGTCTGCTGCACGAACTCAAACGCTGGCTCTACGAACACCGGATCCTGTTGCCGCGCGATCGCACCTTGCGGGAACTGATCGTGCAGGCCATCCGAGACGTCGAAGCCACGTTCACGGGCGAGCTTACGCAGGCCTTTGGCGAAGCCACACTGGATCGTTGGGGCAAGCTGCTGCCGAAGCCCCATGGCGAGGCATCGAGCCTGCAGCAATGGCTGTGGTCGGTGCCGCTGCGCAATTCGACGCGACAGATGAGCGAACTCTTGCGCAAGCTCGACTGTCTGGTCGAGTTCGGCGTACAGATGCAGTGGCCCGACACATGCAACGAAGCTATCGTCCGGCATTATGCGCGGCGCTGCGCGGACCGCAAACCCTCGGTGAGCCACCGCATCCAGCCGGCCATACGGCGGCTCGAGGCCGCCTGCTTCATGCGCTACGCGTTGTGCTCGGCAACCGACCAGCTCCC
>NZ_BBJJ01000151.1 GCF_000739815.1 Paraburkholderia mimosarum LMG 23256 = NBRC 106338
CTTATAACTGGGGCGCTTATGATAGCAATTCGACCGGATCTTGGCCGTACCCCCAGTCTAGTTCCCAGGAAATCATCGGCACGGACGTCGATGTCGCAGAACACAAAAGGGTAGGGGGCCGGAATCGGGCAGCACCGTTTTGGGTTAAAAAGCCCGGATCCGAAAGTTTTCCTCAGACCAATACTGGACCCCCCAGTCACCGGCGGCGGTGCCTTGGTATGCCCAGCTGCCGGTGTGAGTGAGCTGCTGCGCCTGGGTAAGGTAGCTTTCGCTGCGGCGCAGCGCTTCCTCTACGTGCTTGCGCTCCGCGGATACATCCAGAAGATCGCGGCAGCCACTTGCTGTCTCACGCGGCGTCCTCGGAACGCGCAACGAAGGTTGGCGTCATTGAATTGCGTTGTGGGTTGGGCCACACGCTGCTCCAGTTCTGCGCCAAGCCGGCGCAAGTCCTCCTCGCTGTGCCGCAGTGCCTGCTGCGACGAACGCAACCTGGCGACTCCCCATATGATGCCGACCGAGGTACTCAGGAGCAGGCGGAAAGCAAGCGGTGGATGGTCTGGTGAGTAAGCCATGTCGTGGCGATGATGTTATGCTGCATGTCGACGGGGCGCTACGACGGTTCGGTGCCGCTTGCGGGTCGCAGCTGCGCTGCACCGTCCGCGCGATGCCCGAGAGCCCCCGCCAGGATAGCAGCATTGGACACTGCTTCCTGCACCGAAGGAAGCAGTGTTATCTCGTGCCCCGGCCCCCGTGCTGCGAAACGGCCGCGCCGCGAATCCGCTGCGATGACAAGCCGGGAACGAAGACTCCGCGCCGAAATGCTTATTTGGGCTTGATTTCCAGTTGCTCAAATCGATTATGCAGCTGCGCAAGCAGACACCTGACGCATCAATCCGTGACGCGCACCCGGACGGGCGCCGTCGTCACAAGTGGTCGGGTGTATGCTAAGACGACGGCGGGGGCGGCAAATGGCGATCCATGATTACGGCGAGATGCGCGACGGTTTTTACGCCGCGTGGGAGGACGGCGAGCGCGTCGTCAGCCGGGTGCGACGGCCGGCCGGCAGCGGCGACGAGTTGCTGCTGATCGCGCGCTCAGCCACGGGGCAGCCGCTGGCTGCGAGGCTCGATCCCCTCGCGCACGAATTCGAATTGAAGGACGAACTCGATGGCACGTGGGCGGTGCGGCCGCTGCAACTGCTGCGCAACGGCGGTGAGCCTCTGCTGGTACTCGAGGATCCGGGCGGGGAGCCGCTCGAGCGGCTAATCGGCGCACCGATGGCGATGGGCGCTGCTCTGCGCGTCGCCGTTGGCATCGCCGCTGCGCTCGGCAAGCTTCACCAGCGCGGTCTCGTCCATAAGAACCTCAAGCCGGCGCATGTCCTCGTCAACTGCACCGACGGACAGCCGCGGCTAACCGGCTTCGGCATCGCCTCGCAGCTGCGGCGCGAGCGACAGGCCCCCGAGCCGCCCGAGGCGCTTGCCGGTACCCTTGCCTACATGGCACCCGAACAGACCGGGCGCATGAACCGTTCAATCGACGCCCGCAGCGATCTTTATGCGCTCGGCGTTACGCTCTACCAGATGTTCACCGGTTCGCTGCCGTTCACCGCCGCGGACCCGATGGAGTGGGTGCACTGCCATATCGCGCGCAAGCCGGTGCCGCCCAGCGAAAAGTGTCCAGGAGTGCCCGTCGCGGTGTCGGCCATCATCATGAAGCTGATGGTGAAGACCGCCGAGGAGCGCTACCAGACCGCGGGCGGCGTCGAGCGCGATCTGCGGCGCTGTCTTGCCGGGTGGGAGGCCACCGGCGACATCGACGACTTCGCGCTCGGACAGGAGGACACGCCCGATCGACTGCTCATTCCGGAAAAGCTCTACGGTCGGGACCATGAGGTCGAGACTTTGCTCAGATCGTTTGATCGCATCGTCAAGAACGGTGTGCCCGAGCTGGTGCTCATCTCTGGCTATGCAGGCGTTGGCAAGTCGTCGGTCGTCAACGAACTGCACAGGGTGCTCGTGCCACAGCACGGACTCTTCGCTGCCGGCAAGTTCGACCAGTACAAGCGCGACATTCCCTATGCGACGCTCGCCCAGGCGTTCCAGAGCCTCGTGCGGACGCTCCTCGGCAAGCGCGAAGCCGAGCTATCCGGCTGGCGCCACGCGTTTGAGGAAGCGCTCGGGCCGAACGCACAGTTGATCGTCGACCTCGTTCCTGAACTCAGGCTCATCATCGGCGAGCCGCCACCGGTTCCTAGGCTTGAGCCGCAGCACGCACAACGTCGTTTCCAGCTGGTGTTCCAGCGGTTTATCAACGTCTTTGTCCGGGCGGAACATCCACTGGCGCTCTTTCTCGACGACCTGCAATGGCTCGACGCGGCTACGCTCGATCTGCTCGAGGACCTGTTGACCCGCTCGGACCTGAAGCATCTGATGCTGATCGGTGCCTATCGCGATAACGAGGTCACGGCCGACCACCCGCTGATCCGCAAGCTCGAAGCCATCAAGGCCGCAGGTGGAAAAATAATTGAGGTCACGCTGGCACCGCTCGCCGAAGAACACCTCCGGCAGCTGATTGCGGACGCGCTTCGCTGTGAGGGGTCGCATGCCGCACCACTCGCGAAACTGGTGCATGAGAAAACTGGCGGCAATCCGTTTTTTGCCATTCAGTTCCTGTCGTCGCTGGCCGACACGGGAATGCTCGCCTTCAACCATGACAAGGCAAGCTGGACCTGGGATCTCGAGGGCATTCAAGCCAAGGGATATACGGATAACGTCGTCGACCTCATGATCGCGAAATTGAACCGGCTGCCGGCCGATACGCAGACGGCGTTACAGCAACTGGCTTGTCTGGGCAACATCGCCGAAATAGCAACACTATCGGTTGTCCTCGGAAGATCGGAGGAGCAGGTCCATGCGGCGCTATGGCCGGCTGTTCGTCAGGAATTGGTCGAGCGCCTTGGGGGCACCTACCGGTTCGCTCACGATCGCGTGCAGGAAGCCGCGTATCTCCTGACCGCCGAGGAGCTGCGGAGCCGGGTGCACCTTCGAATCGGGAGACTGCTGGCCGATGTCACGCCTGCGGAGAAGCAAGAAGAGGCGGTCTTCGAAATTGTCAACCAGCTCAATCGCGCTATTCCCGTGATGGCCTCACGAGCGGAGCGGGAGCGACTTGCCGAATTCAACTGGATCGCCGGGTGGCGCGCCAAGGCTTCCACCGCCTACGCCTCTGCGCTCAAGTACCTCGTCGTTGGCACGGAGTTATTGCGCGACGATGGCTGGGAGCGCCGCCGCGACCTCATCTTCGCACTGCAGCTGAACCAGGCCGAATGCGAGTTCCTCACCGGTGAGGTGGCGGCCGCGGACGAGCGCCTCGCGGCGCTTTCCGCCCGAGCGAAAGATGAGGTCGAACAAGCGAGCGCCGCGTGTCTGCGCGTGGATCTGTATGTGACCCTCGGTCAGAGCGGCCGCGCTGTCGCCGTGGGTCTCGAATGCCTCCGGCACCTGGGCATCCAGTGGGCGCCGCATCCAACGGAAGAAGAAGCGCGCCGGGAATACGAGCGCATCTGGACAACGCTCGGAAACCGCCCGATCGAAGCACTTGTCGAACTGCCGTTGATGAGCGACCCGACATCCCTCGTGCGTCTCGACGTGTTGACTAAGCTCTTGGTGCCTGCCGTGTATACCGACGCGAATCTGGTTTTTCTGGTCCTCTGTCGGATAGTCAATCTCAGCCTCGAGGGTGGCAACTCCGACGGGTCCTGCGTGGCCTATGAGTGGCTGGGTGGCATCATCGCCGGGCCTGGCTTCGGCGACTCGCTGACCGGCCTTCGATTCGGGCAGCTCGGCTACGACCTGGTCGACAAGCGCGGGCTAAGGCGCTTCGAGGCCAGGACCTTCATGAACTTTGGGAATGTCATCCTGCCGTGGACGCGCCACGTTCAGGCTGGCCGTGCTCTGGTGCGTCGCGCATTCGAAGCCGCAAATCGAACCGGCGATGTCCCTATTGCGGCTGCCTGCTGTAACCACCTTAATACGAACCTGCTTGCGGCCGGTGATCCTCTCGATGAGGTACAACGCGAAGCCGAACGTGGTTTCGCCTTTGCGCAGAAGATGCGGGTCGGTGTTGCCATTGACTCCATCGGTCCGCAGCTCGGGCTCATACGGACGCTGCGTGGGTCGACGTCGATTTTCGGCTGCTTCGACGATTTGCAGTTTGACGAGCGTGAAATCGAGCGTCGGTTTTCCAGCAACCCGGGGCTGGCGCAGGCTGAGTGCCGGTACTGGATCCGCAAACTGCAGGCGCGTTATTTTGCGGGCGACCATGCTGCAGCAGCCGAAGCGTCGTCGAGGGCGCAACGACTGCTCTGGACATTACCGTCACATTTCGAAACGGCCGAACATCTCTTTTACGGCGCGCTCACCCGCGCCGCATGCTGCGACTTCGCAGCGGCAAACGAGAGTCAGCAGCAGGTCGAGGCTCTGGTCGCCGACCACCGACAGCTCGAGAGCTGGGCGACTCATTGCCCGGAGAATTTCGAGAATCGTGCCGCCCTGGTCGGAGCGGAGATCGCGCGGATCGAAGGCCGCGTGGTCGATGCTGAGCAGCTCTATGAGCAGGCCATCCATTCGGCGCAGAAAAGCGGCTTTGTGCACAACGAGGCGCTGTCGAACGAACTCGCTGCGCGTTTCTTCTTTATGCGGGGTTTTGAAAAAATAGCGCGCGTCTACCTGCAGGACGCCTACGACGCTTATCTGCGGTGGGGAGCAAATGGCAAGGCGCGACAGCTTGAACAGTGCTACCCCAACCTCGAGCCCCATTCGGACAATCCACGCGAGACGGCCACGATCGGAAGGGTGATAGAGCAGTTGGATCTCAGTACGGTGCTGAGCCTCTCACAGATCGTCTCGGGCGAAATCGTGCTGGAGAACCTCATAGAAGCGCTGATGCGCACCGCATTGGAGCACGCTGGTGCGCAGCGCGGCCTGCTCGTGCTCCCGCGCGGTGGCGAGCTATGGATTGAGGCGCAGGCGGATACAGACACCGCCTCAGTCACGGTCGCACTGCGCGAGGCACCGATCTCCGCCGCCGAGGTGCCCGAGTCGATTCTCCAGTATTGCGCGCGTACGCAGGAGAGCGTCATCCTCGACGATGCCTCGGCCAGGGGTGAGTTCTCCAACGATGGGTACATCGCCCGCGTGCAGGCGCGATCAGTCCTCTGCCTGCCATTCGTCAAACAGGGAAGACTGGTTGCATTGCTTTATCTGGAAAATCGCCTCACCGCCAGTGCCTTTACCCCGGCCAGAATTGCGGTCCTGAAGGTTCTTGCATCGCAGGCTGCCATGACGTTGGAAAATGCCCGTCTGTACCGCGATCTCGCAGAACGCGAAGCGAAGATCCGGCGTCTGGTCGAGGCCAACATCATCGGGATCTTCATGTGGCGGAGTGAAGGTGAGACGCCTGAAACCACTGACGTCGTCCTCTATGAGGTCAATGACGCATTTCTGAACATGGTGGGATACAACCGTGACGATTTCGCATCCGGTCGCGTACGTCGTTCAAACCTCACGCCACCGGAATGGCGCGAACGCACGGCAGAGGCGGAAGTCGAACTGACAAGGACAGGAACCTTCCAACCTTACGAGAAGGAGTATTTTCGCAGGGATGGCACCCGGGTACCCGTGCTGGTGGGCACAGCGTCCTTTGAAGGCGGGAAGCAAGGGGTCGCGTTCGTACTCGATCTGACCGAGCGCAAGCGAGCGGAGGCCGAGATTCAAGCGGGTGAACGCCGCTACCATGAGGCGCAGATCGCGCTGGAGCACGCGAACCGCGTCTCGACAATGGGTCAGCTCGTGGCGTCGATCGCTCACGAAATCAAGCAGCCGATTGCCGCGAATGTTGTCAGCGCGCAGGCGGGGCTACGTTGGCTGGATGCCCAGCCGCCGAACCTGCATAAGGCCCGTGAGACATTTGATCGGATCATCAAGGACGCAACCCGCGCGTGCGAAATTGGCAACTGGATTCGAAGCCTTGTCAAAAATGCTCCGCCGCGTAAGGAATCGCTGATGATCAATGAGGCGATTGGTCAAGTCGTTGCCCTGACGCGAGTCGAGGCCGAGAAGCATGGGGTGTCGGTGCAGACGCAGCTGGCCGTGGACTTGCCGATGGTTGAAGGTGACCACATTCAACTCCAGCAGGTGATGCTGAACCTAGTGCTCAACGCCATCGAAGCGATGCGCGCAGTCGACGGAGGGCCGCGAGAACTGGTCATCATCAGCGGCCACGACGAGTCGGGAGGTGTGCTTATTTCCGTGCGCGACTCCGGGCCGGGTATCGCCACCGAAAACATCGGGCAGCTCTTCGAGCCATTCTATACGACCAAGCCGGATGGAATGGGCATGGGGTTATCGATCTGCCGATCCATTGTGGACGCGCATGGGGGACGCCTATGGTTCACCGCGAACGTGCCCCGTGGCGCGGTGTTTAGCTTCACTGTGCCGGCTCTCACGGGCTTTGTTCAGAA
>NZ_BBJJ01000150.1 GCF_000739815.1 Paraburkholderia mimosarum LMG 23256 = NBRC 106338
GGTACGGGTGGCATCGTCGGAGAGGATCGCGCTGGCCAGTGCCGCTTTCCTTTCCTGGAGCGCGACGATTTTTCTTCCACGCTGCCCGCGGTGACCAGCTTGTAGACGAACACCGGCTTGTCCTGTCCGAGACGGTGCGCGCGATCGGTGGCCTGGTTTTCCACCGCCGGATTCCACCACGGATCGTAGTGAATGACGGTGTCGGCGGCCGTCAGGTTCAGGCCCACGCCACCGGCCTTCAGGCTGATGAGAAAAAGTGGCACCTCGCCCCGCTGGAAGCTTTTGACCGGAGTCGCACGATCGACCGTCTCACCGGTCAGGACTACGTATGGAATCTGCTCATTGTCAAGTGCGGAGGCGATGAGATCGAGCATGCTGGTGAACTGCGAGAAGAGCAGGATGCGGCGACCTTCCTCGATGAGTTCGGGCACCATGTCGAGCAGCAGCGCCAGTTTGGCCGACTCCTTCACGCGATTGGCCTGCGTGGTCCTGAGCAGTCGCGGATCGCAGCAGACCTGGCGCAGCTTGAGCAACGCGTCGAGCACGACCAGATGGCTGCGAGCGAGGCCATTGACGGAGATCGCATCGCGAACCTTCTGCTGCATGGTGGCGCGTACGGTCTCGTAGAGGTCACGCTGGGCGCCTTCGAGGTCGACGGTACGCACGATCGTCGTCTTCGGCGGCAGTTCGGTTGCCACCTCGTCCTTGCGCCGGCGCAGCATGAAGGGGCGGATGCGGCGGGCGAGCAGTTCGCGCCGGTCGGCATCGCCACCCTTTTCGATCGGGGTGCGCCAGCGTCGCGTGAAATCGTCGCGCGAGCCCAGAAACCCGGGAAGCAGGAAGTCGAACTGCGCCCACAGTTCGCCCAGGTGATTCTCAAGCGGCGTGCCGCTCAGGCACAGGCGGTGTCTTGCCCGCGGGGCGCGGATGGTGGCCGCTGCCCTGGTGGCGGCGTTCTTGACGTACTGGGCCTCGTCGAGGATCAGCAGGTGATATTCGTGCTGCGCAAGGACTTCCTCATCGCGCCAGGCCAGCGCGTAGGTCGTAATGACGAGGTCGTGTTGCGCGATCTCTTCGAATCGCGCATGGCGTTGTGTGCCATGCAGGTTGAGTACCCGCAGCGCGGGGGCGAAGCGCTGCGCCTCGTCGCACCAGTTGTGCACAAGCGTCGTCGGCATGACGATGAGCGCGGGCTGCGCGAGACGGCCGGCCTCCTTTTCGGCGAGGATATGCGCAAGCGTCTGCACGGTTTTGCCGAGACCCATGTCATCGGCCAGCACCCCTGACAGGTTGTGTTCGCGCAGGAACTGCATTCAGGCGAGCCCCTGCCGCTGATAGCCACGCAATTCAGCCTGCAGCCCCTGCGGCACCCGCACCTCGGTGACGCCCGGGCCTGCCATCAGGCGCTGCGCGAGCTGACGGATCGACGCATTACCATGAAACTGCCAGCGGCCGGTGTCGTCGAGCGCGGCCAGGCGGGCGGCATCCCATTCAGAGATCTGCATGCCGCCGCCGACATTGCCGAGCAGATCGACCAGCACACGCACGACCGGCTTCAGGCGCCCGGCAGGCAGGCGCAGGCGTTCGTTGCGCTCCGTTCTGAGCTCAACGGCCTCATCGTCGGCGATGCTGTCCAGTTGCCCGGAGAGCCAGCGCCCGTCACGCACAAAAAGACTGGCCAGCAGCGGTTCGAGACGCACCTTCTCGCCGTTGACCGTAATGCCCATTTCGACATCGAACCAGCCTTCGTCCGTTTGGCGCAGGCTGCCCTCGATCCCGTCGATCTCGATCACGTTGTGTCGAAATTCCGGCGTCATCTCGACCAGCCAGCCCTTCTCGCGAAGCGCAGGCAGCGCGTACGTCATGAAGCCGGACCAGGCAATCTCCTGGGCGGGCTCAAGCATCCCCTGCGGGAACGGCCGGGGGCCATGAGCCCGATTGGGTGGAATGGCGCGCAAGCCGGCGCGCTGCAGTTCCACCAGACGGCGCTTCTCGCCCACGGCATCGCGCTGGATCTGCATGACTGAACCATTCGCGCCGAGACGGATGAGCGCCGTTTCGCCCCGCGCGGGGATGCGTTCGCCGTCGTAGTCAAAGCTCACGGTCGCAAAATCAAGCGCGTCCTGTGCCTTGGTCGACGACCAGTTCATGTTCCAGGTGGGTAACGTATCCAGCACGAGTACTGGAACCGGCGCGCAGCCGATCACGCGCACGCCCGACTGATCGTACGCGGGCGGCAACGGCAGGCCGGGCGTCGCTTCGCGCAGCACGTTGCCCACGAGCGGCGCCTCGTCAAGGGTGATGGGCGGCATCGAGAGCACGTCCGCGATATGGGTCGCGGACCAGTCCAGCTCGACCGGACCGGCAACGCCCGCCTGGGCGTCCAGATACCAGCAGGGTTCCGTTGCCGTGATGAGCACGGAAGCGGCGGGTTCGGTCTGCAGCACGGGGCGTACACGCATGTCGGGCAGTGTCTGCCAGGTCAGGTACCCTGGGCGAGCGGGTCCGTCCTGCAGCGGGCAGGGTTGGCCGGAATGCATGGTGCTGGCCGCGGGGGAGGCAAAGGCACGGCCGGTGGCCACGAGTTTTTCGAGCAGCGCGGCACCCGTGGCGCCCTGCAACCCGAGCTGGCTGCCGAAGGCACCACGCGAGCGCCCGAGCCACAGTCCGCGCAGGATCGGCAGATCTTCTTCGCTCACGAATTTCGGCGGCTTGATGAGTGCGTTCTCGATGTTGTGCCACGCGTCCTCAAGCGAGCGGATCGTGCCATCGGCGGCCACACGCGACTTGTAAATCACGATCTGCGGGTAGCTCTGATGCGTGCCGGTGATCACATAGGCGAGTGCGTGTGAGGCCCGGGCGCTCGCCCGTTTGCCGCCTGCGGGCGCGCCCAGATGTCGTGCCCGGAAACCTTCAAGCCAGCCCGCGAGTTCGGGACGCACCCCCGTGACAGCCTGCCTGGGCAGGTGCGTCAGGCCCGCGATCAGGAGTGCGGCCACGTGCTTGCAATGGCCGCCGACCGGGCAGGAGCACTCGGTCTCGATCCACAGGTCTTCGTCAGGATCGGTGAAGATGACCCGCACGTCGTAGGGGCGCGAGCGGGTGCCCTGTACCCTGCCGGCGAGGATATCGTCGTGCTGCCAGTGCAAATTCGAGACGGCCCGGGCATAGTCGCGTGCCTTGGCAACCGTGTAGTCGTCGAGCCATTCCGTGATCTGTTTGCGGTCGTACTGGATGGCCATCGGCAGGAGATCCTGATCAGTCGTACTTCGAAGGGTTTGCAGGCACGGCCCTGGGCGTGGGCCGAATTGGTCCGTATTTTACGCGGGCACTTCATCCGGCTGGGCGGGGGATTTTTTTGAGATATGCGTATCCGTGGTCTGTGCGTGCCGGCGGTCGTCTTCTACGTGCAGGTAGAGGCCCGTTGTCTCGATCGAGGCGTGGCGCAGGTTTTTCTGGATGAAACGGATGTCGGTGCCGGCATCGGCCTGATGCGAGGCTGCCGAGTGGCGCAGCCAGTGCGTGGAGGTGCGTCGCAGGGTCGCGGCGCCCACGGGGTCGACTGCGGCGAGCGCGTCCGCCGTGCGCAGGAAGACTTCCTTCGTGATCAGGTAGATCGCGGTTGGCGTCAGATGTCGCGCGGTGTCGCCGGCGATGCTCATGACCGCCGGAGAAGTCTCGTCGGGCGTAGGTGTCGGCGGCAGGCCGCAGAAGGTGCGGTAGCGGGCGAACTCGATCATCAATGCGTCGCTTGCGGGCACCTCTCCCTCGGCGCCGCCCTTGCCGACCACATGCAGCCACCATCGACCGCGCCGCTGGGCGAAGTCGGCTGCCTTCGCGTGCGCGGCTTCGCTCGCCCGCAGCGCCGTGTGATACAGCAATCGGATCAGCCAGCGGCTGCGTTCGTAATGCTGGCGTTCACGGGCGGTGGACTGAGGCCATGCCTCGACCGAGTCAAGGACGACCTGCCAGAGTGCGTGATCGAGATAGCGCTCGATACGGCGCTTGCGTGTGGTGGTCATTGAGCGCGAGCGGCGCAACGCCAGGGGGTTGCCGGCGAGATAGCCCGCGGCCACCAGGTAGTTGAGCAGCCCGCACAGGATGCCGAGCGCCTGGCGTCGACTGCGCTCGGACAGCGGTCCGTCGAACAGGCGCCGGGCGCCACCGCGGCGTGGCAGGGCGGGATCCGCCCAGTCCACGGACGGCGCGGCCAGAAACCGTTCGTAAAGCAGGAAGTCCTCCCGCGTGAGGCTCGAGAGCGGTTTGCCGAGCGCACGCGTCGCCCAGATGAGCAGGCGCACGGCCTCCTTGCGGTAGCTGCGCAGTGTGTGCGGCGAGTGCACATATTCGGCGAGCCACAGGCGCACGGCGTCGAGGTCCGTGTCGGCGGCGATTTGCCGGTGGGCGCCACGCGCACGGTTGGTGCCCTCACGGCCATCCAGCGCGGCAGGCAGCGCCATGGGCAGGAGCGATTCCGGGGTGGGGACGGGCAGGTTCATGGCTGACGCGTTTTGAAAAGGCGATCGGGAGCGTACACCGGAATTTCTTCCGATTATCGGACTTATCATAAATTTCAAGCGCTAATCGTTATACATATAACGAAATACACAGATATACGGATATACTCGGCCACGAAACCCGACTTCCCCGACCACTTTCACGCCAATACCCGCCTATGAGCCGTATCAGCGATACCCGCCTTCGCACCCGCGAAGCGGCTGCACGCCTCGTCGCCGCCGGCCGGCGCCCGCATGAGCTCACCGTCGACCTCATCTATGCCGAGATCCGTCAGGGCAGCCGCACCACGATCAACGACGAGCTGAAACTCTGGAAGGACGAGCAGGCCCGCAATGACGCGCTGGCCGCAGCGTTGCCCGCGTCCGTGGCCGACGCGATGCGCTCGCTCTGGGCGCTCGCTGTCGAACACGGCGAGCAGGTGTTCGCCGCGCGCGGCGAGGAACTCGAGCGTGAAGCCGTGGAGTCCACCGCCCGCGCCGAATCGCTGGGCACGACCCTGGCGGCGCTCGAAGCACAGGTACAAACGCTGCGTACGCAACTCGAGGAGCGCGAGACGCGGCTCGCGGCGGCTGCCGCCGGACTTGCACGGTCCCAGGCCGAACGCGAGGCAGCACTCCAGACAGCGCAGGCTCTCGCTGCCGAGCGCGACGCCGCGCGCGTGCAGTCCGGCGAGGCGCTGCGCACGGCGCAGGACACGCATGCGCGCGAACTCGAGGCCCAGCGCGCGGAGCACGCCGGGCGTGAGGCTGCCTTGCGGGCACAGATCGATCAGGCGGCCTCGCGGCTCGAAAGCGTGCAGAAGCACGTCCTGCTGCAAGCCGAAGAGGCACGCGGCGCACAGCGGCGCGCGGAGACCGCGCTCGACAGGGTGCAACAGCGTAACGAGCAGCTCGTCGGCGACGTCCAGCGGCTTGCGGCCGAAGCGGCCGAGCAGCGGCGCCTGGCCGATCGCCACGAAAAGCAGCTCGCGAGCGTCATCGATGAGGCGCGCGAGTTACGGCGCGATCGCGACACGCTCGCCCAGCAGGTCGCTTCGCTGCAAGGGCAGCTCAAGGCCCGCCCCCAGCCGGCGGGCGCACGGCAAGGCAAGGCGAGACCCTGATCCTCCCGGCGCGCGTTCAGGAACAAAAAACTCATGACCGCCTCGCACCGCCTCTCGATCCTTACCCGCGCCGAAATCGATGAACTGTATGCGTTGCCGCGCTTTACCGACGAAGACCGGCATACCTACTTCGAACTCGGCAACGCCGAGCAGCAGCTCTTGCGCGCGCGCACGCTCCCGGTCGCGCTCCATCTCGTCTTGCAGCTCGGGGTGCCCTTGATTTTCGTGCAGATTTCCGGTTAGACACACCTATGCCTGGCGCGGGTCTGGCTTGTGGCCCTGTATAAATTTCGTTTCAAATCAAGCGCCTGCTGACTACCCCCTGAGGCTTCCCAATTGCGTGGATGGATGCAGTAGCAGTCCAGCGGTTTGATCCGCACGCCGTGACGAAAGACCGAAACTGCAGACGCTGTCTGCATTGTCGATTCAGTGTTTTGGACTTCAGATCAGGCTCTGCGACTTGCGGTCGAAGCGTGCAGATCACTGTCGAGACTCGGAAGGATTCGGTGCGCGTACCGAGCCACTGGAAAATTGAATGTCCCGCGCAGGTTGATTCCCTCCAGGTGTGTCGGCGCGATTCTTCTCAACTGTTCAGGCGCCAGTGGCTCGCCTGTGGCCGCCTGAATTTCTTCAAGAACGCGTTGCATATGCGTGGTGTTCCACGCCATCAGGATATTCGAGAGAAGCGTCAGTGCGGACGAGACCGCCGAGAGCGATTCATGACGGCGTGCCAGTTCGACAGGTATCTTGCCGATATGGATCGCGCGTTGAACGTTGTGGACGGCTTCTCCACGATTCAAGACATGCTGCATTTCCGCCCTGAACGGGGCATTGGTGAAATAGTCGATCAGAAAGATGCTTCTGAACAGGCGTCCGACGTGAACGCCGCCTCCATATACGGCCTGCCCACGCGCTGCTGATCCGAAGCGAGCCAGGGT
>NZ_BBJJ01000149.1 GCF_000739815.1 Paraburkholderia mimosarum LMG 23256 = NBRC 106338
GGCCACCGGCAAAGCCGGTGGCTTACCTCACTGAGTTATGCACATGATCGTCAAGGGACAATTGAACGATGGCGGCGTTGGTCAAACTCCCGCACAGCAATTCTATTCGCTGGCTAGATAAGGAATCCATACCATATCGGATTTGGCCGACCTCTCGCTCTCACTGCGACAGAACCATCTCGGGACCCTGTCCGAACAAGCGGCGCCACCTCTGACTGTAATCGAGTCCGCCAGAGATCCGTTGTACGAAGCCGGGATCCTCCACTTTGCGGCCGGCTTCAGGATTTTGTGCTGATCTCTTTCGCTCCTGTCCGTTGTCGCCGCGTGGCTTGTAATACGTTTTCTCTGGAACGTCGTAGTTGAGTGCTTGCCCTATACTTATGACATGGATACATCAACCCGCTTGGCGAGTAGATAGTCCAACTGTTGCTCATGTCCAACTTGGAAGAAGTGTTCGCCGACCTTGACAAACCGGTTCTTCACATAAAACCGTTGTGCGCGTTCGTTGGACTCAGATACACCCAGCCAGATGAAGTCTCTTCCCATGGATCGCGCATGCCCTATCGACGCATCCATCAGGGCAGGTCCGACTCCAGCGCCGTGATAGTCCGCGTGCACATAGATGCGGCGAAGCTCAATCGGGCTAGCGCCGGGCACACAATTGGGCACGTCCTCGTCGCAGAGAAGCGAAAAGCCGGCAATTTGACCGGCACACTCGGCAACCAGCAGCTTATGCCTTGAAGCCGTCATGTGTTCAATAAAGTGTCCGGGCTGAAGGTTTTCTCTTGCAAACGCGGATAACGCTTCTTCTGTCGTATCGGGTGGACATGAAAGCGGAAAGGCTGCGATCGCGACTCTGCTGAGGGAATCCGCGTCTTCGAGCACCGCTGAACGGACTACGAGTGCGTCTTGTACGTTGGGCACCATGGGTTGCACCAAAGGAAGAAGTTATCAGATATTTTAAGAATGCTGGTTGAATCCTGAAACGCCGCTCATACGCGCGCGGGCGAAGCGTACCGCGCAGCTGTATGGTTTTCCGCGGCACCGGTGGCGGCACTCCGGTGGTTTCGTATCAACCACGGCAAGCTTACGTAACACCACGCGATGCTAAGATGCTTCCGATTCGGTACTGCGAGCAGCGAGGAATGGAAGCTGTGCGCACCTGCGTTCGATCGTCGCCGTAGCCCGCTTCCTCAGGGGCACGCCGGTACGAGCCGTGTGGTGCCAGATCTACAACGACAAACGGCAGGAATTGACAAAGCGACGCCTGATCCTGGCGTCCGAAGTGGATCTGGAAGCACAAACCATCGTTCAGTTCTACGCGCGCCGCTGGGGCATCGAGCCGCTGTTTCACAATCTCAAGCGTTGGTGGGGATTGAACAATCTCTGGCAGCAGACGCGCACGGTACTCGAGCTCTGGATGCAGATCCGTTCGTGCGCGTGGACGCTCACGCAATTGCTCAGCCTGGCGATTGCCGAGGACTTCCCGATGCGCGAAATCGCACCGTGGAGAATCGGTCAGCCCGTCACCGCTGGTCTGGTCGCCCAGTGGCTGCGGCGGGAATTTACCGGACTTGCCCGCAGCACTCCCCCGCAGGGGAAGTCCCGAAAATTCCAGCGGCCCGAAGCGCGTCACGCGCCTTGAGACACCACGTGATGTCGCTTCCGCGGCCCCATACCGTTGCTTCATCCCAATCTCGGTCTCGTTCGCTGCCTCGCCACCGCTACTCACCAACGGTCGGCAACGGCGTTTGGGTGTCTAAAGTTCAGTATCAAACAGTTTCGCAATATATTCGAAACCGCCATGGCCCAGCTTGTCCGCCTCCACAGCCGCATACCGACGTCGGTCCTTCTCCGACAACCGCGCGTACAGCCGCTTCATCCGCGTTTCAACCTCAGCCCGGTAACCAGCCTGCATCGTCTGTCCTCCAGAAGGACCGCATCTTACCAGCGTCGCTTTGCACCGGCCAGGGTCACTTCTGGAAGTTATTTCTCACTCGTTCCTTAGCGCATCGCCGATTCAGGTCCAAACGACAGAACGGGCTCGCGAGGATATCGCCAACGCGACTAGCAGGAAAAAGCGAGAGGAGCGCCACCTCAATTGCTTGCCAGTCGGTAAAAGACCCGCTTTCGGCGTATTCGAACGCCGTCCTCCGGATATCCTCGCGCCACACCAACGTGTCGGCATTGATGACATTCTTCATCGTCGCATTCGCTCTGGGTAACCGTTCGTGTGCCATCGTACGTAACCTCTCAGGCGTTTCCAGGGCCACCGTGCTAGGTCGACTGCTTTCCGCTCCTATCCATGGTGCGCCATGCTTAGAAAGCCTGCCGCCTGCTCGCGCACCCACATTCGCAAAGATACGCATATGTTTCGCCTTCGACGTTGATATGCGTCAATGCTGAGAACAGGCCCCCCGACGAAGTGTTTCGCTCTCGGCAAGAGCGTTCGTGCACGCGGCAATGCGCGTGCGGTATGCGTTAGGTTACGGCTCTGTGACCTTGCCCTCGAAAAACGTATCCCTTGCTGAGAGTGTGTAAAACTCAGTGAAGGAGGAAGGAACGATGGGTAACCCGAGAGCGCGGTACACGTTGGAATTCAAGATGGAAGCCGTGCGCATGGTGCGCAACGGCCAGAGCCAGTCGGCGACGGCGAAGATTCTGGGTATCAGTACGCAGTCGCTGAACAGCTGGATCAAGGCCGACGATGCGGGCAAGCTCAACGGAGCGGGCAAACAGGTTACGCCCGAACAGATGGAAATAGCCCGGCTGCGCGCTGAACTGGCCCGCGTGAAGATGGAGCGCGATATCTTGGGAAAAGCGACGGCGTACTGTGTGTCACGAACGCAGGCGTGAGCCTGCGATGCTGTACCAAAGATGGGAGACGGCCTCCCGAAGTCGGCCTGCAGGGGCAGGCTTCAAACCGCCCGGTGCTGCTGCGTTCCAAAAGGCGCGGTGGTGAGCGACCGTGGAAAAGTCGTCCGAGAAGGACGGCAGGTACGTGTCGAGTAGATGAGCGAAAGCAAACCGTTCGATGACGCATCGTTAGTGCTACAAGGAACTGTCAAAAGCGCGGCCGAGTACGCTCTGCGCGAACAGTCGGGGCGAAACCTGCTTACGGACCCGATGGCAGTCGGTGTAAAGGCGGCATGAACTCGATACAGGCTTTGGTATGGAACGTGAGAACCTTGTCCCGGATGCGAAGGAAAATGACAAATGGCTGACACCATGAGGAAGAATACCGATGCCGGGATGAGGGGCGGAGTCGCCCGTAGTAGTGCTGAAGCCTTTGTAATGAAGGTGGAGCGAAGGGGCGGCGTTATCCGGCTGACGAAGGTCGCCAACCTGCATAGCGGGGATGAGTGACATGACATCAGCAAAGCCATATTGCATTGCGAAGCGTGTGGTGTGGGAAGCGTATCAATTGGTGAGGGCCAACCGTGGTGCTGCGGGCGTGGATGATGAAACCATCGCCATGTTCGAGCAGAACCTGTCGGGGAATCTGTATAAGCTGTGGAACCGGATGTCGCCGGGGTCGTACTTCCCGCCGCCGGTCAGGCAAGTGGAGATACCCAAGGCCAAGGGTGGTACCAGAAAGTTGGGCGTGCCGACGGTGATTTCATAATGCACCTCTCACAGTTGAGTGTTGGAATTTTGCCGCTGCAGATGCCCTGAAGTGCGCACCCAATCCCGCAGTTGCCGTTCCTTGGCGGGATCGAGCGTGACCCACCATGGTCCCCGTCCATCGAGCTTGCGGGCCCTGACTACGTGGCGCTCGATCCAGTAATACACGACGTGTGGACTGATGTGCAGTCGATGAGCGAGCTGCTGTACCGTGAACTCATCCGGCCGCTTGAAGCAGGTTGCTTCAATTCCATACCGATAACGAATCCATTTGATCATTTCAAGCGTAAACGATTTGCCAGTAGAACTGCGCAATCCTTCCTGATTGAGGTGCGCCACGATTTGCCGGTCAGGCAGACGCTGGGAGAGTTCACGCACCCGCTCAACGAACGCGGCGGGGTAACGCATCGCTTCGGCCGCCGGCATGGGCAAGTTCACGGTGATATCAGTACACGCGCTGCCTTGCCAGCGGATATGCAGTACCGCTTGTCTCGTGGCGGACTGTTTATCGACCGTGATGTCCCGGATGAGCAGACGCAACATGCGCTTGCGATCCTTCGCGGATGTGCTCGGTGCCCGCCATAGACGTGGCAGATTGCGCGCCAGCGCGAGGACCTGAGCTTTCTGTTCGGGCGTGGCGACGTGTGCTTTCTGGCTCTGGAACTGGGCGGCTTCCGTCCTGATCGCCTCGAGGCGAAGCATCGCGTCATTCCAGCGCCGCTCAAGCGTACCCGCGACCAGACGGTTGGCCGGGTCGCATTCCTGGTAGCGACGTTCAGCGAGTGCGACCTCATACTCGGCGCGTTCGATTCGCATGTGCCACTGGCGCATGATGGCATGATCGCGTTGCTCGAGTTCGTTCAGGGCGGTCACGGCGAGCTCGAGTTCGGCTGGCTGCAGGGCGGTGAACACAGCCTCGCCAATTGCGTTGTCAAGTAGTTCCCTGCGCATGCTCATGCAATCGGTGGTCGCCAGACCCTCGCGGCGGCGAGCACTGCATAAGTACAATGGATAAAGGCCGCCGTTACCCTGGTAGCGAACGGTCAATGCCCGACCACAGCAGCCGCATATCAGCAGTCCCTGAAGCAGCGCCAATCCTTCACGTGCCGCACCACTGAGCACGGTACCTTCGCCGTTGGTTCGGTTGCGCGCCAGGCGTACCTGGTTGCGTTCGAATTCCTCCGGGGTGATATACGCTTCGTGATGGTCGGGAAGATGGACCCGCCAGTCAGCCTTGGGTACCGGCTGTACGCGCTTCTGGATCTCTCCTTGTGCGGTTATGCGTTGACGATACTGGTACCGTCCAAAGACATAATCGCCCGCATAGGAAGGATTCCTGATCAGGCCGAGTACGCGTTCGTGGCTCAGGCGCCCCCAGATGAGTCGGCCTGCCCAGGCACCGCCATAGGCACGCTTCGGAAAGCGCAGGCCCTCTTCGGCAAATCGCTTGACGACGGCATATGCGCTGCCGGTTTCCTGAAAGAGACGAAACACCAGCTGCACGGCGCCGCGTACCTCGTCATCGGGATCCAGGACGATGCGACCGTCATCGTCATAGCACAAGCCGACGGGCAGTGGGAAGCGCAACTCACCCTTCTTTGCCTTGTTGAGTTTGCCGCCCTGGAGGCGCCCGCGCAAGAAATGTAGCTCCGCCTGTGCCATCGTACCTTTGAGACCCAGTATCAGGCCGTCGTTGAAGTCGCCCGCGTCGTAGCAACCATCGGCGTCGATCACGAGCGTATGTGTGAGTGCACACAACTCGAGCAGACGATGCCAGTCCAGGTTCGAGCGTGCCAGGCGCGACACTTCCAGCGCAAACACTGCACCCACATGCCCCATCGAGACATCCGCTACCAGCGTCTTGAAGTCCTCGCGGCCCGTCATCTGCGCCCCTGACTGACCGAGGTCGCGGTCCAGGATCCGGATCGCCGTCTCCGGCCAACCCAGTGCCAGCGCTTTGTCGCGCAACGCGTATTGACGCTCGGTGCTCTCCTGATTGTGCCGTACTTGGGCCAGCGTACTCTGGCGGATATAAATGTACGCCGGTTTGCTCTGATGTTGCGGGGTGATCTTGGTGTTCATCGAAGGCCTCCTCGGTCAGCTCCAGCGCGGGCGCGGCGGTGAGCCAGGCCTCGAGCATGTTGGCGATGAGTACGCCGGCCGATTGCGGATCGATGAAGTGGGTGAGCGACAGCGACTGGCTCACCGGCGCCCCTCAGAGCGCCTCGCGGCGGCGCAATAGTTCGCGGTTGATCTCGCAGATCTCCTCGATGATCTCGCGGACGCGGTGATAGTTCGCCAGGTGTTCGGTGACGTCGGCGTAGTCGGCTTGCGGCACGTAGTCCATTTGCGGCCGGCGGCCGGGAAAGCTCACGGACAGGTAGTACTTGGGACCGTGACCGGGACCCTCGGCGCACTTGCAGCCGGGTTTGCCGCAGCGCTTGTAGCGCTCGATGAGCGAGCCGCGCAGAAGCGTCTCCAATGCCGGCATTTGCTCGAGCAATTGCGCGCGGCGTCTGCGCAAATAGGATGACGAAATATCTTCCATTGGCGGACCACGTGTAAAACTGGTCTGATAATAGGTCAAGGAATCGCATTGATCAAGCTCCTTTGGTTGATGACTTCTTGGGCGGCGAAGCGGCAAGCTGGTCGATCAACGCGATCAGCTCCAGCAACATGTGCAGATCGAAATAACACACGGGGCCGATGGTGTCGTCGTGGACGGACGGTGTGCCCCAGTCGGTCCATTCGCGCGCAATGCTGAAGCTGCCACGCTCTGCATCACGCAGAAGCAGCGTGTCGGTACCCGAGACGCGGCGGGTCTTCAGGACAGGAAAGCGTTGGCCCTTGAGCGGATGAAAAGGATGGCGGATCTCAGCCCAACCCAAATGCTCGCTGAGCTCCTGTGCAGTTCGCGTTGACCGTCCCGACGGTGTCGGACAGAATCGCGCAGATGGTAGTCAAACGATATCTGGAGCGTATTGTGGACCCGGTGTTTCATGAGGACTCTTACGGATATCGTCCTGGCCGGTCGGCA
>NZ_BBJJ01000148.1 GCF_000739815.1 Paraburkholderia mimosarum LMG 23256 = NBRC 106338
TGCTAAGGGGTCTCCCACGGCAGCGGGCGTACCTGCCACCATCGCCGTGCGGTCCTCATGATGCCATCCGCTCGCGAAGTTGAACCATAGCGAATGAATGTGGCCGTCGGACGAACGGAACAGGTTGTGTTGCTCTACGAGCCCCGCCGTGCTGTTTACGAGCGCGTAGCCGAAGGGGTCTCCTATGGCGGTCGGTGTCCCTGCCACGATGGCGGTCCGATCTTCGTGGTGCCATCCTGTTTTGAAATCGAACCACAGCGCATGAATGTGGCCGTCGGACGAACGGAACAAGTTGTGTTGTTCTGCGAGCCCCGAGGTACTGTTTATGAGGGCGTAGCCGATGGGGTCTCCTATGGCAGTCGGTGTCCCTGCCACGATGGCGGTGCGATCTTCGTGGTGCCATCCTGTCGCGAAATCGAACCACAGCGCATGAATGTGGCCATCGGCAGAACGAAACAGGTTGTGCTGTTCCACCACACCGGTCGGATTGTTCACGAAGGCATAGCCGAATGGTTTCCCGACCGCGGCAGGTGTGCCGGACACGATCGCGCTGCGGTCCTCCTGATGCCAACCCGTTGCGAAGTTGAACCACAACGCATGAATGTGACCATCGGCCGACCTGAAGAGGTTGTGCTGTTCGAGCAGGCCGGTCGCCTTGTTGACGAAGGCATAGCCGAAGGGGCCGGCCACGGCCGCGGGTGTGCTGGGAACTATCGTGCTACGGTCCTCTTGATGCCATCCATCGTCAAAGTTGAACCAAAGGGCATGGACGTGGCCATCAGCGGAGCGGAAAAGATTATGCTGCTCAATGACGGATTCAGGGTTAGCAGGGGGCGCGATCACGCAAGCCGACTGGGCGTTCGACCATTCGGTCTGTACGAGGAAACCGCCCAGCCGTATGGTTTGACGATTGCAGATGTCGCCTATCTCGTCGCCGGGACCCGTCACAGGGTCATACCATGCATTGCCTTGCGGATCAGTAATCGCTTCTGCGAACTCGTGGCTGGAGACTTCCGTCAGCGTATCTAGGAAGCTGCCCGAGAAGACGCAACCCGGACAGTCAACAAAAGGGATCACCGCATAGTAGACCCCGCCGACATTGCTGTGATAACCGCAATAACCGTTTGGCCCCGTGCACGATTGGCCGTCGATGTTCTCGTTTAATGAAACGACGTTGGGCGGAAGAAAGACGAAATAAAGCTATTAGCCGTCGTCGCCGGGGCCGTGCCAGCGGCGATCCAGCTCTGCAATGCCGTTTGAATCTGCGCATCCGTGACCTGACGCCCTGTGGGAGTGACAGTACCCGGTTCGCTCCCGCTGACTTGCACGGAAGTCAATCGTTTCCCATGTTGAATGCTGGTCGTTGCTGTGCTGTACTCGTGCAGCAGATCCATATAGGAACTGGTGACGATGAAATCGAAGAAGGAGTCGAGTTCGGTCGCCAAGTTAGCGTTGGTGCCGGTGGCCCAAGCCGCGCCCCAGTAGATTGGAATCACTTCGACAGCGCCAATGACGGGGCCGCCGTGATTCACCAACTTCGGAACGGGCGCGCCCTTCAATGGGGACACGCCCCGCGGCACGAAGTCGACGGTTGGGACGATGCGTCGGGGGCCGGTCTTGATCGGTGTGGTCTTGATCGGTGTGGTGTTGTCTGTGATGTCAGTCATGATATGCCTTCGATACGACAGCCAAAAACATTCCGAAGCCTTCAATCTCTTCGGGTCGGATTCCCCAACGCTTGCGACGTAGGCCGATCGACGATCGGCAGTTTGGGAAGGCACAGCTCATAACCCCGCCCATTGAGGCGGGGCGCTTGATTTATCGTTCGATGGCTGGCTTCCAACGAGATCGTATGCACAACATACAATGAGCAATCTAGGTGCATCAGGATGAACGCGATTGCCTTTTGGCGTGTTTATGTACGGCACCGAACACTGAAATGCGAAATGGTTGCTGGGACCATTGCACTAGTCATCACGCGAGAAAATCAAGCGCCGCAGCGCCCGCGAAGCAGCTGACAACCGCTGCGGGGCCGTCGGCGGCGACCCACGGACGTCGGCTGATACCGATAACTTGTCCTCGAGTGACGGTACGGAATGACCTTTTCCCACCGATACCTGCCCCTGCGACTGCAACCGTTCGATCGACAGCAAACGGTCAAAGCAATTCGCCGAACCCAACTCCTTCCGTGATCGACATAACGCCTGATCCGGAACACAAGGGAGCAACCAAGGATCGGCACAGTAGAGCGGCCGCTTTGGAGTGAAGTTATGACGTTCTGGAAAGTCAGCTGAGAGACAGTAACGGGTCGAAATGAGCGTTCCGAACGTCCCCTCTGCAGTCAGGCCGACGGACTGTGAATGCGGGACACATTTGACCGGTGCGAAAATCGGGCAAGAGTTAGCGTTTTGGGTTGACCGCCGCTGCATCGACGGTAAGCGGGTCGGCAGTCTCGACCCTTCTCAGGCCGAGAGCCCCGACCCGCGTCACCACGGCCGGGTATGCCGCATCGCCCCCCGGCGGCACGAAATTTAGACCATTCGTGCGAAACTCAACGTGGAGGGTCCATAGCCCACGATGGATGCCGTAGTGGCGGATCAGGATGGTCGTCAGCTCCAGTGGCTGAAGCAACGGGTATGGAAGCGCGGGATCGGACATCGCGGACTCAGATAAATTGACTCGGCTATATTGCAGTCTATTGTGCATCCATCCGTTGCGTTGGTCGCGATCTAGAAGATGATGCTGTCCAGTTCCACGTCTCGCATGGACACATCGCTTCCTCGGGCAGGTCGGTTTCGCGCGCGCCCGAAACGATCATCGCGTACGGCCGTCGGGCGCTGAACGGCCATGATGAGACATCCGTTCGTTGCGTCGCCATGACATTCGGGCGGCAGTTCCACTTCGCAAGCAGTCATTCAAGGCCTTCCGCTTACGCAGCCACTAATGGTTCATCGGCAGTAATGCGGCGAAGGAATGCGCAGAATGCTGTTGAGAGCGGACATCCGAACGTACCCAGGTGCGTTTCATCTCTTACATTCCGCGATGCTGGCATCGTACCGGCCACCTTTGCCACCAAGCGCCACGGTCGCGGTCTTTGCACTATCCAGTAATGCCGCCACGGCCGCATTGATCATGGCGGGCGTGCCAAACCTTTCTTTCGGTCCGGATAGCGTAAGGGCCCCCACGACTTCGCCCGTCGCGTCAAACACGGGCACTGAAGCCGAAGCGGTCTCGAGATCACGTTCTCCGTAGGACGCCGCCCAGAGCGCGTCACGCACCTCGCTCCACCGCGTATCGAGCGTCTCTGTAAAAGCAAGCAGCACCTTGCCCGACGCGCCCCTGTCGATCGGGAACTCCTCCCCGACACGGATCGACACCCGCACGCTTCTTGTCGGCTCGACGCGATACAGCACCAGGCGACGATCGCCCTGCTGCACGTAGAACGATGCGGTTTCCCCAAGATCGCGGCTCAACTGCTGGAGCAGCGGTTCGATGACCGGTCCCACCTGGAAAGATCTTTGATAGAGCGCGGCAAGGCGTAAGGGCTGGTGGCCAACCCCATACTGCCCGTCGTTCAACTTGCGGATGAAGCCACCGTGCTCCAGTGCGCCCAGCAAGCGCAGGGTTGTACTTTTGTACAAACCCGTGCGGCGCGAGAGTTCGGTGAGCGTCAACTGATCGTCCGTCGGCCCGAAGGCGTTGAGGATCGCGAACGCCCGGTCAAGAACGGCAACGCCGCTGGAATTTTTTCCGGCCTGATCCAAAGGAGCGGCCATTGAAGGCGCTTCCTCGGTGCCGGGGTGTTTTGTCGTCGTGTTCATAGATGCCATCGTAATGTTCCATCTAATAGAACTCAAGTTCTATTTTCTGCGTTTACCCTCCTTGCAGGCGGCCCAACTTCGATCTATAGCTCCATACAACAGAATATAGGTCTATTAGATAGAACAAAGGTGAGTGAATGAGTACGTCACATCCGAAAGTGCTGATCAGTGAGGTTGGGCCGCGCGATGGCCTCCAGAGCATCAAGAGCGTCATGCCCACCGCGGCCAAGCTGCGATGGATCTCCGCGATCGCCGCTGCCGGACTCAAGGAAATCGAAGTTGGCTCCTTCGTACCGGCAAAACTGTTGCCACAGATGGCCGACATCCGCGAAGTCGTTGCGCATGCCCTCTCGATCCCGGATCTTCACGTCGCCGTGTTCGGTCCGAACCTTCGTGGAAGTCAGAGCGCATTCGAAGCGGGCGTGCATAAGGTCACGCTTCCCGTTTCGGTGACCAACGAACATTCGCTCGCCAACATCCGGAAAACCACTGAGCAGATGATCGAGGAAGTCCGCAATATTGTCGCGCTTCGCAATAAGCAGTTTCCAGGCGTACAGACTGAAGCGGGCGTTTCGGTTGCCTTTGGTTGCACGATCGCGGGCGTCGTGAGCGACGATCAGACTATGCGCATGTGCGAGGCAATGGCCGAGTGCGGCGTCGACGAAATCGGACTTTCGGATACGAGCGGCTACGCGAATCCGGCCCAGATACGCCGACTGTTTCGCAGGCTTCAAACGGAATTCGGCGCCAAGGCCGGCGGCGCCCATTTCCATAACACCCGTGGCCAGGGACTGGCCAACGTCATCGCAGCGCTCGAGGTGGGTGTAACGACGATTGACTCCAGTCAGGCCGGTCTGGGCGGCTGCCCGTACGCGCCAGGTGCGACTGGCAACATCGTGACGGAAGACCTGGCTTTCCTTCTCGAAGCCATGGGTTACGACACGGGGGTGGACATCGACAGCCTCATCGCCGCGCGTGCGATTCTCGCCAGCGCGCTGCCCGGAGAGGCACTGAATGGGCACGTGCAGGACGCGGGGCTCCCCAAGGGTTTCGTGTATGCAGATGGCCGCGCACCCAGCGCGCCGCAACCCGAAGGCTGCCTGATTGGAGTAGCGCAATGAGCGACGTAATCGCAAACCAGAATTTGCCGTATAGCGGCCTGCGCGTCGTCGAGATGACGCACATGGTGATGGGGCCGACATGCGGCATGGTGCTGGCCGACCTGGGCGCAGAAGTGATCAAGGTCGAACCTATTGCTGGCGACAGTACCCGCGCGCTGCGCGGGTCGGGCGCAGGCTTCTTCAGCACGTTCAACCGCAACAAGAAGAGCATTGCCGTCGATGGGTTTCCGACACGCAATGGGCGCTCTCGGCCTCGGTTATGCCGCGCTGTCCAGACTCAATCCGCGTCTGGTCTACGTATCGCACAAGGGTTTTTTGCCTGGCCCCTACGATCATCGCACCGCGCTCGACGAGGTCGTGCAGATGATGGGGGGGTGGCCTACATGACGGGACCTGACGGCAGACCGCTGCGCGCCGGCACGAGCGTCAACGACATCATGGGCGGAATGTTCGGCGCCATCGGCGCAATGGCGGCGCTTGCCCAACGCGAACGCACGGGCCGCGGCCAGGAAGTGCAAAGCGCATTGTTCGAGAACAATGTGTTCCTCGTCGCCCAGCACATGATGCAGTACGCCGTGACCGGCAACGCCGCGGCGCCGATGCCAAGCCGCATTTCGGCCTGGGCGGTCTACGACGTGTTTTCGGTCAAAAACGGCGAGCAGATTTTCCTGGCGGTGGCTTCTGCGACGCATTCGGGCTCACGGATCTCAAGGCCGACGAGCGGATCGTCACCAACAATCAGCGCGTGCAGGTCCGCGAATGGTTGCTGCCGCAACTCCGCAAGCATATGGAAGCGTTCACAGCCGCTGAAATCAGCGAAATTTTCGAGCGTTGCGGACTTCCGTATGCGCCGATCACGAAACCGCAGGACCTGTTCGATGATCCGCACCTGCTGGCAACCGGCGGACTTGCCGAGGTGACGCTGCCGCCTGACGCGAGCGGCGCGGGACAAGCGGTCAAGACGAGAACCGCGCTGTTGCCGTTGACGCTCGGCGGGGAGCGCCTGTATCTGCGAGCGGCACCGCCTTCGCTGGGTCAGGATACCCAGGCGCTTCTCTGGGGTCTGGGGTACACGCCGGAGGATCTCCGGCAACTGGCCGAGGCCGGCGTCGTCAAATGCCGCGATGCCCAGCCGGGCGATGCGTCGAACCCCTCGGCGAACGAACTCGCCAGCGCCTAACGTTGCAACAGCCGCAAAGAATCACCGAGCCGCAGAGGCCGCTGGGCTTTCTGCGCGCCTTGATTCGTCTGGAGACGAGACATGACATCCATTTCATCGAACATCACGACAGGCAGTACGGCGGGTTCCACCGTCGAGCAGTCTGCGGTCAGAAAAGCTGCGCGGCGCTGACGATGAATCACGATCTTGGTTTGAGCGCCACCCAGTTCGGCTGGGGCGCGGGCATCATGTTCGCCGGGTACTGTGTGTTCGAGGTCCCGAGCAACCTCGCGCTATACCGCTTTGGCGCGCGGCGCTGGCTTGCCCGCATCGTGATCACGTGGGGATTTTTCGCAGCGGCGACGGCGCTCGCTGTGGGGCCAAAAAGTGGTTCTGGTGCAAATAGGTAGACGGGTTGAGAAAGCTCATATAGGTAGGAAAGCTTATTGATCAAACAGAACCGCATTCCATACGGCGGGCGCAGCGGCCTCCTTGAGGCCGAGCTTCGCGAGATCGAACTGCCCCTTGCGAATACAATGCGTCAACTCGATTCCTGAAATCGTGGTCCCGGCGCTCCCGAATCGCTTGAAACCAGGCAG
>NZ_BBJJ01000147.1 GCF_000739815.1 Paraburkholderia mimosarum LMG 23256 = NBRC 106338
TGCTAAAGCTCATTTTACGTCGGTAGATGCTCACATCTGGCGCCTCTTGTGGAAGTGGGCGATGCGTCGGCATCCCACGAAAGGCACGGGCTGGGTGAAAAACAAATACTTCCGCGTAGAGGGGAACCGTACTTGGGCGTTTACTGCCCGGTCACAAGCCCAGGGGATAACCCGGCTGTTTCGGGCTGCGGCGGTTCCGATTGTCCGTCACGTGAAAATACGTGGCCAGGCCAATCCGTTTGACCCTGCGTGGTCGTCTTACTTTGCCCGCCGTCGAACCACGACTGACGATTGATTGCCCGGTACCGACGCTGGTGCTGGTGAATGGCTTGAGCCGGATGCGGGGCGACTCGCACGTCCGGTTCTTAGTACTACTGTGTCATAAAAGCAGTTGCGCGCTCTATTGTTGTACAGGAAGAGTGCCATCGTTGCATGAGCCTTTGTCCAAGCAGGATGCGCAACGTAGTAATGGAATCAGGTACGTGGCGTTGAGCGCGCTGGACTGCCCCGGGGGACGTAATCCGGGGGAAGGGCAGGCAGCGCGCGTTCAGGGAAGTTTTTTTTTACCACGTCCATCTGATTGCATTCTGAGTCGCTGAGCCATCAGAAACGCGTACGCCGCAATACTCAGCGTGGCGTGACGGTGAAACCCACGCCAGCCTCGCCCTTCATAGTGACCGAGCCCGAACTCCTGCTTCAGGTCCTGATAGTCGCGCTCGATGCGCCAGCGCATCTTGGTCACGAACACAAGCTGCTCGATGGTCGCCTCTCCGGGGGCGGTAGTGAGAAAGTATTTGAGCGGCTCCGTATCACCATCAGGCCATTCAATGAGCAGCCACTCTTCTTCGCGAACGGTACTTCGCCAGTTGTCGCGATGTGCGGGGCGAACCCGCACAGCGGCAAAGCGTGAGGAAAGCGCCGCGTTGCTGCCTTCCCGCCAGGTTACGGTCTGCCAGGCGTTTGCGGGTAATTGCATGGCCAGTTCCTTCACCACCATTGGCTCGTGGCCGGGCGCACGGAGCAACAATTTTGGTGGCTGACCGCGCCCGCTCCAGGGCTTGGGTGGAAGCGGCGCCGGTCCGGGTGCCCAAACAGAGGTGCCCGGCCGGATACCTACCGCATACAACAAACCCAGTTCAGTTACGCTTTCACGGAAAGCGGTTTCGTCGCCGTACCCAGCATCGGCCAACACGATGCCCGGTGCAATGCCGGATGCTATGGCCTCTCGAAGTTGGGCCAGTGCAATCTGTGGCTTGGTCTCGAAGGTGAGATCGTCAGGAATGCCCGCGCGACGCGCTCGTTCCCGGTCGTCAGCCCATTCCTTGGGGACATACAGCTGCCATGCAATCGGCACGCTGCCGCGTTGCGTCGCGATCGACAGGCTCACGGCGATCTGGCAGTTATCCTGTTTGCCCAGTTGCCCACAGTATTGCCGCGCTACGCCTACCGAATGCTTGCCTTTCTTCGAGAAGCCGGTGTCGTCAATAATCCAGTAGTAGCCGCCCTCTTCAGCAGCGTGCAGGTCTAACGCGGGCATCACCCATTCGCGTACTCGCTGCAGGACTGCCCGGTCAGACCATTCTGCCTTGGCCACAAAATGGTGGAGTGACTGGTGCTTCGCACTCGCGTGAAGTGGGTCAATGTGCGCGGCCATCGGCTCGACGCTCTTGCGTGACAACGGCATTACCAGGTCCGAACAGTAACCCTTGAGGCCGGCATGGCGATCGGCGTGCCCTAACGCCTGCGCCAGATGATTCAGATACGCGTCAAAGTCGTCGACATCTTCTCTCATCGCGATCGCCCGAAGTCTGTATTATTCAATACTACCAGGTATCGATTCGCTGCAAGTATCTTTTTATGACACAGTAAGATTAGGGGGCGGTGGCGCAGTAATGCGCTACCGCTACCCGACGTCGGGGTCGATGTCGATTCGGGATTGGTTCACAGCGTGGTGGGCACGTCGGCCAACGTGTCGGACGTTTCGGAGGCCCATGCACTGCTGCACGGCCATGAAGAGCAAGCGTTTGGTGACGCCAGCTACATCGGCGTGGACAAACGCGACGAAATGAAGGACAAGACCGTGAAGTGGCACGTGGCGGCCAAGCGCGGAAACATCAAGGCGATGCAGGAGGGTCCGCTGAAGAATCTGGTGATCGCGCTTGAGAAAACTAAGGCGCAAATCCGCGCTCGGGTCGAGCATCCGTTTCATATCAGCAAGAACCTGTTCCGTCATCGCAAGATGCGCTACAAGGGATTGGCCAAGAACACAGCGCAACTGTTCAGCCTGTTCGGCTTGGCGAACTTGGTGATCGCGCGAAATCTGTTGCGCTAGGTTCATGGGAGCAATCCGTCTTGTGTGTGAAAAATGAGAAAAGTGAAGCCCGTTTTCGGGCCAAATTCACCGAAATAAGCTTGGCTTCACTTCGTCATCCAAAAAATGCGAACCAGCGCTTCCCTAGTGTGACGCTGTGTCTGGAATTACATGGCCAACTTCACCTCTGCCAAAAGGTTCTACGGGATTTGGTTTTGCGGGATGGGACCGTTGAACAAGATAGAAGCTACAACCCGAGCCGGCCACCGCGGTGCATTCAAAGTAATTTTGACCGTAAAGATCATGCTTCCGAAGCCACATGCTTGGATTCACCCCTAAATTCGGTGGCGGAGGCGTTGGTTTGAATTGAAGAATTGCAGTGCGGCCGTTCGTAAGATCGTACGAGCAGTTAACTACCGCTGCCGACCCACTATCACTATCCTTCGCGGGATAGAAGGTAGCAGAGAAAAATCTCACGATGCTATCCGCATCGTCCGGCGCAACGCCCAACCACTTTCCCTCAGCTTCGTTGGGGAATGCTTTAGCTGTATAGAAAATTCCGTCCTTACTAATCTCAGAGCGGACTGGGCAGCGTTCGAACGTTTGAGACGACGCGGACCACGATGCGCCAAGAGCGATGGTAAATGCCAAAATTCTTGTCTTCATAGACTAGATTCCTGGGGAGGATATCCGGCGAATAATTCAAAACCGACCGATTTTAAATTTTGCATACGTAAGAGCGCTTCACGAACGTAGCCACTCCACTATCCATTGTGGCGTATCGGCCGCAGAGTTTGCTAGCAGGTTGGTCGTCGGCGGGCGTGTGTCAGCCGCCATGCAAGACCGGTTTGCCTACACGACTCAGGCAGCAACGCGACAATGCGCGGCCTTGCCGGGTGGCGCACTCTTCAGGTAGCGGTCGAACCACCCCAACAATTCATAGACCAGCTGTTCGTTCGATTCGCGCGCGCTGTACCAGTGTGGCTCATGTGGCAGGACCACCAGTCGGGTAATACCACCGTTACTGCGGATCGCCTCGTAAAGGAGGCTGGCTTGTTGCGGCGTCGTGCCGGGGTTCGCGTCGTCTGCGCCGTGCACGATCAGCAGGGGAGTCTTCAATCTGTCTGCATAGAAGAACGGCGACGTCTTGAGGTAGATGTCTTGCGCTTGCCAGACCGTGCGCCGCTCATTCTGAAACCCGCATGGAGTGAGCGTCTTGTTGTACGCGCCGCTCGTAGCGACGCCCGCACGAAACAGGTTTGAATGCACCAGTAGGTTCGCGGTCATCAGTGCGCCGTGGCTGTGCCCGGTCACCCCAACCCGGTCCGGGTCCGCCACGCCGAGCCGAACCGCCTCGTCCACCGCGGCCTGTGCGTTGGCGACGAGCTGCTCCGTGTAGGTGTCGTACGCGCGCTTTGGGTCGCCAACGATCGGGAATGATGCGTTGTCGATAATCGCGTAGCCGGCCAGCAGCAGCAGGCGGTGCCCTGTGAGCTCCGTGAAGCTCTCCTGCGAGGCGCTGGTCTGGCCGGCCTTCGATTCGTCGGCATAGTCATGAGGATACGCATACAGGATAGCCGGTACGCGCGTGCCTTCCTGGTAGCCAGGCGGCGTATAGAGCGTAAAAGACAGCTCTACGCCATCCGCCCGCTTGTATTTCACCAGACGCTTCCTGATCTGCCGGACAGCGGGCGTTGCGTCTACGGTCTGCGTGATCGCCGCCCTCGACGACGTCCACGTTGCCTCGCCTGCCGGCGCGGCGACCGCGGCATCGAGTGTGCGCACGCAAACGTTGGGCGGATCGGTCGGCGACTGATGCCACGTGAGAAACGAGCGGCTGTCGTCTCCCGTGAACGCGAAGAAGGACTCCAGACTCGACTTGTCGCTGCGAAACAGTCGCTGGGTCTTGAGCGTCGCAAGGTCGAGCCGGTCGAGAAACGGCCGGTCGCCATCGGGCGACGCACCGGTACCCGCGAGGAAAATTGAATCGTCATCCTGACGAATAACTGGAAAGCCATTCGGCATCGTGCGCATTACCGGTCTTCCGGGAGCTGCATATTTTTCGCGGGACGACATGTCCCACAGTACACGCGGCGCGGGATCGCGCGCGTCGAAGTTGATGAGATGGGTGCTCCACCATTCACGATTGATGTCGTATTCGGTCAGCAGTGCCAGATCCGACTGCGCTGTCCATCTTATTCCGCCGTAGCGCTGCGCGAGTCGCAGCACTTCTCGCGGTGGCTCGTTAAACGGCGCCTTGAACGTCATGAGCCGGTCGCGCTGCCGTACGTTGACGCTCCAGTCTCCGCCGTCCAGAGCTTCCGCCCAGACAAGGGTCGCGGGTTCAGTGGTGCGCCACGAAAACTGGCGCGGTCCGGTTGGCACACCGCGAATCGGTACGCGCTCCCTCAGAGGACACGATGTGATTTTATGCACAACGACATCTGACGGATCTGAAATGTCCCACACGGCAAGGTCGCGTGGGAAGCGCGCCACAGTCGTAAGGTACGAGTACGGCTTCTGTAGCGTCGACACTAGCACATGCCGTCCATCCGGTGCTGGACGGATCCCATGGTAGGGGCCGGGCGCGCCAACCGGCGCGACGCTCATATCGCGAATGCGGACGACTCCGAGTTGGGATGTGGCGTAGTAGTCGAAGAGCGCAACATCGTGTGCGTCCTTGAGCGTATCGCGTGCCTCGTAGGTACTGCTCTCGCCCGACCTGCCGTCCGACTCCTGGATGACCGGCCCTTCCGGCGCGGCAGGCGGCGGGCCAAGGTGCGCGGGAACGAGCTTTACCAGCAGCGTGCGCTGATCCGGCATCCACTGGAACTCACTCCCTAACATCGGGTTCAGTCGCACGCCTGGCACCTGACGCACTTCGCCGGTGTCGCCGTCACCTATCCACAGTTCGACAGAACTCGCCGTCACGTTTTCGAACGCGAAATGCATGCCATCGGCGCTCCACTGCGGGTATCCCGCGCAAGCCTTTTCCGGCAGCGCCACGGGGTGCGTTGCACCGCCTGGCACCTGCACGAGCGCGAAGCCCGTCGCGCAGCCCCGGATGCCGTTGCCGCCGGCGTTGTCGCGACGGCTGTGGTTGCCGGGCTCCACACGCACGCCCGCGAGGCGTAGGAATGGCTTTGCCATCCGTGCGATGGAAGAATACCTCTGCCACGATACAAGCAGCATTCGGGTGCCAGTCGGGCTAAGGAAGGGCACGGGGAGCGATGGCGCTAGCATCACGTCGAGGATCGGCTTCGGCGGCCGATCGTAGCCGGAGGACGACGACGTCATCGCCGCGCCCGATGCCGGCGCAGACTGCGCAACCGTGTGTGGCCTCGGAAGAAAAACGCCGCTGTCACCGCGGTGACAACGCAGTGATCGACTATCGTTCCCAGAGGCTTTGCCTGCAATTCGTATGGTCTGCTTTGCTGCTTACTCGTCACTTCAATCTACTCCTGTTGGTCGGCGACGAGAATATGCAATAGCTGGGCCAACCCGACGTGTGCATCGATCAACAAGGAGCTCCCAGCTCAGCCGCCCCTGAACACGTCTGCTGCATGCCAGTAAGACTCGGCCAATGGAGCCTGGTTACCAGCAGGTAGCGGGACGCATTTCTTCCAATTGTGACGACGGATGTTGGTTATGTCGGCTTCCGGACAAAGCGCTGCTCGAAAGCAGAAAGACCACGGGCTCGGAGCTGAGGCTCAGTCCGACGTTCTGAAGAGCCAGGGACAGTCTGCAAAAGTCCTCGCGTTGAAGTCTGGTTGTCCTATCCTGGAAGAACACCTGGAAGAACGCGAATTAAAGGACTTCCTCGATGAGATGAGGCGCGTTGTGCCATGGTCGAGGTTGATTGCGTTGATCGCGCACCCATCCGAAGGGTAAGCCTGGAAGGCCGCCGTTTCCGGTTGCGACGATGCTGAAGATTCACTTCATGCATGCACGGACCCGACGCGTTTTGTAGACTTTCTTCTGTGACGTAAAACAATCAATTCGTGCAGCCAGCGGCGTCGAGGTTGCCTGCCACGCGTATCAGGACGGATCTGGCGCCGTGAATCAGGAGTGTACGCAAATACTTGTCTCCTCTTATACTGGTGCCGTAGAGTTGTGGCTTCCCACAACACGAGTTCTGCCGGGGCACCAGGCCAAGACACGCCGCGAGATGACGGCCATTCCTGAAACCATCAGCGCGACCGACAGCGGCGACAATTGCTGTTGCAGCAATTGGGCTGATTCACGGCACGGCGGCGATTTTCTGGCACAGAGCCGAGCGATCCATGAACGAGCGAATCCAGCCTTCTGCCACGGCTATTTCCTCTTCCAGAGCGCGCAAATGCTGAACAAGCGTCATGCTGACCGGCAGAAGCTGGTGAGTTCCCCCTGCGTGGTCGTCCTACTTTACCCGCGAGCGACGATTGATTGCCCGGTACCAACGCTGGTGCTGGTGAATGGCTTGAGCCGGTTTGCGGGGAAACTCGCACGTCC
>NZ_BBJJ01000146.1 GCF_000739815.1 Paraburkholderia mimosarum LMG 23256 = NBRC 106338
ATCCTACCTATATGAGCTTTCTCAACCCGTCTACCTATTTGCACCAGAACCACTATTCCTGCTTTCTTACGCAGGCTGCTTCCGCTCGTCTGTGTAACGCAAAAATCGCGCTTTTTGAACCACGCCAGAACCAGCTATAGCCGTATCCGTCCGGATGCTGGGCCCTGTATTCCTGCCACAGCAGGTCAAGCGTCACGCCCGGCTTGCCGATCTCGCGATGTATCGTCGGCCAGTGCGGCATGCCTCGCGGCAGCGTGCGTGGCGCGGGCGGCGGATACAGCCGGGCTTCGAGTGCCGCGTCGTCGCTCGCCAGTTGTGCTGCCGGCTGGCAACGGCCACTCCAGCCCGGCCAGCTTCACCCGGTGCAGGTATTGCCACACTGTCGAGGTCGACGTGCCGATGGCTTGGGCGATTTCCCGATGGGTGCGGTCGCACTCGAAGTGCAGCCGAAGGACTTCACGAATTTTACGCATGGTCAACCTGATGTTTGCCATCCGGCACTCCCGACAAAATTGTCGAGCGTGCCATCGTTGACCCGCGTCGCTGCTACAGCACCTTGCTGTTCGCTTTCGCGTGGAATCCCTGTTCGTTTTGCCGTGGAATCGGCGTTCGGTTTGCCGTGGAATTCATGTTCGCTTTCGCGTGGAATTCACGTTCGATTTGGCGTGGAATATTCACCTCCCGTCTTGCCAACTCCTGCATTTCATGAAACATATGTCTTACTGATCAAATGCAACTCCAGTCCGCTTGAAACCCGCAATCAGTTGGGTGACTTGTGTATAAACGCATGAGGTAAGCCACCGGCTCTGCCGGTGGCTTACCAAGATTTGACCTTTACGACGGTCGGCGTGAATTTCCTATCTCCGCCAGGCTTTGTTCAGCAGGGCAGGGCCATGCTAGGCCACAACTTTATCAAATCTGGCGAGCTAACCCGAATCCCTGCCGCTCAAACAACCGACGGTAAATACTATCATCGAGTTGAATGAGCTGATCGTGGCTGCCTTCCTCGACGAGGCGGCCGCGATCAAACACCAGCAGCCTATCGAGCCCACGAACCGTGGACAGGCGGTGTGCAGCCACGAGTGTCGTGCGCCCGACCATCAACCGCTCCATAGCCTCTTGAATCAGCACTTCGCTTTCGCCGTCAAGGTTCGAGGTTGCTTCATCGAGAATAAGGATTGGCGAGTCTGCCAGGAAAGCACGAGCGATAGCCACTCGCTGACGTTCACCGCCCGAAAGCTTCACGCCGCGATCGCCCACCAGCGTAGCATAACCGTTCGGTAACGCGGTAATGAACTCGTGTGCGTTCGCTAGCGCGGAAGCTTGCTCGATCTCAGCCTGCGTCGCGTCCGGCTTACCATATGCGATATTCTCCGCGAGCGAGCGGTGAAACAATAACGGCTCTTGTTGCACGATAGCAATCTGCCGTCGCAGCGAAGCCTGCTCAACCTGGGAAATGTCTTGCCCGTCAATCATTATGCAACCATCGCTGGGATCGTGGAGCCGCTGGATTAGTTTTATGAACGTAGTCTTTCCTGCCCCTGAACGGCCCACCAGCCCCACGCGCTCACCGGGGGCAATGACTACTGAGAAGTCCTTGTACAACGGCTCCCGGACTTTGTCATATTGGAAAGTCACGTGCTCGAAACAAATCTCCCCTCGTCGAATCTGGATAGGACACGCATCTGGTCGGTCCTCGATGCCAGATCTCTCTCGCTCAAGAAAAACTAGTTGTTGCATATCATTCACAGAGCGTTGCAGGTTGCGTACGTGCATCCCAACTTCGCGTAGATAACCTTGCAGGACGTAGAACATTGTTAGCGCAAACGCAATGTCGCCGACGCTTGCTTCATCGCGCGCGCGGAACCATAGTGCGGCACTGAGCATCGCGGTTTGCATCAGCACGAGCATGCCGCTCTGGACTCCACCATTGGTCGTGCTACGCGCCCACATGCGAGCCGCATGCTTACGCCACTTACTGACTATACGGAAAAACCTAGCTTCTTCTCGGCTCTCGGCGCCAAACGCTTTTACGACCGAGTTACAAGCTATCGCGTCGGCAAGCCTACCTCCCATGCGGGTGTCCCACAGATTGCTGATGTGCGCGGCGGGCGCTACATAGCCTAGCGATAGCCACACCGCGGCCGTAATGTACAACAGCGATCCTGCACCAACCAAGGCACCCATCAGCGGCCAGCGGACACCAAATAGCGTCGTCGCGCCACCCAGCATCAGCAGCGACGGCAGCAACGCGAGAAGCAGCGTGTCATTCATTAGTTCTAGCGCCCACATACCGCGCGTGATTCTGTGTACTGTCGAACCGGCGAAACTATTCGCATGCCAATCTGTGGAGAGACGTTGCACACGGGATAATGCGTTTGATGCGACTTCGCTTATCATGTTCAACGTCAGCACCACGATGTTGTGAAGCGTGAAATGCCTCGCCAAGGTCGTGCCAACTCCCAATGCGATCAGCAGACCAAACGTACTTGCTGCATGTTGCCACGCAACGGACTTGAAGCCCATATCACCGGCACTCGCTGTGAGCGCATCCACGAGCCTCCCAGTAAAAACTGGGGTCGCCACCTCGGCAAGGGTGGCCAGTAATGCGAGCGTCGCGATCGCGGAAATTCTCACAGGCTGTTTGCGCCAATAACGCATAGTAAAGACTAGTACGCATTTAAATGTCCGCATTTCAAACCAAGGCTTTCTTTTCGTCATTTTTTCTCGAGGTGTCTCAATTCATTAAATGAAAGAAACGCAGGTTTCATAAATCATAATTCGTATTGAAACCACACATTTGGCTCAATATAAACGATGAAATTTTGCTCCATTGAAACGAGCACAGGCACCAATGCTCCATCGACCTCAGCAGTTCCAGAATGTTCGAATATTTGCCCTGTCCATCGTGACCATTCCGAAATTGTTCCAACGATAGTCATGGAATAAGGGGCAATTTTCATGATCTTTCCTCCAGCACCGATGTGGGTTCGCAACCAAGAATCCATCGGCAACCCGTCAGGGCGTTGTAGCCTGGCATACTCGAGCATTGGCATACTGGGAACATGGTGCTTTTGGCTTGGCCGAACGGGAACCGAAAGTATTGAGAATCCCGCCATTTTGGCACGTTGCTTCAACGCATTCAGCAGTGCCAGCGCATTACCAAAACCTCTCGCCTTTGGCAGTAGGGTAATTTCGAGCGCGCTTATCGTCGTTGGTTCACGGCCTAGCAGACTGTCTTCGTGAGCCCAGCGGATAACCTCATCCCAACCGCCGTCCGGCAATTCCATGCGGCCCTCGATGTTTGAAGCAAATGGAACGCCAAAAGCGCGGCCAACGACCTCCTCATCGACAAGTCCAGCATACGCGAAGTCCAAGTATCTTGAAAAGACTCCCGCACCAAAATAAAGTTTTGCCGCGTGATCATGGCGCATAAAGTTGGGCCACATGCTATCTAACTCGCTCGAAAAAACAAGAGGAATGAGTTCCGGCCTCTCTCGCAAAGAAAATATTTTCAAATTCATCTTAGAACTCCGACGGGAATCGTGAAACTACATCGCTGAACATTCTTTCTTCCAGCCAACACCCAGAAGATACTTCGCCGCTGCGAATTGCGCGAGATGACAACGGCTCGCGCTCGATCGTCGCGCGGCTATGCCGTGGCGTTTGTTGCCCAATGACTTTCCGCCGTGCGGAAATAATGTCCATATGGATGGAGGCTGATACCTCGGAGCAGTTGCTTGCTGCGCATGTGATGCCGGCCAAGGAACTGGAGCGTCCTCAGGTCAAAGAATTGGCGCATCAGGCACGCCACGGGCTAGACGGTCAAGATAGCGTTCGCCGATCACGGATATACCGGCGAAGAGCCAGCACAGCCGGCACTCGACGAAGGGATCGAGCCTCAGATAATCAAACCGACTGAGGCGAAAAATGGCTTCGTGCCGTTGCCGCGTCGCTGGGCGGTCGGTCTCGGCTTCGGCCGGCTCAATCGCTTCCACCCACCGGCCGGAGACTAAGGGCGATTTCCCGAAACCCTGACCGGCCTGCATTCTGTCGTATCGTCCGTGCTTGTCCACTGGCGCTCCCGTTCAGTTCAGGTGGTTGACGTAGCACTCGTCACAGAAGTATACGATCAAACACAATTAGTGTGGACGCGCCGTCACGATGCAAGTACCCCGTTTTTAGCGAGAAGAGATACCTTTTCCAATACAGAAATGGCACGTTCTACTAGATAATCGGCACTGTTATCTCTCTGGCAAACGGCCTCCACAATCAACCGCGCGCTAAGACTCATTCTCAGCGCGGAAACAGGAACCCCATCGATCTCGCCACATAAAACGGGTTGGCCCAATTCGCAACGCGCGGACAATATTTTCCGTCTTACTCCGCGCGCCCTCCCGCCAAGGTCTAATTTCATTCGATTGAATATTTTGGTTGTGTCATCCGCAGGCAGCGGCCTTCTTCTTCGGTTATCAATGTCGAACACGATGAAGGGGAAAATCGTCGGTATCTGATCCCACGTCGCCTGATTTTTCGTTGGACGGCGCTGCAAGGCGGGCGGTTCTAGGAGACTAAGCTGTTGCGCGTTACTCATCCATGATGTAATGGCGTTATAGAAGTTCTCCACGACCTCTCTGATACGTTCCGCGGGGATGCTGTGAAAAGCCCGCAGTTCAGCGAGTGCGGCCTCCCACCGCAAAAGCAATCCAAAGTTGCTTGCATTGTGAAGCAACATAGTGCCACTCCAATGTTGTGGCCACTCCGCGCGCGCACTATTGACGCGAAGTGCCGGATCGAGCGGCCGCTTCATCAATCTGTATGCTGCGTCTGCCGGAACCAACAACATTGCGGAAAATGGAGGGCCGCTAAAAAACTTTGATCCAGTTACGATGACAATACAATCCGCACGGAGATAACTTACTAACGTGCTCGATGCCAGCCTGAATTGGGAGGCATCGATGACCGTCTCAATGACGTTTGGCCAACGCCGCTTGAGTTCGAGGACGCGATCCGGACTGGGGCCCAACATGCCGGTCTTGGAGACGTCGGTTAACACGATCAAAATGCGCTCATACTGCTTTACAGCACTCAGGACAATTGCTTCAAGTTCGTCATCAACCGCGGCAATGGATCGGGGATTGCCGTCCTCTGAGCGAATTGCTATCGACTTGACATGATTGACATCGCCGAAATCTCCCGCATTCTCATCGTCCATCGCAGGGGGATAGCGATGATATAAGGCGCCCGCCAAAGCACGCCCGACACCGCTCCCAGTCTCTTCCGCTTGAACCATGATCGCCAACGTTGTGCGATAGCTGGTCCCGGCCACCAGCCTTGCGACAATCATGTGAGCATCTGTGCCGGAAGCGGATACAATTGCCTCCAACCCCAACAGTTCTCCCAAGCCGCACAGGTCGACGAATTCACTACGCAGCCTCGACATCTCCTCGAAATAGACATCCGCCGGATTTCTCTCCCGTAAGCTACTCAAGAGATGGGAGCGCAGTTGTTGTGCAGCAGAGTGGCCAGATATGGAGATCGTAGATGCCGTGGCGGAGCCAAATGCTAATAGCCCTGTATCTGGTATCGGCCGCCCCCCGTATTTATTGATCATTGCGGTGTCGAGTTCGATCCGTGGGTCCCCTCCTTGCGTTAAAGCTTCGAAAGTCGACGGGAGGTAACAGTCGAGATGGTGCGCGCGCGTTGTCATAGCGTCAGAGCCCTATTGTTGGCGGGTGTGGTGTGCTGCCTAGGCATAATGAAAGTGAGCGAGCAAGAATCCGGCGGTTTTCCGGCACGGTCATCATTGTCACGTGATCGCCTGGAATCGGTATGGCATGAATGGCCCGGGGATTTAGAACTCGGTCCCAGCCATGCATGGGTTCAATCTTCTTAGGCTCCGTTGCATCCGGAGTGCATCCAGCGCGGAAATTCTGGGGAAACTCAGATGCATAGAACTGGTAGATTTCGACTGGCAGGGATGGAACCTGATACTTCTGTAACACGTGCTGAAAATGGATATACGTTTCGGCGGTTTCGTAGAAATCCCCTTCTACAACTATCACCCCGATTTCCTGTGCCTTATGGAGTAGTTGCGAGACAGAACTGTTCCTAGCGCAGCGCTGTAGCAGTTCGAATCGTTCATCGTCCAAAGACTCCAGAGGTTCAAATACCATTTCCAGTATTATTTCCGCATCCGATTTTTTCGGAGAATCTGCTGGCAGCGGGGCATCGATAAGACCCAGAAAAGATACCGTTTCATCGAAGCGCAGCAACTGCTGAGCAATCCCGTAAGCGAGGATCGCACCGGACGAATATCCGGCAATCCGGTAAGGAGCTCGTGGCTGAATCTTCTTTATCCTCAACAGTGTATGTGTTGCGATCTCCTCAAGAGTCAGTGAACGATCTTTGAAGGAGGGCCATGGCAGAGCGTAGATGGGACTATCCACTTCCATTTCTTTTGCTAAAGTGGAGACATACGAAAAATCTCCATAGCCTGTCGGAACAAAGAAAACGGGAGGCTGAGTTCCCGCCAAACGGACCGGCAACACGCCAGACACATGACGATCCATGTCCATCTCGACCCTGGAGGCAAGATCCTTCAGGACGGGGGCTTCGAAGAGATCGATAGCGCTTAACTTCATTCCCCCATCCAGTGCTCGGCTGAGCAGCCGCACGGCCAGCAGCGAATGCCCCCCCAGCTCGAAGAAGTGGTCACGCCGACCGACCCGCTCCAGCCCCAGCAGCTCCGCCCACAACTGCGCCAGCACCGTCTCGAGCTCCCCGCGCGGCGCCTCGTAACCCCGCCGCGCATAGGCATCGTCAGCTGGCGCCGGCAGTGCCTTG
>NZ_BBJJ01000145.1 GCF_000739815.1 Paraburkholderia mimosarum LMG 23256 = NBRC 106338
CCCGCGAAACTGCTCGACAAGTGCAGGCGGCACCGCAAGCGTTACCCAGCCCTCGGGCACGTCCGCAGCTGCAAGCGCGGATGGCGTCGTGTGAAACAGCGCCTGACGCAGATGAACGATGTGCATCCAGACCTGTTCGGTAGCTTCGCGCACCGCTTTCTGGGTCCACTCGCAGGCGGCTGCTATCTCGCGCATCGAGCTGCCGTCGACGACGGCCATGCGTGCGACACGCACGATGTCACGATCAAGATCGGCAAGCCCGTTCTCGAAACGCGTCCATGATTTCTTCGTCAGGCGTCCGCTGAAGTGCCTGTCACCGCCACTCTCGGGAACCGACGTCCAGCTGGCTGGCCCCATGTCCTCGGTAATGACATCCTCTGCGCTCTCATCAGCATTGAAACCAGCTTCGCGGGCCTTTTCGAATCGCCCCCAAACGGTGGCGACGGCATTGTGCACGGCCTGCTGCGTCCAGCCAAATTCCTTCGCGATGATCGCATGAAGCTCGTTGTTGACGATCGCGCGGCGTGCCGCCTCGATGCGCCGTTCGTCGAGGTTGATCAGCCACGGCATCAGCTGTGCGAAGGCGGCGGCGGAAAGCCGTTTCGTGGAAACTCGACCCATGATGACACCTGTTGAGGCCGCGGCGCATGCCGCGGCTGACCGTTGTTACTGAACGCAGCGCAGAATCTGTGCGAGTTCGCACGCCTGCCCTGTCTGTCCGCCATGAAGAAAGGCGGCAAGCGTGAAGGCACCCGCGCCGGTAGGCGCAAACGTCCCGGCGCGCAGCCCGGCAAGCACCGCACGACCCATGTCGTCAGCCTCACGCGCACGGGCGGCATGGTCTTCGAGCCACTGCGCGGCCGCCTTCATGACTTCGGGCGTCATTTTCTCAAGTACGCCGTCCGCTGTCTGCCCCTGGTCGGCGAGCGCCGCGTAGAGTTCATCGAGCAGCCGCACGCTGAACGCCTGCGCGTCTTGCCCTGCCGCGAGTTCGCCGACGGCCGCCGCGGGGTTAGCGGCTTCCTGTGGTGCCGCGCCGGTTTCGGTGGCCTTCGCAGCGCGCGGCTTTTTCGGCTTGACTGCTTCCAGCACCGCGTCGACCTGCGTGCGCGCCCGTCGTTCGCCGCGCGTCGCCTCCAGGTTATTCACCAGCGATTCGGCGGCCTTCGGGTCAAGCTTTTCGACATGCTTCACGCGGTTGATCACTTCGAGGTCCGCGCTGATGTGTTCCGTAACCAGGCGCTGGGCCTGCTGCGGCAGGTTCAAGAGCGCGAGGCGCTTGGACAACCACGCGTGACTCTTGTGGCGGCGCTCGAGCGTGCCCTGCATTCCCAGACGATCGACGTCGAGCTGCAGCGCGCGCGCTTCCTCAAAGAGCGTGAGGTTCTTGCGCTGGATGTTTTCGGCTAGGCGCGCGTCCTTCGCTTCCTCGTCCGTGAGTTCGATCACGTAGGCGCGCAGTTCTGTGAGGCCCACCAGGCGTGCTGCCCGGCAGCGGCGCTCGCCGGCAACCAGTTCATACGGCGTCGGCCCCTGGACCGGGCGCACCACGATCGCCTGCAGCTGCCAGCACTTCAGGCTCTCGCCCAGTTCGAGCAGCGAATTGTCCTCGTCCTCGAATTCGGTGCGCTCCTGCGCGGGAATGTGGATCTGGTCGAGCTAAAGCGTCTGCTCGCGCGCGCTTCGTCAGTTCTTCGAGGCTAGTACGGCCGAGTCCGCCCTTGAGCACTGCGCCCGGATTACCGAATGGCATTTTCGCGTTCATGGCTCAAGCCTCCATCGCAGTGTCGAGAACCCAGTTGCAGGCGGCCCGCCATTCGCGCTCTGCCGTCGCGTGGCCCTGCCCTTTCGTCGCATGCCAGACCGGGTGTCCCTGGGCAATGGCCTGTTTGACCGAAGCGCGTTCGGCCAGCACGTGCGGGGCAATGATGTCGCCCATTTCCGCGCGCAGCGATGCGAGCCCGGCCAGTTCCGCCGTTGAGCGCGTATTGACCTTGCTAGGCAGCAGGCCCATGACACGCAGGCCGGTGTTTTCCTTGTTGCGAACCGCGCTGAGGCATTCCCACAGGTCAGCCAGTGCGTGCGCCTCGAAGGCGCCAACGGCGAACGGTGCGAGCACGAAATCTGCAGCCAGCAGGGCCGCATATGTGGTTGCGTCCTCCCCGAGCGCACCGGCGGTATCGATCACGACCAGTTCGTGCTGGGTCGCGAGCGTTCGCACGTTCGCCGCCGCCTGCAGCGCCGCCTCGGCTCCGGCCCCCTGAGCACAGACGCAGTGCGCGATCGGCAGGCAGGAACACCACGTTCTCCGTGCAGCGCACAACTTCGCCCGTCAGCGCCGTCTTGAAGCACTCCGATGCAGCCGCATGGCCGGGCGTGGCCTCCACGCCGAAGAAGCGCGTGAGACTAGCCTGCTTGTCGAAATCGATTGCGAGCGTGCACAGATTGCGGCGCGTCGCTGCGTGCATGATGTGGGACGAGACGGTTGTTTTTTCGGAACCGCCCTTCTGGTTGACGATCGCGATGGCCGACATGGTGACTCCGGTAGCGTGTTGGTTAGGTGACGCGTTCGATCACCGTGCACATCACTCTACCAGGCAGAGATACATTTAACAGGCAATTTACTTGTTAAATGTATCTCTGCCTGAATTCGCCTTGTGCGACCGGTTTGTGGCGGCTCACGCCGCCTGTGCCTGCAGCGTGAAATCGACGTGTATCGCGTCATAGGGGAAGACAACCCCCTCTTCCGTGCGCTCAAGGACGCCAACGGCGAGCAGCGCACCGACGTCCTCATGGACGCGTTTCACGTCGCGCTCGACCCGACGTGCCACCTCGCGGATCGACAGCACGCCGGCACCCGTCATCGCCTTAAGGATGTTCCAGCGCAGTTGCGTGAGCGTCTGGAACAGAAGCTCGGGCGTCTCGAAGCTGATGAACTGCCCCTGCGCCTGGCCACGCATGGCCGCCGCAAAACGTTTCGAAAAGGCGTCGCGCCCTGCAACGCCGAGTGTGACCGTGTTCATGTTGAAGCCCTCCATTGATCGACGTCCGACCAGAAATCAGCCAGCAGCTGTTCCGGCGTCGTGAACACATAGGGTGTCTCGACGTCGCCGATGTGCCGGTGATCGCCCTTGCCACGCTCATTGTCGTACCGCAGTACGCAGACCGTGCGCACTATGTACGCAAGGCTGTACTTGAATAAATGTGTGCTCCCCGGTACGGGGTGCGGAACCTGCCAGATCAGCGCTGCCGCGAAGGACTGCGCGTCCACTACCAGACGTTCCTTGAGTAAGAGAGTGGCTTTCATGTTGGCAATAATGCCAACACAATTGGGTGTTGTCAATTCGGCCAACGCACTGGCCCTGAATGCGTGGCATTCAATCCACGCCCCTGACTTCCCTCACTGATAACCGTGGCCGCGGGCGTCTCGGGATGTGCCCGCATGACCGGCGTCGCGGTGGGGTGACCGGTGGCGACCGTTGGGAGTCACGTCCGCCGAGTCGCGGCAAGTCATGGGCGAGTCGCGCCATGTGACGGGGCGGCACCGGGCGCGGGCGTGACCGGGCGAGCGGGGTGTGACCGGCGGGGAAGGCGGAAATTTTCGCGCAGGCGAAAAAAAAGCCGCGCGGCGTCCTGGCAAGAACGCGCCCCGACGCCAGCGGCGAGTTTACTTTGTGCCGCGCGAACATCGACGGACGCGGGATACGTGCGGGACCGTTAATGCGGGTGATCAGACGGGCGCCCCGGCCCAGCTAGCTGGTCCGTGTCATCGAGGCGCTGTATATCGGCGGCCCCGGCGCTCTCGCCACGCCTCGCGTCGCGTATGCTTCCCGGCGGCCCGGCGGGTGAGCTGTGCTGGCCAGGGAAGTGCATTTAGAGCATAAAGCACAGGATCGCAGTGAACAGGCCGACAGCACACCATCGGCCCTGCGCGATCGCCCACCACGTAATCTGGTTGCTCGCCTCGACATAATGCTGCCCTGCGGAACAGCAAAGTCCAATCGCGAGCGCGTACAGGAGCGCAAAGCCAACGCTGAAGGCAGCGGCGAGACAATGCGTTCGCGCGTCGACCAGTACGCGCTTGAACCCTTACCAAGGGCGAACGTCATCACGAGCGACTGCGCTATCGAAAAGCCGGTGACGGCGTTGGCGAGATCCCAGAGCTTGTCGGCAAAGTCCATGATGAGCACCCCTGCTTCCCGCAGTCGTTGCGGACACACCAGATTGCACGGTCCTGCACGCCCTGACGCGCGCGCTGCCGGCAGTCACGGCAGTGCGCGCCAACGGGGATACCATCATCAAAGCGTAGTTTCCACACACAGCCCCCAGATGAGAGACGGCAAGGTTACGTGCGCCGACGCACACAGCGGCGCAACCGCACCACGGGGTGAGGCACCGGGATGGGCGCCGATCGTGTCGGCAGAAACGTAGGCCGCATCCATTCGCTCACCTTTGCGAATCCAAATGTGCTCCCCTTCCGCGTCCTTCCACGTGCTTCCGGAACAGAGACGGTGGCAAGCATTACGACCTGCGGCAGTTGCGTCAATTCACCGGCCAGCACGCCTGGATGTTAACTGCGGTCGTGGAAAAGTCCGGGCTGGGGAGGTCGTCCAGTGCGGACGCCGACAGGACGCTCACCCGAGTCATGTCGTTGTAGGCCGGCGACGTAAGCACACTGGCCAGCGCATCCTGCTTGCCGGCCGCATCCAGGGCCGGTGTAGTGTCTGGCGCCGCGATACCGGCCGGCTGGGCCGGCGGCACCGCGGCCGACGCCACGCCCGCGGCCGCTGCGGCAGCGGCGTCCAGGCTAAGCGTGACCGTCACCCCGCCTGGGGAATTCAGCTTCTGCACCTGCGCGGCGCCCGCCGCGCTCGCCGCCGCGGTGGCGCTGCCCGCTTGCGCATTGGCGCCCTGCACCTGAGTCTTGGCATCGCTCGCGGCGCCCTGGCTCGATTGCGCCGCCTTGAGGTTCTGCACCAGGGACGAATAATCCAGTGACCGGGTGCCGCCGGCCATTGCGGCACCCTCAATGGCGTGAGCGGTCGTCATGATGAGTTCCGGAAAATGCAGGTACACGGTGATCGCGGCATCCAGTTGCTTGATCGTGGTCTCGCCGCTAACTTCGACGGCGTCCGCCGCGCTTTTCAGCGCCTGGCCGGACGCCGTCGCCGTGGACAAGGCAGGTAGTACTCGAGATTCGCACAGAGCATCGCCGCGTTCACCACGCGGCCCGCACTATGCACGATGTCGCACCGTGCTCGGTACACGCGCTGGATGTGCCATCCCAGCCGTCCTGCGTGGCCTGTCATCGTTGACTGCAGATTCTGCGGGTTCTCGACATACGCGAGGAGCCGCTTCACGTGCACAGACATAAACGGGCGGGACGCGCAGGCCGCAAGAACGGCATCCCTGGCAGCCTGACTTTTCAGCAGACCGTACAGCGACGCCAGCGTAAGGCTACCGACCGCGACCGGTGTGCCGGCCGCTGGATCAGGTATCTCGCCCCTAGATCGTTGAGCAGCGTCCGCAGCGCACGCAGATGCTTGGGCACGTAGGCGAGTGCGACCGTCGACTTGATCGCCTTCTCGACACCATCTCCGATCGCACCGCTGCTGCTGCCCTTGACCATGAACTCCAGTGCGGTCCACCAGTTCACCAGCTTGTTCTCGAAATTCGACGTCTCGGACCCTGTTCTGTATAGCCGGAACGTCGAAAAGACACGGCTGCGAGCCTCCTGGCGCAGGCCATCGCTGACCACGAGATTGGTAAGGCGCTCCATGAATTCACCGAGCTGCTCCGCGGTGAGCGACTGGAATGGCGCGCTAACCGTACCTGGGCCTTGAGGTACATCTGCTTGCCACCCGTCACCGCAACGAAACTTTCCGACAGCCGCGGATTTTTACGCTCGTATCCGTAGCGCACGACATCGAGCACCTGGCTGATCTGGTCGCCGGCAGACGTTGCCGCCATCCTCGCCTCCTGCGCCTTGACGGTCAGCGTCGCGAACAGCTTGTTGCCGGCTGGCTTGAGGAATTTTTCCATCAGCTCCGATGGCGGTCGCGGCACCTCCGGCGGCCTGGTCGAGAAGCGGATCTCTCCGATAGATTCGGAAACTGCGCGGGCTTGGAGACATCGCGAATGGTAAAGGTAATGTCGTATGCGTCGGACGGGGCGAGTAGTTTGCTCAACGCGGAGTCGAGCGCGGCGGCGAAATCGTACGGCTTCTTCTCGTCGATGCGGCGCGGAATGAGTATCGTCGTGTATAGCACATAGAGGGATTGGAAACTCCAGCCAAGATGTACCAGCACGCTGAGCATCGTGCTGGTCGCCACCTCGATATGCGCCCAGTCACGCCGCTCATCCGCGTCAATGGCGGCGTCCGGCGCCGCGAGCTTTGCCTTCAGCCAGTCGATGACTGTTCTGAGGTAGTGTTCGCGCAGCAAGTGCTGCAGCTCGCGCGCGAAGGCTTCGATGAGAGACAGGCTTTCCGCGAGGACAGATTTCGCCTTGCCCGGTTTGGCATTCTCGGCCTGCTTCTTGTCATGGCCCGGCGCCGCTGGCTTCGGTGCCGCGCCAGCCCTCTCCAGCAGAAGCCTGAGTTCGGCGCGCGCTGGATTGAACACAGGGCTGGACAGGATCAGGTCCTCGGCAAGGACAAGTTTCGCCTCACCGATCACGCGGACGCGATCGGCGTCGTTGGCGTGCCGCGCATCGAGGATCCGGAGCAACTCGTCTACCATGTTGAGCGGGTTCATGGCCCGCACGCGGAACGAGTCGATCGATGCCTCGTGGATCAGGTTGAACCAGCAGTCGGCGAACATGTGCTGTTTTCGCGAGAGCCTGTTTCCGCTGTGATGGCCTGATCGGTGCGCATGTC
>NZ_BBJJ01000144.1 GCF_000739815.1 Paraburkholderia mimosarum LMG 23256 = NBRC 106338
GTCACGCACAGGCGCATACCGGCGTGCCCTGCAGAACCAGCGCGACGGCCTGCTCGCTTTCGCGGGCCTGCTCGACACAAAACTCGACGCCATTGCACGAACGCACAACGGGGCGCGCCATCTCGTGCGCGAGGTCTGCATGCTGCATCGCAAGTCCGAAACGTCGAGTGTGTTCTGGCAAGGGTGGAATCGCCTGCTAGCCCGCATCGGCCGCCCGTTTCACGGCGTCTACGCCGCCGTATCCGGGGCGCTGCATAGCACACCACGCAGCAGCTCGCTGGTCGAAAATCTCAACTCGCGACTGCGCGTCTACCTGACCAACCGGCGTCATCTGAAGGGCGGGCGGGCCTGGCTTGGTCTGCTGCAGTTTGTCTTCAACCATCGCCGCTTTGCCCGCAGCCGATGCCCTGAGCGAACTGGAAAGAGCCCCAGGGAACTGATGAGCGGCGAGCCTCACGATCACTGGCTGACGCTGCTCGGATTCGGCCCACTCCAGCCTCAGCGAACCTGACATCGGCAGGTCGTCGCCGGCCTCCATTTGAACCCCACTCCTTGTTATTCCTGCTTTCTTACGCAGGCTGCTTCCGCTCGTCTGTGTAACGCAAAAATCGCGCTTTTTGAACCACGCCTTCGCTCTCCGTATTCAGCTCCCGCGCAACGAGCGATGGCAAGCGGGTGCAGGCATGTGCATGCCAGCGCCCGGCCCCGCTGCCGGAAAGGCATGAGCGGCCGGATCGCGAACGCGTCCACCATTGCGACGGACGGGCGCCGCTGCCCGGATAGCGCCATCGGCAGTGACCAACTATGATCATATGAAACTTCGTCGTTTTCGGTTTTTCGGGCTTCCTAGCATGCAATCCAGAATACATCAGATTGTCGCGCTCACCCTGCTGGTGACGCTGGCCGCACTGGCTGTCCTGTCAGTTGGCCTGCCCCACCCGGAGACCCAGGCGTGGATCTTCCTTGCATTGTTCGGGCTGCTCGTCTCCATCCAAACGCCCAGGACGCGCCCGGTGCTGCTCGTCTTCAGCGGCTTCGTCATCGTCCGTTACATCGCGTGGCGCTTCGAGGCCTTTCCGGTTCATGGCGGTCTGCCTTCGACGCTCGCCGCGGCGGCGCTGCTCGCGGCTGAACTGTACTGCATGGGCGTCGTGCTGCTGGGCTACTTCGTCAGCGTCCGGCCGCTCGAACGTCGGCGGCTTCCACTGCCAGCCGACCCTGCCGAGCTTCCCGTCGTCGACATATTCATTCCGACTTACTCGGAGCCGCTCTGGGTGGTGGCCCCGACCGTATGCGGCGCAGTAGAAATCGATTACCCGAAGAACCGTTTTCGCGTCTACGTCCTGGACGACGGATTTCCCCGTTCCAGAACCGCAAAAAGTCCCGCGCAGCGCCAGGCGCTCGCCGAACGCGCCGGGCAGCTGAAATCGCTGTGTGAAAGACACGGCGCGACCTATCTGACCCGCGATTCAAACGAGCATGCAAAAAGCGGCAATCTGAATGCCGCGATGCAAAGCACATCAGGCGAGCTGATCGCGATCCTCGACGCAGATCATGTGCCGACACGGGACTTCCTGCGCTCCACCGTCGGCTTCTTTATCCGGGATCCGAAAACGGCCCTTCTGCAAACACCGCATTTCTTCACGAACCCGGATCCGCTCGAGAAGAACCTCGGACTTTTCAACCAGATGCCCGCCGAGAACGACCTGTTCTACCGTGCGGTTCAACCGGGCCTGGATACGTGGAACACCTCGTTCTTCTGTGGCTCCGGTGCGCTCGTCCGGCGCTCGGCCATCGAGGAAATCGGTGGTTTTTCGACCGAGTCGATTACCGAGGACGCGTCGACGTCAGTCAAGCTGCACCAGCGAAGCTGGCGTTCGGCGTACCTGGGCCGGCCGATGGTGGCCGGTTTGCAGCCTGAGACGGTGTCGGGGTTTCTCGTCCAGCGGATTCGCTGGGGCGTTGGCATGATGCAGATCCTCATCAGGCAGAATCCGTGGCTCGTCCGCGGTCTGTCGCCTGCCCAGCGCTTCTGCTATTTTTCGGTCGGCCTGTTCTGGTTCTTTCCCTTCGCGCGCCTCGTGACCTTTGCTGTTCCGATCATCGGCATCGTGTTCAGGCTGCAGATGTATCCGGGTGGGACCGAGAGCCTCGTTGGCTACACGCTGCCCTATCTCACGGTGGCGTTATTGACGGCGGAGCGGCTGAACGGACGCTTCCGGCGCATCTTTTCGTCCGAGCTCTACGAGACCCTCCAGGCGTTCTACATGCTTCCGGCCCTGGTCGGCGCACTCATGCGTCCCAACGCCCCGACGTTCAGCGTCACGCCCAAAGGCGAACAGAGCCAGACCGACTTCATCAGCCAGTTCCGTCTGCCGTACTACGGCATGTTCGTCGCGAGCACGATCGGTCTCGTCTGGGGCATCGTCAGGATCATCCAGGAACCCGGCGCCCGCCCCATCCTTACGGCAGCCGTGGTGTGGATCAGCTTCAACCTCTTCCTCAGCCTGGGTGCGCTCGGCGCACTGCTGGAAAAAGCGCAGCGTCGCTCAAGGCCACGCATCGATATGGACGAGACGATCACCATCGTCGGCGAGTTCGGTGAGAAAGAGGTGCATCTGCTCGATGTCAACGAGCTGGGCATGCGCATACGCGTGCCGGAAGGGCTGAGGCTGGACCGCTTTGAAGTCCGTTTCCGTCAACATCTGCTGGCAGCGCACGTGATCGCGCCCGTCGACAAGACGACTGGCGTTTATGTCGCGCTGTACGCGCCCAGGACGCCCGAAGAGGAACGCGCTGCCGTGGTCCTCGCGTACGGCGACAGCGAACGCTGGCTGCGGCTCTGGAAGCAGCGGGAAGCGTCGGCAAACCTCGCGCGGTCCCTGCTGGGCATGCTCGCCGTTTCGCTCAGAGGCGCGCACGCGCATGCCCGCCATGTAGGCCGCAAGGGCTTCCGTGGTTAACCGGCTCGTTCGTCTCGCTGTCGCCTGCCTGCTGGGCCTCGTCGCACTGTCTGCGGACGCGCAGACCGTCACGAGGCCGTTTTCCTCGCTCCGGTCGAGAGGCGGTGCCGCCGCTGCGGCACACGCGCTGATCGTTGAACTGTCTCCGCGAGAGGCACTGAGCGGTGTTCATCTCCAGCTCGCGTCGGACGTTGCACCGGAGGACGGCACCCGATACGCCATCTGGGTCAACGGCGCTCTGGTCGCAGACGTCGATGCGAAGGGCGCGGTACAGACCATCGCGCTTTCGCCACAAGCCTTCGTGCCGGGCACCAACAGCGTTCAACTGGCACGCGTGCCGCACTCCGCGACGATCACCGGACAGACGGCGTACTCCGATACCGCGCCCATCAACGATGCGCGCTCATCCATATCGCTGGACTTTGCGGGGCTGCGCCCGAACCCGGCGCCGACCCTGGCACAGCTTCCGCTCGCGTTCGACGCCCGGGCATGGATGCCACGCAACGTTACCGTTGTGTTGGGACGCCAGTCACCATCGCCAGGGCAACTGCGCGCGGCGGCGCTCACCGTCGAAAGCATCGCCGCGCGCATGCGGCAGGTCGATGTCACGGTTGCGTATCAAGGCGACAAGGCGATCATCAAACGGGACGACCCGGGTTCATGGGGAATCGACAGGGACACCGCCCGCGCAGGCGACGTGCTGCTCGTGGGTACGCGCAGCGCTCTGGCAGACGCGTTGCCCCCGGCCGTTGCTGATGCCATCAACCGCCCGTTTCTCGGCGTCTACCCCGCCAACGAAGGCAGGTCCGTCATCGTCGTGGTTTCCGGCATCACCGAGACCGATTGCCTGCGTGCTGCGCAGGCGTTTGCCGATGCCTCGACAATGTTCCCGGCGCGCGCGAACATGACACCCGACGCCGCAATGGCGATTCACGTTCCCCCGGCGCAGCTCGTGATATCCCTTGGACATCCGGACGCCGCGCTCGTGCGCGCCGCGCTAAATTTCGCCGCCATCCATGTCCGCACAACAGGCTTGCTGGCGGAAGTCACATTCACGTACTCCGCTGACATCACGAACACGGACTTCTTTTTCGGCCCGGCCACGTCGCTTGATGCGCGAGTGCTTCGTCAACTGCCCGTGTTTCCACCCTTGCAACCAGGCCAGGCAGTGTCCCTGACGGGCAACCGTGGCGCGCATCGGTTCGTCGCTGTGCTCGGCGACAATGAGACTTCGGTGGCCCGTACCATCGACATGTTGCGCCAACCAACGAAGGGGTTCCTTCTCGCTCAGGGAGCGACGCTCTTCGACACCACGACTGGATCGGCGAAGCCGCTCGCGCTCGCCGAGCGCTCGGGCATTGCGCGTCTGCGCCTGCTTCTAGCCGATCCCATTGTGTTCTGGTGTGTGCTCACGACACTGCTTGCCCTGTCGTACATCTTTCTGAACATGACGCTGAAGGATCAGGTGAAGAAGCGATTCGATCAATCTTCCTATTCTGATCCATCACCGAAATGACGACCACGAATCGCACGCTAATCGCGCTCGCTGCCAGTCTTCTGTTCACCTGGCACGCTCTCGCCCGTGCGGAACAGCCAACCCCAACGAAGTCCCCAGGTCCCGCTTCCGCGATGCCGGGCCGGGAGGCTGACGCATGGGGCAATTCGCCCGCCGCGCAAGGCTCCGTCAGGCTGGTTCAGCCACAGGCGCCCCAAAGCTCTGCTAGGCCGCAGGCAGCAATGCCCCCGAATTCACACTCTGCTGTCAGCCGCCATCCCGCGTACACGGCGACGAAAGACCCGATGTGCTCGAACCTGCCTGCAAAATGGAATCGCGGACAGGCGCTTGCGGAATCAGGACGGACCGCGCAGGCCTATGGGCTCTATCTGGAACTGCTTCGCGTCTGCACGAATCCCGGCGAGCTCTCGGGTACAGCATGGAAGGCGGCAAAAGGACTGCCGCCGGCGGACGTGGACCGCCTGATCGCGGACCCCGTGTTCGAGCAGCCCTCGCTGAAGCCGGTCCGTAACGAGCTGAGGCTGCAGCGCATGTATGCGGAAAACGAAGCAGGCCACGATGCGAACGCGCTCGCCTACTCGAGAGCGCTTCGCGCAGATCCGTCGGTCAAGCTCAATGCGTCCGCACTGGAAGTATCCGGCTGGCTCGAAGACCGCGCGCACGACGACAGGGCCGCAGAGGCGCTGTTTCGCGAGGCACTGAAGACGGCCAGAGACCCGTCGTCGGCACGGCTCGGACTCACGCTGTCACTCATGCATCAACAGCGGCTCGTGGAAGCGGAAGCCGAGTCACGCAACCTGGCGACGCCACAGGGCAAGCGCCTGCATGCCGCGATCGAACTCGCTCTCGCCAAGGACTCGCACGACTCCGCACAGGTCGACGCAGCGCTCAGGCTGGTCGAGGAGGCCGGCGACGCGACGGAACCGGCCACGCGTGCGCTCGCGGGTTGGGCACTGCTCAACAGTGGTCGTCCCGCGCAGGCCGAACAGATTTTCTCGAAGCTTCATGAGGCAGTGCCCGGGAACGACGAATACATACACGGTCTCGTGTTCGCCGCAGCTGCCAATCGCGACTATGAAACGCTCGACACGCTTGTGAACGAGAACCCGAACATCCCACCGGTTGCCCGCCAGACGCTGGCCGATCACGACGAGCGCCTGGGACTCTACGACCGCGCGCGAGCCCTGACGGGTCATCCGTCCGAGGGGCAGGAGCCATCGCTGCAATCGCTGTTCACGCTGGACCGGAAGTCCGGCACGGCTGGACAGGACAAGTTGACTGTCTGGACCATTCCGCAACTTTCGATCACGATGCTGGCGTCTCCATCGTTGACCGTGCGCATCGACGGCACCGCGCTTCGGCTGGACGACGGAGTGCAGCACGCGTGGGGGAAGCTGCTGGGCACCACGGTGCGTACCGAGGTCGGTCAAGGCGTGCTGTTTGCGGGTGCGGCACTCGAAAAGCCTGGCGAAGGACCTGTCCAGGTACTTGGCAAGGTTCAGTATCAGCGGATGGCCGAAAGCGAAGATGAGTTCCTGCGGGTGACCTTGAGCCGCGACAGCATCTACGATTCGCTTCGCGCATTCGAGGGTGCGCCCTCCGCCGGAACCGGGCCGGCCATTTCGTCTTCTCTTGAGGTCGCTGCGCGGCAGGCAATTGGACGCAGTGCATTCCATTTCGGCGAAACGCTGTCGGGCGGTGCGGTCACGGCAAGTGGAACGGCCGTCAATCCGTTCTATGCGATCAGCCTCTCGCTTACCCGGGACTTCCGCGCGAAAGGCTGGAGCTGGCTCAATGCGGGCCCGGAGATACGCCTGAGTTCGTACCGGTATGACGCCAACCGGTTCGACGGTCCCTATGGTGGGTACTGGAGCCCGAAATCGAATCGCGAGGCTGGCCTGGTCTTCTATGCGCAGTCAGATGAGGGAAGCCGGTTTCTGTTCAAGACGGGTGGCCGGTTCGGCTATGCGACGCGCGAGCTATTCACGGGCCACGCGTCGGGCGCCTTTGGCGAGGACACGACGACGATTGCCGGGCTGCTTGCCCGTCACCTTATCGTCGGTACGGGCATCGGATATCGCGCTTCACCGGGCTACCACGACATGAGCGTCTTTGCCTGGCTGAAGATTCCGTTCGAGCCGCGTGGGCATCTGCGCGCAGCCGATCTTGTGACGCCGCGAGGCTTCTAGGGAAGGTCTTATGTGGACGCCTCCCGGATTGCAAACAGTGTTGCGATTTTTGGCTTTCAGGTAAAGGCAGCACGCTTATACATGGCCTCGTCCCGTTTGCCAAATGATCTGTTCTACAGCGGGCAGGTTTGGATTGCATATATACATTCGGCCTGTTGATGGCACCGTTGTGCCTGGCCCCAATGGATTTCGCCCGGCGACTCCTTCTTATATCCACGGCTTCGAGAGCCCTACGTAAACAGACGTAAGAAGAGC
>NZ_BBJJ01000143.1 GCF_000739815.1 Paraburkholderia mimosarum LMG 23256 = NBRC 106338
GCACAACTTATCATATCGCAGAGATTTTTTTGGTTGGCGGTCGCGGCAACCAGCGCATCGCCATGTCGTCGGACCTGATCCGCGACCGGTAATCAAAAAAATGTTTGTGCTAAACCGCTCCACGGGCGGTGGCCGCTATGGGCATTGAATGACCGCCGCGGTAATTTGTAATGTCTTGCAGGGGCGATCACACACGGACTTCCGGCGAGAGTGGGAAGCATCACGTGTAAAGGAAGCGGGAATGTGCGCGTGAACCGGCAAATCACCCGCCATTTTGGAGTACGCTGGTGCGCCAGCAGATCGAAGGCACGAGCGGAGCCACGTTGGCCTCGTCAGGAAAGGCGAACGTGTACGGAAACAGGTGCGATGGCAACTAGCGCGCATGGGTGGGACCTGGCGGGGCTCGTGGAAGGCTGCCGGGCATGTCTTCGATGCGAAGCATGTGTCCCTTGCCACATACGGGGCAGTCGCGCAGTGACTTGCCGGTGAGTCGCTGGTAGTGGTCACGGTAGTCTTCCCCGGGCTCGGCTGCGGCAGCGGCGGGCGCCTCGACACCGAGCAGCTGCCTGCAGGTGGCGAGCTTGTCGGCACGGTGGCAGTTGGCGAGCCACCCGTAGCTGCGGATGCGCTTGAAGCCGTCAGGCAGCACATGCAGCAGGAAGCGACGGATGAACTCGTCGGCCGTGAGCGTCATGGTCCTTTGTCTGGACTCGTGCCGGTAGTCCTTCCAGCGGAACTGCACGGCGTGTCCGTCGAAGGCGAGGAGCCGGTTATTGGAAATGGCGACGCGGTGGGTGTAGCGGCCCAGGTAATCGAGCACGTGTTCGGCACCGCCAAAGGGTGGCTTGGCGTAGACCACCCACTACCCACTCGGCCCGTGCCGTGGGTGCAAGCCAGGCTGCGAATTCGACAGGATCGCTCAGGGATTCCAACTGACCGAGCAGGCGCAGCCCGCCGGTGTCGTAAGCGCGACGCAGCTGTTCGAGAAATAGGCGGCGAAAGAGCCGCGACAGGACCCGCACGGGCAGGAAGAAGCCGGGACGGCAGGCGATCCAGCGCTCGCCGTCCGGGGCGATGCCGCCGCCCGGCACAACGCAATGCACATGAGGGTGATGCTGCAGATTCTGCCCCCACGTATGCAGGATCGTGAGGAAGCCGATCTCGGCACCCAGGTGTTTCGGATCGGCGGCGATCGTGCGCAACGTTTCGGCGCTGGCGCGAAACAGCAGATCGTAGAGCGTCCTCTTGTTCTGGAACGCGAGAGCGGCGATGGATTCGGGAAGCGTGAAGACGACATGGAAATACTCGGTCGAAGGGAGGAGCTCCGCATGCCGGCGTTCGAGCCATTGCGCGCGGGCGAGTGACTGGCACTTCGGACAGTGCCGGTTACGACACGAGTCGTAACTGATGCGCTGATGGCCGCATGCATCGCACTGCTCGAGATGGGCACCAAGCGCTGCGGTACGACACAGCTCGATGGCACTCATCACGCGTCGCTGCACACGACTGAGCCCTTCGGCATGGGATAGCCGAAAACTGGGCCCGCACTGGCGGAAGATGTCCGCCACTTCGAGCGCCGGCCGCATGACTGCGCTCAGAAGTACTCGGGCGCAGGTGGCGGGGATGGAATGGGTGCAGGGTGCGGCAGCAGATCGAAGGGACTGGTGGTGGCGCACACGGTGCTGGTGGCCACCTTCAGGTACCGGGACGTTGTCGCAAGGGACCTATGGCCCATCAGCAGCTGGATCCGGCGCACGTCAGTACCGGTTTCCAGCAAATGCGTGGCGAACGCGTGTCGCAAAGAATGGGGTGTCACGGGTTTGGTGATGCCGCTGCGCTTGCGTGCAAGCTCGCATGCGTCGCCCACGGCATGGCGGGTGATGGGCCGCCCCGGAATGTTGCCTGGAAAGAGCCATTCCTTCGGATGGGCGTCCTGCCAGTACAGCCTCAGGATCTCGAGCAGCCTCGGCGAGAGCATTACATAGCGGTCCTTACGGTTCTTCCCTTGGTTTACACGGATGACCATGCGCTTGCTGTCGATATCGGTGACCTTCAGATGCACGACTTCCGACACCCGCAGTCCGGCGGCGTACGCGGTCATCAGGATGGTGCGGTGCTTGAGACTGGCGACCGACTCGAAGAAGGTGGTGGTCTCCTCCAGGCTGAGGACGACTGGTAATCGGAACGGCTTCCTCGGCAAGGGAAAATCCTCGTCGCTCCAGTCGCGTTTAAGCGTCACACGGTAGAGAAACCGGAGTGCGCCGATCGTTGGGCCGAGGCTGCCGGGTGCCAGCTTGCGATCTTCCCGGAGATAGATGAGCCAGGCCCGGATCTCGTCGGGGCCCAGCAGTTCGGGCGAACGGCGAAAGTGGCGGGCGAAACTGGATACCTGAATCAGATAGGACTTCTGTGTGTTGTCGGCGAGATTGCGGATCTCCATGTCGTGCAACATGCGTTGGCGTAGCGGCGTCATGACTAACCTCCTGGAAGCAGTGGTGGAGCCCGGTTGGGCATCCACATACTGCTCCTGGAGGTATCTGCGTCCGCTCGTTGGGATCCTGCGTCAGCTCACCACTGCCGGTGAACGTTAGCCAGGGGCTCTCGCTCTCCTCCCACTCCCGCGTCAGCGGGTTAGTACAACGACATTTCTCGTCCCGACACCATTACTGCAACAGAACCCTCGCAGCGGCGCTAAAGCGTCCGCCCTCGACAACGAACATTGACCATGATCGAAAGGTTGCCTAACCTATGCCGCACCCGCCGTCCCAACCTTCAACTGTAATTGGGACATTGCCCGTGTGCGGACACCCGCCCCCATACCTTGACTTCACCTCGACACCGCTCGTTCAGAGCGTATTGACCTGGTCAGTCTGGGAATTGCCACAAAAACGACCGTCCCAACTCTCGCGCCAACTCATTCAACGCCACCATCTCATCGCAGGAGAACTTTCGCCGCTGCTGTGCATCGGACCAGTCGCCGTACAGCAATGCAACTGTGGACTGATTCGCACCGGTCACCGGCAAGAGTACAAACGAATGCGTATCTCCAAATGTAACGCGGTACCACCCGGGGAGCCGTGCAATCATCTTGGGCGCGCGAGCGTTGTCGATCAGAATTGCGACTGAGTTCCTGATCGCCAGATGAAACACATCCGGTTCAAAGGCGCTACCGAATGACAACCCGGATAGCGCTTCATCAATATTCGACCCGAAACCGACGCGCGCCCGGAATATGCCGCTGTCGTCCATTACGAATGCCACGGTACGTGCACAGCCGAGCGCCTCCGATACTGTTTCACACGCGACCGCGAGAGCCAACTCGAGGGCGGGCGTCGCCGAAAGTGCGCGCAAATCGTTTGTCCCCGCGAGGATACGCATTTGAGGCACTAGCATTCCACCTCTGCTTGCCGTCACGTTGGCCCGTAATTCCGCAATCTCTCGGAGGATAGCCGCTCCGGCTCCTCCACAGGCAAGTGAGATGCTCTTCGCGGCGAGTACCGTAGGATCCATAGCGAGCGCAACACCGTACCGGTCAGCCAAGCTGGAAATGCTCACGTCACGCTGAGCGTCAGATAGACTTTGGCGAGTCAGGACATCCGTAACATCCGTGGAATAGCTGGTGATTGCGCGCAATCTTTGTGCGTGATCTTCCTCGCCTGTCGCATTGGGATCGAACGCTTCCAATCCAGACTGGATCACGTACGGCAGGCGCCAACGTGACGCAGCCTCACGGCCGATATCGTCAAACGTGGCCCCGAGCACAGCGCGGCACGCCTCAGATTCGTCGACGTTAGCTTCCGCCTGGAGCCGGATCTGATTCCATTCGCCGTCCAGATAGACGGCGACCAGCAATCTTCCCGTTTGGCGCATCAGAGCGCAGATCACCGCTTCCTCTGCGACAAGCGGATCGTCCTGCACGGTGAGCGCGCGCGCAACGCAACTCGACAGGATCGCTCGGTGCAATTCGACCTCAACATCGGTACGTGACGATTCACTGTCGCGAAAATGTTCGAGAATCTTGAACCCAATCACCAAATGCACGACGGCATCCGCGCCAAGCACAGTCAGCGCACGGGATACTGTTGTAATGTTACCGCCGAACACGCGATACATTGCCGAATTTGCCAGACGCAGGACCTTCTGTGTCAATGAGAAATCCGATAGCACAACCTGCACCATGGCAGAAAAATCACAATCCTCATCGTTCATCGCAGCTACTGTCGCGTGCAGTGACCTCGATAATATCGGGAAGTCTCCGCACTTGCTTATGCGGGCCCATATTCTATCGAGCGCAGACGTCTTGCTCATTGAACTCCAGCAAAAGTATCGTTGTTTTCTACTGTGGACACGGCGCGAATACACCGCTACCGACTCACGTAAAAAAACGTCGTTGGATAAGGCGATCCAATTTTTTCCGAAAGTAGTTAGGCTTTGCGCGAATACACTGAAAGGCACTACCCAAAGGAAACGTGGCAGACGAAACCTGCTGTTCTGGGGAGACAACGCGCTGGACACTCGCCACGACGATCAGCACGCACAAGATGCGGCTGATGCAGAAACTTGAGCTGACCGACAACGCGGAGGTGATCCGCTACGCGATCCGGCATGGTTTCATCAGCGGGTAGACGATCATACGGGTGCCGAGAGAACCTCGTGCGGCGGCACATTGCCCAAATGCTTCTCGAACACCATCGCGTCCGCGAGTTCCGAGTCAATAAAGCGGCCCCCGTTCGCGAGCTTGCAAATCGCGGCCAGCAGCACGTCAGGATCACTGTCCTTAGCCATCTACCCCACGGCGGGCGTGACACGATCTGCGCCTCGTTGTGCATGCTGAGCACGAGCACCGGCAACGCAGGCTGCTCGGCGCGCACGCGGCGTATGGGATCGATGCCGCTGAGGCCCGGCATCATCATGTCCGGCAGCAGATCGATATCGCTGGCTCTCAGTGTTTCGATTACCTCCAGGCCCTGCCCAGTCTCCGCTGTCACGACGATGTCAGACATCGTCGCGAAGATCTGCCTAAGTCCGCTGCGCACGATGGCATGGTCATCGGCAATAAGTATCCTGATCATAAAAGTCGAACCGGTTTTTGCACGCATCATGTATCGATACCGTAGTACCAGTCCCCGGTTCTCTGTCAATTACCGGGTGCCGCCAATCGAAAATCTTGAAGCGGATTGTGGCTCAGACGACGCCTTCGATGGCTCGAAGATGCAATGATGTTGTTCAGGCAATGCTTTGCCGGATCGCACAGCGTCCAGTCAATCGCATCGACGAGCAGTTGCCAATGGCGTTGCTGGTTAGCGTCGCGGCGCCGAAGCCTGAGCTCAACGTGCTACGTTGAACCAGCGCCCGAGGCCCGTTCAGGCTGGGGCGCTTTACCCCGTTAACGGCCGAACACCAGAGGCCCTGAAGCGTCGTCCATGTAGGAACTTCCTGAAATTTCACTAGGAATTCAAGCTTCCATCCAAGCATGAGTTGAGCTAGCAGACAGCGGTGTCAACTCGCGACCGATGATACTCACCACACATAGAATTGAGAGGCCACCGGCTTTACGCACGAACCGGTTCTATCGGCTCGATGGTAACGCCGACAGCGGCGGTTTAATTCACGTGCGGAAGGTCCAGACCGTCAAGGCTACCGTATTTCGCGGGCAATCGCGCGTGTCGACCTGGCTGATGGGCATTGGCTACCGCGTCGCGCTGAAGGCGCTGCGCGACGGCGGACCTCTCGCCGAGCCGCTCGCGTCGGACTACGAAGGCGCATGCGTGGATCCGTACGCGGACCACGAGCTGTGCGACTGGGTGACGAAAGGGCTCGTGCGCCTGCCGGCGGAACAGCAACACGTGATGGAGATGGCCTACTTGATGCGCCATTCGCTCAAAGAGATTGCCACGATGACTGATTCGCCGCTGAGCACGGTCAAGGCGAGGATGTTTCATGCACGCGTCAAACTTCGCAACCTGATGCCGACGCTTGCAGGTGTAACCGAGGGACCGCAATGAACCAGACCATCGATCTCGAACGCGCGCATCTGCGCACGTGGGAACTGCTGCCATGGGTCGTCAACGGCAGCGCGTCCGAGGCCGAGCGCGCGGAGGTTGACGAGCACGCGGCGACCTGCGAACGCTGCCGTGCCGAACTGGCGCTGCAGAGCCGGCTAGCCAGTGCGGTGAACGCGGAAACGGTGATGTGTCCCGAAATGGAGAAGGGGCTCGAGCGTCCGTGGTAACGGATCGACGAGGCCGATCGCCAGCAAGACGACGAAGCTCCGTCCGCTGCGCAGGCGGGCCGGCACGTATCGAACGGGCGGTGGTGGGCCGCGGTCGCGTGCGCGCTCGGCGCGGTGGTGCTTGTGCAGACCGGCGGCCTCGCGGTGCTCACCGCGCAATCCACGCATGACTTGCCGGCGCATTACCACACGTTGTCCCCGCAGCCGACCGACGGCGCGGCGCGCGCGACGATCCGTCTCGTCGTCGACAGGCCGATGCCGGTCGGCGAATTGCAGGGACTGCTGGTGCCGCTGCATCTGCAGATCGTCGCGGGCCCGAGCGAAAGCGGCGTCTATTCGCTGGGTCCGACCTCGGCGCAGCCGGCCGGCATGGTGGCCGATCAGGTCGATACGCTGCTTACCGCATCCGGCGTGCGGTACGCCGAACCCGTGGATCGCGGCTACGCTTCCTGAGCGCCCGTCCGCCCGCTGGTTTGCTTTCCTTTCCTGAAGCGTTCGCTGCTTCGCCTGTCATGGGTGCCCCGGCCGCGCGCGGCCCGGGTACCTGCATGCCTTGCTCACGGATTACTGTTCGATACTCAAGGTTGGCACCATGTAGCCGTTAAACAGCACGAGTCCCCCTGCTTGCCCCGCCGGACCGAGATCGCGTGACCCCGGTCCGGCGTCGTCGCATGAAGCCGGGCAGTCCGGGGCGTGT
>NZ_BBJJ01000142.1 GCF_000739815.1 Paraburkholderia mimosarum LMG 23256 = NBRC 106338
CCTTCGCGAAGAACGCCGCCGCTTTTTTTGCGATTTCCAGCTCCATCTGCAAGCGCTTGTTCTCCGCCCGCAAACGCGAAAGCTCCATCTGTTCCGCCGTGACGACCTTCGCCCCCCGGGCCGTTCAGCTTGCCGGCTTCCGACGCCTTGAGCCAGTTGCGCAGCGTCTGCGTCGACATGCCCAGTTCGCGGGCCACAGCGCTCACGCCTTGCCCGTCCTTGACTCGTTGCACGGCCGCTCCCTTGAACTCCACCGTGTACACCTGATGCGGTACATTGAACATCTCTGCTTTCCTTCCTTTGGGTCGAGTTTATACGCGACCTGCTGGAAGGCGAAATTTCAAGGGAAGCTCATCTTTGGGTGTCTGGGTTTGCAGCCTGCTGGCCCGGCGGCACTCGAACGTGGTCTCCTGTGCCCTGGCCAATAAATTGGCGAGGATCGCTTGGGCTATCCTCGCCAAAGGGACACACTATCGAAGCATCGAGGCTGCCCTCGTAGCCTGACGCTTCCCATCGCTTACAGATTCAGTTTCGGCAGTCCCACTGGTTTTGCGGCGCGAGATACGTGAAGGCATAAACGACTCAACGGCCGGGCAAGTAACCTGAACTTAAAAACAGCACTTAGATGCTGAGAGATTTTTGAGGTTTGCCTGGCGCGGCTCCCATCATGGGGCGGGATCTTTCCCATCCACGACCCCGGATAGATTCGAGCAAGTCCACTTTAGGTCAACACCACCTCGTTTGCAAAAATCGAGGCTGACCATAGATTTTAAGTGGAACGTCCGGGGCGATCATGCTGCCGATTTGATCGCTGGCAGCGTCGCGAAGTATGCCTCATCGGGCGTCTGATCCGCCAGGCGCGAATGAGGAACGTTTGCCGTTGTACAGCTCAATATATTGGCCAATGGAGCGCCGGGCATGGCTGACCGACTCGCGTAGGCTCTCAAATAAATCTCTTCGTACTTGATGCTGCGCCACACGCGCTCGACTGCGACGAACACGTTGTCGCGCCAGGCGCCTTTGCCGTCCATCGACAGCCGGATGCCTCGGCCCAGCACCGCCTCGGTGAAGGCTCCCGCCGTGAACTGGCTACCCTGATCGGTGTTCACGATGTCGGGGTGCCCATAGCGGGCGAACGCTTCTTCCAGCACTTCAACGGCATGCACGGCTTCCAGCGTGATCGCTACGCGGTGCGTGAGGATCTTGTGGCTGGCCCAGTCCACCACCGCGGTCAGATACACGAAGCCGCGCGCCATGGGAACGTAGGTCGTGTCGAGTGCCCAGGCCTGGTTGGCCCGCTCGATCTTCATGCCACGCAGCAGATACGGCCAGACCTTGTGCTGCGCGTTGCGTCGACTCGTGCTCGGCTTGCAGTACAGCGCCTCCACACCCATGCGCTTCAAGAGCGTGCGCACGCGGCGGCGGCCGACCTCGTGGCCTGCCGGTCGAGTTCTTCCGTGACTTCCCGTCGTTCCTGAACTTCGCGTTCGATTCGCGCAACCTGCTCACGGTATGGCGGGCACATCCGAGCCTGGCCACCACGCTCGAGCGCGCGCCTTATGCCGCCCTGTACGGTCGTATCCAGGCGCGTGTGCAACTGAAGCCCGTGATCGAGCGCGAGCGCTTCGCGCAACTAATTGTGCACGCCCTGAAGAGCGCCGGCTGCACGCATACGCTGCTGGCCGACTCCGGGCTCGAACTGTTGCGGCAGGCCTCACGCGGTTTACCGCGACAGGCCGGGCGCATCCTGCGCACCGCCATGCAACTGGCCGTGCCCCGCGGCCTGAACCATCTGCCCGACGAACTGCTGCAACAGGCTATCGAGGAGTTCCGGTGAGCAGGCGCCACAAACACCCGAAGGCGTATTGCACGGCGCCGAAGATCATGCCTCGACCGCCTGCGTTACCCGAACTGACGGATGAAGCCGCCGCGCGGATCCAGCGACTGCTGGGCGAGTGGCTTCTGTGGTTCGGCGCGGCATACAACGAACAGATCCGTCGCTGCAACGAACCGTGGACGGCACCGCCACGCGAGCCGCCTCCATCTCATCGCATCGACGATCCCTTCTGGCGACACAGCAGCCCCGAGCTTAACAGCCGGGCCTGTGTTCGTCGTGCTGCGCGTCAAACGCGCGATGCCACCCCCATATCACTTCCATGTATCTCGCGTTCAATTCGCAAGGACCTCTATTCGACCAGCCCGCGACAACCAGCGTCGTCTCATCTCGAATATCTCGCGATACCGCGTCTCGTCTAACGCGAGACGTAACACTACCGAAGAACTTCTTGATGTCGAGGCCCAGCGCCCAAGCATAGCCCCCAGCCGCGCGGCCCGCCCACGTCGGGCGCCTGATGCGCGGACCGCCCAGGATGATAGCCGCATGAGTCGTCGTAAAACCACAAGCGATTACAGATATCGCTTGACCACCGTCTGAGCGATGCACTAATCGTGGGAATTTCAACGGCCTCGTCCCCACACCGTGCCTTCCGGGGGTATGTCAACCCTCAGCACCGGTGGTCTTCGCGGCACGACTGCCGCCCTCGTGAGACGAATTGTTCAGCGCGACTCGTGACAAGCCCCCCGCTTTACACGTCTAGTCAAGGACGCTACCGGCTTCACGATCTCTTACGAGGGCTCTTGTCCGAATAGACGGCTCTTCAGCCCATGTCAATTGTCGCGTATTGACCAAATGCTCACAAACGAAATGACGACTGTCGCACATCGGGCGGTCCGCACGACAATCTTCATCGGATATTAATCCACCTGAAGAAGTCGCACTGCGCCTGGTGGCTCCTTTTCGCCTCCTAATCTGAGTCGGCACGATCTGTGCTCTGGAATGCTCTGGAAATGTGAAGCGATCTCGCGCTTAACCCGTTTGACATCTTGGACGCCATACAGTAAAGCCTAAGTCGCACAGATATGATCTCCCCAAAATGCAAAGAGGCAACTGCACATATCAACGATACAGTGGCTTTCTTCCGCTGTAGCGCTCTATTGGTGAGCACACCAACTTCGGTGCAATCGTGGCAGCACGTCGCAGCGCCGTGCAGACAGATGTCGTCGAGCGAAACAGAGCTTCTCACTCACACGCCCCTGGAAATCTAATTATGCGTGATTGGGAAAGGTCGATATTTCTGGCTTTATTTGGTGCGTCATCCTTGGCTCAAGCACAAAGGACTGTGAATCTCTACGGTGTACTCGACGAAGGCATCATGTACCAAAGCAACGTTGCTGATAGCAAGAGAATTTCGCTTGACTCGCTTAGCGGCCTCATGGGAAGTCGATGGGGCATGACCGGAAGCGAGGACCTCAGTGGCGGTTTAGATGCAACATTCACCCTTGAGTCAGGCGTAAACCTAAATCAAGGTCAGGCTGGTCAGGGCGGCCTGCTATTTGGTCGTCAAGCCTTCATCGGTATCAAAAGCGACAACTGCGGCAGCCTGACATTTGGACGTCAATACGACATGATCTTCTACTTTCCCGAACCGCTGACTGCCGAAGCGCTGGTCGGGGGCGCGCCGGCGGGACACCCAGGGGATCTGGACAATGCGTCCAACACGGTTCGACCGAATAATTCTGTCCGATACATGAGCCCTGACATCTACGGCGCAAGCTTCGGAATTGAGTACAGCTTTGGTGGTATTCCCGGTAACTTCACATCTACCAGTGGTTATTCGGTAGGTGCAGGTTACGTGAACGGGCCATTGAAACTGGGGGCAACATTCGAGTACTTTAAGAACCCCACCGCAGCGCCAGGCACAGGATTTTTTACTGCCTATTTGAATGGGATCTCTCCTCTTCAAGGTTCTATCAACAGTGGATATGCCTCCGCCCAAGCGTACCAGTCTGTAGTCGTAGCATCCAACTACACAATCGGCCCAGTCATCGTGGCAGCATCGTTCTCTAATGTTCAATACGCAAATCTCGCCCTGTCTCATCTGGACGGAACGGTCATATTCAACAACTACGATGTCGGAATAATGTATCGTTTCAGCCAAGCGTGGACAGTCGCAGCATCATACGACTACTTGCAATCGAATGGCATTCAAGATGTTTCGGGACACATACTCGGAAACCAGCACTTCAACCAAGTAACGATTTCAACAGACTACTTTTTATCAAAGCGAACAGACGTCTATTTCGAAATCGGTTGGCAACAAGCATCTGGAACATCGTCTCGTGGGGTCCCCGCAGTTGCGAGCGTCGCGAATGTGGGTGACTCATCCAGCAATCGCCAGATCCTTGCTCGCGCCGCGATCCGTCAAAAATTCTGAATAGAGCTAAACATGCTGGAATGCAACGACTCACAGCACCGATCGATCCTCCCAAATGACCCGACTGACGCTGCCAGCGTTGGCACTGCAACTCGCGCACTAATTTTCATACGTTCCACCGCGTATCCGTAATATCATAGATATCAACGAACAATGTTGATCTGGATTAACGGTGACATGAGAAATCACAATATTATAGTTAAATACGCCAGACGCAAATGGACAGCCACCACACCAACCACCACCCACGGGGAGCACACGCCTGCAATAAAGTTAAATCGATCGGCAAGCATCAACTGAAAGGAGCTCTCTACGTTAACAACAGACTGGATCATCGCGCGCGTAGACGCTTTTTCGTGCCGCGCGTCCACTAACACGAACCTCACCTGGACTTCAGCAGAATGCAAAAATATGACCTACCAAGAGAAATAGCGAACCGCATCGTCGATCCGAAGTCCCACACGGACATCGATGGACTCCACGAAATTTACACTTGGGCACGCGCAAACAACCCTGTCGGGAGAGCGACGGCTGACGGGCATGACCCGTTTTGGGTGATTACAAAACACGCCGACGTCTCTATGATCTCACGGAATAATTCTCTATTCCACAATGGAGATTATTCTGTCGTGTGTCGCCCTAAAGCATCGATAGAGCATATTATGTCCTCGACCGGTTCGCCGAACATTGTTCGATCGCTCGTGCACATCGACGGCGAAGAACACAAAAGTTTACGCGCGCTGACTCAATCCTGGTTCATGCCGAACAGTATTCTCAAGCTTGAAGACCGTATTAGATCGCTTGCCCGTGCGATGGTCGCGAAGCTGCAGCAACACAACGGAAAGGTGATCGATTTTTCAGGCACATTCGCGTCGCAGTACCCACTGCACGTAATCATGGATATTCTCGGCGTCCCTCAGGAGGATTTTCCTCGCATACTTGCACTAACTTACGAGATGTTCGGGAGTGAAGACGAGGAATACACACGCGATACGCTGCGCCAAGGCGACGCGAGCAGTGCGACGGGCAAGGCGCTCCTGTCTGTAGTTGACGACTTCAGGGAGTACTTCGAAAGCTTAAACGAAGCGCGCCGGAAGGACCCGCGCAATGATGTCGCGACTTTGCTAGCCAACGCGGTCATCAATGGGCAGCCTATCGATGACGTAACCCGCCTCGGCTACTACGTAATTATCGCTGCCGCTGGGCATCATACAGTGTCGTCGTCCACGTCGGTCGCAATGTGGGCATTGTGCCGCTTTATGGAGCTGCTACCTCAGCTTCAGGCAAATCTATCGCTCATTCCACAGTTTATCGATGAATGCCTTAGATTCGCATCGCCGGTTCATCATTTCATGCGTACAGCGACTGCCGACACTAATATCCGGGGCCGCAAAATTCGCAAGGGAGATTGGCTGATGTTGTGCTATGGCTCGGCGAATCGCGACGAAGAAGTCTTCCCTTCGCCATTCACATTCAATATTGATCGCAGACCCAACCCACATATCGCGTTCGGTGTCGGCGGTCACGTATGCCTTGGTCAACATCTCGCGCACATGGAGATGCGGATTCTGTTCGATGAGCTGATTCCGAGGTTGCAACACGCTGAGCTAGTGGGTGAGATCGAATACATGGAGTCAAACTTCGTTTGTGGACCGAAACACCTTCCCGTTCGCTGCATGTTGCAATAACACAACCCGCAATATCCGGATGCACGAAGCAGCTAGCCGTGTATCGAACGAGCAGGTCAATAACAGGGGTGGCATCAGAGCCCCGCGCATCCGGCATGAGGTGATAGGCCTACACCGAAAGCGCCCAAGCCCAACCTTCGATCCGGGTGCCATGCACGCTCATCTTATGACATTGACATGTCAAGCTGCGAATTGGACTCTAGAACCGTGCGCAGTGCCGGGATTGCATCGCACCCTTGCGTTCGCGATGAGGACAGCTGCCGTATCACGCGCAGCGACCATTCCGCCGCTGTGTGCACGTCGGCTATCAATCAGTGTTAGGTTCCAGCTGTCCTCGCCCAGATTAAACGCCATCTACAGGCGGCCACCTGACGCCGCATTGCACCCATGCCTTCCTTATTCCCGCGGCATTACCAGAAAGCGCATGGTCAGAGCGGCTGGATGCTTATCGCCTGCCTGCCCTTGGGCCCGTTTTTTACTTCGAAGGTTACCCTTTGATTATCCTGTAGCGTCTTGAAGCCCTCTATCTGGATGTCAGAGTAATGCACAAACAGATCGCAGCTTCCGTCGTCTGGCTGAATGAATCCGTACCCTCTCTCATTGTTGAACCATTTAACCCTACCCGTTGCCATCTTCATTTCCTTATCGACGTTTTGTATCAATATAGGATATCCTTAAGGAAGAGTACCCGACGCACCAAACTCACAAATTGATTTGCGTCAACCTACCTTTTCCAAATACAGATCATTGTCGCGCGTCGCGCTTTTTAACCGCATATTAATCCCCCCCCAAATCTCTTCTTCCGGACACCCCCGGGTTATGCAGCAGAATCCCCTGCCCGCCGCGCCGCCAAGCCAGGCTTACACGAACCGGGTTGACGTCATGAAGCCACGCGATGGATGAGATGACTGTTCTACATGCAAGTTTCAACCGGGAACCTTGGTCCGGGACATCGGAGCGCGGCTGCAGTCACACCCCCTTATTCATTCACCCTCATTCACTCACAATGAGCGGAATCCACGATCTCTTTGTCTTCACGCAACACGAAACTACGTGATCTGCGTTATTACGAACGACCCAGCACCGTGACGAAAAAATGACAATGCTGCACCCGATTATGGGACGAAAACCGGGCGTTGCCGCTAGGGTGGGCGGCTTCATGCTGGTTGAGCCCTACCTATTCACCTGACGAACCTGACATCGCGATCATCTTCCACGCATACACGCATTAGCATGCGTTAAGTTTTTCGTAAAAATAA
>NZ_BBJJ01000141.1 GCF_000739815.1 Paraburkholderia mimosarum LMG 23256 = NBRC 106338
CACCCGATCTGGCGTGGGCAGACTGAGCGCCGACAAACGCAAAGCGATCGCACTTCAGGCCCTCGCGCGCACCGAACCAATCAGTGTGCTGGCTGAGCGTAACGGCGTGAGCCGCCCGACGGTCTACCGACAGATCGGCACGGCCAGTGCAGCGCTCGATGAAGCCTTTGATGCCACGCGGGCAGCCGACGCAGATCAGGTGCTTTTCATGCTGCCGGTCACCCGCCAATGGCTCGATCAGGTCATCGTGGCGCTCACGATGGTGGGTCACGTTTCGTTTCGCGCTACCCTTGAGCTCATGCACGACCTGCTCGGCGTATCGACCAGCCTGGGCACGATTCACACCGTTCTCCAGCAGGCTGCGCAGCAGGCCATGGCCATTAACGCCGGCGTGGACCTCTCAGCCATCCGGGTCGGCCTGCACGACGAACTCTTTCAGGGTTCCCAACCCGTGCTCGCCGGTATCGATGTTGCCTCGACCTATTGCTATCTGCTCGCCCCCGAAGCTCATCGCGACGGCGACACCTGGGCCATCCATCTGCTGGACCTGCAATCACGGGGACTCGATCCTGAGCACACGATCGCCGATGCGGGAACCGGGCTGCGTGCCGGGCAAAAAATAGCCTGGCCCGATACGCCGTGTCACGGCGACGTCTTCCACATCATTGAGCAGGGCAAATCACTGGCGACGCTCTGGCATCGTGTCGCCGGCGGTGCGCGCACCGAACGCGAGCGGCTCGAAGCGCGTTTGGCCAATCCCCGTCGACGTTGCGACGATAGCCTCCTCGCTGCCACGCTGGAAACGCTTCGTCGCAATGAAGCCCATGCGCACGAGCTGGCTGCCGATCTGCGCACCCTGGTTCAGTGGCTCGAACGTGACATCCTGTCACTGGCAGGGCCGGACCTCGCGACGCGTCAACTGCTGTTCGATTTCGTGGTTGCCGAACTGCGGCAACGTGAGGCCCAGGACCTCTCACGCACGGGCGCATACCGGCGTGCACTGCAGAACCAGCGCGACGGGCTGCTCGCTTTCGCGGGCCTGCTCGACGAAAAACTCGACGCCATTGCGCAAACGCACAACGTGGCGCGCGATCTCGTGCGCGAGGTCTGCATCCTGCATCGCAAGTCCGAAACGTCGAGCGCGTTCTGGCAAGGATGGAATCGCCTGCTTAGCCGCATCGGTCGCCCGTTTCACGACGTCTACGCCGCCGTATCCGCGGCGCTGCGCAGCACACCACGCAGCAGCTCGCTGGTCGAAAATCTCAACTCGCGACTGCGCGTATGCCTGACTAACCGGCGTCATCTGAAGGGCGGGCGGGTCTGGCTTGGTCTGCTGCAGTTCGTCTTCAATCATCGCCGCTTTGCCCGTAGCCGATGTCCTGAGCGCACTGGAAAGAGCCCGAGGGAATTGATGAGCGGCAAGCCTCACGATCACTGGCTTACGCTGCTCGGACTCGGCCGCCTCCAGCCTCAGCGCATCTGACATCGGCTGGGTTGTCACCGGCCTCTATTATGCATCGGAATTCTTGCCATTCCTGCGTTTCGCGCAGGCTGCTTAAGCTCGTCCCTGTAACGCAAAAATCACGTGTTTTGAACCACGCCCGCTGAAGCGTCTCAACGGACTGTTCAGCGTCATTTATGCGGATAGCGGTCGGGCCTCGATCTCACCGGAGAAACTGGTGCGTGCTTTGCTGTTGCAGGTGTTCTACTCGGTGCGCAGCGAGCGCATGCTGATGGAGCAGATGCAGTACAACCTGCTCTTCCGCTGGTTTGTCGGACTGGCAATGGAGGACGTGGTGTGGAACCACTCCGTCTTCTCGAAGAACCGCGACCGACTGCTCGAGCACGAAGTCGTGGAATCGTTCTTTACTGAAGTCATGGCCCTGGCGGACAAGCAGGGCCTGCTGTCCCGGGAGCACTTCTCGGTGGACGGCACGCTGATCCAGGCATGGGCGAGCCACAAGAGTCTTCGCCGCAAGGACGGATCGGACGATCTGCCGCCCGGTGGCGGGCGCAACGCCGAGGCCGACTGGAAGGGCGAGCGACGCAGCAATGAGACGCATGAGTCGAGCACTGATGCGGATTCGCGCCTAGAAGAGCAAGCAGAGTCCAGCCATCCTCTGTTACCAGGGGCACATCGTGATGGAGAACCGCTCGGGGCTGGTGGTCGGCGCCGTTGTCAGCCATGCAGATGGCTTCGCCGAGCGGGCCAATGCGCTGCGACTGCTCGACTGCGTACCGGGTACTCACGCCAAGACAGTCGGTGCTGATAAGGCCTACGACACACATGACTTCGTAAACGATTGCCGGGCGCGCAACGTGACCCCGCATGTCGCACGCAATGACGCGCGCCCGGGTGGCAGCGCGATCGATGACCGTACATCGCGGCACGCGGGATACCAAATGAGCCAGGTCATCCGTAAGCGTATCGAAGAGCATTTCGGCTGGGGCAAGACGGTCGGCCGGATCCGGCAGACGGTGTATCGCGGCATCAAGCGGGTCGACCAGCACTTCAAGCTGACGATGGTCGCGAGCAACCTCACGCGCATGGCACGAATAATGGACGAGGTGCTCACGGGAGCGGTGCAATGAGCCGCCATGGCGCGTGGCCTGAGGGGTGCGGCATCGCCGCGCAGGCGAATGGCCTGCGCGAACTGGCCTGCGCATCCGGATTTCGGCGGGAAGTTGCACGCGAAACACTCCTGAACATTGCTTCGGTCTTCATGACGAGGCGCTTTTCAACAGCCTGCTAGAGCGCATCGAGCGCAGGGGAAGGCCTCCCTTCAAATCCATACTACCGCTAGCGGCATCCTGAGTGTAAATTAGCCACAGAGAATCTTTCAGACGGGACGGCTACGTGAAGATAAAGACAATAAAAATAAAGAACTTCCGCTTGCTGCATAATATTTCGGTGCAGCTTGAAGACGAGACTATAGTCGTGGTTGGACGTAACAACTGCGGAAAGACCTCGCTCTCCGACATCATCCGCAAATTCCTCTCGGAACGGAGCACGTTCGAGATAGAGGACTTTTCGAGCGCTTGCTACGACAAATTCTGCGCGGCGCACCGCGCACACCTAAAAGGCGCTGACGTCAAAGAGGTTCGCGCGCTCGTGCCGTCAATCGATCTGCGGCTTTACGTGAGCTTCGACCCGACAGTTCCTGAGTTCGGCCCGCTCCGCGAGTTCGTCATAGACACCGACGACAATTGCGCGGAGGCCGTCATCGTGTGCTCGCGGAGCCTCGCCGATGGCGAGATTGCAGCCTTGTTCGAGGGGCACGAGAAAACCATCCTGCACGGGACCGACGAAGCGCATTCCGACGAGGATCGCCTTGCGCTCTTCCGCAGCTTGGCCGACCGCGTGCCGACGCTTTTCACGACGCGGATGTGGGCCGAGGACCCGCAGGACCCGACGAACACGCGCGACGTGACGCCCAAGGCCGTCACAAACCTGCTGTCGCTCGGCTTTGTGAACGCGCAGCGTGCGCTCGACGGCACGGGTAGCCGTGACACCGACGTTCTGGCAAAGGTGCTGGAGGGCCTGTTCCAAAGCGCCTCCGTCTCGACGGCGGACGGCTCCCAAAAGAACATCGCGGACGGGCTCAAGAAGGCCATCGAGGAAATCCAGTCTGGGATGGACACGGATTTCAAGAAAGAGCTCGCGAAGCTCATGCCTGCGATTGAGCATTTCGGGTATCCGGGCCTGGACAATGTGCCGCTACAGCCGGAGACGAAGCTCGAAGTCGGCAAGCTTCTGTCCAACTTCACGAAGGTTCAGTACGCCGGTTACAGCGGCGTGCAGCTACCAGAGTCCTACAACGGGCTCGGGTATCGCAACCTTCTCTACATCCTGTTCAAGATCGTTGGCTTCTTCCGCGAGTACCGGGCGCATGCGAACGCGCCTGGCTTGCAGCTCATCGTGATCGAAGAACCCGAAGCTCATCTACATCCGCAGATGCAGGAGGTCTTCATCCGGCAGTTGCCAGAGGTCGTTAAAAAGCTCTGCGCCTTGGAGGGCGAGGACGTCTCGTGGCCGGTGCAATTCGTCGTCTCGACGCACTCTCCACACGTTGCGAATGAGGCCCGCTTCGACACGATCCGCTATTTCGCCGTGACGTCAAAGGATCTGCCGGTTGGCGTGCGCTGCACTCAGGTCAAGGACCTCAGCAGCGACCTCGCTGGATTGAAGGGCCCTGCCTCTGACTTCCTGCACCAGTACCTCACGCTGACGCGCTGCGATCTCTTCTTCGCGGATAAGGCGGTGCTGATTGAAGGGACGACGGAGCGACTGATGTTGCCGCAAGTGATGCGCGCCCTCGATGCTGTCGATCCGTCCCTGAAGCTTGGTAGCCAATACATCACGATCATGGAGGTCGGCGGGGCCTATGCACAGCTCTTCATTCCGCTGCTCGAATTCCTGGACCTGCGCAGTCTGATCATCACCGATCTCGACGCCGTCAAACGCAACTCCAATAGGAAGCTCGAAGCTTGCCTCGTCCACGAGGGGGAGACCACGAGCAATTCCTGCATCAAGCACTGGTTCAACACGGCCGAAGCTGCGGCCCCGGTGCCCGAAGTGCCTGCCGAGGAACCGGCCACAACGCCTGTAGCCGCGCCGCAAGCGGCTCCGGCGGCCCCAGCTCCGGCGACGGCAGAGGCAGCCGCCGCAGAGGCTGCTGATGACGACGAGGAAGAAGTTGCGGATGGGGCGACCTTGTTCCCTCTGTCGACGGCATTGGCGGCCGACAACGCTGCCAAGACCCGCGGCAGTCTGCGTCTCGCATATCAGGTGCCGGAAGCGTCGGACGGGCCGTGTGGTCGGACGTTCGAAGACGCGTTCATTCTCGCGAACCAAACCTTCTTCGGCATCACCGGCGCAACGAATGATGCGCTCGCAAAAGCCGCCCAGGACAAGGCCGCGAAGCAGAAGAAGTCAAAGTTCGCACTGACCTACGCGATTGAGAAAACCCACTGGGTCACGCCGCGATACATTGAAGAGGGCATGCGCTGGCTCGCCGCGAGCAACGCCGCTGTCGCTGATCCTGGCGTGGCGCTCGCCGCCGAGGCGCAGGCCGTCAATGCACTCACCGACACGCTAACCTTGGGTGAAGCCAAGTGAGCGCGGCCGCCCAACCAAATCCAGCCGAGGCCGCCGCCGCCGCCGCATGGGAGGCGCTGAAAGGCTGCCTCGACGACGGGTCGAGCTTCGTGTTCGAGGCTGGCGCTGGCGCCGGTAAAACCTACTCGCTGATCGCTGCGCTTCGCTACATCCTGAAAGACCGGACGCGAGAGCTTCAACGCACGCACCAGCAAGTCGCGTGCGTCACCTACACAAATGTCGCGCGGGATATGATCATTGCGCAGACCGATGGCGATCCAGCGATCTACTGCGATACGACTCACGCGTTCGCATGGATGCTCGCCAGCCCGTTTCAGAAACGGCTTCGCGAGCTTGTCCGCACGCTGCCGGGCTGGGCGGATCGCGTCGAAGAACTCGACGCCGCGAACATCACAGCAGTTGGGTACGCGCTCGGTCGGCGCTCCATCGAAGATGGCACGGCGAACCTACACCACGACGACATCTTTCCGGTCTTTATCGAGCTCGTGCAGTCCGCGAAGTTCCGCAACGCGGTGGCGTCGCGCTTCCCGCTCATCCTCGTGGACGAGTACCAGGACACGAACGCCGAGCTTGTCGAATGTCTCAAGAACAAGTTCATCAGCAAGCCGCACGCGCCGCAATTCGGCTTCTTCGGTGACCACTGGCAGAAGATTTATGGCGATGGCTGCGGTTCGATCACACACGACGCGCTGAAGCGCATTGACAAGAAAGCGAACTTCCGCAGCGCGAAGCCAATCGTCGACAGCTTGAACTTGATCCGCCCGGAGCTTGCGCAAGCGGTGAAAGACCCGTCTGCGCCGGGCGAAGTTCACGTCTTCCACACCAACGGATGGGGCGGGAGACGGCGCACGGCGAACCACTGGCAGGGCGATCTTCCTGAGGCCGAAGCCGCGCAAGCGCTCAGGAATGTCCGCGCCGAGCTGGAAAGCGTTGGCTGGGATTTTGCCGGCGACACGAAGGTCCTGATGCTAACCCACCGGGCGCTTGCGACGGAGATGGGCTACGGATCGATGCGAACCGTCTTCAAGTTCAACGACTCTTTTACGCGTAAAGCCAATGAGGTCATCGCGTACTTTCACGAGCATCTTGAACCAGCGGTGCGGGCCTACCTCGCCAGGCGGGTCGGCAAGATGTTCGAAGCGATTGATGCCACGCGTCCGGTGATGAATGGGCCGGCCGACAAGGCCAGGTGGGCGGACGCCATGAGGCGGCTCTGCGAACTTCGTGACACGGGCACGGTCGGCGACGTGATCGTACATCTGTCCTCCACGGGCCTGCCGATCCTCTCAGACGCGGTCGTGCGTCAGGAGAAAGCGCTTGCGGACGCGCTTGCGGGCGGCGAGCCGCTGACGGGACGCGTCAGGGAACTCCATGCGCTTCACGCAGTGTCATACCAAGAGATCATCGCGCTCTGCGAATATCTCGATGGTCACTCACCGTTTGAAACCAAGCATGGGGTGAAGGGCGACCAGTTCGAAAATGTCCTTGTCGTGTTCGGGCGCGGCTGGAACGAGTACGACTTCAACCTCTATCTTAAGATGGCCGGGAACCCTCGCCTGATCGGCACTCGAACGGCGGACTACGAGCGTTACCGCAACCTGTTCTATGTCGCTGTCTCGCGGCCGAAGAGGCGCTTGGCGCTCGTCTTCACGCATTTGCTTGACCCCAGCGCAATGGCGACACTGTCGGGATGGTTCGCGGGCCATCCCATCCGGGATATCGGCCCTGCGCTATGATGACTGCCTCTGGGCAGAGCTTATTCATAGCACTCTAAGTCGATCTCTCGTGTAGGTCCGCTTTTGGGCCAGACTGCAGGGGGCCGCTTTTGGTCTGCGGCCAATCGCCAACTCTCGACCTGTGCTTCGCGTCTTGGCCAGGTGCCGACTGATGCAATTTGCATAGGCAGCTTTAACCCCGCCAAGCTGCGATCGGCAGCATGCGACCCTCTTTCGCCGTGCGAACCGCCGTCGCTTGGGTAGCGGTTTCCAGCGTCCAACGGTCAATCAGCCATCCGGGGAGGCTCGGCAAGTCACCAACGGCGGTAGCTATCCGGTTGGATAGCAGTGCCCTGACAGGTCCCGCAGCGGAGGCTCGCGCGGTGTTAATATTGCCATCGACGCCAGAACAATCAACAGATATAAAAGGTCGGCTTATGGGGACTCTCGATATTTTAAATAAAATTGTCGG
>NZ_BBJJ01000140.1 GCF_000739815.1 Paraburkholderia mimosarum LMG 23256 = NBRC 106338
GGTCGTTTACTGCAAAGATGCAAACAGACGAGGAACCCACCCGATGTGTCAGTTCGATTTCTTGGGCTACACATTCAGGGCGCGCAGCGCCCTGAACCGCGTGGGGAAATTATTTGCGAGCTTCACTCCCGCGGTCAGCAACAAGGCTGCCACGGCGATGCGGCAGGACATGCGTCGGCGGGGTTGGCTGAGGCGCTACGATCTCGGACTGGACGAGTTGGCGGATAAGACTCGTCCGGTCCTGAGCGGCTGGATTCAGTATTACGGGCGGTTTCACCGGTCGGTGCTCATCAATGTCCTACGCGCAATCGATTATGCGCTGGTGCACTGGGCACAACGAAAATACAAAACCCTTCACGGTCGCAAAGCGCGAGCGTGGGCGTGGCTGAACGGCGTTCGAGCTCGCCAGCCCGCCCTGTTTCCACATTGGTCGTTGGGGGTGTCGGTTGAACGATAGGAGCCGGATGAATCGAGAGATTCACGTCCGGATCTGTGAGAGCGTGCGGGTGAGATTCCTGGGCGCTACTCGACACAATTCGCCGACCGAGAGCCTGTGGGGATCGCTCAAGCAGGCGCGCATTCACGGCCGACGCTTTGCCACGCGTCGCGAGGCCATGGACGAGGCGATTGATTGGTTGAGCTTTTACAATCATGGGCGTCTGCACTCGACGTTGAACTACGTCAGTCCTATGCAATTCGAGAGAAGCTGGTACGCCGCACAGCGACAGCAGGCGGCATAATTCACGCTCAGTTAAGGGATGCGAAATTCGCGGGCAACCTCAGATATCCTGGATGTTATTGATCTGCAGATCAGGAACCCGCTCAACACAAAGAACAACATGACAGAGGCCTGGCCGAGGATGAGCGAATACGCGTGAATACCGGACCAGTACGGTGCGACAAACACCTGCTCGATATGCGTTGCCACCACCACGAGTGCTGCCAGACCACGGCACGAGCGGATAAATCCGGAGTTCTCTTCCGAGAGCCGGGAGAAGCCACTCAATGACAAACCGCTCATACATCCTCCGACAAACGAATCATGTCTCGCGTGGCGTTCCCGTCTGAACAAGGCAACGCCACGCGCTCGGTCCCTCTCTCACTTCTTGAACACCCCGACGACATCGGCTCCATCGAACACAAGCAGCGCGTTGATCTTCTTCTGCTCCATCACCAGCAGCGCATCCTCAGCCCGCGTCTCTGGAGAGACCATTGCTGGCTCAACAGACATCATGTTCGCCGCAGTGGTTCGTACAACCTCGTTGCCGTGCCGCTCGATGGCACGACGCACGTCTCCGTCGGTCACGACGCCCCAGCCGGTATCGAGCCGCACAATCGCGAGCCCAAGTCGTCCACGTGTCATAGCTTGCAGTACGTCGATCGCAGGCGTGTCGTGGCAGACGAAAGGCAGATCCCTATGGGCCATCTCGTCACTTACTGTGCGGAGCAACCGCCGACCGAGCGATCCACCCGGATGAAAGCGCGCAAAATTTTCCGGTTGAAACCCCCGGACTCTCATCAGCGTGATCGCCAACGCGTCGCCCATGGCGAGCGTTGCAGTTGTCGATGCCGTGGGGGCGAGCTGGAAGGGACAGGCCTCTGCATCTACGCCAATGTCAAGATGAATATGTGCCGCGCTCGCAAGCGTTGACGCTCGATTACCGGTCAGTGCAATCAGCCGGTTTCCATTGTTTCGCAAGAATGGAATCAGCTTGATCACCTCGTCAGTTTCGCCCGAGTTCGAGATCGCAAAAAAAGTATCTGCCGGCACGACCATTCCCAGATCGCCGTGATAAGCCTCTCCTGGGTGCATGTAGAAGCTTGGCGTGCCGGTGCTGGCGAATGTCGACGCTATCTTCCGACCGATGATCCCCGATTTTCCCATCCCACAAACCACCACGCGCCCACTGGATGCCAGGATGGTCTCGACCGCGCCCGAGAAGCCTTCGTCAAGTCGACCTGCCAGTGCTGAAAGCGCACGCGCCTCGATGTCCAGTACTTCACGGGCGGACTCAATATAGTTCAATTGATTCATGACCTTGCCGTTTCAACATAGTAAGAATTCGCTCAACGTCTTCGGGCGTATCTACGCCGTGAGGCGGCGTCTCAGGCCAATGCATGACGTGAATCTGCAGTCCCAGCCACAATGCACGTAGCTGCTCCAACCTTTGGAGCGATTCGAGTTCACACGGCTCATTAGTCGCCAGCCGTTGCAGCGCAGCGTTCTGATATCCGTATATTCCGACGTGACAGCGGAAGACGCCCTCCACCGCCGCGGGCCGACCGTCCCGGCAAAGCGGAATCGGTGCCCGGGAAAAGTACAGAGTGCGCCCTTCCCTGTCGACGACCAGCTTCACGATATTTGGGTCATCAATCTGGATAGCGTCCTTGACAGGGCAAGCGACCGTCGCCATTTCAAAGCGGTGAACGCTTTCACAGAACACAGCAAACTCCTGCAGCAGAGCGACTGGCACCAGCGGCTCATCACCCTGCACATTGATGACGATGTCGTCCGGTAGCCATCCGGAGGCCTTGGCAACTTCCGCTACGCGGTCGGTACCAGACTGATGTCCGGAGTCAGTCATCGCAAACGCTATCTGTCGTCTCCTCAACACGTCAGCGATTCGGTCATCATCGATCGCTACCACAACCTCCGTTTCTGGAAGAGCACGGCGAACCCGCGAGTGCACACGCACGATCATCGGCTCACCGCCCAGATCGATGAGAGGTTTTCCCGGCAAACGCGTAGACCCAAAGCGCGAGGGGATCACGATTCGAAGTGCTCGGCGCTCACTGGGTGACATCATGGCGACTCCAGAATTGAAAGAGCGGTCGATACGCGTCCTCCAGCGACAGCCCTCCACACGTAAGAATATGATCGGCTACCTCGCGAGCGACTCCTTCACCGCCCGCACGTGACGTCACGTGGCTGACACGCGAGCGGACCAGCGCATGCGCGTCTGCAGGCGCATACGAGACACCGACGCGCTCGATCACGCAGAGATCATTCACATCATCTCCGACATACGCAGTCTGCATGTCGTCGACGCGGAGTTGCTGCTTGATCGATTCGAATCCTGTACGCTTGTCGTGACACCCGGTGACCACAGCGTCCACACGCAGTTGCGTCACGCGCCAGATGAGCGCCTCGCTGTGCTTACCAGATAGGATCGCGGAACGGATCCCATGCGCACGCAACAACGCGATCGCGACCCCGTCGTGTGCGTGAAAGCTCTTTACGCGTTCGCCGTCAGCGCTTACGTGGAGACGACCGTCAGTCAGGACACCATCGACGTCGAACATGACGACTGATATTCCACCCGAGTAGACGACGGCGCTCATCGGATGTCGAGCGGCTCAAACCGCTTTACAAGATTATCGATGGCCTTCACCTGTGCAAGAAACGGCTCGAGCAGGTTCAACGGCAACGCGCTCGGCCCGTCACAGCGCGCGCGATCGGGATCAGGATGGGCTTCGAGGAACAGACCGGCAATGCCAAGTGCGATGCCGGCTCGCGCCAGGTCGAGCACCTGGCTGCGCCGCCCGCCAGACGCCTCGCCGTGCGGATCGCGGCATTGGAGGCTATGGGTAACGTCGAATATTACCGGGCAATCTCCCGACGCCTCCCGCATCTGGCGAAAACCCAGCATGTCCACGACCAGATTGTCATAGCCAAATGCCGCGCCACGTTCACACAGGATGACCTTGTGGTTACCAGCCTCGCGGCACTTCGCCACCACGTGCTTGACCTGGGCGGGACTCATGAACTGAGGCTTCTTGACGTTAATGACGCGCCCAGTTTTTGCGATCGAAACCACGAGATCGGTCTGACGAGCGAGAAAGGCCGGTACCTGAAGCACATCAACGACGTCAGCAACCGCTTCGGCCTGCGCCACTTCGTGTACGTCGGTTATGGCGGGCACCCCGAAGCGGTCTTTGACGACCGCCAGAATGGAAAGTCCTTCTTCCATTCCGACGCCGCGGTATGAGTGGATTGACGACCGGTTTGCCTTGTCGAAAGAAGCCTTGAAGACGAGGGGAACTCCAAGCTTCCTGGTGACTTCGACGAAAACTTCGCACGCTTCAAGTGTGAACTCGAGACTCTCCAGAACATTTAAGCCGCCAAACAACACAAACGGAAACTCATTTCCGACTTCAACGTTGGCGCTAATCGATACGCTCATTTACATTTCCCCCGAGGAATTACGATGTGTGCTGCCGCAAAATTGTGCGGTCGTCGTTGTGGTGCCTTGATCGCTGCCGGCGCTTCAACTCGTCCTCATAGACCGGCGCGAGCTGTTGAAAGAATCGCTTCTCCGTGAACCGGTCTTTTGCCTCGATGCGCGCGCGCGACGCGAGGCCCGCACGGAACTCTGGTTCATCAATAACCCGTCCAAGCAATTCCGCTCCTTCAGCGGCGCTCGAGAAAATGGCGCCCGTTTCGAGATGCCTAACGACATCGACATTCCCTGCGCAATCAGACACAATCGCGGCGCTTCCCGCCATCATTGCCTCGACGACTGAAACCGGCATACCTTCCCATGACGAGGTCGACAGATACGCATCGGCACGTTCAAGCCACGACCGTACATCACGGCGGGAGAGCCATCCCGTGATGATCACCCCGGCAGCACGTAGGTTCAGGATCGAACGCAAATTTTAACCCGGCACCTTGGCGCGACAGAACCCTCCATCGTGGCGTTTCAATCCGATCGACGTGTCTCGGACGAACACCCATCCACTTGACTGCGGTATCGTCGGCTCCCAGGGGAATACTGTCGCTGTTCAAAAGATCGAATTTCGTCAACCCGAACGGCACGACCGAGTTTGCTTTTTTCGAGAGAAACTTCTCAACGGCATGCACATGCGTCGGAATACCCGGATGGGAATCCCACTTCGCGTAGAAATCGGAACGAAGAATCTGCCAGTCCGCATATTGCGACTCGAGATCGCAGTTCCGCACGAGTGCCGACAAGCCAATTCGTTTGACCGAGGGGACCAGGCGAACCGATGAACTGCGCCGGCGCCCGTACTTGACCCTCTAATCCATTCACTCGGGACTTAAAATAGATGCATAAATGTACATTATGCCGATTTAAGAATCATTTGCTTGCATGGAGTATGAGCCACAGTTAATGTCTCTTCGTCGCGCACGTGGCCAGAACGTTGTCGCGCCGAAGGTTTTGGGGGTAGCGAGAAATAGAGGCGGATTTTGGCTGGTGGAGGGTGCCGTCGCGCCGTGTGGCGAGCAGCACGTCGCAGCGTAGCCGGGGAGAGGCGTCGGCACGCGCGATAGTCCGGGTGCTCAGCGATGCACCGTCGAGTGATCAACCGAATCTTCCGTATGGTCTGGGCATCATCGCTCGACAGCGGATATCGCTTGAAATGGACGTTAAGTAATTCCGGTCAAAATCGAAGCGGGAGAGTAAGTGAGGAAACTTCTGGTTGCGTTGATCGCCGTCGTGCTGGTTGGTTATCTTGGTATCAGCGCTATCGCGTATATACATGACAAGGACTATGCAGACAGCGCGGTCGCGAGGCGGGCCGCCTCCTCACAAGCGCTTGGCATCCGTGCCGTGTTAGATCGAAACGCGTGCTACTACTGCCATTCAAGGAAAGCGGTTCTGCCTGACTATGCAAAGCTACCGGGCATTCGTCAGCTAGCCGAACACGACAGGCGGACCGGGCTCACCTATTTTCGCATCGACAGCCTTTACGCGGCGCTCGAGAGCGGCATGCCAGTTCCCGAGGCTGATCTCGCGAAGCTGGAAACCGTTGTGAGCGAACGCGCCATGCCGCCAAAACTGTTTCGCCTCGTGCACTGGACGACCGGCCTTAGCGCCGACGATCGACGCGGACTTCTCGACTGGATTGCGTCACAGCGTCATAGCGCATATGCGACACGCGGTGTTGCCCCCGAGTTCGCTAACGAGCCGGTGCAACCGTTGCCAAATTCCTTGGCGACCGACACGAATAAGGTCGCCCTCGGAAAGCAGCTCTTCAACGATGCCCGACTATCGGCAGACAACACGATATCGTGTGCGAGTTGTCACGCGCTGTCGACGGGGGGCGTAGACGGAAGGAAAGTTTCGTCCGGCGTGCGCGGACAATTGGGTGCTGTCAACGCGCCGACGGTATTTAATGCGGCGCTCAACGACAAGCAGTTCTGGGACGGTCGCGCGGCGACGCTGCAGGAACAGGCGGCCGGCCCACCGCTGAACCCGGTCGAAATGGCGTCTACGTCATGGAGCGAGATCATCGATAAGTTAAAACAAGACTCGTCGCTATCGCAACGGTTCTTGGCGGTGTACCCCGGCGGCTGGTCGAGCGAGAACATCACAGATGCGATCGCCGAATATGAGATGACACTGCTAACGCCGAGTCGCTTCGATGCTTACTTGCGCGGCGACAGGCATGCGCTGAGTAGTGAGGAATTGCGCGGCTACCAGTTATTCAAGGCAAACCATTGCGCCACGTGCCATGTGGGCAAGAATCTGGGCGGGCAGTCGTTCGAGCGAATGGGCCTCGCGGCCGACTACTTCTCTGCGCGGGGCTCCACCTCCGCAGCCGACAACGGACGGGAGAATGTTACGAAAGACTCGCTCGATCGCCATGCGTTCAAGACGCCGACGCTGCGCAACGTGGAACTGACCGCGCCATATTTTCACGACGGCAGCCGTGCTGATCTGCATGAAGCCGTGCGCGACATGGCTAAGTATCAGGTCGGCAAGCAATTGTCGGACTCCGATGTCAACGCCATCGTAGCGTTTCTGAGGACGCTAACGGGTACGCGTCAACCCGGCACCTACTGATGCGACGACCGCGGCTGATTCTAGAAGGGGGCGAAGAAGGTGGGCGTTTATGCTCTGCAGAGCATAAAGGTTATCAAGCCAGTTGCCCGTTGGTACAACTAATGCGCTCCTCGGGCCATTGCGAGTCGATTCAATGACGACTGAACACGAAATCAAACCTCAGGCGCTGCAGTGACATCGAGCGTTTTGCATCCGCGCCCAACACAGTTGCGGAGCCTGCACCGACCCCTGTCTTGACGGAACGACCGGGGGGCGATGTACACGCGCGAGGAGTGTCGCCACCTCGCGTTCGAATGGATGATCGCGGCGACGTACATCGCGCTGGTCGAGCGTGGCTAACCGAGGGTCGTCAAATGAGCGTTTTCAACCCCAATCACCGGGTAATGCGGGACACTGAGATCAGTGGTGCAAGGTTGCCGCGCGCCTGCTGATGAAGTTGCCTCCCGAGGGGTCGTATCCCGGTGGTTGTGACGGCCGCTGGCGACACATCATGGAACCGAGACGGTTCTTTTGCACTAAGGGTGTCGGAACGAGAAATGTCGATATGATAAGTATTGCTTATGACACAAGGGAGTAAAACTGCCGGGAAGCAGAGGACGG
>NZ_BBJJ01000139.1 GCF_000739815.1 Paraburkholderia mimosarum LMG 23256 = NBRC 106338
GATCGCGAAAAAATTGAACGTCCGGTCTGCGACGGCCACCGGTCGCGAAGCCCAGATCCGCTATGCGCGGGCGCGCGAGCACGCCATCAACGCTTTGACATCCCCCTGTACCACGCTCACGCTCAGCTCGCGAGCGTAAACGCCCGCACCGCATCCTCGAGCGCACGGGTCTGCTGCCGCATGCTCGCGGAAGCTGCCGCGGCCTGTTCAACCAGGGCGGCGTTCTGCTGGGTCATCTCGTCCATCTGCCCGACCGCGCGATTGATTTCCTCGATACCCGTGCTCTGCTCGGCGCTCGCGCGGCTGATTTCGGCCATCAGACACGTAACGTCCTGCACCGAGCCGACGATACGCGACATGTTCTGTCCCGCCTGATCCACGAGTTGTCCGCCGCTGTCGATCCGGCCGACCACCTGGCCGATCAGCTCTTTGATCTCACGCGCTGCCGTTGCGCTGCGCTGGGCCAACACACGCACTTCCTGGGCGACCACCGCGAAGCCGCGACCCTCGTTGCCCGCGCGCGCGGCTTCGACGGCCGCGTTCAGCGCGAGGATGTTGGTCTGGAACGCGATGCCCTCGATCGTGCCGACGATGTCCGACATGCGATGCGACGCGTCGCGAATCTCGGCCATCGTGCCGACTGCCTGGCCCATCAGTTGCGCGCCGTCGTTTGCGAGCTGGCTCGTGGACTGTGCCGACGTGTGTGCCTCGCGTGCGTTCTCGGCGTTGTTGCGCACGGTCGAGGTCAATTGCTCCATCGCCGAGGCCGTCTCTTCGAGCGAACCGGCTTGCGCCTCCGTGCGCGCGGACAGATCTTCGTTGCCCGCCGCGATTTCGTTGGATGCCGTGGTGAGGCTGTCGGCCGAGGTCCGCACGCGACCGATCAGACCGGCGAGACCCGTGTTGATGCCGTTCTGCGCGTCGAGGATGCTGCCGATCTCGTCACCGCGACTGACTGGCATCTGCTCTGAGAGATCGCCCGAGGCCAGCCGTCGGGCTGCGTCCGCCGCCTCGCGCAGCGAGCGGCCGGCGATGCGCTCGACCACCACATAGACAACAGCGCCAAGCACGGCCGACAGTCCGAGACTGGTGAGGCATCGCGCGAGCGCGGGTACGTGTCCGCCGTCGAGCGTTGCCGTAACAAAATCGCGCGCGATGAACAGCAACGCCGCGCCACCGGCCGCGGCTAGCCCGAGTTTCTGAGCGAGCGTCGCCATCCGCATATTGCCGATGTCGAGCCCGACCGAAAAGATGCCAATCGTGCGTCCGCCGCGATCGAAAATTGGCTGGTAGTCGACGATGAACTTGCGTCCCGCGAGGAGCGTGAAGCCGTAATACGCCTGCCCGGCGCGGTTCAGCCGCCAGGCCGGATGCGAGCGATCCATCACCACGCCGACGGCGCGGACGCCTTCCGCGCTCTTCACGTTGGTCGCGACGCGGATGAAATCGTCACCGGCCGCCACGAAGATCGCGCTGACGCTGCCGCCCATTTCTACGCCCCATTCGTCGAGCGGCGCGTGGTTCAGTGTGACTTCGCGCGAGCCGCTCATCATCATGGGTGTCATGCGGCCGCCGACTTCCACCTGACGGGATGGGTCGACGGAGAAGCCGTCGGGGTAGCGGTTGAGCAGAGAGACGTATAGTCGGCGCACGCGGCCGGAGAGAGAACGGATTGGCATGACTGGTCCAATAGTGAAGAACGGGAGCGGGCGGGGCCTAGCGTCGGCGCTATTCGGGAACGAGATGGCGTCTTATCGGCGGAGGCGGCCGTTTGTCGAGCCCGGATGTACCAGCAGGCGCAGACGTTGCGGGAAGCGGTGTCGGTGTTCCGTGTGAGCGACGTTTCCGTAAGCCGCGACAGTTAGCCCCAGCTAATCCGACCGATGCCGGGACGATTCGTGACCAAGTGCAGCGAGGATGGTATTCGTGAGTTCAAGCAGCGCCGAGTGATATTCGGCAGGCAGGCGTACATCGTCCGTCAGGGACATGGCTTCTTCAATGCCCTGCCGGAACGACCTGGCGATCCCGGCGCGCTGCGACGTCCTCAGGTGTGGCAAGGCTGCCTCAAGAAACTTGCCCAGAACCACCGCCCGCGCGCCAATCACGCTCACTTTCTTTCTGTTGGCGCTTGTGAGCCTGTCGATTCCTTCAATTGCTTCTTCGAGATTGTCCAATTTTCATATCCCAGCTGCAGCGCGCTGCCTCAGCTTCAACGTCAAGCGGGACCAGCCCCGTGATCCCCTTGCGTTCGATTGACAAAAACATCACACATGATATTGGTATACGGCATCACCACGCAGAACTTGAGCAGACATGCCTTTTTCTCGTATATCTGATAGGGTCCTCTATCACATACAGGCCGGTCATAAAAAAACACAATCAAACTGCTGGCTGTGATGACAGAGGCCCTGTCTTGGCGAGACGAACGCGAACGGATCGCTCAAACGGAAATCACCGTTGGGCGTATGGCCCATCTGCCGAATCATCGGTTATCGTCGCTTTGCAAAATGGCGGCTCGTCGCTCGTCAACAGACGTTCGCCAACCGACTGCGAATGCCCGCTCATGGCCGGCGGATTCAACCGGTCGATGCAACGATTTTGTCGAATCGCTCAGCCGCCGGCGAAACTTGTCGTTCTTGAATGAGGAACTAAAGAGATTCGAACAAGCCATGCCGGCGCGCACTTTGGGCACTCAGCGGCGGTCCGCCAATGCCCCAAGGTTTAAAGGCTCACATCGACATAGAATGTCTCGTCTACAAGCGGAGACCGCTGTAATGCTGACCTTTCTGATGACGATCATTGCGTCCGGCTTGGGCGCGTATTTCAGCACCTATCTGAAAGAAAAGGGCAAGAATCTCGCAACGAAGGAGGACATTGGTGAACTCACGCGCATCGTCGAGGAAATCAAGAATGAGCACGCCAAAGAACTGGAACTGCTGAAGTCCCGTCATCAGCTTCGGATGGCCGCACTCGACAAACTGCTGCAGGCCCATCAGGAGGCGTTTGCCCTCTGGAGACGGCTATACCGCGGAGTGCATTCGGACGAAATCGCGGAAATCGTCAAAGAGTGCGAAAAGTGGTGGAACGACAATTGCCTCTACCTCGAACCCGAGGCGTTCAGCGATGCATACTGGGCTGCCTCGATTCGTAAGCAGGTTTGACAGGTGGCCTCAGTGGCCGGGATGACGTCATGATCGCGGACATCACACGCAATTGGGAAAGGATCGAGAAGGCCGGAAACGTTATCCTTAGAGCCGTTCAACTTCCAGGGCTGTCCGCAGAGGAGCAGGCGCGAATGAAGGAACCGTCGATCGGCGTCAGCGCCGAGGCGATCGTCAGGCATTTGCTGACGAACCGTCGGCACCCGGAAATCGGATACCGCGCGTGCCTAGGCCTGCTGTCGCTGTCGCGCAATTACGGCAAAGAGAGGCTGGAAGCGGCGTGCCAGCGCGCACTCGTGATTGGCGCGCCAACTCAGCGGTCCGTGCGCACCATCCTGCAAACCGGCTATACGCATCCAAACAACCAAACGTGGCCTGTCAGCCAACGCCGTCACTGCGCTGGATGACCGCTGCTCTTCGATGCAGCGCCGACAGCTGCTTGGTTACCGAGGGGCGGACGTCGAACTGTGCCGGCGCTATCGCGCCGAAGTGCGTGCGCTTGAGCCTCGTTTCCCGCGTACATGGCAAGCCCGTCGAGCAAGGATTGTGTGGATAGAGCGATATGAAATCGAGAAGTGAAGCACTCTCTGGCGCGCGTGCGTATGTCCGCCCACTCGGCTCGCGAAGCGCCCAGCCAACGGCGCAGTAAGCGCACCGCGCCTGCCAGGTCGTCGGTGTCCACGAAGCCTGCGCCCGCCTCCTCGATTTCACGCCAGATGTTGACCTTGTCTGTTATCAGCGTAGGTAGCGCCGCCGATAACGCTTCCGCCACGGAAACCCCAAAATTTTCCTGATGTGAGTTAAGCACGAAGGCGTCGGATACAAAGAAAGCGCCCCACTTGAGGTCGTTGCCGAGCATTCCCGCCCACGTCACCCGCTCGGTCAACTGCAACTCGTAGCACAAGGCCTTTAACGCGCTCGCGTACTCGCCATTGTCGGGGCCCGCGATGATCAGTTGGACATCGTTGACCTTGTCTTTGGGCGCGTCTTTCACGCATTGGGCCAGCGCTTTCAGCGTGAGGTCGATTCCCTTCTTTTCGTGGATCCGCCCAAGAAACAGCAGATTTCTTTTACCGCGCAGGTGCGGAAACTTCGACAGAAAAAGTTCACGCTGCATCTGGGGATCGCCAACGGCACCTGCTGTGCCGTAGTTGACGACATGCTCGTTGCAGCGGTAGGGGCGGAATGATTGGCGAGCCAAGAGACGCTCTTCCTCGCACGTAAAGAACACGGCATTTGCGTCGCGAAGAACCCTGTATTCCGCGCACGGCCAATACAGCATCTTTTTAAGGTGCTTCAATGGATAGTGCTTTTTGAAATACGGATCGAGCATCCCGTGCGTGAATACGTAATAAGGTATTCCCGAACCGTGTAAGGCGCGCCAGACACCAAATGATGTGTAATTCCAGATGCCGTTGACAATGATGAAGTCGAATTTCGACGCGTTCGCCCGTAGCCATGGGACCAGCCTCGGGGAATACCGGTATTTGCCGAGCCCCGGTCCGACGGCGTGGCAGACGAACTCGCACTGAACGAGTAACCGGTCGTCGGGGTCATCGAGCGAGAGGATCTCGACCGAGTTACCTCTGCGCCGATGCTCGCGGGACGTCTGAACGATCCCCTCAATCGGGCCGCCATACGTCGGATTGACTGTGATGATGGCGTGAAGAATTTGCAAACCCATGGAAATAATGCCTTCGAATCGCGGTCGAAAATACTGCCAAGGTGCACACAGCAGGTACTTGATTACTGTCAATCGTGATGGGTTGAAGCCTTTCCCCGGATGACCGGGTGCTGTGAGCCATTGAGGCCGCAATTACCATTCTCTTTGGATCGCTCGCGCTCCCCGGTATGCGCTATTGCGCCTCCCATATGCGTTTGCAAGGGCGAGCACGTTTGTTGAAAGGAATTCGGGTGTCCCGTCGCGCATCGTTGTTTCCGCGTTACGGGCGATCCGTTCGCGATGTGCTGGATCTTCCGCGAGCTGCGTCAATTTCTCCGACAGTTGCTCGACGTCGCCAGGTCGAACGATGAACCCGTTGATTCCGTCATAACGAACTCGTTCGCGCAACCGCGAGTGCGCGACACGATCGCGGGCCGCCCCGCAGCCATCGCCTCGCTGACGCACAGTCCCCACAGATCGAATGCACCGGCACGCACGATGAACTCGGCCAGGGCATAAAACCTCGGCATATCGCGGTTCGGAACCGCCCTGAAAATCACAACCCGCTCGGTCAAGCCCAGCGCCGCAACGTGTGGCGATTGAAGGCGCAAATGGGACCACAGCATGGACAAGTCCGGCTGGTGTTCTGCGGTGGCACGGCAATGAGCCACCCGCCGCTCCAGTCGAGCTTGTATTCAAGCTGGCAAAGCGACGCATATTGCGTAGCTGCGCACCGTTTGGCACCAGTTTCAACTGGTAGACTTGGAGTCGTTGCATACTGGGAAAGGTGAACAGCACGCACTTACGTGATGTCAAGGACGCCTGTGACGTCCGCGCTATCATCCTTCCTCGCCCCGCGCCCCTCGCCCCTCGCCCGGAAGGAAGTCCGCTTGGGGGATTAGGGATTGGGCGAAGGAACGAGTCGCCGCCGAAAGCGAGTACTCACACAGATGATAAGCGGCCGGTAGCCAACCTCTACGCCAGAACCCCGCTTGTTTTCGCCACTGATCAGGTACTCCAATTGCTTCTCAAGGGGCCCTGACGTTGCGAGCAAGCCTTAGCGCGATCGGAGACACTCAATGAGCAATGGCCTATCCAGTAGCACGCGCCGATTGATCAAAGGCGCAGCGGTGCTTATGCCCGACGAATGGTATCTGACTCTTTCCCATCGCCGGAGCATCGGGCGGTTCCCGCAGATGAAGCGTCCGACGACTTTCAACGAAATCATTCTGACGCGATGCCTCCGTCCGGATCCGCGCTGGACCACCCTGACCGACAAGCTGAGCGTGCGCCAATACGTCATGGAGCGCATCGGTGAGCAGTATCTTATTCCGTTGCTCGCTGCCCCGGATGTTTTTACCAAGGAAGTCTTCGACTCGCTTCCGTCGTCCTTCGTGATGAAAGCGAGCCACGGTTCGGGGTTCGTCGAAGTAGTTCGGGACAAGTCAAAAAGATCATTTGAAGAACTGCGTCGGTTGGCGGACAGATGGTTGAGAGTCAACTACTATCGCGTCGGGCGCGAGAGGCACTATAGGGGCATTCCGCCGCGCATATTGTTTGAGGCCCTGCTGCTTGACCGATCGGGCAACGTTCCGGCCGACTACGAAATGAACATGTTCGGCTATGCTCCCCATGGTCCGGTCATTTATACGGGCGTCGTTTCCAGTCGTTTCGACGGCCGCGGCAAGCCTCTCGCCGATATGTACGATGCCGAATGGAACAGGCTCGACGTGGCTCGCGGCACCTATGGGCGCAGCGAAAGAGGCGTGGCGCGGCCGTCGAATTGGGACGAGCTGAGCAGAATTGCCATACGGCTAGCCGAAGGGCTTGGTTATGTACGTGTTGACCTCTACGTACTCGACGAGCAGATATTCTTCGGAGAATTAACGTTTACGCCGGGAGGCGGGACGATGCCGTATATCCCCGATCATTGCGATTATGAGTGGGGACGGATCTTGAAAGGCGCCAACTACTGCGCCGCTCCTGTGTAATGTAGTGAACGTCCAACATTTCACTTCGATAGCCAGCGGATTTGATGCTGCTGTTGCACGCCAGATGACCCTCCTATATAGACTAAACCGGTTGTAGCCCAAACAGCGATCTGAGTTCTTTCGGCGAGGCGTGGATCGCACATCTCTCGAAGGCATCGCGAACGCTGCTGGCATGACTCGCGGAGCTATAGTGCGGACATTTCGCGAACAAGAACGTATTGCTAAGGGCAATGTTCGAACGAGCGGATTTGCCATGGGATCCGTTCACGTTGCCGCTTCGCAGCGCGGATAGTTCGTCAATTGAACCTTTGCGTCGCGACCTCGAAGCCCTGTTGGGTGACGTGCTGCAAGCAGGGACCAAGCGACGTCTCTATGGAATCGTGTTTTCGATGGGGTGGTCCGAGGAGGGTGGCGTCGTACCGCGAGCAACGCTAAGTGTCAACGCCGATTTAAATCTGACCCATTTTTCGCCGATGCGCCGAAGTAAAACTGACCCACCCGGGTCCTAATCACGCGGCTGCCTTCGCGCCCGCCCGCGTGCTCGTTTGTCCTGCTTTCCGCTTGTCCTTCAAGCGGTAACTCTCGCCGCTGATTTGCACGATGTGCGCGTGGTGCAACAGCCTGTCGAGCATCGCTGCCGTCAGCGTCTGGTCGTCGGCGAACGCCGAGGCCCATTGCGTGAACGGCAAGTTGC
>NZ_BBJJ01000138.1 GCF_000739815.1 Paraburkholderia mimosarum LMG 23256 = NBRC 106338
GAACAGTTACGGGCGGTCTTTACTTCGTCACGCCATCGGCGCGCGCACGTCCTGCGAAGGTGGCGGCGCTGTGCGATTATTTTGCGGAGCATCTCTCGGAGCCGTCATGGCGATGGCCGAAGTAACGCGGTAGCTGGATTCTCGGCGATTACCCGACGCACGAGCGTCTCGTGCACGACCTCGCGACCCGCGTGCCGCTGCCGCGCTCTTTGCCAGCGACGGCGTGCTGGAACTGCCTTATCTGAAGTCGCTCGGTATCGACGGGCGCGCGGAGGGACCCGAATCGATCGAGGGCTTCATTGCTTCGCTGCTCGTGAAAGTACCGGATTTCGCGTTCAGGAACGTGCGCTTTCTGATCGAAACGCCCGAGCAGGTGTTCGCGGAATATGAAGTTGAAGCGCTCGTGCCGTCAACGGGGAAGATCTATCGCCAGATGTACGCCGGACGGCTCGTGGCACGCGACGGCAAGATCTCGCTGCTGCGTGAAGCGCTGGATACGGTGGCGGCGGCGGATGCGTTCGCCGTGACGCGCACCGCTTGATTGTATGCCCGCCCAGCGAATTGCCGGAACCGGGCGCTGTCGTCCAGATGACGGCTGCTTGTCAAATTCGACTTGGATTCTGTTCGTTCATTTTTTTTCAGCGAGCACGCAAAAAGCTTCCGCTTCTACGGCCCGACGGAAGGCTACTTTGACCGAAGCTATCCATTACCCGATTTTGAGGAGGTCAGTCGTTGATATCAGTGACCGCTTTGAGAGGGCGGATTCAACCGACGCGTCAACGGGAGAGGTCAACGGTACCTTATGGCCGGGTCCCGCCTCATGTCGGACTTCCGCGCGATATCACGTGGTCATTCAAGACCCGTATAGCGGCCATTCAAATCGCATGCTTTTCAAGAAACGGCCGCAGAATGGACTTGCGTCATGACTCCCGGCGGCGGCTCGCGGTGCTGGTCAGCATTCGCCCTTTTTCGCGTGCCCCGGCGGACAGTGACCGTGCCCGTGATGGTGGCGATGCTCCTCCCATTCGTCGCGGCCCCAGTAGCGCTGTCCGTCCCAGTAACGGTCCCCTTGCCATCCGGGCGACACTACGACCACCGGTGCCGGTGCGACCACGACGGGCGGTGGTACGCCAATATTGATGCCAACCCCGACGTCGGTGGCATTCGCAAGTGCTGACGCACCGATTCCAATACCCGCTAGCGCCGCGGCAATGAAGAGATGTTTCATCTTTTCCCCGAAAGAGCAGCTGGCTGCTGGTCGGCCACCTCACACGTGGCCGTCGTTGTTCAATCTCACACAGTGTGCGACCTTGTCACGTCCGCTTCAACGCGAACTTGTAACGGCTTGCGCTAGCGATTGCCAGCGACGCAGCGCAGAAGGGCATTATCGGAAACTCGCCATGCACCCGCGCGCGATAGCTGTTGCCCCCGTGAATCGGTTATAGCGCTCCATCATATTACGGAAACCGTAACCGCCAGTTACAAAGTTGTCGCGAACGAGCGCATCGTCCGCGACGACATCAGAATGGCCAGAAGAGAAAGTGGCGATGACGTCGCGCGCGAACCGTTCGAGGGGGGCGCGTTTCGGGTCCGAGCTGAGCACCAGGATCGATGACTCGCGCGCGCAGCGCCATATCGTAGAAGGCACCCACCATCGGCAACGCGCTGTGCGCCCCCTCACCCCAATAGTCGTTACCGAGCGTCACATGCGCATCATCGAAACCCACCCACGCGCCAGCGACCAGTTGCGGATGCATCAGGATGAACCAGCTATCGGTGTTGTCCTGCGTCGTGCCCGTCTTGCCGGCAACGTCGGCGCGAATCCCGAAGCGGCGTCGGATGTCAGAACCGGTGCCCCTGTTCACGACGTCGCGCATCACGTCGACGAGCGTCTGCGCTGCGCTGGCTGGTAGCGCCGGTTCTGGCGATGCACTCGGGAATTCTGCGAGCACCTTGCCGTCGTGATTCTCGATACGCGTGACCATGCGCGGTGCGATATAGGCGCCACGGTTTGTAATCGTGCAATACGCCGCGACCATTTCTTTCAGCGTAACCGGGCTCGTGCCTAGCGCGAGCGACGGCACCGCTTCGAGCGGACTTTCGCGCACACCCATCGCGCGCGCGAGACGTGCGACCTTCTCGGGGCCTTCCTTTTGCATAAGCTGAGCGGTAACGCGGTTGCGCGAATACGCGAGTGCGTCGCGCAGCGTCATGGGTCCGCCAGTGGGCGGCTCCGCGTCGGTCGGTCGCCAGATCGCATGTCCGCTCAGGGCAATGGCGACGTTCCGGTCGACGATCGTATCGCCCGGCCGCGCGCCGTCCGTAAAGGCCGCGCCGTAGACGAACGGCTTGAATGTCGAGCCCGGCTGACGCCGCGCCTGCTGCACGTGATCGAACGGCTCGTCTCCGAAGTCGCGACTGCCGACCCATGCCTTGATATCTCCGTTGCGTGGATCGATGGCGACAAAGCCCGCCTGGATCTGGGCTTTGCTCCGGCACAGCGCACGGACGAAGGTGGCGTCCGTGGCGAGCTTCCTGAGCGCGACCTCATCCGACTGGCCAGCGTCGCGTGCGGCGCGATAGTCGGGCGTCTGCCGGATGAACGTCTGAAACAGGTCGTTGTCCGGTGAGCAGCCCGTGCGTTCGTTCCATGCGTCGTTTGCGATCCATTGCAACTGGTTCGTCTGCCAGTTCATCGCCTGCGTCGCCATTGCCTGCAGACGGGAATCGATCGTCGTGCGCACGACCAGCCCGTCGGCATAGATGTTGTAGCCATTGCGGTCGGCCCACCCCGTCAGCCACTTGCGCAATTGCGCCGCAAAATGCGGCGCCGGGCCCGGTGACACAGTTTGCTGCTCGAAATCGACGTTGAGCGGTTGCCGCTTCAGCCATGCATACGCGGCGGGCTTGAGCTTCCCATACTTGTTCATCTGCCCGAGCACCGTGTTGCGCCGTTGCAATGCACGCTCGGGATTGAGCACCGGGTTATAGGTGCTGTTGGCCTTTAGCATGCCGACGAGCGTAGCGCTTTCGAGAATGTCGAGCTGAGCGGCCGATTTGCCGAAGTAGGTGCGTGCGGCCATTTCCACGCCGTAGGCGTTATACAGGAATGGCACCGTGTTCAGGTACGTCTCGAGAATCTGATCCTTGCTGTACACGGCTTCGATCTTGAACGCCGTGATCGCTTCCTTGAGCTTGCGCGTGAGGGTCGGCGCACGGCCGATTTCGTCGGGATACAGATTGCGCGCGAGTTGCTGCGTGAGCGTCGAGCCACCTTGCCGGTTACCCGAGAACGTGTGCAATGCGGCCGACGCGATACGCCTCCAGTCGATGCCGTGGTGCTCGTAGAAGCGCCGGTCTTCAGTCGCGACCAATGCATCTACCATGTACGGAGAGATCTGCTTGAGCGACACCCATTCGCGATTGACCGGCTTGAATTCCGCGAGCAGTTTGCCGTCGGCGGACACGATCAACGCTGGCAGATCAACGCGGGCTTTGCGGATGTCGCCGGTGCCTGGTGTGAACGGCACAAGCGCGAGCATGTACAGCAGGGATAGCGCCGGCACCGCGCCGAGTGCCAACGCGATGCCGCGTCGCGTCGGGTGGCTCAAGCTGCGCAGTGTGGCAAGGAGGACGAGTCTGGGTTTCGTTCTGATGACAGCGGCCAGCGGTTGGATGCGGGCGAGCCACCTTGTGCACTGTTGACGAAACAAGGACAGATATCGGTGATTCACAGTCGACGCGCAGGCGGAAAAAGCGGGATCGTATCAAAACGAAGATGTGCGTCTGCCGTGAAAACAGGCCGTCGGCCAGCCATTAACAGACGATTACAATTGTTTCGATGTGGGCGACGTTCGCAGTTGCGGCCCGGCTTTGCACGAGCCGTTTGTGCAAGATCGGGGTGCCGCCGCTTGCACCGGTCATGCTCCCGACAGAGAAGGGCCCCCCGCCACTCCGTACGTACTGCACTTGTCAGAAGCTGAAGTTCACGTTGGCCTGGCTTCCGCCCGTAATGTTGACGGCGGTCGATTGCGTGGCGCCTGAGGCCGCATCGGCTTCGATCGTGTATTGGCCTGCCGGCGCCGCCGGGATCAGGGCGACGGGCAGCGTGCCGTTATAGGCGCCAACCACCGGTGCCGCGACGGGCAGGCTTGTCGTATAGTTGCCCGTATCGAGGTTCGCATTCGCCGATGCGATCTCATACGTGCCCGTCGACGTGGTCTGAAGCGCACGCATGCTGGCATCCGCCGACGCCGTCACCGTGCCGCTCACCGTATTCATCGTCGAGACGGGAAGCGTAATGGGTTGGCCGGCCGTCGATACGCGGGTCGTAGCGCCAACTACGACAGGCACTGACTTGATGATCCCCGTCGTCTCGTTGGGTTGCACGATCACGATATCGTAGTTGCCGTTCGTCGAGCTCTGGACCAGCGTCGAGAACACAAAGTGGCCCGTGCTGTCCGCCACCGTGCCGCTCACCACCTTGCCATTCTGCTCGGCATACACGGTAGCGCCGGCTTCAGCCGCCGCGACATAGCCGTCAATCAAGCCGGTGACGGTCGTGGGCGTGGCGGTGATCACGGGCTTCAGCGCGTACGAGCCATTGCCCTTCTGGACGACCGACTTGCAGGCGTTGAAGTCGAGCACGAGATCGACCGTCGAGTTCGCGGCCACGTCAAAGGGACGAATGATCTTGAGACCGCTTTGGGTCGCGCTCGGCGTCGCGAGCGGCTGTTCGTTGGTCGTTCCCGACACGACGACCGAATTGGCCACCGTGTTACCCTGGTTTTGGGCGAGTACAAGCCTCACCTGCTGATACTGGCCGGCGGGAAGCGTGGCCTGGCCGAGCGCAGCCATCGTTCCGTTCGTGAGCGAAAGGAGATCGACCTTCTGCGGGGGAGCGAGCGTGATGTTGGTCCATCCGCTGTCGTTGTCACCTGCGCTCGAGCTCGCGTTAATGCGCACCTGGCTCACCGTTACGTAGACGTGGTCGAAGCCGCAGGAGGGCGCATCAGCCATCTGGACGTTCACGGTGCCGGTCGGGGTGCCTCCGTTATTGCTCCCCCCTCCACCGCCGCAGGCCGCGAGTGCAGCGGAGGCGAAAATGGCGGTTGTGAGTGTTTTTCGCATCCCGTTCATCTCAATACCTGATGGTTTGTCTGTGGTGCGCGGAGCTTACATTCGGCGGACTGCAAACCTTATCGTGACTTTGCAACAATCCGTAACTTCTTTTGCTCGTCGCGTTTATGACCTTTGCCTGGTGGACTCAGGAATGACCGTTATCAACGGAGAGTCAGCCGCCCGAATGTCCGGGTCATGGCTTGATCTAACGGCTCTTCCTGGCCGAGAGCACCAGTTCGACGAGTCCCCGCAGACCGAACGTTGATATCGTCGAAGGCAGCTTTCGGGCTATTGCCGTGAATGAGTAGAGTCGGCCGAGGGGTGGCCGTCCAGGACGAGTGAGCACGTCGTACCGACCGCCCCTGTCCTGCATATCAGATAGCCGAGTGTGTAATAACGCAATTCAGGCGAAATTCGCTGCACGGGGTGCTCCCGGCGACGATTGCAGCGGACGGGCCTAAAGCGTTGGTCTTTTGCTTCCTTGATCACACAAAACAAGGGTACGGAACCGATCTACGCAGCCGCTTGCGCCGGGCGCGCGCGGGCGTTACGCAAATTTGACGCCGTATTCGTAGACGGATACAACCGGCGCGTCCTGAAAGGTTGTGTGCGCAACTTGATGAGGCTGCCGATCGGACAGCCGCCGGCATTCACGCATTCAACGGGACGCTTCCATGTCTTCCGGTATGCACTGGGTGCCGCCGAAGCTGGGTCCTATCCGGGCGCGATTTTCTATCCGACGCTTTAGTTTCCGCAGAGTGATCGCACGCGCAGTCGCGCGCCTCGTTGCTGCTGCGGCGGCGCATATAAGCCTTTTCGCCAGACATTCTAAATGCCTCGCTGCCACGGAAGAGATCACGCGATCCTGGCTGCGTGCGCATCCTCGGGTGACGGGGCGCGTTCAGGCGAGCGCGCTGCTGATTAACCACATCGCACTTGCCACAGTGAGAACCTCGGTTCTGCAACCGCAACGCTGGAGAATAACCGGTTCTTGACGTTCGACTTTCCCGCACATCAATGGCCGCTCTCATCAAGAGCGCTGTAGTTTGAAGCCAGGTACCCTGGCGCTTCCGACAGGTGCGCTGTCGCGCTCAATCCCATTTCAACGACAGAGGCGAGATCGGCAGTCTGGAGGGCAGCAGTGTCAGCGCCCGCAATCGGACGTTTCTGCATGGCCCGCCTTAGGATGAGAGTCTCATGCTGATAAAAGAGTTCGAGTTGCCCTGCATCCGATGCATGGGGAGGCAAGCCGAAAGCCTCCTCAAGCGCCCGGCGCGGGATATGGAAACGTTGAAGTCCGCGAACCGCGCGAACCTGGAACACGACCCCATCGCTGTTGTGAGGGATTGCTGCCCAAACCAGCGCGCTGCCCATGACATACCCCATTTGGTTGCAAAGCCGATTGGAAGCTAGTCCCCCTATGATGGCGCTCAAAAAAACATTTCAAAAATGCGACCGGCTCTCTTTGACGTTTTCACCACACGAGGTTAGTGACCTTTGACTGTCACGACGCCTATCGCGTGGAGAGATGGCCGACCAGCGCCCACCGCCGAGCGCGACAATGGTCTGGGGGGTGCATGCGATGCAAAAGGCATAAGTCGACGGCGGATGGCGCATTCAACCAAATCGTTTGACGTTTATCGGGCTTCTATCCGCGTCGTTTGAGGTGGATCCCCACGTCCTTTCATATCCATCCTGGCAAGAATGACATGACGGTCGCCGACTGGTACTACCGGGATCTTCTGCGCTCATGCCGCTTCTGCTCGATCTAGAAGCACTCGGGCCCCTTGACATCTTCCAGGTTGATGCCGCCTGGTGTCGGCACGAGCACGGCGATGGCCGCGATTCGTTGATCAATTCTGAATGTTGTCCGTTGCGTGCCGAGACAATCAGCCCGGCGTCAACTTGACGCTCGTTACCCACGTCATGCTGCCCAGCCGATCCACTATGGCCCACAGCACCGCCAACGGAATACAGCCAAACGAAATGGTGAAATCGGCAAAGTCTCGAGTCTGTGCAGTCGAGATCTTCACGCTCCTGATCTCGCCAGCGATCGGCAGGAGCACCTGCCAGAGAGCTGCAATCCGCATGTTGTCAATCTCGGCGCGGACGTTGAGTTCCCGCCGGCCGACTGCCAGCGTTTCCTGAAAGTGAGCTGTCATGCTGTTTCTTATGCGAGATTGCCCAGAATGGGCGCGGGTTGTCTCGTGGGCACGCGGTACAACCTGCCGTCCAGGGACAATTGCTGAAACGCCCCACCCGACGGCGGAGACGACGCCCGGGCCGTTGTAGAGACTAACCATCTATTGCTGCCCGCGATTGCGAAGTGTCTGCGCACGATCTTTTTCGCGCCTACTGGGCAAGCGCCATTGGCAGCGGTAACGGCGAGTGTCGATACAACGATCGCAAGACCCACCATGTTTCATCCATCCCACTCCCTCGAAATGAACAAACGTGACTGTGCCCTTACGCTGGGCGTACTGGAATATCGCGACGCCGTACGGACGTGCGCGACATTGGAAAGGCGACCCGGATATCCGGCGTGACATCCTGGCCAGCGCCAGTGTTTATTGCATATGTTGA
>NZ_BBJJ01000137.1 GCF_000739815.1 Paraburkholderia mimosarum LMG 23256 = NBRC 106338
TGATCGCGGATGTCTATCCCGCGGAAGGCGGGACGTCCACGCCCGCGATGACCGAGTAGGGTAGGGCGCTGCGCCAGCTGGGTGTCTTCCGTGCAGGGTCGCAGCATGCTGCCCCGCCGCGTGGACGACCTGCTTGCCTGGCTGCTGCAACAGGAGGCTCTGGTGCAAATAGGCGGTCTGTACGAGATTATTGTTATCTAGAGTTCATGCACGCGCGACGCCGGGTGCTGGCCCACGCGCTGCAGCACGTCGACCAGATAGTCATAGGGATCGATGTCGTGCAGCTTGCACGTCACCAGCAGGCTTTGCGCAATACCGATTTGCCTGGCGCCGAGCTCGGTCCAGCAGAACATCCAGTTCTTTTTACCCATTGGGATTGCGCGCAGCGCGCGCTCCAATGAATTCGTATCGATTTCGACGTCCGGATCGTCCAGATACAGCAACAGGCCTTCGCGGCGCTCGCGCACACAGGCCAGTGCTTTCGTGAGCGGACTGCTCGGCAGCAAGCCTTGCGCCTCAAACTGCCTGTCCACCCAAACGAAGAACTGCTGCGCCGCCGGCTTCGCATATTGCTGCCGCCAGGCGCGCTTGCCGGAGCCTGTCAGGCCCTTTTGCCGAATGTCTTCCTCGACGCGATACAGCGCGCCGATATGCTCCAGCGCTTCGGCCACGCGTGCCGGCTCGATTTCCTCTGCCTTCACGAACGCACGTCTGCTGTGCGCCCAGCACTGCGCGTGGGCGAGTCCCGTCTTCTTCGCATACAAGGCGTACGCCTTGTAGCCGTCCGTGTGCAGGACGCTGCCAGTCGATGCGGTTTGCCCGAGCAGCTGCTCGACGTGCTCCTGCCGCCGGCTCGGCTGGTAGTGGAAGCATATCTCGTCGCGCTCGCCCATGACAGGCCAGAAGTACGCCGACTTCATCTTGCCCGGGCCGTCCCGTCCGGCCTTGATCGGCGTCTCGTCCATGCGCTTGACGCGCGAGCTCAGGATCGATTGCCACTGTGCGTCGTGGATTGGCTCGATGAGCGCAATGGCCGCTTGCGCGATCTGCGTGAGCCACTGCCGCGAAACGCGGATGCCACATTGGGCAAGCCGCTGATGTTGACGGTACAGTGGCAGGTGGTACACCAGCTTGTCGATGAGCAGCCCGGCGATGATCGACACATCGGCGCGGCTGCCTTCGATCACACCAACCGGCGCCGCAGGACACGACAATGCCTGCGTATCGCGCCGCTTGATCACCGGGCGCACGTACTTGAGCACGACATAGCTGCCGGGACGCTGGGCCAGCCTGTGGCTCACACGCTCGCCGATTACTTCGTAATCCTCGGGATCGAGTCCTTTGGCCTCGGGGTTTGCAACCGGGATGACTTCGACCGGGACCTTGTCCTCGTCGAAGAACAGTGTCGATTCGTCGGCATCCGAGCGCCTGGGCGTGGCGCTGCGCTCGTGGCCGGCTATGCGTGTCTTCCTGCCTGGCACCGGTGCATCGGGCACAGCATCGAAGGCTTCGCCCAGCGTGCCTTGTGCCGCATCGGGCTGTACGATGCGACGCTCGCTCTTGCGACCGAACAGTTGGCGCTGGAACCACGCGACTTGCGCGCGCAATTGTGCGTTCTCGCCGAGCACCGCATCGCATCGCGCCGACAACGCCGCCACGTGCGCGGTGAGCGCAGCGATGGTCTCGTCGGTGGCGGCAGTCGATGGCATGGTCACCATCATAGGGCAAGGCATGCCTCACGGCGGGGCCTCATCGGCGATTGTGGCTGCGGGTGCCGGTAACGATGCCGCTGCCGGACGACCTCGATTCCCTCCAGCAACAGCTTCAGTTGCGTGACATCGATCTCACGCGTATCCACCCGGTTCCAGTTGGCCAGAAAACGGCCTTGCTCGAGCCGCTTGGCCCAAACGCACCAGCCGCTGCGATCGAAATAGAGCACCTTGATCTGTGTGGCACGATGATTGATGAACGCGAAAAGATGGCCCCCAAGTGGATCGACCGGCATGCTGTGGCGCGCGATCGCGTACAAGCCATCAAACGGGCGCCGCATGTCCACGGGCGCGCCGTACAGGAACACACGCACCTGCTGCTCCGGGAAGAACATCAGCTTCTCGCGATCGTCAGAACGATGCCGCCGGGCAGATCGAGGCGGATCGTCAGATTCGCCTGTCCCGCCGGCCTGCCCGGCTCGATGTGCGTGTCAGTTGCCGCAATGGTGCCCAGATCGACAAAGGTTGTGCCTCCGGTGGGCACATCCGCAACACGCGGTGATGCCGGGCCCTGCAAGCGCCGCCGCCAATGATAGAAGCGCAACTCCGACACCGACTACTCGCGGCAAAACGCTCTGACCGTCTGCCCGCGCTCGGCGAAGCGCGCCAGCCTCTGCCGCCACACTGATTCGACTTCCTCTCGCTTTGCAGTTGCCTTCATCGTCCGCTCCTGATCGCACTGAACGAGGAACATTCTGCAACGACACTTACGCGAACTCTATAACGCTCATGGGTTACCGCTTACATCGGCTCGCCGAACGCGACCCTGGCGGTGAAGTCAAGGGCTGGATGCTGCGCTTGGCAGCGATGCTCTGAAGTTTGTACCGAGGAACGTCAAGAACGGGTCGGCTCCAGTTCAATGAAGATTCTGTAGCTCGATTGAGTGGGCCCCTTTCGGGACTCAGCATCTCAGCGTGGCCTTGAGTCCCCTGGCGCATTCTGTACCGCTTGGCGGCTGGGGATTCCCTTTAGACCTCGGCAGTTGCGAACAAGCTGTCCTCGGCAAGCACAGCGTCCTTGTCGATGCACCGCACATGCCAGTGTCCTGCGGTCTGAGGTCCGTTTTCGCAACGCCAGTGGGCCTCCCCTGATTCTCCTTCGAACGGACCGATCTGGTCCTCAAGGGCAAGACCTTCGAGGATGAAAAGAGGGTCCTCATCATGCTGACCGCAGACCTGCGTGCCGCACGATCCGACGTGCAGCTGTCCCCATTCGGGAAGCTTTAGACCGGCATGACCTTCCCGCGACCACGTACAGGTTTCGGTGTCGAGCCAAAGGATCGCATAGGCGTTCGGGTCAATGCGATCGAACGTGTCGAGATGGAGCGTAATGCGCATGAATCCTCCAATGGTTGCTCGTGGCTGCGTGATCGACCACGCTCGGAAACGTTTGCCATATAAACGATACGTGCAGCTGGGGAGTTTTGTCTGCGTCAGGGTGTCGCAATTGCCCGTTTACTTCGTGTCGCCCACCCGCTCAGGTGATAAGGCGGTCCGCAACGGCTTGTGTCCGAGTGCGCGGCGCAGTGCCCAAATCCGAAAGCATCGCCCGGAAACATGACATAATGAAATGGCCAGCCCGATCTCACCGACCGGTCTACGATAGGCAGTTCGGTCCACGGTAGAGGAGATCGCCATGAACGAGGTCACGCTGATCGGCATCGATCTGGGCAAGCATGTGTTTCATCTGCACGCACAGGATGCAAAGGGACATGAGGTGTTCCGCAAGAGGCTTTCTCGCGCGCAACTGCTTCCGTTCTTCAGTAATCTCAAGGCGGTTACGGTCGTGATGGAGGCGTGCGCGGGGTCGCACTGGCTGGCACGCAAGCTCAACGAACTGGGGCACGTTGCCCGCCTGATTTCGCCACAGTACGTTCGGCCTTTCGTGAAGAGCAACAAGAGCGATTACATTGACGCTGAGGCGATCTGCGAGGCGGCGTCCCGTCCCGCGATGCGTTTCGTTGAACCACGGACGGAAGCACAACAGCTTCTGGCGGCAATGCATCGGGCGCGCGAAGGGCTGGTCACTGAACGCACGGCTACCATCAACCGTATCCACGGCATCTTGCTCGAGTTCGGCATCGTCGTTCCTCGATCGAGGGCCACGCTGCGCCGGCTGCCCGACGTGCTTGCGATACACGATTTGCCTCCACGACTAATCCAACTGATCCACCGGCTCCATGCCCACTATCGTTATCTGGACCAGCAGGTTGACGACATCGAACGGGATCTGACGTTACAACTTCGCGAAGACGGGAATGCAGCGCGGCTGCTGTCTATTCCCGGCATCGGCCCCATCACGGCCAGCCTGCTGGCGTCGGAAGTCGGGAACGTGGCACAGCCGCGAGGGCGGCCGCAACTTCGCGGCCTCGATCGGACTGGTGCCACGGCAACACAGCACCGGCGGGCGTAATGTCCTGCGTGGAATCAGCAAGCGTGGCGATAAGCATCTGCGCCATTTGCTCGTACAGGGCGCCCGAGCCGTCATGCAACGCGCGAACCAGCGCGCCGATCGGCTCGGAGAGTGGATCCGGTCAATGCTGACCCGACGGCACGCCAATGTGGTGGCCTGTGCGGTGGCCAACAAGCTCGCGCGGATTGCCTGGGCGGTGCTCACCAAACACACTGCGTACGATGCCTCGCACCTGAATCTCGCGGACTGACCCTTCGTTTCACCCAACAAGGTTTTGCGACTGCTGGAAACCTGATGATCCAACGGCACAGCGACCGGACGAAAAACCTGACAAGTTCTACAGCTCGCAGCAGCTGCCGACATTTTGAGGATCGACCGGTGCGACTTTCATCGTGGAACATGGGATTCCGGATAGATTTGTGCAAGCCATGAGGACATCAAAACCAGAGGTGGCAAATCTCGGGCTGGCCATAGATTTTGAACTCAGGGGGCGGCGCTTCGCGACGATAACCGCGAGCGGCCGATGCTCTGCGACTCGAACGTTCACCGCGAAATTCGCAGCAGGTTTTCCGAGACGGTGCGTCGCGGACCTCGAGCCGGTTGAGTGCGTTCGTTGACGCACATACGGGCGTGTCACACCGGGCAAAAATGCGGCGGACAGGAGAGCGTCCAATCAAGCTGGTGAGATTTTGAGCTTTTTACGGCGATAGGGAGTGACCGTGGGCAGTATTAATCCTGAGTGGATAGCGTGGCGTGATCGAGACCCCGCTGGATTTTTGATATCAAGCTTTAATGCGGAATACCCTTTCAATCAATCGCACTGGTTTTTGCATAGGAATGGTGTGCGTGGGAAAATTTTCGTGCATTCAGAGGCATATCGTGACCTCCGCAGGAGAGGCAGGGCATTCTTCATCGGGCATCTGGAGTACCAGGAGGGCGTCCCACCCCGCCGGAAAATATTCCGGAGTTCCCGCGTCGGGTTGGTGTTTGAATTGGAAATCCAACGTATTCCTACCCATCCTTGGAACATCTGGCTTCGTGAGCATTTAGAGGACGGGTGCTGGAAAATCGGGCGCTGCAACTGTGAACTCTGCACAGATTGAGCACAGGCTCGTCCACGATAGCGTCATTTCCAGTAGGCACGGTCGCAACCGACCATCGAGATGGCTCCAGCATAAAAGGCGTCCGTTTCACCATTCAAGGACTAACCTCTCTCAGGTCCAGGGGCATTGCCCTGAACCGCAAAAAGCCGGAATACAGTCACTGGGCTGAATAAAAGACCTGTCTGTAAACAGTGTGCTTGGGGCCGCTCGGCATGCGGCCGAACCAGGGTGCCGTCAGTTACCTCGCTTATGTTGATCGTTATTCGCGTCTTCGGCGTGGAAATTCGAGCTGCTGAAGGTCGGCTACGGCCAATCGTGTCATAGGAAATGCTACACGTGCATTCGCTGCCGCACGTACGTGACGCCATATGCGTCGCTGCGATCGTCGTCTTCGTGTGGGCTCCAGGATGCTTATGCGGCTCAGTCAACCCCATCAAAATCGCCGACGCCAATACGCTGATCCCTGGCGGCACCGGCACGTTCGTCGCGGCACCGGGCGACCCGCGGATCAGCGGCAAGAACGAGACGTGAGGTCTGCCAAATATTGCCGCCCCGTCCGAGGGGGTACCTACGTGGTCTCAGAGCTTTTCCTTAAAAGGGTCTGGCAGGCGCTTAAAAGTACGACCGGAAGACTTGAGCGCGGAATCCGGCGTAACAGAGGATGGCATTCCGCACTGACTGGGAGTGTTTATTCGGGCCCCAATATACAACTCGACGCTTGGTCGCTGGGCCGTTGGTCAGCTGTTTTCCGTAGGCGGATGTCGTCTCACTTGCACCTCCTGTGCGACGCGGAGTAACATGGGCGTGTGATCTAACGTGGCCATGTGATTTCACATGGCCAACTGAAATAGCGTGGCCAGGTGAATCATGAGCGACACACACTCCCTGACCGGGGCAACCGACCGTCTCGCGCGACACGCCGTTTATTCGCTCTTCGAAAGCAACGGTTGGCAAGTCCAGGAGGACAGTGAGAACGGCAAGGGCGGAGATTTCGTCCTGACCAGCCCTCACGGTCAGACGTATCACGCGGTATTGAAAGCCCTAACGGAAGGGCGCGCCGATCGGGTGATACCGCTTTTCTCGCAGGCGCTGCTCGAATCGCGCGTCCACGCCAATGCAAAGCCGGGCAAGTCCCATCCCGCTGTCCTCATCTGGGTGGGAAGCGCATCGCAGGCGCTCGTCACCAGGCTTCGAGATTTTCAGCGTGCGTATGGCAAAGGTGAACCTGTCGCCATCCTGTCGGACGTGCCGCTGTACGTTGACTTTCCGGGACTGGAGGCCGATAAACGGCCAGTGAGTGTGCGGCGCAGCAGCCATTCCGCACCGCCGACGCTCGTTTTCTCCGATCTCGTCCAATGGATGCTCAAGCTCCTGCTCGCGGCCGATATCGTGCGAGAGAACCTGATCAATGCCCCGGAGAAGACGTACATGACGGCGACCGACCTTGCACGCGAAGCGGGTGTATCGGTCATGACCGCTACGCGGCTCGTCAATGCCCTGAAAGAGGAAGACTTCGTCGAGGCGGTGCCGCACCTGCGACTCGTCCAGCGACGCAAGCTCGCGCAGCGGTGGAAGGCCGCCTACGTGAAACCGACAGTCAGCGTGCCGATGAAATTTCTCGTGCGTGGCGTGCCCGAGGAGCAGCAGTTACGAAAGACGCTCAAGCGGGAAGAGGGGGCGACACTGGGCCAGTTTGCGGCGGCGCACGCACTGGGCGTAGGGCACGTCCATGGCGCACTGCCGACTTTGTGGGTGCCCAATCTCGCAGCAGCTGAAGGCTGGCGGGGGCTGAAGCGTGCGCTCGAGGGTGAGCGGCCGGATCTGATTCTGAAGCAACACCCGTATCCTCAATCGCTGCTTCGCGGGCGCGTGATGCGCGAGGGCGTCTGGGTGTCCGACATTGTCCAGACGTGGCTTGACGTCTCCGCCGATACGACGCGAGGTGCCGAGCAGGCAGCCGAGCTGGAGCACGGCGTGCTGGCAAGCATTGTGGGAGAAAAAATGTGAGCGAATTGGCAGACTTCAGCAGACTGGCGATGACGCTCGAGCCATGGCGCAAGCAGATCGTCTTTGTTGGCGGATGGGCATTCCGGCTGTACCGCTATGAGCCGCGTGCTTACACGGCGGACCACAATCCGATCTTCACCCAAGACGCAGATGTGGCCTACGACACGCACGAACTGCTCGAAGGCGATATCAAGAAGGCATTGGAAGGGGCTGGGTTCACCGAAGAGCCGAACCTTGCTGGCGGGTTCAGACCGCCAGCGATGCGTTACAACCTGGGCGGTGACACACACGGGTTTTACGCGGAGTTTCTTACCCCACTCACGGGCAGCGGGAGGAAGCGCGACGGGAAAGGAGGATGGGAAGAGGACGCAACGGAACTGCACGCTGGTGTCGTTGCGCAAAAGCTTCGTTTCCTGGAAGTACTGCTCTACAAGCCTTGCCTTGTAA
>NZ_BBJJ01000136.1 GCF_000739815.1 Paraburkholderia mimosarum LMG 23256 = NBRC 106338
GGACGTGCGAGTCGCCCCGCATCCGGCTCAAGCCATTCACCAGCACCAGCGTCGGTACCGCGCAATCAATCGTCAGTCGTGGTTCGACGGCGGGCAAAGTAAGACGACCACGCAGGGTCAAACGGATTGGCCTGGCCACGTATTTTCACGTGACGGACAATCGGAACCGCCGCAGCCCGAAACAGCCGGGTTATCCCGTGGGCTTGTGACCGGGTAGTAAACGCCCAAGTACGGTTCCCCTCTACGCGGAAGTATTTGTTTTTCACCCAGCCCGTGCCTTTCGTGGGATGCCGACGCATCGCCCACTTCCACAAGAGGCGCCAGATGTGAGCATCTACCGACGTAAAATGAGCTTTAGAGACCACATGACGGTGATACATGGCCCAACCCCGAATCACTGGGTTGAGCTGTACGATCCCGTTCCATCTGGCCGCCGGATTCGACCAGAGCTTGCCATCGATAAATCCGGCCGCGAACTAGCGGCATGGCTGGGTCTCGTCCCCCGGCAGAGTGGAACGGGCGGCCGGCTGCGATTGCTAGGCATCAGCAAGCATGGCGACACTTACTTGCGAACTTTGCTGATCCACGGCGCGCGATCGGTACTCACCCATAGCAAAGAGCCTCCCACCTGGGCAACGAAACTGGCGCAACGCCGACCACAGAATGTCGCGATTGTTGCACTGGCCAACAAGATGGCCCGTACGATCTGGGCACTACTGGCCCATGAGCGAAAGTATCAACGGGAGTTTGTCAGTAAGTCGACACTCGCTTAAATAGCCCCAAACAACGTACATTTCCTTATCAACGGTTGCGCAAGGTACGACAACGAATGATGGCAAACAGGTCAGACCGTGACACGCCAAGCCTGCATGCAGCAGAGGACTTCGAGTCCACGAACCAAATGAGGCGCGGGTCAGCGGATTCCATCAGGGCCAACAGGCACATGCCTCTACAACAGGCCGGATATAAAACCGCATCCTGATCATGTTTGACAGCATCGATGCTGGCCCTTGGCAAACGGGAGGCGTCCATATAACTGCTGCATGAAGTGAATCTGCAACATCGTCGCAACCGGAAAACGGCGGCCTTCCAGTCTTACCCTTCGGATAGTGCGGTTCGATCAACGCAATCAACCTCGACCATGGCACAACGCGCCTCATCTCATCGAGAAATTCCCGCTTGCGCGTGCGTTTCGTTGAAAGATCCAGGCCAAGACCGAGCTGTGTCATCGCGGAACTCCTTTAACTGGCGTTCTTCCAGGATAGGACAACCAGACTTCAACGCCAGGACTTTTGCAGGCCGTCCCTAACAGTATTCGTCTTTTTGAAATTCCGGCGCTTGCACTCCACGCTGGCTCTCCTGTTGCCCGCCGCCTACAAGGCTACACCGTCACCGAAAGAACACTTCTTCCCCGGAACCAGTTGACCGCGGCAGTTCGCTTTAACGTTGTCCGAGTTTTTGATGGAGCAGTGCTACAGTGCGCGTTATCTATCTGACAATCCAGACATTCCCGACTAGTGCCTTCAGGTTGCGGCTGACGCGCTATCTCATTGGGAATCAAGGATCGGGGACTGGGGTCTGTGGTTATGCCGGCAGACAGAACCATCCCGAGACGAGAAGGACCCGCAACGCACTCTCAGTTAATGCCGAGTGGATTCGGCCTCGCGAAATACAACCTGGTACCGCGGCCTTGTGTCACGCGGCAGCTTTCGCGCTTGCCCGCGTTGCTGTTTGTCGAACTCCTTGCGCGTGGAAACTAGTCCATTGAACCATTGAAATTGCACTGATCTAATGGTGCATGGGCAAAATGAATCTGAGTGAAACCGAGCGCGAAGAGCTGATGTCGATGCAGCGCAGCCGCACCATGGCCGTTGGCCAGGTAAGGCGTGCGCGGTTGATCCTGCTGCTTGACGAAGGTGCCTCGCGTGCGGCGACCATGACCGAGTTGCGATGCGATTCGCGTTTCATCACAACGTGGCAAACGCGTTTCACACGTGACCGTTTGGCTGGCCTGTACGGCAGACATCCAGGCCGGGCGCCGCGACCTGACCTGGCGGGCCTTGAAGCGAGAGTACTCGACTACACGCTGCGGCGTAAGCCGGCCGACGGCTCGACGCACTGGAGCAGCCGCAAACTGGCGGCACAGCTCGGTATGGCTTTCATGACCGTGCAACGTATCTGGCGCAAGCACGACATTCGGCCACATCGTCTGGATACGCACATGGTGTCGAACGATCCTGACTTTGAGACCAAGGCCGCCGATGTGATCGGGCTGTACCTCAATCCGCCGTTGCACGCGGTGGTGTTCTGCGTGGACGAGAAGACAGCCATCCAGGCGCTCGGTCGCAAGGACCGGATGTTGCCGCTGTCGCCCGGGCGCGCTGAGAGCCATGGCTTCGAATACAAACGCAATGGAACCCTGAGCCTGTTCGCCGCATTGAATGTCGCCACTGGTGAGGTGCTGGGCAAAACCGCGCCGCGCCATACCAGCGCCCAGTTCGTTGCGTTCCTCACCGAGATGGTATCGGCCCAGCCGCGCGGAAAAGAGATTCACGTAATCTGTGACAACGTGAGCAGCCACAAAACCGATGCTGTTCGAACATTTCTGGCTGACCATCCGAGAGTCTCGATACATTACACGCCCACGTATTCGTCATGGCTGAATCAGGTGGAGAACTGGTTTGCCCGCATCCAGCGCGACGTTATTGCGCGTGGCGTATTCACCAGCACCAAGCATCTCGACAAAGAGCTCACGCGGTACATCCGTCAATACAACAAGCAAGCGCTCCCATTGAAATGGAAGTACTCCGATCCATCGCGGCGAATCCGGTGCAATTCACCCGGTTCAACGGACTAGCACATTCGGATCGCCCCCCGCAACGGGCGCTCGTATATCTTCGATCTCCCTTTCCCGAGACTTCTTTTTCGTCAATGCAAAGAAGGTCCGCACATTGGCACTGATTTTGCTCTGATAAGCCGCCCGGCGGATGCCATAGTGCTCCGGCAGACCAAATCGCGACTTACGAAGGAGACTTGACTATGACGTTATTGGAACGCGTCGACTGGTACGACATCGCCCGCGCCACCAATTGGACCCCGTCCTACGTGTCGGATTCGGATCTCTTTCCCGACATCATGTCTGGTGCACAAGGTATACGAATAGTCCACTGGGAGAGCTACGACGAGCCGTACAAGACGTCGTATCCCGAGTACGTGCGTATCCAGCGCGAAAAAGACGCTGGTGTCTATTCAGTGAAGGCAGCCCTGAATTGCAGCCGCGGCTTCGAGGATACCGATCCGGGCTGGCTTTCCATCCTTAAAGCGCATTACGGCGCCATCGCACTCGGCGAGTATGCGGCAATGAGCGCCGAAGCACGCATGGTTCGCTTCGGCCGTGCACCAGGGATGCGCAACATGGCCACCTTCGGCATGCTCGACGAAAACCGTCACGGGCAGTTGCAGCTCTACTTCCCTCACGACTACTGTGCAAAGGACAGGCAGTTTGACTGGGCGCACAAGGCCTATCACACGAACCAGTGGGGTGCAATTGCAGCCCGCAGCACATTTGACGACCTTTTTATGTCCCGCAGCGCGATCGAGATCGCGGTTATGCTCACCTTCGCGCTCGAAACGGGCTTCACCAATGTACAGTTCCTCGGCCTGGCAGCCGACGCAGTCGACGTCGGCGATTTCACTTTCGCAAGCCTCATCTCCAGCATTCAAACGGACGAATCGCGGCATGCGCAAATCGGCGGCCCGGCGCTGCACATTTTGCTTGCAAACGGCCGTAAGACGGAGGCCCAGAAGCTCGTGGATATCGCAATCGCACGGGCATGGCGCCTGTTCTGTCTGCTCACGGGATCGTCGATGGACTACGCCACGCCGATCGAGCACCGCAAGCATTCGTTCAAGGAATTCGCGCGCGAGTGGATCGTCAGTCAGTTTGAGCGGACACTCATCGATCTCGGCCTGGATTTGCCCTGGTACTGGGACCAGATGATCAATGAATTCGATTACCAGCACCACGCCTATCAACTAGGCATCTGGTTTTGGCGTCCCACGGTTTGGTGGGACCCCGCAGCTGGCGTGACGCCCGAATGCCGCGACTGGCTGGAAGAAAAATATCCCGGCTGGAACAACTCGTTCGGCAAGGTATGGGACGTCATTATCGAAAACCTGCTCCTCGGCCGCCGGGAACTTACGATGCCCGATACGCTACCTGTCCTCTGCAACATGAGCCAGTTGCCCATTTGCGCCATTCCAGGAGATGGCTGGAACGTGAAGGACTACCCTCTCGACCATAACGGCCGCACGTATCACTTCAATTCGGAAATTGACCGCTGGGTCTTCCAGCAGGACCCAGTTCGTTACCGCGATCACCTCACGCTCGTGGATCGCTTCCTCGCCGGTCATATCCAGCCACCCGATCTGTTGGGCGCGTTGAACTACATGGGGCTCGCGCCGGGCGAAATGGGCGACGACGCGCACCAGTATGCCTGGGTCGAATCTTACCGAGGTACCAGTGACAACAAACAAGCCGCCTGAGGCTGCCACGCAAAAAAGGACGACATGGCACTCTTCCATGTGATTTCGAATTTTCAATACGACTTCGTATTGCAGCTATTGCCGGTGGATACCGGCAATACGATGGATGAAGTTGCGGCCGCCGCCGCGTTCCATTCGGTGGGCCGGCGCGTCGCCCCACGGCCTGACAAGGTTGTGCGCGTGCGGCGCCAGGGCGCGGGGCAGTTCTACGCGCGCAAGGCAAAGCTCGGCGAGACGGATATAAAGCCGATGGAAACACTCGAATTCATCTTTTGCGACGAATGAGGTCGAAATGAAGTACCAGAAAGTCTGCACGCTCGACGACCTTTGGGCAGGCGAGATGATCGAAGCGGAGGTGGATGGCCACGTGATTGTGGTGGTGAACTCAGAAGGCGGCGAGCCGCGCGCCTTTCGGGGCGCTTGTCCGCATCAGGCGATTCCACTCGTGGAAGGAAAGTTCGACGGCCGCGTGCTGATGTGCCGCGCGCATCAATGGACCTTTGACGTGAATACCGGCAAAGGGATCAATCCTGTCGGCTCCCGGCTTCGCGAATACCCCGCGAAGATCGAGGATGAAGACGTTCTCGTTGCGGTGGGCAGCGTTGAAACCCCCTTTGCCCATTCCTGAACGTCACAGAGAACCGATCATGACCATCGAAACCACCGCCTTGGCTTACCGCAACAACCGCGTGGGTCCTGTGCTTCGTGCGGACAGCATTACGGCAGGCGTCATTGAAGCCGCGCACGAAGACAACCCCGGCAAGACGATCCGCGTGGACGACAAACTCGCGTATGTGCGCATCGACACGGACGGCGAACTGATCCTGCGCCGCTCCACGCTTGAGGAAACGCTTGGTCGACCGTTCATGATGTCCGAGCTGGAAGTCAGCCTCAGCTCGTTTTCAGGCCGCATCGAAACAACTGAAGGCTACGTGCGGTTTTACTACGAGAAAACGCTTTAACCGGAGACGAGCATGACCCAGCCCGAAGTCCTCAAGCCACTGAAAACGTGGAGCCATCTAGCCGCGCGGCGGCGCAAGCCAAGCGAGTATGAGATCGTCTCGACGAACTTGCACTATACCACCGACAACCCTGACGCCCCCTTCGAACTGGACCCAAACTTCGAAATGGCGCAATGGTTCAAGCGCAACCGGAACGCCTCGCCGCTGCGACATCCCGACTGGAACGCATTTCGTGATCCCGACGAGATCGTCTATCGGACTTATAACCTGCTGCAGGATGGTCAGGAAACTTACGTATATGGTCTCCTCGACCAGTTCTCCACGCGCGGTCACGACGCCCGACTCGCCCGGCCATGGGCAGCCTCGCTCGCACGCGTATATACCCCCGCGCGTTTCCTGTTTCATGCGCTGCAGATGGGCTCAGCTTATCTGGCCCAGATGGCCCCCGCTTCCACGATCTCCAACTGTGCCGCATACCAGACCGCTGACTCTCTGCGCTGGCTCACGCACACCGCGTATCGCACCAAAGAACTGTCCCTGACTTTTGCGGACCTGGGCTTCGGTTGCGATGAGCGGCGCCGCTGGGAACTGGACCCGCCTTGGCAGGGCTGGCGCAAACTCGTCGAACAAGCACTCACCGCGTGGGACTGGGCTGAATGCTTTGTCGCGCTAAACCTCGTCGTACGCCCGGCTGTGGAAGAGACCGTATTGCGCGGCCTCGGCGTCACGGCGCGCCAAAACGGCGATATCCTACTCGGCCTTATTACCGATGCGCAGCTCATTGACACCGAGCGGCATCGGCGTTGGGCCAGCGAGCTTGTTCGCATGGCCAGCGAACAGGAAGGCAATCACGCCGTGCTGCGTGCGTGGGTGCGCAAATGGGAGCCGCTTGCCATCGACGCCATAACAGCATGGTGCGCCGCCCTGCCGGACGCACGCGGAGCTAGCGCACGCGCGAAGGTAGCCACGCGCGAATTCCGACGTTCGATCCGACTGTGATTCAATAGGCCTTGAATCGAAGCATTCTGAACGAAGCGTCGTCGGAAGCCGGCCCGCTGCGACGATTTTGGAAACGTCAAACATTAATAACACTTAGATGGGTTAACAGAATGACTTTTGCAGGTGTCGCAGTTGGCGGAAGTTGTGAAGCCACGAGAGGGACCGCTCCACAACCCAGCGTGTTTGCCTAGTCAATATGACTTCACGTGAGCTAGGAGGGCTGGCCTGCCGTGAGGTTGTCGACGCGATTTCCCGCACGGACGCCAGCATGGAACACGATATCACGCTATACGTCGGTCTGGACGGTCACAAAGACTCGATCACGATCGCTTACGCGCTCGGTTCGGGCGAGGTCGAACTGCTTGGCAGGATCGGGACGACGCAGACCGACATCGATCGCCTGTGCAAACGCATGCAGTCCAAAGCACGCCGCATACGTGTCGTCTATGAGGCTGGTCCGTGCGCTTATGGGCTCTACCGTCAACTCGTGCGGAAGGGCTTTGAATGCATGGTGTGCGCACCGTCACTGAATCCCAGAAGGCCCGGCGAGCGCGTCAAGACCGACCGGCGCGACGCCGTCAAGCTCGTGCGATTGCTCCGCACTTGCGACCTGGCGACCGTGTACGTGCCCACAGTAGACGATGAAGCGTTCCGTGATCTGGAACGTGCGTGGGTCAGCGCCAAAGACGATATGAAGTGTGCGCGACAACGCCTTAAGTCCTTCCTGCTCTCACACGACGTGCGCTATTTGGGCTGTGCCGACTGGTGGGCCGCGCACCGTCGCTGGATAAGCGCGTTTTCATTCGACAATCTTTGGCAGCAACTCGCGCTCGACGAGCTTCGGCGTACGATTGAGGACCGCCTCGCGCAATGCGAGCGTCTCGAAGCCGCCCTGCGCGAGGCGGTCCTCGACTGGCGCTTCCATCCTGCCGTGCTGGCCCTGCAGACAATGCGGGGCGGCAGCTCACTACGGCCATGGGCATGCTCGCCGAGCTAGGCGATCTCTCACGCTTCGCGCACCCGCGCCAGCTGAAGGCCTCGCTCGGCGTTACCCCCTCAGAACGTTCCTCCGGCAACAAACGGCGCCCGGCACGTGTGACGATTGGGGCATGGCGCCCCTTGACGCGTTGGTTCGAAACGATCTACTCGAGATCATTGATGACCGCGCAGCAGGCAAGGCGTCCATCGTCACCAGCCAGTTGCCGATCGAGCACTGGCACCGCTGGATTGGCGACGAGACCATCGCCGATGCGATGCTGGATCGTCTCATGCAACGTCATCACCACATCACGCTGACCAGCGAGTCGCTCAGAAAAGCATCCCCAAAACCCAACGTCCTTGCGCCCGGACTCGACCAGAACTGACAAGGAAATCTACAATCGACACCGCGCAACGCCCAACCGCGCCGAATCGGTCACGT
>NZ_BBJJ01000135.1 GCF_000739815.1 Paraburkholderia mimosarum LMG 23256 = NBRC 106338
TGTTAGATGAAAATGAAATCCATTCCGGTTGTGGTGTTTGCGCTGCTGTCAGCGTCGATTGCGCAGGCTGCTGACATCACCGGCGCGGGTAGCACCTTCGCAGCACCGATCTATACGAAATGGGCGGATGCCTATCAAAAGTCGGGCGGCGGCAAGGTGAACTACCAGGGCATCGGCTCGTCGGGCGGCATCAAGCAGATTCAAGCCAAGACCGTCGACTTCGCGGGCTCTGACGCCCCGCTGAAGGACGAAGATCTGGCCAAGGCCGGTCTGTTCCAGTTCCCGACGGTGGTGGGCGGCGTCGTGCCGGCGATCAACGTGCCGGGCGTCAAGGCTGGCGAAATCACGCTGTCGGGCCCGGTGCTCGGCGACATCTACCTCGGCAAGATCAAGAAGTGGAACGATCCGGCCATCGCCGCACTGAACCCGAAGGTCAAGCTGCCTGACCTCGACATCGCCGTGGTCCGCCGCGCCGATGGTTCGGGCACCAGCTTCATCTGGACGAACTACCTCTCGAAGGTCAGCCCCGAGTGGAAGAGCAAGGTCGGCGAAGGCACGACCGTGAACTGGCCGACGGGCACGGGCGGCAAGGGCAACGACGGCGTCGCCGCCTTCGTTCAGCGCCTGCCGGGCGCGATTGGCTACGTCGAGTGGGCGTACGCCAAGCAAAATCACATGGTCTACACTGCCATGAAGAACGAGGCGGGCGCCGTCGTTCAACCGGACACCGAAACGTTCAAGGCCGCCGCTGCCGGCGCGGACTGGAAGAAGTCGTTCTACCAGATCCTCACGAACGAGCCGGGCAAGGACGCATGGCCGGTCGTCGGCGCGACCTTCGTGCTGCTGCACACGGCACAGGACAAGCCGGACCAGGGCAAGGAGACGCTCAAGTTCTTCGACTGGGCCTTCAAGAACGGCACGCCGGCTGCTGACAGCCTGGATTACATCTCGCTGCCGCAATCCGTGGTCACCGAGATTGAGACTCAGTGGAAGGCGAAGGTGAAGGACGCGAGCGGAAAGGCAATCGCCCAGTAAGAGTCAGGCGCGCGGGCGCGGGCGCTGCTCGATCCGTGTCCGCTTGTGGGGCGTCATCTCCACCGCCTCGAAAATGCGCGAGAATTCGCCCGTCCCGGCGGCTTCGCCTGCGACACAGGCGAGGACCGCCGCCGTTATTGCGGCACCTGTACGCTCGTCATCCAATTCTTCAGACAACCCGCTCGGGAATCGCGACGATACCCACGAACGTCATCCCCGATCGTGAGGATGCGAAGAGAGCATCCTTCACGCCTCGACCGACAGGTTTAATCTCACGAGTGATTCAGTCCGAATTTCCCGCAATCCAGGGACCATGCGTAGGTGGCAGTAACGCCCATTTTCTTCAGGTATCCAATTGCGCGGTCGACGTACTGCACGACAAATTCGTTGGCGCCCATGGACTCATGAAAGCCAGCTTGACTCTCAGCAAGCCTTTCTTACGCGCGGTAGGGCCTTAAGGTTCGGTTAAGACTGCCAGCCTGACAATGCGAGACGGAGACAGGAGGGCGGCGTGAAGTGGTTGCTGGTTGGAGACGACGAATCGAGTGCGCTGCCCATCATGGAGCTGATGCAGCGCGCTGGACATGAGCCCGACTGGGCGAGTAGCGAATATGAAGCTGAACTCGGTTTGTTGCATCTGGTTCACGAACTCGTGCTCATCGATTTCGGAAGCCCCACGTTGAATCCGTTGCGCCTGCTGCGCGGCTACCGCCGCCATGGCGGCACGGCGGTTGTCATCGCGCTATTGCCTCAGGGTCAGCTGGAAAGCCCCGAAATCTTACTTGAGGAGGGTGCCGACGACTACCTGATGAAACCGTTTGAGTCGCAGGACCTTGGCTTAAGGGTGCGCCAGTTGTTGTGGCGCCCACTCGATGAGCGTGGGGCGACGTCGATGGGCAAGCTCGGCATCAACGCCGCCGAGAATCTGGTGACGCGCGACGGTATGCCGGTGACGCTGAGGCGCAGTGAGTACCGGCTGCTGATTGCACTTGCCAATGACCCAGCGCGCGTTTTCACGCGCTCAGAGCTTGCTTTTTACCTTTATGGACGTCAACGCGCCGTCGCGGGGCGCGCCGTCGATCTGGTTGTACATGGTCTGCGCGACAAGCTCGGCGCCCAGGCGATCATGACAGTCAGGGGCGTTGGCTACCGGATGAGCCATTTATTGTGACAGTCAGGCCTCCGGTATGAGAAAACTGGTTCCGCCGGTACAGCGCCGGGAGATGCGTTGATATGGAAAGTCCGCAGACCACACGGACGCGGAGATTGACATCGGTTCCACTATTGCTGGTGCCACCAGCCGACAGCTAGGTTCCCCCCGGGGGCGGACGTGCCGATGCGTCATCACTGGCGCTCGGCGGGGCTGGCTCGCCATCGCCGATGGATCGTCAGCTTTGCAAAGGACTGACGGGAAGTAGCGGAGTTCGAGTGGTGCGCAACGCGGAAAGCACCGCTGCCAAACGCGAGCCGTTCGAATCCATGTGTACTGCGCATGCTCTTGGCGAGCCGATCCGCGCCCTGCTTGCGCGTCTCGTCAACAATGCGGCCCGGCTAGGTGTTCATGACGCTCCATTCCAACCCGGTCGCTCCATCCAGTCGGCGTGGCGGCACTTGCGGTCTATCCGTGCGAGCCACAAAGTTTGATGACTCCACACTCGTCGGGATCTTCCAGATGAAAAATCACCTCGGTGCTCCCACTCGCTGGAACCTGAACCGTGCGCATCTCACTCTGCGAGCGTAAATGAATCTCGATCCTGTAAGTCCCAGGGGGCACGCGTACGAAGAGGAATGGGCCTTCTGTCCACACGCGCATCAGGCGCTGCCCGGTCACGGGCCAGATGCTGACGTCAACCTCCGCAAGGTAAGAACCCGCTTTCGACGCGAACGTCATTCGCAGGTTGTACCTGCTCGCCGCAGACCTGAACGCATCGACCTCGGTCCTCCCAACCCCTCCCGTAATGTACGAAATGCCATTACGTACGACGGGGGTAAGCGGCGTCTGCGCATGGCCGACGTGGACGATACAGGCTAACAAGGCGAGAAGTGCGCCTCTGTGAAATCTGGACATCAGGACACCTGCTTGATGGCGTTGCGGATACGACGCGCCGTGACAAGGGCCGCCATGACATCACAGTAGGCAAGGTGGGTCGCGAACGCTTGATGTATGTCAACCGCATGGACATGCGTGCAGTCGCGTTGCAATCTGCCATTGATGGCGCCCGGCTCTGGTCGTTTTGCCCGTCATGAATTGACACAAATCAATCACGTCTTCCCGTCGTCCTATACGCTGAATCTTCAGTTATCCGGAATGCCGGTCGAACTGGAGGTACATGATGAATCCCAGGATTTTTTCTCTGCGTGCGTTGCGACATTGCGTCGTCGCAGTGCTGGTTGCGTCGCCAATTGCCGTCTCCTTCGCACAGCAAGGCGGCAATGTGCCTGCCAGAGGCAACGGACCATACGGTGGCGGCCCTGGCATGATGGGAGGTTGCGACGGCGATTGCATGGGCGCAGGAATGATGGGCTCGGGGATGGGCGGCCCGGGCATGATGGGCAGCTATGGCTACGGTTGTGGCGTCGACCGTGTCGGCTGGGATCCCAAACTGAAACTGTCGCACGACCAGCAAACTCGCATGAATGCGATCGTCGATCAATCGCGCAAGGCCCGCTGGTTACTGATGGGCAAGATGCTCGATGAACAGTCGACGCTTCGCGATCTTTATGCCGCGCCCAAGCGCGACCAGGCAGCCATCGACGCCAGTTACGCCACTATGCGCGACCTGCGCAAGCAGATGTACGGGATCGCTGCCGATGAACACAAGCGTATCGATGCACTGTTGACCCGCGAGCAGCGCGAACGGTTGCGCGACTACTGACGCGAAATGGAAGGCTGCAGCGTGTGGCCCGGCGCGGAATCGAGGCGTCGGTTTCGTTGAGGTCGCCAGCAACCTGCCGAATGTGCACGCGGACGTGGGGGATTGACGTGAAAACACTGGCGCTCCTGTTCGTCATCGTGTTGCTGATCAATCTCATGCCCGCGTTTGGGCCGCCGACCTGGATGGCGATGTCGTGGGTTGGCTTCAACATCCACGAGGGGAACATGCTGCTTGTTGCTGCCGTGGCGGCCAGTGCCGCAACGGCAGGTCGACTCACGCTTGCTGCACTCTCCCGGTCACTGTGAGAGGGCGCTGGTTGCGCGACGCCGATCGACAAAACATTGACGTCGTCAGTGCGTGGCTCGGCAAGCACAGGAAGAAGACAGCAGGCGCATTTCTCGTGTATGCGCTCAGTCCGTTTCCGTCAAGCTATCTGTTCATTGCTTACGGGCTATCGGGGCTGCCGCTCGGCTTCGTCGGTGCAGCGTTCTTTGCAGGACGCGTGGTCAGCTATGCAATCTGGGCCCGTCTGGGAAGGTTCGCCTCCGAGTTCGCCGATCCCGAATCGCTGTTTGAAGGGCAGTACCTTGGCGTCTGGTTCGTACTTTCGCAATTGGCGTTTCTTGGGCTCGTGTACGTGCTCATGAAGCTCGACTGGAAACTGCTTCTTGAACAGCGAAAACTGAAATGGCGGCGGCCCCTTAATTTAGACAACCCGACCGCAATGGTGCAGGCCCAGTCGGTTCCTGACCTGATGACATTGAGCGGATAGCAAGAAGCCCGGCGCCGCAGACGGGTCGTCCCGAACCACGCAAGTTTTCTGGCGTCAAAGCCCCGCTTGTCCCATCCAGGTGGTGCAAAGTTCGGTGAACGGCCGCTCGTATGACGCTGTCGCTGGAGGAATCACTCTATTTACATATATTATACTTATAGATATATTATATGCGTAAATTGAGTGATTTTCCAATGGACCCAAGCCACCCCATCATCGACCTGGCCACCATGCAGGCCGCCGCGGCAAACGCATGTGCGCTGCTCAAGGTGCTCGCCAATCCGGACCGCCTGCTGCTGATGTGCCGCCTCTCCCAGGGGGAGCTGTCTGTGGGAGAGCTCGAGGAGGAACTCGGCATCCGGCAGCCGACCCTGTCCCAGCAGTTGGGCCTGCTGCGCGAAAACGGCCTCGTGGCAACCCGCCGCGAGGGCAAGAACATCTTTTATTCGGTGGCGAGCCCGCAAGCGCTCGCCGTTATGGCCGTGCTTTATCAACAGTTCTGCGCGAATCCTCCAGGGGATGTCATCGGCAACCTGAAAGTCGTCAAAAACTAACGGTGTGAAAGTGTATTTTCTTCCTGTTTTTTCTTCGAAGTCATCTCTCTAAAAGCCTGGCTTTTCTTCCGGCCTGACTCTTCTTCCGGTCCCGTCTTCTTCCCATCCAGTCTTCTTGCGGTACGCCTTGCCTGGCGTGTTCTTCGGGCGGGCTGTGCGGGCGTGCGGCGCATGATCGGCCCCAGGGAGGGCCGGTCCATGAAGCGCCAACAACAAAAGCGTAAGTGCCTGAATTGCGGAACCTGGTTCCGGCCTGATCCGCGCAATGTGCGACACCAGGAGTATTGCTCCGAAGCGGCGTGCCGTCGGGCGAGCAAGGCAGCCAGTCAACGCCGGTGGCTGGCCAAACCCGAGAACCGCGACTATTTCCGCGGCGCCGAGCAAGTCGCGCGCGTGCAGCGCTGGCGCGCCGAGCATCCGGGGTATGGTCGTCGCGCCAGCGCCGCGACGACTGCGGCGTTACAAGATGACTGTCACGTGCAAGTGGTTGAAATACAAGAGAAATCGGCGGATTTGGCGGCGGGTGCGTTACAAGAAGTCTTGGCGGCGCAACCGGCCGTCCTGATTGGGCTGATCGCGCATTTGACCGATAGCCCGTTACAAGAAGACATAGTCCGCAGCACCCGGCGGTTGCTACAACTGGGACAGGACATCTTGAACGGGAGGGGTGACCATGCCGATCAAGCACGTCATCTGCCCTGAACGGATCCGGCAGATTCCGGCGCACTTCAGCTGGGTCGATCACCGGCTGGTGCGCGAGCGGTACATCGAGCGCTGTGATGCCTGTGCCGCTGCGCTGTACCTGTTTCTGGTCACCGTGGCCGATGCGCAGGGCCTGAGCTACTACGCGGACGCCTCGCTCGCGCGGCACCTGTCGATGGCGCCGGCGCGCCTGGAGATGGCGCGCAACGACCTGATGCGCATCGGCCTGATCGCCTGGCGAAGGCCGATCTATCAGGTGCTGGCGCTGGATGCGCCGGCGCCTGGGCCGGCGCCGCTGCCGCGGCCCCAGGCGGACGTGGCCGCGCAGCTCGAACGGCTGCACGCGGCCCTGGGCAAGCGCCATGCTTGATTACGAGACGTACTGCAAGATCTGTGACTGCCATGACCGGCAGCATCTGACGATCACGCAGACGGCGCGCGCGCTTGGGCTGCATCCGCAAACGGTGTCGAAGTGGCTGAAGGCCGGCCAATATCGACGCCGCCAATCGCCGCCGCGACCCAGCCGGCTCGATCCGTTCAAGGCGCAGGTGGTGCGCTGGCTCGACGCGCATCCGTATAGCGCGCAGCAGATCCTCCAGCGCTTGCGCGAAGTGGGCTTCGACGGCGGCTACACAATCGTGCGCGACTACGTGAGCAAGATCCGGCCGCCGCGGCGCGAGGCGTTCCTGAAGCTCGCCTTTGCCCCCGGAGAATGTGCGCAAGTTGATTGGGGCGAATACGGCTCGATTGCCGTGGGCTCGACGCGGCGGCGGCTGTCGTTCTTCGTGATGGTGCTGTGCTACAGCCGGATGATGTATCTGGAATTTACCGTCTCGCAGACGATGGAGCACTTCCTCGCTTGCCATGAGCATGCGTTTGCGGCCTTCCAGGGCTGTCCGCGCAAGGTCATGGTGGACAATTTGAAGTCAGCGGTGCTGCAGCGGCTGATCGGTCAGGCGCCGGTATTCAATCCGCGCTACCTCGATGCGGCGCGCCACTGGGGGTTCGACATCGTTGCCTGCAACGTAGGGAAAGGCAACGAGAAAGGCAGGGTGGAAAACGGCGTGGGGTACGTCAAAAAAAATCTCCTCAACGGACTCGAGCTCGCCGAGTTCAGCGCGATCAACCCCGCAGCCCGACTCTGGCTCGATACCATCGCCAACGTCCGCATCCACGGCGAGACGCACCAGCGCCCCGTTGATCTGTTTGCGACCGAACAAGCCCACCTGAAACCGCTCAATCCGTCACCCTACGACGTCGCGCGCATCGTGACGACGCGCGCGAGCAGTCAGTTTCGGGTAGCGCTGGACGCCAACCACTACTCCGTGCCGGCCCGATACGCCAATACCCGCGTGACGCTCAAAGCGTGGCCAGATCGGCTGTGTATCTATCACGACAATGTGCTGATCGCCCGACACGTGCGCAGCTACGAGCGTCATGAGGATATTGAGGATCCCGAACATCCGAAGGCACTGCTCGCGCAACGCCGCAGCGCGCGCGAACAGCGGTTGATGCTTCGCTTCCTCAGTCTGGGCCCTCACGCTCAGGCCTATTACGAAGGGCTTGAGCAACGGCGTACCAATGCGCGGCAGCATGTGCGCAAGATCATCGCGTTGAGCGAGATCTACGGCGTCGAGGCCGTTGCGCGCGCCCTGCAGGATGGCCTGACGTTCCACGCCTTCAGTTGCGAGTACATCGCCAACATCCTCGAGATGAAAGCCCGGCCCCTGGCGGAACCCGGCGCGCTGCACCTGCTCCGTCATCAGGATCTGCTGGATATCGAACTCGCGCAACCGGATCTCTCGCGCTACGGACCGGAGGAGCCCCATGACGAAAACGGAACGTAACACCGCCGTGCACGAGAGCGAAGCCGCCACCGATCCGTTACGCACGCAGCTCGCGGGAATGCACATGAGCTACGTGCTGCAACATTACGAGGACGTGGCCACTGAAGCGGCGGCCCAGCACTGGTCGCATGTCGACTATCTCGCTCACCTGATCGAAGGTGAAGCGCAGCGGCGCGAGGATCGCAGCATCGCCC
>NZ_BBJJ01000134.1 GCF_000739815.1 Paraburkholderia mimosarum LMG 23256 = NBRC 106338
CAATGATGGCGCTATAGTTACCACATCGCAAGAACGCACTAAAAAGTAAGTAAGCCGTGCCCAACCGAAAAGCCTACACTCCCACGACCGCTGCAATCGACGTCGAAGCCGCATTCAAGCTGCTGGAAGGACGTTGGAAGCTGGTCATCCTGTTTCACCTTTTCGGTGGTCAGGTGCGACGCTTTTCGGACCTCGAGAGGCTGATCCCAGGCATCACGCAGAAGATGCTTGCCCAGCAGCTTCGCCGCCTCGAAGAGGACGGCATTGTGACGCGCACGGTCTATCATCAGGTGCCGCCGAAGGTGGACTACCGCCTGACCGATTGGGGGCAGGCGCTGTGCCCGGCACTGGACGCGATCCTGAAATGGGCGGAGCGCCGTGAAGAATCCGTACCGCGCAGCATGTCCCGTTTCAAGTGACTCATGTTCGCGCAGAACCAGACGCTGAGCGCAAGGTCAATGGTCTATCTCGCCGACCTTGAGCACCTTTATCATCGTGGTAGCTGACGCTGGGCATACGCCCTGGAACTGACTGGATGCCAGCAGTGGGCGCGGCACTTCCTCGCGCCCAATGGGTACAAAGCCTTGTGCCGAAAAAAAGTGCTCAGCCGTGGTAGTTAGCAACACCACCGATCGAACTGACCGCATCCGGCATTCCGCCAACAAACGGGCAACGATGGCTTTGCCAAGACCTGCACCACGGCAGTCCCTCGCAACCACAATCGAACGCATGAGGGCGAAGTCAACGTAAAATTCGACGCCGCCGCACGCGATGATCCCTGACGGTCCCACTCCGACAATGAAATTGGTCAAGTGCTGAGCAACGCCATCCGTAGGCAGATCATTGGCTTCGAGTAACGTCTCGATCGAGGCGAGGTCGTGTACAGTTGCGGATCGGAGATGCATGGTGCAGGTCCTGGTGTACCAGTGGAATTCAGAGGCCAAAAGCATTTCGCGCAGACGCGAAGCATTCGGCGGATACCCGTCGGTTAAGCGACACCTGGCGCGAACTGCGACCGGAAACCATCGCGTCAGATGGACGATTGATTCACGCGCTTCATCAACTCCTCTGCGCTCTCTTTGCGTTCGCTGTACCGGTCTACGAGGTACGGACCGATGTCGCGCGTCAGCAGCGTGAACTTGACCAGTTCCTCCATCACGTCAACGACGCGGTCGAAATACGCTGAAGGTTTCATGCGGCCGGCTTCGTCGAACTCCATGAAGGCCTTGGCAACCGACGACTGGTTGGGGATGGTCAGCATGCGCATCCATCGTCCAAGCACGCGCATCTGGTTGACAGCGTTAAACGACTGCGAGCCGCCGCTGACCTGCATCACGGCGAGGGTCTTGCCCTGCGTCGGCCGCACCGCCCCGACCGAAAGCGGAATCCAGTCGATTTGCGCCTTCATGATGCCTGTCATTGCGCCGTGCCGCTCCGGCGAGCACCAGACCATGCCTTCCGACCACCGCACCAACTCGCGCAGTTCGGCCACCTTGGGGTGGCTGTCCGGCGCGTCGTCCGGCAATGGCAGACCGCTCGGATTGAACGTGCGCACTTCGGCACCCATCGCCGTGAGCAAGCGCGCCGCTTCTTCGGTCAGCAGGCGACTGAACGAGCGCTCCCGCAGCGAACCATAGAGCAGGAGAATGCGCGGCGGATGGGACGACGCCTTTGCAGGTTGCAGGCGATTGATGTCGGGCACGCGAAACAGCGCGGGGTCGACCTGCGGGAGGTCATTAGTGAGATCGGACACTTTTGCCCTCTGTGATCGTTTCTGTATTCCTCAGGCGCACTCGTACCAGTCCTTTGAGCGGTTGACGATGCGCACCACGAGCAGCATGACCGGCACCTCGATCAGCACGCCCACGACCGTCGCGAGCGCGGCCCCTGAGTTGAATCCGAACAAGCCGATTGCCGTGGCGACAGCCAGTTCGAAGAAGTTCGACGCGCCAATGAGCGCTGAGGGACAGGCAATGTTGTGCTTTTCGCCAACCGCGCGATTGAGCCCGTAGGCAAGCGCCGCATTGAAAAACACCTGGATCAGAATCGGTACAGCCAGCAGCACGATGACGAGCGGCTGCTTCAGGATGGCCTCGCCCTGGAACGCGAACAGCAGCACCAGAGTCGCCAGCAACGCGGTGATGGACCATGGGCCGATCCTGGCCATCGCCGTATCAAACGCCGCTTGCCCCTTGGCTAGCAGCGCCTTGCGCAGGATCTGCGCGAGGATGACTGGAATCACGATGTACAACACCACCGAGGTGAGCAGTGTCGCCCACGGGACCGTGATCGCGGAAATGCCGAGGAGCATGCCGACGAGCGGCGCAAAAGCGACCACCATGATGCTGTCATTCAGCGCGACCTGGGAAAGCGTAAACAGCGGATCGCCACCGGTCAGCCGGCTCCACACAAAGACCATCGCCGTGCAGGGCGCAGCGGCAAGCAGAATCAGGCCTGCCACGTAGCTGTCGATCTGCTCGGCAGGCAGCATCGGCGCGAACAAGTGCTTGATGAAGAGCCATGCGAGCAATGCCATCGAGAATGGTTTGATCAGCCAGTTCACGATGAGCGTGACGCCGATACCCTTGACGTGTTGGCGCACCTCATGCAGCGAGCCGAAATCGACCTTGACGAGCATCGGGATGATCATCACCCAGATCAGCAGGCCGACCGGCAGATTGACGTGCGCATATTCCAACCGGCCGATCGCCTGGAACAGACCAGGCAGGACTTGCCCAAGCAGAATTCCGGCGACGATGCACAGCGCGACCCAGACGGTCAGGTATCGCTCGAAGAAGCTGATGGCCGGTTTCGCGGCCGACTTCCCCGAAGCGGCAACATTGGGGGTGTTCATGGGGTGACTCGATGGAGAGGATTCAGCTCTGAAGGATGTCGTTTAGCGCCTGCTGCAGTTGGGCGTTGTCCAGTCTTTCGAGCGGGAGCGCGAGCAGTTGCAGCATGCGGTAGCCGATCGCTTCGCGCGTGAGTTCGAATGCGTGCCGTTTGCCTTCATCGCCGCCCGGCGCGTTCGACGGATCGGCGTAGCCCCAGTGAACCTTGACAGGGCTGCCCGGCCAGAACGGGCACTGTTCGGCCGCAGCGCTGTCGCAGACCGTGATGACGATGCGCATCTCGGGTGCACCGTCCTGCGCGAATTCATCCCAGCTCTTGCTGCGATAGCCTTCCGTATCAATCCCGGCGTTCGTCAGCGCTTCGAGCGCGAATGGATTGATGCGACCGCTCGGGGCGCTGCCCGCGCTGTACGCGTGGACGTCCTTGCCGAGCTTCTTCGCCCAGTGGTTCAGCATGCCTTCAGAAAGCACACTGCGCGCGGAATTGTGCGTGCAGAGGATGAGTACGTTTGTGGTCATGGTGTTATCTGTGGGCAGCGTGATCAGCAGCAGGCCGAACCGGCAGGTTTAACAGGGATGCAAAGGGGTTTGCCGCTCGGGGCACAGCAGGACGTTGCCCCCGCCAACGGCGATGCCTGCCTGCGCTCGCCATATACCGGAGCGCTGTCCAGCGTATGGAAGTGTTCCCACGCGATACCCTGCGGATCGAGAACCCAGTGCTTGTCGCTGCGCGCATAGCAGCAAGTGGTTTCGCCCTGATCTAGCAGGGCCATGTCCGCAGCCTCGGCTCGCTTTGCGAGTTCGGCAAGCTCTGCCGCGTCGTCCACCTGGAAGCCGAGGTGGTCCACACCGACCTTCGTGCCGCGCGTTGAAATCGCAAAGTTCACACGTGGATCGTCCAGCATCCATTTCGCGTAGTCCGCCTCGACGCGCGCCGGTTCCGCGGAGAACAGCTTCGAATAGAACGTGACACTGGCTGCGAGGTCGTCAACGTGGACGTGGATGTGAAACCGCTTCATGGTCGTTCTCCGTCAGCATTTGCATGGGGCCGCGCCAGGTTCGAGGCAAGGCTGTCCCTGACAACAGTTTTCGGTCAGGAAACCCAGGACCGCGTTCATCTGGTCATAGGCGGCCCGATAGATCAGGCTGCGCCCGTCGCGCTCCTGCGTGACGAGCCCCGCGTGCATCAGCTCCTTCAGGTGAAAGGAGAGCGTCGCATTGGGAACATCGAGCTGTTCCGCCATGGCGCCTGGCGTCAAGCCAGTCGGACCAGCGACGACCAGCATGCGGAACACACGCAGGCGCAGTTCGTGGGCGAGCGCCGCAAGGGCGCGTATAACGTCTTTATCTTCCATATTTCCAATATATTCGAAATATTGCCCGGAAGCAAGCCGCTGCGGCAGTTCACCGGGGCAATGACGGCTATCATTTGGCGAGCAGACGGTGGGTCGAAGGGCAGTTCAGGGTCGACGAGAGCCGACCGCATCACGCGGAGGTCAGCGCAGCCCCGACGTTTGAACGCCCGGTTCGATCCGCGCCCCGAGCGTCCTACGGTCGCCCAGTCACGCGCTGCACCATCGCGTAGAGCACCGACATCTGCAAGCCGCTCTTGAGTGCGTAGTTCGGGTCGTATTGATTGGAGTAGCCCCACCAGTCGAAGCATGCATTCGGATTCGTCGGCCCTGGCGCCGACGAAGCGATCGTATCGGGATACACGACCACGAGTTTGTTCGTGTCGGCCCATTCATTGATCCCAGCCTCGGTGACCCAGCGGTTTCCGATGAGTGACGCCTCCTGCAGACAACCGTGAAGTGCGAGCACGAATCCGCACGTGTCCCCGTGCGCACAGGCCTTGGGAACAAAAACGCTTCCGGTTGAACTCATCGAAATGTTTGGCGACGCCCCGAACTCCGTTTGATCGAACGCAGAGAGCGTACCCGACAGCTTTCCGTCGTTGCGCGGCTCCAATGGGCCGAGAAACATCGTCAGCCACGTTTTTACGGAATCGTAGACCGCGCCATTTGCCGAGCAGCGCACCATGTAGGGGCTCCCGAGCGTGCCGCATGCAAGTTCGCCGTCAGGCGATTCCCAGCCGTGCTCGGCGGGAAACGTATTGTCGAAGTGAACGTTGGCTCCATAACGCTGGTATTCCGAGTTGAGGTCGGCCATCTCTAGCGGATTGACGACTTCGTCTTGCGTGCCGGACCAGAGGTAGACGGGCTGACCACGCAGATTCGTCGCCGGATCGATTGTGCCGAGAGACGATTGCGCGTCCAGATACGCCTCGGATGCCGTAAGCGTGCTGTTGTACGACGCCTGATTCGACGGAAGCGTCAAGCCGCCACAGTTTGCCAAAGCTGTCGCGGCTCCTCCTGCGCCGGCACACCAGTACACCCCGCCAGCGTAGACAGCGGCGCCTTTGAAGGTCGAAGAGTGGGCTACATGCATCTGCACCGCCGAGAAACCGCCCGACGAAATACCGGCGACGAAGACCTTCGTCGGGTCGATCTGATAGCGCTGAAGTTTTACGATCCCGGACGCGACCGACGCACTGTCCGCGGGTGGGCTCCCGGTGGCGGCCAACGCCTTTGCCGTTGCAGCGGCATCCGTACTGGCCGAATCGCCACCACCCCCGCACCCGGCAAGGCCGATCACCAACACAGCTGCGGACGCTAACCGTAGGCCTGACGCCATCGTCCTCATTGTCGTCTCCTCGGCTGAGCAAAATAAAATTGATAATGTCGTTTTGCCCGTCGACCGTTTCAATTTCCAGGCCTCAAGACTCGCCAACAGAAGTCATCGATAAAAGCGACCAGATCACTGGCGCGTGCGACGCACGATCCGCAGCAAAAACCGCTCCTGTAAAGCTAAGCCTTCAGCCTTATCAGCATGGAGTTCAATTGATCGCTGGCGAGCCCGTCGACCGGAAGACGAACCATCGCGCGTTGCTCCGACGGTAGTCGCCGACTTTCATGCGACATCGGCTTTGACGAATCGCTTCATACAGGCCCCGGCGGGTGCCCCAAAAAATCGAGAAGGTACGCAGGAACCGAATCGTTTAACGGAGGCAAGGCGCAGGTGTCGTGCGCATACGTCAGCACATGAACCCGGCATCAGCGTCGCGATCGCCTCTTTTTCGCCTTCGGTGGCGTCAGCGCCGCGGTCAGAAAAGCGTTGGTTCCTCGTTTTGCCGCTGCCAATGCATGACCTCTTGCTGAGCCTGCCACCCTGTTTGCGCCGCTCAACCACATACTGAGGAACGGATTTTTTTTGGTCCACGGGTTTTTCATCTTTGACTCCATCAAGGAAACGGTTGACGTGGACTTTTCGCAGCTCGCCACTCGCTGTCGCCGGTACCGCCGGTTCATCTGCGTTGATGTCTTCGAATGGATCGCCCAACGGTCGGGTTCGACTTACGCGCTCAAGCTGTCTCCGATTTTCGCCCTGCAGTGTCCACGCTTTGGCACCGGGCGCCGCAAGATGGATTCCCGAGCAATGATCCAGGCAGTGGCCAGGTCGCTCAATGGGTGAACAGTGGACGATTCCTGGTCTCTTGTGCGTGGCTAGCTAGACGTGGACTCGTACAGGCGGGCTCCGCACGAGCGGGGCATTGGTCGCGACGCGTTACGTCGACCCGCGGGCATTTTCGTTCAATGCCGCGGCCACCCAAGGAATTGCAACACGTCGCCACGCGCAGCCTCAATGCCGCCGGCGGCCGCCACCTCGTCTGAAGCGCGTGCTGTCCAGTCGGCCCAGCGTTGGTCAAACGCAAAATCGGACAGGCACCTGAAGGTCTCGTAGAGCAACGTCGCGGCGTTGGAATCCAGGCGGTCAAAATCCTTCTGCAGTTCATCCGACCGGTTTGAAAAGGTGCATCGCCCCCCGACGTTCTTTACTGCGTTACGGTAGACGCTCCTCGATATCCCGTCACGCGCGGCCGCCGCCCCGGAAAAACCTACGCCGTACCAGCCCCTTCGGGAGACTATGGTAGCCGCGGTGAAGGCTATCTTGTGGAACAGAAAAAGAGCCGTGTGGTAGTTCACGATGACCCAGTAACCGCGCCGGAAGAGCGCGATATCGTTGTTCCGCGCAACACGCGGCGAGACGTATCTACGAGCATAGGCCGAGGAGGCAGTTACGTCGCAATAGCTCTCCTCGATCGACTCATCCGATGTGCCATCCCCGCGGAGCCTCCGACAAATCTCCTCGATCATTTCCGCGCCCTCAAAACGGCGCTCATCTTCGGGAATTCGAGCGAGAGCAGCCGGGCCGCAGCGCTTCGCGAGTTCGACGAGGTCACCAACCAGCGGCTTCAGCTGCTCGGCCGCCATGACATGTTGAAGCACGCCGAGATGGAAAGCGAGATGCGTGAATTCGTGCGAAAGCGTCAGATGCCGCATACTGTCTTCGGAGAAACGTATGCAATCCTTATAAAGCCTACGCAACTGAGCATCCGGGAATGGCGGTGGCGTCGTCAGAACCGCCGTCGCCGTAAGGCCTTTTGAAACGAACATTTTCTTGAGCGAAAGCGCCAGGCCCACCTCGCTCTCACCCAGAAGGCACAACTGTTCCATCAGGAACAAGGCCACGAGGTTTTGAAGATCAACGAACCCGTTCCAGTGAAACGGGCGATGTTTAGTCTCGTCAAGCAGGAAACGCGGTAGGTTCAACCTGCAGAACGCGGTGACAAATTCCAGCCAGCGCGCGTCCCAGACGATCGCATGGCGGCCACGCCATTCGCAAATCTCCATCCGGGCCGCCGGCGAAGAGATCGACAAAAAACCGGCGCCGCCGCTACGTAAGACCTCGTACCCGTCCCTCAATACATCCTGGTCAAACGCTACGGACCCACCGACTGTATAAAGATCGCGTTTGATGTCTAGCAGGTCCGCGGAGTTTTCGTCGTGCTGAAGCTCAATCCGGTTTTTCATTGTGGAATTCCGTTATCCGGCTTTCCAGTACCTTATGCAGATCCTCACCCGACATGCCACGAATTTCGAGTTTGACCGACCTTGCACCTTTCTTGAGGACGACCCGGCGAAGGGCGTCTTTCTTTCCCCAGGCCACCAATACTGCAGCCAATGAGCTGATGATTGCAGGCAAGTTATGAAACACGTCGTGTACGACGGCTGTTACGACCGGATCACCTAATAGTGCTGTCGATTTGATCACATCCAGATCTTCGCTGGGAATGTCCCCGAATTCCCGGACCACCTCAGCCTGGTCCACACCCGCGACATCGATGATTAAATCCATAGGACCCTCCGATTTCGTCCGTCGCCGTGGTACACGTCCACACTCCCAACTCCAGCGCGATGCCGAAAGCCGCACCAATTACCGATACGAGCAATGCAATCAATGATAGGCGAGCGCGCCGCGTTTTCCATCTGTTCAGCGCTGGCGAAGTCAGTCAGACGTTGCGCCTTCGCGCACCCGAAACACCTTTCGACGCGTCTTGATGAGCGGCGGCGTGCGTGTCACAGCGATCCCTAGCA
>NZ_BBJJ01000133.1 GCF_000739815.1 Paraburkholderia mimosarum LMG 23256 = NBRC 106338
CGCCGCCGGTCGAAATCACGGAGAACACGCCGGCTGCGGACCTGGAAATCGTCATCGACGGCAAGAAGCGCAAGATGCGCCTGCCGTACGAAGGCGTGAGCCTGCTCGACGTCGGCCTGAAGGCGGGCCTCGCGCTGCCGTACGCCTGCAAGGGCGGCGTGTGCTGCACCTGCCGCGCGAAGGTGCTCGAAGGCGAGGTGAAAATGGACAAGAACTACACGCTCGAAGAGCAGGAAGTAAAAGATGGCTTCGTGCTCACCTGCCAGTGCCATCCGGTGAGCGAGCGTGTCGTTGTCAGCTACGACGAAGTTTGACGCTCAGCCCTCGCAGTGTGCCTACAAGGTGAATTTCATGACACATCCCCTCTTTACAAAGCATGAGGCGACGCTTTCCACGGCGCTGAAAGCAATCCGGGAACGTGGATATTGGTCCCCGTTCAATGAGATGCCGAGTCCGCGCGTCTATGGCGAGCATGCAGCGAGCGAAGGTGAGGCGGCTTTCAAGGCGTTGTTGAACAATCATTTCGATGTTGACCAGCCAGGTTCAGAAGGCAAGGTTGGCAAAGAGGCATCGCCGTTTGGGTTCCCGCTATCCGTTACCTATCCCAAAGCCAATCCTGACGTACTCTTGCAGGCGGCGAGTTTGGCGCAGGGAACCTGGCGCCGGGCCGGCCCGGCCGCATGGGCAGGCGTGTGTCTCGAAATTCTCACCCGGCTGAACACAAGGAGCTTCGAGATCGCGCATAGCGTGATGCACACAACGGGGCAGGCGTTCATGATGGCATTTCAGGCGGGTGGCCCGCACGCTCAAGACCGCGCGCTCGAAGCGGTTGCTTACGCCTGGGACGAGCTAAAGGATATCCCGGAGACAGCCTACTGGGAAAAGCCTCAGGGCAAGAACCCTCCATTGTCCATGGAGAAGCGCTTCACGATTGTGCCGCGCGGTATCGGCCTCGTGATTGGCTGCTGCACGTTCCCGACCTGGAACAGCTACCCCGGGCTTTTCGCGGATCTCGCGACGGGGAATGCGGTAGTCGTCAAGCCGCATCCGGCTGCCATCTTGCCGCTTGCCATCACCGTTCGAGTTGCGCGCGAAGTGCTGGCCGAGGCTGGGTTCGATCCGAATGTGGTGACGTTGCTTGCGACCGACCCGGGCGATGGCGAGTTCATGCAGAAGCTGGTCGTCCGTCCGGAAATCAGGATTATTGATTTCACCGGGAGCACGTCCAACGGTGACTGGATTGAGCAGCATGCGCTTCAGGCGCAGGTCTACACGGAAAAGGCCGGCGTCAATCAGATTGTGATCGACTCGGTCGAGGACATGAAAAGTGCGGCGCGTAACATTGCCTTTTCACTGTCTTTGTACTCCGGGCAGATGTGCACGGCACCTCAGAATATTTATGTCCCGAAGGACGGCATCCAGACAGCCGATGGCCGCATCTCCTTTGACGAAGTCGCCGGTGCAATCGAGCAGGCCGTCCAAAAACTCCTCGGTGATCCTGCAAAGGCCGTCGAACTCACCGGCGCCATCCAGAACGCCGGGATCCTCGAGCGAATCGAAAGTGCGCGTGGTTGTGGCGAGGTCCTTTTGGATAGTCGCGCCATCTCCCATCCGTCTTACCCCGAGGCGGTGGTACGGACGCCCATCATCACGAAGCTCGATGCCAGCGACGAGCAAAAGTATTTGAAGGAATGGTTCGGCCCGATCTCGTTCATCGTCGCTACGGACTCAACGGAGCAGTCGCTTGAGATTGCGGCAAACGCGGCCGCCTCAAAGGGGGCCCTGACGCTCTCTGTCTACAGCACGGACGAAGCCGTGGTCGAGAACGCAATCGAGGCGTCGGTTGAGGGAAGGGTGGCGCTGTCCATCAACCTGACTGGCGGCGTATTCGTCAACCAGTCGGCCGCGTTCTCCGACTTTCATGCCACCGGCGGTAACCCTGCTGCGAACGCATCGCTGACGGACGCAGCCTTCGTCGCCAATCGATTCCGTGTAGTCCAAAGCCGGCGTCACGTTCAAGCGCGCGATTCTGCAGATAGCTAACTGGGCCACGCAGGTTGCGCGCGGCGCCGAAGACTGACCGTTCACTAACATTACTGGAAATAACCATGAAAGAAGCATTTATTTGTGATGCCGTTCGTACTCCTTTCGGACGTTATGGAGGTGTACTGAAGGACGTGCGGGCAGACGACCTGGGCGCTGTCCCCCTTCGCGCACTGATGGCGCGCAATCCGGCTGTCGACTGGGAACAGGTCGCCGACGTTTTGTACGGCTGCGCGAACCAGGCTGGCGAAGACAACCGGAACGTGGCGAGGATGTCGGCGCTGCTCGCCGGGCTGCCAATCGGCGTTCCGGGCTCGACGATCAACCGGCTTTGCGGCTCGGGGATGGACGCGGTGGGCAGTGCAGCTCGCGCCATTCGAGCAGGGGACGGAGAGTTGTACCTCGCGGGGGGCGTTGAGAGCATGACCCGCGCTCCATTCGTGACCGGGAAAGCGACGGGCGCGTTTTCACGTTCCGCAGAAATTTTCGATACGACCATTGGTTGGCGTTTCGTCAATCGGCTGATGAAAGAGCGTTACGGCGTCGACTCGATGCCTGAGACTGCCGAAAACGTCGCAATGGACTTCTCGGTAAGCCGCGAAGATCAGGATGCTTTCGCGCTGCGCAGCCAGCAGCGAGCCGCGCGCGCTCAGGCCGACGGTACGCTGGCGCAGGAAATTGTCCCCGTCGAGATTGCGCAGCGCAAAGGGGATCCCATCGCGGTGGACAAGGACGAGCATCCGCGCGAAACGTCGCTCGACGCACTGGCCAAACTCAAGGGTGTCGTACGTCCGGACGGTAGCGTCACCGCAGGCAACGCATCGGGCGTGAATGACGGCGCCTGCGCCTTGATTCTCGCGAGTGAGGAAGCGGCGAAACTAAACGGCCTCAAGCCCCGGGCGCGTGTGCTGGGGATGGCGACCGCTGGCGTGGAACCGCGAATCATGGGCATCGGACCCGCACCGGCGTCCATCAAGCTTCTCAAACGCCTGGGACTCGAGCTCGACCAGTTCGACGTCATCGAGTTGAACGAGGCGTTCGCCTCTCAGGGGATTGCCGTGCTCAGGCAACTCGGCTTGGCCGAGGATGATCCGCGCGTGAACCCGAACGGTGGTGCCATCGCATTGGGGCATCCCTTGGGAGCCTCCGGTGCGCGGCTTGTGACGACAGCGATGTACCAGCTTGAACGCAGTAATGGACGCCTGGCTCTTTGCACAATGTGTATTGGCGTGGGTCAGGGTATTGCGATCGCCATCGAACGAATTTGAGGGAGCCGTAGACATGTCTGTTGGATTGGCGAAATCGATGCCCGTAGGCATCGTCGGCGCAGGGGCCATGGGCGCCGGAATCGCACAGATTGCCGCTACGGCGGGGCATCGCGTGATCGTGTACGACGTGAATCCGGCTGCCGTAGACAAGGCGCTGGTTTCCATCGCTGCGGCTTTGCGCAAGCTCGCCGAGAAGGGCCGACTGGGCGTGGCAGATGCGAACGCCGCGATCGACCGGCTGTCGGCTGCGCCCGACCTGTCGGGTTTCCGGGAGGTCGGTCTGGTCGTTGAAGCCATCGCGGAAAAGCTTGAAATCAAGCAAAGGGTATTCGCCGAGCTCGAGCGCTGCGTGAGCGACACCTGCATCCTCGCGACGAATACCTCGTCGATATCCATCACGGCGATTGGCGCCGCGCTCCGAAAGCCCGAGCGTGTGGTGGGCATGCACTTCTTCAATCCGGCACCCCTGATGGCGCTCGTCGAAGTGGTGAGCGGGCTGGCCACGCTCAAGCGAGTCGCGGACCAGGTCTACGCGACGGCTGCCAGCTGGGGGAAAGTGCCTGTACATGCCAAGAGCACGCCGGGCTTCATCGTCAACCGCGTCGCGCGCCCCTTCTACGCGGAAGGTCTGCGTGTGCTGGTCGAGCAGGCTGCCGATGCCGCTTCGATTGATGCGGTCATGCGCGAGGCCGGTCAGTTCCGCATGGGCCCGTTCGAACTGATGGACCTCATTGGGCACGATGTCAATTTTGCGGTGACCGAATCGGTGTTTCAGGCCATGTTTGGTGATCGCAGGTTCACCCCGTCTATCGTGCAACGCGAGTTGGTGGATGGCGGATTTCTCGGCCGCAAGAGCGGCAAAGGCTTTTTCGACTACTCGTCAGATGCCGTCAAAGCCCGCGCGTACATTGAGCCACCTGCGAACGAACCCGCGACGATCCGGCTCGGGCCGCCGTCGGCACCGGGTGCCCGCTTGCAGGATCGGTTGCTCGCCGCCGGGTTGCCGATGTCCCACGAGCGCTCGACCGAGGCAGGCGTGATTGCTGAAATCGATGGCGCTGTGCTGATGCAGACTGATGGCCATACGGCGACCAGGCGCGCAGCGGACATCGGAAGAGACAGTGTGGTTCTCGTCGACTTCGCTCGAGACTACTTCTCGACAAAGATGGTCGCGGTGAGTCGTTCGATGCGCTGTAACGAACGGGCCTATCAGGCTGTTGTCGGTGCTCTTCAGCGCTGCAACTACGAGGTGGTTCCGATGAAAGATATTGCGGGACTCGCGGTGATGCGCACGGTCGCGATGCTTGCGAACGAAGCGGCCGATGCGGTCAATCAAGGCGTATGTTCAGCACAGGATCTCGACCTCGCCATGGAGAAAGGCGTCAACTATCCGGTCGGGCCGCTCAAATGGGCCGATGAAGCCGGTGTGGGACTCTTCCATCGTGTTCTGACGAATCTCGCGGAACATTATGGCGAAGAACGCTACAGGATCTCGCCGCTGCTGTCCGCACACCGCTGGGGTGGGCTGCCGATTTACAGCAACGCGCAAGTCGCTGTTGCGTGAACGTTTCGAACTGTCATTTCTGGAGACAACTGTGGTTCAACCAATTCCTCAACCGGGCGAACTCGAACCGATCGAAACGGCAAGCCGTGACGAGCTTTCGGCGCTGCAACTCAAGCGCCTCCAATGGTCGGTTCGGCATGCATATGAAAACGTTGCGCACTACCGCCAGGCGTTCGACGCCGCAGGCGTGCATCCTGACGACCTGAAGGCGCTCTCCGACCTCGCGAAGTTCCCGACAACGTCCAAGAAGGACCTGCGCGACAACTATCCGTTCGGCCTCTTTGCCGTTCCGAAGAACAAGGTTGTGCGAATTCACGCGTCGAGCGGGACAACGGGAAAACCTACAGTGGTGGGCTATACCGCTGGCGACATAGACACCTGGGCCAATGTCACTGCCCGCTCGATTCGGGCGGCGGGCGGCAGACCCGGCGACACGTTGCACAACGCGTTCGGATACGGGCTGTTTACTGGCGGGCTTGGGATCCACTACGGCGCGGAACGCCTCGGTTGCACGGTAGTGCCGGTCTCGGGCGGGCAGACGGAAAAGCAGGTCCAGCTGATTCGCGATTTCGAGCCGTCGATCATCATGGTCACGCCGTCATACATGCTGAACCTGATCGACGAAATGGCACGACAGGGCATGGACCCCGCCCAGTCGTCGCTGCAGGTCGGCATCTTTGGCGCGGAACCGTGGTCGCAAGGCCTGCGCGCTGAGATCGAGGCGCGAGCCGGCATCCAGGCAATCGACATCTATGGTCTGTCCGAGATGATGGGGCCGGGCGTTGCTTCCGAGTGCATTGAAAGCAAGGACGGCCCGACCATCTGGGAGGACCACTTCTACCCGGAAATCATCAACCCGGAGACGGGTGAAGTCTTGCCCGATGGCAGCGAAGGCGAGCTGGTCTTTACTTCGTTGTCGAAAGAGGCCATGCCCATGATCCGGTATCGCACCCGGGACCTGACCAGGCTGCTGCCGCCCACGTCCCGTTCAATGCGCAGGCTTGCGAAGATCTCGGGGCGCTCGGACGACATGCTGATCATTCGAGGCGTGAATGTCTTTCCGAGCCAGATTGAGGAGCTTGTGCTGGCAATCCCCCGTCTGAGTGGCCAGTACCAACTGACCGTGTCGCGGCAGGGACACATGGATTCCTTGGCGGTGGCCGTTGAGGCGCGCAGTGAGATTTGCGCCGAACTGACGGATTCTGACCGGCAGCAGTTGGCAAAGGAACTGCAACACCGCGTCAAGACGATCATCGGTATTACGACGGCTGTGACGGTGACCAATGCCGGGGAGATCGCAACGTCGGTAACGGGCAAGGCGAAGCGGGTGATTGATTTGCGAAAGGCGGATTGACCCACAGCCTGCCAAACTCCTCAGGAAACCGTATAAAAATGAATCAGCACTTCAAGACGATCAGTGTTCACATCGATGAAAAAGATATAGCGACCGTCTCGCTTGCGCGCGAATCGGTGTTGAACGCGTTCGACGAAACCATGATCGCAGAGCTGACTGAGGCCTATACCAGCCTTTCGTCCGCGCCGGACGCTCGAGTCGTATTGCTTCGGTCGAGCGGCCGCGCGTTCTGTGCAGGGGCCGACTTGCAATGGATGCAGCGCGCGAGTCGCAACGCCGCGCAGGAAAACCTCCGCGATGCCAGGCGGTTCGCGGACATGATGCAAGCCATTCGGGGTTGTGCCAAGCCGACCGTTGCGCGGGTTCATGGGCATGCGTTCGGCGGCGGAGTCGGTCTGTGCGCAGCCAACGATATCGTCATTTCAAGTGACAATGCGCGCTTCTCGGTCAGCGAAGCCCGCTTCGGCATCCTGCCCGCCGTGATTGGACCGTATCTTGTCGAGGCGGTCGGGCAGCGCCAGGCACGGCGGCTGGCGTTGACGGCGACCCAGCTTGCCGCACACGAAGCGGTCACGATAGGCCTGGTCCATCAGGCAGTCGCGATAGAGGATCTCGACTCGGCCATCGACAAGACGATTTCTGAGCTCACGGCAAACGGGCCGGAAGCGCTCCGTGAAATCAAGGCGTTTTTCGAAGGGGTGGGTGACTACCCGCTCTCGGCCACATTTCACGATCTTGCAGCCCGGACAATCGCACGAGTTCGGGCGACGGAGGAAGCGAAGGAGGGCTTTGCCGCCTTTTTTGAAAAGCGTCCTCCGGCCTGGTTGGCGAAAGCAGGTTAAACGAACATTCAAGCTGGACGAATGCCGGGTCGGTTCCGATGAACCTGCCGGGCATTGCCGAGTGCCTGGAAAAGAGCCGAAATCGCTTGCACGCTCTCAGCGCCAAACAGATCGAACGTTCGTGACTCAGCCCGCAAAAATCGACTCAAAACGCATGAACCAAGGGTTTTCCCCGATCCAGAGTGCGTCAAATTGTCAAATCTGTGCTTTAGAATGAACTCTCTAATTAGGCGGCTAGTCCTGAATTACATCACCGAGCCGCTTACGTTTTAATTTGCAGCGAAGCCGCTTTATTACGGTCGTTCGTATTGCTAATCATTGTAGAACACATGACCGTACCAGAACCTGAAGAGTATGTAGACAATTGCAAGTCCGGTTTTCAAGCGATGTTCGCTCTGATGAAGCCGGCAGTCGATGGGTTGCACTCGGCAGCGGTGCTCAATGTGCAGGTTGCACGGGCAGCATTGGCGGGACCGGCGAGTTGGCAGCGGGGCGCGGCGCAACAGACTGAAGAAATGGTCACGTCGTATAGCCGTCAGCTATTCGAGATTGCCACCAGAACCCAGACCGAATGCGCAAAGGTCGCCCAGGTGCAATACGAGCGGATCAACAAGCGTGTCCAGGAATCGTCGGCCGGCGTTTTCAGTAGCGCACCGGCAGATTCGGGAGCGCCTGGTGAGGGGGGCAAATCGACGTTCTCGACAGCCGCGGATACGCGGCGCACGCGCAGAACGCGGTCACCGGTCGCAGCGCAGGACGATATCGACGCTGCCAGCGCTGCGGTTCCGCAAAGGGCCACACAAGAGGCGGTTACCCGGCAACGGTAATCGGGTAGCGAAACCAGGCCCTGTGCCGCTCCGCCCCACTGATATAGCTCGCCCGCCATCGCCATGGCGCCGGCAAGCCGCTACTTTCTGCAGACGTGGGAGCCGGCTGAGCCGGTCCGATAGCGGCTTTATCGTCAGAGCAACCGGAACCGAACTTGCCGATCGCCGCTTTTTGCTCCGAGGCGTGGAAAGCCAACCCGCTGCCCGTGCTCTTCGCGGCATGCTATCGGGCATCTCGCAGCATCACGGCAAACTTGCAGATGCTTCGTGCGAACGCAGGATCGCCTGCCTGGTGATCGAAGCCGTCGGGGCGCTACCTCATGCAGCGCGTGTAGATCGAACAGACTCAAGACGCCGTGGACGGCCAGCATCCGTTGTCGCAGGGCTACGGCGCAGCGATGAAAAGACTTTAACGAGTAACAGTAACTTTAGGACTGTGAAATGACTGACATT
>NZ_BBJJ01000132.1 GCF_000739815.1 Paraburkholderia mimosarum LMG 23256 = NBRC 106338
GCACAAAGCCCAGCTCAATGCCATGTGGATAAGACGATGGTCACGAGCGGTGAACCCGGGACCGCCAATTGGAATATTTGAGCGGTCACCCCTCGGCGAAGCAACGAATTCGGCATTGTTCGGACTGAAAGCCAATTCAATTCTTTTGATATTAATTGTCTTGTACCTCTCCTAAACGCGAGGCAAACTTCTGAAGTCGTAGGAAGCGTTAGTTCCATCGACGTTACGACAATAGATTCGTCAACTCGAGGCCGAACCGCGAGTACCTGTTTGCGCGGGCCTTGCACCCCAACCACGCTAGCGTACATGAGGGAAACCCATGGCTCGGCTCAACAATCCCCACTCCCGCGCCCACGGCTACAATTCATGCTTGCCAGAGATGTGAATGCTCGATGTCTGTTACAGAACCAACAGCATATAGACCGCAGCCGCCCAGGGGGGACGAGTAGCACGAGAACCGCGTTATGCTGGTCAATCGTGACGAAAGGCGCAGCAAAACCACCGCCGCATTAAATCTGTCACAGGCAGAAGGAATGCTCGCTCATTTAATTAATCGGACTCACGCTGAAACTTATGAAGCAAAATAATGCTTTGCACGGGTCAAATCGTCCGGCGCAAAATGGGCACGACGCGGAAATTCAAGCCCCCTCTGGTCATGATGGCCCGGAGGTTTCGTCTGTCGCAGCCGAGCGGATCCTCGACGCAATTCAGAAACTTGCTCCAGCCATTCTCGCGCGTGTAGCCGAAATCGAAGCCGAGCGATGCATGCCGTCCGACCTGATCGATAAATTGCGATCGATCGGGGTGTTCCGCATGTTCGTGCCACGCAGCCGTGGAGGATTAGAGTTAGATTTACCTTGGGGACTGGAAGTGATCCGCGCGTTGGCTCGGCTCGACGGCTCGGTCGGCTGGACCGCGATGATCGGCATTTCATCGGCCATTATAAGCCCTCGATTGCCGAGACAGACGTACGATCTGATGTACCAGGAGAAGCCGGACATCATCATAGCTAGTGTATCCACGCCTGGAGGCATCGCCGAGAGAGTGCCAGGTGGGTGGCGGATCAGCGGCCGTTGGCCGTTCGCCAGTTGTTGCCGCAACGCCGACTGGATGGCGGGTCTCTGTGTCATGTCGGAAGGAGGAAGGCTACTCCTCGGACCGGCAGGCGATGCGGGACCACCGTTGGTCCGGGGAGTCGCCTTGCCTGCCTCGGCTTGGCATATTGAAGACACCTGGCACGCTTCTGGCCTCAGAGGTACCGGCAGTCACCATATAGCCCTACAGAACGTAATCGCACCGGAGGCCAATTTTTTCGACTTCCCGGCTGGGGCATCATGCGAACCGGGACCGCTTTATCAAGCTTGGCGGCACCTCCAGTCGGTGCTTATTGGCGCGGTCTGCGTCGGTATCGCCGAGGGCGCGTTGTCGGATGTTGCCGAGCTCGCCCAAAGCGGCAGGCAACAACTTCGAGCGCCGGCTCGTATGCGCGACTCGGAGATGCTCCAGGGCGAGCTGGGTCGAATTGAGGCAGATGTGCGTGCAGCGCGGGCGGCCATGCAGGTCCAGGCGGAGAGTCACTGGCGGCACGCCCTGGCCGACACGCTGAATAGCCAAGCGCTGTACAGCGAGGGCATACAGACTGGAATCTGGATTGCGACGATCTGTTCCCGCGCAGCGCATGCCTGCTTTACCTTGGCCGGCGGTGCCGCAGTGTATGAATCTTCACCACTTCAGCGGCGACTGCGCGATATTCAGGCGGCTGCGCAACACGCCATGGTCCACCAGCGGCACTATGCGGAAGCTGGTCGGATGCTGCTGGAGCGGGTCGCATGAACGTCAAGGTCGCACAAATGGCCATAGAACGCATCGGGAAACGGCAGGAAGCTCTAGGAGTGGCCTGCGCATCAGCCTTCCGCATCGTCATACTCAGCGAATTCTAAGCGCACCAACCAACCTGCAGATCGGTCGGATTCTCATATATGGTTAGTTTTCCGATTGGATCGGCAATGCTACCCCTCGCAAGCACAGCGAGACCGCACCACGACTGTTAAAAGGCGCAACAACGATGCAGAGAATTCAGCTTGCCCCAAACTACGAGATTTCGCGTGTGATCCACGGAGGCTGGCAACTCGCGAGTGGCCACTGCACACCCCGAAGCGAAGATCCCGTGGCGGACATGGTGGCCTTCGCCGATGCGGGAATAACGACTTTCGACTGTGCCGACATCTATACCGGAGTCGAAGAACTGATTGGTCATTTCAGAAGGCGCTATCATGACCTGCGAGGGGAGCAGGCCCTCGCCCGAATCAAGGTCCATACCAAATTTGTGCCGCATTTAGACATACTACGGCGCATAAGCAAGTCTTATGTCGAGAGAGTGATTGACCAGTCACTGCAACGCCTCAACCAAGAGCGGCTCGACCTCGTACAACTCCACTGGTGGGAATACCGAGAGCCACGTTGGATCGAGGCGGCGCTGTGGCTCGATGAGCTTCGCCGCGCCGGCAAGATTGACAAGATCGGCGGCACCAATTTCGACACTTACCATATGCTGGAGATCGTGAATGCAGGAGTGCCGTTTACCTGCATGCAGGTGCAGTATTCGCTTCTCGACCGACGTCCAGCGCGGCGAATGGCTGCGGCGGCGGTCGAGTACGATATCCCCCTCCTGTGCTATGGGACCGTGGCTGGCGGCTTCCTCGGCGACAGATGGTTCGGCGCACCGGAACCGACATGGGAGCTGGAGAATCGTTCGCTGATCAAATACAAGCGAATTATCGACGGCATCGGCGGCTGGGATCTATTCCAAGCCCTTCTGACAATGCTCCGCCAGATCGCGGACCGGCACGGAACCGACATCGCCACGGTCGCCAGCGCTGCGATGCTCAAACGACCGGGTGTAGCAGCCGTCATCATCGGCGCGCGCGACCGCTCCCATCTGGCCTCGAACGTCGCCATTTCCGGTCTCAGCTTGACCGCCAAGGATATGGATCTTATCTCCGGAGTGCTGGCAGAAGCGAGGGACCTTGAGGGCGATGTCTACGGGCTGGAGCGCAGCGATAAGAACGGCGACCGCATCCGCAAACTCTGATTCACCTGAATCAAGGCCGGTATCCCGATGTAAATTGGAGAAAGTTGAATAAGAGACGCATTACCGCCTAAGTCGGCCTTCGGCATCTTGGACGACGACGAGCTACGCGATTGGACAACAATCGGAAGAGAGCCGAGCCTGCGCGGTCGCGAACCTACCACCGCTCAGGTGATAGAGCATGCAGATCTCTTCAGGTGATGAAGGCTAAGCAGCAAGACCACAGAGCCGAGACGAAGTTCCGGGTGCGCTGTGCGGCGCTCGACTAGAACGGATTCGTCAATGCGTGGTAAGACGGTGCGCCAGAGGGTAAGCGTAAAAGCCTCGCTGTTGACAGGCTTCGGCTTGCATGACGCGGTCCGCGTATTGGTTTCTGCTACCGCTCTCCCAAAGTAACCTGGCTCAATCGCATCTGCAGCACCCGCGTCGCGCTTCGCAAGACGGCCCTTGGAACGCGAAGACCCTAGGTACATCACCAGGAAGACGAGGGCGTATGGGTTGCGAAGGCCGCGTCACTCAATCGAAATGAAAGAGTCTCAAGGAGGCAAAATGGGTTACATCATAAAAACGGATGACAGTGCTAGACTAAGACTCGGCATCCAAAGCCGGTTGTACGAACAGTCCAGTGTTGACCTTATAAGCAGAGCCGGCACACTCCGCGGAAGGAAGATCCTTGAAGTTGGCTGCGGTAGTGGCGCAATGACACTGCATCTGGCACGCGCGGCTGGACCTCAAGGAACTGTGACGGCAATCGATAACAGTCCCGCGCAACTAGATGCGTCCCGCGAATTGGTAACAGAAAATGGTTTCGAGAATGTCAACTTTTTCGAAGGTGACATTAATTGCCTAGATCATCTGGATAATTTATATGATTTAGTCTATTGTCGGATGGTCCTCCATCATGTGGCGGATGCTGATCACGCGATCCGTGAGATGGTAAGGTCGGTCTGCCCAGATGGCTATTTGCTATGCGAAGAACCGGTGATCCATGACGGTTCATTCTGTTTTCCACCGTCCGAAGCGATCGATGAATTTATAAGAATATTAAGATCCTGTTTTTCCGTGAACGGCCGGGATTACAACATAGCCTTCCGTATGGAGAGTGTCATCAGGAATCTCGGTTTGCAAATTGAACATAGCCGCTTACATCACCCGTTACTCAATTCACGCCAAGATAAATTGCTTTACGCGATGAGCTTGAGTGACCTCGCGCCACAGATGATCAAAAACGGAATAGTCGATCCCTCGTCAGCTTCTGAACTGCACGAGAAACTAGTGCACTTGTCGAATTCTGAGACGACGATGACGTGGGCGAGGATGCACAGCGTCTTGGCACGGAAGTCTAATGGTACAGAACGACATTATTCAAAGGCTTAGAGACGGCTTCATAAAATCGTCGGGCTTGCTGAATGGTGTTCCGGCAGATAACCCAACAGGCAGCTTAGAAGGCGCTTTGCAGCTCTGTCAATAGCTGCAAAGTGGAAGAGAAAAAGCAGGGAGAACAGGACGAAATGCAAACCAGTCAAGGTTTCTGGCAAACGCTCGTAGTCTTTTGGTTGAGGGAGCCGAAACTGCGCTCCACCACCCAACGACGCGGCAAGAGTACAAAGCCTCCATTCGCCTCCGGCAATTTGACCACTCGAAGCTCGATGCCCTCATCTAGCGCGGCCTCTTCGGGCTCTTTGCCGACGTAGCTTTGGTCAACAAGCGCGATTTTCACCGTCTCCCCCGTGGCCAGCTGGACCGGTCGCGCACAGTTCGCCAACCCGTGTACGCTCCTTTTCACTGGCCAGCGTCACATGCTCTCCAGCGGGCGCCCAAATGTACGCACGGCCATCTTGAACTTCTACCAGTCACAGCCTGTGCGTGGACCACACTAGCACTAGGACTGCAGCGTGCGTCCATCGAGAATGATCACACGGACTGACCCCGGCGACCGTGCGTCACACGGATAATCAAGCGCAGATCACTGATCATGGATTTGAAGCAGCCCGAGGTGCTGCGTCTACTGGTAGACGATTCCCAAGGCGGAAAGTCATTGTGGGTTACCACAGTCTGGCTTACTACCGCTGCCTTCTCCCTTCGCATCGGAAGCCGGATTTCGACGAAGCAAAAGAACTGATTCTCGAAATATCAACTCCACAAGTCTAACGGACTCCTAGTGTCTGACTACCAAAGCATTCTTGTTTACTACGACGGATCGGAAGAAAGCCAGCAAGCTCTGAATCGCATTCCCGAGCTGCGCTGGCAGCAAGCAGGGTGTGAAATCCACGTGCTCGCTGTTGCCGATATTTATACTGCACTCGTATCGACGGCTGGGATCGTGACCGACCTTGCTTGTTTAACATATTTAAACAATACATCGCAGTTACTGGACAACGCGCTTTGTCGCCTGAAAAGCGAAGGCATTAGGGCGAACGGCTATCTTTCTCACGGTACAGTGGTCGAAAGTATCGTTCACTACGCAGAGCGGTTGAATGCTGGCTGGATTGTGGCGGGGTTTCGCCCTCGCCAAGGAATTTCAAGGCTATTGCGTGGCCGCCCTTGGCAATTCGATTTGATCGAACGTTTGGTTAACCGAATGGTTGTTATTGTCTCTAAAACCTGACGCTAGCATGTTCTTATGCTTCATCGGATCATCAATTAGATGCAGTGTCTTCCGCCGTGCCGCGCGAGAGAATTCAGCTATCACACAGATTCCACCTCTCAGGCCAGCGTTTCTGCTGGCGGATCGAAGTCGGCATCCACTGAATATTTCCGCTAGAGGGTGTTAGGCACTTTTGTTAAGGGCTACGAAGTGGACAAGCATAAGCACGGAGAAGACGACGAAGTGCAAGCCAGCCAACGTTTCGGGCAATCGCTCGTAGTCTGTGGCCAGTCGGCGGAAGGGGTTGAGCCAGCCGAAGCTGCGCTCGACCACCCAGCGGCGCGGCAACAGCACAAAGCCCTTTTTCGCCTCTGGCAGCTTGATGACCTGAAGCTCGATGCCTTCGTCGAGCGCGGCCTGCGCAGGCTCTTCCCCGGTGTATCCCTGATCGGCGAACGCCACCTTGACAGTCTGGCCCGTGACCTGCTGAACCTGACGCGCCAGTTCTCCGACCTGCGCGCGCTCCTGCTCGTTGGCCGGCGTCACATGCACGGCAAGCAAGTGCCCCAATGTATCAACCGCGATATGGACCTTGCTGCCGCGTTTGCGTTTATAGCCGTCGTAGCCGGCACGAGGCCCACTCTCGCAGGTCGACTGCAGGGTACGCCCGTCGAGAATGACTGCGCTCGGTTGACCACGGCGCTCCTGCGCGACCCGGATGATCGAACGCAGATCGTTGACCATGGCTTCGAAACAGCCCGCCTGAATCCAGCGTTGCGTCTGCTGATAGACCGGTTCCCACGGTGGAAAGTCATTGAGCAACAAACTGCCACGGCGCACCCGCGCGAACGATCCGGCGCAGCGCGTTAAACATCTCGCGCAATTCGTAGCGACGCTGCGGTGCGTCCTTGTTCATCAAGGTCAGGTACGGAGCGGCGAAGTACCACTCTTCATCCGAAACATCCGTTGGGTATGGCCTGCGTTTTGTCATCCCGCCAAGATACCAGGTCCGATACAAAGTTCTAACACCCTCTAGATCGGTGCAATTTCAATGGTTCAATGGACTAGGTTAGACCTGTTGCGGTCGCCAGCTCAATCTGTCACGCATGAACTTGCAACACGTTGCAAAGTCGATTGCGCAATTAACCCCGAAATGCGCTTCCCGTGGATTCCCAATATCAATGGGGCAGGCGTAAGCTTCATTCCGAAACCTCAGGTGAAGCTCTCCTGACTTTTCGTTTCATCTGTTTGACTCAGTGCGGCAAGTCGCCAGTTTTCAAGGATGGTAACCAAGTTATAAGCTTTACGACATTCGGTGGTGGGTAACGTCCGTCAAAAATCCACGATGAAGGAGTATCAACAAAGCCTTAGCCACACGAGATGGGACTGCAAGCATCTCGTAGTGTTCATGCGGAGTCGGCGCAAGGAGCGCGAATCATCGGTCCGCTCAGGCCGCAATTCGGCGAGATAGTTACGAGCTTTCGTCGCAGACAGAGCCGAAGAACCTAGATAAGCCTCTTCCAAGCGGCCACAATTTCGAGCGATAGCTTTGGATGTGTTTGACCTCAACGGAACAGCATCCATTCTGGCTCGGGCTGAGCGGGCAGTGGATTGGTTGTACGACCCCGAGGGCGAATTGAAGACAAAACCTCGGGGCACTCATCACCGCTACTTCGTGCCTGCACTGCAGCAATAAGCGAGCAGAAATGTAGGAGTCCCGGGCGTCTCTGCCACGATGTTGCGGATGTCCCTGTTGAGCTTGGTCATTGCAGCTGACACATAGTCGGGAGCCGGCAGCTTGTTTGTATTGAAGTCGTGGACAGCCACAACAATGGTCTTGTTGTCTGCCGTCACGGGATCGGCGAGAGCCCGATCTTCTTCCGCAAACCTTTGCTCGCGTGTTGCGACAGCACCGACTCTCCCCCTGCAATAGCCATGGGTGCCCGACATCACGTGGATCGTATGGCCATCGCCCTTTAGCCCCGCAGCGATCTTCTCAAGAGCCGCTGCGACGTCCGTTACGTCACATTCCCCATGGAACCCCCAAACCTGCACAGTGCCAAGGTTGTCGTCGGTAATTTTTACAAGTTCTGCCATATCCATTTCCGAAAGAGAAAGCGCGTCGTGATGCGCGGCGTAATATGGTGTCAACCATTTTTGAGAAGTCAGCAACTCAACTGCCATACGACATCCTAGTGATTTAAGAGGTGCCATCCACTACGAATCAATCTCTCAACCTTTGGTGAGTCCACTTGGTTACCGCCCACCGCACGCGCGAAATAGCAGTGTGCCGCGTGCGCAAGAGAGAGACAAGACAATTAACATCAAGAAAATTGATATGCAGTTCAGTCCGATCGAACTGTGGCGCAGCGGTTTGTTCATGGTCCGGTGTAAGCATTTCCACTGGCGCTTGCCCTTGATGTAGCTTCTCCGTGCGGCGGCTTTTGCAGTCCCGTAGGCCGACGCGGCGTTTCGAACCATTCGCCTTTTCGAGCCGTATTGTGTCTGGGTCTTTTCAGGCGGGGCTTTGCTCGAGCCAGTCCCTCGTCGCATGTCGAATGTCGATACCGTTGACAAGGTAGACAGTGAACTCCGCGATTTTCTTCATGTTCACCGATGCGCTCGATATCCCTCCCGATGACCAGGTACTCGAGGCCATTCGGAATGACTCGCGCGCTCGCCGTCTTTTCTGTGGCCGGTGTGCGCGTAAAGTCCCGAAACTCGTTGCCGATGACTGCGTCGTAACGGACAATCTGCGGAGCGGCGACAGTGTTCATGCGCGCAAAGACATCGCGGGCCGTCCGAAGGATATC
>NZ_BBJJ01000131.1 GCF_000739815.1 Paraburkholderia mimosarum LMG 23256 = NBRC 106338
TGCTAGGTCACGCGATCGAGCACGTGCTGTCGTTTCCTGACAACTATGGCCTCGGTATTCCGAACTTCCTCTACAACGTGAAGCCCGGTCAGTTCGACCGAGTTCTTATCTGCACGGAAACCCCGGCGCAAGCGCTCCCTGCACAACTGGTTGATGCCCTGAATGCGGAGATAATTTTCGATGAGCAGTAACCGTCCGCTGATATTCGTCGATCTCGACGATACCCTGATCCAGACCGCAGGCAAGATGGAGGAGGCCACACCACGAATCATCGCCACTCTGGACGTGCATGGGCAGCCCAACGGGTACATGAACCCGGTCCAGAACCTCTTCATCAACTGGCTGCTGGCCTCGGCCGATGTCGTTCCGGTTACCGCACGCAGCGTGGAGGCCTACAACCGCGTCAAGCTTCCTTTCACCGAAGGCGCAATTTGCTCCCATGGTGGAGTGATACTCCGCCCTGACGGATCGCTTGACCAGACTTGGCACGGACAGATGGCCGCGTCGCTCCGGACCTTTCAAGACCGGCTGTCGACACTGAGCGAAGCCACCCTGCAAATCGGCAAAGAACTGGGCTACTCCGTGCGCAGTTGCGTAGTCGGAGAGAAAGGTCTGCGCCACTACGTCGTTACCAAGCACAACGAGTCCGACGATTCGGTGCTCACCGAGTTGCTGACCGAAGTTCAATCTCGAAGCATGCTGGAATGTATGCACACCCACGTTAACGGCAACAACCTCGCCTTCCTGCCTGCGGGTTTGGAAAAGCGCTTCGCCGTTCAAGAATGGTTGCGCCGCGACCGTAAGATCCACGGCGAGCGGCCAGTCCTGGGCTTCGGTGACAGCATTTCCGACCTGGGGTTCATGGACCTCTGTCACATGTGGTCGACGCCGGCGCACAGTCAACTGGCGACCGTAGTGAAGGGGCTCATCAATGACTAATCTTCTTGCCACACTGAGCACCGTCGGCAGCGGCAGCTACGCCCCTGAAGATGTGCATTTCCTTTTGCAGCGCGTGCCGATGAGCGTCACTAACGTTGACGAAAAGGAACTTCTGATCCAGACGAATCAGAAGCATTACTCCGAGATGATAAGCTTGGAGCAGGCTCCTACTGACGTGCACAAGGGTTTCTACACCCATGTCCTGGCGCAGAACGGCGCTCGTATGGCTTCCAATGTTCAGTCCCTGGCCTTGGCATTGAGTGCCGCTTACACCGGGCCGAGCATCGCCCTGGTTTCATTTGTTCGAGCAGGCGTGCCCCTCGGCGTCCTGCTGCGCCGGGCACTCGTCGAAATGGGCCGCGATGCTCACCACTACGGCGTCAGCATCATTCGCGATCGCGGTATCGACACGGTGGCTCTGGAAGCCGTCATCCAGTTGCACGGTCCCGAAAAGATCGTCTTCGTGGATGGTTGGACCGGAAAAGGCGCAATCTCCGGTGAGCTCAAGCGGACCTTGGACGACGACAAGCGCTTCCCAGAAGATCCTCGCCTCCTTGTTCTGGCAGACCCCTGCGGCCGCGCTTGGCTGGCTGGCTCTGCAGAGGACTGGGTAATCCCGTCCGGCATCCTCGGCGCAACCGTGTCCGGCCTAGTCTCCCGCACCATCTGGCCGACTCAAGGCGGGCTTCATGGTTGCGTGACATACGACCACCTGCCTAAGCATGATGTAACCCGAGAGTTCATCAATAAGATCGAGGCCGAACGCGGGGCGCTGTGCGAGAGTTATCCCGCAACTCCATGGACCAACGAACAGCGATTGGAACTCCAAGCGTCCGCTGATGACGTGGTGTCCTCGCTGGCAACTCGCTTTGACATCTCCAATTTGAATCGCGTGAAGCCGGGTATCGCTGAGGCAACCCGAGCGGTTCTGCGTCGTGTGCCTGATCACGTTGTGGTACGTGATCGCAACGACAGCGACGTGCAGTTGTTAATGCATCTCACTGACCGCGCGGGCGTGGCCGTAGAGGAAGCTGGCGCCGACCTGGGTCCGTATCGTGCCGCGACAATCATACGGTGTCCGATCTGATGGGCGCCATTTCTCCGTGCGCCGTCGGGGCGACTCTGTACATACCGACCCGCGGTGACATCCTGGACGTGGATTTCGGCACCAGATCTCAGAATTGCGCTCATCTGTGGTGTGCCTGGCAGACGCGCGGCTTACCGCAGAACCTGGGAGCAACTCGATGCCCGCCTGTCACGGCGCGATGCATGCAAGACGATGGTCGGCCCGCTTGAGCTCGCGGGCCTGCACGGCGTTCCCGATCTCAAGGCGCTGCGTGACCAATACGCAACCCGTGAGGCCCAGTGTCCCGATGTCGAGGTTCAGATGCCGCCCGTTGCCGTCTATCGCGAACTGCTCGAGCAGGAGGCAGCATGAACGCGCCCGCGCATGATGGTGGCCGCCTGGCCCTGATGCTCAACGAGGTGCGCTTGCCAACGATCGGCAGGTTGTGGCCCGAGTTTGCTGAGCGCTCGGCTAAGGAAGCCTGGCCGGCCGCACGCCTGCTCGGCGCACTGCTAGAGGCACGAGTTGGCCGAACGCGCTAAGCGACGCATCGAGCGGCACCGTACCGAGTCGCATCTGGACCCGACCAAGACGCCGCCTTCGACTTCGACGCCGTGCCGATGGTCTCAAAAGCGCATGTTACAGCGCTGGCCACCGGAGAGTCATGGCTGGAGAAAGGCGCCACGGTTCTCCTGTTCGCCCCCCTGGGGTCGGAAAAACCCGCTTGGGATCGGCTACCGTCATGCATTGATCGAAGTCGGCTACCGCGTGCGGTTCACGCGTACCAGCGAGCTCGTCCAGAAGCTGCAGGCTGCGCGCCAGAGCCTGCAGTTGCCTTCCGCGCTGGCCACGCTCGATCGCTTCGATTGATCATCCTCGACGACCTGTCGTATGATCGCAAAGATCAGGCCGAGGCCAGCGTTCTGTTCGAGCGGATTGCCGAGAGGTATGAGCGAAAATCTCTTCTGATAACTGCAAACGAAACATTCTCGGGCTGGAATGACGTGTTCCCCGACCCTGGCATGACGGTCGCCGCCATCGACCGGCTGGTGCATCACTCGACGACCTTCGAACTCAACGTCGAAAGCTACCGCCGCCGCAAGGCCGGCGACAAACAAAATGCACGGCGGCGTCAATTACACGACGACAACCCTGTCAATCCGTTCAGCGGCCAGTTGCCTGACCACGGCAACGTTGCGCAGTAACGATGAGCGTCAACTAGATGATCACGCCCGGCCAAAATAGTTGTCGCTGACCGGCCGTGCTGCTTGATGCTGTTAACGCAAGGAATCCAGTACACCTATCGCGGGAGGTTGAGGGCTTCGAGCTGGAGTGTGAAGAATTGAACAAATAGGCGCACGCCTTGGAAACGAACTGCTCGCGACCGGCGCGCAGCTGGTCCAGCAGCGCGAGTTTGGGCAGCCGTAGCGCGCTGAGCATGCGCTGGCGGCACTCGGCCGGTTAAAAACGGTCTTTCGGGCTCGCCTGTCGATGAGCGGCTTAATTCCAAGCTCGGGTGCCGTGAAATACGCATTGATGGCGCCGCGTTTCGCGAATCCATGCCATGCTGCGCGGCAACGCCGTGGGGAAAATTCAAGATGCGCTGACCTCCATGAGGTCGATTTTTGGCCCACCTTGACCGGCGGGTCTTTTCCCTCATACATCAATGAAAAATGCTGCGACCATGAAAGAAAAACCGCAATTAAAGCATCCTTCTCAGCACGTTGTTACGCGAGATCAGTTGGTGCTTGATTACCGCTGCCACGTGCAACATTACCAGTCCAACCAGCAGTGCGCAACTTGTGCGATGCACCGCGAACAATTCGTCGGTTAGCGGACCTTTCTGGAACGGAGTATGGATTTCAACCAGGCCGAAAAACGGATAGCCATTCGGCACCATCAGGAAGCCACTCGCCAGCACTGCAAAAATCATGACGTAAATCACAACATGTATGACGCGTGCCAGTAGTTGCTGTTCGACGGACACATCGGGCAGCGCAGGTGGCGCGATTCTGAACAGCTTCCAACCCACCCGCAGCGGAAAAAGCATAATCAGAACCGTTGCTATTGACATGTTCAGCCGCGACAGGAAATCATGCACAGGTCCATTGGCGACCCGGGTGAGCGAGTAACCCGCTACACTGGCGTAAATAATCCAGACAGCAAATATCCAATGGAAAAATCGCGCAATACCGTCGTAGCGGCCCTGCTCGGTCCCGGCCGCCAGTTCTGACGAGCCACGCAGGCCAGATTGGCCGTCTTGCGGGATCACGGTTAGCGGCTCACCGGCATGCGAGCTGGATCGCCTTGCCGCTCGTGACATCCGGTTCATAACCTCTTCCAGTCCGAAGTTGTTAGGCTGTATCGGGACGCCGCCACGCGTTCCGCCCTTTGCTGATTCACTGCCGGAGTCAGGCGGGTTCTGTCGCAGTAAGAGCGAGAGGTCGGCCAAGACCGGTATGGTATGGATTCCTTACCCAACCCGCGAACATAACTGGTGTGCGGGATTTTGACCAACACCGCCATCGTTCAATTTCCCCTTGACGATCATGTGTATGACTTCGATGCCACCTAGGAGAGCGGGCGCAACGAAATTTCTCAAACCCGAGCATCGGGCGGGTCCGGCACTTGATCGCGCGGCGGTCCTGCTCGACGATGTTATTAAGATACTTCGACTGACGGATTCTAATCGGCGTCTCGCGCCCAGCGTTGATAGCCTCAAGCGCAGCGAGATTTGCCCCACTCTTGTCGTTCGGTCTCCACCTCGGGTTCGCCGTTGCGCTCGATCGATTTTTCAAAATAGCGCTTCGCGGCAGCCTTGTCAGCAATCGATCGCGTCTCCCGCTTCGTCCACGGCCCGGTACAAGTACTTCCACTGTCCCGACGACTTCGCGCTTGCGACGCCAAATGCCTTTTCCAGAACGAGCAGCAACTTGATCGCCCACCGGTGCACGGTTGAATGGTCGACATCGGTGCCGCACTCAGCCATCATCTCTTCCAGATTTCGCAGGCTCAGTCCATAGGCCACACACGAGCGCACGCACATCAGCATGACATCGAGCGGATGGTGCAGTCGCTTCAGAATCTTTGCAACTTCTGGGGCGAGGACCGTTCGTGGCGTCGGTGCCTTCTTAATCATCGGGTCAGTACCGGTTCGTCAGACGCGCCTTCTAGCGTTCCGGCACTAATGCGACACAACCATATTCGCGCCGACAACGCCAATTGCGGTTCAGGCAGGTCATGAAAATTTGCATTCGTGACGCCCAGTACATCGCCGAATGCACTATGCGGCATTTCCACGTCGACTAAAAAATCGATTGTTTGGATAACACAGATTCACGTAACGAATGCATGCGTGCGAGAAATATGCACGCCGATGGCTTCGCCAAATCAGCTTTCAGCCGGTAGCTTCAGCAATGTCACCTTGCTGACAGCAGCGTCGGGTGACAACTTGCAATGCAAAATGCCGAACTGCTTTTATCACGGCCATCGCTTCTCCGCGGCATCCTGCCTTCAACATCAAGCCTTTTTCACTCAGGAGCTCTTTGACCAAGGCGAGCATCTACGCGGCCAGTCCGTGCGTTTCGAGAAGGTGGCGGAACCGCAGAATCGTGCTTTCGTCCGGCAAACGCGTCATACCTTCGTCCAGCCCCGCAAACTCACGATACAGCGGCACGTCATAAAGCGCCTCATCCACCGCCGGGTCCGAAAGCCCAAAACACTGCTGCATGAAGTGAATCTGCAACATCGTCGCAACTGGAAACGGCGGCCTTCCAGTCTTACCGTTCGGATAGCGCGGTTCGATCACCGCAATCAACCTCGACCATGACACAACGCGCCTCATCTCATCGAGAAATTCCCGCTTGCGCGTGCGTTTCGTTGACAGATCCAGGCCAAGACCGAGCTGTGTCATCGAGGAACTCCTTTAATTCGCGTTCTTCCAGGATAGGACAACCAGACTTCAACGCCATGACTTTTGCAGGCCGCCCCTAGACATCATGTATGGACCTGCCGCACCTCAAGGGACGCGGATTAAGCTTGACGTGGGCTACACCGCGGCTCAGAGCCGCATTGAGGGGGCAGGTCATGAACAAGTTTAGCAAGTACGTGGGCCTGGATGTACATCAAGAAACGGCTGCCGTGGCGGTCGCCGACACGGCTGGCGAAGTGCGGTATGTGGGCGAGATTGTGAACACACCTGAGGCCATTGCGAAACTGGTCGCACAGCTCAAGCGGGGCACAGGACGGCTTGCGTTCTGCTACGAAGCCGATCCCTGTGGCTACACCATTTGCCGACAGCTGCGGGAACTCAAGCAGGACTGCCAGGTCGTGGCGCCGTCGCTGATTCCGAGGAAGCCGGGCGAGCGCGTGAAGACCGACCGGCGCGATGCCCTGAGCCTGGCGCGCCTGTATCGCGCCGGTGAGTTGAGCCCCGTGTGGATTCCGGATCAGGCAGAGGCGCTGCGCGATCTGACCCGTGCGCGTGAGGACCTGAAGCATCTGCAACGCCAGGCCAAGCAACGGCTGCTGTCATTTCTGTCGCGCCATGGCCATCGCTACACGGGCCGCTCCAGGTGGACGCAAGCGCACTGGCGCTGGCTGGAAGGCATCAGGTTCGCCCGGCCGGAGCAACAGATCGTCCTGCAGGAATATATCGACACAGTGCAGGCCTGCGGCGGGCGCGTGGTCAGCCTTGACCGCGAAGTCGAGACGGCCGCGCATGCCAGTCCAGCCTGGCCGGTGATCGAGGCCTTGATGGCGCTACGCCGTATCTGTTTGCTCGCGGCTGTGACGGTGATCGCGGAACTCGGCGATCTCGCACGCTTTGCTGGCGCGCCTCAACTGATGGCCTATCTGGGACTGGTGCCCAGCGAACATTCCAGCGGCAAGCGCGAACGCCGTGGCGCCATCACCAAGACGGGCAACAGCCATGTGCGACGCGTGCTGGTTGAAGCAGCGTGGACCTACCGTCATGCCGCACGAAAAACTGCGATCCTGCAGCGGCGTGCAGAGCGTACACCGCCAGAGGTCCAGGAGATCGCGTGGTCGACGCAGAAGCGGCTGTGCCAGCGGTTTCGAAACCTGATGGCACACGGCAAGCTAAAGAGCCAGGTCTGTACCGCCATTGCACGCGAGCTCGTCGAGTTTATCTGGGCTATCGGGCAACACGTCGCTCCCCTCAAGCACGTCTAGCCGGGATCTGACAAGTTAGTTGATCTCACAACAGGATGTTTGGGCTAGGCCAGGCAACGGTGGGAAAACCTTCGCGGCGACACTAGGAGGCAACTGGAAACAGCACAACCCTCGAATCTAGATTGAGGCAGCTCCCCGACGTTTCGTTTGTCATGCGGTAACCAACCCGCGAATATCAGAATGATCAACCGTCGGATAACCGCCTTGGTCCTGGCCCAAGCATCCTGTTGTTGACGATCGTCAGAGAGACGGTCTCGCATGGTCGTGAGCGTACTGGCGTCGCCCTCACGACCAATGCATAGCATGGGAAAACGACGTCGCGTCAAGGGTCCGCTACGCCGGGCTCACGCCCGCCCTTGACCCGTCAAACCTCGGAGAACCGCACTACTTGACACGGTCCATACTTCTGTCCCAGAAATAACTTTACATAAACTCAGATTGTTATATGATCGAGTCACGGTGTGCAGGAGGCGATCATGGGACGCAAAGGAATCGAAGTTGTCGTGTCGGAACTGGAGCGAGAACAATTGCTGTCAATGAGCCGCTCGCGTTCGCTGCCTCATTCTCTGGTCCGCCGTGCAAAGATTGTCTTGATGGCCGCTGACGGTCATACGAGTCAAGAAATTGCAACGCAGTGCGAAGTGACACCGCCGACAATTACGCACTGGAAGAAGCGGTTTGTTGCCCATGGACTTGCCGGTCTGCATGATGGAGCCCGTCCAGGCCGGCCTCGCACGCATGATGATGAAACAGTAGCGGAATTACTGGCGAGGATACTGCATGAGAAGCCGCACAGGGCAACGCACTGGAGCGTGCGGTCCGCTGCTGCACAGACAGGGATTTCGAAGAGTTCGGTGGCCCGATATCTGTCGTTGTTCGGTGTACAGCCTCATCGGTCAAAAAGCTTCAAGCTGTCTAATGATCCCTACTTCGTAGAGAAGGTACGCGATATCGTCGGGCTGTACCTGATCCCACCGACCAATGCTTTGGTGCTGTGCGTCGACGAGAAGAGCCAGTGCTAGGCGCTAGAGCGTACACAGCCGATGTTGCCCATGGGGCTGGGCTATCTCGAGGGAGTGACGCATGATTACGTCCGGCATGGCGCTACCACGCTGTTCGCCGCGCTCAATACGGCAACGAGTGAAGTCATTGCGCAATGTAAGCCGCGTCACCGACATCAGGAATTCCTTGCGTTTCCCAGGCATGTGGATCAGGCGGTGCCCGCCGATCTCGATGTGCATCTGATCGTCGACAACTATGCGACGGACAAGCATCCGAAGGTCAGGCGTGGCTGGCCAGGCATACGCGCTACCACATGCACTTCACGCCGACCTACTCAATCTGGCTGAATCAGGTTGAACGCTGGTTTGGCCTGATTACGCAGCAGGCGATCCGTCGAGGGTCGTTCAAGAACGTGCGCCAACT
>NZ_BBJJ01000130.1 GCF_000739815.1 Paraburkholderia mimosarum LMG 23256 = NBRC 106338
TATATAGCCGGAAACGTTGAACCGTCAGGAGCTAACCCAAAGTCCCTGAACGCATCCCTTCGGAGAGTCCTTACGATGACATATTGCAGAGGATTTTTTGTTTAGCGGTCGCGGCCTCAGATGCATGAGTCGAAGGTATAGCGCTTGGAAAACGCTGCCGTTGCGATAATCCCGGACACGTAGCCGCTGCAACTGGGACAGATCGAGGACTTTCTGATCAGGCAAATGGCCGATAATTGCGCGGCGTCCTCACGTTGCTGGACCACCCGCGTACCGATGCGTACGCGGGCAGTGCTGACGCTCAGTGCGGTCTGACGAGTCCGACGCCGGGCGTTTGCGGACTGATGCCCGAAGTCCCTGTCAGGCTCGCCGCGGGCGGTACATTGAAGGTTGCCATCGCCTGCACGAGACTGGCCACGTCGGTTTGGCGCGCCGACGCACTCGAACTCATTACTTTACTGTCGGTGGCCGGGCCAGACGCGGAGTTCAGCGTGGACACGCTGAAATAGCCACTGCCCGATACACCGTCGAGTTCGGCTGCCGAGATTTCGAACGTGGAATCCCATGCCGCTCCGCTGCGCTGCGGGCCCCAAGGGTTTCTGAAGATGAAATCACCGTTCGATGTGTCAATTCCCGTGACGGAGAACGCGTGGCTGCTCACGAGGTTGGTTTTGCCATCGACTCCCTTCGAATCTTTGAACGACGAATACACCACCAAACCCGTGTGGTTCTCGAGGGCAGATGCCACGGCGTTATAGGCTGCCGCGCCGCTCGAATAGTTGACTGACTTGCCGCCGGTGAACGCATCCAGCGCCACGGAGGGCTGGCCGCCATCGATGATGCTGTAGCTGTTCGCGCTCCGTTTCTGTCCATCAGCCGTAAGCAGGCCGTCCGCCGCGGCTTCGATGTAGGCCTTTTCCATGAGGTCGACCCAGTTCCCTGCGGCCGTGCCTGCCCCGTAGGACGCAACGTTGCCGTCCACTGTAAGGTAGAACGGGTTCTTTCCATCGTAGAGCCGGACCGCATAGGTTCCATTGCCGTTCGAACCGATCATCGACGAGAGCAGGGAAGGGTCGTCAGTCGCAATTTCTTCCAGCGACGAAATGAGCCAGCAGTCACCGATTCGTCCCTGTGCGACGAGCTCGCTTGCCTGCTTGGTGGAGTCCGTGAAAAGGGCCAGCCCGGAGACATCCTTGTAGCTGCTGTTCGCGGAGATTGCCGGATCGTCGATCCCGAGGAACCACTTGTTGACGAGGGCCGAGTATTCGTCCGCGCTTGCCCCGGTCTGGAGGCCGCCATTGAGCACGCTGGAGAGCAGCGAGGACACGTACGAGTTGTCACCATTTACCGCTTTTGCGTTGGCGAGCAGTTTATTGAATGCCGCGAACTGGCCGGCGCTCAACCCGTTCGTCCCGATACCAGATCCAAGCTGCTGGAGGCCCGAGAGCACGGAATCATAAGTGAGCATCGAGCCGGGTTGCGCTGAGTCCAGGAACCAGGCATGCGTAGCATCCATGGCCGGCAGGGCGATGGTCATATGCGTCGCATCGAGCCCCTGGCAGGCTGCCAACGACAACTGGTTGATGCCGGCGGGCGGAATGGCGGCGAACGCCTCAGGCGAAAGCGCATTGAGCCAGTCGGCACTGACGGAGTCCCAGTGCGTAGTTGCTGCGCTGAGCTGAGCGGGGGTCAGCGTGGCGGCAACGGAAAGCGAAAACCACTCGGGATCGACTACGGCTGCGAACTGCTGTGCGTTCATGCCCTGTACGGCAGAAGCGCTGAGTCCCTGGATCATCCCGGCCTTGAACTGACCGAAGGCCGTCGGGGGAATGGCGGTAAAGGCGTTGGGCGACAGGGCATTGAGCCAAGTGTCGTTGACCTTACTCCATGTGGTCGTAGGGATCGCCGCAATCTGGGCAGCAGTCAGGGCAGTTACGGCGTCCAGCGAGAGCGATTCGGGGTGCGGCAGTGCGGTGATCTGCTGCGCTGTCATACCGCTCACAGCCGCCGCGTCCAGTCCCTGGACAGCGGCAGTGGAGAACTGCTTGATGGCCGCGACCGGAATCGCGGCAAACGCGGCAGGTGACAGGGCGTTAAGCCAGGCTGAGCCCGCATTGTGCCAGTTACCGGCGAGCAGGGGAATCTGCTCGGCTGTAAAACCGGCAACCGCCGAAAGCGTGAGCTTGAAGGGTTGCGCAAGGGCTGCAACCTGCGACGGTGTCATCGCGCGAACGGCGGCCGCGTCCAGCCCCTGAATGGCTGCAAGAGAGAATTTGCTGATGCCTGCCGCAGGAATGGCAGCGAAAGAGGCAGGCGAGAGTGCGTTGAGCCAGGCTGCGCTCGCACTCTTCCAGTTGATGCTGAGCAGCGGAACCTGGGCGGCACTCAGGCCGGCGACGGCCGCCGGCGCAAGCGAGAGGGCATGGGCGAGGGCTGCAACCTGCTGTGGCGAGACTGCGCTCACCTGCTGCGCCGAGAGTGCCGCGGTCTGGGCCGCGCTCAGCCACAGGGAGTGCTGGATGTCGAAACTAGCGATCGCCGACGGAGAAATCTGCGCAATCTGCGCTGCGCTCAGGTGCCGGAAGTCGGACTGGTTGATCGAATTGGGGTTGGTAAGATCAATCATGGTGAACGTAAAAAATTTGCGTGTTACCGGGCCGTACCTGGTCGAACTGCCGTATGGGCTACGGGCTTGATCTGGTGCGGACTGTCCTGTGTGCTGGCATGCCTGCGTACCCCGGCTTTCAAGGGAATCTGTGCCAGTGCCGGTTGCTGCTGCACAGCTCCGGTGGTCGAAACACCGGGAGTCAGCCGCAGTTTGTTAACGTATGGATGAATGATTCCTTTGGTATTCGGTTCCTCCTTGATTGCTGCCTGCGGTGCAGGCGGTGGTGAGCGAGATGTCGTACAAGCGGGATCGGCGGTTAATGCAGCACATCGGCGTGCGTGTCCGTATTCCGTATCTGGCCCATGCCAAGCTGGCCCGCATCAGCAATTAACTTCAGGTATGCCGAGTTCCACTCGGATTCGCACTGCACGCGTGACTGCTGCGCATCGTCAAGGGCGCCCTGCGCCGATAGCAGTTCAAGGATGTCGGCCACTCCATGCTCATAGCGATTGCTCGCCGACGCCAGTGATGCCTTTGCCGCGTTCAGCAACTGTGCCGACGCGTCCAGGTTTTCCTGGGCCGACCTGGCATCGGCGTACGACTTGATAAGGTCGCTGAGAACCTGATGCTCCGTATCCAGTGCCTGCACGGCGCTCTGCTCAGCTTCCGCCTGAGCCTGTCTGACCTTATAGGTGCGCGAGAAGCCATCGAACAGAGGGATGGTCAGTGTGATGCCCGCGACAATCGTGTTTGACCGGGTGGACTGGACGCTCTGGTTCGGATAGCCGTTCTGGTAGGTGGTGACACCCAGGTCGATCGTGGGCAGGCCTTCGGCGCGCTCCACCTCGATGTTGTCTTCGCTTGCAGTTTGATGTGCGCGGGCAGCGACAATCGCCGGGTGGTTCGCTTTGGCCGTTGCCATCAGTTCGGACAGCTCGGGAAGGGGCCGTTTCGCGAATAGCGGGACCGCGGGCGGCAGCGTGATCCCGGTGTCAGCCGGGGCGCCAATCACGTAAATCAGCGAGGCAATCGCTTTGTCGGCGTCGGCCTTCGCACGCTGCTGCGCCAGTCGGGTTCGCGCCAGCGCTGTCTGAGCCTGTAGGGTATCGCTGCGGCTGGCGACGCCCCGAGACTCCCGGCGTCGGGCAGCAGCGAGAGTCCTTTCGGCCACGTCCGTCGCCTGCTCGCGCGCGTCGAGCGCCCCTTGGGCGGTCAGCGCGTCGAAATATGCGTGGATGGTCTGCGCCATTGTCTTTTGAATGGCTGCGTCATAGCTGGCAAGCGCAGCTGAAAGCAGATCATTGGTCGCGTGGCGGTGCGCTTCGCGTTCCCCGAAATCAAACAGGCGCCAGTTCAGCGAAAGATAGGTGCTGTAGCCGTTCACGCTGTTTCCCGACGAGGGAAAGTCCGGGTACCGGGTCGCGTTGCGCTGGCCGGTTATGGAACCGTTCAGCGTGGGCAGATACGCTGCCCGCGCCTGCCCGACCTGGGCTGCCTGGACCTTGATCGTCGCCCATGCGGCTTGTGTCTGTGAATTCGTGCACAGCGCCGCATCGATAGCATCGGTGAGTGTCAGCTGGGCCGACATGTCAATTGCGTCGGCGCATGTCGAGGGTGCTGCGTCGGCCGACGTCCCGCCGCCAGTCGTCATGATGGGGGGCATCGCAAGCAGCGGGTCACGCACAAGGTCGGGCAGCCCGGTCACGCCGGCGCTCATCGCGGGTTTCGCAAGCGCTAGACTTGTGACGGTAACGACGAGCAGCGCGACTGTGCGCCCGACAGGGAATCTGCATTTGTTCACGATCACTGAATTAGTACTGCAATATGCTGCTTTTTCCTATTAATGGGACGACTTGGCGGCACGCATGGCGATACTTACGCGCAGTTTGGCACCTGTATAACGCGTTGATGTCGGCCGGGTACCAGCCCGACATCAACGCTCATGCAGGCTTTCGTTGCCATGCTGAATGAGGGGCGACAGCAGGTACTGGATGACACGTCGTGAGCCGGTTCGGATATCCACGGTGCCGGACATGCCAGGTGTGACCATGACGGCTCTTCCGTCGACGTTCATCTCAGGTTTGTCCAGTTCGACCGAAACCGCGTACCACAACCCTTTCTTCTGGTCCGCAATGGCATCGCGTGACACGTGGCTTACCCGTCCGGATAGCGTGCCATAACGGGTGTAGTCGAACGCGTCGATCTTGACTGCGGCCGGCTGCCCCTCGCGCACGAAACCCACATCCCTGTCTTCAATGGAGGCCTCAAACCGGATGCGATCGTGCAACGGAACCACCTGGAGCAAGGGTTGCGCGGCAGGAACCGCTGCGCCAACCGTGTGTACGGCCAGCTGCTGGACCGTACCGTCAACTGGCGATTTCAACTCCATCAATGAGTGATGGGCAGCCATTTTTAGTACATCCTGTGCCGCTGACTGCTCCTTTTCGATAGCCTCAACAAGCTTGTCCTCAGCCGTTTTGCGGGTATTTGAAGTCACCTCCAGCAACTCGCTGCGCGCCTGGGCCAGTTCGCCCTGGATGTCGATACGGGTCAGTGTTTTCTGCAGCCACGCATCGCGCGAGACGTCGTGGGTTTTTGCCAGTTCCGCATATTCTGCTTCCTGCTCGCGCGCCACGGGCAGGGAGCCCGCATATCGCTGCACGTCGGCTTCAAGGTGGGCGCGCCTGGCGGTGTAATCACTCCACGCGTCTCCCAGGTATGCGGCACCGTCGCGCTGACGCTCTGCCGTTACCCCCTCGAGCCTGGGCAGATGTGGTGCGTGACAGCTATTGAGCGCACCAATCAGGGCGCGCTGGACAGCCACCAGCACAGCCGCGTTCTGACGCTCGCTTTCGGCCTTGTCGTGCTCGCTGTCGGTTTCGCGATTATCGAGTTCAATGAGCAGTTGCCCCGCACGCACGCGCTGTCCCTCCGTGACGTGCAGCGCGTGTACGCTGGCTATCTGCGTCGCCGAGATGGTCTTCGTCTCTCCGTTGAAGGCTATCTTGCCCTGGCCGGTAGTCACAATGTCGACCCGACTAATGGTGGCCCAGACAACGATCGCGACAACCAACAGGATCAGGACGCGTGCAACCCAGCGGCCAGCAGGCGATACCGGGCGCGCCTGCAATGCCAGTGCTGCTGGAAGGAATTCCGCCTCGTGGCTTTTGAAAAGCCCGTCGCCAGGGTGGCGGGGTTGCTGCCAGGCGTGGCGCGAGATTCGCCAGTAACGCCCGAGCAACTGGCATACGGCCTGGATGCGGTAACGAATATTCACGACTGTGTCTCCGCAATTCCCTGCTGCAGCGAGAATAGGTGTGCGTAGATACCATCGGGTCTGGCGAGCAACTGTTCATGGGTGCCGGCTTCTGCGACCTCGCCGCGTTCCATGACCACGATCTGGTTCGCCTCGCGTACGGCGGACAGCCGGTGTGCGATGATCAGAACCGTACGTCCTTTGCAGATCGCTCTCATGTTGTCCTGGATGACTTTTTCCGACTCGTAGTCGAGCGCACTGGTCGCCTCGTCAAAGATGAGAACGCGCGGGTTTGAGATCAGGGCGCGGGCAATCGCAATGCGCTGCCGCTGCCCGCCGGACAACCCGGTGCCGTTATCACCGACGATGGTGTCGTAACCTTCGGGGAGTTCACATATGAACTCATGGGCGCCCGCAAGCCTCGCCGCCTCGATGACGACCTCAACGGGCAGCGCTGGGTTGGCGAGCGCGATGTTCTCGCGCACCGAGCGGTTAAAGAGGACGTTTTCCTGCAGAACCACACCGACCTGCTGACGCAGCGATGCCGTATCAATGACGGAAATGTCCTGGCCGTCGATAAGCACCCGCCCTCGGTTGGGTACATACAGCCGCTGGACAAGTCGCGTGAGGGTACTCTTGCCGGAGCCCGAGCGACCCACGATCCCGATTACCTGCCCGGGTGCGATTTTCAGGCTGACACCGCGCAGCACGTCCGCGCTGTCCGGACGGTAACGGAACGCCACCTGGTCAAATTCGATTGCACCGGAGAGGCGTGGCAGACGCGTCTTCTGTCCGGCCACTTCCGGGCGGCCATTGAGCACATCGCCCAGGCGGCTCATAGAGATGCCCACCTGCTGGAAGTCATTCCAGAGCTGGGCAAGCCGCAGGATAGGGCTGGAAACCTGTCCGGCAAGCATGTTGAACGCCACGAGCTCACCCACGCTCAGCGATTTGTCGATAACGAGCAGCGCGCCAACCCACATGATGGCGGCGGTTACCAGCTTGCTGATCAGTGTGATACCGCCGTTGGCGAACGTCATGGCGTTGTTCACCGATTGTCCGGCGCTGACATAGCCGGCTAGCTGTTGTTCCCAGTTCTGGATCCAGCGCGGCTCAACTGCCATGGACTTGACGGTATCGATGCCGCTGATGGTTTCCACCAGAAAGGACTGATTCTCTGCGCCCCGGTTGAACTTGTCGTTCAGGCGAGTACGGATGACCGGTGTGAACAGTACCGACAGCAGGATGTACAGGGGTATTGACAGCGCGACGATAAGCGTAAGGCGCGGGCTGTACCGGAGCATGACTGCGAAAAACACGACAGAGAACAGCAAGTCGATCACCAGCGTCATCGCATTGCCAGTGAGAAACGAGCGCATATTCTCGAGTTCGCGAATCCGGGCAACCGAATCGCCGACCCGTCGCGCATGGAAGTAGGACAGGGGGAGTGCAACGAGGTGGCGGAACAGGCGAGCACCGAGTTCAACGTCAATCTTGTTGCTGGTATGGGAAAATATCCAGGATCGGATTCCCGTGAGTACAGCCTCGAAAATGGTTGCGCAGACAAGACCGATGGCGATTACATCCAGCGTTTTCAATGCGTGGTTCACTAGAACCTTGTCCATCACGACCTGAAAGAACATCGGCGTGACAAGTCCGATGACCTGGAGCACCAGTGAAATGACCAGGATCTCGCCAAGCACGCGACGGTATTTTGCAATGGCCGGGATGAACCAGGTGAAGTCAAACTTGGCCATTTCGGCTGCGAACGCCACCTTGCTCGTGAGCAGGATGAGCGTGCCGGACCAGATGGCGAGAAAGTCGGCGGCGGTGAGTACCTTGGGAGGGTCCCCCGGGTATTGGACGAGCAACTGCTGGGACTGGTTTGCCGCCTGGCGGCACTGAGCGAGCACGAAAAAGCCGCCGGTGCGGGTGTCCTGGGCGATTGCCGGCAGCGGTACCATGTGCAGACGACTCGGGTCCTGCCGCACAGCCCGGGCCTTCAGGCCGATCGCCTGGGCGGCAAGCAAGATGGTCTGCTGGTTGAACGGATCACCGCCAAACCTGTGACGCAACTGCGCCTCATCCGCGGCGACGCCGTGAAGCGCGGCGATGGAAAGCAGGCTGTGCAGTCCCTGGTCATTCTGGGGGGCATCTACGGGGTGCACTTTGTGGTCTCCTCCGCACTCATTTCTTTCGCATACCTAAAAACGAGTGCATTGCACGCGCTATACAGTCTTATTAAGATACCGGCTCGGAGCAATCGTCAACGTCAATTGATTGTCCAGTGAAAGCCGATCGTCCTTCATCATCTCGGTCGGAACCTGCTCTACCAGATGACATACTGGAGAACGCCATGCCGAACCTGAGTCCCTCCGTCTAATACCGAGCGAACGGATACCGCCGAGTTAATGACGCACTCTCTCATGACAAAGCTTAAAATTTCTTCATAGGGTTCAGCGCGGATGTAGCAACGACTGTGCAATCCTAAGCTAAGCACTGACGGTCTGCGCGCCTTCATCTATCATTCGTCAGTCAGCGGTAAGTTTTCGCCGGGCTGCAGGCGCAGCCAGCTCCACCATCAGCCAGCGGCATCGCCGGTTGCCTGCCTTGCCGATACCGAGTTCGACCTCGCTGGTGCCGCTGGCGTACGGTGTCGGCGTCAGATCCAGACAGCCGGCCAGTTCGCGGCGGTTGCGAAACTGCCGCCAGCAGAACAGTTCCCTGACGAGGGTCCACGCGCTGACGGCACCGATGCCCGCGAGCTGTGCGAGCAGTGCCATGTCGGGTTGTGCGCCGCTACGCACCTGCCGATCCTGCTGCATTTCGAGCTGGCGGATCCGCTGACGGACCAGCGTGAGCCGCTCGGATTCGCGGTCAATCTCGGCACGCAGACCTGGCGCGT
>NZ_BBJJ01000129.1 GCF_000739815.1 Paraburkholderia mimosarum LMG 23256 = NBRC 106338
GCGGCAGGTCACAGGTCCTGCCGCCAGGGCCAAACCCGAGCTTCTGGATGGCGCTGCACTTCTGCAAACGATTGCAGTTTCGGCAAAAGATTATATGGATGCATCGAGCGGGTAGGCCAATACGGCATGACCGGCGTTGCCGCTTCCCATCGCGATCTGGGCTATGCAGCGGAATAAAGGAAACATCATGGACACACTAAGCAACATGAGGATGTTTGTGCGCGTAGTTGAAGCTGGTAGCTTCACCGCTGCAGCCAACTCCGTGGATAAGTCGACCGGTCGGGTTTCGCGGGCCGTCACTGAACTTGAGGCACATCTGCAGACGCGCCTGCTCAACCGTTCGACTCGCCACGTTGGACTGACGGACGCAGGTCAGCGCTACCTGCGGGATTGCTACCAGATTCTCGCTTTTGTGGATCAAGCGGAGGCGGAGGCATCGAATGCGCACTTGCTTCCGTCAGGGCGTCTGCGAGTGCATGCCACCGCCAGCTTCGGTCAGCACTATGTGATGCCCGCAGTCCTGCGGTACCAGGAGCTGTTTCCACAGGTCTGCGTCGAATTAACGCTTTCACAGCACGTTCCCGACCTGATCGAGGAAGGCTACGACGTGTCGGTTCAACTGGGCGCGATTGAGTTGCCGGACTCCGGTCTCGTGTCGGTCCCGGTCGCGAAGACCTGTAACATTTTGTGCGCGTCGCCTTCGTATCTCTCCCGGCACGGCATCCCTTCCACGGTGGCCGACCTCGCCGATCACACATGCATGCGCACCAGCAGTCCGGCATTCCCCCAAAGCCGATGGAATCTGGATGGCCCTAATGGTATGGAAACCTTTGAGCTTCCTCCGTCGCCCTTTCAGGTCAACGTTGCAGAAGCCATGGCGCTCGCAATACGCGACGGCCGAGGCATTGGCGCGCTGCCTCTATGGACTGCGATGCCGTGGCTGCGCAACGGCACGCTGCTACGTGTACTGCCGACACATCGCATGAATGAGACCCACATCCGCGTCCTCTACGTGTCTCGCGAGTATCTGGATGCGAAGATCAGAAGCTGGGTAGATTTTCTGCGGGATTTCATTCCCCAGACGCTCGATGACGGCGATATGGTGCCACCGGCGTCTGTGTTTGCTGACGCAGATTTGACGATGTGATGCGGATTACGCCGCGGACATCGCCGGATCTCGCTCGAGCTCTACCAACCGTCTGTCCGATGAGGCCCGGCAGTGGACGCTGCACGGCGCCCGCGATTGCGGCAAGCACCGGCGCAGCAGGCCAAGTCCGTAATCTACCTTTCAGCAAGCGGCAACCATAAAAAACCCAATCCCGAAAGTCGTGAATTAACCGGCGTTGGGTGATAGAGACGCGCGAGCACTCGGGACGCGAACCGAATGCAATCATCAGCGATATCACGCTGCAGACGGGCCCGATGACCGGATGGCAATACGCCGGTGGTGGACAGCCAGCGCTGCCTCGCCGCCGCTCGTGGCGTGGAACAGTCCTAGCTGCTCGAACTCCTCTTCCTGCAGCGGCGTGATGGCGATATCCGTGTAGGCGTAACGGTCCGGTGCCTTCATGACTGCCCTGAGGGTAGCCTCTGTCCTGAGGTAGAAGCGCAGATATTTCGTCATCTTGACAACGGTCTCACACCAGTAGCGCGGATAGAAGCGAAGCCGCGATTCGACCGGTAGTCCCCAACGGCGGTCACGGCGGTGTTTCATTCGCAGGGCTCCCCCCTCGAGCGGATGCACACCCTCATGTTCGATCATCAGTCTGAACCACGCGATTGTGCGCATGATCGTCTTCGGTCGGCCGTTCGGGATCTGCGCTGCCCGCTTGACGATCGTGCGGATGTGCTCGTACGAGTAAAACGTGCTCCAGGCACACCGATATGCTTCTTCCCATTCGGCGTCCGACATTTTCGCGTGGTGCGTGACGCGGTGGTTGGTGTCGTATTTGTTGATGTCCGGGTCCATCCATTCGCCGTTTCTAACCATCGTCTGATGATCTTCGGAGCCCGGAAGCGGGGTGAGCATGAAGAACTCGAGAATGTCGATTGGCAATTCTCGCTTGATGATTTCGATGTCGCGCAGGATCGATTCTTTCGTGTCTGCCGGGAATCCGATGATATAACCGGCATAGGTGATCGCGCCGTGGGCGCGCCACTTCTGCAGCATGGCGCGGTATTCGGTGATCTTGTTCTGCCGCTTCTTCGCCGCAATCAGATTCTCGGGATTGATATTCTCAAGGCCGATGAACACGCGACGCACACCCGCGCGCGTGGCCTTCTCGATGAAGTCTGGAATCTTGTGACAGAGCGTGTCGACCTGGATCGTGAAGCCGCAATGAATACCTTCCTTTTCCCGAAGTTCGATGACGCGGTCGAGAAGGATCTCCCAGTCATGGTTGCGGGCGAAATTATCGTCCGTGACGAAGAACCGGTCGATGCCCTGCTTTGCGTTCTCGCGGATGATCTTTTCCAGATCGTCGGGGGTGCGAAAGCGACTCTTGTGCCCCTGCACGTTGATGATGGTGCAAAACGAGCACTGATACGGGCAACCCCGGCCAAGGTCAACCGAGGTATAGGTACCTGCCGTGCGCTCGATGTGCTTGCGCGGCAAGAAAGGCTGGGGAGCACCTTCTAGCGAAGGCAAGGTGTCCATGAAATGGTACAAGGGCTTCATTGCCCCGTTCCACGCATCGAGAAGAACCTCGTCAAGACGCCGTTCCTCGGCCTCCCCTGCGAAGAGCGCCACGCCCATTGCTTGCGCCTCCTTAAGCTCAGCGGGCATCTCGGGCAGCATGGAGATGCAGCCGGAAACGTGGAAGCCACCGATTGCAACCGGCAAGCCTGCGGCACGGAACTGGCGGGCGAGGTCGAGTGCGCGCGGGTACTGGTTCGACTGGACACCGACCAGACCGATCATCGATCTCCCGCCCTTTGCCTTCAGGTCACGAATGATGCGCTCTGGCCACACCCGCTGGTTGGTTTCATCGTATGTTTCGATCTCGAAACGGACGCCAGCACCCAGCAGATTTCGCTTTCGCGCGTCATCAGCAAGCGCATACATACAAGCGAGTGTATTGGACGGCATGACCGAGCGGAGCCACTGAATCGGATAGCCGTCGTCGTCGTAATGAGTCGGCTTGATGAGGACGAGAGAGAATCGGAAATCTTCAGAAACGGGGTATGTCGTGTCCATGCTCTGCTCTTTAGCCTTGTCTGGAAGTCACAATCCCGTGAAGGTCGTCCTTCTTCCGAACATCGAAGATGGACCGTGAACCTGCGTTCAGTACAACAACGCGCATCCTACCCTTCAGCCCTCCTGCTGTGTTTACCATTTCGCCTGAGCGCGAGCCCTGCGCGCGCTGCCTGGCATCCGCGCCGTGTGTCCCGACATCACTGCCTGCTGCCGCAGCATGGTGACGTGCCAGACAGAATCGTGACGCTTGGCACTTTTCGCGCCCATTGCCCTGACCAGGCGCCCGAGATTTGAGAACAGATTTTTCATGGCAAGGAACTCCCAATGTATTGCTTTTCGCGTTCAGCTTAGTCCTGCGCCGTTCTCACTGATATCGGACCTTCGCCCGATGGTTGTGCTTTCAACTATATATGCATAGTGCATGCACCCACGACAGCCCCCGTCTTCGCGCCATTTTCACGGATGAAGCTCCGGCGTATCGAAGCCACTGCCGATGAGCATGCGTACCGGTTCGGCCTACGCGTCTCCGGTTATCGGAATCTCGACTGCGCGGGAAGTTCAACATGGAACGTCAGGCCGCGCCCGGCATTGCGCTCGGCCCGGAGCTGGCCCCCATGTGCGATGACGATGTTCCGGCTGATCGGCAGACCCAGCCCCAAGCCCTGCGGCTTGGACGTGACGAAAGGTTTGAAGAGCGTTTCGATCTGGTCGCAGGCTGTCCCCGCGCCCTCGTCGCTCACGGCAATGCGCACCTTGCACCGATCAGCAGTCGCACCGACGGTAACGCATACCCTGCGATGTCCCGCGGGACACTCGCGCACCGCATCGAGGGCATTGCGCAGCAGATTGACGAGCACCTGCTGGAGTTGAATGACATCGCCGTGCACCGGCGGAAGATCTTCGTTGACCTGTGCGCAGACTTGCGCGTCGCAGGAGTCGGCCTCGCGACGCAGCAGCCTGATGACGTCGCGCACGAGGCTGCCTGGGTCAACGGCGCTCGTCCCTGCGCGTTCGCGTCTGGCTGAAAGGCGCATGTTACGAATGATGGTGTGCGCACGCATGCTGTCGGCGACGACCTCGGCGAGCAGCTCACGCAAGTCACTCAGCGCCGGAGGGGACTGGGCAAGAAACCGCTGCGCCGCCTGAGCGTTGCTGAGGATGGCTGTGAGCGGCTGGTCAACTTCATGGGCAAGCGCGGCAGTCACATAGCCAATTTCGGGTTCCTGCGATCGCGGCATGAGATCGCCCGCGTTGCCCGGGGCCGCCGCTTTCACATCCCCACGCTCCAGCACCGTTTCGGGCAGCTTTGACAAAGCCCCGGTGCCTTGTCGCCACACTGGCTTCCCCGTGTACCACAGGCCCGGTTGAGTCATCCGTATCAACCACCCGCGCATGGCTCCGACTGTGGGCAGTTTCATCGAGGCAGTCTCACTGAACTTTCCGTCCTTCATGATTCTCCCGACCTGCGGTTCACGGACTGGCGGCGCGTTTGCCCACAATGAAAAGTGTACCAATTGGTCCAGGATGCAATATTAGGGCAAGCCATGAGAAATGTACCGTTCGGTTCATGACTTCGCGGACTATCATCGTTCAATGGAAAAGTCACAAAAGACAACCAATCGGCGCGGGCAGAAATCGCGCCAGGAAATCCTCGACGCTGCCTCACGTGTGATGTCCGCGTGCGGTTATGCAGGCACTTCAATGTCGGCCTTGGTCAATGCTACCGGCATACCGAAGAGCGCGATCTACCATCACTTTGGTTCAAAGGGCGGACTGCTTGCCGAAGTGATGGCCGAGGGCGCCCACGGTTTTTTTGCAGCCATGCAGGAAGCTCACCGGGAGCCCCAAGGTGAAACGCCGCGTGAACGGCTGGGCTGGTACCTCAGGAAGGCAGGCGAAGTGTTCAGGAACAGGGAAAACTTCCTGCGCCTGCTGCTCATCATGGTCATGAGCAATGAGGCAGCCGATCCCGAAGCCCTGGAGACGGTCATTCGCGTTCGCAACGAGGGCCGCAACTACATGCGGGGGCTTGTCCGCGACGCGTTCAGCGTCCAGGGTGACGCCCTGGATTCAGACGTCGTCGAAGACATTGCTCACTTCGGCATGCTTGGCTTTGATGGCGCCTTTGTTTCCATGCAGTCCGGCGACAAGAGATCCATGGAATCGCAAATGGAACAGCTCGCCGACGCGATGATCGCTCTCGGCGAAGCACGTGCCGCGTCCTTCAGCAGTGCGCGCTCGCACGGGAAGCGTACGCAGAGACACACATAACAATCCACGAAAGCCTCAGGCGAGTGCCCGCCCATTACGACGTTCCAGCAGGCCGAAATCGTGCGGCATTGAGCGGTTGCCGGGCGGGACTTACGCACGCGGGAAAGTGCTGCTTTTGCACGGCGCACGCCAAACGCCGTCATTGGGCTTATTCGATTGCCCATCTATTCCAACGGCGCCGATCGTCGCAACATCGAGTTATGCACACCAAGCCTGGCGCGCCGCCGATCCTGGCTCCGGACGCATGCGCAACCGGTCTCCGCCGCCGATTTCCGTCCCGGGGCGTGCCGTAGACGCACACGTGAACATCAAATCTCGCGGCAGGCTTCCGCGCATACGCGGCAAGCATCGCTGCACGTGCCGCAGTGCTCGGGCGCATGGCGGCCGCATTCCTCTGCACACTCGTGGCAGATCCTCGCGCACAGCGCACAAAGTTCGGGGGCGAGATGACTCTGCCGAGCCAGTGCAGCGGACGTGAATCGGCACAGGGATGCGCAATCAGCATCGAGTCGAATGCACTTGGTCATCGCTGCGACGCCAGCGGCTGCGAGGCACGCCGATGCACAGCGGTCACAGGCGGCGGCGCAAGCATCGCATGCGTCGATGCAGGACTGGTAGGCCTCAGTGTTCATGATGCGTCTCCAGATTACGGCGAGGGCGCGCCTCTCTCAGACTCCGGTCCGGTTGGCCGCCTAAAGACGCGAGCGGCGGATTGGCAGTGAGTCCGGCTCGCTTGAAGGGCGCATGGATCGTGCAAGGAACGTCGCGTGCCAGCCACCGGTAGGCCAATAGCAGCACGAGGCATGTTAGATAATGTTCGATCGGAACGACGACATGCCCCGATCCGCTTCTTCAGGATAGGCCGGCGTTCAGTCTGTTCCAACCATCAATATTGCGCACGCACGCTTCAGCGACTGGCACGTGCAGTTGCGCCGGTATTAAGCACTGGACTTTTGAACTGGGGAGCCTGGCTAGCGCTCTTGCTGCATCAACGCAATCAAACTGCTCACAAAGCCCGGTATCACTGTCCCCATCATTTTGGCGCCGATGGTGGGTTGGGCCACCCCGGCGCGGGCTGCTGCGTTGTCGGAGAGGGGGCGCCTTTCCCTGGGCCTGGCCGCATCACCATGGCAAGTGTGCGGGCCCTCACACAGTTGACGGGCCATCTCGATGGCTGATTACATCGCCAGCGTCAGCGACGGGGCCGCCAACAACCGGATGTACCCCGTCTGACGTAGCGGGCTGCTCAGTAATCGTATACCTGACTCGCGGGAGCAGAGGGCAAGCCCGTAGTAGACGAGCCAGATGCCGATGACCCGCTCAATACGCCACCGTACGCGGTCGAGCCATTCCGGGCAGCGGCGCGCGCTTCTGCTGCCTGAATGTCTTGCGGGTAGTTGGGATCCTCGCCTGAGAGTCTGTAACCAGCCTGCTCGAGTTGCTGGAGTTCGGCGCGCACCTGCGCACGTGTGACGGGCGACTGCGCGTCCGACTGGGCGAACGCCGCGAGCGATGCAGCAATGGCCGATGTGGCGGTGACTGCGAGAATAACCGCTTTCACGACGACCTCCTTTTGCGCATGGCGCGCACTCATGCCCGGGCTGATACAGGGAGCGTGGCGTTGGCGGCGTGATTTGAGCCTGCCGAGACAGTATCGCCGCCCGAATCTCCGCAAGCGAAGGGCGCCTGGATGACGAAAACCGGATTGTCCGAGACCCGCTGAGCGCGCTATCGCGTCGCGCATGGCATCGCGACGCGCGTTGTGAGATCAATTTATGAAATAAAGGCTACTTACCCGGTTTCGTTAAGAGACAACCATCGACAACGCTTTCTCACGACATGGCGATGACCAGACCTTGCGATTAATGATGTTGCTGTTAAACACGAGCAGGACCAGATCTCTTCCCTGCCGGTACAAGGTACCGTGTTCCAGTCGCTGCATGCGCTCAAATGGCCTGCCGCTGCCCATGGCCGTTTCGAGGAACAGAGGCCATTCGTCCAGCCCGAGACCCAGATCGCTGGCAGCAATTGAATACTTCAGGAAGGTACGTGTAGGTTCAACGTCCTCCCAGTGAATGATTTTAGGCTTGCAGTTCATGATCAGCTTTTCTTCAGGACAACAAAGGTAATCTCACTTCTTTTTTTTAGAGTGTCATATGCCGTTACGCTGGAACCAAATGCCCCATGGACACCATCGCATGAAAGGCCGCGGAGACCGGGTCCATCGTGGGCGACTTGTTCGCAGTGCCCGTCGACTGTTGCGCGCGTCGTGTTCGGTCTTTAACGGGAGCGAGGCCACGCTTGAAATGGCACTCGCCATTTCGACTGTCGCGCTGCGAGACATGCACGTCGCCGCTCAAGACTAGCTCCCTAAGCGCGTATGCTAATCGCCGGCCAGCCACACCCGAGGCTGCGGCCAACTGCGCGACGCTTCGTTGCGATCCATCCGCCAGCACGTCCAGCAATCGCGCTTCCAGCGTCCCGACAAATCGATGCTCGGTCGTCATCGTCCCTCCGTCAATCAAGTTGATATATCAACTATATCCGACACTGTAAGCAGTTTGTATGCGTCAGTGCGTCGCCAATGCCTGTTTAAATCGGTCGCCCCCTGGTACGGGCACCCTTTGTCCGGCACACCAGGTACCGACTTCACATCGCGCGCAGGCAATCGGTCCATGGGGATATCCCCTCGCTTTCAGCGTTTCGTTGGTTAACGAACGGTTGATGCCCGATGTCCCAGATAACTTGACTCACACAAAAGGGGAAAGGCGGCTGAAGGCGAGGCATCACGGATGCCGCCTGACAATTGAGCACGGGTCGTGCAACGATCCAGCTAATCAGGAGTGCAAAGTGAAAACCATTATTCCGGGGCATGGAGATCGGGGACCGTGGAAAGTACTGACGATGCTGGCAGTCAGTCTTCACGCAGCAGTTGTGATGGCGAATACGTCCGTCGCCGGACACTCGCCGAATACGCAACCCAATGACGTTGAGCAAGCGTTTCTGAGTGGCGTTGAAGCGCCTGCAAGTGGAACGAATACTCTCGCTGGAGTTGTACAGCCGCTTGCGAGCGGAGCACCCGCTACGGGGGAAGGCGCTGGTTTGACAGACGGCGCGGGCCTGGTCGTGGGCAATAGCTTCGGGGCAGGCGGTGCCGAAAATCCGGGTGTCGCGACGGGCCTTGCAGCCAACCCCGGCACGGGCACCGAAAGTTCCGGGACCGGAGGCGGGACTGCCGGTGATGCGGAAATCGGTGGCGGGGCCGGCGTCGCAGTCGCTAGCCCAGGAACTCCGCACAATGGATTGGGCGGCACTGGAACACGCGGCGCAGGCGCGGGGGGCATCGCTGCGGGAAGTACCGGGAGCGGGAGCACGGGAGCCACTGCAACCGGAAGTGGAGGCAGCCAGGGCGGGAGCGGCGATCGGGGCACCAATGGAACGGGTAGTGGCGGCAGCCAGAGCAATAGTGGCGCCGGAGGCAGTCAACAAGGGGCTGGCGGTTCCGTTAACGGTAGTTCGGGCGGTAGCGGTTCAGCCACCAATGGTTCTGGCAGCGGCGGTTCGGCAAGCGGCGGCTCGGGCAGCGGCGGTTCAGCAAGCGGCGGGTCGGCAAGCGGCGGCTCAGCAAGCGGAGGCTCAGCAAGCGGCGGTTCGGCAAGCGGCGGGTCTGCAAGCGGCGGCTCAGCAAGCGGAGGTTCAGCAAGCGGCGGGTCGGCCAGCGGCGGCTCAGCAAGCGGAGGTTCAGCAAGCGGCAGTTCAGCAAGCGGCGGGTCAGCAAGCGGCGGCTCAGCAAGCGGCGGCTCAGCAAGCGGCGGCTCAGCAAGCGGCGGCTCAGCAAGCGGCGGCTCAGCAAGCGGCGGCTCAGCAAGCGGCGGCTCAGCAAGCGGCGGCTCAGCAAGCGGCGGCTCAGCAAGCGGCGGCTCAGCAAGCGGCGGCTCAGCAAGCGGCGGGTCGGCCAGCGGCGGCAACAGTGGCCATGGAAACGGCGCTTCAGGTAACGGCGGTTCGGGCAGCAGC
>NZ_BBJJ01000128.1 GCF_000739815.1 Paraburkholderia mimosarum LMG 23256 = NBRC 106338
TCACCCGGTAACCCGAGGCATGGAGCCTGACGCTGATCGCCTCGCCGAGGCCACCCAATCCGCCCGTTACAATTGCAATTCGATTAGTCATCCTATATCTCCGCACGAGTGAGCTACGTATCAAAATATTGTTGCTGCTCCCGGATGACAGGAGTCACATTCATCGCCACCATGCCGTCCCGCCCGGGCGCCACAGGCAGCGCAGAGCACAGCAGAGGCCCGCGTGGGCGCCAGAGGAAAGTTCGTTATCGATTGTGTGACAGGCCGTGCGTGATGCCTTGAATGAAACTGCTCTGACGCCCTCGGGGAAACCCTTGTTGGTAGGTGAACGCGGATACCGTGCAAAATATCGGGTTGGACGGCGAACGGGCTTTATGACGCCATCACAGGGGTCCGAAAGTGTCTCTTCATGGCCCGCACTGCGTCGCCCCCGGCCCACGTCTCATGCAATAGGCATAACCGACCCAACTCGGCCATTCGCTTTCGCTTGGGGTGATGGCCGTTCATGGTGCTGAGAAGTCACTCACTTGGACGCACTCTCGGGTGCTAAATCAATAGTTCCAGGGTTTTGAACAGGGCGAGGTCTTCTTTCTTCGCCGAGCGCGCGTGCCGCCGTATCACCTGAAGCAGGCATTCGACGAAGGCGACCGCAGCGCGGCTCAGCGTGCTGTTGCGGCGCGTGACGATACTCAGTTGTCGGGGCTCAAACGTCTCGCGCAGGTTGAGCGACTGCAGGCGGCCGCCGAACGGCGGCACGTGGCACAGGATCGTCGGGCTCCACGTGCACATGTCGGCCTGGTCGACCATGGTCTGCAACGTCGCTACCGACTGTGCACGCACGATGCGGCGCGCGTCGATCTGCGCGCCCTGGCGCGTGAACAGATAGTCGACCAGATCGGCCTCGCCGTCAGGTGCGAAGTTCAGCACCCAATCTTCGTCGAGCAAGTCGTGAATCGACCGCGCTCTCGCCTTGCGATGCCCCTCGCGCACCATCACAGACGATTCGTAAGTCAGCACGGGCTCACAGGCAAACTCCTGCGTGCTCGCGCCGGGCTGCAACTGGCCGACCGCGAAGTCCATGCTGCCATCGCGCAGCAGCGGCTGGGCCACGGCCATCAGCCCTTCGACGAGTTCCAGGCGGATATCGGGCATGCGCTCCCGAAAGAGCCGAACGGCTTCCGCGAGAAAGGTCAGCGTAATCCACGGCGTGACGCCCACCATGAGGCCGCCTTCCACGCGTCCCCTCAAACGCTCCAGATCGTTGTGCGCGTGCTCCAGCTGATTGAGCACGAGGCGAGCGTGCGTGAGCAGGACCTTGCCGTGCTCGGTGAACGTGATGCCTTCGGGCGCGCGGATCAGGAGCGGCAGGCGCTCGCTGGCCTCCAGTTCGCGCAGCGCGCGCGTGACGGCCGCCTGCGAAAGCCCGAGCGCACGGGCCGCGCCGCGAATGCTGCCAGCTTCCGCGCTGGCCACGAGGGCCTCTAGCTGATGCAGTTTCATAGAGTGAGGTGACAACTATGGGTTGTCATCATAACAAAACGCTGGCTGTTCTCCGTGATTTTCGCTGCATACGATTCTCTCCACGATGCACCAAAGGCGGAGGAGACGAATTGAGCAGACAGTGGGTGTTGCCGGAGGTGGCGGCAATCGAAGCGGAAATGATCGCGCTGCGCCGTGAACTGCACGCGCAGCCCGAACTGGGCTTCGAAGAACATGCAACGAGTGCGCTCGTCGCCGAAAAGCTCGATGCATGGGGCTACCGCGTGACGCGCGGCGTGGGTGGCACCGGCGTGGTCGGGACGATGACGCGTGGTCGTGGCTTCAGCCTCGGGCTGCGCGCTGACATGGACGCGCTGCGGATATGCGAGGCGACGGGCCTGCCCTACGCAAGCCGCAGCGACGGCGTGATGCATGCCTGCGGCCATGACGGGCACACGGCGATGCTGCTGGCGGCGGGGCGCTGCCTTGCGCAAAACGCGCAATGGCGCGGAACGCTTCACCTAATCTTTCAGCCCGCGGAAGAAGGCTTGGGCGGCGCGCTCAAGATGATCGAAGACGGCCTTTTCGAACGCTTTCCTTGCGACGCCGTGTTCGCGATGCACAACGTACCCGGCTTTCCGGCGGGGCAAATCGGCTTTCACAGCGGCGCTTTCATGGCCTCCGCCGACGAGGTGACGATCCGCGTGATCGGCCGCGGCGGGCACGCGGCCGCGCCGCAGCAGACGATCGATCCCGTCGTGGTCGGCGCGTCGATCGTCATGGCACTGCAAAGCGTGGTGGCGCGCAACGTGGCGCCGCACGAGCAGGCTGTTGTCAGCGTCGGCGCACTACATGCAGGGAGCGCCTCGAATGTCATTGCGCCGCATGCCGATCTGCATCTGAGCGTGCGCGCGCTTTCGGCGCGGGTGCGTGAGCTGCTGGAGCGTCGCATCCGCGAACTGGCGCAGGGCCAAGCCGCGAGCTACGGCGCGCGCGTGGAGATCGACTATCGCCATGACTATCCGGTGCTCGTCAACCATGGCGACGAAACCGAAGTGGCGCGCCGCGTCGCGCTCGAATGGGGCGGCCCGGAGTTGCTGATCGACGGCCTGCGCCCGCTCATGGCGAGCGAGGACTTCGCGTGCATGCTGGAGCGCTGCCCCGGCAGCTACCTCTCGATCGGCAACGGCGACGGCGAGCAGCATTGCTCGCTGCACAACCCTGGTTACGACTTCAACGACGCGAGCCTCGCCATTGGCGCGAGCTACTGGATCAAGCTTGCAGAGCACATTCTGCAATAAGCATTGAAACCACCGAAGCAACTTAAACAACAGGAAGGAGACGGGCAATGAAGAAATGGACGATGGCGCTCTCGATGGCCCTCGCTGCGGCGGCAACGGCGGGCCAGGCGCACGCGGTAGATCTGAAGGGCCGGGAGATTCGGCTCGCGGTCGATCCCACGTATCCGCCACTCGAATACAAGACGCCGGACGGCAAGCTCACGGGCTTCGGCGTCGATATCGCCAATGCGTTGTGCGCGCAACTGAACGCGCATTGCTTGTGGGTGGAAACGAGCTTCGACGGCATGATTCCAGGCCTCATCGCGCGCAAGTTCGATGTCATCTCTTCGTCGATGACGATCACGCCCAAGCGGGAGCAGCAGATCGCGTTCACGAACAAGATCTCCAATGCGCCTGCGCGGCTCGTCGTGCACCGCGGCTCGCCACTCCTGCCTGACGCGGCTTCGCTCAAGGGCAAGCGCGTGGGCGTGGAGCAGGGCACGAGTCAGGAAGATTACGCGCGCGCGAAGTGGCAACCCGCGGGTGTGGAGATCGTCCCCTATCAAAACCAGGACCAGGTCTACGCCGACCTGACATCGGGCCGCCTTGACGCCGCGTTCCAGGCATCGATCGCCGCAAGCGACGGCTTTCTGAAACGGCCCGAGGGCAAGGACTTCATGTTCGCGGGACAGGCTATCGACGACCCGAAGTTCTTTGGTCAGGGCGATGGCCTCGGCCTGCGCAAGCAGGACACCGAACTGCGCGATGCCTTCAATGGCGCACTCGCTGACATTCTCGCGAACGGCACTTACGCGCGCATCAACAAGAAGTATTTCGACTTTGACATCTACGGTGCGAAATAAAGCGGGAAGGAGCTGAGTAATCAGCTAACGCGGGCGCAAGACACGTGGCCCGCGTTGGCGAGGACAAGAGGACCCACGCCTCTATGTAATGATAAGCATGCCTGATGAAAAATGGAAAACAAATGAAGACGAGGAAAATCTTTTGCGTCATGGCGTTCTGTGGCGTCGCGGCTCCGGCCTTCGCGCAAAGCAGCGTGACCCTTTACGGTCTGATCGACGAGGGTGTCGACTACACGAACAACGTGGGCGGCCACAGCGTCTTCGAAATGACGAGCGGCTATGCGCAAGGAAGCCGCTGGGGGCTGAAGGGTACTGAAGACCTGGGAGGCGGCAATAGCGCGGTCTTTCAGATCGAAAGCGGTTTCAATGCGAGCAACGGTGCACTGGCAGAAGGCGGCCGCGCCTTTGGGCGCCAGGCGTATGTCGGTCTCGCCAGCGAGCGCTACGGCACGCTCACGCTCGGGCGCCAGTACGACTCAGTGGTGGACTATCTCGCACAGACCACGGCGAACGGCAGCTGGGGCGGCTACCTCTTCTCGCATCCCTACGACAACGACAACACCGATAACACGTTTCGCCTGAACAACACGATCAAATACGCGAGCCCGACGTGTGGCGGCTTCTCGTTCGGCGGCACGTACAGTTTCAGCAACGACACGAACTTCGCGAACAACCGCGCGGTGAGCGTGGGCGCGCAATATACGACGGGGAGTTGGCTCATCGCGGCGGCCTACCTGAACGCCAGCAACCCCGCGTTGACCTCTGGCGGCGCGATTGCAGGCGCGAGCAGCACCAACGGCGCTGACGGCAATTTCGCTTCGTCGCGGCTGCAGATATTCGGCGCTGGCGTGGCCTATACGGCTGGGTCGGCAACGGTCGGCTTCGCGTATACCAATACGTACATCGGCCAGCCTGTGGCGAACGTTGGGTATCTCGCGGGAGACGAGACGATCCAGCCGGTGACAGGGCCGCTCGCCGGCGGCCGGGTGACGTCGCTCAGGTATCAGAACTTCGAGGTGAACGGGAGATACCAGTTCACGCCGGCTTTTTACGCCGGCGCGGACTATGCCTACACGCTCGTGCACTACGACGCGACGACAGGCAGTGTGAATCCTTCGATCCATTCGGTGGGGCTGATGTTCGACTACAACCTCTCGAAGCGCACTGACGTGTATCTGCAAAGCGTATTCCAGCTTGTGGCGGGCGACAAGACTGGCTCGTCGCTTGACCGGGCTTATGTGCCCGGTGCTCAGGATCTCTCGTCGACTTCCCGGCAGGTAGTGGTGCGCGCAGCAATTCGTCACAGCTTCTGATTTCGTAGGCTGCACGCGGCGCTCTGCGTGATTGGAGCGCCGCCCGGCGCGTCTGCGACTCGCGGATCGATCGCCTCAGCGGTGGTCAATCGTCCGCCATGGCTGATGGCAAAGGCTTGAGATGCCGACCCTGGTTTTCACCAACACCGAGAGGTGCAAAGTGGAATAATCCGTTGTACCTGCATTGCCATTCACATTCGCGAAGGATAAAACGTTGTGCCGACGGACGGCGAGGAAGGCAACGACGGTGTTCTTGTACAAATCGGACATTCGGGTGTCCGCTGCTGACTCGTAACGTATGACCCAAACTGGCCGACTGTACTCATTCACAGCAGCCACCCTCAACCCCACTCATCTATCCACGCGTTCTTTCGGATACCTTGCGATTGCAAAAATGTAAGCATATTGTCAGCTGAAGGCGGACGTCGACGCTTGTGCGTTCGACGGCGCGGTCAACCCCATCTCATTCTCGCGGACCGCACAACACGCCGGGAATATTCGAAGACCTATCTCGTTTTAGCAGGACACGAGTCGCGCGAAGCAAGGCTGCGCTGTGGTTGCGTGCCCTCGTCATTGAGGATCTGGTTGATCGTTCTTGCATGAGGTGTCAAATGGATATGCCAGGCGATGTGCACGTTTCGTCACAAACCTCCACGCCGGCGAACGAATTAATAAGGACTTCACGCTGTTCGATAAGCCATCGGAACAGGGCGCCGGGAATGCGTAGGGCACATGCGGACGAACGAGCGTACGAGCAGACTGCCATTGAACGGTCGCATTGCGTCGTCCGGAAGAAGTCAGGCCGCTCGATGTTACGCACGAGCGGCGAACAGTTATCCCGATGCACCGCGACACCTGGCGAGGCACCTACCTCGAATTGAGGAGGTTGACCCATCGCGATTCTGATTGCGCGTTTGCACAATGAAGACAACGGCCGTACCGACGAGACACGGTGAATCAACCGCTTTTTCGCTCCCGAGCGGCAATTTGCGCCACAGCCGCAAGGAGTAATGGTGTATAGCGGCCTGTTCAGAGTGGACCGCATGGAACCCGATCGCGGCACCACGACATAGTCCCGACGCGTGCCATCGCATGCACATATGTCGGCGCGGGTGAGGTGGGGTGGTACGCCTGCAACCGCTAGTCAACGATGGAAGGAGGCCACATGTCACTCATCGTCGCAGCACGCTTTACGACATTCCCCGCAGCTGAAGACGCGGCACGACGGGTCATCACTGCCGGTTTCGTCGAGGAGGACGTCACACTGTTTTTCGTCAATCCGTCCGGCCAGCACGGATTCGAAACCGTCACCGACGCAAACGCGAGGGAGGCGCCGGGGGGTGCCGAGATAGGCGTCACGATTGGCGCAGTGGTTGGCGCCCTGGTCGGCGTCGGGGTCTTCGCAGTGTTTTCGCCACCGCTTATCGTGTCGCTGATCGCGACTGGGGTGAGTGCGTATGTCGGCTCATTGCTCGGAGCGATGGTGCGCACGCGTGAAGCCAGCAACGAAGAAACACGTGAATCCGGCGTGCTGGTGGCCGTACACGTGTCGCCGGACAGCCAGTTGGACGCCGCACGGGTGCTGCGCGATGCGGGAGGCGCGGCGATCGAACGCGCGACTGGCCGCTGGCAACAAGGGCGGTGGGCCGACTTCGATCCGCTCAAGCAGCCTGTGCCGCTCAACGAATTCAGTGAGAAGCACGCCTGATTTGAAGGCGTTTTTAGCTGAAATTCGCTCCGAATCAATCAGGAGATAAATTGTGCAACTTCACATGGATTTCCATCATTTCACATACGGCCGGCTCGACTGGCGCGCAGCCGTGCTGGCAGGCGTCATCGCCGGCACTGTATTCCTGGTGTTAGGGGTCGTCCTGATGGCCCTGACGACTGGCGGCAGTCTGCTGGAGCCCCCACGCATGGTCGCCGCGATCATTCTGGGACGAGGCGCATTGCAATCGCCGCAAGCCTTCTCGCCTGGCATCGTGCTCGCGGCCTTCGTGGTGCATTTTGGCCTCGCCATCGTATTCGCACTTGCCCTCGGTCTGGTCATGACGTCATTCGACCTGGACTCGAGCTGGGGAATGGCTTCACTGGCGGGTGGCGCATTCGCTGTAGCCGTTTACCTTATTAATTTCTACGGCATGACACGGCTTTTTCCATGGTTCGCAGAGGCGCGCAACTGGGCCAGCCTGTTCGTTCACATCGTCTTCGGTATCGTGGCGGCGAACCTGTATATGAGACTGGAGCGCAACACATCGCGCAGGGGCAGGGCGGTCGCGGGCGGCCCGTCGTAGTCCCGTGCCGTGCTGATCGACGGTCTCCAGAGTAGAAAAGGCTCTCCGCGCAACAACATGGGCACCTCATCGAGATCGACATGACCGGTCACTCCGGCGAAAGCGCCGGTCAACATCTGCGAGGATGCAGCGCGATAGGCGCGTCGCGTCGTCGACGGTTATGGTCATTGCCAGGGCGGTGGTTGCCACAAGGGTTGGGAACATCACCACTGGCACAACGGTTGGTGACGGGAGAACCGCTTGACACCGCGCTCATCAAATCGCACTCGGTACATGCGCTAGCGGTGCTGGCCGACGATCGGCTCGCATGTTTCAAAAGTAGCCAAACTATATCGCTGGGCGGGGGGCGGCATGTCTTCAGCCTTGTAGTTCAATGAACGCGCGTCCGCTCGTGGGCCGCATTGACGCGAAACCGACGATGGTCGACATGACCTTTAGTTGCCCCGGGCTCGGTCGTACCGTGTTTCGCCATGCTGGCCCGCGGGCGCGGAAGATGTCCGCGACCTCAAGCACGGGACGTCCTGCGGGGCCGGTCTATTCGGAGGGCAGGAGCTCCAGTGGGCTGGTGACTTCGCGCAGCAGGTCGGTGGCCACCTGCGCGTAAAGCGCACCTCGGCAATGCCTTCTCCTTGCACTTCACCTCATTCCATTTTCCGGCGTCGCGTTCCTCTGGTTACTCGGCGTGCTGCGAGACAGCATAGGCGTGCTGGAAGACAGGCTTTTTGGCACCGTCTTTTTCGGCATAGGATTACTTTTCGTGGCAAGCCTGTTCGCAGCGGCGGCTGTAGCTGGGGCGATCGTGCGTGCCACCAGCGTGCTATCCGACGTCGGGGTTAGCAACGAAATGTATTTTTTTGCAAGGGAGGTGGTCTACGCGTTTATGAACGTCTTTGCCATTAAGATGGCGGGCGTTTTCATGGGGGCGGCCTGCGTCATTGCGATGCGCACGGCAATTTTCCCTCGCTGGATCGCATTGATCGGGTATGCGTGCAGCCTGGCACTTCTACTTGTTATCTGGGGCTGGCTGTGGATCACGATGCTGTTTCCGCTATGGACGTTGATGGTCAGCGTCTAATCCTCCACACAAGGAAGCGGAATACGAGATGAGGTTTTCGCTGTCGTCAGACGCTATGTGCTCTGACAACCTCTTCTTTGAGCCGCTCCATGTACTGCTATGCAATGTCATGACTTTCCCCCCGCAGGGTTCACCGGGCGGGCTCATCCAGGTCCTCCTCCACGAAGCGCAGGATGGCCTCCACGAGCGCCTCGCGTGGGTACGCATTCTGCGTGACGAAGAGAGCGCCTAACGTCGGATGCGTCCGGGCGATTGGCACCGCCAACGCCCAGTGATCCGCATTGACGTAAGCAAGAAGCGAGCTTCCAGGTACGATCTGATCGTAAAAGATGACCTGGCTGTCGTTTCTCGCATCGACACGAGAGAGCTTCTCATAGCTCGATTCGAGAATTGACGAAATGCGGTCGGGCTGTGGGAATGTGACGACCGAGTAATAATGAAAACCACCCGGAAGCGGGTGCTGTGCAAGCCATGCCTTGCGGGTCGCGGGTCGCAGGCTTTGCACACCGCCGCCATCGCCCGATGTGCAAGTTGCGCCGGGAACGTATTTCAGCAGATTGGCCTGGTACTGTTCGGCATCGTTGGCGAGCGGCGATCCTCCGATCGCACCGGCGGCGCTCACCACCGCCGCCACGCGGCTTCGAATTTCTGGATACGCGACGAGCGCTTCGAGAAGGTCGGGAGCTCCTTTCGAATATCCGACCAGCACGATGCGCGGCGGGCCCTCAGGCGCTGGCATGGCCATCAGCGCGTCGCGAATCTGGCGGGCGTTATTGGCTGAACTGGATAACGCGTCGACGTCAAGCAACGTCGCGTCAAAGCCAAACTGGCGTAGATGTGTCACAACGGTGTTTGGTGGATTGAGCCATGGCTTGAAACAGTCATAGCCGATGCCGGGCACGACCGCGGCGATGAGGTGTCGCCGGGAGAGACCCAGCTCGACGGGCTTGCCGGTGCCGGCGGGCTCGGTGCCCACGCGGGTCAGTGCGTCTTCACAGGGGCGGTAATCGGGCAACCCGGTGCCGCGTGCTTTCAGGACTGCGCAATAAACTTCGCGGAAACGCCCTCGTTTATCCTGTATTCCCGCCTGAGCTGCAGGCATGAGCGCCAGCGGTGGCGTATCGGTCGAATACGGGATGAGCGGCTTCGTCGCGCACGCTCCCAGCAAGGCGCAAGTTGCCAGCGTCGCGAGCACGATGCGGTTACAGCACCGCATACGGGTGGGGGCAGGCAGGCGCGCCGCTCGCGCAACCGGCGATGCGGGCTTCGAGTCACTGGTGTGCATCGGCGGGGTCTCCGGGGGGAGGGATGTCGTGCTCGCTCAGGTAGGGCACCCAGTCGAGAAATTCCACATCAGACATGCTGCGCGGCCGCGTCGCGAAAAATACCACCGCGCGCAGTCCGTCCGTATAGTAGGTCGCACCGTCGAGGGTCGTTCGGGGCTGTGAGTACGGTGCGGCGCCGACACCGTTCGTAAATCCGAGCTTGTCGAGACCGCCGGAGTACATCAGGTCCTGGATCAGATAATTGCGCGCCTCGTCGACGTTTCCTTGAAGAATGAGATGCGGATCATTGCGGGGCACGAAACGGCCGCCGACGGGACGGCCGACCTGCGCGACGAAAACCAGTTGCCCCTGGTAACGCAGCGGCGCGAGCCATCCCCGTATCCAGGTCGCCGGCGAGCCCGCCTGCGCCTGCTTGCGCATGACGAAGTCGGGTGTCCGCCCGAAGACCCGCTGCGAGAGATCAGACTCGTGCGCATCGCGCCGATAGTTGCGCCGCACCAGCGCTGCGCCGATGTCGGAAAACTGGCCGATACCCACGGCATTGAGCGGGTCGGCCTGCGCTGTGCCACCCGCATCGGTGGCGCAGCACGGCAGCCGTTCGATGGCTGCGCGCAGCGAGGTCAGATCG
>NZ_BBJJ01000127.1 GCF_000739815.1 Paraburkholderia mimosarum LMG 23256 = NBRC 106338
GAGCTCTCGTCCATTCGCCAGCTTTTCCCAACCGGACGCTTGTGCTTGCGGAACCTCCTTTCGAAGAGCGGCATCAGTTTGATGACCCAGCGGTACACCGTCGAATGATCCACCGCGATACCACGCTCGTCCATCATTTCCGCAAGATTGCGCAAACTCAGCGAATAGGCCACGTACCAACGCATGCACAACAAAATCACTTCAAGCGGGTAGTGAAGGCACTTCAGGTCCTTGGCCAAGCCCGGCGCGAGTGTGGTTCGCGGTGTCCTCGTCTTCGTCATCGCACAGCTCAAAAATTCGCTACCCAATTTCAACGTGGGCTTTACTGCAACAGAACCGTCTGAACTGGGGGAGCACCCACCGGTCGCCTGTGTTCTCGGATGTGACTTCGGAGAGAAACCTGGGGATGCCGGATTTGATGTAAAAGCGTATGAGGGATGGTTATCGGTCTGTCTACTACATTGTTTCAAAGAGTCCCGGACGGCAGAAGATCCTTGCGGAGATTCAAGTAAGAACGACCTTCGAGGAGGACTGGGCTGAAATCGATTACCCCGTTCGAGCCCGTGCACCTCGGCATCCGGCGGGAGCAGGCTTGAACCGCTCCAGCTGCGCGACAGCGCACTCGAAATCCCGCAGGCCCCGGCAGCGGTCAGCTCGAGGGTGCGGTAGCGGCAGCCCACCGACCGCCCCAGCGCCTGGCGATGCGGGCAATTCCCCACAAGTTGCGCGTAATATAGCGCGCAGTCAGGTACTCGACATGGCCGAGCGAACATCGATTGCGGTTCACGAACAGATGATCTTCGTGGCCGTGAGAGGCCTTCGAAAATGTGATCGAGAAAAAGCCCAGAGACTCGAACCGCCGTTCAACACGTGCAACGTCTTCGCGCGAAATGAGTCCGCAGAAGTCGTGAAACTCGATCGCGATCTGCCCGACGCGCCGAAAGAACACATCCGGTAACGAATCGAGCAGGGCGATTTCCGCGCCTTCGATGTCAATCTTCAGAAGATCGATGTGTCCGATCCCGTGGCGCTGTGCAAGTGCGTCGAGCCGCATCGTGCGCACGACGATCTCGCGATCGCTCTGCGAAGTCCGTACGAACGACGAGGCTTCGGAGTTATTGGCCACGTAAAAGCGCATCTCGCCTTCACGATCGGCAATCGCCAGATTGATCGGTACCACTCCCTCATAATTCTTAAGACCCGCAAAGCATTCCGGATTGGGTTCGATCGCGAAGCACAAGCAACCGAACTTGCGCGCCATCTGACTCGAAAAAGCACCCATATTTGCACCGAGGTCGACGACGACACTGTTTTCTCTCAAGAATCGCCCGAAGAAGGTATGTCCACTGACACGATCCATACTCGCTCCTGAAGTCGAATAAAAAGATGGATTGCCACGCAGTCCGCCGCAATCGCGACTGCCAATGGCAGCCGTTTGGCGTCAGACGAATCTTTTCACGCCGCGCGCGCCCGGCAGAAATCCGAATCTGGTGTTCTGTCCTGTCCTATAAGAACCTATATTAGAAAGTTGGTGTCCCATGATCGAATTGACCGACGTGGTAGCCATGGGAGATTCGGCATTACAGTGGAAGTATCGGACCAGCGAAAGAGAACAGCTGGTTGTAAGTGTTCACGAAAGATTTACTTGGAATTTCGGACCATATCCGTTGAGCAGAATTTCCAGCTCCACATCGATAGTTTCTTTCGTCCACGTTGCGAACCGCCGCCAGTGATGCTTGAAGTGCTTCCACACGATCTCGATGAGATTGAGCTCGGGGCTATACGGCGGCTAAAACAGGAATACTTTATGTTCGATGAGCCATCGGTCTCTTGTGGCCTGATCGATACGACGAAAGAGCGCCTGATGCTTCAGTTCCTCATCGCTAAATCGGACCAGCGCCTCGATGCGGATTCGCGCCTGTACAAGAAGAGCAAGCAGAGTCCGGCAATCCTCTGTTACCAGGGGCACATCCTGATGGAGAACCGCTCGGGGCTGGTGGTCGGCGCCGTTGTCAGCCATGCAGATGGCTTCGCCGAGCGGGCCAATGCGTTGCGATTGATCCAGCGTCCAGCGGCCGGCAAGCATGTCAAATGGCGTGCGGCGAAACGGGCTGAAAGCGGCCGCATCCGATACACGCCGCCAGAAGCGCTCAAGTGACTTTCGTGCTCCCGTCGGCCCGCCGTGCTCGAAACCACTCACCAGCACGGCGGCCTTCATCGCGCCGGCCGACGTGCCCGACACGCCTTCGATCTGCAATCGCGCTTCTTCGAGCAGCCTGTCGAGCACCCCCCACGTGAACGCCCCGTGAGAGCCTCCGCCCTGCAACGCGAGATCGACAAGCCGAGGATTATGGTTGCCTGGTGCGGAATGCGTAACGGACAGATCGGTCATGGCATTTTCAGGTCGACTGGACACAAGGAAGAGCACGTAATCTGACTAGATCGCAACGGCATTGCCAGCTGATCTAAAGTAATGCTAATTGACTTCGCTGTCAGCCTTATAATTGACTGACATTGACTCAGGTCAACGAATTTCAAGGGCGGTTGGCTTGACGCGGCGGCCGCCGACATCATTAGCTTCAACGATAATTTCCATTGGCATTGCCTCATTCGATATTAGGTCTGCTTCCGTCGCCATCCACCCTGCTGGTTGGCATGCAGGTCAGCGCCGTCCTACCCATGAGAGTTGGATTTGCCTTCGCGAACAAATAACCAACCTATCTTGCATATTCCCTGCACCCTTTGTCTGAAAAATGTATGAGACAAACCCGAATCTGTTGTGTCATCACCATGCGTGGCAACCTGAAAATGGGCTTCAATCTCTTCGGGTCAGATTCCCCGCCGCTTGCGGCGTATGCTGCGGTGAATGAGCGAATACATTCACAAGAGCCACAACGTCACGGTGTTGCTGTATCACGTGGTGCTGCCGGCGAAGTATCGACGAGCGGTCTTTGATGACCGCGTTGACGGAGTTCTGAAGGAAATCTGTCTGGAGATAGCTCGGCGCTATCAGATGAAATTTTTGGAGATAGGGACGGACAAGGACCACGTTCATTTCCTGGTCCAGTCGGTCCCGACATATAGCGTTACGAGGATCGTGACGATTCTCAAGGGCATCACGGCCCGGGAAATATTCCGCCGATGCCCGCATGTGAAGAAGACGTTGTGGGGCGGTGAGTTCTGGACCGATGGGTACTTCGCGAGCACGGTAGGTAAGCATGGCGACGAAGAGATGATTGGTCGGTATGTCAAGAATCAGGGCAAGGAATACAACAAGCTGCACTCAGACCATCAAATCGCGCTGTTTTAGGGCGATGGTTTTAGATACCCCGCCCCTTGGGGCGGGGAGCCTCATTGGCACGTACCACGCTATCGATCACGCCACATATGCTCATCGATATCTCGCTGAGTTCGACGCTGCAGCTTAACCTTCACCCGATCGCCATTCAGCGATTGAAATGGGCGCACCGGATCTACATCCGGATTCCTAATCGTTACCGATGACTTTCGCCGTATTCGCGTGAGGCTGTCGAATTCCGGCGCTAATGCCGAAAATAGCACGCACTGAAGATCCGCAGCGTTGGTAACTTCATTGATGGAGATTTGTTTCTGGACGTAACTCCATGCGGCGCAGCTCCATTGCGTGATCCCCTCGCGTCAGGAAGCAAGGGCGCGTGGCAACCTCACGGCGTGGCGATGCGAAATAAATTGACGCCCGTGATCCGGCGCTTGCTGACGCTGTAGACAATCGTCAAGCGCCGACGGCGCATGACCGTCGCCGACCAGCAGGGGCAATTCTGTATGAGTGTTCTCCGTGCCTGCCACACCTCTCTCTCAGGGCGTCCAGCGATAAACAGTGACGCTGTTGCCCTTGACGTTGTTCTTCGTGACCACGTACTCGCCCGTTGATCGAAGGTATGCCCTGATGCCGTACATCGAATCCATAGCGCTGCTGGCGTCTACGGTGCCAGGACTGGTGTTGACCAGCGTGACGTCGAGGTTGCCGGTAGCGAGACTGAAGGCATCGATGTCTGGCCGCTGTGGTCCGCTAATGCCGCTGAACCAGTAGCTGACAAAGAGATAACCGCCGGCCGCGTCCATCGCCTTGGCGTCTCCGTGGGGGAGGTTGATCACCGGATCGGGTGTGGTGGTGTTGCCCGCGCTCCAGCCGTGGTACACCTCGATGCGCGTGCCAATCGATGTCCAGTCTGCACTCCCGACGATGCCCTGCGCGAGAATCATGGTGTCGCTGTCTGCGAGGTAGATGATGCGCGCGAGCGGCTGGATGCTCGCGGGAATTTGGATGGGGATGCCCGGGCTCCATGCAGGCTTGCCGCTGCCATCGAAGCCGGTGAGCGGGTATTGGTAGATATCGCCGGTCCTGTCCAGCCCTGCCCACACGCCGCCTCTGCTGTCGATGCAAAATCCGTGTGTGACCCGCAGGTTCGTATTGAACGCGGGGCCCGGAATCGATGCGTCCGGAATAGCAATGTAGCCGTTCGCCGCGTTGAAATGGAAAAAGTAGAACGTCGAGGGGTTCTGTCCGGACGCCACGAGAATCCGGTTAGCGCCAACGGTAACGAGTTGTCCGAAATGCTCGTCGCGCGAAATATCGTTCATATTGATGCGCGGATCCGACGGATAGGCGAAAGGATCGACAGTATTCGCGACGAAGGTACCTCCAGCGCGACCGGTGTAGAGGTTGGTGCCGCCATAAAACAGGGAACCATCCGTGGCCGGGTCGGGAGCGGCAACGCCCTCGAAGTTGAGGGACTCCAACGTCCACTGGAGGTTGCCCGCCCGACCATACGAGTGAATGTCGGTGCCGCCGTCACGGCCGAGGTCCCAGCTGCCGCCCCACGGGTTATTGAGCACGTAGAGGTTGCCGGCCGCGTCCTTGCCGATGCCGGCGATGCGGGTGAAGCGCTTCGCGCCAACCTGGCCTTTGATTCCCGTCGTGGTGTCGAGATAACCGCCCGGAATGCCGAGTGTACCGGCCAGCGTCGGCGTGCGCGAGAGCGCATAGCGCTTGATGTTCATGTCGGGACCTTCGTCTCCGACCATGAGTTGTCTCGATGACGCATCGAGATAAAGCGCCGATGGGTGCGACCCGCCGGGCATGCGAATGGTATTCAGCAACTGGCCGGTTGGGCTAAACCCGACGATTGTGCCCTCACTCTTCTGTGCGACCCAGACGTTGCCTGCTCCATCCAGCGCGAGCGCGCCCGGGCCCGTGACGTTGATGTCCCGCTGCCAGACGCCGTCGGTGGTGAAGACCCGGACGCGATTGCCATAGAAGTCACTCGCATAGAGCAGCGCGCCCGCTGTGGCGAGTCCGGTGACGACGTCGATGCGGGGCTGGCTGGTCGACGCAGCAATCTGGATGAGGCGATCGCGCGTCTTGCTGGTGCGGTTGTACCGCCCCACCGCGCCGCTTCCGTACGACCTGCTGTCCTGGAGCGCCACGAAAATTGACGTCGCGTTGCCCGTGATCGCGCTACCCTGAAACTCGCCGTGCGCGCCGATCGAGCCAAGGCTTTTGCCGTTCTGGTAGATAGCGACGCCGCCCTCGCTCTCGTCCCACATGGAGGCCGTATAGATGACGCCTTCGGGCGCGACCCACATCGAACGTGCGGTGTTGCCGACGTGACCGGCCAGGGTGCCATAGGTGTTCGCAAGCCAGTCGGTGGCGTTCCGGGCGTGACAGGACGGCGCAATCGTAGCGATCGCCGCGGCGACGAGTGCTGCACGGATGCGTTTTTTCCCGGGCATGACTGAACCTCTCCTGAATATGGTGAAAGTTCATGCGTCTGATGGCTTCTATCAACAATGTGCGAAGACGCCAGTACATAACCCCGAGGCCAGAGCGGGTGAGGCTCAGTCCCGGGCCGACACCATATTACGCGTGCAACCCGTGGCGCTTCGCATGGCACCGAAGCAATTGATATTTGCGCTTTTCGCGACGGAAATTCCGACTGGCTCCCACCCCTGTCTGCGACGCATGCTATAAGACATCGCTCGTCACGCAGGAGGCGTGCTATGGCTTCAATCAGGATAGACGATTTAACCGGCGAGCCCGATGTTGGCCGCAACCGGGAAGGGCTGAGACTCTACGCTCCCGCCGGTGGCGGCTTTGTCACGTTAGAGAGGAGAGAAGGCAATGCTGGCAGGGGCGATCAGTCGCTCAAAAAGCGATAGACGGATTTTGGGTGAGTTCGGGGAAGCGATGCCACGCAGCAGATCGCAAGGCGAGTTGTTGGCGATAGCGTGAAGCCCGTAGCCGATGTCGCTTGAGGGCAAAGTGCTGTCGGATCGGGCCGAAGTTCGACAGGAAAGCTTGAGTGCGCTCGGGCAGGCGGAAGCCCCGCATACGCCGTTCGCGTTCCCGGGTTGGCTGATGACTATTCTCGGCGCGGTTGTTGACGCGGGCACTGGCTTTGACGAAGACGTGTTTGATGTTTGCCAGTTCGGGAATTTCGGCCTTCGCGGCCGGATAGCTGCGCAATTGATCGGTGACAATCCTTCGTGGCGCGTCGGCACAGGCGGTCAGCACGCGGTTGAAGAAGCGCTTTGCTGCGGCCTTGTCGCGATGTTTCTGCAGCAGGATGTCGAGTTCGGCGCCGTGCTGGTCGACTGCCCGCCAGAGCAGATAAGGCTCACCGCGCAACGTAACGAAGACTTCGTCCAGATGCCATGTGCGCCCAGGCTTGCGGCGAGCAGCTTTGACGCTATGTGCGAAGCCCGCGCCGAATTTGTCGCACCAGCGGCGGATCGTCTCGTAACTGACAACGACACCGCGCTCGAACAGCAGTTCTTCAATGTCACGCAGGCTAAGCTGGAACCGGAAATACCACCGAACCGCGAGACTAATGATTGCCGCCGGGAACCGGTGGCCGTGATAAAGCGATTTTCTTTTGTTCATCGTGACATCTTACGTGACTACCTCGCCAACGTGACAGTGCCGTCGACAACAGTGCCACCGGGCGCGTCAGCCTGACGCGGTTGTACCGCAGGCTGCCTTCCCTGGCCCAGTGCAAACTCGGGATGGTCCCAGACGACGATTTGGAGCACATCGCCGCGCCCGATTCGGTAACCGGAGGGTCCCGCGCCTAAAAGTTGTTTAGCGACGGTCCTTTCCAGGTCCGTACGGGCCGTTTGCTGTGCTTCTATGAGTCCTGCGTCAATTTCCTGTATGGCGACAGGTGGCGGGGCCACATTCTGGTGAGTAGACTGAGTCGCGGCACTGGGCATCTGCAATCTAGGCACGGTCGTGCAGCCCGTCACCACCAGAACTGCGGCAACAGACGGAAGCATCTTTTTGTACTGTATTCCACACCTCTTCGCACCACGAAGTAGATTTTGGATAATCACTTAATCCTCTTGCTGTTGGCTCCACCTACAAAGGTAACAAAACTGCCTACTTAGTAGGCTTGTCGTCCAATAAAGCCTTTGATGACCGTCAGTATGACAATACGGATGTCCAACATGAACGACCAGTTTCGGATGTAGTAGAGATCGTGTTCGACACGTTTCTGCATCTTATCCACGCGATCGGTTTCTCCGCGAAAGCCGTTAATCTGCGCCCAGCCAGTAATGCCGGGTTTGATGCGATACCGGTGGATATACCCATCTACCAACTTGCGGTAGACTTCATCATGTTCAATCGCATGCGGTCGTGGCCCAACGACTGACATCTCGCCTCGCAAAACGTTGATGAACTGGGGAAGCTCGTCCAAGCTTGTTCGCCTGAGGAAAGCACCCACCTGCGTGATTCGCGGGTCGCGCCGTGTTGCCTGCGTGACAACGCCGGCTTTCTCATCGTGTTGACGCATCGTCCGAAATTTGTAGATACGGAAGACGCGACCGTCCGCACCTTTCCGATCCTGCCGGAAGAATACGGGCCCCTTAGAAGAAATTTTTACAGCGACAGCGATTGCAAGGAAAACCGGTAGCAGCGTGACGAGCGCGACAAATGCGAAAAGCCGGTCAAATTCTTCTTTCGGTGCGAGCGAACGGGCTGAGACCGGCGAAGCAATCAAGTTGATGGCAGGTGCTCCGATGAGATCGATAACGCCACCTTCGAAGAGCGCAACGCTTTGTACATCTGGGATAAAGCGCACGTTAACTAGTTCATATTGGAATTCATCTACAACGCGCTGGATCGTGCGCTCTTCTGAGAGAGGGAGCGCAAGCCATATTTCTTGCACACCTTCGCGTCGGACATGCTTAATGAATTCGGAGAATGAGGTGTATGTCAGGGCCCGCAGACCGAGATCCTTTCCGACGTCGCGAACATTCAGAACAACCGCCACGCGGAAGCCGGTATCAGGCGTTGCGCCAATCTTTGCAACAACGTCGCAGCAATGCTGCCCGCCCCCAACTATCGCGACGTTCCTCAGGTTAAGCCCGGCATGCCGGACTTTGCCGAGAATGCTGTACGCGACGACTCTTACGAGAACCAGCGCGCCGGCAGATATCGCCGTCCAGTAGGCGAACCAAAGGCGAGATATAAGGTCGGCACGATGCAGCGAAAAGATCACCAACAGCCCGCATGCCTGCACTGCCAGCCACGCCAGAAAGACCTGCCTGAACAGACGCCAGACCGGACGACCCCGCCACGACTCATACAAGCCGAAAGCAGGAAAGAGCATAAGTGCGATAGCAAGTGCCAGCATCACGTGAGGGCCATCAGGTCGGCCTTGCACGTACTCGCCGAAGCGGATGTTTGTCGCCAGCAGTGCGCCTGAAACCACGCAGAAGCCGTCTAACGACCGAGGCCCAAGTCCTTGTACGCTATGCATTACAGCCCACTCAGAAAGATCCACGCTTCAGTCAACGAGAATAACCCACGACACGGAACACTACACTGTCAATTGGTAGCTTTCGATCCATCGTACGCTCTCGCATACGCCGCCACGCTGTCCGTTTTCGTCGCGCGGCTCCGCGTGCCCGCATCCATGCATTCATGGCATCCAGCGGCTCCCGATCGGGTGTATGCGCGTAGGTAGCGTGAAGATACATCCACAACCTGTGCTTCGAAACTGAACGGGCCAGCTCCCTCGATGTCCTGGCCGTTGAAGTCCAGCTCGGTCATGTCAGCCGCGCACAGGACTACCGGTAACTCGCCCATGTGCGCTGCGGTGCGTTCCCAGTGCGGCTGCATCATGTTGCGCCCGTCAATGTGTTCATTGCCCAGAAAGCGGTATGCCGCAATGGCTCCCGGCCCAGCCCTCACAGGCACCCGGAATACTCGCCGTGGGACGCGCGGCAAACCGCCTCAGCAATTCCTTCGGTCAGCCAATCTGTTCAAGGCGCCATGGGGAATTCCGGTTTTGGTTACGGGTTGACATAACGCATTGAGTGCGTCGGAAAAATCTCCCCGCACTGCTTCGCCCGCTTCGCCATCGCAAGCGAGAGTCATCGATGCCATTGATCACCCGGGTCGATGAGATGGTTTCACCACTCTTGATTCGGGCAATATGATGCCCCGACAATTTGGCTCGATCTAGAAAGTTCATTTCGGTTTCCAGTCGTTTTGACACTTAAAGTTGTTCATCGCAGAATACCGCCGGATATAGTGCCTTACAATTATCCGTCTCAAAATATCGTGCATTGCACGAACGCGTTACTGAGGAAGCATCAGCGGTGCGGGCGGCAGCGTCCCGTGGTTCAAAATCGCAAGTCTCATACCAATTCGCTCGTCTCCGGCCAGCAAAACTAGTCGAAGATGGGCGTTAACGCGTCTCGCCGCTCTGTAATCCCGGAAATGCGAGCTCCGCCAATACCGCAGGAGGCGTGAGGAACTGCTCTGCTGCAGTGTGGGCAATTGCAAGGGTGAGGCAACGCTTACGTAGGCATCAACAGACAAACCAGACAATTCCGCCAATTTGTGTCCCTGGAGTTGACCCTGTAATCCCGGACACAGAGAGGTGGCCTCGCTCGTTCGGACAGGATTTCGATACTTGTAAGGCAGTATGACTTTCCGTGAGGTAGGGGCTGGCCTCCGTGGTGGAAATCGCCGGGTGTGGCCCTGTCCACACCGTGCGGCTCTGGCAGTCATGCTAGCCCGCGTTTGGTTCCTTCGCGGCAGGCCAGCCGCTCTGCCCACGGGAAATGGAATGAACGCCTCCCACCTACCGTCAAAGCTACAAAGCATGGTGGATTCTTGCGACGGTAACCGATCATCAATCGGAGGATGTTATGAAACTCACGCCGGTGGGAGTGGACATTGCCAAAAACATCTTTCAGGTGCACTGGATCGACCCGGATTCCGGTGAAATCGTCAGCAAACGTATCAAGCGGGC
>NZ_BBJJ01000126.1 GCF_000739815.1 Paraburkholderia mimosarum LMG 23256 = NBRC 106338
TGAGGTTGCGAATCGCGGCTGCAACGCACATACCAGCGCAAACAAAGATCGCCTTTAGCACTCGAACGGAACTTGCTCCCTACCTCAAATACCTTGGGGTAGCCCGATCAACGCGCTTCTTCACGTTCGCCGGACGATTCGATCATGTTGGGATGCCGCAGTCGTAATTGAGGTCGCTCAAACGCACGGTTCAGTCCCAGCCCGATCGCCGCCCCCGCCAGCTCAGCCAGCACGAATCCCGGTGCACTGGCTGGTGAGATCCCGGCGAAGCTGTTCGTGAACATGCGGCCGAACGCAGCCGCGGGATTGGCGAACGACGTGGACGCCGTGAACCAGTAGGCGGCGCCGATGTAGCTCGCGACCAGGACCGACGCGCGCCCGGCCGGCGCACGCAAGATGACCAGCAACAGACCTGCCGTCGCCACCGCCTCGGCGATCCACTGTCCGGTACCCGCGCGAATCCTGGTCGAGAATTGCAGGATCGGCACATCGAACATCGCGTGTGCGAGCCATGCCCCCAGCAACGCACCGATCAGTTGCGCAACGATGTACGGCAGCAGTTCGGACGCCGGCAACTCGCCACGCAGGACCATCGCGGCGCTGACGGCCGGGTTAAAGTGGGCGCCGCTCAATGGGCCAAAGACCTCGATCAGCACATACAGGCCGCCGACGGTCGCCAGCGTGTTCGCGAGCAGCGCGATCGCAACGTTACCGCCGGCCAGGCGCTCCCCCATGATGCCCGAGCCGATCACAACCGCGAGCAACAGCATGGTGCCAATCAGCTCGGCGAGCACTTTCCGGCGCATGTCGACGACCACGTTCAGTTCTCCGAGATGGTCGTCAGCGCCTGCTGAAGCTCGGCGTTGCTCATTGTGTCGAGCGGCAAAGCGAGCAATTGCAGCATGCGATAGCCGATCGCCTGGCGCGTGAGTTCGAACGCCAGGCGTTTGCCCTCGTCGCCGCCCAACGCATTGGACGGGTCAGCGTACCCCCAGTGAACCTTGACCGGACTGCCTGGCCAGTACGGGCAGGTTTCCGCGGCCGCGCTGTCGCACACGGTGATGACGATGCGCATTTCGGGCGCGCCTGAGCCGACGAATTCGTCCCAGCTCTTGCTGCGATAGCCGCTCACATCGACGCCCATGCGCGTCAGCGCCTCCAGCGCAAACGGGTTGAGCCGGCCGCTTGGCGCGCTTCCGGCGCTGTACGCGCGGATATCCTTGCCCAGCGTCGCGGCCCAGTGATTGAGCATGCCTTCCGCTAGAACGCTGCGCGCGGAGTTGTGGGTGCAGAGAATCAGTATGTTGGTGGTCATTGAGCAGACTTCAGCGTTGTCCGATGTCGCGCACGGTTTGCTGGAGCGCGACGTTATCGAGTTTGGCGATCGGCACCGACAGCAGGAGTTCGATGCGGCGCTTCAAGGTCAGAGCAACTTCATGCATCGACTGCTGTTTGCGCTCATCGGAACCCTCGACGTCGGCAGGATCGGGCACGCCCCAGTGCGCCGTCATCGGCTGGCCGGGCCACACCGGGCACACTTCGCCAGCGGCCTTGTCGCAGACCGTGAAGACGAAATCCAGCGCCGGCGCGCCAGGTTGGGCGAACTCATCCCAGCTCTTGCTGCGATAGCCGTCGGTCGGCAGATGCCAGCGCGCCAACTCACGCAGCGCGAACGGGTTCACTTCGCCCTTGGGATGACTGCCGGCCGAGTAGGCTGGATCTCAACAATCGGCTACGGTTGCCTAACGAATTGGGTCAAAATCGGCCCCGACGGCCTGTCGCCGGGCGAAACGGCTCGCTGCTTCGCGACCCTCGTGCTCACCGGCGTGCCTCTTTCGTTGACGCTGCTGATCATGCTGCGCCATGTCGCGCGCCTCGCGCCGGCGCCGGTGGCCATGGCGGCAAGCCTCGCCGTCTCTGCGATGACTGCGGTGGCGCTGTCGCTTTATCATCCGCTCGACGCAACGGTGATGATTCTTATGTGGAATATCGGTCTGACGGTCATCCTGTTGATCGGGAGCGCGTCGTACGGTTCGCGGCTGTTCCGTTGGATCGGCGCGGCTGTGTGATTGTCGGATGGAGTTGGGCACTCGTCACGCGACGCCTCACACGCCGGCCCCCTTCTCGCCAAGCCTGGTCGCCCGGTCTAGCCAAGCCGCAGCGCCGCTTCGACCGGTATCTTCAGTTGATCCAGAATCAGCGCAAACCCGATAGCGGTCATTGCAACCGCTGCCACTAGCGACAACGGCAACGCGGCCATCAGCGTCCCGGACAGTACGAGCACTGAGACGATCGTGATGTCAATTGCGGACGACAGCAGCAGCCATCGGCCCGGTAGGGAATGCCAGAAATGGCCGCGCTCGCGTAACACATAAAGAGTCGCCTGATTGCCGAAGGCGATTGCGAGGAAGCTCAGGCTTTGCAATTCGCCGGTCGGCAACCGACTATACAACGCACCGGCGGCCACGATGCTACTCGAAAAGAGCAGCTTGCAGCTACCGAAAATTGTGGCTGCGGTGACGATGCGACGCATGCGCCAGACCGACGGCGCCGGTGCTGGCGTTGCCCGGTCCGTCGTCAAAGACATCGTGAGGAAGTCGTTTGTGACAAGCAGCAGCACCATCATCATCGGGGTGAGTAACGCGCGATGGACAACGACGAGACCATAAGCCAGCAGCAAAACGACCTCGATCTTCTTCACCAGCATGTTTAACGCATAGGTCAGAAGACGCCGGAACGCGGTGCGACCTTCCCGGACGGTCGAGAGGATACCTGCCAACCCCGGTTCCGTCAGGACGACCGCGGCCGCAGCCTTCGCCGCATCGGTAGCGGACGAAACCGCAATCCCGATCTGCGCCTGACGTAACGCGGGCGCGTCATTGGCTCCGTCTCCGCACATGCCAACAACGTGCCCGCTGTGTTGCAGTTCCTCCACGAGGCGGTACTTGTCCTCCGGCAATACGCGGGCGTAGACATCGAACTGCTGGAGATCAGCGTGCTTGTGTGAGGCTGTGGCGGGATACGGTGTCGGCCGAAGGCCCACTTTCCCGGCAATGGCGGAGGCAGTGGCGGACGAATCCCCCGTCACCATGACTGTGCGCACGCCGAGCCCCTTGAGCGCTCCGATAAGTTGAGCTGAATCAGTGCGCGGGGGATCGCTCAGTGCAATCAAGCCAGCCAGATGCATCGAGCCGCCGGGTGCTCCCACTGCCACCGCAATGATGCGGTGACCTTGATGGGCAAGCTCGTCGGACTTCGCACGAGCGCTTGGCGCTACCTCTGCGATCTGCTCGATCGCTTGCAGCGCACCCTTTAAGACACGCAACGGCTCATGACCGTCGTGCGACAGATAGGCTTCTGATATTTTCGTCTCTGGATCGAACGGGACGAAGCGTGTCGGTTTTTCATCGTGTCGTTCAGGGATCAATGAGGCTGCTGCTTGCTGAACTGCTGCATCGAGCGGATCGTCGCCGGTATGAGAACTTGCCATCGCGGCTAGAAGCAGCACCCGCTCGCGATCAAAGCCGGGCATCGACGAGATTTCCTGGACTTCCAGCACATTCTGCGTGAGCGTGCCAGTCTTGTCGGAGCAAAGCACGTCCATGGCTGCCGCCTCATGCACTGCGGATAAACGCGTGAGCAATGCACCGCGACGGCTCAGCGCGAGCGCGCTGACTGCTGCGGAGAGCGTGAAGGTGGCCGGCAGCGCTACCGGGATCGTTGCCAGCAAAGCCGTGAGCGCGAGACGTATCAGTTCGGCACCCTGAAAACCGAGAAAATATGCGTATCCCACCGAGACGAGCGCGATGATGCCGTTGACGAGCCCGAGGCCCTTCACTGCAGCGAGCACCGCGTGCTGTTCGGAACTCGGCGCGTGCGCGATCTGCACGAGTTCGACGGTGCGGCCAAAGTAGGTGCGCGTGCCCGTCGCCGTGACCGTTCCTGATGCCCGGCCGCTCCTTACGAGCGAACCAGCATAGACCGTCCCGCCAGGCGGAGCCTCGACTGGCACGGACTCTCCGGTCAGCATCGATTGATCCACCATCACGGAGCCCATTGTTACGCGCACGTCTGCGGGTACGACACCCCCAAGTGCTAACTGCACTGCGTCGCCAGGCACGAGATCAGCCGCAGGCACGCGTGTCCATTGTCCATCGCGGCAAACGAGTGCGGTCGGCTCCAGTCTTTGTTTGAGTGCAGCGAGCGCGACACCGGCTCTTTGTTCCTGAACGATGCCAAGCAAGGCGTTAAATACGAGCAGTGCGCCAACAACGGCGGCCTCCACATAGGCGCCCATGCCGATCTGCAACACGACGGCCGCTTCCAGCAGCCACGGCACGGGTGCCCAGAACTTCGGCAACAGCACACGCCAGTACGGTATCGTCTGTTCGCGGATCGCGTTCGGCCCGAATTCCTTCGCGCGCTGTCGCGCTTCGGCAGTCGACAGTCCGGCAGCCGATATCAGCGCCTCAGTTTCTCCCATGGGCGCGGCGGCTTCAAGACTTCGATACCCAGGGTCGATCTGCGGAGGGAAAGACTTTGACATATGACGGGCTGTTCCCGATTTGCTGCAGAGCATTACTGCCGGTTCAGCCGGGGCGCTTCAACGATGGCCATCTGTGTCTCCACAAAACGAGCCTCAACCGGTTGATCGGTCCGATCGCGGCAGCATGATCGACAACGCACAGGATGGACCCACGGGAAGATCGAGTTGCCTCAAGCGGTGTGGAGTCAGTAGGGCATCCCCTCTTCGATGGGAAGTGAGAGGTCCCGGGACCACTCGTTCCAGGACCCGAGGTATAGCCGGACGCTCTGGATGCCGGCTTCCTCGAGCGCAACGAACGTCGTGGAAGCCCGCGCGCCCTTGAAGCAGAACACGACGACCGGCGTGTCCTGGCGTATCCCGACTGTCGCGCATTCAGCAAGAATCTCCGCTGGCGACTTGAACATCTGCCCGGTGGGCGTCGGCTTCATCATGCGGTACCACTCGAGCCAGACCGAGCCTGGAATGCGACCTTTCCGCGGGCAGAAGTCCTTACCGTATGGAGATGAACTTTCGCCAATCCACTCGTCGACGTCGCGCACATCGAGTTTTACCACGTGTGGGTCGGCGACGGCTTCCTTCATCTCGTTCAAGTCCACCAGAATGCTGGGCCCTTCGGCTGCGACAGGAAATCCGACGGGCTTCGGTGCCGGTACGTCGGTCGTGCCCGGCAGCGCCGCTGCACGCCAGGCACTGAACCCGCCGTGGAGCACCTTGATCCTGTCTCTCGGATAGCCAAGATAACGAAGCAACACGTAGCCCCGGCAGGACTGTCCAAAGCCGGTTGTCATCGACTGCTCATAGACCACCGCAGTTTCCTTCCCGGACAAGCCGGCCTTGCCGAAGGCTTCGGTGAAGGTCTCGCGCAAAGCCACTACGCCTTGCGGCGTTGACATCGCCAGATATGTGAATATCTCGTGGATGTTGACTGCGCCGGGCAAGTGGGCTTCCGCGTAATTTGCGGCGTCTCTCGTGTCGATGAGCACCACCGGCGTCGTTTTCATGAGTTCCGCCAGATCGGCAGCGGAAATGAGGACTCTTTCATGCATGACAAGCCTCACCGGGTGAATGAAGAATCAGGCGTCCGCGCAACTCTATTTGCGTCAGTCGCTTCTGACAAAAATATGGACGCGCGTTCAGGGCACGGACGTTGATGTCAGTCAATCGCGAATACCGGGCAACCCTGTTGACGCAGGTCAACGGTTTTCGACAATCGCGACCATCGAGCCCGTTACGCTGGCCGATCTCCGTTCAGGACAACGCGGGTTCCCTCGCGCGCGACGAGTCCCTCCCGTTCGAGCTGGGCCAGTGTGCGATACAGGCTCTCGTGTGCGATCCCAAGCGCACGTGCCCACTGCATCAGCGACCCCGGCAGCGTGAATACGCCGTGGACGTCACTTTCGAGTCGCAGGCAATGCAGGATGCGCTCGCGCGGTGATCGGAGGGTAAGGCGCTCTGCGCGCGCACGGGATTGCATCAATTGCTGGGACAGCAGCCGGATCCAGTCGATCGCGAAGGTGGAATCGAGCCGCAGACACGCAAGCACCGCTTTGGCAGGCAGCACCAGCAATTGACTGGCCACCGGGCAAACGCCCTCGCAGTGGTATCGCGGGCTGAAGAGGCTCGCTTCAGCCACGAACTCGCCCGCTTCGGCGATCTGCAGCGTGATGGACTCGCCGTGGGCCTCGTCACGCCGCAACAATACACGGCCCGCCTGAACCCGGTAGACGGCCTGCGCCGGCTGTCCGCGTCGGAAGACCGTGGTGCCGGCGTCGTAATGGCGCAGCCGTGCGGCCAGACGCAATGCCTCGGGCCAGGAGGGCGGAAGACCCGCAACGTGGGTGTCGGCAACCCGCTCATGCGTGTCCACGGCAGGCTTCGTGACCGCGGACACGCTATTCGGGTGTGGTGCCGGTCGCATGATGATGCCTCATCTCCGCGCCGTGACCCGCCATCGCATCGTGGCCGTGGTCGGACAGTTGGGCGTCAAACCACTGGTGCAGCGCGGTGACCAGCCGGGGCTGATCGGTCCGATAGGCGATTTCGCCGCCATTGGGCAGGTCGCGATAGGTAATCGTCAGCTCGCCCGGCTTCGCTGTGCGAAGCGCCGCCAGGCCCGGCATGTTCTTGCCGTGGATCTGCTCCGGTCCCTTGAAGTCGCCGGCGGCGAACTGCTGCGCGACCATTGCCAGGTGCTGGCGGATCAACCCGGCCTGCTGGGGATCGTCTTCCTTGGTCACAACCTGCTGGACGCCGCCATCCGTGGTCTTCGTGAAGATATGGGTGGTTGCCGTCAGCGAAAACGGCATCACGTCGGCGCCCCGTTGCGCAACCTCCGTCTGGCGCGCGGTCATGTCGGCCGCGACGGATGAAGCGAGGCTGCCCGCAGCGAGTGCCGCAGCGAACAGAAGCGTAGCTGTGCGTGCCATGAACATCTCCAGTCTCGAATGCAGCCGCAGTCTAGCGCTGCGATCTGCCGCTCACTATGACTGGAATCATATCTCGCTGACGGATAGGGTTTGACGTTCCGTCACGCGACGCCGAAATGGCCGCGCACCTTCGTCGCAAGCGTGCCAATGTCGTTTCGAAGGAACAGGGCGGTCTGACAACGGCCACCCCCCGTGAATGGTGAGAAGGAAGGGGAATCACCCCCACCACTCGCGATGCAAGCGTGTCTGATCTCAGTTTGACCTAAGTCAGCCTCCAAAGCGCCTGCGAACTTAATCTTGGAACGTATTGCTTTGTTCTACGGACACGATGGGTGCCGGTGACATCGGTGCTACCTTATACAGTCTAGGTCGGCGACTTCGATCCGTTAAAGCGGCTTCGCGCTCGGCGAGCGTCAGGCCATGATGATGGGTGACATTGCCGCCTCGCTGAGTGAAAGTGAGATGAGGCGGCGGCCAAATTTTTGACCAGCCGGCCGCCTTTTGCGTCCGCTTCGTACATCCCAGCGAACAGTCGATCCATCTTCGCCAGTGCTTCGTTCGCCATCACGCGGATCGAACGCAATGGATGCGAATTCGGAACGAACTCGTCGAGCTTGCGCATGGAAAACAGGCTCTCGATAAAAGTGTCAGTGCCGCGCATAATCTCGATGTGGCAAATGGTAGTCCATCTATCAACGATCCTCGAACTCTGCGCGATGACGTGTTTCAGCGGTACTTCAGCACCCTGCTAACTAATGCGATGTTGATCACATCGATTACGTCTCGGTTCAAGTGATTATGCTCTGCTGGCAAAATGGGAAGCGCCCCTATCTTCGGCAATATTGCTACGCAGTATTGCGCATTGGCCAACGCGACGCCCGCGAAGGCGATTACGCTCGAAATTTGGAACGACGGGTTATCTATCTTTGCCAATCTCGCTCGACAGAAGTCGCCGCCCAGGTCCACAAGCATCGCAAATGCACCTAGCATAATGACGCGACAGGCTAAGCGGCCAAGGATGTTCCCCACCAACGCATGTGCGAACACGCCATCATCCAGTACGACACCGCGGAGGTCGGCCCCAAGTGTTAGCGGTGCGCCCCGTTCAAAAACCATCCTCATGAGCAAATATGCCGCCTGCAAGGTACTCAGGCGGCTAACCTGCGTAAGTCCCCCGGGTCTTTCCATTGGACGGTTCGCTCCTCCAGCTTCGAATGGCCGCGTTCCGACAAAGCTACGTAACGTACGCAGCGTTGCTCGATACACTAGCAGTGGGAGGCCATAACGGAGATAGCCATAACGATGTGGCATATCGGACACCGCGCCAAGCGAGCTCGCGACTTCATGCCGCCACGCAACGATGTCGACCAGAGCAGCAAACTCCCACCGCAATCGCGCTGGCAAGGGATGGTAGAGCGCCATGGCCCCCGTTAAGAGCCGATCGTGCAGCAACTTGAAGGGTGAGTCTGAATCCGTCCAGCGACAAGCTATCTGGTTTAAAAATTGTAGGTTGCTAGCTGCCTCGGCAAACCATGTACTTATCGGTGCGAACGCGAATTCGACTGAACTGCGGTGTCTTCGTAAATCATCTCCGCTTCCATGATTGAACGGCGCTCCCGCGATCCAACCAGAGCATTCTGGACACTTAAACGGAGTAGTGAACAGTTTCGTCGTGAAACGATAGGCACCTACGAGTGAGCCACACGACTGGCATCGGTCCGTCAACACACATCCGTGCATCGGACACTCCTGCATCGCGGAAAATTGGAACCACAAGCTATGAAAACCATTTGACAAGCATATCGGGCAGAATCGCAGTACCTTAGACCACAAAGCGTCGTTCAGATGTGGCAGCCGCCCGCCGAGTTCCCACTCCGCCGGTTGCCAATTCCAGCCTGTCATTTCAATGATTCGTTGCTGCAGTAGACTGTCACCGTCATAGAAGCTGAAATTATGCGCAGCATCGCCTAGCTCGAACACGCGGCAGATTCCGTTGCGATTCCAAACATTGCGCGCGGCAAGTCGCAACAGTACAGAGAAGGTTGATTCGTGTTGCACTGGCGGGAGGTCAGTTCCGAGGATCGGATCCCGGCGGTGCAGCGCTTGGTACTTGAGACGCGACATTGCACTTCCCTCGACGGCCACCACTCCCTGGCCCCGTGACGGGCCGTTTCATCATTTCGCCCGTTTGCGCCAAAGGGCGATCACCCGCGTTTTCGCTCTATCGCCTCGCTCGATCCGGCTCCGCATACTTGGCTCGATGTACTCTTGTCGGTGATGGGCGGCGTTCGCCCACCTGCTTCCCGGCTACAGGTTAGCGTCGCGTGGACGCGCGCCTTGATTCTTCTCGCCGATCATGCCGTAAATCGGCGTTCTTTGTCCCAGAGCCACTTGCCCATCGCAGCCGGAGCCCTCCAACAGCATTTGACTGGAGATCTTGCAAATCATGATATCAGGCACGGCGACACGTGCTCCCCACCGGGGCGTAGACGCCTCATGGAGCCTCACGCACTGAGTCGCGCCTATGCAGAAATTTGCCATAGGCGGGGCTCGCCGCCTGACAGTGAGGCCGCAGCCTTCGCAATGCGCCCCCACGCGACCGCTTGCCTCCACGCATCGTCACCGATCATCATGTCTGCCGCGTCACGTTCCCAATGAGCGTGGACGCATGCCTTGATCGCGGCAAATACGTTGGCGGTGGGAAGTGCCACGCTCTTGCCGCGCGTTGCCTTTGCCAATGCGTTCACAAAGCTCGTGGCCTCGTTCTCCAGCCGAAACCCGGCGGCGTAGGCGGCAGGAAAGAGTGCGCTCGTCCAAGTATCATCGCTGCCGATCGAGAACGGCGCGGAATCAATTTCTCTGAGGACCCGCACGATATCCTCCTGCTTGTTCAATCCCCTGAGAGAGCACTTGTGCTGGGCGAACCTTGCGTCGATGCATTCTGGCCAGCTTGCAGCGACGTTGTAAAATTTGGGGGCTTCCCCGAAGAGCAGTGAAACGAGTCGCACGCGCTCGTTATGCAATGCATTAAAGATGTCTTTCAGAAATTGCATGTCCAACTCTCTGAGCTCCTGCGCTTCATCGACCATCAAGATCACGGTAGAAGTGCCTGATTGTCGCGCAGCATGGCGTTGTTGCAGAAATCAGGCTGCTTCGCGGGGTCTTGACGTTTACGCGCAACGCTCGGGTTGACCAGGATGTTAACTTCACTTCGAACTGCGTAGATTCTTGCTTTTTTCGCCGAGAAGATGCGCAAGGACGAACGCAAGGCAAGCGAGCCCAAAGGGGCGTACCGCGTCAGGAACTGGCGAGAATACAACGCCGGTTTGATCGCGAGAGGCGACGTGACCATGTGGATTGATGAAAGCGTACTGACGCAGGTATCCGAGGCTGGCCCGACCAGGCGCGGCCGACCGCGTGTCTACAGTGATGCGGCGATCCAGATGCTGCTCGGCCTCAAGCAGGTTTTTCAACTGCCGCTGCGCGCTCTGCAGGGCTTCGCGCTCAGCGTGGGCAAACTCGCCTACCCCGG
>NZ_BBJJ01000125.1 GCF_000739815.1 Paraburkholderia mimosarum LMG 23256 = NBRC 106338
GGCCTGCTAGACTAGAGGCACGAGCTGGCCGAACGCGCTAAGCGACGCATCAGCGGCACCGTACCGAGTCGCATCTGGAACCGACCAAGACGCTCGCCGCCTTCGTCTTCGACGCCGTGCCGATGGTCTCAAAAGGTGACGAGACACGGCAACTCGCGCTCGACCTGGGTTTCATTCCCGTCGTTCCGCCCAAAAGAAATCGCCTTGAACCATGGGAAAATGATCGGAAAATGTACAAGCGCAGAAACGAAGTTGGGCGCCTGTTTCGCCGCCTCAAAGGCTTCCGCCGCATCTTTTCGCGGTTCGAAAAACTGGACGTGATGTTCCTCGCCTTTATCAATTTCGCGCTTATCGTCGATGGGCTCGGATAGTGTGAACACGCCCTTCTAGCGTGATCGGGATACTGCAAGTGTCGTGCCACGCCAAAAAAGTCATGCAGGACAACGCGATCACTTGGCAATACCTTGGCTTCTTCCCGACATTGTCGAAAATCTGACAAGTGAGATGGGCGAACAAGGTAAGCACAATTTCCTATCATAGGCGTCCAAGTTATTATGACTTGGCCAGATCGCCGAAAAGCATATATGCTGGGCGTGTCATGTGGGCTCAGAGTTCATCCCAGATTTGCGCAAATAATGCAGCAGGTCAGGCTAGTACAGCATCCCTCAAATAGGTTTAATAGTTATCGGGCTGCAGGTACGGGTGCAGCAGCGTGACGACCTCTCTGGCCATCTCGTCGAGCGTACCGGTACCTGGCAGGGGTTCCCAACGTCCACTGTGGCTGCGAAAGGCGGCGCCATAACGATTGCGGCCGAATTCAGTCAGCCGGGCCACCACGGTTGGCTCCTCGTCGTCCAGACGTTTGATCAGCAGGTGACGCCCGTAGGCTTGCGTAACGATCTGCTCATGGCCGAGCAAACTGCGCAGTTGTCGCTGCAATTGAGCAGCGTAGTGTTTGGCGGGTAAAGCCGGCATGTCGGTTCCTCGATTACAATGTGCCGCTTTGCAGCGGATAGCCCCGGAAACTCCATTTGAAGGGGCGCGCGACCTGATTGTGCTCGCTGAGGAACCGTTCGGTGCGCTCGCGCAGATGCGCGGTGCTGGTATGGCTGGCATGGCGCAGCACCCGGCGCGTGTAGCGGGCAAACCAGAGTTCGATCTGATTGACCCGACTCGCGTGCAACGGCGTGAAGTGGAAGCGAAACCGCTTGTCGTGCCGCGCGTTGAATGCCTGCCAGACAGCCTGAGCGCGATGCGTATTGAGGTTATCCCAAACCACGTGCACCTGTTTGTCAGGATATGCAGCAGTCACGCGCTCTATGAAGGAGACCAGATCGTCCTGGGTACGCCGATCGCGGCATTCTGCCAGCACCTGTCCGGTATGCACTTCGAGCGCAGCAATCAACGCCTGGGTGCCGTGAAGAACATGTTCGAATTCGCGGCGACGCAGCGTTCCCGGCACGGGCGAGCGTCCTGGGTGCTTGCCCTCGATGGCCTGAATGCCGGTCTTCTCGTCGATACTGAGCACTACCGCGTTTCGTGGCGCCTTGCGGTACAACCTGCAAATCACGTTGACCTTCTCGCGGAAAGCCGGGTCTGGACTGTGCAGCCATTGCTGGACCCGGTGCGGGCGCACCATCTCCGGCCTGCAGAATGCGCTGCACGTGGCTGCGGCTGATCTGCTCGACGACGCCGCGCTCCACCGCGCGCGCCGCAATCTCGTCAAGTGTTGGCGTGACCCGTCCCTCAGGTTCCTGAGCTTCACACGCCAGCGCAATCAACTGCAGTGGCGCTTCGTGCGTGATGCGTGGCGGCCGGCCACTGCGCTCGCCCTCGCGAATGCCTTGGGCACCTTGCCGGGCAATGCGCTTGCGCCACAGGCAGACCGTTTGCACGGATACCCCCAGCTCCCGCGCGATCACCGTATTGGAGTGGCCCTCGTGGGCCCACAACGCCATGCGCGCCCGCATCACATCTCGTTGCGCAGCCGTCTTCTGCTCGATTAGCGAGAGCAGTTCTTGTCGTTCTTTATTCGCCAGCTTCATTGGCGTTGCGTGGCGGCCTCGGCTCATCTCGCCATGATATCCGAGGCAACTATTAATTCAACCTATTTACGGGATGTCGTACTAGGGCACGTCGTTATACACATCTTCGCGGAGCCTGGTCAGATAGGGCTCGAAGTTCGAGCTGACACAGGAATTCGGGGGGTTGTAAACGGAAGTAAATGCAAGAAATGCGATTTACTCTTGCAGTTTGCGGCGACGAAAATGACGCGAGAGTCCGATCGGCGAGTCGCATGCCTGACGTGCGGCAACTGGCATATGCGTTGCTTTGTTTGGTGCTCGCGGAGACTCCGCGAATCGGGACGACCCTCCTGTGTGCTTGCGAGCAGGATGCGCACGGCTCAGCGCCCATTCGGGAGGTCGAGCGGCTGTTGAATTGATCGGAGCTGGCGGCGGGTCCTTGCTCGGGACAACGACCGTTCGCACCGCGCTGCCCTGCCTGTTCGCCCGGCAATGTCGTGCATCGGGGCGCTGCCGCCGAAGTGGAATCTGCAAGATGCGGGCGTCTTGCCCGCGGTTCCGACAGGACGCGAATCAATTTCCACAGGAGATCAGCCATGAATGGTGGGTTTGTCAGCGGTCCGATCCATCGCCGTATTCACCGGATCGCGCATGGGTGCAATGAAGATGGCCACTTACCCGATCAACGTCACCAGCACATACGGCGCGGCGGTGAATGTTTACACGACGATGTCGCCGACCCCGACCAATCCGCCGTCGACCGATCCTTCGGCCTACGTGCCGACCTATACGCTGCTCGGCAGCGTCCCGGCGGATGGTACCGGTCACTTCACGACCGACGAGCCGATCGCGCGCGTCGTGATTGCGCGTCAGACCGACGAATTTCCGCTCAAGGTGGCCGTCGCGGAAGCGCTCACGCCCGGCTCGCTGACGATTCCGCTCGCGCAGTCAGACGCGGACGTCGCACAGGCAGGCTGGAATCTCTACCGGAATACCGTGAGCCAGCCGTTTACGCCGACGGCGCTCAACTTCAACGCGCTGGTCGAGAACACCCCGGTGACCAGCCTGCCGGATGCGGCGGCGACCTATTTCTCGCAGAACGGCGCAGCGGGGCTCACGTTTGGCCTCTACTCCGCGCTGGGCTACTGGGCGACGAACCAGCTCTATGCGTTCCCCGGCACCTACTATTGCTACGAACCGCCGGCAGCGAGCTCGATGGGTTTCATCCTGCCGACGTCCTGCGTCGGCACACTGACGATCACCGGCGGCAAGGCGGTGTACACGCCCACCGAAGGCACGCCGATTCCGCTCGACTTCGCGACCTCGCAGCTGTCCAGCGCAGGGGCAACCGCGAAGAACGGCATGCTGCTCACGGCCGTCATACGCGACCTCGCGTGGGAACGGCACCCGGACACGATCACCTGGGCTTTCGTCGGCACGTACAACGGCCAGCAATTCATCGCGCAGTCGTACCAGGACCCGACGCTGCCGTGGTACGCGGTGCTCTATGACCTTGTCTACGGCGCGTTTTTCACCGTTCAGCTCGCGATGGCCGTCGATGCGGCGATCAACCTGCTGGCTGCGATTCCCGGCGGGCTGCAATGGCTCGCGACCAACGTCGGCGAGATCGCCGGCAAGATCCGCGGTGCGCTGAACGCGAACGGCGACAGCGCGGCCCCGGACAGCGCGGTGGGCGACGATGCCGATCCCGTCAACGTGGACGTCGACATCGACATCGATATCGATATCGACGTGGATGTGGACATCGATATCGACGTGGATGTAGACGTGGATGTCGACATCGACGTGGACGTGGATTTCATTGCCGTGGTCGACGTGGATGTGGATGTCGATATCGACGTCGACAACGATGTCGTGACCGACAGCGACATCGACGTCGATGTCGACGTGGATATCGACACCGACGTCGATGTGCTGCCCGGGACGGTATCGCGCGTGCTCGGCGCGGTCGGAAACTGGATCATGACCAAGGCGCTGCCGACGCTCGTCGAGGGCGTCGCGATCTACGTCGCGTTCCAGGCTGCCGGCAGGCTGCTCGATGCATGGCGGCAGGCAGACGAGCGCGACATGCAGAATCTCCAACCGCGCCAGACCTCCGGGCTGGGCCTGCTCGTCAACTACATGCTGAACGATCCGATCCCGGTCGACACGCGCTGGACCACCTTCAGCCAGTACGTGCAGGAAGTGCAGGGCGATTCGACCACGCTGCAGGTGACGCTGTCGACGATCCTGCAGACGAAGAACAGCCAAGCGGATACCGAAGCGCAGAACTGGCGCTGGCCGCAGGATGCCCAGAACGCGCTCGTCGCACAGATGAAGCAGAACACCGGCGCCAACGCATATCTGGCGTTCCAGACGCTCGCGAAAGCGACGTACCAGAACCGGCCGCTGCCCGTGAAGACCGGGGCGTCGGTTGCGATGGTCTACCTGAAGGGCTGATTGCCCGTCCGTCACGAGGATCGATAATGAGCACTGCCTGGGCGCAGCCGGACCCTGAACACTATCCCGATGCGGAAACGCATCGCCGCCGCTGGCGGCATCTCGCGCGCGAGATCGCGGCGCGTGCGGCGTCCATTACCGACGATCCGGCCGATATTGCGCCGCCGGCCCGGCCGGGTTTGCTGGAGATCCTCGGCTCCGGGATCGAGGCGAGCGGTTTCACCCGTGCGGACGAGGCGCGCATTCGTGCGGCAGATCACGTGTTCTTCTGCGTCGCGGACCCGGCGACGAAGGTCTGGCTGCTGCGCGAGCGTCCCGACGCCTACGACCTCTACACGCTGTACGACGACAGCAAGCGACGCTACGTCACGTACATGCAGATGGCCGAAGCGATGCTGCATCCGGTGCGACAGGGGCAGCGGGTCGTCGCGATCTTTTACGGTCATCCGGGCATCTTCGTGCTGGCGACGCACCGGGCCGTCCGGATTGCACGGCGCGAAGGGCATCGCGCCGAGATGCGTGCGGCGGTCAGCGCGCTCGACTCGCTGTGTGCGGATCTCGGCGTCGATCCCAGTCAGCCCGGCATGCAGATGTACGAGGCGACGGATATGCTGATCCGCAGCCGCCGGCCGGATACGGGATTGCACCTCGTGCTGTGGCAGGTCGGGCTGATCGGCGAGCTCGGGTATCGCCGCCAAGGGTATCTGAACTGCAACTTCTCGGTGCTGCTCGACTATCTCGAGGCGCTGTACGGTGCCGACCATCCGGTCGTGAACTATGTCGGCTCGCGCTATCCCGGCGTCGAGCCGTTGATCGACCGTCAGACGATCGCGTCGCTGCGGGATCCGTCGGTGCAGAACTGGGTGACGGGCATCTCGACCTTCTACCTGCCGCCGAAGGAGGCGGCCCTCGCCGATGCGGTGATGCTCGACCGGCTCGGGCTGCTGCATCCCGGCCAGCCGCTGCGCACGACTGCCGACGCGTTGCGCGTGATCGATCGCTACGGTCCGCGCGAACGCCGTGCGTTCACCGATTTCGCGACCTTCGACGTGCCGCAGAGCTACCAGTGGCAGCCCGACAGCGCGGCCGCGCGGTTCGTGCTGGCGCTGTGCGACGATCCGCGCCAGCGCGAGCGCTATCGCGACGATGCCGCCGCGGCCGTCGCCGGCTGGCCGGGCCTGTCGCCACGCGAGCGCGAGCTGCTGAGCCGGCGCGACGCCGGTGCGATCCAGCTCGCCGCGAAAGGACTGCGTGCCGGCGGCGAGCCCGAAAACCGCCGGCTGCTGAGCCTGCTGCTCGACCGCAAGTCGGCGAGCGCGACGCTGCTCGCGGCGGTCAAGCGCGCGCCGGCCGGCCGCGTTCTGGCGGCGGCCGCGTCGTGGAGCGACGCACGCGGCATCGCGGCTGACTGGCCCGCGCTCGCCGCCGATTTCCAGGAACTGCTGCGTCGCGACCTGGCGGTATGGAGCGGCTTCTATCTGGCCGCCGGGCAGGCACTGTCGCTGTCGGTGTTCGGCCGGCCGGACGGCGGCGTCACGCGCGTCGACCTGAACGGGGTGCGCGTGCAGGGCGCGCGCTTCGACAAGGGCGTGCTCACGTGGTCCGCCGATGCCGGAAATCCTTGCTCCGGCTACCTGCAGCCCGATCTGCGCCCGGGCGGCCAGCGGCGCTGGGTCGGACTGATCTGGCAGGCGGGCGCCCACCCCGATACGTCGCACAAGCTCGTCGTGGATGAGTGCCTGGCGCGCCCGCGGCTGCCGGCAAGCGCGATCGCCGGAGTCTATCGATGGCTCGCGCCCGGTGCAGGCGAGCACCGGATCGCGATCCTGCCGATGGCGGCCGGGATGAGCGTGACGCTCGACGGCACGCCTGTCGATGAACCGCTGTCGATTGGCCGCGACCATTTCACGCTCGGCGAGCGCCGCGTGCCGTTCGCGGCCCGCATCCGCGACGACTTGCCCGCCGCGTACCTGCATGGCGAATACCGGCTGCTGCTACGGCACGGGGCGCTGGCCGAGGTGACCTCCGCGTGCGTCGATGCCGGCGGCTTCTCGATCGGTGGGCGGCGCGTGGCGGCAACGTTCGACGGCGAAGCGATGGAATGGCGCGACGGGCCGTCCACGATGGCGTGCGGATCGCTGACATTCACGCTCGACCCGGTCACGTTGCGTCCGCTTGTGCACGGCACTGCGCAAGGCGCCAGCGGCGCGAGCATCGCGCTGCGCGGGATGGCGGTCATGAGCGGCGCCGACGCCGCCGTGCTCGCCGCGACGCCGCGGCTCGGGCTGCCCGACTGGGCGTGGACGCATCTTGTCGCGATCATGGCCGCAGCGAACCGCAAGGGCGGGCTGTTCCTGTGGCACGGCTACGAGCGCGTATCGACCAATCTCGCACGCGTCCGCCAGGTGCTTGCGCGACTGCACCGGGATGGAGCGGACCACGCATGAGCACCGTCATGGCCACCGGCGCGTCGATTGCCGACGTCGATCGCGCGCAACTCGTACGCGAAGCCGGACCGCGCCCGCGGCGCACATGGGTGCTACTCGACTACGACACGTCGCGCTTTCCATTCGCGGCCGTGCTGAGCCGCGACGTGTACAAGGTGCAGCGGCTCGACCGGCTGCATGCGCACCTGCTCGACCATCGGCGGCGCAACGGGCGCAGCGTGCGGATCGGCCCGCGCGACAACCTGATGGTGAGCGCGATGATGGAGCGCCAGCCTGCCGATGCCGATTTCTGGAAGCTCTACCACGGCTTCATGCTCGCGCAGCTCGCGCCGCTGGTCGGGCGCGGGATTTCGTACACGAGCCATCCGAAGCTGCGCATCCATCTGTCTGGCACGGCCAGCATCAGCTCATTTCATCACGACATCTGCGTGACGCGCCGGATCGACCAGATCAACTTCTGGATGCCGTTCACCGACGTGTTCGACGGCGCGACGCTGTGGCTCGAACGCGACTATGGCAGCGGCGATTTCGAACCGGTGCCGGTGCGATACGGGCAGGTGCTGATCTTCGACGGCGGCTATCTGGGCCACGGCACGGTCGCCAATCATTCCGGCGTGACGCGCGTGAGCCTAGACATGCGCTTTTCCTACAAGCGGGCGACGACGCGCGCCGAAGGCGTCGCGCTGATGGACCGGATCGTCGACGTGCTCGAGCGGCCGCGCGGCAGCGTCGACGACGCCGGGCCCGTCGAGCGATCCCTGACCACGCAGGAGGCACCATGATTCAGGAACTCGGGCAGCAGGCGCTGGCCGTCGCGGCGGACGTGACGGGCCTGGGACGCAACCGGCCGCGATCGGTCGGCGCGGAGCGTTACGGCCCCGACGGCGCGAGCGTCGCGACCATGGGCCAGGCGAACTATGCGGACGTGTCGGATATGGGCGGCACGATCCGCTATGCGGCATCGCTCGCGGGCGGCGCGCCCCATTCGACGTCCGACATCGTCATCGATGCACAAGGCCGCGCGGCGTCGTCGGCGACGCGGCTGCTCACCGCCGACGGCACGCTGCGGCGCACGCTGCGGCGCACGGTGCAAGGCATCTATCGCGCGCTGGCACTCGACCCCGCCGGCTGGACGACCGACGGCGTCGCGCAATTCTCGCTCGCCGGCCCCGACGGGACGCCAAGCCATGTCGCCGAGATGACCTACGCGAACGAACGGCCGGCGCGTTACTCGCTCGTCAACGACACATCCGGCGGGAAGGGCGCGATCGCGAGCCGCCTCGAGATCGATTTCGCGAACGCCGTGCTGGTCGGTACGCGGCTCGCGGGCGGCGAACTGGCGATCGTCCGCCATGCCGGGCCGGCGCTGACGCTCGCGAGCACCGCGCGCTCGATCCTGACCGCGCACGGAACGCCCGGCCGTCTGCTCACCACCAACTACGCGGAAGACGGCTCAACGGTGCGCCAACGTGTCGAATCCGACTACGGCGGAGTCGCGTTCGATGCGCACGGCAAGATTCTCGACGGGCATCTGCTTGTCACGTTGCACCCGGCGGCCAGCAACACGCAGGTGCTAACGCTGTTTCGCTTCGCGAACGGCAAGCTGACCTCGACTCGCGTGCTGAAACCGGGGGACCCCGTGCCGCCCTCACGCGAAGCCGCGCCGGCAAAACCCGTGCCGGGGCCCTGGCAGCCGACGCGTGCGCCGGATCGGACGCGGCGGGCGTTTCGCGCCGACGGCAGCCTCGCGCAGGTGCGCGACGAATGGCTGTCGAGTGGCCGCGCCTTGGCGCTCGCGCGTCACGGGTTTCGCGACCGACGGCCGGACCGTCGTGCGCGTGACCGACGTCGACTATCGCACGGCGCAGCTCGCGACCGACGGGCAGCCGATCGGCGGCACGATCATCTCCATCAGGTTCGAAGGGGGCGTGCGCTCGAGCACGACCCGCGTCGAGTACTAGATGCAGACGCGGCGTGCATGCCGCGAGCGACGTCATCACCGTCAACCCGCGTTGTTCCTACTCACCTACGGAGAAAAGCGATGGCTATCAACAAGAACTGCTCGATCACCAACAAGTCTGGCAAGAGCGTCGTCGTGCTCAATGCGTTCAACTCGTCGACCAACGTCGCGCAGAACTCGCCGAAGCAGGGCTATCTGCAGGAGCTGACGCTGCTGGCGCTGTCGTCGGGCAGCGAGGTGCTGGCCAACGGCGCGGTGCGCGCGGTCACGCTCGACGGTACTTACACCGATTCGAAGGGGCAGACCAAGCCATGCTTCATCTACCAGTTGCTGATTTCGCAGCCGGATTCACTGTTCCCGGTCATGTCGGTCGGCGAAGCGCTCGATTTCAGCACGCAGGGCTACCCGCCCATCTCCGTGACCGAAGCTGCCGCCGCCAACATGGCCAAGGCGCTGAGCTTCTGCCAGAACATCATGACGTCGCCGACGTCGAAAATGGCGACCGGCTTCCAGAGCGCGATGACCGACGCGTTCAAGCTGCCGTCCGTGTCCGACAGCGAGAAGGCGATCGCCGCGTTCTTCAACCAGTACGACCTGTTCAAGGGGCTCGACTTCCCGAGCTACGTCGCGGTCAGTACCTGGATGCGCGGCTATGCGTATCTGTGGGGCATGGACGACAAGGGCCAGCCGGGCCGGACCTACTACGTCTATTCGGCGCCGGGAGAGGGCAAGACCGGCGCGACGTCCGAAGGCACGATCGTGTTCGCCAGAAAGTCGGGGGCACCGTCGCCCGCTGATCCGGCCGACCGCTCGAGCGGCACGACGATCACGCTCACCGGGTCGAGCGGCTCGACGAGCACGTTGTCGTTCGACAATGGGCAGATCGTCGATACTGCCGGCGCGGTTGCGCTCAATGCGGCATTCGGCTTCAAGGGGACCTTCACGGGCAAGGAGAGCGACACCACCGCGTGGCCGATCCTGACCGGCACGCTGCTCAACAAGAAGGTGATCGCAATCCCGCTCGCGCCGGAGTCGGGCTGGGACAAGTTCTGGTCGAACCTCACGTTCGAGAAGGTGCTCGGCTACTTCCTGCAGGCGATGGGCGTGTGGATGGCGATCGATTTCCTGAAGCAGAAGCTGACCGGCAAGGACAACAAGCTCCAGGACGACCAGGCCAACGAGAATCGCGGTGATGCGCCCAACCGGCAACAGCAGCAGGATGCGCAGGATGCCGGCGACGAAATCGGTAACGACGCGCGACAGCAGGACCAGCAACTGGCCGACCGGGCCGCGGGCGACGGCAATGTGCAGGTGCCGGCGGACGATGCCGGGTTCGCGAACGACGTGAGTGCGGCGCGTCAGTCGGGCTCCGAAGCATACAGCGAGGTGGCCGGGGACAACATCCGCGGCGGGATCGACAGCGCAAGCACACAGCTCAAGGATCTCGCGCAGATCGAGGTCAACGAGCAGATCGAAGAGGCCGAGGGCAACCTCGTCGACGCGAGCTCGAAGCTCAAAGCCGGTCAACTGAGCGAAGCGAACCAAAGCCTGGGCGAGGTCACGCAGTCGCTTCCGGACATCGTCGAGAATCTAGGCGACCAGGTGAGCCAGCAATTGAAGGAGCAGGTCGAGGAAGCCATCGAGGTGCAGCAAGAGGCGTCCGACGTCGCCGAAGAGACCAGCGATAACGCCGACGTGGCGCGCTCCGGCGACGAGGAGCCGTTCGACGATGGTGTCATTCCCGAGTGAGCGGGAGCGCGGAACTCGTCGATCCGTCGGGTCGCCCGCATGGGTGACCCGACA
>NZ_BBJJ01000124.1 GCF_000739815.1 Paraburkholderia mimosarum LMG 23256 = NBRC 106338
ACGGCAAAGAAAAGTAGGTGCCGCCCCGCACAGGGGCAACGCTTGCATACCGACGCGAATACAAGAAAATGCCAAAAGGGGCGAAGAACCAACAAAACAACAACAAAGACAGAACATCAGGACCCCTTCCCATTCCCCACCTTTTCGGCATGCCGAAAATCCTTCGAATGAATCCCGTGCTTCTTAAGCAGCATCTGCAAATGCGACCGATTCATATCACAGCGCCGCGCAAGCTCCGCCACCGTTCCGCCGGTTTCCTGCAGCCCGCGCTCGAGGAACGCGCGCTCGGCTTCATCACTCGCAGCGCGCTTCGCGTCGCTGAGCGACAGCGGCGCCCCCGACGCCTCCGCTTCCACAGCGCGCTGCGCCTGCGCCGCCGTGCGTGGACGAATATCGTCGGGCAAATGCTCGATATCGGCCGTATCGCCAGCGAGACACGAAAGCCGGTATATGAGATTGCGCAGCTCGCGGATATTGCCCGGGTAGGCATACGTGAGCAGAAAATCGCGCAGCTTGGGCGTCAGCTTCACAGGCCGGCGCTTGAGCTGGCCGGCCGCCTCGTCGCCGAACCAGGCAATGAGCAGCGGAATTTCATCGTTGCGCTCGCGCAGCGCGGGCAGCGTGACATGAATGACGCTCAGGCGGTAAAAGAGATCCTCACGAAACTGCCCCTGCGCGGCGAGCTCACGCAGATTCCGGTTGGTCGCCGCGACAATGCGCGTGTCGACCGCAATCGGTTCGTCCGACCCCACGCGCTGGATTTCGTGCGATTCCAGCACGCGTAGCAGTTTCACCTGTCCTTGTAGCGGCAGTTCGCCGATTTCGTCGAGAAAAATCGTGCCGGTGTGCGCACTTTCGAACTTGCCCTTGCGATCGTTCGATGCACCCGTAAACGCCCCACGGCGATGGCCGAACAATTCCGATTCGAGCAGGTTCTCGGGAATCGCGCCGCAGTTGACCGAGATGTAGGGGCGGTCGGCGCGCCCGCCGTTGGCGTGGATGACCTTGGCCATCAGCTCCTTGCCAGTGCCGCTTTCACCGTCGATCAGAACCGGCAGATCCGTGGGCGCCGCCTTTTCCGCGATCTCGAGTGCCGCGAGCAGCTTCGGGTTATCACCGAATATGCCTTCGAATATGAAGCTGCGCTCGATCAGCGCCTCACGCCGGCGGTGCGCCGAAGGCGTGAGCGCCTCCGGTTTTTCTATCGCAGCGCCGGTAGCATCGAGCCCATCGAGTGCGCCGGGCGCTTCGGCCGCGGCCTCGACGAAGCGCTCCTTGCGCGAGAGCTGCATGACCTCGTCGCGCAGTGCGTTCGACTGGTTCAGGAGCTTTTCGATATCGGCGCGTTCGAGCCGCGGCGCCCAGCGCAGCGTGGAACGCAGGATCTCGATTTTCTCCAGCAGCCCGGCGTAGGACACAACGGAGCTGCCGAATCCATGCGGGTCGAAAAGCTTCATGATGATGGACCCAGTTGCTTCTGCACGAGCTGGTAGTACATGCCCTTGCGCTCAACCAGTTCTTCGTGCCGCCCCTGCTCGACGATGGCGCCTTCATACAGCACGAGAATCTTGTCCGCCCGCATGATGGTGCTGAGCCGGTGCGCGATGATGAGCGCCGTGCGCCCCTGAAGGATGTCGTGCATGTTCGAGAGGATGTTGCTCTCCGATTGCGTGTCGAGCGACGAGGTGGCTTCGTCGAAAACGAGCAGACGCGGGTCGTGATAAAGCGCGCGCGCAATGCACAGGCGCTGTATCTGCCCGCCCGAGAGACCCATGCCGCGTTCGCCCACTACCTGTTCGTACCCGAGCGGCATCTTCGCGATGAACGCGTGCGCGTCGGCCATGCGCGCCACCTCCTCCATGCGCCGCCAGTCCGGGACCGCGTCGCCGCAGGCGATGTTCTCCGCGATCGTCCCGGAAAACACGAGGTTGGTCTGCATGACATAGCCGACCTGCGCGCGAAAGTACGCGTGGTCGATGGTGCTCATGTCGTAGCCGTCCACGTTGATCTTGCCTTCGGTTGGCGCGTAGAAGCCCACCAGCAGTTTCGCGAGCGTCGTCTTGCCTGAGCCGCTGCGCCCGACGATCGCCACCATCTGCCCACGGCCCACCGAAAAGCTGATGTTTTCCAGCACATAAGGCGTTTCATTGCCGCCATAGCGGAAATACACGCCATTGAATTCGATGTCGCCTTGCAAGTCGGGTAGCAGCACGCGCGAGCCGAGATCGGCGGGCTTCTGCTCGGGCTCGATGTCGAGCACGTCGCCAAGGCGCTCCATCGCGACCGCCGCGTCGTTCATCAGGCTCCATAAGCCGACCAGGCCCATGAGCGGCGCGAGCACGCTCCCCATGAAGGCATTGAAGGCGATCAATTGCCCGATGCTCAGCTCCTGATTGAGCACGAGCGTGGCCCCGGCCCAGAGAATCACAATCGTCGTGGCCGCGTTGAGCAACTGGCTACCCAGCCCTACGAGAATGTTGAACGCCTGCGCGCGGTACTGCACTTCCAGCGATTTCGCGTACTTGCGCTCCCATTTCAGGCGCACTGCCCGTTCGATGCCCATGCCCTTCACGGTCTCCACGCCGCCGAGCGTTTCCATCAGCATCGAGCGCGCGTCCGTGGACACCGAGAACACCTCGCGCGCATAGCGCTTGAGGCGCGGCGTGGCAAGCGCGGTCAGCGCCATGATCGGTACCACGAACACGATGAGCAGCAGCGTGAGCTTCACGTTGTAGAGAAACATGATCGTGAAGTAGATGAAGATCATCAGCAGGTTGAGCGCCGTGGTGACCGTGGATTCGGTCAGGAACGCGCGTATGGTCTGGTTTTCCTGGAAGCGCGCGAAAATATCGCCCGTCTTGCGGCGCGCGAAGAACGAGAACGGCAGCGACATCGTATGCTTGAAGAACTGCGACATCATCGCGAAGTCGAGACTGCGCACCATGAAATTCGACAGGTGCGCGCGGATCGTCGTCATCAGCTGCGTGAACACATGCGAGATGACGAGTCCGACGATCAACAGATGCAGCAGGCTCACGTTCTGATGGACGATCACGCTGTCGAGAATGTTCTGGATGATGAGCGGCGGCACCACGCCCAGCATCTGGATCACGAAGGTCGCGAGGAACAGGTGAGCGAGGATCTTCCGGTACGGCAACAAATAGCCGACGAAGCGCACCCACGGTGAACGCGTGGCCGCCTGCGCGCCCGTGGTTTCGCCCGCCGTGAACAGCAGACAGGTGCCGTTCCAGCCGCGCTCGAACGCTTCTACGCTCAGCTTGCGAAAACCAAGCGCCGGATCGGCCACCCTCACCCACTGCTTCGATACACCGTACACGACGATATAGTGGTAGCCCTCCCAGTGCGCGATGAAGGGCAGCTCGAAGCCCTGCAACGCCTCGTAGGTGCACTGCACGCCGCGCGTCGTGAAGCCGAGTGCCTCGCCGGTGCGCGCGAGACTATCGAGCGTCGCGCCCTGGGTCGTCACGTTCGCGAGATCGCGCAGCTTGCCGAGCGTCATCGCAATGCCGTAGTGCCGGCAGATCATCGCGAGGCACGCCGCGCCGCAATCCATCTCCTCGGCCTGCTCGACCAGCACGAAGCGCTTGATCACGCGCTCCCTGAAGGCCGCGTCCGCGCCGCTGTCCACCGCAACGGGCCGGCTGCGGCGCTCGGCGAGTTTTATCTGCCGCTGCAGTTCGCGCTCGCTGAAGCGCACGCGCTCTTCCAGCACCTCGCGCAGCTTCGGGTTGCGCTCCAGCATGAAGTGGACGGTCTTCTCGGGAATCACAAGGAGCCGCACGTCGGTGAGCGCCGTGACGCTCGCGTGCTGGTCCTGGCGCAACAGACACGCGCGCTCGCCGAAGATTTCGCCAGCGCCCAGCTTCGCCAGCTGGTACACGCCGCCGGCTTCCTCTCGTGAAATGCTGACCTCGCCCTGGCGCACGACATACAGGCGCATGTCGCCGCTCGCGCCCTGCTGGATGATCTCCTTGCCCGCGCTCACCCGCTTGACGCCCACGCTCGACACATACTCTTCCAGCTCGGCACGGGACAGCTTGCCGCGCAAATCGAAAAGCCGCGAGACGAAGCCGCCCGCCGAGCTGATCGCCACATAGCTCGTCACGAACGACTGCGCGGCCGGATTCGCGGCCAGCAGCGGCTCCAGCGCCGCGCGTGGGATGCAGAGCACCTCGGTCTTCGCGGACGCGCGCACCGACACTTCGTGCCAGTAGTCGCGCAGCATCGCGATCTCGCCGAACACCTCGCGCTCCTTGCGCACGCCGAGACTCGTTTCCTTGCCGCGCTCCTCGGCGATCAGGCGCACGGAGCCCGAGCGAATGACATAAAGCCCGGCAGCGGGCTCGCCGCGCTTGCACAACGTATCGCCGAACGCGTAGCTGCGCGTTTCGACCTGCGCTGCGAGGCGGTCGAGCTCCTCGCGCGAAAAGAGCGAGAGCGGTTCGACCGATGCGAGAAAGTCCGGTAGCGTGGGTGCGCTAGTCGGTGCGGGCGCCTGGGTATCCATCTGCGTGGCTCCGCGCGTTCAATGCGCGTCGATGATGTGCTCTTGCGCGCGCTCGGCAAGCCACTCTTCGCGCAGGAGCCGGCGCACCTCGGAGGTCACGTCGGCTTCGAGCGCTGCCGGGTGCTTCGCCGTCACGCAGAAGATCTCGAAGAACGAGCCGTCCGGCGCGGGAAACGGCCCGAGCAGATCGCCAACCTGCGCGTTGAACACCTTGGCTTCGATGTCCGTTTTCAATGAGCCGCGCAGCACCTTGCCGATCACGCCGCCACGCTCGCTCGTGTCCGCGATCGAATGTTCTCGCGCCATATCGCCAAACGCATGCGGTTCGTCTTCCAGAATCGACATCACCTCGCGCGCCTTTCCTTCGGAATCCACAACGATGTGACTGACTTCGATGCTGTCGAACTTCGGCGAATTGAGCTTGAAATAGCTCTCCACGGCCTCGTCGCTGCAGATCTCGGCGAACGCCTTCTCCTGGTAGAGCGTATCGGTGATGAAGCGCTCGAACTCATCGAGGCTGATGCCGAACACATCGAGGTAGCGGTTCATATCCGCCGCGCGATGCAGCCCCCGCACACGGCGGAACTGGTCGGCGCGCTGCTGGATTTCGTCGGGGCTCACCTGCACGCCCATTTTCTTCGCTGCGATGACCGTGAGCCGATCGCGCACCTGTTGTTCGACAAGGCTTTCGAACTGCCCCGTGAGCTTCAGCACACGGATGAAATCCTCGGTGCCGATCGCCTCGTCGTCGATCCGTACGATTGTCGTCATATCGTTCCCCTGATTTGTGATTCGCGAATCGGGTTCCTGACTGTCTTCAGCCAGCGATCTGCCTGAATGGGTCCAGCGCGAAATCGATCAGGCGCCGCTCTCGCACCACGATCTCGGCTGTTGCCGTCATGCCGTAACGCAGCGGATACGCCGCGCCGGCAATCGAAAAATGATCTCGCGCGAGACGCACGCGCCCTTCGTACACCGGCTCCTTCGTCTGTGCCTGCGGCTTGGTGGCCGGCGAAATGTATTCGAGCGTACCGTCCACGACGCCATAACGCTGGTACGGAAACGCGTTGAACTTCAGCTTGACGGGCAGCCCTTCGCGCAGAAACGCGCGGTCCTGCTCCGCGATCGCCACCTTCACGACCGGGCGCGCGTTCGCCGGCGCAATGCCGCCCAGCGGCGTGTTGGCCTGGATCTTGTCGCCGGGCTGCGTCGTCGTCACATCGGTGATCACGCCCGACACCGGCGCGAGCACGAGCAGGAAGTTGTCCTTATCGATGTTCTCGAAGCGGATGCGCGCCGCGGCGTCGGCGGCGAGGCGCGCGGTCTGCACCTGCAGGCGCAGCTTGTCTTCTGTATTGGCGATCTCGCGCTCGGTCGCGTCGTATTCGATACGCAGGCCCGTGAGCTGCTCGGCGCTTCCTTCGAGCTGCGCCTTCGCCTGCGCGAATTCGTGGCTCGTTTGCGCCTGTAGCTCGGCGAGCCGCGCCTGAGCGATGCGCAGGTTGTTGTCCGCCTGCAGAAACGCGCTGCGCTTTTCCTCGACCTGGCTTTGCGAGACGCCGCCGCCGCCGGGCAGCGCAAAGAGGCGCTCGTACTTGGCCTCGTCTTCCTTCGCGAGATCGCGCACGTGCCGCGCGTTGTCGATGTTGCCGCGCGCTTCGTCCAGTTGGGCGCTCTGGGCTTGCTGGAGCTTGCTGGTGCCTTCCGCGACGCGGGTCTGGTGCATGTGCTCCTCGACGTCGATCTGCGCCTTGAGCGCCTCGGCCTTGCGCATCATGAGCGCCTTCTTTTCGGGAAATTCTTTCCATTCTCGCTCGGCATCGTCGAGCTTCAGCCGGGCGTCCAACGCATTGGTCGCAGCCTGGATCGCGCCGCGCGCATTGATCCGGCCAATCACGTCGTCTTTCTCGACCGGTTGCCCTTCGGCGATGTAGATATCCACGAGTTCTCCGTCGACCGGCGCGTAGATGCGGCGCACCTCCGATTCGGGCGCGAGTGCGCCCTGCGCGCTCACGATCACATCGGCGCGACCAATGAACGACCACAGCAGCCCACACACCACGAGCGCGACCATCGTGATGATGGTCGCCTCGATGAGACGCCACGGGCGCGCGGTGAGGATCGCGACGCCTTCCTCGCTGTGATCGCCGAGCGCCTCGCCAAGGGGCCGCGGCGGCTGCGGCGGGGCATGCATTCCGTGCGCTTCGCGCAGGCGCTCAATGAGCCGGGGCAGCTTCACCGCGCCCTCCTGCCATCGCGAGCTTTTCGAGCGCGCCCGCATGGGCCGCGAACGGCGGCGTGGCAAAGTGCGCCGCGGCGAGGCGGTCGTGCACCACCTGCGCGTGGCCCGCGTGGGCTTCGCTATCGATCTGCTCATACAGGTCGAGATCGGCGCGCACCGCGTCGAGCCCGGCAAGCCGCGGGTAGCGCTGCCCATAGTCGGTCAGCATGGCGGGGAGCGCGTCGAAGCGGTCGCTCGCGAGCGCCGTGTCGATGGCCTGTTCGATGCGATCGAGCGCGGCCACATAAACTGAATCGTCGCTCTGGAGCTTGCGCAAATGGCTGAGTGCATCGGCATAGACGGCAGAAAACGCCGGGACGTAGGCCGTGATCCTGTCGAATGCCCGCTGATGCTCGCCGGGGTCGTCGTTCCAGCGGCTCGTGAGCGCCCGGATCGGCGCTTCGTCGCGATAGATGCGAATCGGCGCTTCGGGGCCGCCACGTCCCTGCACGAACGACTGGAGTGCGCCGATCCAGTCGATGTTCTCGACAAGCGGCGCCGCGTCCGGGTTGTGGCGCGCGAGCACGCGCATGTCTTGCGCAATCGCGTGCGCGCGGTCGAACGCCCGCGCATTAATGGCCGCGACCCAGTCCGGCACGCTCGCCTTGATAAGCGCCTCTGTCCCCATCGCGCGCCACGTGGCGTCGTCGGGGTGGCGCGCCAGGTATTGATCGGCCATGCGGGCCGCGCTTTGGAACTGGCCGCCAGACATCAAGGCCTGCATGTCGCGCTGCGGCGAGCCCTGGAAATACACGAACGTAACGAGCGCGACGATCGCCGCAAGCACGCCGCCTCCCCACCGCCCCACCCGGCGCATGTCGACTTTGCCGCTGCCGCCGAGCGCTTCGTTCAACTCGCAGAGGAAGGTTTCGATTCTGCCGCGCCGATATCTTGCGTCCTGGCCGGGCTCGGGCGCTTGCGGAGGCGCGTCGGGATTGATCTCGTCGTCCTGGGGCAGTGCGGGCGGCGTGCAGAAGATGTCGAGGAACGAGTGCGCTGTGCCGACGAAGGTCGTTCGGTCGGCGTCGTCGGCAAGCGCTGCCGCGCGCGGCTCGCGCGTCGCGGTCACGGTGGCATCGCTTCCACTCGCATGTTCGAGGCCTACGCGATACACAAAGTGCTCGCCGCCGAAGGCGATGTGCTGACCGGCTTCGAGCCGCACCGCGTGCTCGTCGAGACGCTGGCCGTCGACGAACGTGCCGTTGGTACTGCCGAGGTCTTCGACATAGATGGCGTCGTCTTCGGCATAGATGTGCGCGTGACGCCGCGACAGGTAGTTCACCTGATGCGGATACGCCTCGCGATACTGCGCGAACGTCTCGTCCGTCTTGCTCACGAGAAACGGGAAACTCGTGACGACGATCTGCTGCAGACCGAGATCGGCTCGCTCCGGCGTGAGCGTCACCGCAACCGGGCGCACGGCGGCGCGCATCGCGCGCGGCACCAGGTTCACGCGAAACGCGAGCGCGCCGGCAAAGCTCAGCTCGTCGCCGTCCTTGAGAATATGCGGCTTTTGCGTGACTTCCACGCCATTCACCGCGGTGCCGTTCTTGCTGCCCAGGTCGGCGACGTAAGCCGAGGCGCCCTCGCGGAAGATGCGCGCGTGGCGGCGCGAGACATCGACAACCAGCTCCGGCTTCGCCGAGGCAAAGGGCGGCTGCGTCCGCCCTACCGCGAACAGATCCTTGTCGATGCGGATCTCGCCAAGCTCGGCATGCGATATGGGCCGAAGGACGATATCGAACGTCCGGTCGAGCGATGTCTGCCTTTCGGCAATGGATGCGGCGTCAGGCACCATGATTTCGCCAGCGGTCAGCATTTGCGCGCCAGGCCGCGCGCGGGCGATAGCGCCGCGTGCGCACTGACTCTCCGTGGGAAGCCGCGCGCCTTGCACATGGCGTTCGGGGTGTGAGAAAAGTGTAGGCGACTGTTGGCTGGAGTCAAACATCTGGCGCGACCCCGCAGCGGCCGACGCACTCACTGCGCGGGCGCTGCAGCCGCAGCGGAGCTGGATGCCACGTTGGTGACATCGACGTCCGGCCAACCGCCGCCGATCGCCTTGTAGAGCGTCACCGTGTCGCTCAGGATCTGCTCGTGGTTGGCGAGAAGCGACAGTTCCGCTGAGGCAAGCGAACGTTCGGACTCCAATACTTCGAGCTGCGACACGAGCCCCTCTTTCAACTGTGCCTCGACTTGCGCCGCAACGGTGCGCAGGCGCTCGTTCTGCTGGAGCAGTTCGACGCGCTGCTTCTTGTGCGCATCGAGATTCACGAGCGCATTCTCGACTTCCTCGAAAGCCGTGAACACCACCTGCCGGTACTGCTCCTCCACGACCTTGCTCTGCGCTTCGGTCGTCTTGATGTGGGCATGCACGCCGGGATCGAACATCGGGAAGTTGATGCTCGGCATGAAGCTCAGCGTGAACACCTTGAAGAGATCGGAAAGCGAGAACGCAGCCGTGCCGGCGCGGCCCGTGAGGCTGATCGTGGGCAGTTGGGCGAGCCGCGCCGACCCGACTTCGTCATACGATTCGAGAATGCGGTATTGCGCGGCCACCACATCGGGGCGGCGACCGAGCAGTTGCGCGGGCAGACCCATGGGTACGTCGGGGAACTTCACGCGCTGGCGCAACTGCCCCGCCGGCATCTTGAACTCGCCCGCGGGCACGCCGACCAGCGTGGCGAGCGCGTTTTCTTCGGTATCGCGCTGGCGGCGCAACTCGAGCAGTTCGGTCGTCACGTTGTTGACTTCGGCGGCCTGGCGCAGGACCTCTGTTTTGGGCGCCACGCCGTTTGCATACATCTGCTGATAGATCGTGAGAATCTGCTTGTTGCGCTCGAGTGTGTGTTGTTCCTCTCTTATTTGATCGTCGAACTGGAGGATCTGAAAATACGCGCTCGCCACATTTGCGACGAGCACGAGGTAACCTGCGCGCCAATCGGCCTCGCTCGCGTGATACTCGGCCTTTTGGGCCTGCACGCTTTTTTCGACCTTGCCCCAGATATCGATGTCCCAGTTCACCTGCGTCGCGACGTTATAGGTCTTCGTGAGCGTTCGCCCCGTGCTCTTTTCATAGTCGACACCGGCGCCCGCGTCGACCGTGGGAAGGGCACCGGCCTGCACTTCCCCGATCTGCGCGCCGGCCACGCCAATGCGCGCGGCCAGGACCCGGATATCGACGTTCCCCGAAATCGCCTTGTCGATGAGTGTGTCCAGGTAGGGATCGTCGAACGCCTTCCACCACTGCGGGTTCACCGCATCGGCCGCCGAGAAGGCGCGGCTCGTATGTGCCCATGTCTCCTTGGCGGGCATATCGGGGCGATGGTACGCAGGGGTGCTCAGATCCGTGCAGCCGCACAGCGCCGCGACACTCAACCCCGCCGCGCCAGCCAGACGAGCCAGGCGGGCCTGCCAACGCAGCGTGCCGCATGGGACGTGTGCGGCGGACGGCGAGAGCGGTGTGTTCACGATCGACTCCTGGAATCAAAGGCGACGAAAAGCGCGAGAAAAATGGTGGCAGCGGATACTGCGGAAGGAGGCGCCGCGGAGGCGCGAAGGCCTCCACGGCTGGCAACGCAATCAGAAGTTGATGACGTTGTGCGCCTGCTGCGTCGGATCGACGGTCGAATGGATGTTCTTTACGAACGCGACGTCGTTGCCCGTGTTGTTCATGATGGTGTTGGTCTGGCCGATCAACTGGTCGGCGGTGAAGTTGGTGGTGTTGACCTTCACGCTCGGGGCCGGGTAGTAGAACGGCATTCCGACCCAGCCGCCCCGCACGGCGCTCATTTCGCGGCGGTCGAGGTCTTGGGTGGCGCTCAGGTCTGCAATCGTCAGCTTGCTCATGGCAGTTCTCCAGAAAGGTGCTGCTTACGGTTTGGGATGTGAGCTGCAGGTGTTGCGGGCTCGGATGCAACAAGGCATGAGGCGTGCCAGGTGCGTGGCCGGATGCCTTGGATGCTGCGGATCGCCCGCTGCGTAAGGGGGCTTCCGGGTTTCTGTTCACGCTTCGCGCGGGGTCGGGCGCGCTCGTCGCTAACTGGATGGTGGGTGTTGCGCAACGCTGCGCGGGGTTTGTGTTGGGGTTATGCCAACAGCGCCGCTGCGGCGGTCGTGTATGTGGTCGTGGCGATTGCCGGTTTGGGCTTCTTGCTTTCGCGTCGGT
>NZ_BBJJ01000123.1 GCF_000739815.1 Paraburkholderia mimosarum LMG 23256 = NBRC 106338
TGCCGCCGGTCGAAATCACGGAGAACACGCCGGCTGCAGACCTCGAAATCGTCATCGACGGCAAGAAGCGCAAGATGCGCCTGCCGTACGAAGGCGTGAGCCTGCTCGATGTCGGCCTGAAGGCGGGCCTCGCGCTGCCTTACGCCTGCAAGGGCGGCGTGTGCTGCACCTGCCGCGCGAAGGTGCTCGAAGGCGAGGTGAAGATGGACAAGAACTACACGCTCGAAGAGCAGGAAGTGAAAGACGGCTTCGTGCTGACTTGCCAGTGCCATCCCGTGAGCGAGCGTGTGGTCGTGAGCTTCGACGAGCGTTAAGGCGTTAGCGCAACAGCCCGCTTTCGGCCTGCAGGCGATCCGCTTACACTAGGGGCCGCCCGCCGGTGTTGCAGCGCAGCGCTGCACACCGGTGGGTGGCCCTTTGTCTTTGCGCGCTTTCGGGCGTCCTGGCGTTCGTCGTGAACGCAACGGGTTGTCGATGACCACAATTCACCTCATTTATGGCGAGCCTGGCGCGGCGGCGCTGCGCCGGGCGCTCCAGACGGCCGATCGCCAGGACCGCGTGATCGCCCTGCGCGACGACCTGACGGTAGGCCCGCTGCGCGATATCGACGAAGCGGGCGACCCAGGTGGGGCACAACGCGCCGCCTTCTGGGAAGGCCTGGTTGGCGCAACGGCCGCGCTTGCGCACGACGACTGCGCGGTGCTGACAGCGCTCGAGGGCGACGACGCCCACCTGGTGATCTGGCACACGCACGACGCCGCGCACCAGCTCGCGCTGCGGCGTGTCTGCTATCGCTTGCGCGCCGTCCCGCAGCGCTTGAACGAAGTGCGCCTCACCGCCGAACCCATTGCAGGCGCGAACCTCTCGGCCCGCCGCCTTTCGGCGCTGCTGCTCGACGCCGCACCGATCTCGGTACTGCGCATCACGCGCCTCGCGCTCGAGTGGCAGGGAGCCAAGTTCGCCAATGGCGAAATGCGCCGCTGGCGCGACAATACATTTTCAAGCGGCACGTGGACCGATCTCGACGCACTGATACTCGACGTGCTCGACGCCCACGAGCCGCGGCAGTCCGAAACCTCGTGGCTCGACAGCGACGCGCTCGGCGCGGCGCTCACGGGCGCCGGTTTCACGGTCGACGAGCCGGTTGTCCTGTGGCGCCTGCGCGAACTGTTCGCGGCCGAAGCACTGCGCCTGCGCGACGACGTGTGCGCCGCCAGCGCTCCCCTCGCGGCAGCCGCGCGCGCTGCGCGGCCGCCTCTCCCGAAAACCGCCACGCACCTTTCCTTCCCTCGCTGAATCCCATGGCACGCACCCGAGCGCCCGACCACGAAACTCAACGCGACCAGATCCTCGAACTCGCCGCCACCAAATTCGCGCAAACGAGCTACCCAAGCACGTCGATGGCCGACCTCGCGGCCGCGAGCGGCACCTCGAAGGCGCGGCTTTACCATTACTACGAAAGCAAGGAAGCGATCCTCTTCGATCTGCTCGACCGCTACACGAAGCGGCTGATGCTGATCATCGCGGAGGTGGAAGGGGCGAGCCAGCGGCGCGGCCTCGACGAACGCGAGAGCTTCGCGGAGCTGATCCGCGCTTTCCTGGCGGAATACGAAACCTCGCACAGCCGCCACGTGGCGCTTCTGAACGACGTCAAATACCTGGTGGACGCCCAGCGCGAGATCGTCCTGAACCGCCAGCGCGACGTGGTCGCCGCCTTTACACGCCAGCTGGCACGCGCCTACCCGGGTCGCGTGACGAGCGAAAACCAGACCGCGCTGACGATGATGGTCTTCGGCATGATCAACTGGACGTTTACCTGGCTCAAGCCAGGCGGCCGCATGGGCTATCGCGACTTTGCCGAACAGGTGATCGACGTGGTCGATCACGGCCTGAAGGGCGCCTGAGCGGGAGAAATTTCCGGGCTGGACTGCTGCGGTGCGACATGATGTATCGCGACAACAGTTGACCGGTCAAACTATTCGATCAGAATACTTCTTAAAAATCAAAGAGTTACACTTATAAATTTGTTAATTAGGTGCAACACTCAAATTTACACTCCGGGTTTTCCCTAGAGTGCACCCAGGGTTTCCGCTAGAATGCGTTCTGCACTGCATCATGCCGTACGCATTTTAAGGAGAACCCATCATGACCCTGCTTTCGACCCAAGCCAGCGAGCCGATCCTGGCGTCCGTTCGCTCGATGACGTCCGGTCATGCGCCCGTCATGGTGCGAGTACTCACTTCCGCAGACCGCGAACGCCTGCTCGCGCACTTCCTCGCACTGGAAAGCGACGACCGCCTGCTGCGCTTTGGCCAGGCCGCTCCGGACCACGTCATCGAAAAGTACGTGCGCTCGATGGACTTCACGCGCGACACCGTGTTCGGCGTGTTCGACCACCAGCTGCAACTGGTCGGCGTCGGCCATCTGGCGTACCTGCCGGCGGACGGTAACGGCCGCACCGCTGAATTCGGCGTGTCCGTGCTGGAAAGCGCGCGAGGTCAGGGCATCGGCTCGAAGCTGTTCGAGCGCGCCGCCATCCGCAGCCGCAATACGCATGTCACCACGCTCTACATGCATTGCCTGTCGCGCAACTCGACGATGATGCACATCGCGAAAAAGTCGGGCATGAAGATCGAGTACGCCTACGGCGAAGCCGACGCGTACCTTTCGCTCGAGCCGGCCGACCAGAGCAGCATCATCGCCGAAATGCTTCAGGAGCAAGCCGCCGTGTTCGACTACGCGCTCAAGCGTCAGGCGCGCCAGGCCAGCAAGTTCATCGAGACGATCCTGCCTCAAGCGGTCGCAGCGTGACTCCTGCCCCTCGGGACTGACTGATGCATTGGAAAAGGCGGCTTCGGCCGCTTTTTTTTGCGTCTCTCGCGGCACGCAGTCACCGAATCAGCGAATCGGCAACGCCGTCGTTTCCTTGAACGTGTCGAGCGAAAAGCTGGATTTCACGTCGATCACCGACGGATGGTGCAGCAACTGGCTCTGCACGAAGCGCGAGAAATGCGCCATATCCTCGACCTGCACGCGCAGCAGGAAGTCCATATCGCCAGTCATGGCGTGGCAGGCCACCACTTCCGGCCAGGTCTGCACGGCCGCGCGGAACAGTTCGGCGTGCGTCACGCCCTCGCGCCCCGCCGCCGTGGGCCCGCGCTTTTCGAGCCGCACGTTCACGTACGCGAGCAGGTCGAGCCCCAGCTTCTGGGCATCGAGCAGCGCCACGTAGGCGCGAATCACGCCGCTCTCCTCCAGGCGCCGGATGCGCCGCAAACACGGGCTCGGCGAGAGATTCACACGCTCCGCGATCTCCTGGTTGGAGAGGCGGCCATTCTCCTGAAGGATTGCCAGAATACGCCTGTCGATCGCATCCAATTCGATGCTTGCCATTTTCTGCCCTCCCATGATTCCTTAAAGGCAGTTTATAGCGCAAACCGACGACAGCGCGACCCAACTCGCAAGTTTTCTCCCAATACGGCGGTCTACACTCTGCTACACGAAATCTGATCTACGTCAGGAGACAACCATGCTGGTCCCCACCTGGGAGAACCCCGTCGGCACCGACGGCTTCGAGTTCATCGAATACACCGCGCCGGACCCCAAGGCGCTCGGCAAGCTGTTCGAACGCATGGGCTTCACGGCCATTGCGCGTCATCGCCATAAGGACGTCACGCTCTATCGCCAGGGCGAGATCAACTTCATCGTCAACGGCGAACCCGATTCGTTCGCGCAGCGCTTTGCGCGTCTGCACGGCCCGTCGATCTGCGCGATCGCGTTCCGCGTGCAGGACGCCGCCAAGGCCTACAAGCACGCGCTCGAGCTGGGCGCATGGGGCTTCGACAACAAGACGGGCCCGATGGAGCTGAATATCCCCGCCATCAAGGGCATTGGCGATTCGCTGATTTATTTCGTCGATCGCTGGCGCGGCAAGAACGGCGCCGCGCCGGGCAGCATCGGCGACATCAGCATCTATGACGTCGACTTCGAGCCGATTGCGGGGGCCGACCAGCACCCGGTCGGGCACGGCCTCACCTACATCGATCACCTCACGCACAACGTCCACCGCGGCCGCATGAACGAGTGGGCGGAGTTCTACGAACGCCTCTTCAACTTCCGCGAAATCCGCTACTTCGACATCGAAGGCAAGGTGACGGGCGTGAAGTCCAAGGCGATGACCTCGCCCTGCGGCAAGATCCGCATTCCGATCAACGAGGAAGGCGGCGAGACCGCGGGCCAGATCCAGGAATACCTCGACGCCTATCATGGCGAGGGCATCCAGCACATCGCGCTCGGCACGAACGACATCTACCGCACCGTGGATGGACTGCGCGCCAAAGAGATCGCCCTGCTCGACACCATCGACACCTACTACGAGCTCGTGGACCGCCGCATCCCGAACCACGGCGAGCCGCTCGACGAACTGAAGAAGCGCAAGATCCTGATCGACGGCATGCCCGAAGACCTGCTGCTGCAGATCTTCACGGAGAACCAGATCGGCCCGATCTTCTTCGAGATCATCCAGCGCAAGGGCAACCAGGGCTTCGGCGAAGGCAACTTCAAGGCGTTGTTCGAATCGATCGAGCTCGACCAGATCCGCCGTGGTGTGGTGCAGGACAAGGCCTGATCCGCATCGACCGCTAAGCCCGCTAAAGGCAAATAAAAAGGGCGAAGACCACGCGATCTTCGCCCTTTTTTCTTCTGAACCCTTCGCCGCACACCCCGGCGCCGGGCGGGTGAACGGAATGCTGCGCGGATCAGCGCGGCATCAGGATTTGCGCCCGGCTTTCGCGGCCGGCATGACGTTCGTCCCCGCCTTGGCGCTCAGCGTGTACTCGGCGCAGCGGGTCGTTGCGTTCGCACCGCTCTTCGTGCTGGCGTTCGAATGCAGCGGCGTGCTGATGGCAAAGAATGCAGCCGAGACCGTCAGGAAGGTCTGGATATGTCGATGATTCATGCTGTACTCCTTTTTTCAGACTGCCTGTTGCGACAGCGCCCTTTCAAATACCGCTAACGACAAGGGGCGCTGAGCGGCTCGCACAGGTGAAGGAGTTAGACAGGATATTCAAGACCGGTTCCTCGCCTGTGCACTTTTTACACGTTGTTACTCGTCGGAAGAAATCCGATACATCCTTTGTTACATCGGATTTCGCCAAGTTTCGTGACGCCTGGACACCGGCCCGGAAAGTGCAGTGAGTTCCGGGTGTCAAGGCGGCGGGTTTATCCGAGTGCTACTATCGAAAAAAAGAAGCCAATATGGCGACCCCGGCCAACGCATTCACAAGATGCCGAGGCCCTGAATTTCTGGCGATCCCACAACGGATTGGTTGGAGGAAGACACATAATGAATGCCCCGCTAGACGCAGGTCAGCGCGCTTCGCTCGAAGCCGCACTCGCTTCCGTCACGCTCGACGATAAATACACCCTCGAACGCGGCCGCGCGTACATGAGCGGCATCCAGGCGCTGGTCCGCCTGCCGATGCTGCAGCAGGAACGCGACAAGGCCGCCGGTCTCAATACCGCGGGGTTCATCTCGGGATATCGTGGCTCGCCGCTCGGCGGTCTCGATCAGTCCCTCTGGAAGGCGAAGCAGCATCTCGCCGCGCATCAAATCGTGTTTCAGCCCGGCGTCAACGAAGACCTCGCCGCGACCGCCGTCTGGGGCTCGCAGCAGGTGAACCTGTACCCGGCCGCGAAATACGACGGCGTGTTTTCGATGTGGTACGGCAAGGGCCCCGGCGTCGACCGCAGCGGCGACGTCTTCAAGCACGGCAATTCGGCGGGCTCCTCGCCGCACGGCGGCGTGCTCGTGCTCGCCGGCGACGATCATGCGGCCAAGTCTTCCACGCTCGCGCACCAGTCGGAGCACATCTTCAAGGCCTGCGGCCTGCCGGTGCTGTTTCCGTCGAACGTGCAGGAATATCTCGACTTCGGCCTGCACGGCTGGGCCATGAGCCGCTACTCCGGCCTCTGGGTCGCGATGAAGTGCGTGACCGACGTGGTCGAATCGTCGGCTTCCGTGGAGATCGATCCGCATCGCACCAGCATCATCCTGCCCGAAGACTTCGCGATGCCCGAAGGCGGCCTCAACATCCGCTGGCCGGATCCGCCGCTCGTGCAGGAAGCGCGTCTGCTCGACTACAAGTGGTATGCGGGCCTCGCCTATGTGCGCGCGAACAAGCTCGACCGCGTCGAGATCGATTCGCCGCATGCGCGCTTTGGCATCATCACGGGCGGCAAGGCGTATCTCGACGTACGCCAGGCGCTCACCGATCTCGGCCTCGACGACGAAACCTGCTCGCGCATCGGCATCCGGCTCTACAAGGTGGGCTGCGTGTGGCCGCTCGAGGCGCAGGGCGCGCACGCGTTCGCGCGCGGGCTCCAGGAAATTCTCGTGGTCGAGGAGAAGCGTCAGATCCTCGAATACGCGATCAAGGAAGAGCTGTACAACTGGCCCGACGCGCAGCGTCCGCGCGTGTTCGGCAAGTTCGACGAGAAGGATGGCGCCGGCGGCGAATGGTCGGTGCCGATGGGCAACTGGCTCCTGCCCGCGCACTACGAGCTCTCGCCCGCGATCATCGCCAGGGCCATTTCCACGCGGCTCGACAAGTTCGAGCTGCCCTCCGACGTGCGTGCGCGCATCGCCGCACGCATGGCCGTGATCGAGGCCAAGGAAAAGGCGCTCGCAAAGCCGCGCGTGCAGGTCGAGCGCAAGCCGTGGTTCTGCTCCGGCTGCCCGCACAACACGTCGACCAACGTGCCCGAGGGCTCGCGCGCCATGGCCGGCATCGGCTGCCACTACATGACCGTGTGGATGGACCGCAACACGAGCACCTTCAGCCAGATGGGCGGCGAAGGCGTGGCGTGGGTGGGCCAGGCGCCGTTCACGAACGACAAGCACGTGTTCGCCAACCTGGGCGACGGCACCTACTTCCACTCGGGCCTGCTCGCCATACGCGCGGCGATCGCCTCCAAGGCGAACATCACGTACAAGATTCTCTACAACGACGCCGTGGCGATGACGGGCGGCCAGCCCGTCGACGGCACGCTCACCGTGCCGCAGATCACGCATCAGGTCGCAGCCGAAGGCGCGGCGAAGATCGTGATCGTCACCGACGAACCCGGGAAGTACGAGGGTGTGACAACGCTCGCGCCGGGCGTGACGATCCATCACCGCGACCAGCTCGATGCGATCCAGCGCGAGCTGCGCGAGATTCCCGGCACGACGATCCTGATCTACGACCAGACCTGCGCGACCGAAAAACGCCGCCGCCGCAAGCGCGGCACGTATCCGGACCCGGCGAAGCGCGTCGTCATCAACGAGGCCGTGTGCGAAGGTTGTGGCGATTGCTCGGTGCAATCGAATTGCCTGAGCGTCGAGCCGCTCGATACGGAATACGGCACGAAGCGCCAGATCAACCAGTCCACCTGCAACAAGGACTACTCGTGCCTGAAGGGCTTTTGCCCGAGCTTCGTGACGGTCGAAGGCGGCCAGCTGCGCAAGCCAAAGACCAGCAGCGTGGCGAACGAGGCGATGCCGGCCGTGCCGACGCCTGACGTGCCCGCGATCGATCGCCCCTATGGCGTGCTCGTCACGGGCGTGGGCGGTACCGGCGTGGTGACGATCGGCGCACTGCTCGGCATGGCCGCGCACCTCGAGGCCAAGGGCGTGACCGTGCTCGACGTGACCGGCCTCGCGCAAAAGGGCGGCGCGGTGATGAGCCACGTGCAGATCGCCAACCGCCCCGATGACATTCACGCTACGCGTATCGCCATGGGCGAGGCGAAGCTCGTGATCGGCTGCGACGCCATCGTGACCGCCGGCGACGACTGCGTCTCGCGCATGCAGGAAGGCATGACGCACGTGGTGCTCAATAGCGCGCACACGCCGACCGCCGAGTTCATCAAGAACCCGCAGTGGCAGTTCCCGGGCTCCAGCACCGAAGCCGACGTGCGTGCGGCGGCGGGCACGGACAACGTTGCGACCGTCGATGCGAACCGCTACGCGCTAGCGCTGCTCGGCGATGCGATCTACACGAACCCCTTCGTGCTCGGCTACGCGTGGCAAAAGGGCTGGCTGCCGCTCATGCACGAGTCGCTCGTGCGCGCGATCGAACTCAACGCGGTGCAGGTCGAGAAGAACCTTGCGGCGTTCGAGTGGGGCCGGCGCGTGGCGCATGACCGCGCGGCCGTGGATCAGCTCGTGAAAAAGCCGGTTCTGGATCAGAACACGGACGCTGCCGGTGCGAAGATCGTTTCCCTGCACACGCCCAAGGCGCTCGACACGCTCATCGAAAAACGCGCGGAGTATCTCGCCGCGTACCAGAACGAGGCGTATGCGCGCCATTATCGCGCCTTCGTCGAAAGCGTGCGGCAGGCGGAAACGAAACTCGAACACGTGGATGGCCGGTCCCCGCTCACTGAAGCCGTGGCGAAGAACCTGCACAAGCTGATGGCGTACAAGGACGAATACGAAGTCGCGCGCCTTTACGCGGACCCGGCGTTCATCGAGAAGATCAAGGCGAGCTTCGAAGGCGACTGGAAGGTCAACTTCCATCTCGCGCCGCCCGCGTTCGCGAAGCACGACGACAAGGGCCATCTCGTGAAGAAACAGTACGGCCCGCGCATGCTCACGGCCATGCGTCTGCTCGCGAAACTCAGGTTCCTGCGCGGCACGGCGCTCGATCCGTTCGGCCGCACGGAAGAACGCCGTCATGAGCGTGCGCTCATTGGCGAATACGAGACGCTGATGCGCGAGGTGATGGGTGGGCTGAGCGAGGCTAATTTGCCGTTGGCACTGGAACTCGCGAACCTCCCCGATGCGATTCGCGGCTATGGCCACATCAAGGAGAACAACCTCAAGGCAACGCGCGCGAAGTGGGCGACGCTGCTCGCGAAATGGCGCTCGCCGGAAAACGGCGCAGCGCGGCACGCAGCTTGATGCCGGCTTGACGCTGTTGAAGCTGTAAATACGAAGGGCGCTCCATGCAACATGGAGCGCCCTTTTCACATCAGGCGATCAGCGAAAGCTCGTTTACTTCGCCGCTGCCTTCGAGACCTCCGCGTTCGCCGAAGCCACCGCCGTCATGTTGATGATGCGTCGCACCGTCGCCGCAGGCGTGAGGATGTGCACCGGCTTCGACGCGCCCAGCAGGAACGGGCCGACCGTCACGCCTTCGCCGCCGATCACCTTCAGCAGGTTGTAGGCGATGTTGGCCGCTTCCACGTTCGGCATGATGAGCAGGTTCGCCTCGCCCGTGAGCGTCGTGCCCGGGAACGACTGCTTGCGGATCAGCTCGGAGAGCGCCGCGTCGCCGTGCATTTCGCCGTCCACTTCGAGCTGCGGAGCACGCGCGGCGATCAGCTCGCGCGCGGCCTGCATGCGCTGCGACGTCGACGAACGCACGCTGCCGAAGTTCGACGAAGAAAGCAGCGCGACCTTCGGCGTGATGCCGAACTTTTCGATCTCGCGCGCGGCCAGGATCGTCATGTCGGCGAGCTGCTCGGCGCTCGGCACTTCGTTCACGTAGGTGTCGCTGATGAAGATGTTGCGCCCCGGCAGCATCAGCAGGTTCATCGCCGCGTAGTTTTCGGCTTCGCTGGCCTTGCCGAACACCTGGTCGACGAACTTGAGGTGATAGTCGAAGCTGTTGAGCAGACCGCAGATCATGCCGTCGGCGTCGCCCAGATGCACGAGGATCGCGCCGATCAGCGTGTTGAACTTGCGCACCGAAGCCTTCGCCACTTCAGGCGTAACGCCCTGTCGCGCGCCGAGTTCGTGGTACGCCTGCCAGCTTTTCTGGAAGCGCGGATCGTCTTCGGGATCGACGATCTCGAAGTCGGTGCCGGGACGCAGCTTCGAGCCCATCTTCTTCAGGCGCATTTCCACGACCGACGGGCGGCCCACGATGATGGGCCTGGCGATCTTCTCGTTGAGCACGAACTGCGCGGCGCGCAGCACGCGCTCGTCCTCGCCCTCGGCGAACACGATGCGCGCGCACTTCGCCTTCGCCGCCGCGAACACCGGACGCATCACCATGCCCGAGCGGTAGACCGTCGCGCCAAGCTGCTCGCGGTAGGCTTCCATATCCTGGATCGGACGCGTGGCAACGCCCGAATCCATCGCGGCCTGCGCCACGGCCGGTGCGATCTTGATGATGAGGCGCGGATCGAACGGCTTCGGAATCAGGTACTCCGGGCCGAATTCGAGCGTGTGGCCTTCATAGGCCTTCGCCACTTCGTCGCCCTGGTCGGTTTCCTCGGCCAGTTCCGCGATCGCGCGCACGCATGCGAGCTTCATCTCTTCCGTGATGGTCGTCGCGCCCACGTCCAGCGCGCCACGGAAGATGAACGGGAAGCACAGCACGTTGTTGACCTGGTTCGGATAATCCGAACGGCCCGTGGCGATGATCGCGTCCGGGCGCACCTTCTTCGCTTCTTCGGGGCGGATTTCCGGGCTCGGGGTTGCGAGTGCGAGGATCAACGGCCTGTCGCCCATCTCCTTGACCATCTCGGGCTTGAGCACGCCTGCGCTCGAGCAGCCGAGGAACACGTCGGCGGCCTTGATCGCGTCGCCGAGCGTGCGCGCATCGGTGTTGGCGGCATAGCGCGCCTTCGACGGATCGAGATTGCCGCGGCCTTCGTAGATCACGCCCTTCGAGTCGGCAACGAGGATGTTCTCCTTCTTGAGACCCAGCTTCACGAGCAGGTCGAGACACGCGATCGCCGCCGCGCCCGCGCCCGAACACACGAGCTTCACGCTGCCGAGATCCTTGCCCACGACCTTCAGGCCGTTGAGGATCGCAGCCGACGCGATGATCGCCGTGCCGTGCTGGTCGTCGTGGAAGACCGGGATCTTCATGCGCTCGCGCAGCTTCTGCTCGATATAGAAGCACTCGGGCGCCTTGATGTCCTCGAGGTTGATGCCGCCGAGCGTCGGCTCGAGCATGGCGATGGCGTCGACGAGCTTGTCCGGGTCCAGTTCGTCGAGCTCGATGTCGAACACGTCGATGCCGGCGAACTTCTTGAACAGGCAGCCCTTGCCTTCCATCACCGGCTTGGCCGCGAGCGGGCCGATATTGCCGAGGCCGAGCACGGCCGTGCCATTCGTCACGACGCCGACGAGGTTGGCGCGCGAGGTGTATTTCTGCGCATCGAGCGGGTCTGCGTGGATCGCCTCGCAAGCGGCTGCAACGCCGGGCGAGTAGGCAAGCGAAAGATCGACCTGGTTCGAGAGCGGTTTGGTCGGCGTGACCGAGATCTTGCCGGGCTTCGGATTCTGGTGATACGCGAGCGCGCTTTGCTTCAGTTGTTC
>NZ_BBJJ01000122.1 GCF_000739815.1 Paraburkholderia mimosarum LMG 23256 = NBRC 106338
CCAACATCCGATCCATTCAGCATCGCAATTACCAGAAAATGTAAAAGAAAGAAATTGGTGAAGATCTCACGCACCACAGTAAAGATCGAGATCGTCACCACCTGGAAGCGCAACCCAACGCGTGCAGGGGTAGATACATCAACCAAAAGAAGTGCTTATTCGTCTGCCGCCTGGATCATGGCTCTGCGGAATGTTGGGTAGACAGTACCAGCCCAAACCGGTGGTGGTCGAGCTGTCATGTACCACTGGAGACTTCATGGGTGCTTCCACTTCAAAGATCCACCCTCGTTGCGTGCATTGTGATTTCGATTTCTCGCCCGACCGCTTTCTCTTCGCGAAATGTTTCAGCTGCTTTTCAATGTGAGCCGTTTTGCGCAAATTCTCGCGCGCCATCGCATAGCTTTACGTAGCGGATTCGGTGCCACGCATCACGAATCCGCAGCCTCGAATGTTACGGCGGTTTCAGGGTGCCACGATCTGATACTGAAAATATTTCTTTGCTAGCCTGTTGAGTGTTCCATCTTTCTTCAACGAAGCAATCGCCTCGTTCAGACGTGCCTTGAGCTCCGGATCCTGCTTGCGGACTCCAAATGCAACGCCGCGTCCAAATATTTTCTCATCGGTCAGCGGTTCTCCAACGAACGTAAAATTTTTGCCTTCGGGTTTTTTGAGAAAACTGTCTTCGGCACTTTGCTGAGACTGCAGAGCAGCATCAATTCGACCAGCGGCAAGGTCCGCGAACACCTGGGTTTGGCTCGAATATGTGACAACGACAGCGCCAGCCGGAGCCCACTTCTGTTCCGCATAATATTGTTGGGTTCCACCTTGTTGAACACCAACGCGTTTACCTCTGAGTGATTCAGCGTTTGGCAGGATGTGACTGTCAGATCGTGCAACCAAGCGAATCGGAGACGCGTAAATTACTGATGTGAAGTCGATTGCCTTTTCGCGTTGTTCGGTGGCCCACATGGCAGAATTGATGGCGTCAAATTTTCGCGCCTCGAGAGCGGGAATTAGTCCGTCAAACGAATTCTCGACCCATTTGCACTTTACTTGCAGTTTGGCGCAAATTGCATTGCCGACATCAATATCGAAACCCGCTAGCTCGCCGCTGGGCAGCTTATATTCAAACGGTGGGTAGTCCGCCTCTACGCCAAAACGCAGAGTATCTGCCGCCCAGACAGAAGACGCCAGTACGCACAGCATGGTGGAAGCAACCAGATGTCTCATCTCCGCTCCTGAATACATACAATATTTTGATTTACTTAACGATGAACTTAAAACACGCAGCTTTTTTGGCAAAACCCTTGACTCAGCAGAACGCACCTTATCTTGATTGCGTCAATTTTCCCTCACCTATTTAGATGTCCAGACTATCCAACGAAACAAGCCCATCGTACTCTTCGCTGAAACGGTTCGGAATGCGGATTGCTGAGCTGCCTATGCGAATTTGAGATAGTCCAGCGACGCAACCGCAACCCGCTAATGTCGTATAAACGTGGTAACGGCGCGGCCTCGAAACAGGGACTATGTCGGGCTACGACTATGCAAACTTTTCGAGACCCCAATCATGACGCAATCCCGACGTACTGTCGCTACTCACGTCCCGCTCCGCGCGCGCCCGAGTCCATCAAACAGCCGCCTGAACTTGAATCTCGACCAGGATGTCTTCGCCCGCAAGGTGCGATTCGACTGTGGCTCGCGCGGGAGGACACTCCTTGTCGACCCATGCATCCCATGCATTGTTCATCTCGTCGAAGGTATCAATGTCCCTCAACCAGATATTTGCGACCGCTATGCGGGACTTGTCCGCTCCGGCCGCCTTCAGATAACTATCGACCTGCGCAAGGATGTCTTCTGTTTGCTCCCTGACGCCACGTGTCGTATCCCGGGCGGTCACGCCGGATAGAAAAGCAAAGCCATTCGCCACTAAAACTCGGCTGAGCCTTCCAGTATTTCCTTGACGAATAATCATAAATTTTTCTCCTTGAAAATCAGGCTCTCTCGCCGTGAAAGGCTTGATTGCGCGCAACACGATTTGCTCGATCCGATGTGCCGTCATGGGTTCCTCTGGCGAACTTAGCTGACCGTTGCCTCGTGTTGCAACTTCGCCGGTCAATTTACATGGTCGCCAATTGACGCCAATTGGCCTAGTGTAATGGGTTTGATTGGCGGCCTGATCCTGTAGTAGCCGACGACATCAGGCGTGACTTGACGCTCTCGCGCTATGATCTCTGAAACGGTAAGACCGCATAGACGGCCTTGACACGGCCCCATACCACATCGATTAAACGCCTTCGCCTGGTTCGGACCAACGCATCCAAGCGCAACCGACTGCCGGATTGCGGCCGCAGTGACCTCTTCGCATCGACAGACCAGCACATCATCGGCCGGAATACGTGTTGCTTCACCAGGTCGATACAGCGCATCGAGAAACGCCCGGACATGAAGGTGGCCGGCAAGCTCCGAGCGTACTATATCGATCGTCCTGTCAAACTCGCGCCGGTCGATCTTTCCGCGACGCCTGCTAATCTCCAAACCACAAATTCTTCCTTGCACCGCTGCGGCCTTCGCTCCAGCGATGCCGCCTCCATCGCCTGCAACGAAGACGTCGGGTACATCCAGCTCGAATACATCGTTACGGTCTGGCACCCAGCAGAGCTGGTTCTTATCCCAATGATGCGATGCCTGAAGCGACCACGTGATTTGCGTATTCGGTACAACCCCCTGATGCAGAAGTATGAGTCCCGCTTCGATGCGTTGGCGTTTTTTTTTGCCTGCAATGAAGCTCAGCGCTTTGGCAACGGGTTCTCCTTCGATACGCAGCTCCCTTGCTCCGCGGTAGACTGGCACACGTGCCTTTCGGAGCACTCGCAGCAAACCGATGCCTTTCTTCAGCTCGGGCCAGCCCAACAAGGCGCTCGTCCAATGTTTCGCCGCCCAGAATTTGTCTGCAAGATTCGTTGTCTCAACGAACGCCCGGATGGGCACGCCTGCGCGCAAATACTGCCAGGCAAGCAGATAAAGCAGTGGTCCACAACCTGCGAGCACCACAGGCTGGCTCGGCACCGTGAATGATTCCTTCAGCAAGATCTGCGCGGCACCAGCCGTCATCGCGCCGGGGGTTGTCCAACCGGCAATCGGAAACGGCCTTTCCATCGCACCCGTCGCGAGTACGATGTGACGCGCCACCAGCGACTTACTCCGGCCATGCTGGGCGTAATGTACTTCACGCCCTCTGCTGACGAACCATACTTGAGCGCTGGTTTCATGGCGCACATTGCTTTCGGACAAGGCGACAGCGATAGTGGCTCCAGAAGCGTAGTCGGGACCCAGCAAGTCAACACGTTCTTTGTCCGCGCGGGTAATGGAGCGATAGATCTGGCCGCCCACTGTCGCCTGTTCGTCGAGGAGCACAACCTTAAGTCCTGCCTGCGCGGCGGTAGTCGCGGCGGTCATGCCTGCTGGGCCTGCACCGATAACTACAACATCAACTGCTTCCGGAATCATTGTCGCTGCCCCTTTCGACCAGTCGTGTTGCACTCACTGCTGCATTCGGTTAACACATCTCTCACGCCTTCCTGGGACCGGATGACCATGCCGTCCCGCGCGCTTTCGAGACAACTTTGGCAGTTTGGCGTACCGTCAATCTCTACGAGACACTCGAAGCAGACGCCCATCATGCAATAGGGTGCACGCGGGGCTCCGCTCACAGGCGTTCCGCGGAAACGACGCACACCTGCAGCAAGGAGGGCGGCTGCCAGGTTCATTCCGTCTGGGACCTCATACGGTACATGGTTGAAGATGATGCGCACCTTCGGACCTTTCACAACCAGCAGTTGCTCGAAGAGCGGTTCAGTCGACATGGGGAAAAGACTCATATGATTTTCGGAAGCGATCCGCAGCAAACGCCTGGAGACCTGGCACTCGCTGCTCGCCGGTGATCCAACCCGCAAGCCGCTGCGCGTGCGCTGCGGCAAGCGTTACGCCACTGTGGCAACTGATATTGAAGGCCCCAGGACAGATCGTGGACTCCTCGTAAATCGGGAAACCATCGGGCGTCATAACACGGAGCGCGCCCCATGCTCGCACTAGCCGAACATCATGAAGCAGTGGAAAGGCTTTCACCGCGCGCGCTGCTATTTCAGAGAGCACATCGGTCGTGACGCTGTTGTCGAAGCCGACGTTTTCAAGTGAGTCGCCCAACTGAACGGTGCCTTCCATGGTCTGCCGCACTGTCACTGTCGGGAACCGAAGAAACGTCCCGACGCGCTCGCTTATGAGGACCTGCCCACGTATTGGCACGACTGGGGCTTGCAGCCCGACCATGGGGGCGAGGTCCTTGTTTCCTAAGCCCGCAGCGAGCACTATCCGTGCAGAGCACCAGCGCCCCTTTTGTCCATGCACCACAAATCCGCCTGGTTGGGAATCGATTCGCATCACCCTCTCGGAGCTAATGACGTGCGCTCCGCGGTTGGCCATGCCCCTTCTTAAGCCGAGCAGCAACTTTAACGGGTTCACGTGCCCGTCCATCGGCGTATACGTGGCGCCAGCAATGGCCCCACCAATCTCCGGTATCCGGGCCTTCAGGTCCGCATTGCCGAGAACCTCGAATGGGTAGTTGCCACCGGCGTCGTCTGCTAACTGCAGGAGTTGCTTTCCACGCTCATCGAGTTCCTCATCCGAAAAACACAAATCAAAACCTCCTGGCTGCAGCAACTGCGTATCCACGCCGGTTTCATCGCGCAAGGCATCGGCGAATGATGGCCAGAGCGCAGCGGATTCACGAGTCCATGTCGTGTAGGCGGGCTGGCCGACTCCCTTGCCCTGAACCCAGACGAGGCCGAAGTTGCCGACCGACGCGCCAAAACCGTCATTCCCCTCGTCAATAAGGAGCACTTGCGCGCCTTCGCGGGCGATCCCATAGGCGACAGCAGACCCAACTAGGCCACCGCCTACGACTATCGCATCGTATAGGCCTGCGAAATCGTGTGTCTTCATACTGCGTCCTTGCGCAAACAGTGATTCCGGGCCGCGATTCTACCCTCCTGTTTGCACCATGACGGGTAGGGAAAAGATAGCGACCGGCTTTCGCATGAAGCGCCTTCGCCTCGTCCCCGGCAAGCCACATGCGTAGTAACACGGATGTTGCACGCCTAGACTTATGCGGTCAAATATCAAAACGATGCGAAGCTATGCTTAAAAGAGATACCCAGATGAAACTCAGTCAAATCGAGGCCTTCCGCGCAGTGATGCAAGCCGGTTCCACAACGGGGGCTGCGGAAGTACTCCATACCTCCCAGTCCAATGTGAGCAGACTTATTTTGCAACTGGAGGCCGATACGAGGCTTGTGCTCTTTGAGCGCCGCGGTGGCCGTCTCAGTCCGAAACCGGAAGCAAAGGCTCTTTTCCGCGAGGTTGAGCAAGTCTTCGTGGGGCTGAAAAGCCTCGCCTACGCCGCTGACAGCATTCGCAACCTCGGAAGCGGCCGCCTGCGCATTGCGTCGATTCCCGGCATCGGCATGAGCTTCCTCCCAAGAGTCGTGCAGCGCTTCAGGCAGTCCCGGCCTGATGTCACCGTATCGATCCATACCAACACGTCAAACACGGTAGAGCAATGGGTTTCGTCCCAGTTCTGCGACGTCGGAATCGTCGCCTTCGTATCTGCCGCCGCAACCTGTCAGGCGGTTGCGCTGCCTGATGCAGAGGTCGTTTGTCTTTTGCCGAAGAGCCATCGCCTGGCAGGAAAGACCAGGATCAGAGCTACCGATTTTCGCGGCGAGCAATACATCTCGCTCGTGCACGGTGACGGATCCAGGGAAGAAACCGACCGCATCTTCGAGCAGGAGGGGGTCGAACGCATGCTTACGCTCGAAGCGCAATACAGCGCCACGTGTTGTGAGATGGTGAAGCTTGGACTCGGTGTTACATTAGCCCATCCCCTGGTGGCTACCGATTATGTAGGCCAGGGAATCAAGGTCCTGCCCTTTTCACCGCCGATCAATTATCGCAGCTTCCTTCTCTATCCTCCGCACGGAGCAGTCTCACAACTGGCGGAAGAATTTGCCGCGTTGTTGCGCGACCAGTTTGAACGGGAAATAACAAGCTGGCAGTAAGAAGAACGCAGGCTGGAGGCTGTCTGCCGCACACTATCTTCCGCCAACGTCGAGAACGCTCGTCTGTCTGGCGTCAACTACAACCGCCGCTGGCAGAAGTAATTGGCGCCGGACAGCTCATCCACATCCGCGACCAGACGCCGGCCCGGAGGGACACCGGCGCGCTCATCTTCTTTTCTTTGTCGACTGGCAAAAAACAGCCCGATCGTCGCTTGCGCAGAAACGAAAACCGTCCCTGACACCCCCTTGGGTAGTCCGGTCCTGCACTCTGTACGGGCGGCACGCATGTCGTTTGCCTCCCACTATCTCAATTTCGCATAGTCTCCCTTCGTTTCAGAATTGGACGGCGCTACCGGTTCAGACTCATGATTCGCATCGGGCGTTGAGCGAGGTCCGCGCAGACACTCTGGAAATCACGTGGTTCAACCAGCGATCTCGATATGGCAGCCCCTGCTCGGAACAAGGACATATCAATGAAGGTTTGGGTAATTCTTGGGACGTTGACCGTCGGCTGTCTTCCTCTTGCGGTATCCGCTGACACTATTAAAACAATACGGTTCGGTGTGGACACTTCATACCCGCCATTCGAGGCAAAAGCCGTGAGTGGGGAACTTGTCGGTTTCGACATAGACAACTGGGCAACGCCATCTGCGCGAAGCTCAATGCTAAATGCGTGTGGATCGAGAATTCGTTCGACGGAATGATCCCGGCCCTTGAGGCACGCAAATTTGATGCAATCAATTCGTCGATGACCAGGAGTGAACAGCGCTCCAGGACTATCGATTTCAGCAAAAAACTGTACGCACCGGTTGAAGCGCTTGTTGTCAAAAGTGGTTCCGCGCTTACGCCAACCGCAGAGTCGCTCAAGGGAAAGCGCGTCGACGTACAGCAAGGCACTACTCAGGAAGCCTATGCCCGCAAGTATTGGGGCAATAGCGGCGTCGCCGTGGTCCCTTACCAGACCCAGGACCAGGTTTGGAACGACCTGGTGATGGGGCGCATTGATGCTGCGTTGGCTTTTGCACCGCAGGCCGAGGCTGGATTCCTGAAGACACCACAGGGGCGTGATTACGGATTCGCCCGAGGACCCGCCATCAAAGACGAAAGCATATTCGGCCCGGGCGTCAGCATTGGTATCAGAAAAGGCGACAAGGCACTGCTCGACGCAGTCAACGGAGCAATCGACCGCATCCGGAGAGATGGCACCTACGACCGTATCTCAAAGAAATACTTCGGCTTCGACATCTATGGCGGTTGACTTACCTGCAGCTGTCCGGCCGGCACTTCCGAGACCGCGGCCACGCTAGAGTTAACAACGCCGTCCACTGACATGTGCATTCGGCGGCGAGAGCTAACCGATGCAGACAGGAAGAGGATCCGTCCCTGCCGACTGCTCCCACGCCACACGGTGAGCGGCACTGGGCGAATCAAATGTTCCTGCTCGGTGAGTCTTCACGGATCGCAGATGGGGCGCGGCTTCAACCCAACATGAATTTAGTTATAGCTAACACGGGAGACGGGTGTGGGTCTATTCGGATATGGTCCGCAGCTTCTGGCAGGGACCCTGCGAACGATGGAGTTGTCGGTGTTGTCCCTTGCGGCCGCAGTCGTCCTCGGCCTTCTGGGCGCGTTGGCAAAACTATCGGAGAACCGGTGTTTTCGCACAATCGGTACGGCCTATACCACGTTAATCAGATCGGTGCCCGACCTCGTCCTGATGCTGCTCATCTTTTACAGCATCCAGATGGGTGTTAACGATCTTACGGACGCGTTCGGTCTGGAACAATTTGATATTGATCCATTCTCGGCCGGGATACTGACACTTGGCTTCATCTATGGAGCCTATTTCACGGAGACTTTTCGCGGCGCTTTCCTAGCAGTCCCGCGCGGGCAACTGGAAGCTGGTGCAGCCTACGGAATGAATGGGGTGCTCATTTTCCGGCGAATTTTGTTTCCTCAAATGATGCGTTTCGCGCTTCCTGGCATTGGCAACAACTGGCAAGTTCTTGTCAAAGCGACCGCGTTGGTCTCAATCATTGGTCTGGCAGACATCGTAAAGGCCGCCCAGGATGCGGGCAGGAGCACATACAAAATGTTCTTCTTTGTCATGTGTGCCGCACTCGTCTATCTCGCGATGACCACCATTTCGAATCTCGTACTGTTCGGGCTCGAAAAGCAATTTTCAACCGGCGTTCGGCACGCGGAACTGTAATCTCATGATCGACATCCTTGCCCAGTTCTGGCGCGCATTCCTGTATTGGGATGGGCAGCGTTTTTCCGGCCTCGCCGTCACGCTCTGGCTGCTGGTGGCATCTCTTGCAATAGGCTTCATGTTGGCGCTGCCCCTCGCAGTGGCTCGTGTCTGCCCTAATCGTTGCATAAGCACGCCAGTGCGCCTCTACACCTACGTCTTCAGGGGAACGCCTCTTTATGTGCAGCTGCTTCTGATCTACACCGGAATCTATAGCTTCGGATTTATTCGATCGCGTGAGATTAGTGATGCGTTGTTCCGAAGCGGATTCAACTGTGCGATCCTGGCCTTTTCGCTCAATACCTGCGCTTATACGACGGAGATATTTGCCGGCGCAATGCGCTCGATGTCTCACGGCGAAGTTGAGGCGGCCCGTGCATACGGAATGAGCGGATTCAACCTGTACAGACGGATCATCATCCCCTCCGCGCTGCGGAGATCCCTGCCCCTTTACAGCAACGAGGTGATCCTTATGCTGCACGCGACCTCGGTTGCTTTCACGGCGACCGTACCCGATATTCTGAAAGTCGCCCGTAACGCCAACTCTGCAACCTACCAGTCGTTTCAGGCATTTGGCATCGCCGCACTGCTTTATCTTACCATCTCCTTCGCGCTGGTCGCTGTGTTCCGGCGTGCGGAACACCACTGGCTCCGTTACCTTGCACCGCGCGCGCTCTAGCTGTGTACAGGATCGCAGTATTGGTATGAAACGCCAGTGATTTTAATGTAACGGAAGGATCAGAATGCTGAGGCACACTACAGCAGCAGAAGCAAGCAAACTCGAGGTCCGCGACATCCATAAACGCTTCGGCGATAACGAGGTGCTAAAAGGGGTGTCCCTGAAGGCAAGGAAGGGTGATGTCATCAGCATAATCGGTGCAAGTGGCTCGGGGAAGAGTACATTTCTTCGTTGCATTAATTTTCTCGAGCGGCCGAACTCCGGGTGCATTTTGCTCGATGGCGATGTCATAAAGACAAAGGCTGATAGATACGGCTATCTGGATGCAGAAGACCCGAAACAGCTGCAACGTGCTCGAACAAAGCTCGCGATGGTGCTCCAGCATTTCAACCTTTGGTCGCACATGACCGTCCTTGAGAACGTTATGGAATCACCGGTACATGTGCTCGGACTCCCACGTCACGAGGCAAAAGAACGCGCACGCGAATATCTTGATAAAGTCGGACTCGCACCACGAGTGGAGAAGCAGTATCCATCGCATCTTTCCGGCGGCCAACAGCAGCGCGTCGCGATCGCGCGGGCGTTGGCAATGAGCCCTGATGTGATGCTCTTTGATGAGCCGACATCGGCGCTCGACCCCGAGCTCGTCGGTGAAGTTCTTAAGGTTATGCAAAAGCTCGCCGAAGAAGGTCGCACGATGGTCGTGGTTACGCATGAAATGGGCTTCGCACGGAACGTCTCGAATCACGTAATGTTTCTTCATCAAGGACGTACAGAAGAAGAAGGTCTTCCCTCGGAGGTAATGAGCAAGCCGTCCAGCGAACGACTCATCAAATTTCTCTCCGGCAGCTTGAAATAGCCCACGATAGAAAAACCGCGGATTGCAAGGAGTTAATCAGCAATTAATTTGATGCGGTTTCTTTGAATAAGAATACAACTACTGATCCGGGAACACCTTTTCAAGTACCTGCGGTCCTTCCATGCTGATGAAGATGCCATACGGTGTCGACTGATAGATTCGCAAGGTCAGTGCGACACTGCAAAGACCGGTTGTCCATAGTTTTCTTTATCTTTCACACGCCATCCTGGATGGCATCGCAGATTTAATTCTCTGCAGCAATAGTGTAGCTCATAAGTAGTTGTACCATTCCAACGTTTGGAGACTCTAATGAAAACAAAAGCACTTACAGGCATTGTTGCTTCCATCATCGCAACGTCGTCATTTGCCGAATCTAGTCCATTGAACCAATGAAATTGCACTGATCTAATAGTGCATGGGCAAAATGAATCTGAGTGAAACCGAGCGCGAAGAGCTGATGTCGATGCAGCGCAGCCGCACGATGGCCGTTGGCCAGGTAAGGCGTGCGCGGTTGATCCTGCTGCTTGACGAAGGGGCCTCGCGTGCGGCGATCATGGCCGAATTGCGCTGCGATTCGCGATTCATCACAACGTGGCAAACGCGTTTCACCAGTGAGCGCCTGGCTGGCCTTTACGGCAGACATCCAGGCCGCGCGCCGCGACCTGACCTGGCGGGCCTTGAAGCGAGAGTGCTCGACTACACGCTGCGACGCAAACCGGCCGACGGCTCGACGCACTGGAGCAGCCGCAAACTGGCGGCACAGCTGGGTATGGCTTTCATGACCGTGCAACGTATCTGGCGCAAGCACGACATTCGGCCACATCGTCTCGATACGCACATGGTGTCCAACGATCCTGACTTTGAGACCAAGGCGGCCGATGTGATCGGGCTGTACCTCAATCCGCCATTGCATGCGGTGGTGTTCTGCGTGGACGAGAAGACAGCCATCCAGGCGCTGGATCGCAAGGACCGGATGTTGCCGCTCTCGCCCGGGCGCGCCGAGAGCCATGGCTTTGAATACAAGCGCAACGGTACCCTGAGCCTGTTCGCCGCATTGAACGTTGCCACAGGTGAGGTGCTGGGCAAAACCGCGCCACGCCACACCAGCGCCCAGTTTGTTGCGTTCCTCACCGAAGTGGTATCGGCCCAGCCGCGCGGGAAGGAGATTCACGTGATCTGCGACAACGTGAGCAGCCACAAGACCGAGGCCGTTCAAACATTTCTGGCTGACCATCCGAAGGTCTCGATACATTACACCCCCACGTATTCATCATGGCTGAATCAGGTCGAGAACTGGTTTGCCCGCATCCAGCGCGACGTCATTGCGCGTGGCGTATTCACCAGCACCAAAGATCTCGACAAAAAGCTCATGCGTTATATACGTCAGTACAACAAGCAGGCGCTTCCATTGAAATGGAAGTACTCCGATCCATCGCGGCGAATCCGGTGCAATTCTTCTGGTTCAATGGACTAG
>NZ_BBJJ01000121.1 GCF_000739815.1 Paraburkholderia mimosarum LMG 23256 = NBRC 106338
GACACCGAAGGCCGTGTCGGTCAACGCAAGCTCTGGGGCATCGTTGGCCTGGTCCGGCGCTATCCCCGTCGCCTGATCGAATCGGCCTGCGAGATCGCCATGAGAGAAGGCGTGCCCAGCTACAAGCACGTCAAGGCGCTGACCGAGCGTCTGCTGGAGCAGGCGCTAGCTGAACTGGACGCGCCCGTCCAGGGCGAACTGCCCTTGACTCAGGAACATCACCTCATCCGGGACGGCGACGACTATGCCGACCTGTTCACCCTCGGCGCCAAACATAGCGCCGCCATGCCATCAACCCATGGAGATCTCTCTTGAGCATGAGCCTTGCCGAAATCGACCGCGCCCTGCGCGGACTGCGCCTATCCGGCATCAGCGCGACACTCGAAACCCGGGTACTGCAGGCCCGGGCCAGCCAGCAGCCGTTCCTCGAAACTTTCTCCATGATTCTGCAGGACGAGCTCGATCGCCGGCAATCCCGGCTGCTCGAACGACGTTTCCAGCAGTCCGGACTGGACGAGCGTAAAACCCTGACCGACTTCGACTGGTCCTTCAATCCGAAAGTACCCCGTCAAGCCTGCTTTGAGCTACACACCCTGAAGTTCGTCGCCGATAGCGACAACGCGCTGCTGATCGGCAAACCCGGCACCGGCAAAAGCCACATTGCGAAGGCCATCGCCTACAACGCCACCCTGCAGGGGATGAAGGTGCGCTACGTCGAGTCCGACACCGTGTTCGCCGGCTATGCCGTGGAAACGCGCGCTGATCAGGACCGGTTGCTCAAGGCTCTCGTCGAGCCCGAACTCCTCGTGCTTGACGATCTGTTCCTCGCCAAACGCATTCCCGATGCCGCGGCCGAACTGCTGCAGACCCTGGTCCATCAACGCTACAAGCAACGCCGCAGCATCCTCGTCACGTCCAACCGCGTCGTCCAGGACTGGGGGCGCTACCTTCGCGACAGCACCATGGCTTCGGCGGTCCTTGACCGACTGCTTCATCGCTCCAAACTTCTCGAGTTTGAAGGCAAGAGCTATCGCCTGCGTGAAGCTGCCACCAGACTTGCCGTCACTGAGGAATCCGACGCATAATCCGCTCGTCCTGCCTGGGGGAATTTGCCACCCACAAGTGGAGGAGTTTGAACTGCCCATCGGGGGATTTGGCAGCGGATAAGCACAGGCACCACAGGGGTGTATGATAGTGTCATACAATCATGAATTGGGGTGCAATCATGGCGAGCGAACGCCTGACAATCACACTGACTCCGGAGCTGCTTGAGTTCGTCCGCGAGCGAACCGCAGAAGGCGACTACAACAGCGATAGCGAAGTGGTCAGAGACGGACTCCGTTTGCTGAAGGAGCGCGACAACGCCGTGCGTCAATGGCTGGCCGAGAAAGTGGTCCCGGGCTATCTTCAGTACAAGGCCAACCCGGAAAGTGCGATGACCCGGGAGCAGATCGAGCAACAGCTTGATCGGGACAGAAGCCAGCGTCGAGCGAAGAAGAGAGCGGCTGGTTGATGCAGTACAAGGTTCAATACCTGCCGTCGTTTTACGCGATGCTGCGCAATATCGAGGAATACATGGTCGACCACGATCGCTCGGACGCGTCGATCGATCGCTACCGGTCCGCCGTGTTTGATACGTGCGAAAAATTCGCCACCTTTCCGAATCGGGGGAGCCGGCACGACGACGTCATGTCGGGGCTGCGAACGTGGAACATCGAGGGCGAAACCATCCTTGCCTACGTCGTCGATGATGCGGGTCTGACGGTCACGTTCGTGGGCATCACCTATGGCGGCCAGAACTGGATGGAGATCTTTTCCATGCGCACTCTGGGTCCACTGCAGTGATCAACCCGATTTCGCGTGGTGGTACTGGGGGCGATCCTCAATTGAGTCCTACTTCGGCCGTTTTTTCGCGTAGCACAGCGGACCCCGAAGGTCCGCAGGGGCGCCGGGCATCCTGAATTGACATAGTCAGTCGAGATCGAACAGGGCCCGGTCGGCAGGATGGGACACTGCGTCGGCCATCATCTCCCGGAACTCGTCCTCATCCCACTCGCCACGCTCGACCCGCCGCAGGACAGCTTCGCCGACCAGCATAACCTTGCGTTCACGGTCGGCCCGTGACTGTTTGTACGCCTGGCGGCTGGCTTTCTGCGCGGCCTTGCGGGCTTCCTTGAGTTCGTCAACCTTGTTGCCGGTTGCTTCAATGCGCTTCTTGAGGAGGGTCACGTGCGTAGCTCCGGAGTGGGGTCCGCGTGCTTTTCGTGCCGTTTACCGGGTTAGCCGGCTCCAGGCCTGACAAGGCTTTCCGGTCTGCCCCTATATTAATTTCCAAATAAATCAAATAGTTGCTGTCTGGTCTTTTTGTATTGCGTGAAGACCTGGCCGGAGGGGCTTATCCAGCCTGTCGGGCTCTCGATCGGGTCAGTTGGGCTTGCATGGCGGCGATAAGGAATATTATTCTTGATCGCTATATATTTCCGGCGATGAAACTGATTATCTAACGTTAGAAATGTATGAAATAATCGTCTGAAAAATCGCCCGTTTTCCGCCTGGAGCTCGCCATGCCCCGTCCCGCCGCTGCCACCCCTGAACAGATCCGCGCCACCGTGCTGGCGATGCTCGCCGAGGCGGGTGACGCGACGCCCGTGAGCGGGGCGCGCTTCCGGCAGCTCGTGTCGGTGCGCAAACTGCGCGCACGGATCGGTGCCGGCGACCCGGCCACGCTCGCGCGGGCCCTCAACGTGATTGAGGCCGAGGTCGTGCGCGCCGGGCTGGCCGAAATCGCGATCCCCGGCATTCCGCCGGATATCGCCGAGCAGATGCACGCGCTCTGGCAGGCGGCCGTCACCGTCCAGCTCGACGACGTCGTACGCCTGAAGGCCGAGGCGCATCAGGCGGTCGCTGCGGCCGAGGCGGCGCGTACCGACGCCGGGCTGCGTGTCGAGCTGCTGCGTCAGGAAGTGACCGAACTGCGCGCGGCCCTCGCCGGCCGCGACACGGAGCTGGCTGAGCTGCGCGCGCAGCACGCCCTGCTGCGCGAACGGTATGCCGCGCTTGAGACCGCGCTGCAGGAGCGGCAGAGCCAGCTCGATGCCGCCACAACCGAACGGGCGACGCTCGAGCACGCGCACGCGCAAGGACTCGCCCAGGCGCAGCAGCGGTACGAGGCGCTGTCGAAACAGCTGCTGCAGGAAACGGCGCGCCAGCGCGAGGCGCTGAAGAAGGAACACGGGCAGTTCGCCTCGCAGCTGAAGTTCGCCGAGCGTCGTATCGCCGCGCTCGAGGGCGAGCGCGAGCGGCTCGAAGCGGAGCTTGCCGGTGAGCGGGCGACACGCCAGCAGGCGGTCGGCGAGGCGCTCGCGCTGAAGGCCGTCAACTCGAGCCAGCATGCGCAGCTCGACGAGCTGATGCGCGTGGTGTCCGGGCTCAATGTGCCGCGTCGGCCGCCGGCCGCCTCCGCGGGGCTGGCGAGCGCCCGGCGCACAAAGACCGCAGCGAAAGGGAGTGCCACCACGCGCGCGAAGAAAGCATGAGCGCCCCGATGAACCCGTCGGACTGGATCGATCACGGCACGCTGCCCCCGCAGCGCCTGCCGGCCGGCGCCGGAGATGCCATCGCGTATCTGGCCGATGTGCTCGGTCACGTCGTTTATACGCGCTGGACGCTCGCCATGATCAGGCAGCGTCATGCCTCACTGCCCGACGCGAAGGCGGCACGGCCGGCCGTCATGCGTGTGCTGCTCGACCATGAGGCCGCTGTCGAATACTGGGACCGCGGTCGTGTGCGTACGGTCACTGTCGACGCGGCGCCCGCTGCCGAAGCCGTGCTGGCCCGCGTGCTGCATACGCATCGCCGGCGCTTCAGGCCGGTACCCGAAGGCGGGGAGTTTGTTGCGACCGGTGAGCCGGAACGGGAGGCCGCGGCCCTGATGACCTTGCCCCCGCCGCTGGTCGAGTGGCTCGCGCGCGCCGGGCGTTTCGCGGCGGTGGCAAGCGCAACGAATACGCTCGGCGTCGGCGACGACGCCCAGGCGGCGGCGCTGTTCCTGCGCGACCGGGCGAGCCGTTCGCCACACACACTACGCGCGTACCGCACCGAGCTGCGTCGGCTCGTCACCTGGTGCGAGGCGCGTCAGCTCGGGCCGCTGTCCGACCTGACGCGCCATGACCTGCTCGCGTACCGGCAGGCCCTGCGCCGGCCAGCGCCGGAGACCGTGGGCGATACGCCGCGCAGGATGTCGGAGGCGTTGCAGTCCCGCGCGCTCGCCGTCATCGCGAGCCTGTTCCGTTACTGGACGGAAACCGGGTATCTGAGTGCCAACCCCGCTGCCGGCCTCGTGCGGGGCGGCCGTTCGCGCGCGAGCTTCGCGCCGCAGCGCATGCTGCCGCCGGCGTTGCTCGCCGCCTGCGATGCGTGGGTGACCGAAGCCGCTGCGGGCGACGATCCCCTGGTCACCGCGCGGCGCCGTGCGATCTGGGCGTTGTACCGCTATGCCGGCGTGCGGCTGATCGAACTCGTGTGGTCCGACGAGGCGCAGTTGCCGAAGGTCGAGGTCGACGGACATGACAGCTGGACTCTTCACGTGCTGGGCAAGGGCAGCCGCACGCGCGCGATTCCCCTGCCGGCGGTCTGCGTGTCCGTGTTGCGGACCTACCGTGAGTTGCGCGGCCTGCCGTCGCAACCACCGCTCCTTGAACACGCCGCACTGGTCCATGGACTCAAGGGCGGCTCGCTGAAGGGTTCGGGCCTGTATGACGAAGTCAAGGCCATCTTCGTGGCGGCCGCGGAACGTCTTGCGAACGCGGACCCCGAGGGGGCCGCACGCCTGCGGCAGGCGTCGCCGCACTGGCTGCGGCATGCCTACGCGCGACAGATGATCGTCGACCACCAGGTACCGCTGCCGGTGGCGCAGGCGCTGCTCGGCCATGCGTCGGTGCAGACAACCGCGGCGTACGCGAAAACGGATCTCTCGCAGTTGCGCGCGTTCGTCGAGGGGGCGTTCGCGTCGCACGACGCACCTCATTCGGTCGCGAGGCCCAGGGCGTCCCAGAGAAACTGAAGCGACACGGGCTCGCGCTGCTGCAATTGCGCCTGCCGGTTCTCATCCTGCTGGTAGGTGCGCAGCAGTCCCTTGACGCGCTCCAGCCCGGCAGGCGTGACTATCGCCTCGCGAGGCGATCGCCCGTCCAGGATCGGCATCGGTTCATCGGGCCAGTCCGCGTAGATACGCATCAGCGCCTGCCGGATAGCCGATGTCGCGAGCTCGGGTGGCAGATCGGCGGCCCCGGATGTGGGGGATGCATCGTCGCCCATGCGGCCGAGTGCGCCGACGGGATCCTGGATGTCGCGAATGCGAAACTCGACGGCGTCTCTCATGATCGCGTCGAACCAGTTGCGGCTGTCATCGGCATCGTGCTGCGTGCGGCAGAACACGATGAGATGTTCACCGTCGCGCGTGCGGCTGATGCCCGCGGCGCTGCGGACCTGACCATCATCGCAGTCGATGCGCCGTTCCCAGCCCTGCCCGGGATCGCCCTCGACATCGGGCTGCGCGGCGAGCACCGCGGCCACCTTCTCCCAATCGCGCACGCGATAGCGGTCGGTCACGAGCAGCAACGGCTCGTTGCTCGCGGCGTCGATCAGCGCGGGCGGCTCAAGGTCCTCGAAAAACTGCGCGAGCCACGCGCGACGGATCATGAAACTGAGCTCCGAAGCGGACGGCTCCTGTCCGGGTTCGCTGGTCTCGCGAATCCACCGAAGCAGATGGGCGGCCTGCATCGGGACGAAAACATGCATCGTGCCCGACAGGACGAATGCCCCGTTCTCCCGGATCACGCGCAAGCCGATGGTCGCGCCGAGCAGGTCGGCCTTGCTGCCCACGCTTTCGGAGACGATAACGGGCTCGACGTCCGGATCGAGCACATCGCACACGGTCATCGATCGTTGAGGCTTGACGTCGGTCACGGTGTAGAGCCGCAGCGGCGTTGTGGCCAGCTGCGTGAGCCAGGCGCGCTGGGTGTCACTGAATGTCGGGCCACCCGTGCCGAGCAGCAGGTCGGCGACACGACGCGGCTCGCCGCGCACCTGAATCTCGCCTTCGGCCAGCAACCACTCGTAGGTCTGACCGATGATGAACTCGCGGATATCCTCATCCAGGTCGCCGAAATCCTCGAGATCGTCATCGTCGAGGTCTTCGAACAAGGCATCGTCGATCGCCTCGCGCACGGCACGTCCGTGCCGGCTCTCGAGCCAGGTCAGCGCACGGGGAACGGCGCTGGACGGATCCTCGTCGCGGGGAAGGTCGGCATTGAGGCAGCAGTGCTTGTACTTCCTGCCGCTGCCGCAGGGACAGGGATCGTTGCGGCCGGGGCGATGGGTCATGGTGGTGGGTTACCGTGGTCACGACAGCCGCATGTTACCTTGCCCCGGCGAGGGCCGATACCGGAACGGCGATGGTGCTGGGCATGAGGCGACTGACGTACTCGGCGACCGGGAAATCGAACGTGCCGCGCAGGTTGATGCCTTCCAGCGCGGTGGGCGCAATGCGTCGCATGTGTTCGGCGATGACAGGGGCCTGGCCAAGCCGTTCGATGGTTTCGAGTGCGCGCTGCATGTGCATCGTGTTCCAGGCCATGACAGCGTTGGTAAGCAGCGTGAGCGCAGAAGAGACTGCGACCAGCGAATGCGGCTGCCGCGCGAGTTCGAGCGCAATCTTGCCCTGATGGATAGCGCGCTGCACGGTATGCACCGCCTCGCCGCGATTGAGCGCATGGTGCAGTTCGCGCCGAAACGCCGGCGTGGTGAAGTAGTCGATCAGGAAGATCGAGCGAAACAATCGGCCGAGATGCACGCCGCCGTCATAGAGGGGCTGGCCGCGCGCATCGGAACCGAAGCGCGACAGGGCCTGGACGGCCGTGCAGCGCCCGCTGCAGACAGAAGCGACCACGCGCACGAACTCATCCCAGATGGCCTCGATGGCCTTGACGCGTACGTCGCCGTCGGTGACATCCCTCAGCAGTTCGGGCACCGCGTGTCCGGCGGGCACGTGCAGTCGCCGGTCGCGCAGATGCGCCAGCCGGGGGCACAGATCGAAGCCGGCCCCACGTGCGAGCGCCATCGCGAAATCAGTATTTATATGGACATGTCGCCTTTTTGATCAATCCGTGTTCGGCATCAATCGGCGTACGCGCAGCCGAATCAATGGCAGAGAGGGTCACCGTCAGGTTCTCCCAGATCGGTCAGAAGCCGTGTGATCCGATCCGCAATTGACCGATGCCGCGCCTGCTCGTTGGGCCAGCCGTGTGCCTGTGCGTCCTCAGCCGGCGCCATTTCGAGCTTCCAGCGCTCCCGCAGACGTGGCACGTACGCGGGCGTCGTCAGGAACTTCGCGCAGGTCAGATACATGTCACACTCGCACGGCCCCTCGGCCGGCAGCCGCAAACAGTGGCCGAGTTCCAGTTCGGTTTTAAAGAAGTTGCACTTCAGCCAGTCTACAGAAGCCTTCGGCAAGGCGCCGCTGCGAAGCTGTGCTGCTGCAGGACCCGCAATGATTGAACCGGGCTCCAGAACGGATTTGTAGTCACGCAGCACTTCACGATCGCTGATCTGGGCATATACGAGTGACATCGACGCACTGCGATGTCCCAGTATGCTCATGATCGTATGCAGCTTTGCTCCACGCTCAGCCAGTTGCGTACCGACGGTATGACGGAAGCGATGGGGGCTGATGGTCCGACGGCCGTTACCGTCGACGATGCCTGCTGCCTGGCACGCCTGCTTCAACGAAACCTGGAAGAGATACGAACACGACAGCAGTCTGCCGTGCGACATGAACACGTATCGCGTTGGGGTGCCTGTGAGCTCGTCCGTAAGGGCCCGCTCGCCTGCCACATCCCGCTGGGCAATCAATTCCCGAAGCGCATTTTCCGCCTCTTCGTGCAACGGCACCATGCGTTCGCGGTAGGTCTTGCCCGCTGGCAGGCGCAGCCGGGCCGTTCCGTCCGGATAGCTATCGAGGCAATCGACAGACAGTCGCTGGATCTCTCCCTTTCGGGCACCAGTCCAGCGTGCAATCAGTAACGCGGTCCGTTGATACAGGCATTCAAGACCGGCGACGGCGCCCATCAGACGTGCAAGCTCGTCTGCTGGAATGAATCTCGGCACACGCAAGGGAATCTTCGGGATGTCGCCGATACCTAACAACGGTCGGGCGGGTGTATCGTCCCATTCCCACGTGGCGGTATTACGGAAGAATTGCGACAGCGCAGAAACATGTCCGCGTCTAGCCAGTGTTCCCAGGGGCTGTCCCGTTCTCGGGCTCGGTTGCTCAGACAGCGCAACCACATATTGCAGCACATCGTCCCGTGTGACCCGCGCAAAGCTTTCAATTTCCGGGCGCTCATTGTTCAGCCACACCATGAACCGGTACAGCGCAAGCTCGAATCGTTTTAGGCTTAGCGGGCGATCCGTGGCGCTGCGCGCGACGAGCCAGCGGTCCACGACTTCCTGCATGCGCGGCATTACCGGCTGCCGTTCCTTGATGCTACGCATGAACTTCCTTGGCTCAGCATGCAATTGCCCGCGATGGAACAGCAGCAGCTCGAGCTGATTTACGCGCAGCGTCCAGCTCTTACGGAACATCTCGAACTTTTTCGACGCGCTCGGATAGAACTCCACCAGATCGTCACTGGCGAGAAACGCCGCTACCGCTTCGCGCAGCCCCCGAATGTGCTCACCATCGAGCGCTGACACGTGAAGGCATCCGGTGTGTAGCATGATCCGGCTCACGCTCCAGCGCACCGTCGTGTCGATGCCGATTGTGCCGAAGCCAAGTCGTCGGGCGTCGGCCTGGAGGGCGTCGATTCCGAGGTCCAGTCCCATTTCTCGCGCCGCTTCCGGAACGAACAGCGGACTGCAGGCGAATAGCCATCGATAGTCAAACTGGACGAATCCGTGAAGCGCCAGAAACAGAAGAAACGGTTTGGCCATGTGCGATAGCTCCGCGTCAAGGCCGTACTCCTTTCTCGCCGGAATATTGCCGACGCGGATGGCCAAGGGCTCCGCAAACCAGCCCTGGAGGTCGGGCCAGCGACGCACGAAGCGGCGCATGTCATTGAGCTTGCGATGGCCCCGACTGGGAGAACCAGGCAGCGAGTTGGCGAACGCCGCATATTCCGATTCCGGACAATACGAACATGCGCGACGTGGTATGTCGCTTGATCTGGCCGTGAGGTTTCGCGATCGTGGCATCGGTATTAGACCGCTAGGCTGGACGCCGGGACGTCAGTCACGGATTCAATCCGCTCAAGACCCAGTGCCCGCCGGTAATCGGCTACAACCTCCCGATCGGAGACGCGGGTATAGATACGCGTCGACTCGGGCGATGCATGCCCGAGCCGTCTCGGGAGTGTCAACTCGCGCATGCCCGCTTCCCACATGCGGGTGGCGTGGGTGTGACGCAGGCTGCGTGGCGTCACCCAGGGCTCCCGAATTCCAGCCCGTTCGCACGCACGGGTAAAGAGCTTGAACAATGCAGGATAGCCCGGTGGCTCAAGCCGTCGTGTTCCAGCGCCGCCGATGAGGAATACGAACGGACTGTCGCCATCGCTCGGTCTTTCGGTCATCACGTACCTGTTGACGATTTCCAGCGTGGCGGGTTCGTGAAGATCAACCACACGCTCGAAGCGTGACTTGGCGCGTACGCCCTTCGGATGGTCGTTGCGATATCTAACCATGACGCGACGCTGGCCGTAGCGTATGTCCTCCAGATGCAGGCCCAGCGCTTCCCCTGGCCGCAACCCGCCATCCAGCATCAATCGCAGGATGGCCTGGTCACGCTGGCTATGCAGTTCCGCAAAAAGCGCATCGATCTGTTCATCCGACATCGGACGCGGCAACCGGTCCACGGTCTTGACGGAAACGCGCCTGCGCAATGGCCTCTGACGACTCGCGCCGTCCATGAAAGGTCGATGTCTGCCGCTCACTCGCTGCTGCTGATGATCGAGCGTCTTCTCGAGCGGGTTGGCGCTGTCCAGCTGGGCCGAGAGGATGGCGAAATCATAGAATGATGAGACGGCGGCAAGTATCCGGTTGACGGTGGTCGCGGCCAGCTGTGTCATTGGCTTGCCATCAATCGACCGCGCCTCTGCAATCGATCGTCGGCGCGGTGACAATGGGATCCTGAGCGATCTCAGATAGCCGAGAAATTCGACGGTATGCCACACCCTGAACTCCCGCCACTCCAGATGCTGTTGCGAGAGAAAGCGCCACAGGTGCTGCAGATCGTGAGCATAGGCAACCAGTGTGTTCGGCGAACAGTTCCGTGCTGCCAGATGCCGCAGGTAGAGGTTGACGACGGGCACAGATTCGCCAGCGTCATCCAGCAACTCGACACATCTCTGTCCGCCCGGCAGAAATGTCTTGCGAATCTCCATGTCGGCCTCCTTTCCAGCGACGGGAGCGACACCTCATGCCGGTGCCGCTGATGTGCCGCACGCGTCTCGGACATCTCCAGGCCGGCTGGCCCGCTTCGGGCTACGCCCTGCGCTGGCCAGCCGGCCTGGAGATCGGTCTGTTGCTCCCTATATGCCCTGTGTCGATGGCAGAACGATGACGGTGTCCATGTAACAACAAATCCGTGAGTATCCACAGCAATTTGCGCGACGTCGTCAATGCTGTCCTGGCGAATGACGCCCTCGATCGCGGCCCCTGCCTGCCGCTGGTTTAGCAGGATGGGCTGATCGTAGAAGACGCCCCGGCGGTCGTGCACGTGCGTGTACATGCCGATCGAGCGCGTGCGCCGGCGTGGGTCGGCGCGGGCCTGCCAGACCGTTCGGGCAGTCTCGAGCGACATCATGTCTGATGAAGCGAGATCCGCTCGCCCCCAGTACTGGGTTACCGGATGGCTGTGCATAAACTGCAGCACGGCGTCGGCTGCCTGACGCAGCAGCCGTTCATCGGCAATGCGGCGCATCATCTGGCGGATCGCCTCGGCCGACAGCTCGGGTACCATGCGCGCGATGTCGGCGGCGGACATCGAGGTGCCATGCGCGAGGATGGCGGCGTAGACCATCAGCAGTTCACTGCGCGAGCGCGGCTCGCGCCCCAGCAGGATCCAGCTGAAGCGTACCTCGCTGTCCACCTGCAGGATGATCTCGGGCAACTGCCGTCCGGGCGTGACGCGAACAGGGGCCGGCGCAGGTCCTCGACCGCCTTCTGTCCCGGCTCGGCCTTCAGGGCATCGAGATGAACCGCGGCGTCGACGTGGACTTCGCCGCGTTCGACTGCTTCGCTCAGACGCTCGAGGCCTTCGTCAAGGTGCTTGATGACAGGTTCGAGAAACACCCTCGGATCCTGTGGCAAATCCAGCTGCCCGTAGAAATGGTTGCGCTGACGTTGCCAGTCGTCAGCGGGGATCAGCAGCATGCCGAGGCTGCGAAACGAGAAGCTGTGCTCGACATAGACCGATCCATTGCGCAGGGCCACCCGCAACGCAAAGAGCGTCGCCCATTCGAAGGCGATCAGCGCGTCGGTGCGGTTCTCGCTGGCGATCATCCGCTGCCAGGCCCGTCCAAGCGGGATCTGCGTGTCCGCCGGCAGATCGACCGCCTTGTTCGAGTAGCGCTCGCGCAGCAAGGCGAGCGCATCCATGACCGGATGGGCGGTCTGCGCCTGGAAAGGCAGGTCCAGCAGCTTTGCAAGCAGTGCACGCGCCACGCGCCGCTTCGAGACGAGCTGTGCCCGCATCAGGCTGGTCCGACTGGGCGCCTCCTGTTTGAGGACTGCGTCCGCCAGTTCGCACAATTGCCTGGCAAGCACATCGCGTGTCAGGTCCCTGTTGCCTGCGAGCGCCTTGACTGCCGTGGCAAATTCGCGCAGCTGCGCCTTCAGATCCGGGCGCGAGGCGGCCACCCGATCATTGGCTGTCCTGATCGCCTTGCGGACCCAGTCGCCGAGCATCGAC
>NZ_BBJJ01000120.1 GCF_000739815.1 Paraburkholderia mimosarum LMG 23256 = NBRC 106338
GCACGAACGCATCGTCGCACCCACCTACTCGTATCTGCAGGACATGATCGGGCAGGCGGTCGCCGCAGAACGCCAGCGCGTCTCGGCGTTGCTCGGGCGCGCCCTCACGAAGTCCGTCGTGCAGCAACTTGATGCGATGCTCGAAGCCGACGACTCGATGTATCAGGTCACGCTTCTCAAGCACGAGCCGAAGGATTTCAGCCACAAGGAGCTGCAACAGGAATCCGAGCGTCGAACATTCTTCTCACCGCTCTACACCTTCGCCCAGCGATTTCTCGAAACCACCGGGATCTCCGCGGACAGCGTCCGCTACTACGCCTCGCTCGTCACGTTCTACACCGTCTACAAGCTGCGCCGCATGAACTCCGGCGTCGTGCGCCTGTACCTGCTGTGTTTCGCCTATCACCGTTTCCGTCAGGTCAACGATCGCCTGATCGAAGCCTTCATCCGTCTCGTCAATGACCACGAGCAGACTGCCCGGCAGGTGGCAAGCGAGGCAGCGCAAAACGCACTCAGCGACGCGGTCACACATCTGAAGGCCGCCGGCGAGGTCCTGCGTCTGTTCGTCGATGAGTCGATTGCGCGCTATGCCTCCTTTGCCAGCGTGCGCAAGCGGGCGTTCACGCTGCTCGCGCCCGAGCGCTTCGAGTCCGTCTCGCAATACATGCGCAACGTCACTTTCGACAAGGCCGACTTCGAATGGTCGCACTATACCGCGCTCTCGCACGCGATCAAACGCAATCTGCGGCATCTGTTTGCAGAACTGGCCGTAACCGGCCGTGTCGAAGACACGCCGCTGCTCGAAGCGGTCGCCTTTCTGCAGACGTGCCTGCGTGACGGCACGTCGCTTCGTGCAGTGCAAACCCTCATCCTTTCCGACTGCGTTCATCCCGAAGACGCTCAGGCCGCATCTCTATCGTCCCGGACCCGGCAAGACAAAGCAGCTCGACGTCGACCGCTACGAGTTTCTCATCTACCGGCTGGTGCGCAACGCGCTTGAAGCGGGCGACGTCTTCTGCCCCGACAGCAACGAATTTCGTCGCTTCGAAGACGACCTGATCAGCGACGCGCGCTGGGAGCACAAGGACGCCATTCTCGGGGAGCTCAACCTGCCGGTCCTGCTCTCGCCCATCGAGCAGACACTTGCCGGGCTTCACGATGATATCGAGCGCCTCCTTGAACACGTCAATCATCACATCGACGAAGGCGACGATCCCTACATCAAGGTCCGTCACAAGGGCGGCAAGCCGCGCCTGAACCTGATCTACCCCGAGCCCAACGAAAACGTCAACCACACCTTCTATGGCCAGATTCCCAGCATCGACATCGCGCGGCTGCTCTGGTTCGTCGCCACCCGCACCGGTTTTCTCAAGGCATTCACGCACGTGCTCGACCGGTACGTCAAGCACGAGGCCGATCCACGCGAACTCCTCGCCTGCATCATCGCGATGGGCACCAATATGGGCCTGCGCAAAATGGCTGAAATCTCGGGCCTCAGCTACGCTTCTCTCGTGAGCTGTGCACGCAACTATCTTCGCATCGAAACCGTCCATGCGGCTAACGACGCGATCAGCAACGCGACCGCGGAGCTGCCCGCCTTTCATCTGTTCAACATCGGCAACCAGATCCATTCGAGCAGCGCAGCGCTTCGAGACCCAGTTCGACACCTTCCAGGCCCGCCATTCGCCCAAGTACTTCGACCTCGACAAAGGCATCAGCGCGAACACCGCCGTCGCCAACCACGTGCCGATCAACCTGACTGTCTTCGGCGCTCACGAGCACGAAAGTCATTACGTCTTCGACCTGCTCTACAACAATACCTCCGACATCCGCCCGCAGTTACATTCGACCGACACGCACGGCACCAATCAGGTGAACTACTGGAGCCTGTACACCTTCGGTTATCAGTTCGCGCCGCGCTATCGCGACTTCCACAAAAAACTCGGCGGCCTCGTTGGCAGTCACGCCCCGGGGCACTACGGCAAATGGCTCGTCAAACCTTCGCGCAAATCCAACGACGAGCTGATCATCCGTGAGTGGCCCGCCATCCAGCGAATCATGGCCTCTCTCGGGCAGAAGCAGGTTTCACAGGCCACCATCGTGCGCAAGCTCTCGAGCTACAAGCGCCAGAACCAGACGAAAAAGGCGCTCTGGGAACTCGACAGCCTCTGCCGTACACGCCACATCCTGCAGTTCATCGACGATGTCGACCTGCGCCGGTCAATTCAGAAGGCCCTCAACCGGGGCGAAGCGTACCATCGGTTGCGCCGCGCGCTCGCCTTCGTCAACGGCGGCAAGCTGCGCGTGCACACCGAGGCCGAACAGCAGTTGTGGAACGAGTGCGCCCGCCTGATCGCCAATGCCGTCATCCACTACAACACGGCACGGCCTTGCTCTCGTGCGTGCACGAGCAGAAGCGCTCGACGGGCGACGAGGCCGCGATGACATTCATCGCCGGCATGTCACCGGTCGCGTGGCGGCACGTCAACCTGCTCGGCGCCATGGACTTCGGCGCAGCGACCATGCCCGTCGACATCGACGCGCTCGCCTCGTATTACGCCGATCCCGAGTACTGGGCCCGTATGCTCCAGGCTGGCAGCAGCCAACGAGGAAGACAGCGGCGAAGACAGAAAATCGGCCCCCTGAAAGCGCATGTCGCTGGCCATCACGCCCGGAAAGTCTTGCCCAGCATGGGTTAGAAGGGATTTTCAGTTTTCGGGGATGGGCAGAAATAGCCTCCCACTCTGTCGGACGGCGCTCATCTGCTCGGCGTGGTCAATCTCGACGAACACTTCCCATGCGAACTGCTCCCACAATCGCTCATCATCGAGCCGGCCTGCGGCTACCCACTCTTTGTCCTCGTGTTCCTTCATCGACCCACGCCGGTTTGCAGGCCACGCAACTCTGCTGCACGCGCCGCGACGTAGTCAACGCCGACAATTGTCGACCTAGGGTTTTCCCCTCGTAAGACGCTGGTGGGGGGCGGCGGATGCTGGTTTGCCTTCCAAGGCGAAGCTGAACGGATCGGAGGCGCTCACCGGCCCTGTTTACGGGCTTCGTAAGCTCGACTTCGTCGGAATACTCACCCATCGCCACACTGCTCGACGCGCAGAATTGGTCATCCGTCGATGCCGGCACTGATGTCCGTCGCCTCGCGCTCGAAGTCCCGACGGCGCGATACGCAAGCGCCGAGCTCCAGGCCATCGCGGCTGATGAGTACTGGCATCTCGAGCCAGCGCCGACGTCACAGCCCACACGTCGATCCGCTCGCTCCGAGGGCAGAAAGAAGCCGCGCGCAATGATATGGTCACCGGTGTCCGACGCACCCTCGCGTCCACAGTAGACGCAACGTTTGCCCCGGAAGCGTTTGCTGGCCATTGCGTTCTCCCGTGCCTCATCAGAGGCGTGAACCTGCATCAGGTCTGACAGTGCCCTGCAGCGGCAATTTTCGCATGCGAAAGCGCGCCAACGTCATTCACCCTCCGTCGCACAATGCGGGCTGCGTGCCGCGCGTGCGTCACGTCGCCCTGCGCGACAGACGCTCCAGCTTCATGCTGCGGACGGCCCGCGCCCTTGCCCACTGCCTCGCCCGCGCCCCGCACTCGCTGGCAACCGGGAACGAGACGGCAAGGCCAATCACCACCACGAGCAGCAGCCCAACGGGAGGCAAGGCCACCCGCAGCCCGATGACGAGGGTGGCGCCAGTGGTGACGATCAGCAAAGTGGACCAGACCACGGTCTCCACAAGCGCTGGCAGGCTCGACCGGCGCAAGCGCGCGCTCGACCAGATCTTCAGGGGCTTGGTGTAGCCCTTCGGCACAAGATGCGCCAGGCCGTGCCGGCAATAGGCGGCCTTCACACCTGACCGCTCGCAGTATGCGTCGTGCTTTTCCCGCTCCCACGCGGGCGGCAACGGCAGCTCGCCGGCGCGCTCGCGTCGCTGGTTCTCCAGGATCAGCTCGAGCTCCTCGTCATGGGACTGCAGCGTGCCCTGTTTTCCTTTCCAGGTAACCGCAGTCGGAACAAAGCCGAAGATAGCAGCCAGCGAAAAGCTACAGGCGACGCAGACCAGCGGCGCATCACAAACAAGGCTGCCAAGCGTCAGCGATACGCCGGCAGGCAACACGATCCATCCAGACACCAGCCACCGGTTGTACCGGACGATCGCGAGGTATTCCCTGAGCGACCGGCGGGTGTTTTTCGTCGTGGGGCAGTTCGCGGGGCTGACGGCGGGCCGGGACATCGTGTTTCTCCTTGTGAGGTTCGTTTTCAGTTATCGGACGTACCCCCGCTATTTGTAGAGGTCGCGGCCGCTATATTTCCCTCCGGCGCGAAAACAGTGAATACGTACATCTGATAATTCTTATTGAACTAACCCGCTGACTCGGGAGGAGGTGGTCGGCCAGCGACATCGGCTCCGGGATCATCCGCGGGACCCACCCGTTCGAGTGCGACGATGGCAGTGCAGTTTGCTGCTGTGACCACCCAGAGCGGAGTCCACCATGACACCCCTACGTCGACGCATGATCGAGGATATGCGCGTGCGCAACCTCGCAGCCAATACCCAGCGCCTTTACGTGTCCTACGTCAGTGCGTTCGCCCGTCATTTCGGACGCTCGCCCGAGCTGCTCGGGCCTGAGGAGATCCGCGCCTGGCAATTGCATCTGGTTGATGCCCAGCGCTCGCGCAGCACGCTTGTGCTCGCCACCGCCGCACTGCGCTTTCTCTACACCGTCACGCTCAAACGCGGGTGGGAGATTGACGAGATTGCCATGTCGAAGAAGCCGCGCAAGCTGCCGGTCATCCTCAGCCCCGACGAAGTTACGCGCTTGCTCGAGGCCATTCCCAGTATCAAGTCCCGCGTCATCCTGATGACGGCTTATGCCGGTGGTCTACGGATCTCGGAAGCCACTTGCCTGAAGGTCAGCGACATCGACAGTCAACGCATGGTACTTCGCGTCGAACAGGGCAAAGGCCAGACCGACCGCTACGTCATGCTCTCGCCAAGGCTGCTGGATGTCCTGCGCGAGTACTGGCGCATGGGCCGACCTCAGCACTGGCTGTTCCCCGGCCGCTTCCCCGATCAGCCTATCGGACCCGCCGTCGTGCGACGGGCATGCCAGGACGCCCGTCGTCGTGCCGGCATCAGCAAGACGGTCACGCCGCATATGTTGCGTCACGCGTTCGCCACGCACCTGCTCGAGTCCGGCACCGACGTGCGCACGATCCAACTGCTGCTCGGCCACCGCAGTCTCGCGACCACCTCAACCTACCTGAAGGTTGCCACCAGTACCGTATGCGCGGCGACAAGCCCCCTCGACCGCCTTTCCCTGATTTCCGCTCCACTCGTTTCGCCGGACGCATCGCCCGCGCACGAGTGAGCGGCAATCATGCCGGCCCGGCTGGAATTGGCGGACATCCTGCGCCGCCATGGCCCTGTGTATCGACAACTGCATGCCGACTCCCTCAGTCGCGAGCAGCATCGCGTCATGCGCGCCATCGAGCAGTGCCGAACCGCGGCGCTCGGCGGCCACCTCGAGCAATGCGACGCCTGTGGTCATCAGCGCATCTCGTACAACTCGTGCCGCAACCGGCACTGCCCGAAGTGTCAGTCGCTTGCGCGCGCGCAATGGCTCGAAGACCGGCAGACTGACCTCTTGCCCGTGCCGTATTTCCACGTCGTCTTCACGGTGCCCGAATCGATCGCCAGGATCGCGTTCCAGAACAAACGCGTGGTCTACGAGATCCTGTTTCAGGCCACCGCCGAGACATTGCAGACTATCAGCGCTGATCCCCGACACCTCGGCGCCACGGTCGGCTTCATCGCAATCCTGCACACGTGGGGGCAGAACCTCGTGCATCATCCGCACCTGCACTGCGTGGTGCCAGGCGGCGGCCTCTCGCCGGATGGCAAACGCTGGCTCGCCTGTCGGCCCGGCTTCTTCCTGCCGGTGCGCGTACTCTCGCGACTCTTTCGGCGGCTGTTTCTTGGGCGTTTGCAGCAGGCCTTCGACGCCGGCGAGCTACGGTTCTTCTCGTCGCTTGCCGATCTGGCCGAGTCCGGCCGATTCGTCCGCTGTCTGGCTGAGGCGCGCAGTCCCGACTGGGTTGTCTATGCCAAGGAGCCGTTCGGCGGCCCCCAGCAAGTCCTCGACTATCTGGGCCGCTACACACATCGCGTAGCGATTTCCAACAACCGCCTGCTCGAGTTCACCGATGAACATGTGACGTTCCGCTGGAAAGACTACCGCCAACCGGGCACGCCGCGCGTCATGCGTCTGCCGGTGCACGAGTTCATCCGGCGATTCCTGCTACATGTTCTGCCCCGCGGATTCCAGCGCATCCGTCACTACGGGCTGCTCAGCAATTGCCTGCGCAAAGCGCGATTGGCCGAGTGCCGTCGATTACTCGAGGCCAAGCCTGCATACGAAGTACAGGCCATGCCCCGGACTGACTACCGTGACCGCTACGAGAAGCTAACCGGCCAATCGCTGCACACCTGTCCGGCCTGTTCCCGGGGGCACATGCTCTTCGTCGCGCGCCTGTTGCCGGGCGCCTGCCCGCGAGCGCCACCGACGAGGACCGCATGAAACCTGTCCTGTTCATCGCCACAGCCCGTTTCCCAAGCGCGTCAACCGAAACGGCGGGTATGCTCACGCCACATGCACCCGTCCGACAGCGCTGTCGTTCACGCTCATCGAGCGATCTGCTCGAACACGATTCGTCTCCGGCAACAAACACAACGCAATACCTGCTTTCCCGATGCCCCGAACCTTGCCGCTGGCGAAAACTCCCCAGCGGCAACACTTCAATGCCCATAGCGGTCACTGCTTGCGGAGCGGCTTAGCTCAAAGAGTTTTTTACAGAGCGGAAACGGCCTCGTCCGCCGCGTCCAGGCCAGCTCAGTGCGCCGTTTCCGCTCCGCAAAAAATCCTCTGGATTATCAGGGTTCGGTTTGATGGCCTAAAATGGCGTATGGCGCATGGCGTCGCGCCTTTTCGGGCCTCACGAGGCCTCACAACAACAAAAAAGGAACACGAGCATGAGGTTGTTTGCGTGGTTGAACAGCGACCGGCGCCGTCCGACGAAGTGAAAGTTGATCCATTACAGAAGTAAGACTTGTACCGCGTCCCGCGACAGGGCGCTGAACCCAACCACATTCTCAGAACAGCTGCGCCAGAAGCGGCGCCAGATTGTTCCACTTCACCGTGCTCCGGAAGGCGCGTCCATCTTGGCCGTACCCCTTATCGGGAGGGTTTCGGTTTGCGTGGTGACTGCGGCGTCGCTGGCGAACGTGCGGGCGATGCTTTCGGAGCGGTTGAACGGGTCGCCTTCGGCGTGTCCACACGCGCTTTGCCAGCCGGTTTGGCGCCAGCGCCGGGCGCGGCTACCACTTTGGGCGCCGCCGCTTTTCCTTTCGAGGTCGATTTCGCGCTCACTGCCGGCTTCGGTGGGGTCGATGACGTGACAACCTTTCCTGTTCGCGGGGCGGATTGCCTGCCGTCCCGCTTGCGGGCGACAGCAGGAGCGGCGAGCGGCGCGGTGTCGATGTCGATGCCGAACACATCGCCCAGGACCGCGTTGTCGAGCACCTTGCCCGACGCGGGTGTGCTTTCCACTCCGGACAGTCCGGTGCCTGCGCGATTCACGAGATCGGCGGGATCCACGCCACGCAGCGTGAAGAGCAATTCGGGCTGGTGGTCGAGCCGGGCGCCCACACCATACAGCACGGCAGCAACATGCTTGCACATGGACGCCCAGTCCGGGCAGTCGCATCCGAATTTGATGTCCTTCGGTGAGGGAAAAAGCCCGGTACCCGCCTTGCAGATCCGTTGCATCACGGCGCCCGACAGTTTTCCCTGCAGCAGTTCGACCATGGAATCAATGGAAGACGAGCAGTCGGCGCCCAGTGCCCGCCACTGTTGAGCGGGGCACGCCCCGACATCGATCCTGACCGTGTACAGGCTGGAACCCATGACCTGCGCGTGTATCTTGCCCGCCGACATCTGCAGATCGATCACGGAACCATTACGCACATAGGTGCGACCGCGCGGCAGGCGACTGCCGTAGTCGCTGTAATGTTCGAGGTTATCGCACCACGCCTTGCCCCAGAAGGTCTTCGCGATGGCCCCGCGATACGGCGCGATGGGCGACAGGGTCTTGCCAGCCTTGATGGCTCGGGCGACCAGCTGTTCGGCTTTTTTCCGGCGCTCCGCTACCGGCACATAAGGCTTCCAGCCACCGTAGTCACTCATCATGTTCCCTTGTGTCGTCAGTTTTCCTGGGCGGAATGGATATCGAGCCTGACGAGATCGAGTAGCTCCCGATCGCTCATCTCGGTCAGCAGCAGCTCCGCCCCCCTTTCGAGCACGTCGTTCACAAGCTGCTGCTTGGTTTCGATCAACTGGTCGATCCGCTCCTCGACGGTGCCCCGGCAGACAAACTTGTGCACCAGCACATTCCGGCGCTGGCCGATACGGAAGGCCCGGTCCGTCGCCTGATTCTCCACGGCCGGATTCCACCAGCGATCGAAGTGGATCACGTGGGAGGCGGCCGTGAGATTCAATCCCGCTCCGCCCGCCTTGAGCGATAGCACAAAGAAGGGGGTCAACTCGTCTTCCTGAAACCGCTTGACCAGCTCGCGACGTTTTCCGACCGGGGTACCCCCATGCAGAACCAGTCCTTCCCGGCCAAACATCGAGCCCAGAAATGCCGCCAAGGGCTCGGTGGTTTCGCGAAACTGCGTGAACACCAGCAGCTTTTCCTGCTTCGCGGCAATCACCTCGACCAGCTCCCGCAGGCGGGCAAACTTGCCGCTCGCCTCGGGTTTCCACGCCGCGTCACCGAGCCACTGGGACGGATGGTTGCAGATCTGCTTGAAGCGCATCAGGTAGCTCAATACGAGGCCCTTGCGTTCGATGCCGTCCGCTCCGTCCAGCGCTGTCGCCAGTTCCTTGACCGCACGCTGGTACAACGCGGCCTGGAGCGAACTCAGGTGGCACCACGCCTTGAGTTCGGTCTTTTCCGGAAGGTCGGCGATGACCTGTTTGTCCGTCTTCAGGCGGCGCAGGATGTACGGGCGCACGAGGGCGCGCAGCGGCCCGAAGTGCCCGGCCTTGGCCAGGCGCCTGTTGAGTCCGGCAAAATCCTTCGCCGACCCCAGCAGGCCCGGATGCGTGAAATCGAAAATCGACCACAGGTCCGACAGGCGGTTTTCCACCGGTGTGCCCGTCAGCGCGATGCGCGCATGGGCCTGAATCTTCTTGACCTGCCGGGTCTGCTTCGCTGCCGGGTTCTTGATCGCCTGGGCTTCGTCGACAATCGCGAGGCGCCACTGGACGGGCTCGAGCGCAGGCAGGCGAAGCAGCGCACCGAAACTGGTGACGACAAGGTCGGTCCGGGCAAGCCGTGCGTCATCGAGTGCGCGTAATTCGTCGGCCGGCGTAACGGATGGGTGGGCGACCAGCACGCGCAGTCCCGGTGCAAAGCGTTGCGCTTCCGCTGCCCAGTTGGCCAGCAACGATGCAGGCGCGACGAGCAGGCTCGGCCGCTGGTCCGTTCGTTCGCGCTTCAGGACGACCAGCAGGGAGAGAACCTGCATCGTTTTCCCGAGGCCCATGTCGTCGGCCAGGCACGCTCCCAGCCCGAGCCGGCTGAGCAGATAGAGCCACTGCACGCCCGCCATCTGGTACGGCCGAAGCTGCGCCTTCAGGTCGGCGCCCGGGTCGACGCGAGTCAGGCCTTCGGGCCGACGCAACTGCTCAAGGGTCTCCGACAGCCAGCCCCCGGCCACCACCTGTGCCCAGTCGCGTTCCCCGGACGCATCCGCATCGTCGGCCGACACGCCTGCCAGCAGGCGTAACGCGTCGTTTAACGGCAGCCCCGATTGCGCGGCCCGCTCCAGATCTTCAAAGCGCTGGAGAAGGCGGCCGAGCTTTTTTGTGTCGACCTCGATCCAGCGGCCGCGGATCCACTGCAGGCCGTCGGCACCCTTCAGCAGGCTCCGGATTTCGGCGGGACTTAACGGTTCGCCGTCAAGCGACACCGCCATGTTGAAGTCGAGCAACGCATCCTTGCCAACGAGGGATGGCGGTTTTGTGCCGACACTGGCCGTCACGGTGGGCCGCGCGGGCCGCCCTGTTGCCCACGTACCGGGCAGCCGGACGATGATGCCGGCCGGTTCGAGCGCCGGCAAGTCGTTGAGAAGGTGCCAGGCATCGGCAGGCGTCCAGCGCAATGGATGATATATCTCGCGCGACTCGAGCATGGCGCGCACCCAGTCGCAGCATTCGGCGGCACGCTGGACGGGTACCAGCAACGAAAGGAGCCGGGCCTTGTTGCGTGCCCCGGAAAATTCCTCCAGCGCCCGCGAGAGTGGCTGGTGCTGGGTCTTGCCATGCGCGGATACGCGTGCCGTATAGGTGGCCAGAAAGGCAAACGGCGCGTCAGGGTCTTTCCGGTTCTCGGCAAGATTGAAATGGACGCGGCCCACCAGATTCCAGGTGGGGTGACGTGACTTCAGAAATGCCTGGAGCGAACCCGTGGTGCCGGCGAGCTCCTGACGCAATGCGGCGTCGATTTCCCCCCACAGTGTCGTGAGGACCGCCGGGGTGAGATATTCGGCGCCGGTCATCGGTGGCGCATCGCCGATCAACTGCTCAAGGTCCGCAGTGCCCGGTTCGGCAACCGCCATGTCTTCGTCTTCGGCCGTACTGCATAGCGCTGTGATGTAACGGACGGCAAAGTCCCGCCACCAGCCCCAGGCGGGCGGCAGTGCCCGTCCTAATGTCGTGCTGCCGAGATAGAGCAGCCCATGCCCCGCGCCGGCCTGGAAGATGCCGCCGAGCTCGATGTCATCCGGCAAAGGGGCGGCCTCGACTTCCGGCACGGCGAGAAGGTGGCCCGCCGGCGTAATCTTGGGCGCAAGATGGATGGTATCGGTCAAAAACATGGTGGTGAAGGGGATGTCGCCAGGGGAAGCGAAAAATTAGCACGTCAAGACCACCCATTTTAGAGCGCGCGCATTCACCCATATGACAGGTAGCAGGTAGATTCAGGCAGACGTACGGAACGAATGCCATTCCGTTACGGATTATGCCAAAATGGCCCGGCCGCCGCGGGCGTAGCTCAATGGCAGAGCAGAAGCCTTCCAAGCTTATGACGGGGGTTCGATTCCCTTCGCCCGCTCCAGCGGAAGTGTGGCAGAGCGGTCAATGCACCGGTCTTGAAAACCGGCGAACCGAGAGGTTCCGTGAGTTCGAATCTCACCACTTCCGCCATGGGCCTCTGGCTCATGCCTGGCAAGAGCAGTGGACTCATAATCCATTGGTGCCGTGTTCGACTCACGGGAGGCCCACCAGTTTCGAATCCGAGCGCAGAGGAAGCGCCTGCATACTCTCTGGCGCAGCAGTGATCACGGTACGAATGCATGGACGAAATTGTTGACCTGGTGAATGAGTACAGAGCGATTGCCGACAAGGAGTCGCTGTACGCGCGCGTACTGATGTCCTTCATCGCCGAACGCGAACAGCGCATGCGTCAGGAACTGGAGAGGCAGATCGTCGCGACTACCCGAGATCGTGAACACCGCGCACGGTTGCGACATTTCGCGCGAACAGCTTCGCTCGAACGCCTCGTCGCGCTGTACGAACAGGACCGTTCCGTGCGCGGCGACGGCACTAAACAGCAGTGCGAAGCATGACGTGCAGTTCTTGGCTCGGCGCCCTTCAATCGATCCTGACCTGTGGCCACGCATAAAGAGCGTCTGATCGCTTCATTCTGCAGATCCAGGATCCATGAAGACACACCGCAATGCGAAAGACTGATCGGGTATCTGCGCGAGCAGCATCAGCCGGTGACGGTCGCGCGTATGGTCATCGCTGGCGAGATGAGCCCGATGCGATAGGGTGTCCGGCAGGGCGCGATTGAGCGCATCAAGTTTCATGGCGCCAGTGCAGGCCAGCGGGTTCTATACAGGCTGACAGGGCTGCAACCGCCGGCGCTTGAAAAGGAGGAGATCGCACCATCATTCGATGCGTTGCTCGCGGCATGGGGCATTGCACGTGTGCCGCCTCAGTTATCCGGGGAGGTGTCGACGCGTGTCGTGTTGACTGACTGAGGGGGCGTGGCGTGGTTCAAAAAGCGCGATTTTTGCGTTACACAGACGAGCGGAAGCAGCCTA
>NZ_BBJJ01000119.1 GCF_000739815.1 Paraburkholderia mimosarum LMG 23256 = NBRC 106338
AACCATTGTGTTCGATTTGCAGATGAGGACCTCGCCAGCGAATTCCATTAGGGCCTGCAGGCGCATAACGACCTGCGAAAACGGGCCGGACATAAGCGTGCTGCCTTTACCTGAAACCCAAAAATCGCAACACTGTTTGCAATCCGGGAGGCGTCCACATAAGACCTTCCCTAGTAGCAAAGCCGTCTGCATAGCAGACCGGCTTCTTGCGACGGATTCCGATTTTGTTGCAGTAGCGACAGAAATTGACAAAAGTGTCTGGTTTGTCCGTTAGTGCTATCCGTGAATGGCTTTAATGGCCTTTCAAGAACTCTGGTTTCGATTGGCGGTTGCTTCTTGGCATGGATTTCGCTTAAAAGTATAAGCCGTTGAAATCTTATCGGAGTATTGTCATGCGCAAATTTATGAAATCGATGCTAGTCCATTGAACCAATGAAATTGCACTGATCTAATGGTGCATGGGCAAAATGAATCTGAGTGAAACCGAGCGCGAAGAGCTGATGTCGATGCAGCGCAGCCGAATTCTGTCGCTCAACTGGTTGCGTGTTTTCGAAAGGGGGGCGAGTGGTTGTGTGCGCAACGAACGGATGATGCATGAAGTGCCCGACATGGCAAGATGTGCACTGCGAGGTGATGAGCTGAAGGGCGAAGCAATTGGGCCTGATGTGGGCGGGCGAGACCGCAGCGCATTGCGCTGGACACAGTGCCGCACTGTGCGCAAGAACCCGGATCAGCTGCGGCAGTAATGCCTCCGGTTGATCATCGTGTACGCGAGCGTCTTGAGCGCGTAGTGCATGGCACTGATGCGCTCAAAGCGCAGCAGCAGGCGGCGGAAGGTATCTTCCCAGGCAAACACGCGCTCGATGGTTCCGGAGCGTTCTGCGAAGATGGCCGCATCGAAATGACGCTTGTGGCCGCGTTTGTTATGTTTGCCCGATGACGCGTGCCATGGCGGTGAGCCGGGGCAGCGCGTCACGCAGCAGGGACGATTCGTTGCGGTTGCCCGGCGCACTCACGAATGGCGCGATGATGTTGCAGTTGCGATCGCAGAAGGACACCACCTTGTCGCCCTTCAGATTCTGTGCCCGCTGTAGCCGAGGTTGTCGCCGCCCTTTCCTGGTCGCCGTCGTCGTGCCGTCGCCGTGGAGGGTCGAGAGGTCCAGGCGCTGGTCCCGATGAAGAAGATCGGCCGTGCCCGCGAAGACCCGGTCGATGCTGCCATCGGCCTGCCAGCGCCGCACGATCCGGTAGATGCGGGTGTGGTGGATTTCAGGCCGGCCCTTTGTACTCGTTTCGATCGGCAGCATCTTCCATTGACATTCCATATAGAGCGCTTTCATGACATATAACATCTTCTGTAACGGTAACGTCGGCGGTGGCCCGCGCCGGCCACGGCTCAGATGCGGCAAGATAAATTGCTCGAACTGCTCAACGGTCAATTTCGCGGGAATCGCCTGTCGGCCATGGTTTGCAGCCATTCGCGTCTCCACAAAGCCTTGACTTTAACCGCTCTGGCCTCGCCAACTGCCCAAGCCATTCCCCATCGGGCCCGCAGACAAATTCGATCCCTTCGGAAAACCCGCAACCAGTTGTGTAAGTGTTCACGAAAAATCGATTTGAAAATCGGGGCCGTACTTGTTTAGCAGTGCGTTAAGTTCGGTGTCGATGGTCTCGCGCGTCCATGTCAGGGCGCTTCGCCATCGGTATTTCAGGTGCCGCCATACGATCTCGATCATGTTCAGTTCAGGACTGTATGCCGGCAGGTAGAACAGGACCGTCTTATGTTCAAGAAGCCAACGTTGCCGTGTTTCCTCGCTGATACCGTGATGGATGCTCGCGTTGTCCAGCACGATTACAGTGGGCACTCCGGCGGTGCCCACGAGCACGCCGTCGATGAAGTGCTCGACATTCGGGGCTTTGATCGTCCCGCTATGCGCGGCGTGGATCAGCGTGTTCTGGCCGAAGTCCAGCGCGCCGATCACGCTGCGACGGCAATGATGATTCGGCTCGACCTGATGGGGCAAACCTCGTGGTGACCAGCTGCGCTGGACAGGCGGCGAAGCATGGAAGCGCGCCTCATCAAGGTACAACAACCGCACGGCACCCTCGCGCGCGGCCTGCTGGAGCTTCTCGAGTGTGCCCTCTTTCATGGCGAACGCTTCTTCATTGCGCTTTTTTTGAGCGAGTAGCGGTTGCGCTTGAACGAAAAACCGTTGCGCTTGAGTGCTTCACCCAGCGTTTCGATCTTGCAGGGCAGCGATTCGTTAAGCGCGGCTTCGACGCGTTGTGCGATGCGCCCCAGCGTCAGAGGTTCGGAGGGTGCGATTTCAAGGGCTACGGCAATCTGCGCTTCAGTCAACAGCGCATGCCGGCCGCCGTTATGGGCGCCCATCAAACCGCATATGCCACGCTCGCGCCACGCGTGCGACCAGTTGTAGACGCTTTGACCGCTCACGCCCAGGTCGGCCGCAATGGCACGGGGCTTGAGGCCACGTCCGAGCATCAGCAGGCCTGCCGCACGTGTGCGTGTATCTTGATGACGGTGATTGATCGACATCTGCTGCAAAGTCAGCTCCTCGACAGCCTCCAGCACTACCACACACTTCATCCACCACCCCGGCATCAGTGAAAACGCCAGGTTAGCCAAAATCAAACGGTTTTACCAGGAACACTTATATGCCGTCCTATGTCATTCGATGTCCGAAAAGCCTGCCTGTCGCGTTTCAGACTTCCTCCGTCGATCGGCCGAGAAACCAACATGCCTGAAGAACATCTGCCGACGCTGCCGATGTGGCGCGTCAATCATATTGAGCCCTCGCCGCAGATGCTGGCGCTGCTCGCCAAGGGGGCGATTCACCGCGTGCGCTTCCCGTCCGGACACGAAGGCTGGTGGGTCACCGGCTACGATGAGGCGAAGGCCGTGTTGTCTAATGCCACCTTCCGCCCGGCTGGTATGCCGCCGCGGGAATTCACGCCGGATTCGGTGATCCTCGGCTCTCCGGGATGGCTGGTCTCGCACGAGGGCGTCGAGCACGCCCGCCTGCGCATGATCGTCGCCCCAGCTTTCAGTAATCGCCGAGTGAAACTGCTCTCTAGGAATGTCGAGGCGATCGCTTCACGGCTGTTCGACACGCTAGCGGCACAACCACAGCCCGCCGACCTGCGGCGGCATCTGTCATTTCCACTCCCGGCCATGGTCATTAGCGCGCTGATGGGCGTTCCCTATGAGGATCATTCCTTCTTCGCTGGACTGTCCGACGCAGTGATGACGCATCAGCATGAGAGCGGCCCGCGCAGCGCATCGCGTCAGGCCTGGGGGAAACTGCGCACTTACATCCGCGCGAACCTGCAAGCAAAGCGCAACGATCCTGGCGACAACCTGTTGACAGATCTGATGACTGCTGTCGATCAAGGCACTGCGAGCGAGGAGGAAGCGATCGGTCTGGCTGCCGGCATGCTCGTGGCAGGACATGAGAGCACGGTGGCACAAATCGAATACGGCCTGCTTGCCCTGTTCCGGCATCCGCAGCAGCGCGAGCGTCTACGCGCGGACCCGTCCTTGGTGGAGAAGGCGGTTGAGGAAATCCTGCGCCTGTATCCGCCCGGTGCGGGTTGGGACGGCATCATGCGCTATCCGAGAACCAGTGTGACCATCGCCGGTATGCACATTCCTGCGGAGAGCAAGGTATTGGTCGGCTTGCCTGCGACATCGTTCGACCCACGCCATTTCAGCGACCCCGAAGTATTCGACATCGAGCGCGACGCGAAGCCGCATCTAGCGTTTTCCTACGGCCCGCATAACTGCATCGGCGCCACCCTCGCCAGGCTGGAGCTGAAGGTGTTGTTTGGCTCGATCTTCCAGCGTTTCCCCGCTTTGCACTTGGCGGTGCCCGTCGAGCAGCTCAAGCTGCGTAAGGAGATCATCACCGGTGGCTTCGAGGAATTCCTTGTGCTCTGGTGAAACCCTTTGCAGACAGTCGAAATCTCGATTATCAAGCACCTGTAAAGGGTACAGCCAGCATTTCGTTGGCATCGGCTAAGAGGTAGATGACCAAGATGGAGATGCACGACACTAATTCAGAATGTCAGGATGCCTTCGCGAAGTTGGCGTCGCCCGCGTGCATTCAAGATCCCTATCCGTTCATGCGATGGTTGCGTGAGCACGATCCCGTGCATCGTGCTGCGTCCGGGATTTTTCTCGTGAGCCGCCATGCGGACGTCTATTGGGTGCTCAAGGCCACTGGCGACGCGTTTCGAGGGCCGGCGCCAGGTGAGTTGGCTCGATACTTCCCTCGCGCTGCCACCAGCCGTTCGCTCAATCTGTTGGCTTCCACACTGGCCATGAAGGAGCCGCCGACCCATACGCGCCTGCGACGGCTTGTTTCGCGCGACTTCACTGTACGCCAGATCGACGGTTTGCGGCCGAGCATCGCGCGGATCACGAGTACACGCCTGGATGGCATTGTGCAGGTGCTGGAGCGGGGTGAAGTGGTCGACCTGCATAGGGAGTTTTCGCTGGTCCTGCCCATGCTGGTTTTTGCTGAGTTGTTCGGCATGACGCAGGCGGATATCTTCGATCTTGCCGCCGGCATCGGCGCCATCCTGGAAGGCTTGAGCCCACATGCAAGCGACGCCCAACTCGCCGCAGCGGACGCGGCGAGTCAGAAGGTCGAAGCCTACTTCAGCGCGCTGATGGAGGAAAAGCGCGACACGCGCGGGCAGGACATCGTGTCTGCGCTGGTTGGCGCGCATGACGGCGATGCCGACGTGCTTTCCGATGCGGAGCTGATCAGCATGCTGTGGGGCATGCTCCTAGGTGGCTTTGCGACCACCGCCGCGACCATCGATCACGCAGTCCTGGCCATGTTGGCATATCCGGAGCAGCGGCACTGGCTGCGGGGCAATGCGGCGTCCGTGAAGGCGTTCGTCGAAGAGGTGCTGCGCCGTGACGCGCCGGCCATGTTCAGTTCCATTCCGCGCATCGCCCAGCGCGATATAGAGATCGGTGGCGTGGTCATTCCGAAGAATGCCGACGTGCGCGTGCTGATCGCGGCCGGGAACCGCGATCCGGACGCTTTTGCCGATCCTGATCGCTTCGATCCGTCGCGCTTCCATGGCACCAGCCCAGGTATGTCGACTGAGGGCAAGGTGATGCTGAGCTTTGGTCACGGTATCCATTTCTGCCTCGGCGCGCAGTTGGCAAGGGTGGAGTTGGCCGAATGCCTGCCACAGATAGATGCGCGCTTGCCAACGCTCGCGCTGGCGAGCGAGCCGGTACGAGAGCCATCCGTATTTCTCCGAACGTTCCGTTCGCTACCGGTGCGGTTGAAATCTCCTGGAGGCTGATATGCGTGTTATCGTCGATGAGAATCTGTGCGGAACCACAGGGCAGTGTGTGCTGACGCTGCCGAGCGTCTTTCATCAGCGCGAGGCGGACGGGATCGCTGTGGTATGCCTGGCAACGGTGCCGGAGGAACTGCGCGAGGCTGTTCTGCTCGCGGCCAGCCAGTGCCCAGTCGCTGCGATACGGATCGTCGCCACCGCCCCTGGCGAGCCAGCCGTACAAGCGACCGGGCCGGGGCGGGTGACGTCAAATGACGGCATGGGGGAGACGATGAGGCGACTTGAAGGCAAGGTTGGGGTGGTGACTGGCGCGGGAGCCGGTATCGGCAAGGCATGCGCCGAGGCCATGGCGCGCGAGGGCGCGCGGGTGGTAGTCGCCGACATCGATGCCGCGAGCGCTGCGGCATGCGCCGCGCATATCTGTTCGCACTCGGGCGAGGCACTGGCGGTCGGCACCGATATCGCCGATGAAGGGGATGTGGCCGTGCTGTTCGAGACGACGGCGCGCCACTTCGGTGGCCTGGACCTACTGGTCAACAATGCCAGCGCCATGCAACTGACCCCGCGCGATCGGGCGATTCTTGACCTCGACCTGACGGTGTGGGATCAGACCTTGGCGACCAATTTGCGTGGCACGCTGCTGTGTTGTCGGCGAGGCATTGAGTACATGCTCGCCCGAGGCGGCGGCGTGATCGTGAACATGTCCTCGTGTCAGGGGCTGAGCGGCGACACTGCGCAGACCGCCTATGCTGCATCGAAGGCGGCAATGAACATGCTTTCGCTATCGCTCGCCACGCAGTACGGCCACGCGGCAATCCGTTGCAATGCGGTGGCCCCGGGGCTGGTCATGACCGAACGCCTTGCCGCAAAGCTTGACGACGCCATGCAGCGCCACCTGATGCGGCATCAGTTGCTGCCGCGCGTTGGCTGTCCCAACGATGTGGCCGCGTTGGTGGTTTTCCTGTTGTCGGATGACGCGGCGTTCATCACTGGCCAAGTCATCTGCATCGACGGCGGCATGCTGGCGCATGTGCCGACGTATGCTGACGGCGGCAACGTACGACGGAAGCAGGCTGCGGATAGCGCTGTTGAGTCATCCGCTACCAGGCCGGTGTAATGAACCTGCTGCTCAATCCGTTCGATCGTCGCTGCTCGCGTCAACACGACTTTCCGGAGATGCAGGGCGCTTACCCGTGGGTGGGGCATCTCCCAGCCATTGTGCGCGACCTACCGGCCCTCTTGCGACGGGCGGAAGCCATGCTCGGCAACCACTTCTGGCTCGATTTCGGTCCCGCCGGGAGGATGCTGACCTGCGCGCATCCAGACGCGTTCGCATTGTTGCGACACCGGGATGTATCCTCGGCGCTGATCGGCGAAATAGCGCCAGATCTGATGGGCGGAACGCTGGTGGCCCAGGACGGTGAAGCGCACCGGCGGGCACGTGACGCGGTCAAATCGGCGTTCCTGCCGAAAGGTCTGAACCAGGCGAGGATCGGCGAGCTCTTTGCGTCACTCCTGAAGGTGCAGGTGCAGCAGTGGCGCGATATGGGCGAGGTTGCCATCCTGCGGGAAACCAGCGACCTGATGCTCAAGCTGATTTTCAGCTTGATGGGGATACCTGCGCGGGACATTCGACAATGGCGCCGGAAATACAAGCAATTGCTTCAGTTGATCATTGCCCCACCGATCAACTTGCCTGGCCTGCCATTGCGGCGCGGTCGTGCCGCGCGCTCGTGGATCGACACACGGTTGCGTGAGTTCATCCAGGATGCGCGTGCCCATGCTAAGCGCACCGGCCTGCTCAACGACATGGTCGGTTTGTTCGACCAGAGCGGACAGGATCTCTCCGACGATGCCATGATCGCCAATATCCGCCTGTTATTGCTTGCCGGACACGACACCACGGCCTCGACGATGGCCTGGATCGTGATCGAGTTGGCGCGTCAGCCGGCGCTGTGGGAAGCCTTGACCGAAGAAGCCCAGCGCTTGGGTGATGTGCCGATCCAGCAGGAGGACCTCGCCCGGTGTCCGGTCGCTGAAGCGTTGTTTCGCGAGACACTGCGGGTTCATCCGGCGACCACGTTGCTGCCACGGCGTGTGCTTCAGGAATTGCCACTTGGCGGACGCCACATTCCCGCGGGAACCGTCCTGTGTATCCCGCTGCTGCATTTTTCGAGATCTGAGCATCTGTATGAGGCGCCTGAGGAATTCCGCCTGGCGCGATGGCTGCAGCGAACGGAGCCCATCCGGCCAGTGGACATGCTTCAATTCGGTACCGGACCGCATGTTTGCATCGGCTACCACCTAGTGTGGCTGGAACTGGTGCAATTCTGCATTGCCCTGGCGCTCGTCATGCAAAAGGTCGGAGTGCAGCCACGCTTGTTGAGCAACGTCGAGAAGGGGCGGAGGTACTACCCGACCGCGCATCCGTCCTCCGCCATCCGTATAGGCTTCTCGTGAGGCAGCATTCATCGATTCACGGGAGGGTGTGAGGCACATGCATTCCGAACCCACGATGCACGACGAACGATCAGGCGCTACTCATGCCGGCGAGTTAGGTACGCTCACGCCCAGCATACTTGGCTTACCTTGGCCCAAGCCGTGGATGCGGGCGGGCGCCGTGCGGGTCGAACAGGCGCTGGCCCGCCTGCTTCCAACCGCAGACGGGGCCGAGACCGATTTGATCGCCGCGATGCGCTATGCTACGTTGCAGGGCGGAAAGCGGACTCGCGCACTGCTCTGCTTGGCTGCCGGCGCGTTGAGCGACGCGCCGGCAGCCGCCCTAGACGATATCGGCGCTGCCCTTGAGATGGTACACGCCTGTACTCTGGTCCATGACGACTTGCCCGCAATGGACGACGACGTGCTGCGGCGCGGCCTACCGACCGTCCACGTTCAGTTCGGCGAAGCGACCGCGATCCTGGTGGGCGATGCGCTGCAGGCGCACGCGTTTCTGACCCTCGCACAGCTGGACGCGCCCAGCGACACCCGTATCCGCCTCGTTCGCGAACTGGCGCAGGCTATCTCCACCGAGGGGGCGGCCGGCGGACAGGCCCTGGATCTCGCGCTGGTCGGAAAGCGTGTCGCTCCGGAACGGATCATCGCAATGCACAAGATGAAAAGCGGTGCGCTCGTGCGTGCCGCTCTACGCATGGGGGCGCTGTGCGCGCTACCGGAGAATTCCGCGCATGATGCGTTGTACCGGGCGCTCGATCGCTTCAGTTCTGGCTTCGGTTTGGCCTTGCAGGTGGTCGACGACATTCTCGATGTCACGGAGGACACAGCGACGCTCGGCAAGACGTCCGGCAAGGACGCTGACGCGCAGAAGCCGACCTGCGTATCGATCATGGGACTGCAGGCATCACGCCAACTCGCGCTCGATTTGTACCGGGACGCTGAACAAGCCATCGTCCCGCTGGGACCGCGCGCGCAACAACTGGAGCAGATGCTGCAGCGGGCTGCCACGTGTCTGCGTTAGGCATGCGTTGCCTATGAGCCACTCGGATTCATGCTGGTTTCAGGCAGCGGTGGGCTAATCGGCGGTATGGACTTCCCGTGCCCTGCCGCTGACGGCGATTCGAGACTGAAGCAGACGCGCGCAGCCAAGAGGTCGGCGTTCCTATAGTGCCGGAATCGATGTGTGGCGCTGGTTCCAGCCCTGCCTGCGCCGCAGTCGGATTCACTCATCGCTTGCAGTGCCCATCAGGACAAATCGATGTTGCAATCACTTCCCGAGCAAATACTCAGCGAACTTCGCCATCTTCTGGGCGAAATGAGTGATGGCGGCAGTGTCGGACCTTCAATCTACGATACTGCGCTGAATCTGCATTTCCAGGCTGATTCGAGCGAACAGCGCGAGGCGTATCGCTGGCTCCTGGCTCAACAGCATGCCGATGGAGGGTGGGGAAGTCCCGACTTCCCCTTGTTTCGTCACGCGCCCACGCTGGCGGCCTCGCTGGCCTTGCATCGGGCCGATCAGTTCCCCGAGCGGGCTGATGCTGTGCGCGCCGCGCAGGCATTCCTGTTACGACAGCCGGACCCCTATCTGCATGCAGTGCCCGAGGAGGCACCCATCGGAGTAGAGCTGATCCTGCCGCAACTGTGCGACGAGGCCGGGTCCTTGTTGGCTGAGCTGGCCATGCCGCGACATGCCGCGCTGCGCCCGCTGCGGCAATCCCGTCTGGACAGGCTCGCAGCCATGCCTGCGCTGCCAACCGGCCATCCGCTGTTGCATTCCTGGGAGGCGTGGGGGAGCTCGCCGGACGAGGTGGAACTGGATGCTAACGGCAGCATCGGCATCAGTCCCGCGGCAACGGCCGTCTGGCGCCATCGCGCTGTCGAGGCGCTCGCTGCGCAGCGCGTCGGGCTTGCCAACGCTTATCTGCTCGCCGCAGCGCGCGCGACGCAGACGGGCATCGACGCGGTGGTTCCCAACGTCTGGCCGATCGATGTCTTCGAGCCGTGTTGGGTATTGTACACGCTGCATCTGGCCGGCCTGTTCTCTCATCCTGCGCTCGCCGACGAAGTAAGCAAAGGGATCGCACGGCTCGAGCGTTGCATGAGCGCACGCGGCTTGGGGCCGGCATCACACTTCGCTGCCGATGCGGACGACACGGCGATGGCTTTGTGCGTGCTGAGCCTCGCAGGGCGTGAACCGTCTGCCGAGCCGTTGCGCCAGTTCGAAAGCGGTGATCTGTTCGTCACCTTTCCCGGCGAGCGCAATGCCTCCGTGTCTACCAACATTCATGCGCTGCATGCCATGCGCAAGCTGGGGAGACCCGCGCCCGGAGCCGGTGCCTTTGTTGAGGCGAACCGCACTGCGCGTGGAATATGGGAAAGCGACAAATGGCATGTGTCGTGGCTCTATCCGACCTCGCATGCCGTAGCCGCGCTGGCGCATGCCAGTCCGCAATGGCGCGACGAGCGTGCGCTGGTGGCGCTGCTCGACGCGCAGCATAAAGATGGCGGTTGGGGGAGTGGTCGCTCCTGCACCTTCGAGGAAACGGCGTATGCCTTGTTCGCATTGCGGGTGAGCAGCGACAGAGAGGATCAGGCTGGCCGCCAGCGCATCTCCCAGGCGGTGGTGCGCGCACTGGACTGGATGCTCGCAGGTTATGCGCCGCGGTCGGTTCCTCAGACTCCGCTCTGGATCGGCAAGGAACTGTATTGCCCGCTGCGGGTGGTGCGTGTGGCCGAGCTCGCAGGTCTTTGGCTGGCGCATGGCTGGGCTCGGCATTCCCGCACGGACGACCCGGGGGAGGCGCGGTAATGCAGGCGGAACGCGCACTAGACCAGGTCATGGAGTACGGCGGTCGCTTGACCGGCTTTACCGAGGAGCATGCAGCGGAAGCGATCAGGGGCGGCCAGTACATCCTGCAGAGCATCCATAGCGGCCTGCTTGGGGTCAGTGTGCGGACCGGCCGCGATCCGTGCGACGAAACGCTGATCCTGGCGTTCTATCGCGAACTGGCGTTGTTATTCTGGCTCGACGATTGCCACGATCGGGCGCTGCTTAACCCACGCCAGCTTGCTGCCGTCGAACAGGCGCTCGGCCAGGGTACACCCTGCACAGTCGCCGGTTTCGAAGGGGGGAATGTGCTGCGCGCTAGCTTGGCTGGATTGGCCTACGATCCTCGCGACTACACGCACCTGCTTGCCGATACCCGGCATTATTGCGCCGCCTTGCGTGCGGGAAAGGCTCAGACGCAGGGTACCGAGGGCTGGTCGTATGCAGAACACCTGCAGAATGGCATCGATTCGATCGCCTACAAAAACGTGTTCTGCTGCCTGTCGTTGTTGTGGGGGTTGGACATGGCGAGCTGGCGCATGCGGCCGGATTTCTGCCATGCCTTACGGCTCATCTCCACGATAGGGCGTGTGCAGAACGATCTGCATGGATGGGCGAAGGATTTGCGGGTGGGTGAAACGGACAATGTGGCGATCAGGCTCAATCGATGCTATCCCGATTTGCCTGTGCCCCAGTTTCTCAGGGACGAGTTGGCCGGCCATACGCGCCTGCTGCATCAGGCGATGGCGGAGGGGAGCTTTCCCGCGCCATGGGGACAGTTGTTCGACGTTATGCTGACCATTCGCACCCAGTACTACCAGACCTCAGTCAGCCGCTATCGCGACGGGGCCGAGGGCGCAGGTGAGGTCGGACGGAATTCGTGGAGGCCAACGGGTTAAGCGGCGATCTGATTCTGCGCATTTCGGCGAACGTGACGCGATTCGATCTTCTTAATCAACACATCTTCCCCGGCGACTTCGTCAACGTGACAGCGCCCTCGCCACCCCGGAGATCAGTATCAACAGGGCGGTCATGTCATTCTCCAATCAGAAAGACGCATTGATCAACAAGGCACTTCGAGAGCAGCCGCCCTCGAACTCACCGAACTGCGATGGCTTGAGCCTTGCAAGGCTAGACGCTCAATCAATGGGAGCGGGTTCGCGCGGCAATGTCCCGAAGACCGTTGAAGGTTGGGACGGCGGGAGTTGCATAGGTTAGGGGGGCTTTGTTCAAGAGGGCCGCTTGCGCGGCGGCCGTGGGTCGGGTAGAAAGAGTCCGGTGATCTATCCGACGTGCATCGTAGGCTGCAATAAGTGTGTCACCGCCTTCGTACCAGCAACAGGTGGCAAGACGCGATCGCAGGTCAGAGAAAGGTCTCCTGGCCGCGCTGCAGAAACCGCAGCGGCGGGTCCGGCGCCACGATCGGCACGAGCAGGCGGCCGCCGGCGTGGTGCCTTCCGGCGCTTGCCACCTGTGTTCGCCGCGCCGTTGCGGAAGGGACCGTTTTGCGCCAGGATCGGATGGCCCCGACTTCCATCTGCCCGCATGGCCGACTGCTTCGAACTTGTTGCCCTCGCACTGCCCGCCGGCTGCGCCCCCGAAAGCTTGCCGCCGGCGGTCGCCGCGTTCTTCGCCGCCTGCTGGCCGGGGATGAGCCGCGCCCAGTTGCTCGACCGCGCCCGCCGCCTGGCGCTGCGCGTGTCGCTGCGCGCGCGACCGGAACCCAGGCCGGAGGGTGTGCGGCTGTATGCGCTGGTGCTCATGACCGGGGCGGTGAAGGCGGAGCTGGTGGCCCACGTGCGGCGGTTCGCGCGCCGCCGCGGTGGCGGGCGCGCTAACA
>NZ_BBJJ01000118.1 GCF_000739815.1 Paraburkholderia mimosarum LMG 23256 = NBRC 106338
TTTGCGCAACGGCCCGCGGGTGCGGCGAGCGAGACGGTGTAAGTTTGGGAGACCTATCTTTCATGAACTCACCCATGCATACCTTCCTGCTCGACTGGCGTTCGCACTGGCGCGTCGGACTCGCCCGCGCGCTGTGTTTCCTCGCGCTCTGGTTCATCCTGATGCCGGACGCGAAGCCGGCCGATGTCGCCTGCGGCCTCATCGCGACGATCGTCGCGACGCAGATGAGCCTGCGTCTGCTGCCGCCCGCCGCCGGACGGTTGCGCCTGGGAGCCTTGCTCGTCTTCGCGCCGCATTTCCTCGCGCAGTCCGTGCTGGCGGGCATCGACGTGGCGCGCCGCGCACTGGATCCGCGCCTGCCCCTGCAGCCGGGTACCGTCGTCTATCGCACCGGTTTTCCGCCGGGCACGGCGCGCAACGGTTTCGCCATCATCACGAGCCTCTTGCCGGGCTCCCTTCCGGTGGACGAGACCGCGGACGGGCTCGTCTACCACTGCCTCGACATCACGCAGCCGGTCGCCGCACAGCTGGCGGAAGAGGAGCGGCGTCTCGCCGGCGCGCTCATCAGTGGGGAACGTCATGGCTGACGGGCTCATCGCAGACGTACTCATCGCCGTGTGCGCCCTGGTGCTGCTGATGGTGGCCGTGGGCCTCCTGAGCGTGCTGCGCGGGCCCACGCGCGCCGACCGCATGATGGCCGCGCAACTCTTCGGCACGGGCGGGATTGCAGCGCTGCTTCTGGTGGGCACCGCGAGCGGCGTGGATTCGGTCGTGGACGTCGCGTTGACGCTTGCGGTGCTCGCGGCGTTCGCGTCGGTCGCTTTCGTGAAGGCCGATCGCCAGTCGGAAGGCGATACCGCGAACGAGGAGCGGACATGAAAACCGCAGCCGATGTCTTCACGATCGTTGCCATGCTCGGCGGGCTGTTCTTCTTCGTAGCGGGCACGCTCGGGTTGTTGCGCTTTCCGGACACCTACACGCGCCTGCATGCACTCACGAAGGCCGACAACCTCGGCCTCGGCATGGTGGTCGTGGGGCTGCTGCCGCAGGCCGGTCATCTCGTGGTCGCCCTCAAGCTCATCGTGGTGTGGCTGCTCGTGATGCTGACGTCCTCTGATGTGTCGCAGCTCATCGCGCGCGCCGCGCGGCGGCAGGAGAAAGGGTCATGATTTCCGCCATTTCCGTCGGCATCGGCATCCTGCTGCTGGCGCTCGCGCTCTGGACGGTCGTCGTGCGCGATACGTTCGCCGCGGTTGCGGGGTTCATTCCTTACGGTCTGCTGCTCACGCTCGCCTGGCTGGTGCTGCGCGCAGTGGACGTGGCATTGACCGAGGCGGCCATCGGCGCGGGCCTGACCGGCGCGCTGCTGATCCGCGCGGCTTCGCGCCTGCATCCGACCGAAGCGGCAGCGCAGGCCGAAGCGCCTGGCCTGGGAACGCGCGTGGCAGCCGGCGTTGCCGCCGCGGCCGTGGCTGTCGTGATGGCCGTGTGCCTGCTGCGCCTGCCGGACCCCGCGCCGACACTCGCGCCCGAGGTGGCGCGGCACATCGAGGCAACGGGCGTCGCGAATCCGATCACGGCGGTCCTGCTGTCGTTCCGCGCGATCGACACGCTGCTCGAAGCAATCGTGCTGCTCTTTGGCGTGGTGGGCGTCTGGTCGCTCGCGCCGGATCGCTGCTGGGGCGGCAGGCCGGGGCTCGCGCAGGCGGTCGGCCCCAACGACATCCTCGTGTACCTGGCGCGGGTGTTGCCGCCGATCGGCGTCGTCATCGGCATCTATATTTTCTGGGCCGGCGCCGATCATCCGGGCGGCAAGTTCCAGGGCGCCACGGTGATTGCGGCCATGTGGCTGCTCGTCATGATGTCGGGACTGCGCGACGCACCACCCGTCAGCCGGCGCTGGCTGCGCGTCGTGCTGGTGCTCGGACCGGCGGTCTTCATCGCGCTCGGCCTGCTCGGCGCGGTCATGGCAGGGGCGTTTCTGGCGTACCCCGACGGCTGGGCGAAGCTGTGGATCATCGTCATCGAAGCCGCGCTGCTGCCTTCGCTCGCCGTGACCCTGGTACTCCTGATGGTCGGGCCGCCGCAGCGGCCGGAGGTGAGCCCATGAACGTCACGCAGCTGTTTGGCATTACCGCCGCCGCGCTGGTGGGGCTTGGCGTGTATGGCCTGATCGTCAACCCGCAGCCCTTGCGCAAAGTGCTGGCCTTCAACCTCATAGGCAACGGCGTCTTTCTGGCGTGTGCCGTGATTGCGCATCGAGGCGCTGCCGCGGGCATGTCCGGCGATCCGGTGCCGCAGGCCCTCCTCATCACGGCGATCGTCGTGTCGTTCGCCGCTTCCGCGCTGGCTGTCGGGCTCATGCTGCGCCGGTTCGCGCAAACCGGCACCAACTTGCTTGCGGCGCCCGATGAAGCTGCGCCGGGCGAGGCGCGCACCCATGCGGAGGCCAGATGATGACGCCGGCGCTCGCGGGGCAGTCGACGCCAGGCGGCCTGCTGCTGGCGCTCGCCGTGCTGTTGCCCTTTGCCGGCGTGCTGGCCGGTCTGGCGCCAGGCGGGCGGCATGCGCAACGTGTGGCGTGGGTGACGGTCGCTCTCGGCATCGGCATCGTGCTGGAGATCGCGGCGAGGCTCCTCGTCTCGGGCGACTCGTTGCGCTATGCGCTCGGCGGCTGGGCGCCGCCGCTGGGCGTCATGCTCCGCGCCGACGGCCTGTCGGTCTGCATGATGCTGGTGGTCGCCGTGGTGGTGGGCGCGGTGGCCGTCTACGCCAACGGCGATTTCGGCACGCCGTCCGGCACGCGCGAGGCGCGCGCGCCGCTGGCCTTCTGGCTGCTCCTGCTGGCGGTATGGGGTGCGCTCAATCTCGTCTTCGTGAGCGGGGACATCTTCACGCTCTACGTCGCGCTCGAACTGCTGACCTTTGCCGGCGTGCCCCTCGTGTCGCTGGATGGGCGTGCCGAAACATTGCAGGCGGCGCTGCGATATCTGCTGTATGCGCTGATCGGCTCGATGCTGTATCTGCTGGGCGTTTTCCTGCTTTATGGCGCGTATGGCACGCTCGATATCGCGCTGCTGGCCGGGAAGATCGGCCCCGGGCCGCTCGCGTGGACGGCCGTGGCGTTGATGAGCGCGGGCATGCTCGCGAAGACCGCGTTGTTCCCTTTGCACCTGTGGTTGCCGCCTGCGCACGCGGGTGCGCCTGCCGCCGCGAGCGCGCTGCTCTCGGCACTCGTGATCAAGGGATCGTGGTTCGTGGTGGTGCGCCTCTGGCTCGATGTCTTTGGCGGCATGGTGGGCGGCTCCGTCGCGCAGTTGCTCGCGGGCCTGGGCGCCATGGCAATTCTTTTCGGCAACGTGGTGGCGCTGCGCCAGGCGCGGCTGAAGCTCCTGATCGCGTATTCGACGGTTGCCCAGATCGGCTACCTGTTCCTGCTGTTTCCGCTGGCCGCGCACGACGAGGGCACCCGGGCCGTTACGGGCGGCCTGTTGCAGGCCATCTCGCACGCGAGCGCGAAAGCGGCCATGTTCCTGGCGGCCGGTCTCATCTACAGCACGCTGGGTCATGACCGTCTGGCCGACCTGCGCGGCGCCGCGCGCGCGCTGCCCATGACGCTGACGGCTTTCGCGCTGGCCGGTGCCACGCTGATCGGTCTGCCGCCCTCGGGCGGGTTTCTGGCCAAGTGGCTGCTGATGTCGGCGGCGCTGGCGAGCGGGCAATGGTGGTGGGCGCTGACGATGCTGCTCGGCGGCCTGCTCACGAGCGTCTACGTCTTCATGGTGGTGGTGCGCGCGATGGAGCCCGCCGCGCCCGGCTGGTCGCCGAAGAAGCCGGTCCCTCGTTACCAGCAGCTCGCGGTGCTCGGCCTCGCCACGTGCTCGTTTCTGCTTGGGCTGGCCGTGCTGCTGCCCGTCGACGTGGCGCAGATCGGCCGCACCGTGACAACGCAGGCGGGGATGCCATGAACCTCTCGCAGACTCTGCTGGCCGCAGCCGTGGGCCTGCCGTTGCTGATGCTGCTGCTTTCTGCATCGGCGCCTGTCCGCAGGCGCCTGCCCGCCTGGTTCGCGGTCGCACCGCTGCCCGCGCTGGCGGCGGCCGTCGGCGCGAGCCCCAGCGAAACGCTCATGCTCGGCCACAGCCGTTTTGCCCTGCGGTTCGCCATCGACACGCCCGGCGCATTGCTGCTCGGCACGGCGGCGCTGCTGTGGCTCTTCGCGGGCATCTATGCCGGTCGATCGTTGCGTGCGCAACGGAGTGTCGATGGATTCGTCATCTGCTGGCTCATGGCGATGACGGGCAACGTCGGCGTGTTCCTGGCGGCGGATCTGATCGGCTTCTATCTGATGCTGGCAGTGTTGAGCGTCGGCGCGAGCGGCCTCGTGCTGCAGGGGGAGGGGGCCGATGCGCGGTATGCGGGCGCCCTCTATCTGGGCATCGCCCTGCTGGCCGAAGCGTTCGTGCTCGCAGCGCTGATCCTGCTGGCGCAGGCCACGCCCGGCGGCAGCCTGCTGATTCGCGACGCGGCAGCGGCCCTGCCGGGCTCCGCATGGCGCGACGCCACGCTGCTCCTGCTGCTCACGGGCCTCGGCATGAAGGCGGGGATGGTGCCGCTGCACTTCTGGATGCCCTATGCCTATCGCGCGGCGCCCGTTCCCGCGGCGGCGGTGATGAGCGGCGCCGTCGTCAAGGCCAGCGTGATCGCTCTGGTGCGCTTTCTGCCGTTCACGCCCGGCGACGCGTGGCCGCACTTCGGCATCCCGCTGGCCGCGCTGGGCATGTTCGGCGCGTTCTACGGTGTGGCGATCGGCATCACGCAGTCCGAACCGAAGGTCGTGCTCGCCTGCTCGAGCGTCAGCCAGATGGGATTCCTGATGGCGGTGACCGGCATGGGGCTGGCCGCGGGAGACCCCGCTACCGTCGTGGCGGCCGCGTACTATGCCACGCACCATCTGCTCGTGAAAGGCACGCTGTTCCTGGCGGTGGGCGTGGTCGCGCTGACGGGCGCCGGATCGTTGCGGCGGGTGTTGCTGCCCACGGCGGTAATCGCGCTCGGGCTGGGCGGGTTGCCGTTGACGGGCGGCGCACTGGCCAAATACGCGGCCAAGGACCTGCTGCGCGGGGACCTCGCGGGCTCGCTGGCCGTGGCGTCTTCCGTCGCGACGACGCTGCTGATGCTTCATTTCGTGCGCTGTCTGCGAGCGACTGCAGCGACGGATGCCCATGCCCGTGCGCCCGCCCCGCTCGCGCTTGCGTGGCTCGCCATGGTGCTGGCCTCGCTGCTAGGGCCGTGGGTGCTCTATCTGCACATCCCGGTTGGCACGCTGCCCGACGCGCTCGCGCCCGCGGCGTTGTGGTCGGCGCTCTGGCCTGTGCTGGCGGGCGCGGCGCTGGCCGTCGGCTGGGATCGATGGAGGAGGAAAGCGCCTCGCGTGCCGGTAGGAGATGTGGGCGTGATCCTGCGCGAACTCCAGCGGGCCGCAGCGGCGGTGGGGAGATTCGCGCAAGGCGCGGATGCCTTCGTGCGGGAATGGTCCGTGTCGTGTTTGACGCTGCTGCTCGCTGCGCTGCTTTTCGGTGGCCTGCTGGCCGTGGTGGCGTGATGAGTGTGTCGTGTGTGTCGTCTGTTCCGTGTGTGTCGAAAGCGGCGGCCGCGGCGCCCGGCGCATACCGAACACGCGCTCGAAGCCGAACCTGGAGTCCGTCATGAGAACGCTGACGCGTGCCGCGCTGCTTGCCGCCGCCACCTGCCTGGCCGGCTGCATCACCGTGGGACCCGATTACAGTCGCCCCGAAGTGCAGGTGCCGGCCACGTGGCGCATCGACCTGCCGCAGGCCGAGGAGGTCGTGAACACGGCATGGTGGGAGCAGTTCGACGACCCGGTGCTAAACGACCTGGTTCAATCGGCGCTGCAGGGCAATCTCGACGTGCGCATCGCGGCCGCGCGCGTCGACCAGTTCATCGGCGTGCTGCGTTCCGCGCGCTCACAGGGTCTGCCGCAGATCGGCTACGGCGCCAACGTGAGCCGCAACCGCGCGAGCCAGGCCGGCATGCCGCCGCTGCCGCCCACGCTCGACCCCGTCTTCGACCTCTATCAGGGCATGCTGTCCGCCTCCTGGCAGATCGATCTGTTCGGGCGCGTCAGGCGCCTGACCGAAGCCGCGCAGGCGCAGGTCTATGCCAGCGAACAGGCGCAACGCGGCGTCGTGCTTTCGCTCGTGACGGGCGTGGCGACCAGCTACATCACGCTGCGCGGGCTCGACCGGCAACTCGAAATTGCGCGGGCCACGGCGGGCAATTTCGGCGAAACACTGCGCATCTTCGAGTTGCGCTACCGCGACGGCCTCGTTTCGCAGACGGAGCTTGCGCAGGTGCGCTCGCAGTACAAGCTCGCGCAAACCGCGATACCGGCCATCGAGCAGCAGATCGGCATCGTGGAAAACGGCATCTCCGTTCTGCTCGGGCGCACACCTGGGCCGATCCCGCGCGGCAAGTCGGTGAGCGAACTCGTGCTGCCGGTGATACCGGCGGACCTGCCGTCGACGCTGCTCGAGCGGCGCCCCGATATTTTGCAGGCCGAACAGAATCTGGTCGCGGCCAACGCCAATGTGGGCGCGGCGCGCGCGCTGTACTATCCCACCATCTCGCTTACGGGCGCGCTCGGTTCGGTGAGCACCGCATTTGGCGACTTCCTTTCGGGGCCGGCACAGGTCTGGTCGGTTGCGGCGGGGCTGACCGGGCCGATCTTCACGTCGGGCGCGATCGGCGGTCAGGTGCAATCGGCCGAGGCGCAGAAGCGCCAGGCCGAACTGGTCTACCGGCAGACGGTGCTGGGTGCGTTCGGCGATACGAACAATGCACTCGTCAGCTCGCAGAAGACCATCGAGCAGGCCGAACTGCAACAGCAGCGGGTCGAGGCGCTGCGCGAATTTGCGCGGCTTTCGCGGCTGAAGTTCGAAGACGGCCTGATCGGTTACCTCGAAGTGCTGATCTCCGAAAACGACCTGTTCTCCGCCGAGCTTGCGCTCGCCAGCCTGCAGGCCTCGCGCTTCAACCAGGTGATCGGCGTGTATCAGGCCATGGGAGGCGGGTGGGTGGATATCGCCGATTCGCGTACGCCGGTGGCGCTGAGTGCTGCGGGAAAGGGCAATTCAGTGCAAGGCAGGTGAAGTTGCACAGACGCGAAAGTGTCGGGTTGTTTCTCGGCGGGGTGAATCATTTTGAATGAAAGACGTCTCGCACGCCTGGGCTCAGTAAATGGGCTTGGATAATAAGCAGAACGCTCTAGACTTCATACCGTGTCCTGATGAGGTATGCCGACCCCGCGAACCTGAAAAGGAGATACGTGCAGACAGCCGACCATTTTCAACTCGATTGACGCCTCTGGATGACGAGGCGGCGGATCGTTCATAGCTTCCACGGAGGATGCGATGGCAATCAAATCACATTGGCGTACGCTGTTATCTCTGGGTTTCCTGTCACTTGCCCTTGCGGGCAATGCCGCGCGAGCACAAAGCATTCCCATCGTCACGGGCCAGCAGTGGATGGCGTCGTCGGACGAGGCGAAGAAAGCCTATCTCGTTGGCATCGCCAATCTGATCGAGATCGAACGCGCCTATTCCGGAAATAGCGCGAGCAGCAGCGATATCTCGCAGCGCTTTGGCAAAGGAATGCAAGGCCAGACGCTCGACAGCGTGCGCCAGGGACTGGACAACTATTACGCCGCCAATCCGGCGATGATCCAGCACCCTGTCGTCGAGACTATCTGGTTTCAAATGGTCTTACCCGGTCTGAGTAAAAACCAGTGAGGAAGACGATCATGAAACGATATGGATGGATCGTGAGCGCAAGTGTGCTGGTTGCCATCGTCGGCTGTACGGATATGACACCACGCCAGCAGGGAACGATGAGCGGCGCGGCGATTGGCGCGGCGGGCGGCGCGGGCATTGCGGCGATCGCGGGCGGCAACGCATGGACCGGCGCGCTCATCGGCGGCGTGGCAGGCGGCGTGGCGGGCAACATGAAGGCCGGTCATCAGTAAGCATGCCGTCTGCCATGGGAGGGCGGGGAGACAGAACATCGCGGTCAGAAATGGGCGTGGCGGATTGCACCGGGAAGCCGTAGCACGGTTACCGCCACGCAGCGGTGCTCAGCTCGAAAATCGCAACGAGCGCGGCGCCCAGCACGACGAGAAATGCGCACCACTCCGGCGCCGAAAAGAACGCTTTGCCGCGTTCGTGCTGCGCCCACATGTACAGCAGACTGCCTGGCCCATAGAGCATCGCGGACATGACGAGCAATTCCACCCCGCAAGCGTAAAGCAGAAACAACGTATAAATCGTGGCGACGATCTCGGTGGCGTAGCACTGCATGCGCCTGCGCGAGGTGAGGGCCGATGGCGGCAGCGCGCGGATGGCCTTGAGGCCGAAGGTCGCGACGAAGAAGTACGGGATGAGCGCCATGGCGCTCGTGAGGCGCAACATGAGCGAGAAGGCGTCGGTGGACCAGTACGTGCTGACGACGAAGGCCTGGACCACGCCGCTCGTGAGCCAGATCGCGGCGGTGGGCAGCTGCCGCGCGTTGCGGCGTGCGAAGACGGCCGGCATGGCGTCCGCTTTGGCGCTCGCATAGAGCACCTCCGCGCAGATCAGCGACCACGCGAGATAGGCGCCGAGCACGGAAACGATCAGCGCACCGCCGATGAAAGCCGCGCCGGGTGCGCCGACCACGGCCCGAAGTACCGAAGCCATGGAAGGCTGCCTCATTGCCGCGATGTCCGGGCGCATGAGATGCGCATACGGCAGCAGCGTGACCAGCACGAGCAGCAGTAACACGAAGGCGAAGCCGAGCACCGTCGCCGTGCCCACGTCCGAACGTTTTCTCGCGTATCGCGAATACACGCTCGCGCCTTCGATGCCGAGAAAGACGAAAACGGTGGTGAGCATGGTTCCCTTGACCTGCGGCGCAAGTCCGCCGGCACTTTGAGCGAGATTGGCCGTGAAGGTCTCCGCGCTGGCATAGACGCTCAAAATGCCAATGAAAACAAAAATGGGCAGAATCTTGACGACGGTGAGAATGGCATTGATTAACGTGGCCTGCTGGATGCCGCGTAGCAGCATCCAGTGAAACGCCCATATGCCGACCGAGGATATTGCGATGGCAATGGGCGTATTGCCGTTTCCGAATGCAGGAATGTATGCGCCGAGCGTGGATTTGATCAGTACCCAATAGGAGACGTTGCCGAAACAACCGGCCATCCAGTAGCCGAACGCGGAGAGAAATCCGGCGTAGCCCCCGAAGCCGTCGCGCGCGTACGCAAAGATGCCGGAGTCGAGGTCGGGCCGGATTTCCGCGAGCAACTGAAAGATGCGCGCCAGCATGTACATGCCGCCTCCTGCAATGCACCATGCGATGACGGCGGCAGTCGGGCCCGCTTCGAGCGCGAAATTACGAGGCAGCGAATAGATGCCCGCGCCGACCATGGACCCGACCACCATCGCAGTCAGAACAGGCAGTGACAGCTTCTGGTTATCCGTCGAATTCATATTCAAGCCTTTTTTTGATCTTCGACCCGCAGCCTGCGAACGCGCCAAATCGCGGCCAGGCAATGCGCGCCGCATTGAACGGCTGGAATATTATCGAGCGCATGTCACGTTGAATGCATCATATGTCCATCGTATTCCATAATGATCTTCAGGTGTCCGCATGATGGATTGATCATCGGGCACGTCTGGACACGGGTAGCTTGTATGTTCGCTAATGAACGGCAATCCGGTTGTTAGCAAACGGCAAGTGAATCGAGTGAATCCGCAACAGGCCGTATCAGGAGGAATGTCATGCGATATCTCGCGGGAACACTGCTTGGCTCGCTGGTTGCCTCGCTTGCCCTGTCCGGCTGCGAAGCGCCAACTTCGGGCTCGACATTCAGGCCAGCGCAGGCACAACAAGTGTTTGTGGTCGAGCTCGGGGTAGTCGAAACCGTTCGGCCCGTCACGATCCAGCCGGGCCCGACGGGTGTCGGCGCAATAACGGGCGGCGCGCTTGGAGGTATCGCGGCCGGCGCCAATATCGGGCGCGGCACGGGCTCCGCTGCAGCGGGCATAGGCGGCGCAGTGCTGGGCGGCCTGGCCGGCAATGCCGTGGAGCAGCGCGTCACGCAGCGAGCGGCCCTTGAAATCGTCGTGCGTCTGGATTCAGGACAACTGATGTCCGTGGTCCAGGACGCAGACCAACAGTTCGTTCCGGGCGACCGCGTGCGCGTGCTGCTCGGCAATAACTCCGTGCGCGTGACCCGATGATGCAACGAGCGGAACGGCGGCGCAGATGAGGCATGTCATGCACCAGGGCGCAGTAGCAGACGAAGCGAGAAAACCGATGGGCGATAACGAGCAGAAAATGAGTCGCCTGCAGTTGACGGCGATGGTGGTCGGGGGCATGGTCGGCGCCGGCATTTTTTCCCTGCCGCGGACCTTCGCCAATGCGACGGGGCCGGTTGGTGCGGCGATTGCATGGCTCGTGGCGGGCGTGGGTATGTACACGCTCGCACGCGTCTTTCAGGCGCTCGCGGAGCGCAAGCCGGACCTCGACGCCGGTGTGTTCGTCTACGCGAAAGCGGGCTTCGGCGATTACCCCGGCTTCCTCTCGGCATTCGGTTACTGGATCGGCAGTTGCATTGGCAACGTCTCCTACTGGGTACTGATCAAGTCCACGCTGGGCGCTTTTTTCCCCATCTTCGGCGACGGCAATACGGTGGTGGCGATCGTCGTGGCGTCCGTCGGCATCTGGTTGTTTCACTTCCTCATTCTTCGCGGTGTCAAACAGGCTGCGTTCATCAATACCGTGGTGACGTTCGCCAAGGTCATTCCGATCGTGGTGTTCATCGTCATTCTGCTCTTCGTGTTCAAGTACGGTACGTTCCGCCTGAATATCCAGTCCGCGGCTGCGGAGGAGGGTGGCATCATCCAGCAGGTTCGCGCGACGATGCTCGTCACCGTGTTCGTGTTCATCGGCATAGAGGGCGCGAGCGTGTATTCACGCTATGCGAAGGAGCGCACGGACGTTGGGCGCGCAACGATCTTTGGCTTCGTCGGGGTGACGACGCTCATGGTGCTCGTCTCCATGCTGCCGTTTGCCGTGCTGCCGCGCGGTGACGTGGCGGGCATGCGGCAACCGTCCATGGCGGCCGTGCTCGAAAGCGTGGTCGGACCATGGGGAGGGATCTTTGTGAGCATCGGCCTGATCGTGTCGGTGCTCGGTGCATATCTGGCCTGGTCGCTGATCTGCGCGGAGGTGATGTTCGCGGCGGCGCGAAACGAGGACTTGCCAGCGATATTCGCCCGCGAAAACGCCAACAACGTGCCGGCGAACGCGCTGTGGATTACGAATATCGTCGTGCAGATCCTCGTTGCAAGCACCTATTTCTCGTACGACGCGTTTGCCCTGATGCTCAATCTCACGAGCGCGATGTCGCTCATTCCCTATCTGTTCGTCGCGGCCTACGGGTGGATGGTCTCGAATCGCGGCGAGAGCTACGAGGTGCGGCCCGAAGAGCGCCGGCGCGACCTCGCGTTCGCGTCAGTCGCGGTGATCTATACCTTGTTCATGATCCTGGCCGGTGGCCTGAAATTCATACTGCTATCGGCAATTCTATATGCACCTGGCACGGTGCTGTACGTGATCGCGCGACGTGAGCGCAAGCTGGCTGTTTTCAAAGGCATGAGCGACTGGGTCATTTTCATCGTGGCGGCCATAGCGGCGATTGCAGGCTTTGTTGCACTGGCCACGGGCGCCATGGCGGTCTAACGAGAACGAGCGGAGATCGATATGTCCAGGACGAAGGGCGGTGAGAAGGGTGAGAAGGGTGCCAAGGCCGAGAAGGGTGAGAAGGCCGAGAAAGGCGAGAAGGAAGGCAAGGCCGCGAAGAGCAAGAAAAGCGACGACAGCCCGTTGGGCGTGTATTCGGAAGTCGGCCGACTGCGCAAGGTGATGGTGTGCGCGCCGGGCATGGCGCACTCGCGCCTCACGCCGAGCAATTGCGACGAGTTGCTGTTCGACGACGTGCTATGGGTCGACAACGCGAAGCGCGACCACTTCGACTTCGTCACGAAGATGCGCGACCGCGGCGTCGAGGTGGTCGAGATGCATAACCTGCTCGCCGAAACCGTGGCCGTGCCAGAAGGCAAGAAGTGGATCCTCGATAACCAGATCGTGCCGAACCAGGTCGGACTGGGTTTCATCGACGAACTACGAAGTTATCTGGAAGGTCTCGACGATCGCAAGCTCGCCGAGACCCTGCTTGGCGGGCTCTCGATCTACGACTTCCCCGAGGCGCATGGCGGCGCCGCGCTCAAGGTCGTGCGCGAAGCGGCGGGGTCCACCGAATACCTGCTGCCGCCGCTGCCGAATACCCTGTACACGCGCGACACCACCTGCTGGATTTACGGCGGCGTGACGCTCAATCCGCTGTACTGGCCTGCACGTCACGAGGAAACGATCCTCGCCGCGGCGATTTACCGGTTTCATCCCGATTTCGCGGGCAAGGTCAACGTCTGGTGGGGCGACCCCACGCTGGATCACGGCATGGCGACGCTCGAAGGCGGC
>NZ_BBJJ01000117.1 GCF_000739815.1 Paraburkholderia mimosarum LMG 23256 = NBRC 106338
ATCCATTTTCAGGCCTGCCTGGACATGAGAGACGTAGAGAGAGAATGTTTTATTTTCGTAAGCCCACCAGGACGTCTCGCCGCGCAAGATTTCGAAGGCGTGGGATCCGCAGGCAAGCCAACGAACCCGGCAGCAGACGAAACGCAGACGAATCACCTGAACGACACGGCGCGAACTACGCGGCGCGAGCGCTCCAGCGGGGCCGATTAGTGTACACCTCGTGCCGTACACGTCCACTTGGGTCAGGCACTCATAGCGGGCATGGGCGCGGCTGAGAAAGCAGCGGCGCGCGCGATACCGTGTCGTCTTACGGATGAGCGGCGATCATTCGAGCGCCGCGCCGCGCCGTTCGGGAATCAGGAAGAGCGTGGCGAAGATGTCGAGTACATAGATCGAGGCGAGCATGCCGAGTGCCGCCGCGAAAGAGTAGCGCGCCGCGAGCGCGCCTACGGCGAGCGGCCCGAAGCCGCCCACGGCGCGGCCGATGTTGAAGAGCACGTTCTGCGCGGTTGCGCGCGCGGCGGTCGGATACAGCTCCGAGATGAGCGCACCATACCCGCCGATCATGCCGTTCACGAACACGCCCATCGCCGCGCCGCCGATCAACAGCGCGAACGGCGTGGAAAGCTGCGCGTAGACGAACACCATGATCACGGCGCCCGCCTGGTAGAACAGGAACGCTGGACGGCGGCCGAAGCGGTCGGCCGCGACGCCGAAGAGCCAGATGCCGAGCGCCATGCCAGCGACAGTCGCGGCGGTCCAGAGCCCCGACTTCGTGAGCGAATATCCAAAGGACTTCGACAGGTACGCGGGCAGCCAGATCATCAGCCCGTAATAACCGAAGTTCTGCACCGAGCAAAGCACGGTCACGCCGAGGCTCGCACGCGCGGTACGCGCATCGGCCACGAGCAGACGCAGCGCGCGCGGGCGTTCTGCCTTGCCGGCCACGGCCACGCGCTGTGCATGCGCAAGAAAGAGTGCTGGCTCCTCCACGCGCCGGCGCACCACGAACGAGACGACGGCCGGCAAAAGCCCGATTGCGAACATGCCGCGCCAGCCGATCACGGGCAGCAACAACGGCGTGAGCAGCGCCGCGGCCAGCACGCCCAGCTGCCAGCCAAGCCCGACATACGACGACGCCCGCGCGCGCAGCCGCGCCGGCCACGCCTCGGCGACGAGCGCCATGCCGATGCCGAACTCGCCGCCGAGCCCGATGCCGGCAATGGTGCGATAGACGAGCAGATCGCCGTAGCCGCGCGCGAGCGCGCACATCCCCGTGAAGACCGCGAAGAGCAAGATGGTCCAGGTGAGCACGCGCACGCGTCCGTAGCGATCGCTCAGGACACCGAACCCGATGCCGCCCGCGACCGCGCCGACGAGCGTCCACGTGACGAGCGCGCCAGCCTGCGCGCCGCTCAGATGCAGATCGGCGCTGATCGCGGGCAACATGAAGCCGAGCATCAGCAGATCGAAGCCGTCCATGGCGTAGCCGAGCACCGAAGCGACGAGTGCACGCAGGGCGTGGCCGCGCGTGGCAGCGGCTGTTGTGACAGAGGCGGCAGGCGGAGAAACGGCAGTCATGTGGGCAATCCTGTGGCGCACGCGCTCGCGGGGGAAGGCGAACCGGCGTGAGTGTAAAGGCGCGGCCAGACCGTCACAACCGCGGAACAAACGGACGGCGCCGTTCGCGTCCGCCTGATGGCCGGGCGACAACGCCAACCGGAGCGTCCCGGGCGTTCGCGCCCCAGATAGCAGTCGCCGGTTGCCGGCGCGACTCGTCGGCGATCGTCAAGTCGGGTAAAATACCGGCCTACGCGCGCAAGAGAAGCCGTCCGGATCGGGCGAGTCGTCGAGACCCAGGATCGTGAGAAAGGTCAGACGATCGACGCCCCCGGGCCGCGCATCGCAGGCGCCGAAGCCAGGCTTCGGCGCCGCCGTGCCAGCGCCACCGGGCCACCGCGCCCACCCTCCTCCCGCACTCATACCCAAGGATTCGCCCATGACAGGCTACGATCGCCAGACGATCTCGGACACGACCGCCAAGATGCTGCTCGAAGTGAAGGCCGTGCACTTCAACGCCGAAAAGCCCTTCATCTTCACTTCCGGCTGGGCGAGCCCGGTCTACATCGACTGCCGCAAGCTCATCTCGTATCCGCGCGTGCGCCGCGGCCTGATGGAAATGGCCGAAGCCACGATCCTGCGCGACGTCGGCTACGAGCAGATCGACGCCGTGGCCGGCGGCGAAACCGCGGGCATTCCGTTCGCGGCATGGCTCTCCGACCGCCTGATGGTGCCCATGCAGTACGTGCGCAAGAAGCCGAAGGGTTTCGGCCGCAACGCGCAGATCGAGGGTCTCCTCACCGAAGGCCAGCGTGTTCTGCTCGTCGAAGACCTGACCACGGACAGCCGCAGCAAGATCAACTTCATCAATGCGTTGCGCACGGCCGGCGCGCAGGTGAACCACTGCTTCGTGCTGTTCCACTACAACATCTTCAAGGAAAGCGTTTCGGTCCTGAAAGACATCGACGTCGATCTGCACGCGCTCGCCACCTGGTGGGACGTGCTGCGCGTCGCCAAGCAGTCGGGCTACTTCGAGACGAAGACGCTCGACGAGGTCGAGAAATTCCTGCATGCGCCGGCAGAGTGGTCGGCGGCGCACGGCGGCGCGACAGCGGCACCGCAGTAAGCGCCCGCGCGCAGCTAGCGCAAAGCAAAAGGCCATCTGCTTCGTGGGCAGATGGCCTTTTTTACGGCCCCGTGCCGTAATTAACGTGCGGAAATCGACATGAGGAATTCAATGCGCCGTTTCTGCCTCGCCGCCCTCCTTTGACGCCTGCGAAGAAAGGTTGAGCAACCCATTGCTCTGCGCATACTGAAACAACTCCGGGTCTCGATCGAGTCCGAGCTTGCGCATCGCCGTATTTTTTTGGGTACTAATAGTCTTAATGCTGCGACTGAGTTTTTCGGATATTTCTTTAATCGTCATTCCCGAAACGAAAAGTCGTACGACTTCGAGTTCGCGTTTTGAGAGCGTGACTTCCTCCGATTTACCGCCGCTGTTAGCGCGAAACTGATCGAGCGCGATCCTCACCTGCGGGCTCATGTACTCGAGATTACGACTCACATGCTGCACCGCGAGGCCGATGTGGCTCAGATCGTCGGATTTGTGCACTACCGCGATCACGCCCAGCTCGCCGAGGCGTTTGAGCAGCGCGGCGTTCTCGAGCATCGTAAGGACGACGATGGGGATATTGGGGAAGTTGCGTCGCAGGTAGCCGATGAGCGGCAGGCCGTCACCATACTGGCCGCCAGGCATGGCAAGGTCGGTCACCAGCACATCGCAGGGAACCGTCTGCAACACCTTGACCAGCTCCGTGGATTGGCGTGCGCGGCCAACAACCTGAATTCCCGGGAAATTGAGTAGTGCCTGTTCCGCACCAAACAAGATCACCGGATGATCGTCGGCGACTACGACCCTGATTGGTTGCTGCATTACCCCTCCGTGTAGCCAAATCTGTTTCTCTCTCCGGCGCGCGGCAAGTTCATATTGGCTTCTTCTTGTGGCGCCCGGCGGCCTCACGTGCCCGAACGGGAGATTTCATGACTATAGCCGAATCTTTCGGCGCACTTTGTTCACGTGCAGGAGAAACCTCGCTCGCTTATGCCCGCTATATTGGACAGATTTGGGCCAGAGGGCAAATGAAACGTTTCCTTCAGGAGAATGTGGCCCGAATTTCACAAACCCAGGAGAACTCGCTGATGCGCACTCCATATGACTTCGAGCTGAATTGCGCGCCCCGCGCAAGCATAATCGCGAGGCTTGCCGTGGCGAGTCTCGGGATCGTTTCGGCTTTAGCTTATTCTGGCGAAAACTTCGCACTCTCCAGCGCCGACCTGACGGATGGCGGCAAAATCGGCCCACGCCAGATATTTAACGACGCGGGATGCAACGGCCCGAATCGATCACCGAGCTTGACGTGGCGCAATGCTCCAGCGGGGACGCGGAGCTTCGCCATTACTGTCTTCGATCGCGACGCGCCAGGGCGCGGCTGGTGGCACTGGGCCGTCGCCAATGTTCCCGCGAATGTGACGAGCCTGCCGGAGAATGCCAGCGCGTCGGGCGCGCTGCGCAAGCTCGGCGCAATCGAGGCGCGCAACGATTTCAACGTCGACGGTTACGGCGGACCTTGCCCGCCTCCGGGCAATCCGCATCGCTACGTCATCACCGTTTATGCATTGCGCATCGACACGCTCCCCCTCGCCCAGGGGCGCCCCGCTGCGTTGTTCGATCGCGAAATCAGCGGGTCGACCCTTGGCAGCGCGAAGCTCACGGTGACATACGGTCGTTGATCGAGCGCGCCGTGGGTCGAGAGCGGTTCACCGCGAGGTATGCGTCGGGCGGCCAACATGCGCCCGAGCGCCTCTGGCGAACCGACGCCCGCAAGATCGCGAGCCGTTCGGTCCCCGAAGAAATCCTGCGGCGCTACACGTGCCTTCACGCGTGGCTCGCCTCGGCTCGCGGGCAGACCCGTTTTTTTGGCGACGCGTTCACACGTGCGCCCGCATGAAGTCTTAAAATACCGTTCCGGCGCCGCCTGGCTGACGCGTGGCGCAGCGCCCGGCATAGCCTCTGCAATTCCGCTTGCAACTTCGCTTGCAACCCCGCAATCCCCGCGTTCAGAGAGACCGAGATGAGCACGAAAGTTTTTGTCGACGGACAGGAAGGCACGACTGGCCTGAAGATTTTTGAATACCTGTCACCGCGCACCGACGTCGAAATCCTGCGTATCGACGATGCGAAGCGCAAGGACGTCGAGGAACGCCGCCGTCTCATCAACGCTTCGGACGTCACCTTCCTCTGCCTGCCAGACGTTGCCTCGCGCGAATCCGCGTCGCTCGTCGAGAACGACCGTACCGTGCTGATCGACGCGAGCACGGCGTTCCGCACGCACGCGGACTGGGCCTATGGCCTGCCCGAGTTGACCCGCGCGCAGCGGGAAAAGGTGCGTACCTCGAAGCGCATCGCGGTGCCGGGGTGCCACGCGTCGGCGTTCATTCTGGCCATGCGCCCGCTCGTCGAGGCGGGCCTCGTCGCGCCGGAATTCGCCGCGCATAGCTACTCGCTCACGGGCTACAGCGGCGGCGGCAAGAAGATGATTGCGGAGTACGAAGCAGGCGGCAACGCGAAGCTCGCGAGCCCGCGTCCCTACGCGCTCGGCCTCACGCACAAGCATCTGCCGGAAATGGCGGTGCACGGCGGCCTGAAGTCGGCGCCGGTGTTCACGCCGATCGTCGGACCGTTCTACAAGGGACTCGCCGTCACCACTTATTTTTCGCCGCAGCAGCTCACGCGTCGCGCCAGACCGCAAGACGTGCAGGCGCTCTTCGCCGAGTACTACGCCGGCGAGCCGTTCGTGCGCGTCGCGCCTTTCAACGCCGAGGAGAATCTCGACGCCGGCATGTTCGACGTGCAGGCGAACAACGACACGAACCGCGTCGACCTCTTCGTGTTCGGCAATGAAGAGCAGTTCGTCACCGTCGCGCGCCTCGACAATCTGGGCAAGGGCGCCTCGGGCGCGGCGATCCAGTGCATGAACCTCGCGATCGGCGCGGCTGAGAATACTGGCCTGCATGCCTGATGCGCCCGCAACGGGAGCGCAAACAAGAAAACCGGCTCGTTGAGCCGGTTTTTTTTCGCCCGTACGAAGCGTACGCGTCCGACGTACAGGCAAAAAAAAGCCCGCCAATGTCGGCGGGCTTAATCCATATCAGAGGAGACATGGAGGAGACAGGAACCAGTATAGCGACTAGCGTGATGCAATGCAACATGTAAAGTAGTGCACACCCTGAATGTTGCTTCGCAACAACGCATTTGTCACGATCCCGTCATAGAAAGAATGAACATCAGCTGATCGAGCCCTACGGGCCGCACGAGATGGACGTCGAAGCCCGCCGCCAGCGCCTCGTCGCGGTGGCGCGATTCTCCCCACCCGGCCAGCGCGATCAGCAATGGCACGCGTTCGCCGCTCACCGCGCGAAGGCGGCGCACGATCGTGGCCGGCTCGTCCTGCGCCAGCGAAAGCGCCATGACGGCCACGGCCGGGGCTCGGCGCGCCGCTAGCTGGATCGCGTCGTCGAGCGTCTTCGCGGCGGAGACCCCGTAGCCAAGGTCGGTCAGCAAGGTGCTGAGCCCGTTCAGTGACTTCTCGTCGTTATCGGCGATCAGGATGCGGGTCTCCATTCGCCGTCTCCTACCCTGTTGTGGCTGCGCGCCCAGATTTCCCGTTGGGTCTGTCGTGCGGCCTGTCGTCTGACCGGTTTCCCGTCCTGCATTCGCGAACGGTGCCGGGAATCCGGCCGCCGTCCGTTGCGATGCGCCCCTATTGTGCTTAGCGGCCCGGCACGCATTTGTGCGTCACCGAGCGGTTGTCTGAAGATTTTGACGCCGTATGACCGGGCAACGTTCGCCGCGGCTCATTGCATCGTGACGCGAGGCGGCGATTCGACGACGAGCCAGCTCCCGCTCGGCTGCCGCCAGCCGCTATCCGATGCCGCGCCCCGCGCGACGCGCCGCCACGTTGCCCAGCACGGCGAAATCGCGCTCGCCGTCGCCATGCGCCACCGCTTCGAGCAAACTGTCGCGCAGCACGCTCGCGAGAGGCATCGGCGTTGCCGCCTGGTCGGCGGCGGCCAGCGCGAGCCGCACGTCCTTGAGGCCGAGACGCGCCTTGAAAAGCGCCGGCTCGTAGCGCCGCTCGGCGATCATGGCGCCATAGCCCGCATAAACCGGACCCGGAAACGGTCCGCCCGTCACGACGTCGAGAAAGTCACGCATCGGCACACCGTAGCCGTCGAGCAGCGCCGCCGCCTCGCCGAGCGACTCCACGGCCGAAGCCAGCATGAAATTCGCGGCGAGCTTCATCACGTTTGCCTGCTGCGGCTGGGCGCCGACGTGCCATGTCTTCTGGCCGATCGCGTCGAAAAGCGGTTGCACGCGCGCTATTGCTTCGGCCGCCCCAGCGGCCATGATCGTGAGCTTCGCCGCCTGCGCGGCATCCGGCCTTCCCAGCACCGGCGCCGCGACGTAGTGCAGGCCGCGCGAGGCATGCGCCTGCGCCAGCGATTCGGCCAGCGCCACCGAAATGGTCGCCATGTTCACGTGCACGAGCCCTTGCCGGGCATGATCGAGCAGCGTCGCGTCGATCACCTCGCGCAGCGCGGCGTCATCGGCGAGCATCGAAACCACGGCATCGCCGGCAAAGGCCTCACGAGGCGAGCCGACGATGCGCGCGCCCGCCGCCGCTGAAGCTTGCGCCTTCGCCGCCGTGCGGTTCCATACGCGCACCGTATGGCCCGCTTTCAGCAGATTGCCGACCATCGCGGCGCCCATCTCGCCGAGACCGATAAAGCCAATGTCCATCGCCCACTCCTTTCACGAAAAGCCGTGACAACAACCGGGAAAACGTCCACTAGAACACAAGCCGGCCCACGTTGCATGCGCGCCCCGAGGAAATGAACGCGCCGCCGCGCGCGGCGAGGCATGCGGTGCGATACTGCTTTGCATGGTCACCGCCACCTTCCGCTTTTATGAGGAGCTGAACGACTTTCTGGCGCGGCCGCTGCGCCGGCGTGCGTTCAGTTGCGCCTGCGCGCGCAACGCCACGGCGAAGCACATGATCGAAGCGCTCGGCGTGCCGCATACGGAGGTCGAGCTGATTCTCGTGAATGGCGAATCGGTAGGTTTCGAGCACCCGCTCGCCGACGGCGACCGCGTGGCCGTCTACCCGAAGTTCGAGGCGCTCGACATCCGGCCCCTGCTGCGCGTGCGCGACGCGCCGCTGCGCGAGTTGCGCTTCGTCGCCGATGCGCATCTTGGCGGCCTCGCCCAGCTCCTGCGGCTGGCCGGCTTCGACACGCTCTACGACAACCACTACCCCGACGACGAAATCGAGACGCTCGCCGCCGCCGAGCACCGCATCGTGCTCACGCGCGACCGCGAGCTGCTCAAGCGGCGCAGCATCACGCACGGCTGTTACGTGCGCGCGCTCAAGCCGCGCGCCCAGGTCCACGAGATCTTCGAGCGGCTCGACCTTGCGGCGAGCGCCCGGCCGTTCCGGCTGTGTCTCATGTGCAACGCGCCGCTGCGGCCCATCGAGCGCGCGGCCGTGCGCAAGCGTGTGCCGGAGGGTGTCTATGAGCGGCAAACGCGCTTCGTCACCTGCGACGTCTGCGAGCGCGTGTTCTGGGAAGGCTCGCACTGGCAGCGCATGCGCGCGCTAATGGATGGCCTCACGCGCCGAACCGGCGGTCCGCTCGAGACGCCCGACGCGCGCGAAGTCCGCAAGCGGCACGACGACGGCGAAGGGCTGGATCCAGGCGGCGCCTGAAGGCGAGCGTCGCTGGTTCGGCGCCACCGCACCTGCCGGCAATGGACGCGCGCGAGCGTTTGCGTACAATGCGCGCCACCGCCCAACACCGGAGCACGACATATGGCCATGAAGAAAACCGACCTTGAAAAGAACAAGGCGCTGAAACTGATGCAGGCGACGCACAAGTCCGGGCCCGAGCGCTTCGGCAAGGGCTCGGCGGCACCGGCGCTGGACCGCCGCGAGCAGCGCAAGCTGGATCAGGCGCAAGGGCTCGTGCCGTTCGCGTGCAAGCTCAACGCCGAACTCGTCGAGAAGCTGAAGTCGCGCGCCGCGGACCATCCGGGCGGCCTCAACGGCCTGGTCGCCGAACTGCTCGAGGCTGGACTCGCACGTTGAGCGCCCGGGCGGCGCCGTCGAGCCCTCTCGCGCTGCAACGCCCACGGCGAACGAAAAAAAGCCAGAGCAATGCTCTGGCTTTTTCATGGCCACGGTTGCGCGCGGCGTCGAAACCGCGCGAACCTGGCCGCGCAGGCGTTTTAGTTCGCCTGACCCTTGTCGGCGGTGCCGGCGGCCGATGCGCTTTCCGACACAGCGGCGCGCTTGCCGTGTTGCTTGAGCTCCTTGTGGTGCTTCTTGGCCTTCGCCGGTGCGCTGGCTGCCGGTGCGGTTGCGGCGGGAGCCGAAGCGTCTTGTGCAAATGCCTGAACCGAAATCAGTGCGACCGATGCTGCGATGAGCGAGGCGAGAGTCTTTTTCATCTGTTGTTCCCCAAACCTGACAAATAATGACCGGCACGTTGTGAATTAGAACAGCGTGAAACCGCGACACGGTCCGCTTGCCGATCGGGGCGGGCGTTTCGCGCGAAGCAGTATCACGCAGCGTTGGACGTTTGTCATCCGTAAATGGACCGGTGTATTTTCCGGGCGACAATTTCCTTTCAATTCGGATACGATTGGCATTTACGCTCCGCGGTTCGTTGTCCTTTCGCGTAATGCGCTGAATTGCCTTGCCGCTGGTCAGTTCGTGTCCGATTCGCAGCGAATCCAGGCACGATCGCAGACACGAACGCAGACACGATCGCGAGCAAGGAAACGACCCCAACGTCCCATGCGCAACAGTGCGCCGCACGCGATCGGCGCGCTGGCCGCCGAAAGCGCCGTCGCACCCCCCGCTGTTGCTCCGATACACGCGAATAGAGATCTCCACTTGCCATCCACCACCCGCCGCCACGTGCGCGCCAATCTGCTGATGCTGGCCGCCGCCCTGATCTGGGGCTCGGCATTCGTCGCCCAGCGACTCAGTCTCGATAGCATCGGCCCCTTCCTGTTCACCGGCCTGCGTTTTCTGCTGGGCGCCGGTGTGGTCTCGGCCTTCTTGTTCGTGCGCCGCCGCGCCGGCCCGCGCGCCGTGACAGGGGGACTCAGCCCGGCGCCCCAGGCGCTGTTCACCGGCGCGCTGCTGCGCTCCGGCGCGGTGCTCGGCGTCGTCCTGGCCGCCGCCATCTCGCTCCAGCAGATCGGCCTCGGCTACACGAAGATCGCCAACGCCGGTTTCATCAGCTCGCTCTATGTCGTGATCGTGCCGATGCTTGGCGTGCTGCTGCGCCATCGCACCGGACTCGGCACCTGGCTCGGCGCCGCGCTCGCAGCGGTCGGCCTCTACTTTCTCAGCATCAACGAGCACTTTTCGGTGATGTACGGCGACTGGTACCAGCTTGGCTGTGCGCTCGTGATCTCGATCCAGGTCATGCTCGTGGGCCACTACGCGCCGCGCCACGATCCGCTCGCGCTCTCGATCGTGCAGTTCGTCGCCTGCGGTGTGGTGTGTCTCGTGATCGGGCTCGCCTGCGAACCACTGCGCGCGGCCGACATCGTGCGCGCCGCGCCGACCATCCTTTATGGCGGCGCGCTTTCGGTGGGCGTCGGCTATACGCTGCAGGTCGTCGCCCAACGCGACGCCGCGCCCGCGCACGCCGCTGTGATATTCAGCATGGAAGGCGTATTCGCCGCGCTCGCGGGCTGGGCCGCACTCGGCGAAACGCTTACGCCGCGCGCACTCGCCGGCTGCGCGCTCATGCTCGCGGGCCTGCTGGCCTGCCAGTTGCTGCCGGCATGGCAGGCGCGCGTGCGCGCTCGTCAGCGCGCAGCCACGCAGCCCGCGGAGACGGCGTAAAGACGACATACGGCACGCCGCGCACGCCCAGTTCGCCGCCGGGTTTCGATGAATGGCGTCGCCTTCGCGCGACGCCTTTTTTTCGCGCGGTCTTTTCACGTGGATAACGACGCGCAATCGTGCCGCGCCGCCCGGGTTATCCACGCCCACATCTGGATAACCTGGGGACGACCTGGCGAACGACCTGTGGAGCATTTCTTGATAACCCCATGTCGGACCGAGCAACCCGAAAAGTTATCCCGCAAGCGCGCAACGCGTACAGCGTTTGTCCGCATGGCTATTCGATCGGCATCGATATGAACGGATTGGCAATTTCCCTGTTGTCCACAGTTAACGCCAGGACTTGTTAACTGCTACTACTTATAAATATGAATACTCAAATGAATATGGAGAAAACGCACGACGCTCGCTGCGCGTGCGTGCTGCGCAGTCGCGCAGAGACATCGCGGCTTCAATGTTCTCGCGCGAGCACGCTATCGACGAATCGCGGCAACCCGAGCAATGCGCGGCGCGCGACCGACCTGCGAATCTCGTTGCGTCTGCCGGAAAAGCAGACCGTTTCGCCAGCGCTATGCACGCGACCCTCTTCGATGAACGCCCACGCGAAGCAATGCGTCACCGCAGCGCCGCGCTCGTCGTCTTCGTGCGCGAACAGGCCTATGCTCGCCAACGCAACGCTCGCGCGTCCCCCGCTTCGCGCAAGCGCACCTTCGGCGGCTTCGCGCGCAATCGCTTCGCTCACGAGCCCGCAGCGTTCGACCGTCTGCGCATTCACACCGGGCAGCGCCGCGAGCGCCGCTTGCGAATGCGCGACGCAGCCGCCATCGAGACACCCCGACGCGCCTCCCTGCTCCGCCAGCATCACGCCGATCGCGCCGGCGGTGCAGGTCTCGACACTCGTGAGCACGAGCGAGCGTGATTTCAGATAGCCGACGATCTGCTTCGAGATGTTCATGGCAACAAAGAATCAAAAGCGAAAAATGCGAGTGTCGCACGCGCACTCAACGAAAAAGGGCGTGGCTCCCGAGGAGACACGCCCTTGCTCGATGCGCCATGCGGTGACGCCGCGCGTTAGCCGCCCGCCATCATCCGCTCGATGATGGGCTCGAGATTGCGCAAGCCGATGGTCGCGGGCTCGGCCGCCACGACGCCGAAGCATTCCGTGCGCCGCGGCGCCGGGTCGACGAGGAAATTGCGTTCGTGGCGCCCATAGCGCTCGGGTGGCAGCAGCCGCTCAGGCGGAATGACCTCGAACGCCGTGCCGATGGCGATGAAGAGATCGCCCGGCGTCATGTCGCGCTGAATGCGCCACAGCGTCTCGTATTCGGGCGCCGCCTCGTTGAAGAACACGACGCCGGGCTTCACGCTCTCCACCTGCCCGCACGCGGGACAGGCGGCCTGCGGATCGAGTCCCTTGCCGGAGACCGGAAAGCGATAGTCGCAATCGGTGCACAGAAGCGAAATCATGTCGCCGTGCAGATGCGTGACCTGACGCGCACCGGCCTGCTCGAGCAGGTCGTCGATGTTCTGCGTGACGAGATGCACGCGCTCGGTGCCCCAGGCGTTCTGCCACTTCGCGAGTCGCTCATGGGCGGCGTTCGGGCGCGTGTCGACGCATTCGGCGATGCGCTGGTTGTAGAAGCGGAACACCGCGTGCCGGTTGCGGCGCCACGTGAGGTAATTGCATACCTCGTCGATGCTGGCTTGGGACCAGATGCCGTCGCCGGTGCGGAACGTCGAAATACCGCTCTCCGCAGACAGGCCCGCACCGGAAAACACGAACAGGCGGGGCAGTCGGCCTGACTGGCCAGGTTGCCGGGATTGCACCACTTTTGTCTCCTTGGTCGAACCGCGACATTATGACTGGCCGAGGGCGTTTCGGCAGCGGTTGGCGATGGAGACGTACCCCGTCGCCCTAGCGAGCGCGCAGCGGCGCCTGGAGGCGGCGCTGCGCGCGAGATGAGCCCCGCCCCTATGCGGCGGGTGCGCGAGGCGTCTGAGCGGCCTCTCGGCGCTTCCAGCTCGATGGCACAACAAAAAGGGGATGCCGCACTGGCATCCCCTCTCTCAGGACGTTCCCGGCGCGGCCACAGAAGACGACCTGCGACGCGCGAAAAGCCTCACTCCACCGTCACCGACTTCGCGAGATTGCGCGGCTTGTCGACATCGGTGCCGCGCGCGCAGGCCGTGTGATACGCGAGCAGTTGCAGCGGCACGACGTGC
>NZ_BBJJ01000116.1 GCF_000739815.1 Paraburkholderia mimosarum LMG 23256 = NBRC 106338
GAACAGTTACGCAACTTCTCTGAATTTGCTTTTCAAACGAAAGTTCACAACGCAACGAAGATAACACCAGCGCACATGCAGGACAGGTATTTATCTGAGGACATTCCGTATATCTTGGTTCCTTGGTACGCGCTCGGCGAAAAAGTAGGCGTCGATGCCCCGACAATCAAGGCGACGGTGGAAATCGCTTCTGTAATCAACGGCATAAATTATTTTGAACAGGGCCGGAATTCCAATCGACTCGGCGTGGATCGTATGACTAAAGCGGAACTGCTATTGTTCGCCAGCAGAACAACGACTAAAGTCAACTTGTAGCAGGCTTTGAGAAACGTCGGACGGAACTTATCGAGTCGCACCTGAAAATTTCGAAGAGCCTTATGGATGTAAGCGTGGCACCAGCCTTGCAATTACGCACTTCATTTTAGCGCGAGCTCATGCCGATCTGGATATCAGTCAGACGTCGTATCCCGCGCCAGATCACGGTATTGTCCGGCGGAGGGTCGCTGCCACGCGCAAGGTAACCACAGAGCTGGGCTAGCCTGATGACGTCGTGCACGAGCGGTGGTCTCGTGCGTTATGAGGCGTGTCGTGAACGACATGTTCAAGCAGTTCGATTTCGGTGCGCGTGAACGCGAGTTCGGCGGCGGCTCGTGGCGCCGAGCGGCCGAGCATGGTGATCCAGAATATGCGCCAGCTCAGGATGCGGAAGAACGCGATCAGGACGCATCGCATACCTGTCAAGTCTCTGCTCGACGCGATGGAGTCCCTTTACCTGAACGTGCAGCATGGCTTTGGAGATCGTGTGCTGACAGTCTCCTGCGAGCCTGTCGATGCAGGTACGCACGAGGAAGTAGGTTGTGGGCCTACACGAACGAGGTACTGCACAATCGGCACGACCTCGTCGGGTCCGTCATCTCGGTGATCTATCACAAGGAGGAGGGGGGCGAACAAGAAACTGCGCAACTCTGCCTGCTGGGGCGCCGTAGGCAGCTGGTCGACGCATGCAAACTCGTAGTATTGGTATTCGCTCATGCCAGATTCCCGTAGCGAAGCGCATGGAAGAGAAGAAGGTGAATGGTGCGCAACCCGCCGGAGCCATGAAACTCCGGGCTGACGCGAAAGCCGGAATGCTTCATGGCAAGCTGCCGAAAGGCGTGCGCGTTACTATTCTGACGTCCTTTCGGCACGCGATGCGGCGCTTTCAGCCAGCCGCGTCCGCGCCGCCCAGCCTCATCCGGTGGTCCACCAGGAGCTGCTGCTGTGCTTCGACCTGCGCGGCCAGCTTCGCGAGGTCCGCGCGGAGCGAGTCGCGAGCCTCGCGTACCTGGAGCAGCTCGGCTGCCCGCGCATCGGCGGCCGACTGCGCTGCGTCGCGCTCGGCCTCGGCGCGCGCCCGATTGATGAGCGCACGATTGAGGGCGGACTGCAGCGCCTCGCCATGTGCCTGCTGATCGCGTGCGAGCCGGGTCATGGCCGTCGCTTCTGCGACGAGCCGCGCGTTGTCCCGGTTCAGCTGTGTGATCTCGTTCTGCCGGACGATGGCCGTCTGGTTCGCCTGGCGTAGCTCAGCCTGCACCTGCTGGACCTGCTGCTCATGTCGGTGCGCATCCTGTTCGCGCTGCTTGCGCGCGGCCGTACCCTGCTCGGCAAGGCGCTCGGTCTGGTCGCCTACCTGTTGGGTGAGCCGCTCGACGTCCAGGTCGCGCTGATGCAACGCCACACGAGTCCCGGCGTGCGCCTCCTGCTCCGCGCAAAGGGCGGCGGTGGCGCCGGAGAGTTGCTCCCGCACCGTGGCCAGCTCAGCGCCGAGCCTTGCGATTTCGGACTGCGCCTGCTGGCGCTGCGCTGCGCGGCCGCAGCGGCGGCCTGCTGGTCGACGAGGGCTTGTGCTTCTTCATGCAGGCGGGCCGCGAGCCGGGCCACCGGATCCTGGATCGCGTCCGAGAGCGACCCGGCGCGTGTGAGTGACGCGCCCTCATCTTCCTCCAGTTCCTTCAGGTACCGGTGGATCGTGGTTTTCGAGCCCGTGTTGCCGAGCGCGATACGTATCGCGTCGATTGATGTGTGCTGCCCCTGCGCGAGCAACGCGTCGCGGGCGCGCTTTACGTCCATGCGCGTAAGACCGGTGCGGGCCATCTGCTTCCTCGCTCGAATATCGTACTGCATTACGTACCATGCATATACGTATCAACCAACGCGGTCAAGAGCGGCCTGATGTGGGCGCTACTGGCCTGCGATAAACGAGGATTATTGAATGTGAGAGCCGAAAAGTGACCTCCGGTGGCCGGAAACGGTACGGAATGCGGATTCGCTGCCCGGATTTCAGGCCAGCAGCAGCTGGAGATTTTCTCCGGGCGTGCGGACCTGATAGCCCATCGCCCGGTAGCCGCGCTGGCGTTTCTCCCACATGCGCTGCAGTGCCGGATGGCCGCCGTCAACGTAATCGATCACCAGTACGCCGGTCTTGCCCGCATGCTCGCGGTGCAGTCGGCCGGCATACTGCTGCAGCGTGCCCCTCCACGCAACCGGCATGGCCAGCACCAGGGTGTCCAGCGCCGGATGGTCGAAGCCTTCGCCTACGAGCCTGCCGGTCGCCAGCACGACCCGGGGCGTGTCATCGGCCAGCGCGTCAAGGGCAGCCAGCCGCGCCACCCGCGCTTTCCTGCCGAGGCGGCCGTGCAGCACGAACAGCGGTTGCACGGTGTCTTCCAGGGCCTGCTGCAGGCTTTCGAGATGGTCTGTGCGCTCGGTGAGCACCAGCACGTTGCGTCCCCGCGCGTATTGCTCATGGATGGCCGTGGCGATCATGCGCGTGCGCGACGCGTCCTGAGCGAGACGCGCGAAGACTTCCTGGATCGGCGCGTCGGCAGTAATGTCCACTGCGGCGGTGAGCCTTTGCGGGAATACCTCGAGCATCTGGGGCGCGCTGGCCGGGGATTTCGCCGCATGCCGGATCGGCCCGCACAGCATGAACATCACCGGTTGCTGGCTGTCGCGCCGCACGGGCGTGGCAGTCAGACCCAGCACGTAACGGGCATGGACGGCCTTGAGCACCACCTCGAAGGAATCCGCCGAGACGTGGTGACATTCGTCGACAATGACATGGCCGTAACGCCGCAACAGCTCGCCGCGGGCACCATCGGGCGCCACCGACTGCAGCATCGCGACGTCGATCCGGCCGGTCGCTTTCGACTTGCCGCCGCCAATCGTGCCGATCGCGCGCGCGTCGAGTGCGAGAAACGACTGCAGGCGTTCACGCCACTGGTCAAGCAGCTCCCGGCGGTGCACAAGCACAAGCGTGTTGACGCCACGCTGCGCGATCATCGCGGCCGCCGTCACGGTCTTGCCGAACGCCGTCGGCGCATGCAGGATGCCGGTGTCGTGTCGCAGCAGGTCGGTAACGGCCGCCTGCTGGTCATCGCGCAACGTGCCGGCAAACGGAACTGCAAGCGGCTCGCCGGTGCAGCGCTCGTCGCGGATGTCGCAGGCGATGTCGTTATCTCGCAGTAGCGTCACGACGTCGTCAAGGCATCCGCGCGGCAATGCAATGTGGCGCGGGCAGTTCTCGGCGCGCCCAATGATGCGTGGCTTGTCCCATACGCTGAAGCCGCACGCCTGGGCCCGGTAGAACTCCGGATTCTGGAAGGCGGCCAGCCGGATGAGCCGGTTGAGCAGTGCCTGCGGAAGCTGCGCCTTTTCAAGATAGAGCTGGTTCGCGAGCGTCAGTGTGAGCGATGCCGGCATCGTTCCGGCCAGCCGCTTCGGCTGCGCGGGTGGCGGCTTCCACGGCTCGGCCTGATCCTCCTCGGCGATGAACGCGACGTCGAGCGGGTGCGCACCGCCCGTGGCGCGAAAGATCACCCGCTCGATGTCGCGGCTGTCCATGGTTTGCGCGGACGCGAGATACGACCACTGGTCAGCGTACGGCTGAAAGCCGTCATCGACAAACACGCTCCAGCCATGCTCGCGTGGCTGCTTCTGCAGCGGCAGGGCAATGAGGTTACCGAAGCCGCCTTTGGGCAGCACATCCTGGTTCGGGAAGAGCCGGTCGTAGGACGTCAGTTCGAGCTGACGGGTCCGGGTGCAGGTGTGGCTGATGATGGCGGAGCCCATCCGTCGCGCGTCACGTGCAGCAACGGCCGACGAGAAGAAGATCCACGCGTGCGCGCCATTGCCTGAACGCGAGATTTCGAGCGATACCGGCACGTCCATCTCGAGGCAGGATTGCCGGAACGCCTGCGCATCTTCACGCCAGCCTTCCTCGTCGAAGTCGACAGCGAGCAGGTAGCAGGTGCCGTCCGGCATCAGCGGATAGAGGCCCACTGTGCGATCGCCGGCCAGGTGCGTATAGACGACCTGGTCGTTCAGCGTCAGCAGTACACGATGCCCGCAGTCGGCGCACCGGATGCGGGGCTTTTCGCAGATTCCGGCGCGCCATTCGTTGGCGCACGCCGGCGCGTAGCCGGATTTTCCGGAATTGCGGCTTTCCCAGCGTAGCGGATAGACATCCGTGCGGCCGCGAAACAGCCGCCGGAAGAGCTGTACCTTCTGCTCGGGCGAAAGTACGGGGGCGCCCGTGTTTCGCACTGCTGGCGATGGTTCGTTCCGGGCCACCCGCACGGGCTTTGCCTGTGCCTGCAGCGTTGCCGGCAGCAAGGCGGTGAGCCGCGCGATTTCGGCCTGCAGGCGGGTGAGCTCCGCGAGCAGCTCCTCGCGTGTGAAATTTTCCCAGTCTGCCTGTAGCAGCTTGCCTTCGTTCATCGCTTCACCGGCCGAAACCCTGGCTCCCATCGAGCACGCCGGCTGGCGCACACGTTCGTTGTTGCATATCATCGTCTCCGATACAGATCACCTGATTTTACCCACGAGCCATGTCTGCCATCGATCGCTACGTCGAAGCCGCGACGCGCGAAAACACCCGGCGCAGTTGCCAGTCGGCACTCCGGCATTTCGAGGTTGAATGGGGCGGCTTTCTGCCCGCGAGCGCTGACATGATTGCGCGGTACGTTGCCGATCATGCAGAAACCCTGTCGGTCAATACCGTGCGCTCGCGGCTTGCAGCGCTCGCGCAATGGCATCAGACGCAGGGTTTTCCGGATCCGACGAAGGCGCCGCATGTACGCAAGGTCCTCAGAGGCATCGTCGCGCTGCATCCCGCAACCGAGAAGCGGGCGAAACCCATGCAGCTCGCGCAGCTCGAAAAGCTCACGGCCTGGCTCGATCAGCAGATCGCTAGGAAGCCGACGGGCGCGAGCGCCTCGCGTGCATTCGCAACCGGGCGCTGGTGCTGCTGGGTTTCTGGCGCGGCTTTCGCTCGGACGAACTCAGCCGGCTGCGAATCGAGCACGTAGCCGTTGAGGCGGGCCGCGGCATGACGTTGTACCTGCCGCGCACGAAAGGCGACCGCGCGCAGCAGGGCACGACCTTCAAGGCCCCGGCGCTTTCACGCCTGTGTCCGGTGACGGCCTGCGAGGCGTGGATTGCGGCGTCCGGCCTGACGGAAGGGCCCGTGTTCAGGAGCATAGACCGCTGGGGAAACATCAGCGACGAGGGACTGCATGCGGGCAGCTTCGTGCCGCTGTTGCGTGCGCTTTTCCATGCAGCAGGCCTGGCCGCGCCGGACAGCTACAGCAGCCATTCGCTACGGCGGGGCTTCGCAACGTGGGCCAACTCGAACGGCTGGGATCTGAAGATGCTGATGCAGTACGTTGGCTGGAAAGACGTGCGCTCTGCGATGCGCTACATTGACGCCGCCGATCCGTTCGCGCAACACCGCATCGAATCGGCACTAGCAACGCTAGGCGCGGACGTGCAGGAACTACCCGTCATCGCATTGCCTGCAGCATAGGTGCTGGATCGAGGCGTCACTCCACGTTCCCCTGACGGATACGTACCGGGGGAGATTCGCTGCCAGCTCAATCGCGATCCGGGCCTGCCATATCTTCGTGACGGAGCGCTTCGAGCGGGTGCAGTGCATCACGGATCGATAAAAGCCCGGTGACATAGTGATCGATCTGGTCGATCACATCCTAGATCTGTTCGACAATCGACGCGTCCCGGGTTGTTGCCGCGAAGCTCGCACCGTTGACGAGCGCATGCGCCATACCGTGCAGGCGCAGCAGATCGTCCCGCAGGCCTTCCGGATCGTTAAGGCCCGTGCGCAGCTCGTCGAGCGTATCCACCGCATCGAGCACCCGCGTCGTGTCATAGTGCGACTGCAGCCCTTCCAGTGCGGCGGCATCAACTTCCCCGTACGGCGTGGCGGTCACCGCGGCTTTTGCACTCATCCAGCGTTACCTCATTTCGTTGCCAGGCCGGGCCGCCCGGCCAAACAGGGCATCGTTGATCCAGCTTTCGGGCGGACGTTCCAGATGCAGCCGGTAGCGCCCGAAGCGGCGAATGTTGTGCGTCGCATACGGGCTCACGAATTCAATGTCCTCGGTGCGGACCTTCTCGCCCTCGGCCACCATGTCGCGCAGGGCCCGCATCATGTCCACTGTGTTTTGCCGGATCACGGCCGATGCGATGAGGTCATTGTAGCGTAGCCGTTTTTGCTGCTCTTACGGCTCATTCTCCGCGATCACATCGCCGCCGAACGACAGCCATTTCGCGAAGCCGTTGTACGACTCGATCTTGTTGGTGTTTGCCGTCACGTCCTGGCGCAGTTCCCGGCTGCCGATCCATTCGAGCAGAAAGACTGTCCGCACGACGTTGCCGAGTTCGCGTGCAGCGAGATACAGGCGGTTCTTGCGGCTCTCGGACCCAAGGCGGCGCAGCAGCAACGGCGAAGAAATCGTGCCCGCCTAGATCGACACCGCCACCTGCATGAGCTCCTGCCAGTGCCGTTCAATCAGCACCCAGTCGATGGTCGCCGTGAAAAGCCCGTCGATTGCCTGTACTTCGCATCGCTGTGCGGGCTGTACAGCACGAGGTCTTTCCAGTTGCGGATTCTGGGCATCAGCTTGATGCCCAGCAGATGGGTGAACGCAAACACGGCGGCCGATTGTCCCTGCGTATCCGCATGCACAGTGGCCGCCTTGACGGACAGGCCGGCCTTGAGCAGCCCTTCGATTACATAGATCGCTTCCCAGACGCCCGGCGGGATGAAATGCCGGAATACCGCGATATAGTTGTCGGCGACGTGGCGGTAGGCGACCGCACCCATTTTCCGGTAGCGGAAGTGATAGCCGGCCAGCAGGTTGTTGTCGTAGAAGTCGTACTGCGTGCCGTCGGCCGCTACAGTCTTGCCGTCGCCCCAGTGCTTTGGCAGATCGAGCCGCAGGTATAGCTCGATCAACTCGCGCTGCGCGGCCTCGAGCCTGTCCAGATTCATATACCGACGGTTCACGAATGACAGCATGTGCGCCGTCACGTCGGTATCAAGATGGCGTGCAGCCTGGGTCGGACCCAGGCTGCAGCCCATCGCGAAAATCGTCAGCAAATACCGCTCGGCTGCCTTGCGGATCGATCCCGGACAATGGTCCGAAGTGGCGGGTAAAATGCGTCCAGTGCTCGATGTTCGCGAGAATGTCGAGCACATTGCGGGTCGGCAGACGCGCATTGATCCGCTCCTGAAGGGCGATCGCACTGGCTGGAATTTCCCTGGCGATGGTCTTTCGCAGGATTGGCTCGCCTTTCTGGTCGATCGTGACATGTTCGCGCTTGCGCGGATACTCGTCGTCAAGCTTGCGCGCGGCGTCGGTCAACCACTGACGCAGTTGGGCAACGAATTCGCTGCCCGTTTCCGGCAGGCCGACTTTCGCGCAGTAGTCGGGCAACTGCTGCTCACACTGTCGCCACGGCAGCAGGCGGTCGCGATAGTCGGCGTAGGCATCGGACCCGGACACGCACAGGTCGCCAACGCGCAGTTCCTCAGCCATGTACGAGAACACGCACAGCTCAAGATAGCGCCGGTTGGTCGGCGCCCCTTCACCGTGGGAGCGCCGCACAAGCTTGCGCCAGCGCGCCGCGGCGAAACTCAGGTCCACGTCGGCATCGATCCATTCGCGGTGTAACGTTTCGTTCTCCAGCACAACGCCGAGCGCATCGAGGAGCGTGCGTACCTGACTCGTGGAATCCCATACGAGTGTGCGGGCGACCCGCATGAGGACCGAACGGTGCGCCCCGAAATGCTTCCAGAGTAGCGGCAGGTGATTGCGGCCGCTGAATGCGCGGATCTCGGCACAGCTCTCACGCAGCGGTTCGAGATCGCCTTTCGGTGCAAGCCACTTTCGTATGGACTGCGCGATCGTCCGCTCGTCGGACTCGTCAGCAAGAATGTCGACGACGCCATCGAGCAGGACCACGAGATCCTCGACCTTGTCACGCTGCCTGCGCTGAACGATTTCCAGTTCATCGCTCGCGCGCTTGTGGATCGCACCCATACGTCGCACGAACATGTCGGCGAGATCGTCGCGGGCACGCACGCGCATGCGATTAAGCAGCGCCACGATCAATGTGTAGCGCTTCTCGGGAAGGGTGTCTTTCCGGAGGGCGGACGCATCGAGCGCCATCGCCTGATTGGCCAGTGATCGAAGCTTTGATGCCGGGGCGCCGGCGAGCGCAATCGTGAAGTCCCCGATCTCGTCGAGCCAGGTGATCTGGTCAATCAGCAGGTCCAGGTGCTGCCGCGATGGCCGCCTCGCGTGGCGCTTGATGCGGTTGTAGGCGGTCTGCCGGCTCGACAGGTCGCGGGCCAGCAGACGGTCCAGATTGTTCTTCTGTTCATTGGTCAGGCGTCGTGCGACCCGCCGGAAAAGCCGCGCCTGGGTCTTTGCATGGATCTGCTCGGTAATCCGGTCCAGCGTCGAGAAAGCCGGTAGTTCGATGTCCTGCGCGATCAGTTCATCGATCGTGGCATTGATAATGTCGACCGGCTGGTCCATGGACAGCGCAGCCGTATGTGCGGCGCGCGTCGCGATCGTGCCCGCGTCGGTGCCGTAGTACGGCTTGACACCGAGGTGCTCGCGAACTGCAGCGTAATGCCGGAACAGCGTGGGCGATGCCTGCGTGTCATAACCGAAGCGTACTGCGGGACCGATATTTGCCGCCGCGCGCACGTGTTCGACGACGGCCGCCGGGATGCTGTCGAGCGACGGGAAATGATGCATCTGCTGGAAGACTTTCAGGAGCACCAGCAGACCCAGCCGGGGTCGCTCGCCCCGGGACGACCGCCGCGCCCATTCCAGTTCATCGGGCAGGGGTGTGTAGCAGGTTTGCAGGTCCCGCGCAAGGACCTTGGGAAAGCGCGGATACGCAGTACGTTCGATGGTGGCCATGCGAGTCGTCCTGATCGCAGCAGGCCGCTCAGATTAGCCGAAGAAAACCTGGTCGTTACCAGGTCAGTTCGAAATGATTCTGCGCGTTTTTATAACACAAATGCTTATGATAGGAATTTACGCTTCCCTTGCCGCTACCCCCATACCGGGCTCGATCATATCGGGCGTCAGGATAGTCGCATACGCCTTGTCGGCCGTCACGGTGGTGACGATGTCGGCGCCGCGCACTGCCTCCGAGGTTGAGTTTGCACGAGTGATCTTAAGCGACGGAAAGGTAGCGAGATTGTGGATCAGCATATTTGTCGCCTGCGGATCGACGTCGTAGGCGACGATCTCGTCGATGCCGAGATGACTATGAAACGCGAGCGCCTGGAATTCACTTTGGACACCGTTGCCGATCAGCGCCATCCGTCGCGCGTCGGGCCGCGCAAGCGCGCGCGCAGCCGTGAGCGACGTTGCGCAGGTTCTCAGTGCCGTGGCCACGGTGAGTTCCGACAGCAGAATCGGGTAACCCGTGTCAACATCCGCCAGAACGCCGAAGGCCATGACCGTGTACATCACGCGTTGCGTATTTTTCGGATGCCCGTTGACGTATTTGTAGCGCTGCGCGTTGGATACCGGCATCAACTCGATTACACCGATCTCGGAGTGACTGGCGACGCGCGCCGACTTCTCGAAATCAGGCCAGTTTACGAAATCATGGCGAATAGTATCGGCGAGTTCCCGATGAATTCCTGCAGGCCTACAGTCTCGATGAGTCGGGACATGGTAGGGACGTCTATGAAGCGAGTCATTGGGACTTCCCTATCTAAAGATGCAAAAAAGATGGAACTGATTTGCGAGGCAACTTAGCGCGCAAAGGCGGCGTCGTCACCAGTTCCTGACGGATACTCTGGAGCCGTCGACACGAGATTAGTCGTGTTGAACCGCTGCTGCTGTGAGGATTCAGTGACGTGAAGCTGGTGGCATCGAGCAGGGGCGCACTGGCTCAATCAGGATCTCCCTTCGAACCGAGCAGCACGTTGACGGCATTGACGCCGATTTCATCGACCATGTACCCCCCTCCATCACAAACAGCGTCGGGACGCCCAGACGTTCGAGCGCTTCGCCGATGCGCAGATAGTCTTGCGTGTGCAGTCGGAAGTGGCTAATCGGATCGTGCTCGAAAGTGTCGACGCCAATTGAGACGACGAGCACATCGGCCGCGTGAGCCGCGATCGCCGAGCACGCATGGCGCAAGGCTTCCTCGTAACCGCTCCAGACCGTGCCTTTCGGCATTGGCAAGTTCAGATTAAAATCTTCGCCTGCGCCGGTGCCCCGTTCCTCGGCATACCCAGAGAAGTACGGGTAAGAAACAGACGGCTCTCCGTGGATCGACGTGAAACAGAACATCCGGGCGGTCATAGAAGATGTCCTGCGTGCCGTTGCCGTGATGGACGTCGATGTCGATGATCGCAACACGTTGTGCGCCGCACTCGATAGCATGTTGCGCGGCAATGGCGGCGTTGTTTAAATAACAATAACCGCCCACGTGTATCCAGCCTCCAACCTGAATGCCGTAAGCCACTCGAAGGTTTGTCTGCTGCAGGACCGCTGGCCCGCTTCGCACTCGGCGAAAAGCATTCATTTAAGCGTGCCGCAATGTTGGCGACGCCGCGAGCGCTCGGAAAACGAGGGCGTGATAACGGGGTAGCAGGCGAGCACCGAGCGGCGCTGGTCCGGGTAAGCAGGAAGGGGCACTCCAACGCGAGCCCCAGGAAAGCGAACGTCCGTTCGCATCAAAGGCCGGATTGGATGTGACGACGCCTGCTGCTCGCTGCAGAATCGCACACCTTTCCGTTGCTGTCGTGGAAGCGCCGGCGACAACGTGCTCATCCCTTGGAAGGATGGTTGGAGACGTTGGTATTGGATACGTTTTCAATTCCTTTGAACTTCTAGAGAATTGGAGACGAGCCTTATGGCGTCTGCGCATGTACAGAATGAACCTATCCTCACATATGCTCCGGGTTCACCGGAGCGCGCCGCGCTCGAAAGTGAACTCGTGCGTCAGGCCGCAGAGGTCGTCAATATTCCGGTTATCGTCAATGGCGAGCGAATTGGGGGGGGAGAACGGCTGCCGGTAACGTGTCCCCACGATCATCATCACCTGATCGCAAACGTGCAGCAGGCGTCGACAGAAAACGTGCAGGCGGCCATCCAGTCGCATCGTGAGAATCAACTGGAGTGGTCCAACTGGCCGCTGGAGGAGCGTGCAGCGGTGTTCCTGCGGGCCGCCGATCTGCTTTCGGGGCCGTGGCGTCACAAACTGAACGCCGCGACAATGCTGGGACAGAGCAAGACCGTATATCAGGCCGAGATCGACTCGGCGTGTGAACTGATCGATTTCCTGCGGTGGAATGTCCAGTTCGCGCGAGAGTTGCAGGAGTTGCAGCCAATCTCCGCTGCGGGTGCGCGAAACGCGCTTGAGTATCGGCCGCTCGAAGGCTTCGTTTACGCGGTTACCCCCTTCAACTTCACGGCCATCGGCGGCAACCTGGCCTGTGCCCCCGCGCTGATGGGGAACTCTGTGCTATGGAAGCCGGCAGCCACCGCGGCGCTCAGCAACTACTATGTTCTGCAACTACTCGAGGCGGCGGGACTCCCGCCTGGGGTCATCAATTTTGTCCCAGGAGACGCAAAGACGGTTTCGTCTGTCGCGCTTGGCTCAACTTCATTTGCGGGCCTCCATTTCACTGGCTCGACTGCGGTGTTCGACAACCTCTGGCGCTCCGTCTCGGAGCAGCTTCCGAACTATCGAAGCTATCCCCGGCTGGTTGGGGAAACGGGAGGAAAGGACTTCGTTCTTGCTCATGCGTCGGCAGATGCGGACGCGCTGAGCACTGCATTGCTCCGAGGCGCATGCGAATACCAGGGGCAAAAGTGCAGTGCGGCGTCGCGCGCATACGTCCCAGCATCGCTCTGGCCGCGCGTCAAAGCGCGACTCCTCGACGATCTTTCGACTTTGAAGATGGGGGATGTGCGGGATCTCTCTAACTTCATGGGCGCGGTTATCGATCAGCGTGCCTACGAGCGGATCAATGGATATATCGATACGGCCCGGCGTTCCGGGGAGGCGTCCATCCTCGCCGGCGGCCAGTGCGACGCCCGAAAGGGCTACTTTGTGTCGCCTACGGTCATTGAGGTTCGTGATCCTCGATTTGTCACGATGCAGGAGGAGATTTTCGGGCCGGTCCTGTCTGTGTATGTGTACCGCGATGAAGAGTGGCCTGAAATTCTCAAGCTCGTCGACGAAACCAGCCCGTACGGGCTCACTGGCGCGGTGTTCGCGACCGACAGGGCAGCGATCAATGAAGCGAGCGCTGGTCTTAGATTTGCCGCGGGTAACTTCTACGTGAACGACAAACCGACGGGCGCGGTCGTTGGACAGCAACCCTTTGGCGGCGGCCGCCGCAGTGGGACTAACGACAAGGCTGGCTCGATTCTCAACCTCTTGCGTTGGGTATCGCCTCGCACAGTCAAAGAGACCTACGTCCCGGCAACGGACTATCGGTATCCGCACATGAAGGGATAACACGTTCGCGTTCCGCGGTCTCATCGCCGGAGACCAGGCGAAGAGTTGCGCTTACACGGCGTACCGCTGAAGCTGCATTGGGG
>NZ_BBJJ01000115.1 GCF_000739815.1 Paraburkholderia mimosarum LMG 23256 = NBRC 106338
CTCCTTCGAGTTAGCCCTGCCCCATCGGCAACATCGGCTCCGTACGATCTAGCGCCTGGCACTGGCTCTTCTCGCCGACGCACAGCACCAAAGCATTGGTCGGTGGGCTCAGGTACAGCCCGACAATATTGCGTACCTTCTCCGAAAGGCTCTAGAAAGTAGGGATTATTTTACAGCTTGACGCTTTTTGACCGATGATGGTTATACACAGAAAAACGATAGTTATCGGGCCACCGAACTCTTCAAAATCCCTGTCGATGCAGCAGCGGACGGCACGCACCAGTGCATTGCCCCGTCCGGCTTCTCATGCAGTGTCCGGCAAGTGCATGGGCAATAAACCGCTTCTTCCATTGCGTAATTGCCGGCGGTATCACTTCGCACTGCGTTGCAATTTCTTGACTCGCGTGACCGTCAGCGGTCATCAAGACAACCTTTGCACGGCGGACCAGATAACAAGGCAGCGAACGCAAGCGGCTCATTGAAGGGAATTGTTCTCGCTCCAGTTCCGAGGAGAACAACCTCGACTCCTTTGCGCCCCATGATCGCCTCCTGCACTCCATGACTCGATCATAGAATAATCTGGACTTATGCAAAGTTATTTCTGGGACAGAACACTGGGGAAGTGGTCTGCCATCGCACGCATGTAGGAATTGATGCCGAGAATCTCCCGCAGCAATACCAGCCCGTCACGCTCTTGAACGCCCGGTCATGATCGATCGCACGACCGTCGTCTTTGTTTCGGGCGCGAATCACGGGCCCGGTGTGCAGTTCGTCGCGCGCTTGCTCCCACGCGTGGCAGGTAAGGTCTACGCAGCATCGCGCGCCGGTCCGGTTGATATCAAGGACACGCGCGTGGTTCCAGTTACTCTCGATCCGAGCGACGACGAGACCGTGACGCATGCCGCGCGTGCCACCCTGGATACTACGTTGCTGATCAAAAATGCGGAAGTAAACCGCCAGTCGTCCTTTATCCTGCGCAGAACATCGACGATGCGCGCGTTCGTCATGCTGGTCGTTCGCGGACATTCATTTGCGACGCGAATCAGTGTTATCCAAACAATTGATTTTGTAGCTTGAGGCGAGATGCCGCATAGTCGCTTCCTGCGACGCGCGGCACAGTTTCCGACTATCCGTGCCGGAAAGAGGACTTTCCTGACGTGCCCAGACGCAAGCGACGCTATCGGAGAAACGTCAAAATCAATTTTCTGCGGGAGCGGATACGAACAACCATCGGAGCCGTGGCAATGACTGTATCGATCGTGATAGTGGGTGCCGGCTTTGGCGATGAAGGCCACATGGCTACTGTGGGATCAAACCGTAAAGCCCCTATCGATCGCACGGGTCGATGAAAGCTTTAGCGTTTCGCGCGGTATTGCTCGATTTTCGATATCAAATAAGAAAAAATGGACAAGCGAAGAGTCGTCGTCACCGGTCTTGGTGCCATTTCCCCAGTCGGGATTGGCGTCGAGGAAAATTGGTCGAATGTCATTGCCGGCCGCAGTGGAATCGGCCGGGTTACCTTTTTCGATACGACCGATTTCCCGGCGCAAATCGCTGGCGAAGTCAAGGGGTTCGACGCAACTCGCTTCATTTCGGAAAAAGAGGTCCGCCATATGGATCGCTTCATCCAACTCGGTGTCGTGGCCGGCATGGAGGCATTCGTCGACAGCGGCCTCAAAGTGACCGAGGCAAATGCCTCCCGGATCGGCGTTCATGTCGGGTCCGGAACCGGCGGAGTTCGGACCCTCGTCGATACTGCCTTCACGATAAGGGACAAAGGGCCGCGTCGGGTGTCCCCATTTTACGTGCCCTCATCCATCATCAACATGATCGCGGGGCATCTCTCGATCCGGTACGGGCTCAAGGGACCGAATCTCGCCATGGCGACGGCGTGCTCGACCGCCACTCATGCGATCGGAGACGCCGCCCGGCTGATCGAGTATGGTGACGCCGATGTCATGATTGCAGGGGCTGCGGAGGCGGCGATCACCGAGAGCAGCCTCGCGGGCTTTGGCCGGGCCAAGGCGCTCTCGACGCGCAACGAAAGTCCCGAGACAGCGAGCCGCCCGTGGGACGCGGAGCGCGACGGCTTCGTGTTAGGTGAAGGAGCGGGCATCATCGTGCTCGAGGAGATGAAGCACGCGCGCCGGCGCGGCGCACGGATTTACGCAGAATTGGCCGGGTTCGGACTGAGCGGTGACGCATTCCATATTACTAGCCCGTCGGAAGACGGGGAAGGCGCGGCCCGCTGCATACGCAATGCCTTGCGCAATGCAGGCGTCGCGGCCGACAGCGTGCAATACATCAATGCGCACGGCACTTCAACGCCGCTCGGCGACCGCGCGGAATCGCTCGCGCTGAAGGCAGCCTTTGGCTCACACGCCAAGGACCTCGCGATCAGCTCGACAAAATCAGTGACCGGGCACCTGCTTGCCGCTGCGGGTGGTGTCGAGGCCGTCTACACCGCGCTCACCGTGCACCACCAGATTGCGCCGCCGACCGCCAACCTGACAAAGCCCGACCCGGAATGCGACCTCGACTATGTACCCCTCGTAGCTCGACGCATGCCGATTGATGTTGCCATTTCAAATTCGTTCGGGTTCGGCGGCACCAACGGCACGCTAGTATTCCGCCGGATCGAGTGAATGGCTAGGACAGAGGGATCTGTCAAGTGCGCGAAGCAGATCTTGAAGGCAAGTCAACGTAAAGAATCTCTATTTGTCGGAGATAGCTGCACGCGACGGCGAAACGATTTCTCCAGTACCGGCAACAGCTTCATGGCCCAGCGGTGCACGGTCGAATGATCGACTGCAATCCCGCGCTGGCCCATCATCTGTTCAAGATGGCGCAGGCTCAGCGGCTACGCCACGTACCACCCGGCGCACATCAGGATCACGTGGAGCGGGTAGTGCAGGCGCTTGACCACCTTTGCCGCGACCGGATTCAGTTTCTGTTTCATCGATCAAAGCGTTCGCCTTCACGCTGCCAGCATAGCAGCTCGGCCTATCGCGAGAAAACCGTGGATAGTCCCGCCGGCGCGTGTGATGCGCCCGGCTGCTCGCGGACCATGCACGCCCGCACGATGTCCTCGAAACGTTCAGCCATTTCGTCGATTTCAGACGCCGACGAGATGAAAGGTGGCGCGAACAGCACATGGTTGCCCTCCACGCCGTCAGCGGTAGCCGAACCGGGATAGATCAGCAGGCCGTGTTGGAGCGCTTCCCGCTTGAGGCGCGCAGCGAACGTCGCACCGCCAGAATACGGTGCCTTTGAGTCGCGGTCCTCGACGAACTCCACGCCGACAAACAGCCCCCGGCCCCGCACGTCCCCGACGATTTCGACATTTGCGAATCGCTCCTTCAGCCGTGCGCGCAACTGATGCCCGCGCACGACGACTGCGTCGAGCAAATGATCGTCCTCGATTGTGCGCTGTACTTCGAGCGCGACGGCGCACGCGAACGGGTGATTGACGTGCGTTTGCCCATTGCCGAGCACGCCCGTGCCCTGTGCGATCGCATCGTGCACGGCGGCCGACATCAGCACCGCGGCGATCGGCTGATAGCCGGCCGCAAGACCCTTGCCAATCGCCACAAGATCAGGAACGACGCTGTCCTCGAGATAGGCGTACACTGGGCCGGTCCGCCCCATGCCGGCCATCACCTCGTCGAGCAGCAGGAGCACGTCATGACGTTCGCAGACTTCGCGGATCTTCTTCAGGTAGCCCGGGACAGGAGGCACCGCGCCGTTGGTTGACCCGACTACCGTCTCGGCGACGAACGCCGCGACGTTTTCCGCGCCGAGCGTGCGAATCTTGTCGTCGAGCTCCTGTGCGAGGCGTCCCGCGTACTGCTCATCACTCTCACCCGCGCGCCGGTGCCGGTAGGCATAGCACGGCGACACAAACTCGGCGCGCGGCAGCAACGGCTCGAACACCGAGCGGCGCTGCGGATTGCCGGAGATCGCGAGCGTCCCCAACGTGCTGCCGTGATAGCCTTGTCGGCGCGCGATGAAGATCGACTTCGACGGCTTGCCGCGCTCGCACTGATACTGATAGGCGATCTTCATCGCGAGCTCCATCACCTCTGAGCCGCCTGACAGGAACTGCGCTTTCGCGAGCCCATTCGACGCCGCGACCAGCCGCTCGGCCAACTCCTCCGCCGCAGGCGTAGTGAAGCTGCCCGCATGCGTCCACGCAATCTTGCGCGCCTCGCGCTCCATCGCCGCGACGATGCGCGGATGCGCATGGCCGAGGCTCGAGACGGCAACGCCTCCGCACGTATCTAGATAGCGCTTGCCCGAAGCGTCCTCGATCCAGACACCCGAGCCCCTCACTGCGACGATCGGGGATGAGTTCAGATTTTTGTATACGAGCGCCGACATGGCATTTTTTCCCAGTTTTCATTTGATGGGTCAAGACGGCAGTAGCGATCCCATGATGTGGGCGCGCGATGAAAGCTCGGGCTGAAACGCGAAAAATTGCCGATCTGACGCACCCAGCCTACAGGTACGAGCACCAGCATGTGCAGCGAATAGAACAGCACTCTGAGCAGCATCGCCTTCTCCTTTCGAGTTTCGGACACTGGCTCAATCAAGCGGAATCTCAACGCGCCAGTCGGTCGCTTCCTGAAACGCTGGCTGCTCGCTTCGCACGAGTACATGCGAACCGAGCACGAGCACGTCCATCTGTGTGCGCATGAAGCAAGCGTATGCTTCTTCGGGCTTGCAGACTATCGGCTCGCCGCGTACGTTGAACGATGTGTTAACGAGCACGGAGCAGCCCGTTCTGCGCTTAAATGCGCGCAACAGCTTGGTGAACGGTGCGTTGTTTTGCGCGGTCACGGTCTGGACGCGCGCGGACAGATCGACGTGCGTGATCGCGGGCAATGTCGACCGCACGTCGTTGATACTGCCGAGGTCGCGGCAATGATCGCCGGGGCCCCGCGTGAGGTCGGTCTTGATCGCATCGGCGATCTGAGACACGATCAGCATATACGGGCTCTCTTCGCGCGAGTCGAAGTAGCGTCTCACATCCTCGAGAAGTACGGCGGGCGCGAAGGGCCGGAACGACTCGCGGTATTTGATCTTAAGGTTCATTTTGCGTTGCATTTCGGGATCGCGCGGATCGCCGAGGATCGAACGCGCACCAAGTGCCCGCGGACCGAATTCCATCCGACCCTGAAACCAGCCAACCACGGCCCCGTCGGCGATATGCGTCGCCACCTCGTCATAGAGGGCGTCGCCCTCAAACGACTTGTAGCAGTACCGGTTTGCGTCGAGGAACGCGGCGATCTCATCATCGCCGAAGCTCGGTCCAAGCAGCGCGCCGCGCATCGCGTCCGAACTGCTCGAGTCGAGATGTGGGCGACCGTCGAGTCTGACCGCGAGGTCCATCGCAGCGCCCAGCGCGCAGCCCGCGTCGCCGGCTGCTGGCTGCACCCAGATGGAATCGAATTCGCCGGAACGGCTCAACACGCCGTTTGCGACGCAGTTGAGCGCGACACCGCCCGCGAGGCACAGATTCCGCTCGCCGGTCTGCTCGACGGCCGATCTCGCGAGACCTAGGACGAGCTCCTCGGTCACCTTTTGTACCGACGCGGCCAGATCACATTCGCGCTGCGAGATCGGACTTTCCGGCTTGCGGGCCGGGCCGCCGAAAAACCGCTCGAATCGCTCGCCGATCATCCGGTCGCCCTTCACGTACTCGAAATAACGCATATTTAGCGTAAATGAGCCGTCCGGCCGGATATGGATCAGCTCGTCGCGAATCTTCTGCGCATAGACTGGCTTGCCGTACGGGGCGAGCCCCATCAGCTTGTACTCGCCAGAATCGACCTTGAACCCGCAGTAATACGTGAATGCCGAATAGAATAACCCGACGGAGTGCGGATACGAGATTGAGTTGCACAGTTCGAGCGATGTGCCCGACCCGCGCCACACGGTCGTCGAATGCCATTCGCCGATTCCGTCGATACAGAGCACGGCGGCCCGCTCATACGGCGATGGAAAGAACGCCGCCGCCGCGTGCGAACGATGGTGCCGGCAAGCGATGACCTTCGGCGCGCAACCGCAGCCAAGCTGGGCGATTTCCTTGTCGACGTGTTCGAGCACGCGGCGCTTCCAGCGCAACCATTCCGGCACGGTGCGTGAAAACGCGGCTGCGCCGCCGATGCCGGCGCTCGCAAATGAAGACATGACGCGTGAGAATTTTTCCTTCGGGTCTTCGTAGTAGACGATCGCGGCGAGATCGTCTAGCCGGATGCCTGCTTCGCCAAGACAATAGCGAATGCCGTTCGCCGGAAATCCGCTATCGTGGCGGATCCTTGTGAAACGTTCTTCCTGCGCCGCCGCGATAAGCACGCCATCACAGACTAGCGCGGCCGCGCTGTCGTGATAAAACGCCGAGATGCCCAGAATATGGTTGGCCATGCTAGAAGGACCGTCCGTAGTTCGATTCCGAAAAACGAGGGGTGCTGCGCGTCACTAGGACTGCCTTGTGAGTTGCGCTAGCGGTGTCTCGGCGCGCCCGGCTGCAGGTTGCCGCGACAGATGTACGAACGCGTCGCTTCGCCCTTTCTTGAAGAGTCCGGCGAGAGCCGGTACTAGCGACGCAACAAGCACCACGCTCATCGCGAGGTTGAATGCGCGCAACGCATGCGGTTTCGTCAAGAAGCGGCGTAGGAACGTCCCGAAGAGCACCCATACCATCGAGCACGGCGAGCCGAATGCAAAAAACAGTAGCGCGATCGCGAGTACGTCCAACGCGTACGAGTCCGATGTCGACGCATACGTGAGCACCGCGCCGACCGCCATTACCCACGCTTTCGGATTGATCCACTGGAACAATGCTGCTGACAGAAAGCCTAGAGGCGATGCCGCCTTCGCATCGAAGTTCACCGTCGGCGACGTCGCAATCCGGTATGCGAGGTACAGCATGTAGGCGGCGCCGGCGAACTGCAATACGTCGTGCAGCGCCGGGAAACGGCGGAAGACAGCCCCAGCCCCGAGCCCGACCGCGGTCAGCATAAGCGGAAAGCCAACATTGATCCCCGCGACGTGGCGCATTGTGCGCGCGGCGCCGAAGTTGACACCGGATGACATCAGCATCACATTGTTTGGCCCCGGCGTCACACAGGTCGAAATTACGAATAGGATGATCGACAGATAGTCCATTGCCGCTCCTTGTGGGCGCTCAGCGATAGTCTTCGAGTTGGCCGCGGCGGCGGACGTCGACCGACACGCAATGGAACCCGCCGCTCAAGCTGCGCGCATGCCGCATTGGCAGCGGTGCAACGTCGATGCGGTGCTTTTCGAGCGCACGGATCAGCTCAATCTGCCGGTCGTTGACCACGGCAAGAGACGGGTTGACCATGATGAAGTTCATTCCCTGCCAGATCGATGCGCGTGGATAGGACCAGCAGTAGCCGGTATCAACCATCCCCGGGCACCAGATTACTTCCCAGTTGCGGAAAATCGCTGGCACTTGCGCGCGCGATATCCGTTCGGGACTTAAGACAACGAGTCCCGGGCGCACGAGCGTAATCGTAGTGTCGATGTGCGTGCCGTCGTAGACTCCCTCGATCGGATGCACGCGATAACCCTCACCTAGGGTACGTTGCAGCCATTCGTACCCGAGCCGATTGCCGCTGCGCGAGACAAGGTAGAGAATATCGCGCCCCATCCGGATCACGTTTGCCGCGTCGAAAATCGGCTCGTGATTGGCGAGGATTTCGCCGTCAGCGGCCTTGACGCGGTACGCGCTGTCGGGCAAGCGAGGCTTAGGCGCCGAGATCCATTTGGCGCCGCTAGCGAAGTAGTCAAGCAGGTGCGAGTGATAGGCATGCGATTCGAAGTAGCGACTTCGCAGCGTCATCGGCGCTTCGATAATCAGGTCGCCTATAGGCAGCAGCACATCGCGCGGGCAATAGTTGTACTCGCCGTCAGTCTGCCAGCCCGGTGCGCCGAACGTCACCGTATGATCGACCGGCTCGGGACGCCTGACTGTCACGCCGTGGTTGCGCAGGAATTGCGCGAACCTGTCGAGGTCTTCGTTCGCCTCGGCGATTACATGCGCCGGATACGGGCCGGACGGAATCTGGTCAGCGCGCTCGTGATGGTCGGCGTAATCGAGTGCAAAGAGTCCCGGATCGGCACGTGGCACTTGCGCGCCGTCCGCGATCCCCACAATCATCTCTTCGAGCGGATCCCATTCGTTATGTACGTTGACGAGCGACATCGCTCCTCCATGCTGTTTGAAATCGAAATCCCGTACGGCGCTCAGGCGGGCGCCGCGACCGGCGTGTGCTGATTAAGCAAGAGCGGCGCGCTGCCGGCATCGGGCGCGATGCGCATCCAAGGCCGCAGCCCCAGCGCGCCGAGCATCCGTTCGCCGCGGCTCGGCAACGGCGCAAGCGATTCGTAGCCGACGCGGATCCTTTCCCAGCTCGCACGCGCCGCCCCCGTCTCAACCGAAGCGGCCTGTCGCATGTACACGTCTATCGCGTCGACAGCCCACGCCGAATGCCCAGTCGACACGTTGTCGATCGAGTTGTGAATGTCGACGAAGTCAGTGCTGAAGCCGTAGCGTTGGAGAAAACGCCGCGCGGAGCGATAGCTGCCGCCGACGCCGGAAAGTTCCATCGCGAGGTTCATTCCGAAGATTTCCGGCATGAATCTGCGCGGCAGCTTGCCGAGACAGAGCCAGTAGACGGGCAACCGGAACGACTCGTCCAACAAGCGAGGATCGTATGCGAACGCACGCGTGCCCGTCGGCGGTAGCTCAATACCCATTTCGCGCAGGCCGTCGCGGAAGATCCTCGGATGGTTCAGTTGATAGCAGCCGTTACCGAGCTCGTCCCAGTACGTTTGAAACAACGCGAAGCCGACCTGCGACGCGGCGAGGCGCCAATCGCTGAAGCCCTGTAGCCACGAGCCGTCGATTAGCGTAAGTGGCGCGAGCTGCAATGTGGCATCGACCACCGCTTCGCGCGACGGCGTGTCCTCAGGGTCGCTCCGCTCGAACGCGAGTCCCTGCCGGTCGTGCTGAGCGAGCAGCCATTCGCGCAGCGCGCCGACGCGCCAAGCGCGCGGCAAGCCGCGTTGCGAACGATTGAGGGAGCGCCGCGCGCGGGCGATCCAGCGGTTGGCATAGTCGATCGCAAGCCGCTGCATGTGAGGCGCGAGCGCGCGGCCTTGCAGTGCGAAGTAGAGGTCGCGCAAATTCGAGGGCGCTGGGCTGCGCGCCATGTCATCGACGCGGTAAGCGATAGCCGGGGTGCCGGGGCCGGGGCTTGCGCCTGCGAGGGCCGGCTGTGCGTCGGGCACGGCTTCAGGAGACCCAAGCCGCGACTCGGGCAAACAGTTGATCCAGCGCCTGATGATCGCTAGGTCGTCGTCGCTGAACACCCGGAACATTCGGCCGCTTGGACCAATCAGCTTTGTGACGAGAAGGCTGCGGTCGGCAAACCCCGGCACGACAAGTCGGCTTCTCGCGAGCGCATCGACGAGCGGTAGCGGATTACGCATCGCTTCCTCGAACCACTCGGCCAAGGCGCGGCCCTCGAGCCGGTACTCGTGATGATAGACGGCGCCTTCGCGCGCCTTCGCCCGCATTAGCTGGGCCATCGCCGCGCGCGGCGACACTGCGCGTCGCGCGGCCTCGATCACGACTTCGTCCCACTCGCGCAGTGCAACGCCCGCCCATGCGATCGCGCGCTCAATGCGCTGGCGCCACTTCTCGCTTCGCGCGACGAACCGCTCGACGACCCATTGCGAGATCGACTGCGGCGCTGTCTCGTCCATGAGACCGACGAACGTGCGCAAATCCAGCCCGTGTGAATCGAATAGGACCTCCGGCGCATCGCGCAGCGCAGTCCAGCAAGGCGCTAGCCCCATCGCACGAAATGCGAGATCGATGCCGGCGAGTTCTGGCCCGAACGCGTCGCTTCGACGGCTCATCGCAAGCAGGAGAGCTGGCAATCGAAACGCCTTGTCGGGAATCGCCGGCAGTGTTGACAACTCGAAGGGCTCAAGCGCGAAGCGCGAGTGACCGGCTTGCCGCAGCAACGCCTTAAAGTGGTCGTAGCGCGACGCCTCCGGAAGGCCGACACCGACGTCGCCCGCAAACAGCGCCATCATGCGTAGATGCACTTCGTCCTCAAACACGCCCGGCGCGCTCATTCCCTGGAGCCAGCAGCCGAGCGACGAGGCGAGCGGCGTCGACTGAACGAGCAGCGCGCCGACGAACACTTCAATACCGGCCGTGCGCAGAGCCTCGTCGTAAATCCGCAGATAGTCGGCGGGCCGCGTAGTGCTCCAAGCGCCGATATTCCCGGCGAGAGAACGCCAATCCGCCCCGCTCGGCGCGTCGGCCAATCCGTCTAACTTCGTTAGCGCACGGATGCCGTCGCTATCCAGGAACGACTCCGGATCCATCGCCTGCCGATAAATCTCTCGCCACATATTTGTCTCTTGAGGGTGCAACGGTCTAGACGGCAACCCGAGAGCCGCGTTTCTCGGGGACCGCTCGAGCGGTTAAAACATCGGATAGATCGACGAATCGGCCTTCTCCTTTTTCTTGTAGAACCAATGAGCCAACAAACGTTTGATGAGACGCATGACTCCTCCTTTCAAATGGCGTCAAGAATGAGCTTCGAAACGAACTCATGCCCCCAATCCGTAAAGTGGATACGATCGACAAAGAGCCATTGATCGGGCTGAAGCGTTTCCGAAATGATTGGCGTAATGTTGACGAAATTTACGTTGAGCCTCTTCGTACCTTCTTCGAGTTTCGCCGCGTAGGCGGCGCAGACATCGCGATGCAGGATATCGCCGTAGGCGTCGCTGAAGCGGCCAACACGATCAAGCTCTGCGAAGAGAGCCTCCTCCTGCGGGCAACCCTTCGCACGTACCCAGCCCGCCAGCGGCTGTAGGATGAAGGTGAGCTTCGCGCCGAGATCTACCGCGATCGCGCGCCACACGTCGAGGTGACGCAGCGTCAGGTCCGCCGCGAAATCAATCTGGTCGGCCATCGGGGGCGGCGGCCCGGCATCGCGGGCGCGACCGAAGAGCGGCCACCCCTTGCGCTTGCCAGCCACGGGCCCAGAACTGAACGCGTTGAAGAACTGGCCGCAGTTGAAAAATGCTCCGTGCTCGAGACGGTTGCGGGCAGGCTGCCGTGCGAGCCCGAGGTTATTAAACCCAGAGAACAGCACGATCTCCTCGATTTTCGGCAACAAGTGCCGATAGAGCGCGAGAAGGATCACCTCCTGCGCTGAGTTGAAGCTGCGCCCGCCAAAGTTGAGCCACGGGGTGGCGCGCAGATCGTTCTCAGAGAGCCGCGACGACAACGTCCAACGATCGGCGCTCGCACCGATGCCGAACACCGTCGAGCTGCCAGCAAGCAGGCGGCCCGAGTGCATGCCCGCGCGATCAGAAACCGAATAGCGGATGCCGCCGCGATCAGAGTAACGAAATCCGCTACAGTCCGTATTGACCACTGTGGAACGGTAATTGGCCGGATGGAAGTACATCATGTACGGCAGCCACCGTACCTCGCCCGCGTCGGTGAATTTCCTCTCGTAATCCGCCATTTGCGGCGTCAGATCCAATCTTGCACTCATTGACGCTCTCTCAGGTTCATGCACAGGCCGGCGATCGATAGACTATCAATCAAACCACAAGTTGCACAGAAAATAATATGGATAACGCAATTTCACCGACGTCAAATACCGTCAAGTCAGTCTTAATCTTCAAACACTTGAGGGCAGCGTGGAGAGCACGCGTACGCTTAGTTCCGTTTGTCTAAATTTGGAGGACATCGATCAACTTGTCCAATTAATTATTTCGTGGTGTTCTATCAAAAAAATCGACGCCTCAGACCGGCCAATTGCTCGCCGCACTGCTCGACGGCCACAGGCAACGTTCGCGAGCGCTATCCAGATTCAGGGCGACGTGGCCACTGTGACACGCGAAGTAGACGGCGGCCTTGAAGTGATTGAGCTGGATTTGCCCGCCGTCGTAACGACCGACTTGCGTCTGAACGAGCCGCGCTATGTGACGCTACCCAGCATCATGAAGGCGAAGAAGAAGCCGATAGACACGGTCACGCCTGACGATCTCGGTGTGGATCCGGCGACGCGGCTGAAGATGCTGAGATTCGTCGAGCCGGCCGCACGCAAGGCAGGGGTACGCGTCGCGGACGTCGCTGCCCTTGTCGACAAACTCAAGAACGAAGCAAAGGTGATCTGATGACTACTCTCGTCATTGCCGAACACGAAGACGCAGCGCTCAAAGCAACCACGCTGCACACAGTAGGCGCTGCGCGCCAGTTGAATAACGGCGTGCATTGCTCGTCGCAGGTCGCCACGCACGCGCCGCTGCCGACGCCGCGGCTGCAATTGAAGGCGTCGATCTGGTCATCCTGATCGACGCGCCACATCTGGCCGAGGGTCTCGCGGAAAATGTGGCCGTGCAGGTGCTAGCGCTCGCACCGTCTTATACTCACGTGCTCTTCGCGGCAACCGCCGCGGGCAAGAACGTCGCGCCGCGCGTAGCCGCGAAACTCGACGCGTCGCAGATTTCTGACGTCGTCGCGATCCATACGGCGGATACGTTTGACCGACCGATTTACGCAGGCAATGCCATCGCCACCGTACAATGCGACGACATGATCAAGGTCGCGACGATCCGTGCAACCGCTTTCGATGCCGCGCCGGCCACCGGCGGTAGCGCATCGATTGACACGCGCGAGGCGGTCGAAGGTACCCAGCGGGTGCGCTTCGTGCGTCGGGAGGTCTCGAAAAGCGAGCGTCCTGAACTAACGTCAGCACGTATCGTCGTCTCGGGTGGGCGGGGCATGGGCAGCGCGGGGAACTTTGCGCTGCTCGATCCGTTGGCACACAAGCTCGGCGCTGCGGTGGGTTCTGTTGCAGTAAGGGTGTAGGGAAGAGAAATGTCGATATGATAAGTATTGCTTATGACACAAGGGAGTAAAACTGCCGGGAAGCAGACGACGG
>NZ_BBJJ01000114.1 GCF_000739815.1 Paraburkholderia mimosarum LMG 23256 = NBRC 106338
TTATGCTGAACTCAGCATAACCGCTCGAATTACCTGTTCGCTGGCGCGGACTCGGGCGGTGAGCGCGCCGCTGCAATTTACAGCCTGATCGGGACAGCGAAACTCAATGGCGTCGATCCTGAAGCCTATCTGCGCCACGTGCTCGGGTGCATCGCGGATCACCCGATCAACCAGATCGACGCGCTTCTCCCGTGGAATCTGGATCAGTCCTCGTACTCAATCGGCGTATCGCCGCAGTCCAGCACGATGGAGTGAATGCGGATCTCGCACCACTCCCGGAACATCTTGATGGTCCGGTTGCGCGGCCACAGTGCCGGATCGGTGTACCAGTCCGCAAGCATCTGCTCGAAGAGAGCCTTCCAGCTACGCTGAATCCAGCGCTTGCCAGGCTGGTCCTGGTCGTCGGATTCGTTCGTCGGGATCAGGAAGGCCGATGGCTCCTCCTGTGCATCGGCGAGCGTGACGGTGGGGTTCGCCGGAACAGGGTCCGCTGCGTTGATCCACGCGACGAACGGCGCCTTCGGCACAATGATGGCAACAACCCGGTTAGAAACGAAAAGCGGTTCAAGCGGCATGCGGTCGGTCCTCGTGGCAGAAGACCGAATGCTAAAGCAAGGCGGCCGTCATGACACGCTTACGCTGAACACGACGATGCGCGCGTCGTTGGGGCATCGTGACCGGATCGGTGCCGGAGATGTACTGGTTCCCCGGACTCATCGGGTCGCCCATGATCGAGACGTCGAGGGCCGCTGCTGTGGAAGGCGGGCCTCGACGCGCCGAGGGCGGAACCGGAGAGAGCGACTGCGCTGGCGAGCGCAACCACGAGCGGCGCGGGGGGCCTGGATCGTCATAGCATTTTCTGGAGAGTGAAGAACAGATCCCGAATGGGTTGGTTCCCTCGGCTTCGTCCGAGCTGGTCGGTAAGATCCGGTAGCGCAGCGTGAGCGCATAGCGTTGCACGACGGGTTTCTCCGAGGCGAACTGCGTGGTGGAGGTGGAGAATTCAACGACGACCGTCGAGTCGTCGAGCACGGAAACCCTGCTGACCGTCACCTCGCGCACGAGCTTCGGGTTGGTGGGGATCGACTCGAACGGCGCGTCCTGGTGCAGCCAGTCCCCCCGAGCTGGTTCCCTTGTCATCTGAGTCCTGGCGGCACTGATGTTGCGCGCGAGGCGCGAGCCCTCGATCGCAAAAGCGATTGCCGCGTCGGCGCCGTCGTGACCGTCAGACGCCTGGAAAAGATCGATCTACCGGCGTTCACTACAATGGGCGCCCCATCATGAAAAACGGCCAGCAGGTCCTCTGGGACAAGTGGCTCTCGTCGGGCAGCGACAGTCGTACTGGCTGTGGTCGTATGGAAACACTCTTTTTTGCCTTGAGAGTTCAGCTCGATGACCCGACCAAATCACCTGGGAAATTCCAGTCGACTGAACGCGATGTGTCCACAGAACACATGGTCACCTCGGAGTTCGTCGATTTCCCGGCCCGACCGTGCGCCGTTGCCCGGCTTTCGCTCAGGCGCCAATATCGACGCATACCTGCCGGGCCGATTCGTGCGGCGGTACTGTCTCCGCGGCGACCTGTGGGGAGGGCCAATACGAAGTCGCGTGCGTCACGATCCGACCGGGGAGGTGGTTAATGACAATCTACGGTCAAGTGCAGCATCGAGACTGATTCGTATTGGCGAGCAACCATTGTTCGTCTGATCCACAGGCTGGCCGGCACCTGCTGCCGGCAGAGGATTCGGCGTGACACCGGTTCTTTCGATAGCGGTCCGTGTAGCTCGATGGAGGCGGTATTGGCCGAGGAATGCGCACGAGGCTATGCAGAACACTGCCTGTACGTTTAGTTCTGGCTAATTGCGATTCCGACGCAGATGCGGCATTCCAGGTCCAGATTCAGGCCAGCGATACGGTGATCGAGGTCTGCCCGAATGCTCGGTTGTCAAAGCGCTCGCCGGGCGCGGCGTGGACGTGCCGACATCGTGCAGTCTGCGGCACATGACCCGAATGCCTGAGACCAGCTTGATTATCCTCGGGACAGCTATGTTCCCGATGCGGAGAAGGCCGCCGTCGAGTACTTCGTGCCGTTTTGCTGGCGTGGTCGATCGGCGCTTCTCGTGCTCGACCTTTTGAACTCACCTGTGGCGTGCCGTTGCTGCACGCCATCCAACGTTGCGCAATGTGTTTGCCCGGCGCGCCGAGACCCGCCCATGTTTCAGCATCATCCGCAGTGGCCGTGCAGATGGTTTCCATGTTGCGGCCAAATCCAAATAACGTTATATACAGTAACTATTATGGTATAAAACCATAGACGATGCTCAACCCGAACGATGGAGACAATGGCAATGAAACTGCACGGGAAAACCTTGGTCATCACCGGCGTGTCGTCCGGTATCGGCGCGGAGACAGCCAGGCTTGCAAGGTACTACGGTGCGCCTCTGATTGGTAGTCGATCGACATCCCGTTAACTTGACCCTTGATGCGTTTCACCAGGTCGATCTCGCTGATCCAGCATCCATCGATGCGCTCGCAGTACGACTCCCCGCGCGTATCGACGCGCTGGCCAACGTCGCCGGCGTTCCAGGCACCGCATCTGTGGATGCCGTTGCGCGCGTCAACTACCTCGGCTTACGCCATCTCAGCGAAGCATTGCTGCCGCGCATCGCGCCTGGCGGCGGCGTGATCAACGTCGCATCGATCCTGGGCGCCGATTGGCCGCAGCGGCTGGGCCTGCATCGCGAACTGGCCGATACCGCTGGTTTCGACAGCGGCGTGCAATGGCTCGAAGTGCATCCCGTGCCCCAGGCTACCTGCTATCAGTACTTCAAGGAAGCATTAATTGTCTGGACTGCGAAGCGTTCGAAGGACTGGTTCGCGCAGCACTCCGTGCGCGTCAACAGCGTGGCGCCTGAACCCGTTTTCACGCCCATCCTTGGCGATTTCGTCACGATGCTCGGACCCGAGCGTGTCGAAGCGGATGCCGCGAAGATGAAGCGCCCCGCGTATGCCGACGAAGTGGCTGAGGCCATTGTATTTCTTGCCTCTGATTCCGCGCGCTGGATCAACGGCGTCAATCTGCCCGTCGATGGCGGGCTGGCTGCCACGGCAATCTGAACACGTTCTACTCCCAACCCGTTACTGAAGGAGATATCCGTGATGAGCAATTCGCCAGGCCTTTCGTTTGCCAATGCGGACACGTGGCGCGGCAAGATTTTCAACGGCGAATGGGTCGCGGCGTCCGGCGTGCTGGACGTCATTGAGCCGGCTTCGGGTCAGCCGCTACACCAGGTCGGCAAGGCCACACGAGAGGACGTCGCGATCGCCGTGCGCGAGGCGCGCGCCGCACAGCGGCTCTGGGCTGCCACGCCGCCGCGCGAGCGCGCCGCGGTCTTTCATCGTGCGGCTGCGCTGCTGGAGCAGCACGCATCGGCTGCCGCAGCGCTGATCGCACGGGAAACTGGCGGCATCCTGCCCAAGGGCGAGCACGAAGTACGAGAATCGATCGTGCTGTTACAGCGCGCGGCGGCGATGCCGCTTGAAGCCAACGGCCGCGTCCTGCCAAGTGTGCCCGGTCGGCTCAGCATCGCTCGCCAGTTGCCGCTGGGCGTGATCGGCGTGATCTCGCCGTTCAATTTCCCGCTAGTGCTGTCGCTGCGCTCGGTCGCACCGGCGCTCGCAGTCGGCAATGCTGTCGTTCTTAAGCCGGATCCGCGTACGCCATACGCGGGTGGCTTCGTGATTGCGGAAGTACTGGCCGCTGCGGGCTTGCCGAAGGGGTTGCTGCACGTCCTGCCCGGCGGTGCGGATGTCGGGCAGGCGCTGGTCGAGGCGCCTGGCGTGCCGATGCTCGCGTTCACCGGCTCGACGGCCGCCGGCCGCAAGATTGGCGAACTGGCGGGCGGTCATCTTAAGAAGGTCTCGCTGGAACTGGGGGGCAAGAATTCGCTGATCGTCCTCGAAGGTGCGGATCTCGACAAAGCCGTTTCGGCGATCGCATTCGGCGCCTGGTTTCATCAGGGGCAGATCTGCATGGCAACGGGCCGCGTGCTGGCCCACCGCAGCGTCGCGGAAGCATTGACGCGGCGTCTCGCCGACAAGGCGCGTCATCTGCCGGTGGGGGACCCGGCTCTTGCGCAGGTGGCGCTCGGGCCGATCATCGACCAGCGACAACTGCAAAACGTGGTGGACATTGTCGGCGCGTCGGTTGCGGCTGGCGCGGTGATCGAGGCCGGCGGCACGCATGAAGGGCTGTTCTATGCACCGACGGTGTTGTCCAACGTGAAACCGGGTATGCGAGCGTTCGACGAAGAAGCGTTCGGCCCTGTCGCCAGTGTGATTTCATTCGATACTGACGAGGAAGCGGTTGAGCTGGCCAACCGCACTGAATACGGCCTGTCTGCGGGCGTGATTTCCGCATCGGTCGGTCGCGCGATGGCGCTCGGTGAGCGGCTGCATACGGGTCTACTGCACATCAATGACCAGACGGTCGCCGATGAGGTCATCAACCCGTTCGGCGGAATAGGCTCGTCGGGCAACGGCACCAGCGTGGGCGGTCCAGCAGACTGGGAGCAGTATACACACTGGCAGTGGGTAACGATCAAGGAGGCAGTTCCGCTGCATCCGTTTTAGGCGACAGTTGGGGTCCAGAATTGATCAGGAGACCGAATAATATTTCATTATCAATCAGGACATGCGCAATGAGCAGCCAGGCAGAGGAACAGACCGTTGATTTCAGCATCAAGGGTGGGGTGGCATGGGTGAAATTCAACCGGCCGGAAAAGCGCAATGCGATGAGTCCCGCACTGAACCGCCGCATGATGCAGGTGCTCGACGAGCTTGAGTTTCATCCGAACGTGGGCGTGCTCGTGCTGACTGATGAAGGCTCCGCATGGACTGCCGGTATGGATCTCCAGGAGTACTTCCGCGACACGGAGGCCCACGGCCTCGGCGGAACGCGCAAGGCGCAGTGCGAGAGCTACGGCTGGTGGCGGCGCTTGCGCTGGTATAAGAAGCCCACCATAGCGATGATCAACGGCTGGTGTTCCGGCGGTGGGTATGGCCCCCTCTTCGCGTGTGACCTGGCATTCTGCGCCGAAGAAGCGCGTTTTGGCCTGTCGGAAATCAACTGGGGCATTCTGCCGGGCGGCGGCGCATCGAAGGTTGCTGCGGAACTGCTGTCGTTCCGCCGCGCGATGTATCACGCGATGCTCGGAGAGAACATCGACGGCCGCAAGGCTGCGGAATGGGGGCTCGTTAACGAGGCGGTGCCCGCCGCGCAACTGCGTGAGCGTGTGGTCGAAGTGGCGCAGGCGCTGCTCAAGAAGAATCCGGTTGCCCTTAACGCGACCAAGGATGCAATCCGGCGCGTGCGCGAGATGACCTATGACAATGGCGAGGATTTCCTCGTGCGAGCGCAGGAAGCCGCCAACAGCCACGACGACGGGCGCAAGGAGGGGCTCAAGCAGTTCCTGGACGACAAGACCTACAAGCCCGGTCTTGGCACCTGCGATCGCGCCAGCGCGCCTGAGCGCGGAGCCCGTCGACATGAACATGACCCAATCCGTGGAGCGTCTGCTGCGGCCGGCGTCGATCGCCATCGTCGGCGCTTCGCCGACGCCGGGCGCGCTCGGGGCATCGGTCCTGGCCAATCTCGAACGCAATGGCAGCCCCGGCTGGGCGCCCAACTATCAGGCGGCGAAGATTTTCGATAGGAGCGATTTCAGCTGTTGCCGCTCGGCAGCGGAAAGCTTGTGGACGGCCACTTCATCCGCTTTCTGGGCGGCCTTTAGTGCTTGAGTATGCAGGCGGGCACCTTGAGCGGTGAGCGAGACGTGCTGAATGCGTTTGTCGTCGGCACTGCGTTGCCGCATCAGCAATCCGCCCGATTCGAGCCGGTCCAGCAATGTGGCCAGGTTGGGCGGCGCAATGGCCAGCGCATCGGCAAGAGACTTCTGGTTGATGCCCGGATTGTGGCGCAACGTCGACAGGACTGCGAAGTCGGCTTGGCGCAACTCGAGTTTCTCCATCTGTGCATCGAAAGTCGACTGCACGACGAGATAAGTGCGGCGGATGTTGTATCCGAGAAGACCGAGCAATTCAGACTGATCAACCTGATCCGGAAAATCGCTGGCTAAGTTGTTCCGAACGGTTTTTGTCGGCATGGCAAAGGGCTAATTTCTGTGGAGAAGTCCGCGGGTACGCGAAATTATATCACCTCAACATACGTACCCAGCCCCTTGATGAGGCGGTCCCAGCCTGTTGTAGACACGCACGGCATCCGTCCACGCGTGGCTTGATCTTGTATGACCGCTGTCTCCGGCTCGTGGCTGCCATTTCAGTGTTATCCCTTAATGCTCAATTGTTGCGTTTTTCAATAAACAACTTATCGTATATAACGAATACCATGTATGAGTAATATAGAAGAACTTGACAGGAGGCAATCAGTGGGTGATTCGTTACCGAACGATCCGACGAACCGTAAAATATATGATTCGATATGCGAAATAAAACGCCTTGCCTGAGCTCGGTTTCTGGCTGGTCGGGCTTGACCGCTGGATGATCGCTCCGTGACGTTGTTCCCTCACATGATGCGCGAACTCAATCTGGATTTTCAGCAACCGGGTAGCCTGATCGGCGTCCTGAGCGTTGGCTGGAGTATGGGCGCTGTTGTCGAGCCAGGATTGCAGTTGAGTATGTTCTCGCTGCTTGGCCTTGGGTTCGCGCCGATCCTCGTTACCATGCCGCGCATGGTGCCGTCGTGGCACTGGCTGTTCATGAATGCCGCGGTGCCGGGTCTCATCATCGCGCTGCTGATTTTGCGCACGCAGCGGGGCAAGGGCATGAGCGAGTCGCAGAGTCGTCGATGCGATGCGAAACATGGACCAGAGCAAGCAAGAAACGGAGATTGTCAATGAAATTGAAAACTTTCTGTTTTGCCACGAGCCTGCTGTTTGCGTGCCACGCCAACGCTCAAGGCAGCGTCACACTAACTGGCATGCTCGATGGCGGCGTGTCCTACGTCAGCAATGAAGGTGGTAGCCACGTAGTCAAGTTCGACGACGGTATTCCCGTGCCGAACCTGCTGAGATTCCTCGGCGAGGAGGACCTCGGAGGCGGCACGCGCGCGGTCTTCGATCTCACGAGCCAGTTCGAACTAGGCATGGGTACCTTTATGCCCGGCGGCAGCCTGTTTACCCGCAACGCGTTCGTCGGGCTGGACGACGATCACTTCGGACGGCTCACTTTGGGCAACCAGTACGATTTTATGGTCGATTCATTGTTCAGTGGCCTGAACGATGGCGCGATATATGCCCAGGGTATCTACGATTTCCGTAATGGACCGTTTGCGAAACTCGCGTTGCCGAACAATCCTACCGGCGCGTTCGACTGGGATGGTATGGCGGGATCCCGACCCATCCATAACTCGGTCAAGTATGCGAGCCCGATATTCGGCGGCTTCTTCGCCGGCGTAATGTACGGCTTCGGCGGCGTTGCTGGATCATTCGGCTCGAACAGCGGGGTGAGCGTGGGCCTGAACTATGTCCACGGCGCTTTTGGGGCGAATGCTGCCTATACGAAGGTGAAGATAGATGTCTCAGGGGCGCAGGTCAGCGTGCGCAACTGGGGCGCTGGTGCGCATTATACCTTCGGCCCGTTGACTGCCAACGCGCTCTACACGGCAGTGCGTAACGAAATGAACGGCGCGTCTGTCTGGCAGACGGAGCTGGGTGGAATGTGGTTGATCGCGCCCGAGTGGGTGTTGAGCGGCGCGTATTTGTACATGAAGGGCAATCAGGTCGTCGACAACAACCATGCGCATCAGCTCACCACCATGCTGACGTACTTCTTTTCGAAGCGAACCAGCGTGTACGTGGCTGGCGTCTACCAGCGCGCGAACCAAGGGGCTAACGCACGGATCAACGACGTGAGCGTCGCGTCGAGCGGCCCGTCGCAGTTCATCGGTCGGCTCGGCATGCAGACGCGGTTCTAGACGACTTTCGGATGTATATGCACTTGTTGCAGTCGCCCTCAGGTAGCGCCATTCGATCTTCTTTCTCTCGCGCTTGACGTGCGGGAATTGCTGGCTGCGATCGCCGCGAGCTGCGGCTTCCCCTCAAGTCGCGGCCCCGCGAGAAGGCGCGAGGCATGCCGCCTGATCGGCGCGAGGTAGCCCGAGAACCGCTTATCTGATCGCGAGTCGCCTACGCGCTCGCCAAAGGGGAGGAACTAACCCTCCTCCGCAGGGATCGTTTGCACCTTGGCGTCGATGTTATTGAGTCGGACCTGAATAATACGTTTTGCGCGGCGCGGCCATCATGCCGTGAAGACGGCAGTGGGCGAGCGGTTGCGCAAAGCGATCAGAATGAGGGTGTAAAAGAGCCGCAGCTTTCTGAGGATCATGCGCAGGTTGATGGCCGGCGCCGCACAGCACCGCGTGCATCGCATCGCCGAGAGCGCCTTTGAGCCAGTTCCGATCGGGTTTGCCGTCGGCCTTCATATGACCGAAGGTCGGCTCGATCACGCTTCGTCGTCGGATCATCGCGCGCAGGTTCCGTGTAATTCCGCGTCGCAATCCCGGGTGATAGATCTTCACGCCATCTACGGCGACACCCTTGTGGCCTCGATCAACAACGGCCACTTCCGGCTTCACGTCGCTTACGATTGCCGCACTGCTCCAGTGCCTTGGCCAGCGTATGGCCGTCATTACGGATTGCCCGGCATCGAGCGCGCTCCGATCACGAGCCTTCTTTGTGGGTCTTCGTGATCGACACCTTGATGCCCAATTCGTACGGCGTGCGCGCTTTGCCGTCGGGTAAGTGCGCGCCGTTACCGGCGCGCACTCCCCAAAGAACCGTGCATGCGAGTTTCCCAGCACACGGCTCAAGCCGCCCGTCAGCCAATGATTGGACCGGGCAGTTCACAACGTTGTCAGCAGCCATTTGCGCAGAGTTGGAAGTAAGGCGTCCATGCTGGGTCGAACGGGTTGGCGTCGCTGCGAACCTTCGTGTGACGCTTAATGGTCACCGTGGTTATCGCGAAACAAGATTGCCCGCACCATCTGGGCCGTGCTTGCCCCATCTGTCGAGAGTGTGACCGCTTCCCACTCCCGGATCTCGTCCTCAAGCGCCGACAACCTGCCACGCACTAGGCCGAGTGCATCGCCGGCGAGTAAAAGATGGTTGGGTGGGTTGTCTGCCGCGATCGCCGCAAGCATCGCGCGCGCTGCTTTCCGAGGATCTCCCAATTGCTTGCCGCTTTTGTCCGCCCGAGCTTTGCGCAACGGGTCAAAGACCTCGTCATAATCTGGGATGCACCGGGGTGTTCGTTTCATTGAGCGGCCTGCCCAGTCGGTCCGAAAAGAGCCAGGTTCCACGGCTGTCACGGCGATACCAAGATGCTCGACCTCTTTGGAGAGGGCATCGGAAATGCCTTCGAGCGCGAACTTGCTTCCGCAGTAATACACGATTCCGGGCATTGTTATGAAGCCGCCCATCGACGTAACGTTCAGGATGTGTCCCCGTCGACGGGGACGCATAAAGGGCAAAACCGCCTTCATCATCGCGACTGCGCCGAAAACATTCACATCGAATTGTCGACGCATCTCCGACAAAGGGGATTCTTCCATGATGTCTTCGTGCCCGTAGCCGGCGTTGTTGACCAACACATCGATGGGACCCACGCTTGTCTCGATTTCCTCCACGATGCCTTCGATGGCGTCAAAATCAGTGACGCCAAGGATCCTTCCCGAAGCACCGCCCGCGGAGCGGGACTCGAAGTCGCGTCTCGCCTGTGTACTTCTCACCGTACCGACAACCCTATGACCGACGGCGAGCGCCTCTTCTGCGAGCGCTCGGCCGAACCCGCTACTGACGCCAGTGATAAGCAGAGTTTTGCTCGATTGCATTGACGCAGCCTCCATCATGTTGAATGAAGCTGCATGCTAATCTTGTAGAAAAGCCACTTAAAGGCTGATTTCTCTAATTTTCCTGCACAAAACTATGAGCATAAGACTGCCTGCACGGAGCGGCCTGGACGCTACCGTCAAGGCCGCGACCGGATCGTTGCCCTTTTGCGCCGGTTGGCACACGACGAGGGCTACAGCCTTACGGCACTACTGAACGTGCGCATCCTGCGTTCGAACCGGGCGTTGCCGCGCACGCCGGTTCTATATGACCCGGGCATCGTGATCGTGTGTCAGGGCCGCAAGCGAGGTTACTTCGGTGATCGTCTCTATCTCTACGACGAGCATCACTATCTTGCTGTGTCCGTGCCGGCGCCGTTTACCATGGGGACCGATGCGACGCCCGAGCGCCCGCTCCTTGCCTTATACCTGCAACTCGATTTCACGATGGCCGCCGAGCTTGCGGCGCAGATCGATCGCAAAGGCGCCACGGAACAAATTCAAGCGGCTCGGAGCATGATGTCGACGTCCGATGGACGACGCGATGCAGTCGTCTGTGTTGCTTAGTCGGAGCGCCGCACCGGCCGCTTGAGGCCGCTGTATTGGGTCAGGGCCTGCTGCGTGAAATTTACTTCCCTGTTCTGACGGGAGCACGGGGACGCTCGACGAGGGAGGCCCTTGCGATGCGCGGGCAGTTCGGCCGAATCGCCCGATCCCTGCGCCTGATTCACGCCGGCTGTGCGCAGTCACTCCACGTTACGCAACTCGCTGAGGAAGCGGGCATGAGCATCCCGAGCTTCCACAGTCACTTCAAGGCAATCACGCATGTATCGCCCATGCAGTACGTCAAGTCGACGCGCCTGCATCGGGCGCGTCTGTTGATGGTCCGCCAGGGCATGAGCGCGGACGCCGCCAGTCACGCCGTGGGCTACAGGAGTCCTTCCCAGTTCAGCCGGGTGTTCAGGCGCCTCTTCGGTATGACGCCAGCGGCGGAGACGAGGCGCATGCGTGAAAATTTCGCCGTGCCGGCGTTTGCCGATGTGGCATACGTATCATCGCACTGAACCTCGTACGTTTCTTCCGTTCGGGAAAATATCGACGCTCACAGAAACCTGGCACCTAACTGCTTTGGTGGAAGGACTGATATGACTTTTCCGTGTCACGGATCGGTTCTCGGTTTTTGATGCATCTGATTTTTCTGAGGGCGACGTAGCACGTAGCAGTACGTCTCGACGGTGGGTCGGCCTTGCGGCAACGCTGCACACGAGTGGGCGTTTTGCGCCTAGCGCTTCCCAGAGCCACTAGCACGTCCTCTTCCGCCTCACGACTGCACAACCGTGCCTCCTCATCACTGCTTCCGGCTTCCGGGCCCATGCACTCCCTCCTGAGTGCGCATCTTGCAGCAGTACTGCGCTGCGCATGGCGGCCAATTCCGTGAAGTCTTCAGCTTTTAAGTCCTCCGCGATTTCCTCCATCGGGCGTATTCGGCGCCTGCCGACACACGCACAGGCATGCACATTCGTGCGGCAGATGGCAGGCATCGAATAACCGACTACAGCCCGATCTGCGTGGCAGGCGTCGCCCGTACGTCTGCTACGCCGCTCCGAGATCGTTTCTCTGCAACGCGCGCGATCACTTCGCGGAAAGAGTGATAGCCTTCGGCGGCAGTATCGTGGCCGGTCCGGATCAAGGTCCGCTGGCTTCAGAGGCCGATCGTTCTCGCGATTTCTCATAGCTTGTGCATTTCTGCCGTGATCGATGATGCGGTGGTTATGGGTGAGTTCGCCAATGCCGACGATGCGGAACTTGCGTGGTAGTGCACGGGGAAGGCTGGTCAGCCGCACTCGACCCAACAATGGGAAGTGAGATTCAGAAGACGTAGCCGTCTGTCGTCTTTTCACGTCGCGAAAACACGATCATTTGCGGACCGTCCTCGTCGCGCCGATGACGTCAAAGGTCCGCGCAGCGCCTTTTCGAATTCCGGTGACCTTTAAGTGCAAACGGGGTTGATCCTCATGGATCAGATTCGCGCTGTGGGCAAGGAATGGAGACTAGGCGGCACGGCGGAAATCATGGTCTAAGTTTAGGGATCGCATCACCTTACTTCAGGAGGAGGTCGAATCTATGAAGGGACAGTAACCGCGTGCGCGGTGAACCCGGCAACGCTCTCTTGCACTATCTAGGCTGATGAGCCATCAACTTGCTGAGAATCTCCGGCATGAATGCCTGACGGTCGACGAAAACCTTGCCGCAGCGACTTCGGATTGCGTCCGGCTATCTCCGCTCCAGAGTCAAGATCCGTCGCTGTCGCCCCCGGCTCGGAGCCGGGATGGGACTCGCGACAGCGCGAATAAGCGAAAGTAAGCTACGAGAGAAGGGCAAGGTCATTTGTGTCGCGATGGCACTGCTGGGCAGTGTAGTCGGTAATCGAGCAAGCGGCGGGTTTTCGCAAGGGTGCTGCCGTTGGTGCTTTAGCGTGGCACGTGGCTGGGCAACATCCGATTGCCGGCGCGATTCTGGATTGCGCTGTTGGACATCACGTGGCGAAAGAGCAGAAGCGAAGGCCGTGGACGACGGTGCCGCGATGCAAACGCATTGAGAAATAAAGCATTCGTGCAAAAATCGCTGACTCCCGCGCTTCTCCTATGGAAACACACAGTTTCTGAATTTGGCCCCAGGAAGCTTGCCCTCTGCCTGATCGATCCAGCGTCGCAATAGGTTGCCGCTTGAACGCAAGCCCCGGCAAGTCTCTGCCTGCAAGAAACGCTGAATGTGTCAATCGGTCAGCAATTACCGCCGTGCCCGGTACGCCATTCGAACTTCTACGGGGGATTACGAACCAAGCGGTATTCACCCGACGCAGTCAAGATCGGGGTGCTCTGAACGTGGCCATGATGTTTCGGCGAGTGATAATGCGGAAGCTGCAAATCTTGCGCTGAGTTGAAGTGCGCACAGCGAGCTTGCGACGCTGCTTTATTGATGCTTGTCAATGCATAGCATCATAGACCGTCCTCGCCCGAAGAATACCTCGGTATGATGACTCGGAATCGCTCTCGTAGGAAAGTTTAGCATATAGAGAGAATCGTCGGGCGCATTCTCAATGCGACCTCGCTACTCGTAATGTCGCTCAGAGCGTTATGCGAGCGTTATGCGAGTCGTACCGAGGCTCATTATTTGCGAAGGTGTTTTGTAACTGTTC
>NZ_BBJJ01000113.1 GCF_000739815.1 Paraburkholderia mimosarum LMG 23256 = NBRC 106338
CCGGCTCGTACAGGTCCGGTTTGATCACGCCTTCCTTCAGATTGTCGAGGACGACGTATTGCGTTACACCACCCAGCTGGCGCCAGGCCTGCTCGTGCAGCTCGGCCCAGACCTGTTTGCTGGACTTCCACACAACGCGGCGGAAGCTGCGTCGCGAGTACCGAAGCGTCATGACGAACAACCGCGGCTTGCGGTAACGGTTTGTGCCCGGCACCCTGGTCAGAGCCCCCTCGCCATAATCAACCTGGGCTTCTTCGCCAGGCTGGAAATCCAGCCGGTCAAACTGGGCCGGTTCATGCTGGCGCAATGTCCGCACGAACCGCTTGACGCTGTCGTATCCGGCAGCAAAGCCAAACCGGTCCACCAGATCCTGGTAGATGGCCATGGCGTTGCGCCGCAGCCGCAACTGGGCCTCTATGAACTCCCGGTGTGACTCGCAGGCCGATATCTGGTTGCTCTTTGCCGGTGGGCAGGGTGGAGGAATTTGCAGCCCGGAGCCGGTGGGCACCGTGGGGGAATTTGCCTGCGCCGCCGCGAATTGCTCCTGGTACTTACGGATCGTCTTGCGGTCAACGCCCGTAATCCGGGCAATTTCCCGCTGACGTTTGCCCGCGGCGACGAGCGTGGCGATGGTTGTTTGCAGATGCGGCTTCAAGACATTCACTCCAACAACCCCTCTTCTTCTTCATTCGAGGGGTGCAAGGTAACGTCCTGCCAGACCGCGCCAGCATCATGCTCCGCGTGTCTCTAGGTGGGGGAGTTTGAGGTGCCCACAGGTGGGGGAATTTGCCCGCCCATCGGGGCGCTTTGCGCCGCTCCTCGCGAGCGCCCATCGTTTTGAATGGCACCCAGTCGCCCGATTGGGTGCGGGAAACCCCGGTCAACGGCGAACGTATTGAGGCGTTGATAGTGGCAACGGCTTCTGGCCGCAGCATTCCCGGAAACCGCATGCTTATCCGTAACGAACCGAATTTGAGGATCCAGGATGCACCTCCCCATGCTGCGAACGTTTGTCGTCGCCGTCGCGCTTGTTGCCGCCCAGGTCGCCATGGCGCAGGTCCCCAAGACGGTACAACTCGAAGACCTTACGTGGACTGAGCTGCGCGACGAGATTCATGCGGGCAAAACCACCATCCTCATTCCAATTGGCGGGACCGAGCAAAGCGGGCCGTACGTGGCGTTGGGCAAGCACAACGCGCGGGTCAAGGTTCTGGCCCAACGTATCGCGGAAGGTCTTGGCAACGCCATCGTCGCACCGGTCATCGCCTATGTGCCTGAGGGCGGCTACGCGCCACCCACCTCGCACATGCGCTTTCCGGGCACAATCACCGTGCCGGATGACGTATTTGAAAAGACCCTGGAGTCCGCCGCAAACAGCTTCAAGGTTCACGGGTTCACGAATATCGTCTTTCTGGGCGATCACGGCAGCTATCAGAACGACCTCCGGCGCGCGGCGGCGCAGCTCAACAAGACATGGGCCGGTTCCGGCGCACGCGCGTTCGTGCCGCCCGAGTATTACGGCACCAGCTCCGACGGCTACGCGCAGATCCTGCGCCAGCACGGCGTGCCCGACAGCGAAATTGGCACGCACGCGGGACTCGCAGACACGTCGTTACTGCTTGCAGTCGAGCCGCAGATGGTGAGGATCGACAAACTGAAGAGCGCCCCGATACTTGGCGCAGCCGACGGCGTCTATGGAGGCGACCCGCGCCACTCCAGCGCCGAGCTCGGACAGCTGGGCACCGATGCAATTGTGTCTCGCACGATCGAAGCCATCAGGAAGGAATCTGCCGGTCGCTGATGCCATCAGCTAGATCGCACCGCGCATCCCGCTCATCCAGTCGAAAACGGAACCTGTCATGCAACTGCATATTCGGCATCACTTCCGCTATTCAGGACTCTCGCGCTTCACAGCGGCGGTTGCCGTTGCGCTGGCCGGCTACGGCGCCAGCCATGCCGTGGCTGCAACGTCCGCGACCACCGTGCCCGGTATGCCACCCGTGGTGAACCCGGACAATCTGTACAGCGAGGCGGGATCCGGTCATATGAGCCCTGCTGTGGCAGGCGCGCTGTCGCGAGTCTACGTGCCCAACCTGCGCTCAAACGACGTCTACGTGATCGACCCGGCCACGTACAAGGTCGTCGACAGATTCCCCGTTGGCCGCAGTCCGCAGCACGTCGTGCCGTCATGGGATCTGCAGACGCTGTGGGTCGCCAACAATGCCGAAGGCCGTACCGACGGCAGCCTCACGCCGATCGATCCGATAACGGGCAAGCCCGGCAAGGAAGTGATGGTTGATGACCCCTACAACATGTATTTCACGCCTGACGGCAAGGAAGCGATCGTGGTAGCCGAAGCGCATGCGCGGCTGGACTTCCGCGATCCGCACACGATGTCGCTGAAGTCGAGCCTCGAGGTGCCGGAGTGCAGGGGTATTAACCATGCGGACTTTTCCATCGACGGCAAGTACGCGCTCTTCACCTGTGAGTTCGGTGGCAAGCTCGCCAAGATTGACCTCGTGAACCGTAAGGTGGCGGGCTACCTCGAGCTCGCGAAGAAAGGCATGCCGCAGGACATTCGCGTTTCGCCGGATGGCAAGGTGTTTTATGTCGCCGACATGATGGCCAACGGGGTGTACATAGTCGACGGCGACAGCTTGACGAAGGTCGGTTTCATCAAGACCGGCGTCGGCACGCACGGGCTGTATCCGAGCCGCGATGGCGCGAAGCTGTATGTCGCCAATCGCGGTTCGAATCTCGTCCACGGCCCGCGACATGGCAAGGGCAGTGTATCGGTGATCGACTTTTCCACGCGCAACGTGCTCACTACATGGCCGATTCCGGGTGGCGGCAGCCCAGACATGGGCAACGTGAGCGCGGACGGCAAGACGCTGTGGCTGTCCGGCCGTTTCGACGACGTCGTTTATGCCATCGACACAACGACCGGTACCGTCAAATCGATTCCGGTCGGTATGGAGCCGCACGGGTTGACGGTCTGGCCGCAGCCCGGCCGTTATTCGCTCGGCCATACGGGAAACATGCGTTGAACTGATGCCAGGCAGTACCTGGTTTTGGATAGCCGCAGATGCCGGCGGCCCTGGCGCTCGCCGGTATCGCCGTATGCAGCACGAGACCGATCGCCGCGCCAGCGAGTTCGGCAATGACGAAGCCGGGGATGCTCGATGGCGCGATGCCGGCGAAGCTGTTACTGAACATGCGGCCGAACGCTGCCGCCGGGTTTGCGAACGAGGTCGATGCCGTGAACCAGTAAGCGGCGCCGATGTATGCGGCCACCATGATCGATGCGCGTCCGGCTGGCGCACGCAGGATGACGAGCAGCAGTCCCGCAGTGGCCACCGCTTCGGCAATGCATTGCCCGGTTCCAGCACGAACCTTGGCTGAAAATTCGACGACGGGCAGACCGAACATCGCATGCGCGAGCCATGCACCGAGCACTGCGCCGATCAACTGGGCGGCGAGCACATGCTGAATCCGCACGAATGTGCAACGCTGGTGCTGGTACAGGACGCGCCTGCAGAGATCGACATGGAGCGGGAGCAGGGCGATTTCGGCACGCTGCTCGCGCGGCGACTGGTCCGGCTTGAACGGACTGGGGAGGAGGGCCGCCAGCCCATACTGTCGGAGCAGGGGCAAACGTTGCTGGAAAAATTCGATGCGCATGACCATGCCCGCGGCGGCCTGCCCTTGCCGCATCGGCCACGGTCGCGTCTGCCGGGCGTAATTGCAGGTAATCGCACTTCATCGCACGGCGCGGCGGCGTGGTCCATGCCGCCGCACGCTTCCTCGATCGATCAGGGCTCCACATCAGCCAGGCTGAAGTTTTCCGCCTTGTCGTTGTACGAGAAGACTTCGCCGTAGCGACCCCAGCCGATCACGGCGTCGAGCGTCTCCTCGGCCGCGCCGTCGGAAGTCGTGCCGCGAAGCGCCAACGCGAATATATGTTCTGTTCCCGCCGATACTATTCCCCTGTCACCGGAAGGCTCTATGATCCCCTGGGTACGCACGGTTCCATCCGTCGTCGCGTCATTCCTTGCGTCCCTGGTCGAGTTCGTTGAAGCACTGACTGTGATTCTTGGGGGCGGGTCGATACGAGGTTGGCGCTCAGCACTGACAGGCGCGGCTGCCGGCGTGCTTGTACTGTTGGTGCTGGTCGTAGCGCGCGGCCAGTCGTTGCTGCAGGCGCCGCCCGTTGCAGTGCGACTCGTGGTCGGCACCCTTGCCATGTTGTTCGGCGCATGATGGCTGCGCAAGGCCATGCTGCGGGCAACGGGCGTCATACCGCTGCACGACGAGAACACGGTGTTCAAGATGGAGACGTCGGCGCTGCGTCAGGCCGGGGTGCGCCGCGCCAGATGGGATGCCGTCGCCCTGGCGGCGTCGTTCAAGATCGTCATGCTCGAAGGCATGGAAGCTGTGTTCATCGTGATCGCACTCGGCGCCAGCAGTCGTCAAATGGGCCCGGCGTCAGCCGGGGCAGCCGCCGCCTTCGCGCTCGTTTGCGCGCTCGGCGTCGTGCTACACCAACCATTGGCTAACGTGCCGGAAAATACCTTGAAATATGCGGTGGGCATCCTGCTCTGCGCATTTGGTACGTTCTGGACAGGCGAAGGGCTCGGCCTCGATTGGCCATCGGGGGACGTGGCTATCCTTGGGTTTGCCGGTGGTTACCTGCTCGTGTCGCAAATGCTGACCATTGCGTACCGCCGATATCTGGCACGCTTACCGGCCACTACCAGAACCGCGCGGGCCGCAACCGCGGCTCATCCACCGCGTCATGGACTCGCCCGTATCTGGCAAGAAGCGATTTTCGGGCTATTCGTTGATGACGGCTTTCTGGCTGCAGGCGTGCTGACCTGGAACGCGGGAACAGCGGTGCTCACACGGGCGGCAATGGTCGATCATGCGTACACGCCCGGCCTCCTGTTTGCCGGCGTGGCGCTCATCCTTGTGCTAAGTGCGGGGCGTGCCACGATGCGATAGCGGCGTGGGATATTGAAAAGATACAAGTCGCCCCCCTCCGCGAGACAAGACGAACTGCATACCGAAGGAGGTCGGCATGATGATGACATTCTGCAAAGAGCCTGACCTGGAGGTGCTGAGAGGCACCTACGGAATGTAGACAGGGTCGATCAGGCGTCGTCTGAAGCTCGGCCGCGCTGGGACGCACCCGGCTACTCGGGGCCGCGCCTGCGCGCGCGCCTCACATGCGAACAGCGCGTCGTGATGTGGCTAAGGCGCCAACGAGATTCAGTGGCCTGCCAGGCCAGCAAGCCCGGCATGAAGATGAACAGATCGCGAATACGCCTCGCACCGGCAAGCGCCAGACAGGTCGCGGGATCCAGGCTGAGCGCGCCGCCTATCACGAGGAAGCCGCTTTCCTGCACGCCGAGCGCGCCAGGCACAAAGAAAGCGGCACTGCTGAGCGCCTGAATCAGCGACTCGATGACAACCGCTTCGACGAAGCTCACGCGGGACCCAAGGAAGTAAAGCGCCAGCCAGATCTCCAGCGACACCGCGGCGCAATGCAGCGGCTGCCACAGGAACACATAGTGGAGCACGACTGCGCGATGGCGCCAGATCCGTTTGATTGACTCGTCGATGTGCGCCGATGGACTCAGCAACCTCGCGAACTTTCCGCTCGTCATGCGATTGAGCACGCTGGTCACCCGTCTGAACGGATTCGCTTGCTGGACCAGCGCAAAGAGCACGATGGCCGGCGCTAGCGCGACGACGCCCCACGCAAGTTCGCCGGCCAGGCGCAATGTGCCGGACTCCGTGCGGCTAAATAGATATGCGATGCCGATCATCGCGAAGACCATCTGTCCGATCAGCGTGAGTTGGGTGTCGACAATCAGGCTCGCGGCGGCCACTCGCGGCTTGACGCCACGCCGCAGCTGGAGCCGGAACGCGACGATATCACCGCCCACCCGGGCGACTGGAAGCATGCTGTTCACCGATTCGCGAATCCAGACCAGTTGCAGCATGACCACACGGCGCAGCTTGTACGCGTCGACAAAAAGCGTCCGCCATGCGCAGGCGTTACTGAGCATGTCGAGCACATGCACAAGTGCGGCCAGCAAGAGCCCGGCCCCACCGCCGCGCAACACGGCGAGCACCGCGCGTGGGTTCTCGTGCCATACGAGCCACAGCGCCACGAACAATCCCGCGGGCGCGGCGATGTGCATCAGATGCTTCGTCATCCGAATACCGCGCATGAGCCCACTTCTCCTTGCCGGAGGCATGATTGCGGCCACAGATTTCGCGCTCTGCGATGATTCATCGGCCGGAGCCGCCGCGCGTGCCTGACCAGGCTCGTTCAATGCACTCCGCCCGGCAGCCTCCGCTGCCGCGATCACCTGGCCTTTGTCATCAACAGTTGCAGCAGAACTGGGAGCACGAGCAGCACCAGTGGCAACTGGACAACCAACCCGGAGATGATCGCGATCGCGAGCGGTTGCTGCATCGCCGAGCCCTGTCCCAGCGCGAACGCGAGCGGCAGCAGCGCAAGGATCGCGGCGATCGTCGTCATCGCGATCGGGCGCAGGCGGTTGCGGCCCGCGTCGATCAGCGCCTGACGGAGCGGGACACCCTCTTCGCGCACGAGCCCCTGCATCTCCGACACATAGAAGATCGCGACCTCGGTCACGATCCCGATGATCATCGTCATGCCCATCATCGCAGAGATGTTCAGCTCGATACCGGTCACCCACAACCCGACAAACACTGCACCCGCCGCGAGGAGCGGCATCGCCATCACCGCAATCGCCACGCGAAACCGCTCGTAGAGGAACAGCAGCAGGCCGAACACGAGCGCGACCGCCGCGCCGAATACCGTCAGCAGGCCTCTGAACGCGATCTGCTGTTGCTGATACAGGCCGCCCAGTTCGTAATACACGCCGGCGGGCAGCAGGCCCGTCTCGCCGAGCGCCTTCTGCACATCGGCGATTGTCGAGCCGAGATCGCGGCCATCGATGCGCGCGGTCACCGCCACCATCCGCTTCAGGTTGTCGCGGCTGATCTCCGGCTGGCCGGTCACCGTCTCGCGGTCCGCGACACGCCTCAACGCAAACAGGTGACCATCGGGCGCGCGGAGCTCCAACTGCCCGAGTTGTGTATCGGTGAGCTTCATCGCATTCGCGACGCGCACGCGCACGCCGACTGTCTTCGGCCCCGTCTGGAACTGTGTCGCGACATTGCCGTCGACCATGTCCGATACCGCCTGCGCGATCGACAGCGGGTCCATGCCCTCCGCCGCGGCGGCCTCAGGGCGGATGCGCAGCTCGAGCGCGTCGCCGGCCGGATTGATGCCGTCGTCCACGTCGACGATGCCGGGGATCTTGCCGATCCGCGCGGCAACCCGGTGCGCGGTCGTATCGAGCGTGTCCTGATCGTCCGAATAGATCTTGATCTGCACCGGTTGCGGCACGGCGGTCAGATCGCCGATCAGGTCCTCCATCAGTTGCGCGAGTTCGATGTTGACGCCAGGCACCTGCGCCTCGATCTTCGAGCGGATTTCCTCCATCACGGTCTCGATCGGTTCGCGCTTGCCCGACTGCAGCCGCACGAAGAAGTCGCCCTTGTTCGGCTCATTCAGGTCGCCGCCAAGACCGGCACCCGTGCGGCGCGAATAGGTGGCCACGTTTGGATTCGCGCGGATGATCGCTTCGACCTGCTGCATCAACCGGTTGGTCTCGGTGATCGACGTGCCCGGCTCCGTGTGGTAGTCGAGCACAAACCCGCCTTCGTCCATCGTCGGCATGAAGCCGCTGCCGACGCGCGTGAACGCGACCGCCGCGACGACGATGAGCGGAACCAGTCCGATCAGCACGAGCGCAGGGCGCGTCGTCACGTGCACGATAAGCGACGCGTAGCGCCGGTTCATCCATTGTGCAAAGCGCGACTCAGTGTGCTCGTCGGCGTCCTTCGCCTTCAGCCAGTGGTCGCACAGGATCGGCACTGCGAGCCATGTGACAAGAAACGAGATGAAGAGCGCGCTCGCCATCGTCACCGACAGCGCTTTGAAGAACGCGCCCGTCACGCCGGAGAGAAACGCAAGCGGCACGAAGATGATCAGCGTCGCGGCCGACGAGCCCGCGAGAGGCCGCGTGAACTCGAGCGCCGCGCTCATCACCCGGCCGTGGAACGCATGCGCGCCGGCTTCGCGCATGCGCCGCACGATGTGCTCGATCATTACGATCGCATCGTCGATCACGAGGCCAACCGCGGCCGCCATCCCGCCAAGCGTCATGATGTTGAAGCCCATCCCGAACACGTCGAGCAGCAGAATGGTTGCCGCCATCACGATCGGCACGAGCGCGACCGCGATCGCGGTGATCTTCCAGTTACGCAGGAACGCGAACAGCGTGATCGCGGCTAGCACGACCCCGATCATGATCGCGTCGCGCACGCTGCTTGCCGACGCGATCACCAGCTCGCTCTGATCGTACCAGTTCGCGAGATGCACACCGGCTGGCATTTGGCGCTGGAAGCCCGCCAGCTTAGCCCGGATCGCCTTGGCCATTGCCACGCTGTTGGCACCCGGCTGCTGGTAGACGTTGATCAGCACCGCGTCCTGGCCGTCCGCGGTCACGCGCATCCATTGCGGCACCACGCCCTGGCGGACCGCTGCGACATTATCGAGGCGGATCTGCGTCGCGCCGCTCGCGGACACGACGACGTTCTTCAACTCGTCGAGACGCGTGATCGTCGAGTGCGCGATCACAAGGTACAGCTTGTAGTGATCCTCGATACGGCCGGTTGCCATTAGCACGTTGCTCGCGCCGATCGCTTTCGACACATCGGCGAGCGACAGCTTGTATGCCGCTAGACGCGCGGGATCGACAGCGACTTCGAACTCGTCCTGTGCGCCGCCCATCACGTCAACGCGCGCCACGCCTTCCACCGATGAGAGCAGCGGACGGATCTGAAACTGCGCGAGATCGCGCAGCGCCGATAGCGACTGCTCTTTCGACGTAAGGCTGTAAGCGAGCACTGGAAACACGGTGGGGTCCATCCGCCGCACCTGCATCGACGTGCCCGGCGGCAGCGTGGCGAGGATCTCGCTGATCGCCGACTGTGCCTGCAGCGTGGCTTGCGCCATGTCGGTGCCCCAGTTGAAGTTGAGCGAAATCTCGGCGGACCCGCGGCTCGTCCTTGACTGGACGTCAAGCACGTTCGGCACCCGGCGCAGGGCTTCCTCTACTGGCATCGTGACGAGCGTGGCCATCTGCTCGGCGGGACGGTCGCCGGCGTCGAGCGAGACGACTGCACGCGGAAACGCAACATTCGGAAACAGCGAGATCGGCATACGGAATGCGGTCAGCGCGCCGGCGATCGCCCCGAGCGCGACTACGAACAGCAGCGAGCGCCGGTGCATCTGCATCCATTGGCCGAAATTCATCGCGCCGCGCTCCCTGCGATCTGCACTGCCATGCCGTCCTGCAGCTCATAGTTGCCGCTGACGACCAGCGGCTCCGAGGCGTTGAGCATGCCGTCGACGCCGTAGCGGTCGGCGTCCTCGACCCTCGTGAACACAGTGATGCGTTGCGCCTTGTGATCCGGCGTGACCTGGAATACGTATTCGCCGTTTTCGTCTTTCAGTACCGCCGAGCGCGGAACAACCCAGTGCGTGCCGGTAAGCGTCGCAATGTCGGCGCTGACACGCGTGCCGGGGATGAACGCGGTCTGGCCAAGCGGCACGTTGGCGCCGACGTCGACGAGCTGGCTCTGCGCATCGACCGACGCGCCGACCATCACCACGCGACCCGTCGCCACGGCCTTTGCGAGCGCGGTCGACAGGCCGTGTAGCGTGATGGTGTCGCCGACATGCACGGCAGCCGCATCGGAAGGCTCGATGCCGAGCACCACGTTTGCGCGCGCATCGTTACCGCTCGCCCCTGCAGCCAGCTGCAGGATCGCGGCGCCGGGCTGTACCTGATCGCCTTGCGCGACGGACACCTGCAGCACGACACCGTCCATCGGCGCGACGAGCATCTTGTTGCCCGAGGCAGTCCCCAACTGCTCCTGCGCGCCAAGCGCCTGTTCGGCGTCGAGCAGCGCTTTCTTCGCGGCAGCGAGTTGCGATTGCGTCGCGAGACCCTTGTCGTAGAGCGACTGCGTACGGCCGAGCTCGCCCTGTGCGAGCGCGAGCGCACTGCGTGCCTGCGCGGCGGCGAGAACGGCGGACGGATCGGCCTGAACCACGGCGAGCGGTGCGCCTCGCTTGACGGCTTGCCCCGGCTGCACGCGCATCTGCACGATCCGCGCGAGGTAGGGCAGGTTCACCGTCGTCACGTTCTGCGCAGACGCGGCAACGATGCCATATGCGCGCACTGGCTGCGCAATTTCGCCTCGCTGGACGCGCACTGTCTGGACCGTGACGACCGCGGAGTCGGGCGCGTCGCCGGCGCGTGCGCACGGGCTGAAGCCTGCCGAAGCGGCTAGCGCGGTGGCAGCGAGGCACGCGGCCACGCGACGGATTCGCATGGGGTAACAGCTATTTGCCATTGGTTTGGGTAGCGGTATTGACGTGGGTAGACGAGAAGTCGTCCGGAATCGCGCTGCCGAGCAGCGCCTGCAAGGCCACACGCTGTTCGGCCAGCGATTCGCGGAGCGTCGCGACTTCGACTCGCTTGGTGAGCGCAGCACTTTGCGCATCAGCGTACGCGCCGAACGCCAGGTCGTGATCGGCCCAGGCTTGCGCGGCATCCCGAGCATCGCTATCGACGCCGGGCAGGGCGGCCTCGGTCTGCTCGAGCTCGCGTGCGAGGATCGCGGTGTCGGCGCGCAGGTGCGCGACATCCGCGTGGGCTTGATTCAGGCGATTCTGGTATTCGTCGCGCAGCCGCTGCCGTGTGGCCTTTTCGATTGCGACGTTGCCCTGGTTGCGATTGAAGATCGGCAGGCTCAGGCTGACCTGGAAGCCGCTCGTATAGATCTCCGACGTGTCGCGTGCGCGGACGAACCCGACCGACAGGCTCGGGAACTGGCTCAGGATCGCTGCACGATATTTCTCCTCCTGCGCTTCATAGCCTGCCTGCAGCGCGAGCAGATCAGGCCGCCGCTTTGGCAAGGCGGCGACGGCCTCGTCGATTGTCGCATCGTCCACCGGTGCCGCGTCGTCGTCGCCTTTGAGCACCAGCTGCACGTCCGGGGCGAGACCGAGCAGCGCGTTGAGATCGTGATGGGTCTGTTCCGCCGCGCGCTGTGCGTCCGTGTACTGTTTGCGTGCGTCGCTGTATGCGGTGAGCGCGGCAGTCAGTGCGTCTTCGGTCAAATTGCCGTCGCGACGGGCTTCAGCCATCCGTTCGTAGCGCGTGCGCGTCAGGTCGCGCTGCTGTTGCAGCAGCGGCAGCGTCTCGTTCTGCAAGCGCGCCTTCAGAAACAGTTGCTTCGCCTGGGCGACGACCTGCCATTCCTGCCACAGCAGCCCGAGATCGGTCTTGGCGACGCTCGCATCGGCGGACTTCTTGTTCGCGCCGCGTGTGACGATCGCCATCACGTCCATGCTCAGCCCGTAGTTGAATGCACGCATGTAGCCGGCAGCACCGGGGTAGTCGCTCGAGATGCTCAGTTGCGGATCAGGCAGCAGGCCCGCGGCAAACGCCTGTGCGCGGGCGATGCCGAGATCGTCGCGAGCCAGCTTCAGGTCGGGATTGTTGGCGACCGCGAGCATCGAGACTTCCACGATGTCGAGCCCGTCGGACGGATCGAATCGATGGGCGGCGAGTTCGGGTAGCGGCATCGTCGACGGATCGATCCGGATGCGCTCGAGCGAGCGTGCCGACGTCGACGTATCTTGAGCGGACAGCGGTTCGCGGTGATACCAGGTGCAGCTTGTGATGAAGAGCATGCACGTCGGCACGAGAACGCGCAGTGACGCGCGGCAGGCGGCGTGAAGGGTACGCAAAGTTAGACTCCTGACCAGAAACCGATTGCGAGGTCGCCGCGGGACTCGCAATTCGGACACGCGCCTATTCTGCCGGACCTTGCTTAGCTAACCCTTAGCTGCCGCGAGCAGACAAGTGCGCCGGTGCGAGAAAATTGAAGCGGACTCACCTCGCCGAAAACGGCAGCCCGAGGCATTGCCATGACAGCAACATAAGGAAGCCATAAGAATGACTCCCTATGCTCGCTACATGGAACCCGCAGGTCAAAACGCATTTCTGGCCGTCCCATACGGGTTGAAAGCTTCCTTGGTCGGGCAAGGGCGAATCACAGGAACCGGATGAATGAAGCATGTGGATGCTGGCAGACCCGCAACGCTGACGCGCATTCGACACGCTTCAGCACTTGATGTGCGTGAAAGGGGATGGAAAGGCGGGATTCACTTATGTCGATTCAGGTCGTATGGGCGCGGGCTCGACGGCGAACCGCACTTTCAATGTGCTGCATGCGGCGTGTTTATGGTGTGTGGCGTCATGTTTGGCCCGGATTAACGCTCCCCTTCGGTACGTGCGTATAGGCAACAATGCGAGACACAGTCGCGGCAGGCCAAAACCCAATCCTGAGCGTGCCGCTGGACGGGGCGTTGCATCCGGTGATCGACGAAGTGGTTCATCGAAGCGTGTCGGAGGCCACGACCAGGGACGGGTACATGCGCTGCGCCGACTATGCCATCGTCGGCGCGCAGTTCCTGACGCTGTTGACCGGCGTGCGGTATCGGCCCGTTGCGGGCGGCGAGGTGATGGATTTCGGCGACGGAAACCTGCACGTGCTCTGCTCGACGCGCGAGCGGCGCCGCACCGCGAAGCATCTGTCGCAGCTTGCGCGCTATCACTGCTGGATCGAGGCGCGTCACGCCGACGCCGATGGACGCGTGCGAATGGAAATCGTTGACTTCACTTTGCGCCACGACGCGGCGGTAGCGGCCACGCTTGGCATGCCGTTTTCCGGCGTAAAGCGGAAGTATCTATGGGGCTGGACGGATGAGCACGCAGTGCCGGCTGAATTGCATGATCATCCGGCGTTTGCGAAACAGGGAGCGCACTGGCGCTGGCCGGAACGCGACTGCACCGAACTGTTGCGCGCCTACGAGCGCGCGAGCGGCCGAACTACTTCGGCCGACAGGTGTCCCGCGCGTTGAATCTGCTGGCCGATCAGGTCGAAAGTCGCGGTTGAAGGAGCTGGATCGTCAGTATCCATCAGCCCCAGACTCATCAGCAGAAGCAGTCGTATCGCAGCTTCAACTGCAGCCTGGTTCGATTACTCATCGAGAACCGCGAATGCCTGGATGCCCCGAAGAACCGTGGAAGCCGACATTCACCTCTGGCGGACTCCACCGGTCGGAGAGGGTCGATTTACGCCTTTTGCATGAAACGCGCGCTCGGGAGACACTGCAAGTTCGGGCGTGGGACGCAATGCGGCCAGTTTCGGCCTTCCTTTGGTCTGAACGGTCCATACAGACATTCGAACTTCCTTGATGCAAGAAAAAACAACCGCGCGCATGCCAGTGCACCGCACGGACTTGCCCGGCAGTGAGAGCGCCGCCGCGAAGCCCTTCGCGGCGAGCCCGCCCGCAGGCCACATCGACGACGCAGTCGATCGCGCCGTGCCCGCCATCCGCCGCCC
>NZ_BBJJ01000112.1 GCF_000739815.1 Paraburkholderia mimosarum LMG 23256 = NBRC 106338
GAACAGTTACGTGCCGGACCAGAAAAGCCCCGAATCCGAAGAGCGGCGCCTCTTTTACGTGGCCATGACGCGCGCCCGTGAGACGCTGACCATCTCGTCGGTGCGGAAGAATCCGCCGACGCGGTTCATCCATGAGTCACAGGTGCCGGAAGCCTGACGGCTTCGTCCACTGCATGCCCCGAGTCACCATGATGGCCGCAAAAAAATCCCCGCTGGGGAGCGGGGGAGGCGGGGAGAGAGACGCAGCCGTTCGTTGCGAACGGCACAAGACGAAGTTTACGCACGTGCTCGCATCGCGTGAACCGGGCCGCAGGAAACTCACTGTTTCCGTGCGGGCAATTGCGAGCCATCTTCAGCGCCGGAGGTCCGCAATCATTTCTTCCCGCGCCGTCGTCGATGTGCCTTAAACAACGCGGCCCAATCTGGTCGACAGAACCCGAGCCGTTCCCACCGGTCACCATCTCCCGGACTGTTCGGCGCGTGTCGACCCACAGCCGCCTTTCGAGCCAATACGAGGGCTATGGCCGGTTGCAAGCTGGAACGGTCGTTCGCGCGGTCTCTCCGCTGGCAGGTCAGCCGATTCCGAAGCCTCTCGCTCTACTCGGCACGGTTGGCCGACCGTCTGGACTGCGCGAATTAAACGAGCACTGGCGACGCGCTGACGCATACAATTTGCTTTCAACGTCCTATATAGTCGCCTTTGAACATTGCAAGATGTTAATCACTTGGCAACGCCACCATCACTTAATAACGGATTACATAAGAAAGATTCTTTGGCAGCGCCGCGAACTTCTCGTAATAGGAAACATGTATGAACGTTCTCGTCGTTGACGACAATGAGTCTGTCGCGGATAGTCTCGCTTTCCTGCTGGATTGCTATGGCCACCATGCTGCTGTGGCCTACGATGGCGAAACTGCGCTCAGGCTCCTTCATGCCGGCGCTTTTGAAATCACTTTCCTTGACGAGAACCTGCCCGACATACAAGGCAGTGCTGTGGCACGGTCACTGAGGGAAACGCCGATTCGCTCAGCGGCTTTCCTCGTTTCAATGACTGGAGACGCTGTCAGCCAGGCAGACATTGCCCGGCTCTTCGATGTCTATCTGCAGAAGCCGTTCTCCTGCGAGGCACTCATGCAGGTCATCGAAGACGCGCGCTGCAGCAGCGATGCGGCTACTCGCCAAGCCGCCTAGGTGTTAGCGGCGGCGTCAAATTCGTCCGTAACGGCCGGCTGTGCGCGACGTCACAGGATAGCGGTGGCCATCCCCGTCGAATCCGTCGCTTGAGTGCCGTCGCGTCCAAGTCGACCCTGTCATGCGAGGCTAGTGTCCGTGGCCCTCAGCCAGGCTCCGAAGGCGAATTACGGAATACGCACCGTGAAGCGGGTGCCGTGCTCGTTCGACTCCACACTGATGCTGCCCTGGTGTGCAATGGCGATGCATCTGCAGATGTACAGGCCGAGACCCATGCTAGCTGCAAGTCCGCTGCGGTTTGGCAAGCTCGCCCGGCTCAGCGGGTCGAACAGCGTCGGCAATGCATTCTCCGGAATGGGATTTCCTTCGTTGGATACCGCAATCGGTATGAACTCACCGTGACCGGCCGCCGCTTCAACGACAATGCGCCCCGAGCCGTAACGCACCGCGTTCGCCAGCAGATTAGTCAGCAACTGGGCGATTCGGGTGCCGTCCCATCGCCCCCGAAGCTCTGATTGATGGTCGGGAGCACGAGCACAAACCTCGTGCTCCCGCGTTTCCGCCGCGACTCATAGTTTCGAATCATGACTGAAAAGGCGCGAGAGCTTTACAGGAGCGTGAACGGAGACCGTTGGTCGCTCGTCCACGAATGCGACTCTGGCCGGTTTTTCGTCCGGCACGAGCCCAATCTCCCGTCAGGTGGCCAGCCATCCGACATCCCAATTGGCGACTTCCTTGTTGGAGATGGCACGGGGCCGGAGCACACCGAACTTCTGCGCTTGATTGGGACGTTGGTGGAGATGCCAGACTAATCGCGACGCTTTACTGGCTGATTGTGGGGCTCCGTTGACTCCATCCCCACGGACGAATTGACGGGGCTCCCCGATGTTTGTCAACGTAGTTTGCGCGTCGCTTCACGCGCACCGCCTTAAAGGCTCGCGGTGCGCGCTCGGGATTGAGCCAGACTTCATCCTTCAATTCCCAATTGCGGGTCGAGCAGGGCAAGCGGCGCAGGTTGCTCGCCGTGGCATGCGCATAGACGATATCAAATTGTGCCAGCAATGCATTGGCGACGCCGTTATGATGTTGCGCCGGCGTGACGAATTTCAAGCCGCTGTGCTTGTGCTCGTGGTTGTACCAACGCAGGAACTGCTGCGTCCAGGCGCGCGCCTCGTCAAGGCTCGCAAACGCTTTGCGCGGATAGTCGGGCCTGTCTCGCACGTGCGGAACAGTGCCTCGGCGTATGGGTTGTCGTTGCTCACAAGCGGCCGGCTTCCTGAGATTCGTGACCGACGACCTTGCGGCTGAACACATCGAGTACCAACGGTACCGCCACGACTCTGCGCCCTTTCGAGGGCAACGTACGTACGAATCGCAATCGGCGCCGAACGCGGTCTTACTGCCGGCGTGTACGCGTGTGCGTATCAATGACCGCTCTCGCGTGCGATCCTGCCGTCGGAGTGTCCGTCCAAGCGCGCGGACGAACGGCGGGTGATGGCCGGTCCCGGCCTTTCGAGGCCATAGACCATCCCGGCCCGGTTGCCTCGCGCTGCACACGTTTGGTCTGGCCAAAAAAAATCCGCCCGAAGGCGGAGACAGATGGGACGCGTGAAGGAAAGAGACGCTGGATCGTCCCCTGGCCGTATTACGACTTCATGAAAGAGGATTCCCATAAAGGCGCTCCGATGCTTCGCGAAGCTCGTCGGTGATCGGCCAACCCATAGCCTCCGCAACCGACAGCGGATCGTGAAAGTGGGCCTCGCCTCTCGCAACGTCGTCGCGAATCGATTGCAGATATGCCGCGTCTTCCTCTTGCAGCGATGGCAAGCCTTTGGCGCGTCGGATCGCGTTGAACGACTCGATCGCAGCGCCCAGCTCGGCGCCTTTGAGCGCCACCTCGAGCGCGGCCTCGTGCCCGATCAGGGCGGCCATCTTGGGATCATAGAATTTGTTCATAGTCCATTTAACGGTTACGTTTCATGCCACCAGGGCGGCTCCGACGACCTGAGCGAACGGCCGCTGATTCCCAGCCACCGGGTCTTCACCCCGCAACCAGTTTGAGCACCAGCTTGTAGTGCGGATCGCCCAGCGGCACTTCTGCCGTGCTGCCAGCGCGCATGTGCACCGGGACATCGTGGACCTCCAGACCGGTCGTGTTGATCTGCTCGCTTACGCAGTCCGCCGGTCCGTCGGTTTTTGTCTTCCCGGTCGCGGCGGTGTCGATCGCTGTCACGGCCAGATCGAAGGTTTCCCCATCGACCTTCTTCGTGTCGACCTGAACCAGCCGGCCAACCCACTTTTGGCGCGACACGAGTTTCACGCCGTCAGGCAGCTTGCTGCACTCGCCGTAGCCGAGGCTGTCGCCGCTTGAGATACGGAACGGCTGGGTCTGGCCGAAAGGATCGCGGATGATCGATGTCGCGCTCGCGACCGGCGCGCCGTCGTGGGTCCACGTCACATCGAGCGTGTAGCTGGGTGCGGTCGGCCCGGCATGCGCAGCCGTGCTGAGTGCGACGGTAATAGCGAGGGCGGTGAGGCACTTCTTCATGATGACTCCGTTGGTTGGTGAATCCGTTATGCGACCGCGGTCACGGGTCGCTGCAATGACTGGACGTTCGGCGTCTCGGCGATCGTCGCCGGTTCGCTCTCGATCGTGAGTTCGCGCGCAACGCGCTTGAGCTGGCCGTCGATCGACGCGCGCTCGCCCAGCCGGATCGTGCCGCAATAAAAGATGTTGCCCCTGACGCGTCCGTTGATTTCCAGTGAGCCGCGTGCATGGACATCGCCTTCGACTGTGCCGTCGACGCGCACGTGCTCCCCTTCGATCTGGCCTTTCACCAGGCCGCCGGCGCCGATATGCAGCAACCCGTCGTTGGTTATCACGTTGCCGTCCACGATGCCGAACAGGCTCAGGCCATGATCGAGAATGAGGTTGCCCTCGATGGCGGAGCCGGCGGCGAGCAGCGTGACGTTAAGGGTGGCTTGTGGCTTCATGGTGGTCGCCTGCTTCAGAAGAGTTGAACGTCGCCGTTGCGCGGCGCGGGCGCGGCGGCGGACTTTTGCGCATCGGCTACGGGCGGCACGTCCCTGGGTGTCACCGGATGGAGGTGCACCAGATGACGGACGGGCCTGTGCGCCTCGGGCTGGGACGCCGGCGCTTGCGACGTGGCACTCGCGTGCGCTGTCGGCTCGACCGAAGCCGCCTGGGGCGTGCTGGCTGCGACGGCGGCAACGGGGGCGACGGGTGCCACGCTCGCGACGGCCGCCGCGGACGCGCCCGTAATTGCGCGTTGCGGGATCGGCGACACGATCGCCTTCTGCTCGTCGGTCGTCGCAGCGGGCTGGGGAGCCGCGGTGCCGGGTGCGCGCGGGCTACCGTGGTCCTGGATCAGCGCTGACGGATCGACGGCGGCAAGGCCGGGTGTGCCCCGCGGACTGGTTTCGAGCGCCTGAGAGTTCAGGGGCTGCGCCGTAGCGGACGGCGTGGACGCGGAAAGGGAAGCGTCGGACTGTGGGGAGGCGGGCGTTGCTGCGGGAACCGGCGGCGTGTTGATCGCGCGGCTGTGGGGCGTCGGCCACAGCCGGGCAGCGCCCATACCGAGTGCCGCGCAGACGACAGTGCCGCCGATGACCGTGAGCGAGACACGTCCGATCTGCCAGCGCGCATTCCACGCACGGCGCAGCCCGGTAGGTCGGCTCGTGGGCGCGTGCGACAACAGCAGCGGCGCGGGCATGGCGCGTATCTGGTTCTCAAGGTCGATCACGACGGGCTCGCGGGCATAGCGCGCATGCAGCGCCTGAATCTCGCGAAGATCGATTTCCATGGGCTTTCTCCTTCAGGATGTACGGTCGAGCGTAGCCGTCCGGCGACAAAGTCAAGCCGGGCAGATTCAACGAGGGGGACGCTCAGTGTTCGCGGCGCGAGCCGTCAGGCTCGTACTCTTCGTTATCGGGGATGCAAAGCTGGACGATACGGTTCAGCTTCTTTTCGGCATTCGCGAGCATGGCAGTGCATCGTTCGTCGCTCAGCACCTGGCCCGCGCGCGCGGAGAACGCGCGCTCAAAGAGGCGCTCGTACTGCGTGAGGCATCGCACAAGCTGCCCGGCGAGCGGGCGCTTGACCTCCAGTTCGATCGTCTCGAAGGGGCGCGGCAGGGTGCGTGCGCCCAGCTGCTCGATCCAGTCGTTGGCCTTCCTGAACCATTCGCCCGTCTCGCGCATGGCCTGGTCGAGCGCGCGCAGCTTGCCATCGCGCGCGACCGAAATCTTCGTGGCGCAGAAGTTGTAGTCCGAGCGGATGAACGTGCGCACGAACAGCGAGCTGTAGCGCAGAAGCGTTGTCTGCGCCGCGTCGGGAATGATCTTCGCGTAGCGTGTGTCGCTCGTCAGCCGCTCGATGGGCTTGAGGCCCGTGGCTGACGCAACGAGTGTGAGCGCGGCGGGTGCGTCGGGCACCCCGCCTTGCGCCACGTTGCCGGATCGTGCATCCGGCTGCGGCGCGGTTTCTGGAACGGCGGCCATAGAGGTTTTTCGGGTTTGGTCTCTCTCGCCTGACATTCTCTTACCGTTTCCTCAGACGTTTGCGGGCAAAAGCTACCCCAAATCGGCCACCATTTCGCCGCAACATACGCGGAATTTTGGCGATACTGACTCTACTTCCTGCGTCTTCTGACGCATCGACCTCGACTCCGTAGCCCGGAGTCCGTCCTCTGCCTCAAGTCGTGCCCCTGGGCATGCTCCGACCGGTTGGCTACCGGTGTGGAATCTTCTTGTGCTGGGCAGCTCGCCACCTGCTCCCCCTTCCGTCAGTCGTAATACTCGTCGCCGGCCGCATGTGTTTGCGCCGCGGCATCGTTCGAACCCGGAGATTTCGGGTGTCTCTCTCAAGACCCTTCCGGGTAGAGCGATCGAAGTGGACTGACCCGTGATCCTGCGGCGAAAACACGGTTTTCGGAAATGGGCTGTCTGCGCGACGTGATCATGTCGCGCCGGGAACGACCTGACGTTCCCCGCTGAGAGCCTCACGGCTCCCTGTGCGCCACGTCCCCGAAAGGGACGTGGCGCGCAGGTCATCTTCACCAGAATCCACCAACGCGTTCCTCATGACCGGGGAGCGCGTTTTTTTTCGTCCTGCGTTTTTTCACATTCCCTGTCCCGGAGGCGCTTCCAATGCTTCTTCCCAACGCTATTGACCAGCGCATCGCCGAAACGATCAGCAGCACGATCGAGGGCGAGCGCAAACATGCCGACACCGCATCGCCCGCCTGGCGCGAGCGCTGTGAGGTCGCAAAGATCGCGATGCTCGCCGACAGCGAGCGCCGCGTTGTCCTTTTCCATATCGCCAGCCGTCGCGGAGAGACGGCAGCATCGAACCTGGCGCTGTCAGCCGGCGAGATGCGCACTTCGGCGATCTTCTTTCTTGCGAGGAAACCGTCATGAACGCTGTCGTTGCGCTCGGCGCTGCGCCTGTTCGCAGCATCGTCGAGGAGCGTCTACCGCGCGCTCCTGTCATCGGCCGGATCCGTCCCGGCATCAAGGTCCTGACGTCTGCCGCGAGGCAAAACGAGCAGGCCGTCAAGTTGTACGAGCAACTGGTTGCCGCCGGTGAATCGTTCGAGAAGGTGGGCGAGGAGATCGAGCGACGCTGCCGGTTGAAAAATGCGCTTGCACCACGCAACGTCCCTTACTTCACGTGCCGCCGTTCGGACTTCACCAATCCGGACGTTGCCGACGAGATCCTGCGTCTCTATGGCGACGATCGGGGCGATGGCGTGAAGCTGTATCGCTTCCCCGTCACGTTCGCCTTCAACGACTGGATGGCGAACATCCCGAACGAGATGGCCACCTGGGGCACCAACGGGCGCAAGTTCTTCTCCGAGTACGGGGCAGACGGCACGCGTTTTTGCAAGCTGTACGCCAAGCCCGAGCGTGACCCACGTGCGCAGCGCTCGCCGCGTAACTTCGGGCCCCGCACTGCGGTGCTCCGGCAGGACGATGCGATTCCCGATGGCGTGTGCAACCCCCAGCAGTGTCCGCAGTATCAGGCACGGCAATGTAACCTCTCGGCGCGTTTCATCTTCGCGGTGCCAGAGATCAAGGGACTCGGACTCATCGAGCTTCCGACCAACTCGATCTATGTGCTGCAGAAGGCGTACTCGGCGATGCAGACCGTCGCGCTCGCGCGCGGGCGGCTCACCGGCACGCGGTTCTGGATCTCGAAACGCGAGTTCGAGATCACGCGCATCAACGAGCAGGGCGAGGCAGTTCGCCAGGCGCAGATGCTCACGGTGCTCGATGCCGATATCGACATCAGTGCTTTGCTCGACGGCGCCGAAGATCATGCCCCGGCGCTTGCCGCCGCAACGCAGGCCGCTCAGCTGCTCGAAGGAGCGGGCGAGACCTCCACAGCGACGGTGTATCCCCTCCGGGCGACCGGGGCGGAGCAAGCCACTGACGTAACGGGCGGCGAGACCGAGCCGGAAACGCTTGCGGACAAGCGCGATCGCATGGCCGATCTGCTGGCGCGCCTCGGGCTGAACGCGGAGAACCGGCAAACCGATTTCCGCATCTTCGCGCAGACCAGGTTCGGTCGGGGGTGGTCGCAACGGTTAGACGACGTTGACAGCATGAACGTCCGTCTGGCTGCTGCGCTCGATGATCCTGACGCACTGCACCGGGAAATCGAAGCTGTTGTGGAGTGTGCTTTCGATTGATTCTCGCCGGCCCCTTACGGGGTCGGCGTCCCTTCTTTTCCAGACCGCGACGCGAGAGTGTTTCAGCAAGCAGGCTTGCTCAAACGCTTTCGACCGCGCAATAGCGCATCGAAAAACGCCCCCTCGTGCGGGCATCCATTCCTCGCTATAGGAGTCGTCCGGTGCAAAGGATCGGCAACTACACCATGTTTTTTGGCGCGGACGACGCGCTCAGCAACTGGCATCGCTGCCGGTTTGTCTATCGCGGCCATGCGTTCTCGTCAGTCGAGCAGTTCATGATGTTCTCGAAGGCAAAGCTTTTCGGCGACGAGCAGTCGGCCGCCGCGATCCTCGCAACGCACGACCCTCGCAAGCAGAAGGCGATTGGCCGTAAGGTCGCCGGCTTTGAATCCGCGATTTGGGAATCGAAGCGCGAGTCGATCGTCTTCGTCGGCTGCCGCGAGAAGTTCTCGCAGAACGCTCGCCTGAAGGCCGTGCTGCTCTCAACAGACCCGACTGAACTCGTGGAGGCAAGTCCCTGGGACTGCATCTGGGGCGTCGGACTGAAAGCGGACGACCCTGAAATAGGCAATCCGCTGAAGTGGCGCGGACTGAACCTGCTCGGCAAGACGCTCACGCACGTTCGCGGCGTCCTCGATCCTCGCTCCCATTTCTAGCGCCGCTTCACGCGGCATCGTTCATTGAGGCTGCCCGCGGGTGGCCATTTTTCGTTTACGGAGGTGCATCTTGAAGATCGCACAGTTTTCTGACCTGCATTACTCGCCCGAACGCTTGGACGAGGCCGACCGCTGTTTCGGCTTCGCCGTGCACGACGCGATCACGCGCGGCGCACGCGTCGCCGTGGTTTCAGGTGACTCGACCGATCACCGGCTCGATGCCCACTCGCCTGCGCTTTCGGCGCTCGCGCGGCAGATCCATCGTCTGGCGGCCGCCATGCCGGTGATCATGCTGCAGGGCACGTTCTCGCATGAGCCGCCCGGCACGCTCGATATCTTCGGGCTCATGGGATCGACGCATGAGGTTTTCGTCGCCAGTCGCATCCAGCAGGTCGCACTGGTCGGTGGACGCTTTCATGGGTCGACCGGGCCGCTCTTCAACGAGGACGAACTGGCCGCGCTGATCGCGATGCAACCTGAAGCCGTGTTTACCTGTCTGCCGACCGTCAACAAGGGGCAGTTCGCAGCGAGTGTTGGCGCACTCGCCGCGGCGACGGACCTGGGCGATGTACTCGCGACGTATCTGGCAGCGTCGGGGCGCATCAACGCGCGATTGCGCGAGGCAGGCATTGCGACGGTGGGCATTTCACACGGCACCGTCGTCGGCTGCGAAACGGAGCATGGCGTCACGATGGCGGGATTCGATCATGAGTTCTCGCTCTCGGCGCTGTTCGATGCGCAGTGCTCGGCCTTCATGCTCGGGCATATCCATAAATCGCAGTCGTGGGAGCAGGGTGGCCGCCGCATCGCCTATCCGGGTTCCATCGGCCGCTTTCACTACGGCGAGCAGGGCGAGAAGGGTTACCTGCTATGGGAAGTGGATACCGTTGCGGCCTCGGCTGATCTGGTGCCCACGCCATCGCGTCGCATGGTCTGCATCGACTTCGACGGTCCGCCCGACATGGAGAAGCTCGCGCAGCTGGCCGCCGGGACGTCCGATGCGTTCGTGCGCGTTCGCTGGCAGATCGATGAGGAGCACCGGCAGTCGGTCGACCGTGCCGCCATCGAGGCGATGTTCGCAAACTCGCCGGGACTGAAGGTCGAGCCACGGATTCTCCCGGTCGTGCGCAGTCGCGCACAGGGCGTCAGCCTGGAGACGTCCGTCGACGCGAAGCTCGATCGCTGGTGCGAGCTGGCGAACGTGAATCAGTCACCTGTGCTCGAGCGCCTGCAGTTGCTCGACACGGGCGACGCCGGTGCGATCGCCGAAGCGGTACTCGCTCGCCTCGATCAGACGCCGTCCGTTGCGCCGCTCTCGCTTGTCGTGAATCAGGCGCAGGCTGTCGAGGCGGCCGACGCCACACCCGTTGTGCAGGCAACTCATGCGCACGGGGACGGCTCGGCCTGGCTTGACGGCGATCTCTTTGCTGCGTGATTTTCGCGGCTTGATTGATGCCGCCACAAACGCGGGCGGGGCCAGTACGGCTCGCCCGCGCGTGGACACTGCCGTGTCCCGGGAGCGCGTTCGCAAGGAGCGCACTCCCGGAACAAGGTTCACCCGCGCCCATGGCGCATCGAGCGCAGCACCCGCTGCATCCATTTTCTTGTTGACCCTGACGGGGAGCGATCCCCAGCAGGGGCGCGCTCCGTCCATTACCCTGGAGTGTGCCCATGTTTGGTCTTTATCCCGCCGGTCCCGAATGGGTCCGTCATTTCACTACCACGACGCCCGCGCGCGAGATCCAGCAGCTTCTCGTGAAGCATGCTGGATTCACGGCCGGTCTGTTCCATCAACCCTACGGTCCCGCACGCGGCGCGGTCATTGCAGTCCGCCACGGCTTCGTCGTGATGGTTCAGGACGTCGACGCTACGGAGATTGAGTTCGTCGTGGCGCCTGACGTCGAAATGACGAACCTGCTCTGGTCGCACAGTAATGGCTATGCGAGCCAGTGGTCACCCCGTGAACTGAAAGCGCTCACGGCGTGTGAAAACTGGGAGCAGTTGCTGACGATGGCAGGCACGCGGTTTCGTGCCGCGTGCACGGCACTCGAACGCGCCATCGACGGCACGATTGAGCCTCCGGCCCCTGTCCCGGTGAAGGCAGCGGTCCCTGATCCGGTGATCGCCGCCTCGCTGCCGGATGACGATGACGTGCCCTGGCTGCCGTCCGACTATCTGCACGAGGTACCGCTGATGGAGGGACTGCCATGCGACCGCTAATTCTCACCCTTGAGGGCTTCATGGGCGTTCGCGACGGGATGAAACGCGAAAGCGTCACGCTCGATCTCGAATCGCTGCCCAGTGGGCTCATCGCGCTCACCGGGCCGAACGGCGCAGGCAAGTCCACGCTGATGGACAACCTGCATCCGTACCGCATCATGCCCTCGCGCGCCGCGAAGCTCTCCGTTGATGCCTTCTCGTACTGGGACCACCTGTGTGGCGCCCAGGCGCAGAAGGTCCTGGAGTGGGAGCACGCCAACGTGCGTTACCGCTCAACCTTCGCGTTTCGCAAGCCGGGTAAGACAGGCAAGGCGGAATACTTCCTTGCATGGCGCGACAGGGCAGGCCTCTGGCAGCCGTTTTCTGCGCCTGACGGCACGAAATCGGACGGCAAGGCGGAGACGTATGACCGCTGTGTCGAGTCGGTATGCGGCTCGCTCGAATCGTTCTTTACGAGCGTTTTCTCGGCGCAGAACCGGCGGCCGCTTGCCTCATACAACACGGGCGAGATCAAGTCGTTGCTGGCCGAACTGCTGCATATCGACCATCTGCGTGCGCTGTCGGCGAAGGCTGGGGAAGTCGCGAAGGTGTTGTCCGGGAAACTGGACGGCATCCAGCGAGAGCTCGCCGCGCTTGCCCAGAAACGCGATGTCCTTGCGATGACTGAGCAGGCCATCGTGTCCGACGCGGAGGCGATCGCTGCAGCACGACGCAAGCGCGAGGGCCTTCTGGCCACCGCGCAGACGCTTGGGCAGCAGCGCGCGACGCTCGCAGCGAAGCAGGCCGAGTCCGCAACGGCGGAGGCCCGCCTGCGTGAACTGGCGAAAAGGCGCGCTGAGGTGCAGGCGTCACTCGATGCTGTAGTTGGCGATGCGGGAGAGCTGACCCGTCGTCTTAACGAGCGGAAGTCGGCTCTGTTGAGAACCTGCGTTTCGCACGAGGCAACGCTCGCCCAGCGTGCGCAGATCGAAGGCGCGCAGGCGCAGTGTGATCAGGCGAGGCTCGCGATCGGCAGGGAAGAGGCGCGCATTCAGGCGCTTCAGACCGAAGTCGCGGCGCTTGAGCCGAAGCACATGGCCCTGACCGAAGCAAACGCGGCCCTGACCAGCCTCCAGTCGCGAGGCCGGACCAAGGCCGAGTTGCTTCAGACGCTTGAGCAGCAGGCCGCGGTTGTGGGCCAGGTGCCATGCGCGGGTCACGCCATGCATTCGACCTGCCCCCTGCTTGCCCAGGCCCGCTCTGCGTCGCAGCAGGCTGGCGAGCAGCGTATCGCCGTGAACGATCTTCGCGAGCAGTACCGTGCGAAGAAGGCGTTTGCCGAGGGGCTTGCCCCCGTCGTTGCGCAACTCACGCACAAACGTGACGAGCTTCGTTCGGCAACCGATGCGCTGGCTGCCGCTCGCCGGACGTTGCAGGCAGCCGCCGAGCTTGGGGCCCGCAAGCCGCTTCTCGATGCCGCGGCAACGGCGCTGGCACAGGTGAAGGCGGAGCTTGCCGAAATCGGTGCGCAGTCGGCACAGGTCGCTCAACGCCGGGAGGCGGAGACGACGCGCCTGCAGGGTCAGCTCCGCGACATCGAGAGCGAAGTCGCGCGTCTCGCCGCGCAGGATGTCACGGCGGCGATCGCGGATCTCGACAGGCAACTGCTCGCGAACCGGGAGGCCACCGCCGCGCTCGATGCACGCGTTGAAGCCCTGATCCGTCAGCACGCGACGCGCGAAACACAGCGCGACGCGATGAGGACGGAACTGGCGACCTTCGATGCGACACGGGCCCAGGCCGAACGTCTCTCGGACGAGATCGCGCAGTGGAAGCTGGTCACGCGGGGGCTTGGCAACGATGGGCTCATCGCGCTGACGATCGACGATGCGGGCCCCGCACTCACGCAGACGGTCAATGACCTGCTGCTGGCTTGCTACGGACCGCGCTTCACGGTGGAAATCCGGACGCAGCGCGAGCTTGCGAACGGTGACATGCGTGAAGGCTTCGAGATCCTTGTCCATGACGCCGACAACGACAGCACCAAGGCAGTGTCGGTGATGTCGGGCGGGCAGAAGGTCTGGATCAATGAATGCCTGACACGCGGCATCGCGCTGTATCTCGCACGCAATGCAGGTGAGCCCTACGAGACGTTGTTCAGCGACGAATCGGACGGCCCGCTCGATCCTGAGCGGAAAGTGCAGTTCATGAAGATGAAGCGCGAGGTTCTCCGTCAGGGAGGCTATGCGCGCGAATTCTTTATCTCGCAGACCCCGGACCTCGTTCTCGAGGCCGATGCCGTTATCGACGTCGAAGCACTGGCGGCGTGACTTTCTTTTAACCCTTGCGGGGAGCTTCCCCGCAGGGGGCTCCTCATTTTTCTCTCTCGAACCTTCCATGATGAACTTTTTAATGCTGCTCATCGCGGCAGCGGGCACCTCGTCCCTCGGCGCATGCACACCGGCAACGGTACGGCCGCAGGCTACCCGTCCAACGATCGTCGTGCACGCCCCCCGGGGCGAACAGGGCGACTTCCGCATCTGTGAGGACGGGCGCGTGCTGGTGTTTCCGGCGAAGCATCCCAAGTCCTGCTGAACGCACTTTTTATCTCTTCGCCAACGGCCCCGCTCCGACAGGAGAGGGGCTTTGGCCGTATAGGAACCCCGTTATGAACAAACAAATTGTCATCGCAGCCGCGGCAGCAGCACTCGTTTCGGCCGCCGTTCTCATGGTCGTACCGGCGCATGCTGCGACCGTCGAATCCGCGTTTTCTCCCGATGGCGGTGCGGAGCAGCTGCCGCTGCATACGATCGGTGAGGCGCGAAAGAGCATTCGCGTGATGGCGTACTTGTTTACGTCGCGCACCGTTGTGGCCTCGCTCATCGCCGCGCATCGGCGCGGGGTCGATGTCGCCGTAACGGTCGATTACCGGAACAACATCGAGGAGGACCGGAGCGGCCGCGCGCGCGGCGCTTGGCGCACTTGTGTACGCCGGAATTCCGGTGCGCACGATCAGCGTGTTCGATTTTCAGCACAGCAAGTACGTGCTCGTTGATGATGCAATGATCGAGACCGGTTCCTTTAATTACAGCCAGCAGGCGGCGCGTTTCAATTCGGAGAACGTCGTGGTCATTCACGACGCACCGGCAGTCGTCGCCGCGTTCGGCGCTAACTGGCGCGACGTGACGGCGAAGGGCGTGCCGTACAACGCGCCCTGAGTCCGGCGTTCTTCTCTTTCTTTTATCTCCTGGCGGGGCAGTGCTCTCCCGACCGGGGATCACCTGCATCGCCGCTCTTGCAGTAGGATGCTGCGCCATGCGTACGACACAATCGACCTCCAGCGTTTCTCCACCGACCCCGCGTGCTACACCCACTACGACGTGGTTGCCTGACTTCGCGCGCATCCGCGGAAAAGTCCCTCTCGCGATTGCCGACCAGATCGAGCAGGCCATTCAGGCGGGTCTACTACGGCCCGGCGACACACTGCCTGCGCAGCGAACCGTCGCCGATGTGCTTGGGTTCCATCTGAATACAATTAACGCCGGATTTCGCGAGGCTGCGCGTCGGGGGCTCATCCTGAGCCGCACACGACGCGGTTCCGTGGTCTCGGCTCTTGCCCGGTCTGTCTGAGCTGTCTGTGCTGACTGGCCCGCTATCCCTGGGCCAAGCAGCGAGCCGGTTGCTACCTGCAGTGTTTGACCATGCCGAAGAAAAGCCCGCAACGTCCCTCCGGGGAGTTGCGGGCTTTCTATTTTTCCAGTCGGAAGGTTGCGCTTTATTGGTCAGGCTAGCA
>NZ_BBJJ01000111.1 GCF_000739815.1 Paraburkholderia mimosarum LMG 23256 = NBRC 106338
ATGGACGGCCCGGGATTATGCATGCTCTGCCGTTGAGTGGAGCGGAGCGCACGGCGTGGGTTCCGATATAAATCGAATTATGGACCGTGCCGCGCGCGTATTTGAGTTCTTGAGCAATGCAGGGTTCAGTTAGCGAATCGTTCTTGGCCGTGCATAATCACAAGCCCTCGAGAAACTGCAGTACGCGGTCAGTGGGCCTGTATCGGTGTTGCCTGCTGTGAGGTAATTGAAGCGTACGGAGGGCTCTTTCCTTCATTGCCAGGTCCGCCTCGATGTACATGTGCGTGGTCGCTGGGTTCTCGTGACCGAGCCACAGCGCAATGACCGTAAGGTCAACGCCAGCCTGAAGCAGGTGCATGGCAGTCGCGTGCCGAACCAGGTGCGGTGAGATGCGTCGGCCCTTGAGTCCCACGCAATGAGTTGCCGCAGCCTCGTAGGCGAGGTTAAGACGATCGGTTATTCCGGTTCGCGTCATCGGTCCGCCTGAGCGATTTGGAAAGAGCCACTGTCCGGGTGAAGCGTCAATCTGCCGAAGCCAGAGCCGGATCTGGTTTGCGGTGCTGCGCCAGAGCGGGACCGCACGTTCTTTGCGGCCCTTGCCGTGAAGACGTACAGAAGGGCTTCGATCCAGCTCGACGTCGGCGACGCGTATGCCGATGAGTTCGGATACCCGAGCGCCGGTGTTATAGAGGGTCGCCAACATCACGCGATCGCGCTGGCCGCACCATGTGTTGGGGTTAGGTGCATCGAGCAAGGCGCATATTTCTTCTCGGGAGAGGAAGCGGACCAGCGGGCGCTCATAACGTTTCATCGGGATCGCGAGCACCTGCTGAATTGTGCCCAGCGACTCTGGTGCTCGGGACGCAGCATAGCGCAGAAACGAGCGAATGGCGGCAAGCCGAAGGTTGCGACTACGGATGCTATTGTGGCGGGCCGCTTCGAGGTGGTCGAGGAACTGGAGAACCAGGGGTACATCGATGTCGCTGAGTTCCAGGCGTTCAGGTCTCCGATGCAATCGCTGTTCTGTAAATTGGAGCAGCAGCCTCATGGTGTCTCGGTAAGCCGCTACCGTTCGCGGGCTCGCATTACGCTGTTGTATCAGGCGCTCCATAAAGAACTGCTGCAGCAATTGCGGAAACGTCGGTGATGGGTTCGGGTCAAGCATGATTGCCTCCTTGAGCGAAGTGCTCGAAGCGATCGCCTGCGATGGTCATCAGCTCAGGTATTGCCGTTACATACCAGAACGTGTCGGTGACCTGGGTATGTCCGACGTAGGTGGAGAGCACCAGCATCGCATTACCGACATCGATCCCCTCCTGATACCAGCCGATAAGACGTCGGCAGATAAAGCTGTGCCTCAAGTCGTGGATGCGCGGGTGCGGGTGACCTCCCCGGGCTTGCCATCCGAGCTGGACTCGAAGACGGGCGAAGGCATATGCGATCTGCCGATAGTTCACTGGCCTTCCGCAGTCGGACACGAAGAACGCTTCGGTCGTCGACGCGGGCAGCCTTTTATCCCGAATACAGGCATAGGCGCGGAGGGCTTCGGTGGTGGTCGGATGTAGAGGAACCTGGCGGGCTTTACGAAACTTGCTCTGACGAATCGTGAGGAGGCTGCGTTCGAGGTTGACGTCCTCGCGCCGAAGTGCCAACGCCTCCGAGATGCGCAAACCCGTGGCCGCGAGCAGACCGAAGACGGTTTCACAGGTAACTGGACGCAGGCCACCCGTGGGCGGAAGTTGTCGAGCAGTATCCAATAACGTCTCGATTTCCTCTTCCGAATAAATATGCGGTGTCAACCGTCGGTATCCTGGTCCACAGAGTCCGGAAGATGCAATTTCGGTGGCGGGATCGAACTGCAGGCGGTACTTGGCAAATGGGCTCAAGATCTTCAACCGACCTGCCCTGGTGGCGGCTGTGGAGCGGCTGGACGAACAGGCCCAACGCAAAGCCAGCTCCACCGTGATCGGACCGCTGTGGCCAATTTGATCAGCGACACGCCATTCCGCACGCGGTGCCGCAAGCCTTGCAGCTGCACGCAGAGCAGTCAGCGAAGCGTCGCTGCAAGCAGGATCCGCGAGGGCGGCCCATCTACCGCACTGCCGTATTCAACCGGAACGATCAGGATCGGGGAACTAAGCAAGCGGGCAAGCGGCGCGGAAACCTCACCGCCCACCCAGCGCAAAAGAGCTCCATGACGCCGCGCTCCAAGGACGACAAGATCAGGTGCCCATTGCGATACCGCTTCGGCGAGTGCGTGGACAAGGTCACCCCCTAACCTGCAGAGATCAAGGACTTGCTGCTCAAGTTGCGCGCCGCAACCATCCAACGCAGATTGCGCAGCTTTGATTGCCGAATCGGCAGCACGGCGGAGTTCCTCACGCGCGACTTCAAGCTGCTCCGACCCAGTGAGCGTGAGCACGATAAATGATGGGCCGATGATCGAGATAAATGATGTTCGAGGGACGAAGTAAAACGGGGGCGATGCCCCCGTGCTGTTTTAAAACGGATCGTCCAGAGGCTCTGTGCCCTGGTACGGTGGCTGTCTGGGTCCGTCGTACCACGGCTGGTGATAGCGCCGGATCTGGGCGCCCTAAGCGCAGCTGAACCACAGATAGAAGTCCTCGAGGAAGAACTGCATCATGTAGGCAGCCTCATCAGAGAGTTCGAGCAGCGGCAGGCGCCTATGGGCAGCGTCCTCGCGAGGTGATGTTTTACGGGACATGCTATCGGGCTCCATTGGGCTGACGCGCCGGTGCACGACGCGCGGACGACGTTGAAGGGGCAAAGACATCGAAGTACAGCTTCTCGTCAAGTTCGGGCATTTCACGGTGAGCGGCGGTGGTGAGCAGTTCGTTGGCGAGCGTGGTGAGCACGCGGAAGTTGCCCAGAGCGTGTTCGCACAGCGTGTGGCGCAGCGGCGGCGTCATCAACTGCGGGGCGCCGGCGCTGCTGAGCAGATGCTCGAGACAGGCCAACAGGTCATCGGTCGAAGCCTTCTCGGTCGCCAGGCGCGAGCGGATACGGCTGCCCAGTGGCAACAGTTCGTCGCGCCTGAGCTTGTCGGTCAGGCGCGTGTCGCCAGCAAGCACCACGCACAATAGCGGTTGCGAATCGAACCGGGCACTGGCCATGAGCCGCAGTTCGTTGAGCACGCCGGCGCTCATCTCCTGGGCTTCGTCAATCAGAAGGATCGGTCGCCGGCGCGTGCTCTGCAGGTGCGATAGCCACCGATCGCGCAGCGACCGGAAGCCGCCCCAGCGGTTGTGCGCCTTGAGTTCCAGATTGAAGATGTCGCCCATCTCGCGATAGAAGTCAGCGAGACTGCTTTGCGGGTGATTGATCGAGACGACCATCAGGTCGGTCAGGCGTTCGAGCTTCTCGGCCAGCACGCGCATGACGACGCTCTTGCCCGTGCCGGGCTCGCCGTGGATCATCGCGAAGCCGCCTTCGCGTACGAGCGCGTTCTCGATGCGCCAGCAGAAGTTCTCCACGCGCGGAGAGACGTACAGCGCTTCGAGGGGAAGCTCCGGGGAGAACGGGTTCCACTTCAGGCCATAGAGGGCTTGCAGACGCTGGCTCATGCGCTCTCCTGCCAGTCTGCGGGAATCCAGGCCGGCGGCAGGCCCGTTGCGGCGTGCTCGGCGAGCAACTGGCGCAACAGCGGCGCGATGCCGGGTGTACTGTCCGGAATCGGCTCGACGACGTCGATCGCGTCGAGACGGCGGCGCTGACCATCGGCGTTGGCGGCCTTGTCCAGAGGCCTCAGCGCACACAGTACAGCGTCACTGTCGGCGTCGATGAGATCGACGCGGCTCAGGTCCCAGCGCGCGTAGCGCAGACGCACGCGCTGCAGGTGCCGGTAAGCCGAGGGGATCTCGAAGCGCGTACCGTCCAGACTCACGGTGCCATCCGAGCGCCGCTGGGTGCGCGTCACGTCGATGCGGAATGCAGCGCGCAGTGCGTCACTCGACGGGCATTCGCGGCCCACATCGGGGCCGGCGAGATAGCGCTTGAGCGGCGTGGCGCCGATCTCGGAATGATGCGCGTGGTGATACTCGCGCTCGATCCATGCGTGCGTGGCCTGATTGAGCAGTTCGAGCGTAAGATTGGGTTCGCCCTCAAGCATGGCCATCACGCGGCCTTCGATGCGGGCCCAGAACGTCTCCTGCTTGGCGTTCTGGTATGGGGAGTATGGGAGGGTCGTCTGGTGCAGCACGCCAAGCGTATGCAGTCCAGCGGTCGTTTCCTCCGCAAGCATTGCAGCGCCGTTGTCGGTCATCAGTGCGCGTGGGAGGCTGCGCCGCTGGAACGCCTGGCACAGTCCATGGATCAGACTGCGCGCGGTCTCGTCGAGAAACCACTGCGCATGGCAGACGATGCGCGAGCGGTCGTCGAGCACGCACAGCAGCATCGGCGTAATCCACTGGCCGTCGTGCATCAGCAGCTTACGCGAGCCGTGGTGGAAATCGAGATGCCAGAGCGCATTGACGTGCTCGACCTCGAAGCTGCGTACCTCGAGCTTCTCGAGACGATCGCGGGAGAGCATCGCTCCGGTGCTCGTATGACGCGGCTTGCGTTCGCGATACATCCCCTGGGCGCGCAGGTAACGGCGCAGTGTCGTATAGGACGGTACGCCCACCTCGCCGAGTATGACCTTGAGGTTGTCGTAGTGGAGCTGGCATGTCCAGCCTGGGTGCTGGCGATATTGCGCGCGGATCGACTGTACCGCTGCGGGCGACAGGAGTGCGCCGGCGCCAGAAGGACGTTGGCGGTTGCGAAGGGTGTCCACCGGGTCGTGGGCGGCCTTGCGGGCCTTGTAGAACCATCGCTCGATGGTCGAGCGGCCGAACTGGACATCGTCGCCGGTCACCGGATGACGCCAGCGTTTGGTGGCCAGCACGGTGATGAGTTCGCGCAACTCGCCGGGTTCAGGTGGTGCGGCAAGCAAGGGGCCCACGATCGCAAAGCGCAGCCGCGCCCAACGATCCCGCAAGGGTAAATCGTGAAGTTCAGTCATGCTCTCTCCAGGGATGCGGCGCATCGCACCGCGATTCAAGGCAGAGGCGAGACTACAGGCGCGTTCCGAGGGGGGCGAGCGAGAAGTTCTGCGGGCGGCTACCGTCCCTCACGCACGGCGCCCATGGCGTTTGCGCTGGTGAGTGGAGCAAGCCACAGCAGCAGGCACAGCAGCGGCTCGGAAGGTCGCGTGGCGACAAAGCGTTCGAGCAGGCTCACCGGTGCCAGCCCGGTATCGATGGGCGGCATGAACGCCGCCTGTCCGAGCGTCCAGAATGGTGTGCTGACGCAGTCCGTGGTCCACCACTTGCGCCATCTGGCGATCGTCGCGGGCGGCACGCCAAGGGCGTCGAGCTGGCGCATTGCCGCAGCCGAACCCGCGCTAGCCCGGGTGGCGCTGACGGTGACCATGATTGCGCCGACGTAGACGCGCCGGCCAAGAAAGCGCACGGAGAAAGGCGTGGTACGGCAGCGACAGCCAGCGCAGCAGAAGCTGTGGCGGAAATCGCAGTGGCAGCGGGCTTCGCGTGAAACTCCGCGCGGCTTGCGTGGGTAACGGGCGCTATGCAGTACGCCGTCGCAGCGGCAACCCTGTTCCCGGGTCTGGTCGGCGTAGTCCTGATCAATACGTAGCAACAGGCGATAAAAATTGGGGGCGTTGGCTCTCACGTGGCACACTGGGGGAGTCTCTGTTCTTGGCAGACGTGAGACTCTCCCTTGGGCATCGTTTGTGCAAGATGCCTGAGGGAGATCCCCCTCTCTACATCACGCTGGACGCCCAAAACACCCCGAATTCCCATCAACCAACGCGCTCATGCTCACCCAGCCCACACTCCCAGCGGGACAAGCGTTCGTGGGTTCTCGACCACGGACACAATCCGCACAGTGGCCCCCGGCCGCACAAGCCGCCGCAGATATCGTAACGTCGCGGCCGACGCCGCCGGGGCGGAATCAACGGCGACCAGGATCTTCGAGAAGGGCAACAGAGCACTCGTGGCGGATTGCTCGACCATGTCGAACCTCGGAATCGATGGTGGGATATCACCCCTTACGCTGCCTTGGGCCCGTCGGCGACATATGATGCAGATCAACCGCTTTGCGGTGAAATCATCGTTTTTTTGTCGTGAATCGCTTCGCACGCTCGGGACGCCGACGTTTGTCGCAGCGCTCACCGGCGCCAGCATCCAGATCGTGCAACGCGCCAACCATCGATGCCCGTCTCGCATACGCGGCACGGTGGTTCCGGACGACAATCGTGGCTAATTCTCAAACGTAAAGGGGCTCCAGCTACCGGGATCCTTAACTGAACTTACATTGCTGCTAAGTCCGAGGCACGGCGGTTGTGCCCGAAGTGCACCACACCCGGCTAGCAATGCGTCGATGTGGTCCAAAGCGGATAGCGGATCGCCTTCCGAAATGAGTTGGCGAGCGAGGGATGTATGGGCGTCGAAATAAGTGTCCCCCGATACAACTGGCTCCATAAGCTTCTGGAGTTGCGCAATTTCAGTAACCAGCTCGGACAGCCGGGATTCGAAATCCATGCTGTTATTGAGCCACATCAAATATCGAGAACTTTGTGATGCGAACATTCGCTGCAGAAGCATCCAACATCCAGAGAGGCCGTCATGCGGACAGATCGAGATATTCAGCATCGGATCGAACAAGAGTTACTCTGGGATCCGTCCGTCGAAGGGAGGTACATTCAGGTCAGTGTGCACCAACACGTCGCGACGCTGCGCGGGTGCGTCCCGAGCAGTGCGCAAAAGTTTGCAGCACAGTGCGTGGCGCAGCGTATCGTGAAAGACGGGTCTGTCGTAATGGAGCTTGTCGTTCGACCGCCCGAACCACCAGTCAGATACCACCGGCAAAGCCGGTGGCTTGAAATTGTGAGCGCCTCAAAGGCGCCCATAAAACCGTGAGCCTCCGGTGGCGGCTTACTCCATGTCCAGCTTCATCTGGTCGTACCGCTCATCTTCCTCCTCCTGATTGCGGATGTACGCTCGTACCATGTGCTCGTCCAACCCCACCGTGGAAACGAAGTAGCCTCGGGCCCAAAGTGCTCGCCGGTAAAATTGCGTTGTCGGCCGCCGTACTTCCTGGCTATCCGAATTGCGCTCTTGCCCTTGATGTACCCGACCACATTCGATACCGCATATTTCGGCGGAATGCTCAGGCACATGTGAACGTGATCCTCCATCAGGTGTCCCTCGACGATTTTCGACTCCTTGTGGGATGCCAGTTCATGAAATATCTCTCCCAGCTGCCGACGCAACGCCCCGAAAATCCGTTTCTTGCGTCGCTTCGGAATGAACACTACGTGATACTTGCAGTCCCATCTCGTGTGTCGCCCGATTTCGAACGAACGGATTCAGCACTGCCCCCCCCAACCGAGCACGTGCACGGCCACGGCATTTCTCAATGGTTGACCATTGAACTGGATTTCGTCCAGTGCGGTCCGGGAATTCTCACATAACGATATATACTGTATAGATCGTTAAAGCGACGGGAGATGGCCATCGCTGAACCCTGCATCAGGAGGAAGCGTTGAACGCCATGCGGAACGGTGAACTTGATTACTGGACCTGTGAGCCTGTTGCTGACGTCGAAGCCCTCGGGGGCTACGCGACCCGCCGTGAATTGCGGTGCGGCTGTGTCTGCCGGAATCCTTTCGATGGAGCTCGCAAGAGCGGTGGAGGCGGTTCCGGAGCATGCGCACGCTAAGCACGCGTGCTATGTGCGGCGATGGTCCTGAAGGATTGAAAGACGATGAAACGCTGAATTTTCTCAACCTCCGCGCTTTCGTTCAGCTTTTTCAAGATGACCATTGATACAGGGCATGCAGCCGCCGTACACCTACAGGATCCGGGACATTATGCGAGTCCCGGGAGGACGCCACCGCCGCGTCGTGCGCGCATGGCGCACGACGTGCTTGCGGGCGTGTCGATCTCCGGACTCCTCGTGCCTGAGGCTGTCGCCTATGCGGGGATCGCGAATCTGCCACCCGAGGCCGGGCATGCCTTGCTTGCAGGTCTGGTCGTCTCTATGCACTGACTGGCAGCAGCAGGTTCGCAAAACTCACATTACCCACAGCACGACAGTCCGTTAATTTATCGCCAGGAACGCGGGTCCGCATGCTGCAGCGAAGCAGGAAGAACCCCAAGCGACGCACTGGACTCATCCGTTTGAGGCGTTTTCCAACCAGCGCACGTACAATGCCATCAGCTCCGATTGAGTCGCAATATGTAGCTTCGCGTAAGCATTCTTGCGATGGCTTTTCACCGTCGTTATCGCGATATTCAGCCTCAGGCTGATAGATACCGACGAGTGTCCCTGAAGAATCAGCCGAATCACCTCTACCTCACGCGCAGACAATAAGTCCTTCCCGAACGATTCAAATGCTACATTGACAGCGTTGTCGTGAGGGAGTGTGGCATCACGGACGAAACATGCCCAGTTCGCCCGAACAACGGCAGAGACGAACGGCGACATCGCTTCGAGAATGGAAATCTCCTGCGCGCCAAAACCCGATAACGAACTGGGTCGTAGAAAGCTCACCTCGGCCATGGCCCTGTCTGGGAGCTCGACGAGAAGCAATAGCTCCTCTCTCTGCTCGGGCCACCCACGGGTGATGTAACGCATTTCCTCTTTTTCAGACCACGCCGCGGGGATACTCTTGAACGACTGGGAAATTGGATATTCCTTAGGCACCAGATCCTTCATCCGGTAGGCACCTGGCTCGATGCCGTCCAGATATGCCTGATAGCATGGGCTCAGCACGTATGACAATTCGACAAAGTTGGTCAGGCCCTCCCGATAGGGTGTATCGCCGAATGTATCGAATAGCAGCACAGGACGCGTCTTTCCACGATAGGCGACAATTGAAACCATCTCGAACGCCAGCTTCATATTCAGCAGCTGGAATGCCGCGGCATATGATCTCTCGCTACCGACAAATTCGATTGCCTCGCCGATCCACAAAAATTCGGGTCCGAGCTCGGAAATGTTGATCGACATAAACCGCCCTCAAGTTCCTTCGAGACATGACGCGTGCCCCAAATCGTGTCCGCACGACTACGGACACCCCCTCGACGACCCGCACCAGCGCTCTCGGTCAGCTTTAATCCAGGACTGCCGCGGTGATGACGACCTCGACCGTACAACCGGGAAGAGCCAATTTTCCCTCGACCGTAGCCCGTGGAGGAGGATCGCTCCGACTAACCCACGCATCCCACGAGATGTTCATCTCGGGAAAATCCGCAATGTCCGCGAGAAATATCTGCGCAAAAAGAATCTGATGCTTGTTGCTACCCGCCTCTTCAAGCAGGGCGTCGATGGTCTCCAGGATCCTTGCGGTCTGCGCTGTGACATCCAGATTGGGTTCTTCTTCGACTTGCGGCGAGCCGGACCACCCCCTGATGAACGCTGACAGCAGACATCCTCGGGCCGGGATGGAGACGCTTTACAACCATGATGATAACCTCAATGTCTAAATGACTCTACCAAGTCCACTTGGTGGATCTCGGACTACTTCAATGCCCCGGTGAGGAACTTTGCTAGCCTCTCACTTTTTGGACTTCCGAAAATATCAGTTGGCCGGCCGCGCTCTTCCACAAGACCCTGATCAAGGAACATCACTTCGCTCGAGACTTCCTTCGCGAACGCCATCTCGTGTGTCACTACCACCATCGTTCGGCCCTCCTTGGCGAGTTCCTTCATGACCGAGAGCACTTCGCCGACCAGTTCGGGATCGAGTGCAGATGTGGGCTCGTCAAACAACAGTACTTCGGGGTCGACGGCAAGTGCCCTGGCGATCGCTACGCGCTGTTGCTGCCCACCGGACATGTGTGACGGGTACATATCAGCAACCTTGTCCGGATCCAGCTTGACCTTCAGGAGGACGTCGAGTGCACGTTCATGGGCCTCCTTGCGCGAACGCTTCTGCACCCTGATCGGTGCCAGCATCAGGTTCTCGATTACTGTCAGATGTGACCAAAGATTGAAGTGCTGAAAGACCATCGCAAGCCGCGTACGCATCCTTTCTAGCTGGCCGTGGTTGACCGGCATGATGCCGTCGCGTGTTTCTTTCGTCTGCAGTTCCTCACCGTTCAGCCGGATCACGCCGGCATTTGGCCGCTCAAGCATGTTGATGCAGCGCAGGAATGTACTTTTCCCTGATCCGCTCGATCCGATGATGCTGATGACATCGCCCTTCTTGGCATCTAGCGAAACGCCTTTGAGGACCTCGTGTGCGCCGTATCGCTTGTGTACGTTTTCAACCGAAAGTGCATTCATTATCGTTACTCGTGTTCTGATTAATACTGTCGCGCATCCTGGAATTCGGCCGCGGACGAGCTTGCAGACTTGACCGTAACGCGCTGCGAGGCGCGTGGCCGGACGTGAGCCATGTATCGTTTCTCCAAAGTGCGGAAGATTCTCAGAATCGCAAATGTGCACAAGCTATAGAGCACGAGCGCAAACAGGTAGGGCTCGAACGGCGCCGCATACTGCATGCTGATTGCGCGTGCAACGCCACCCAAGTCGAGCAGCGTGATGCCGGAGGCCAACGCTGTTCCGTGCAGGGTAAAAACAACCTCGTTGCAATACGCCTGCATCGCGCGACGGAGCGCACTTGGATAAATTACATATCGAAGACGAGCCCACTTGCTCATCCCGATCGCCACAGCCGCCTCCACCTCCCCGGGCGGCGTAGCCTTGAGCGCGCCAGCGAAAATTTCACAGGTGTATGCTGCAGTGTTCAGTCCGAATGCAAGCCACGCGCAGACGTACGCCTCCTGGAGGTAGGTCCAAAGCCAGCTCTCGCGGATGAATTCGACTTCTGCAAGCCCGTAGTAGATGACATACATCTGGACGAGCAGTGGACTTCCTCGAAAGAGGTATGTGAAAAACCAAACGGGCGTTGACAGCCAACGCGATTTCGAGATGCGCATTACCGCGAGCGGCAATGCCAGCACAAGCGCGAACGCCAGACAGATCAAGAGAAGCTGCACGGTCAACCACAAACCCGTGGTGACTTCGCCGTCAGTCCACAAAAACAGCCGAAGATTATCCAGAACAATATTGAAGTTCACAGAATCACCTCTCGAACTCCGAGCGAGAATTTCATGTTGAGTCGTCGCAGAATCCAGAGCGAGACCGACGTAAGAGCGAGATAGACCGCACCAGCGACACAGAAGAACAGGAGGATGTGGTGTGTGGCGCGTCCGGCCGCAGTCGAAAGGAAAACCAACTCGTTCAAACTCACCATGGAAGTGATTGCGGAGGCCTTTACAAGCGCGAGCCAATTGTTGCTCAGACCGGGGATGGCGAATCGCATCATCTGCGGGTAGAGGATGCGAAAAAGCACGGTTCGCTTGCGCAACCCAAATGCGTAACCGGCTTCGAGTTGGCCAGCCGGAACTGACAGTATCGCGCCTCGAAAAGTCTCGGCGACATATCCACCGTAGACCGCCCCGAGAATTATCACGCTCGCCATATAGGAGTCGATCTCGATCGAACGTCCTGGAGATATTTTGTTCACGGCATAGTTGAGTGCGGCTTGGCCACCGTAATACAAGAACAACAGCCACACAAAGTCGGGCGCACTTCGGGCGAGCGACGTGTATAGCGACGCGATGGTATTAAGGACGCGATTTGACGCGGACTTACACATGGCTGCCACGAGCCCCAGAACAACTGCAACAAGCAACGAAGCCAATGCGACGTTGATCGTTGTCATGGCACCAACACCAATCGCGTGAGCGTATCCATAAAGCATCAGACATCTCCACAAACAATGGGGAAGGGAGTCGCCGCAGAATGCGGCAACTCTCCCTCCCTCTCCAACTTCCACACGGGAGTCAGGGACTCGGTGCGTCAGATGCCCGAATAGATATCGAAATTGAAGTAGCGCTTCGCTATTCGATCATATTCTCCGCTCGCGCGGATTGCGTTGATGGCACTGTTCAGGCGATTGCGGAGCTGAGAATCGTCCTTGCGTACGCCAATCGCGATGCCGGCGCCGAAGTACTGTGAGTTTGTGACCGGCTTTCCGGTGAAGGCGAAGCCAGTACCTTGCGGCTGGTTGAGGAAGCCGGTAGCGAGCATCGTGCTATCCCCCATTACGGCGTCGAGGCGACCGGAAGCGAGATCTGTCAAGGCATCTTCATCTGACGGATAGGTAACGACCTTTGCGCCCGCTGGCGCGAGGACCGCCTTCGCAAACGATTCATGAGGACTCGAGCGCTGCATTCCGACTTTCTTGCCCTTCAGCGTCTCCGGTCGGGTGGGATCAAATGAAGAGCCTGAACGGGCGACCATGCGAGAAGCAACGCTGTAGTACTTCTCGGTGAACGAAATCTTCTCTCGGCGCTCCGCTGTGTCGGTCATCGAGGACATGATCGCGTCGAACTTGTTGCTCATGAGCGCCGGAATCATGCCATCCCAATTCTGGACAACCCACTCACACTTAGCCTTGAGCTGGGCACAAAGTGCATTACCGATATCGACGTCGAAACCACGAGGCTTTCCGTCTGTACCCATTTCGTTAAACGGAGGGAATGCACCCTCGACTCCCATACGGATCACATCCGCCCCCTGTGCGTGGGCCGTCGTCATAAATACAGATACAACAAGTGCCAGCATCGCTGCGGACCTTTTCATCGCTCGTCTCCTTGCTCGCCTTAATATGGAAGTGAAACCAAAATTCGCCTACAAACTGCGTTCAAAGCCACCGGTTTTCCAGACTGCTCGCTTTCTTTTTATCTTCGGTACTGAACCACAGCAGCACGAGTAGCTACAGTCTCGTACAGTCTCTGCGCCCTCTTGTTCGTTTCTTCCGTCTGCCAGTACGTGCGATAACACTCCCGGACATCCGCCTCCTGGAACGCCTTATCAAGGAGCTGACGTGCTACCCCTAGCCCTCGTGCGGCCTCCGAAACAAAGAGGTCCTCAATCAGGCAATTCCACGTCGCGGCCCAGCTTGAACGATGGAAGAGATAGATGACAAACCCTGTCATCCGGCCTGCCTCGTCCTCGCTAACGGCGCACTGATGATCTCCACCCTGCGTCGTGATCCGATCCCACGTCGCCTCCGTGACTCGCGTCGGAACATCCGTATGATAAAACTGTAGATAGGACTCCCAGAGTGGCAGCCATTGCTCATAGTCCGTACTAACGGCTGCTCGTACATTTACGTTTTGCATGTCCTTGCCTTCGTGCTAACGACGTTTTCCGTCCGTTCGTTACTGCTGTCCTGCAGCGACCCGCTCAGGTTCATCACCTGTTCCCGCGAAATGAGCAGAGAAACCAATGCCGCCGAATAGCAAATGGCATGGCTTCTCAGCAAAGTTCCGGACTTGCCATAGCTTTGGCGCAGAAAGGCACCTCTCGTATGTGTTTCACGCCGCTCATCCGCGCACGGAACGAGCGGTGATCGAATTACAGTTGCTCGCGTACGGCGGCGGAGATACCCGCCAGACCCTTTCGGAGTTCATCCTCCGTCGGCCATGCAAAGCCGATCCGCATGTGCAGCTTTGACATTTCGAACCAGTTTCCGGCACCGACATACGTATGGTGGTTCTGCAACACCGATCGATAAAACTCGTCGGCGTTAAACGTCGGTGGCACTTTCAAGCGCGGGAAGCAAACGACCCCGCCTTGGGGCTCCACCCACTCGACGTACGGATCCGAGTTGACCCAGTCGCGGGTGATTCCCAAATGACGGAGGTTCCTCTTGTTGCTCTCGGCCAGCCAGTTGTCGCGCTCTTTGAGAACTGCAAGCCCGATAGCTTCGTCGACCACCGACCCGCAAATGCCGATTTGTTCTTTGGCCGCGAGAAACAGCCGGTAAAGCGCCGGGCTGCGCGTCGTTAGCCAGCCAAGACGAATGCCGGGGGTACCGTACGCCTTCGACAGGGACGAGACCGAAATGAAACGATCGCTGATGGTTGCTGCGGCTGGGTACGGCGAACCGTAGGTGAGGTCACGATATGTCTCATCGACAAGCACAAGGCAGTCGTGCTTGTCGGCGATCGCCTTGAGGCCAACGATTTCGTCCCACGTCATCATGGTGCCAGTCGGATTGTGCGGGCACGTCACGCTGATGTATGCCGTGTTCGGGCGTACTGCACGTTCGATTGCTTCGAGGTCCACCTTGAAGCCTTCCTCGAACTTCAGGTCGATGTACGTCGTTTCGCAACCGATCGCGCGCGGCGTCTCGATATTCGTCGCGTAGTTCGGGCGCACGACGACGAGGTGCGAATCCTTGTCCAGCAGGGACGTGGCGATGATGAACAGGGCACCCGCAGCGCCGTTGCAGATCAGGACGTCATCGGCCGTGACAGATTGGGCGCCGCTTTGTTTCGCGATAAGCTCTCGAAGCTGCTTGTCGCCGCGATGCTCGCCGTACAGCAGAACGAGATCATCAAGGTTCTCGACGTTGAAATCGCCGAACTTCCGGTCCGAGATCGAGCTCTCCGACAGGTTGTACTTGATCTTCTCGTAACCCAGTTCTTCCGGCGACTCCTCTTCGAGGATCATGCGCACGTATTTCATAAAATCTTCCCGTTAGTTTGTGAATCGGACCGATGACCGCTCTTCGAGCCAACTGCATGGCGTTCGAATAATCTTGACCGGACAGAATTCTTAGCTCCATCCCCCCAGAGGAGGAGCCACGATCTTAGGTACAGGGTCGAGCAGGCCAGTCAAAGGACCGTTGCGTCGCCTGCATCCATGGCACACGAATTCAACGGAC
>NZ_BBJJ01000110.1 GCF_000739815.1 Paraburkholderia mimosarum LMG 23256 = NBRC 106338
CGGATCGGGAAGACTCTGTCATCGTCGCTACGCGTCTTGGCAGCTTTTCGTTGCGCCTTGAGCACTTCGACGGCGCGTGTCGACAAGGGGACGTCCCTGGAATTCCCATTCTTGGTCTCCGGGAGATGTGCGACCCGTCGGCGCAGATCGACGTGCTCCCATACGAGATCGACGATTTCCCCGCGTCGCATAGCCGTTTCGACGGCGAGCCAAATAATGGCAGGTAGCAAATCCGACCCACTTGCGGCCACGACGCGCTCCAGCTCCCCCGCTTCCGTTTGGCGGCCGGACGCTGTGTCGGCTTCGGCAACAGCAATTCGGCGGGTGCGCGCATTGTTGGCGTGTGGCTTGCGTACGAGCTCGACGGGATTAAGCAGGCTTTCCATGCCCCATTCCTTTCGAGCGATGCTGAAGACATGGGACAGGACGGCAAGGCGCCGAAGCACACTGGCCGGCTTGAGCGGGGAATTGGTCTGCTTCAGCCAATCGTCCCTCAGTTTTGCAACGTCAGCGCTCCGTACAGATGCCATCGGTCTGGACGCGATATCCGTGCTCTTCCAAGTGCGCAGCAGCGAGGCTTCCTGGGCATATCCCTTCTTGGAGGAGGCGATTTCGCGGTCGTACCTATCGAGCGCTTCGGCTAATGTGGTTGATTCTGCTTCGGCTCGACTGACGAAGACGCCGCGATCAATCTCAGACTCGATCTGTCGTGCCCAAGCCTCCGCTTCCGCTCGCGTATTGAAGGTCTTGATCTGTACGGGGTAGCTCTTGCGGCGAACGCGAGCCTGCCACTGAAGATCGCCTCGGCGGGTGATAGATGCCATTCACTGCTCCTCGAGTGCTGCGCCCAGCCTCCGATAGCCCGAGTGGCGCAAAATTGGCGCAATAAATCGAATCTACCAAAGAAAAAGGGCCTAGCCATCAGCTAAGCCCTTGATTCTATTGGTGGGCGGAGGAGGATCGAACTCCCGACCTTCGCATTGCGAATGTAAAAACACCCTCAATAAATACGGTGCCTGTGGCGATATTTTCGATTATTTGCCACAATCTTGCCACACCCAGTTCGAGCGAGAATCGAGAAATGCCAACCATCCGTAAGCGCGGGCAGTACCAATGGGAGGCGCAGGTCCGCCGACGCGGCTACCCAGCGCAAAGCAAAACGTTTACCACGAAGGCTGAGGCAGAAGCCTGGGCCAATATGATTGAATCGGAAATGTCACGTGGTGTATGGGTCAGCCGCAGTGAGGCCGAAACGACCACGCTCTATGAGGCGCTATCGCGTTATGAAGAAGAGATCTCCCTAGCAAAAAAGGGATCGGCACAGGAATCATCCGTCATCAAGACCTACAAGGCCGTCGACTTGGCGAAACGGCCTTTATCTACGATCCGGAGTGCTGATGTGGCGAAGCTTCGGGACGTTTGGTTAAAGGAGTATAAACCTGCGACGGTACTACGCCGACTAGCTGTTCTTTCGCACGTCTTCAATGTCGCCCGAAAGGAATGGGGCATGGAAAGCTTGTCAAATCCAGTTGAGCTGGTCCGGAAGCCCCAGCCCAATAACGCGCGGACGCGGCGGATTGGCTCTGCCGGCGAAGCGGCCTCAGAGCCTCAGGATGACCGTGATCCCGATTCAGAACGCGGCGCACAGGATGGCGAGCTTGAGCGCGTTATAACTGCCAGCAATTCGGCGCTGCTGCCCGCGATCATCTGGCTGGCTGTCGAGACGGCCATGCGGCGGGGGGAGATTGTGTCACTGCAATGGAAGTACGTGGATCTGAAACGTAGAGTCGCACATCTCCCGGCGACAAAGAACGGAAACGCACGCGACGTGCCTATGTCTTCGCGTGCCGTTGCAGTGCTCCAAACGTTGAAGGACTCGCGCGACGCCAAGGTTAATCCGACCGAAGACGACGAAAACGATGCCGACCTCGTATTCGGGATTCGCGGCGACGCCGTTACCCGAGCCTTCGAGCGCGCAGTGACACGCGCTCGCAAGATTTATCTCGATGAGTGCTGGGCAGCAAAACTGAAGCCAGATGGCAAGTTTCTGACCGACCTCCGCTTTCACGACTTGCGGCACGAGGCGACTTCTCGCTTGGCGTCGATATTCCCCATGCACGAACTAACGAAAATAACAGGGCACAGAGACCCTCGCATGTTGATGCGCTACTACCACCCGCGCGCAGAGGATCTAGCAAGGAAGCTGTCTTGATCCCATAGCAGCGTGCAGAGCACGCATGCTCCTAGAACTGCCGTCGAACGCCTTGGCCACCAGAACCGGTCATGCGTGTGCTAGCAAACGATCGGTCAACTGCACGCTCAACCTAATCGTCAAAATATGACACATGGGACCTGCGGACGCAGCGTCGGTTGCCGCCCTAATGTCGACCGTTCAAAGTCCGCCCGCCATTTTCACGAAAGCCGCCGTTCGTGGGGGCCTGTTTCATGGGGAGAGCTGGCCGATTGCGGACCGACAGGATTTCAGCAGCATTCACCGGATAGCTGTCGTTCGAAAGCCTCGCGCCATCCGAGAGGTGTTACCCGTTGCCGCAAGACCTGGCTCGTCTTGCCAGATGCCGCCACTTAGCGGCGGTGTGAGCGGGCAAACACGCGGCGCACCGTGGCCCGTCCCCCGGTTTCAAGGACGTAGTCATGTGCGATGTCGCTTGCGCCATATAAGCCTAGGTCATCGACCGATCGCGCGAGCTCATATCCCGCCGCGTCGACCCAAAGCACTTCCTCATCGCCAGCCACCGGAAGCACATTGTAGATCCTCCTGGCACCCGTCGTGCCGGTAAGCTCGGCCCGCTCCTGCACGGGCTCGGTGCGCTCGGGCTCGCGGACCGGGAGGCTCTTTTCCCAAGCCAGGAAACGCTGCGGGTCGATTAGATCTTCGGCCCTCGGATCATCAATCTCGCCCTCCAGCCACTCATCGAAAGCGACGCGCAACCCCTCCGCTTCATCGCGCGTCTTGGCGCGCCCTTGGGCCAGAGCAAAGGCGACGAATGGATCGAGCGTACCCCACCGCAGCAGCTCGCGCACCCAGAAACCGAACCAGGGAAGGGCCGTCGTCGCCTTCCATGCGGCGAGCGATGGCACGGCCAGCGGGTCGCCTGCGCCTGCGGTCCATTTCTGCGCGACGACTGCTCCGAGCGCGACACCAAGGCGAAATTCCAAATTGTCTGCGACGAAGCGTTGCCGAGCGCGCAGACCGTCCGCGTTCGGAGCAACCGCATCCGGCCCGCGCATCCACCAGCCGAGCACATCGGTCCAGTTTTCGAGGATGTTCTGGTCGGTAACGGTATCGCGCACCCGGAACCCGAATCCGCGATCGTCCTTGAGCAGCTCGCCTAGCGCCGCGAACCGGGCGAGCCGCTCGGCCGCGCTTTCGATGCCGTAATCGGTCGCCTCAGCAAGCTGTTCGGCAATGGCGGGGGCGATCGCCTCGAACCGGCGGCCGACATACGGCGAGAAGCCATATTGATAGAGTCGTCGGCGCTCTTCGGCATCGGGATAGATGGTCTCGACGATCGCGCGGCCGCGCCGCACGACTGCCTGTTCGAGCCAGGCCTCTTGTGCCGCCGCTGCCACGGTGAAGGTCTTTTGCCAGAGCGACGCCAACTTCGCCTCGGCGGCCGCACCATCGAGCCCATCGTCGAGCAGACTCAATTCCTCAAGCGCGGTCATCACAAATGCATCGAGCTCGTCGACGGTATCAGCGAGGCGCGAAAAACCATCGGTGGCACCGGCGCCGACGTCGCCGCTGACGTCCTCGACCTCAACCTGATCGAGCCAGTTCAGAAAGGCCTCATCTGTGACGTGACCGAAATACACTTGGGCCTTCTCGCGCAGCTCCTGAAGCAGCATCGCGAGAGGGCTCAGCGTCGCATCCCCTGCTAGTTCATCGAGCCTCAGATTTTCTCGCAGCGCATCATAGTCATCCTTGAGCGCTGCCATCTGGTCGCGCTGGGTCTGCTTCTGCCCGTTTGCTGTGGTGGCGATCGAGCTCGGCAGAGCGACGAGTGTCAACCCTTCCATGCCTTCGGTTGCCCCGGGCCGCCCCGCCCGCCCGGCAAGATTTCGAAACTCTGCCGGTGTGAACGGCGTGATGATCGGGCGCTGGCGGACATTGTCATAGGCGCTGCGCTTGAGCGACGTGACGAAGATGATGTCGAACGGAAGATTAACTCCCTCAGTCAGTGTCGCGGTGGCGACGGTGATCGGGCAGATCTTCTCGTCGATAAGTGCGACCATCAGGCGACGCAGGCGCTGCGGCATCTGGCCGTGACTGGTTGCGACCCCGCGCTCGAGCAGCTTCACCTCATAGGAGTCCGGCCCACAATAATCGACGCAGGCCGCGCGTGTCTCGGCGAACAAGTCGCCTCGCCTCCCTTCGGGCGGCTGGAATGCCGGCAATTGCTGCCAGGCCGGCAATGCGAAGGCCTGCGCATACCAGCCCATCGTCTGCTCGGGCTCCTGCGCAAGCGAAATAAGGATGCGGCGATTGGCTGTGGTGAGATGGAGCGCGGTCCACAGCACCGTGACCTGGTTAAAGCGGTTGAGACTGCTGCGCATCGAGGCGGGCAGCTGTGGCATCGGCGGGGTGGTGAGATTGAGATAGACGGGATCGTCCCGCCCCTGAACGTAGAGCGGCCGGCCATTCATTAGCTCGAGCAGCATCGTGCAGCGGCGTTGCGGCGCAGTCTCGAGCACGCCGATCACCTGCCGCGTACTGCGGTAACGCGTCCCGATCGCCTGCGCGTCGGCCTGCCCTTCCATCCACCGCGCAACCGGCCCCGCCGCGCCGCCGGCGACCGCGGTCAACGCAATGCGGACAATGTCGGGCGCCTGGGTGAGCAATCGCGCCACGAGGCTCTCGAGCCGCAGCGCACGGCTGCTATGGTCCGCGAAGGCGCTTCGGCCGTTCTCAGTGTCCTCGGGCAGAACTTGATGCGCCTCGTCGACGATCAGCAGCCGCAAGCGGCTGAGTAGCAGCGGCGCCAGATAGCGCATCAGCGCATCGGCCTTCTCGACGGTGGCGATGAGCACGGCCGGGCGATCGGCGTTCAGCCAATAGTCGGTGATCCCCCAATCGGCACCGCCATAAAGGCCGGTAATGACGAGATCGTGGCCAAGCTCGGCAGTGAGCTTGGCTTCGACCTCCCCGGCCAGTGCGCGCGATGGCACGAGATATAGCGCGAGCGGGACGACCTTCCCATGGTCGCGCAGCAGCAGCTCCTTTACCAATCCGAGATTGGCGACCAGCGTCTTGCCCGAGCCGGTCGGAGTGCAGAGTGCGAAAGAGGTGTTCTCGAGCAGCCGGTTGAGCCCGGCGCGCTGCGACGACCAGAGAATGCCCCGTCCTCGCGCGAACTGGTCGCGTGCAAACGCCAGCATGCGCGGCATGCGTTCGACATTGAGTTCGCCGAGCGCTCGCACCGAACGGTAGATGCTGGCATCGGCGAAACGCGAGCCTACCTGTCGCAGCAGCGTGACTAGCAGAGAAACGTCGTCGCTGAAGGTTCGCACAGCCATCGCGTCTAGTGCCTTCAGCTTAGCAGAGGCCTTTGCGAGCCGCGCATCATCCCCGCGCCGCACCGAGTCCGCGAAAAGTCCGAGCGCGCGCACCAACTCGACCGTGAAATACCAAACAAGCCGGTCGTCCTTCTCCTCCTCGAGAATCCGCCGCGAAGCGTCCTCCACGGTCAGGTCGGGATACTGTTTCCAAAACGCCATAGCGAGGGTGAGGACTTCGTCGAAGTCCGCCTTCAGGAACGCGGCGAACAGTGCTGGACCAGCCTCCTCGAGATTGAGCTGGCCGAGCAGCCCAGATGCCATAGCCGGGAGGCCGCCGAGCTGAAACGCCGCGCCTGCGAGGAGTTCGATCGGCGCCAGGGTCTTGGTCCCGTCGTTCGACCGCGCCAGCCATTCGAGGATTTCGCCGGCACGCCGGTAACAGTCGATCGCGCGCGGTGCGTCATGGCCTTCGATCTCGGCGAAGACTTCGGCGGCCTGCAACAGGCTGCGTGCGTCCGCGAGCTGTCCCTCGGAATCCGCGCGGTTCCAGCGGATCGTATCGACCTGCCAGCCGACCTGTAGGCAGCGTACGTAGGAGCGGGCCTGATTGGCGGAAAGCTCGTTCTCGAGCGCGAGTCCAATCCGGGCACCATCGGCGATCTCGAGGCGAAGCGGATCATGAGCCGGCATCAGGCGCTCCAGAGCGCGTCATAAACGCCATCGATGACGTCGTCGCCATCGCAGAGGATAAGTTCGACCACCTGAAGATCGTGCGGCGCCGTGTAGTCGTCTGGCACCTCCTCCCACGGGATGAGCGAATGCTTCGCCTTCCGGCTCGGCACGTCGCCACCTGAGATCAGGATGAGGTTGGTGCGTGGCAGCGGTTGCGCTTCCTTCACCACCAATACCCTGTCGAGTGTGGCTATGGCTGCCGAATAACCCTCAGGATCGATCTCACGCAGCAGCCGCTGCAACTGCCGCAGGCCGTGTGGCGCTGGAATATCGCGGTTGACCTGATGCCAGATACCCTTCCCGTCATGCTCGAGCTCGTCGGTAACCGGGTTCTTCTTCTTTTTGCCGTACATGAGCTCGGCGACGACGGAAGGCTGAAGCTTTTTGCGCCATTTCGCTTCGCCGGCGATGAACCGGATCACCTCGCCTGCCTCGTTCAACGCAAGCGCGAGAAAATCCGATCCGCGGCGGCCATAGACCTCGCGCTTGCGCTCCTCGTCACGCGCAAGTGCGAACAGATAGGCTTCGGCATCTTCATGGTATCGAAACAGGAATACCGGGATCTTCCAATCGTAGCCGCCGATATAATCGTAATGCTCGGTAAGCATGCCGGCCATGACCTCGCCGAACAGTCCGCGCCGCGTGATCGAGGGCAGGCAGGTGGGATAGGTCACATAGGCGCCCTCAGCGCCCGCGTCGGGATGAAGGTCAATCCCCATCTGCTCATGGAAATATGCGCGCGCGTCGGCATGAGCGGATTCGAAATAGCCGACGAGGTCAGCGATAAGCGCGTCGTCGCAGTCGCAATCCTGCTCCAGAAGAAGATGGCCGTAATGGTCGACGTCGCTCGGATAACCCTTGAGCCAACGCTTAATCGCGCCCGCTGGCGGCGGACAGGTATGCAAGGTCAACGTGATATTCCCCCAACCCCGTTTAGGAAAACTGCTTGCCGGCATGAAGCGCTAACGCGTCCGACAAGAAGCTAATAATTTCATCCGGAGCGCTGCCTGAACAGCCACTTCTCGGACCGCGCCAAGGGTCGCGGAATAGCGGAAATCGGGCGGCCTCGCGCCCAGGAACGGCAGTTTTGCCAATCTTCCGGTTAAAAGCCGCCAAGCAAGAATCCATCGCATCACCATCGCTTCGCCGTCGATCGAAATCGGTACAAGTGTTAGATTTCGACCATTAAGATATTGAAATTCGAATCAGGCCACAGCTAAAGCTTCAGCTTGACGCAATACCAGTTTCACCGCTTCCGAAGCCAGATCTGGCGGATAACCATGCCGATGCAAGATGCGCTTGATCGCAACCCGCATCTTGGCGCGGACATTTTCCCGCTTCCACCAGTCCACCCCCGAATTGTTGCGGACGGTCGTCACTAATTCCGTGGCGATGACCCTGAGCTCCTGATTGCTCATCACCTGCACTGCGCTTTCGCTCTGAGCCAAGGCGTCGTAGAAGGCCCGCTCGGCCGCATTCAGGCCGTCCTCGGGCTCATTGCGCAGGTCTTTGGCAAGCGCGATCAACTCCTGGAGGATCTGGAGTGCATCCACACTTCTGTTGTGATAACGGGCGATCGCTTCTTCCAGTCGGGATGAAAACGCCTCCTGCTGCACCACGTTCGTGCGTGTGCGCGCCTTGATCTCGCCGTTCAGTAGCTTTTTCAGTGCCTCCACCGCAAGATTGCGGTGCTGCATATTCTGGAGTTCGAGCATGAAAGCATCCGACAACACGCTAATGTCGGGTCGGTCGAAGCCGCAGGCCTCCAAGATATCGACAACCTCTGTCGACGCCACGGCATTGTTGACCAACTGCTGGATCGCGAAATCAGTGCCATCATCATTGCGGCCGCCGCCCACATCCAACTTACCAAGACTTGAGCGAACGGCGGCAAAGAACGCCACCTCTTCCGCGTGTTCGGTCGCTTGCGGGCTGCCAGAGGCCAACTTGTACGCCTTCACCAGCGCCGCGACGGCGTCGTGAAACCGCTTTGGTCCGGCATCGCTGTCGCGATATTGGGCCAGAACATGCTCGATCGCGCCCGGAAGCACAGCCAGGCGCTCGCCTGGCGTGCCACGCAGGGCTACTCCATAGTCGAAACCGTGGAAATGCGTTCGCGCCACGTCCAATGCGTCCAGAAAGGCTGCGACCGCCTCCGCCTCATCAATGCCAGTCTGGGCCTGGTCGGTCTGCGAGTAATGCGCCAAGGCGGCCTTCAGCTCGGCAGCGATGCCGATATAGTCCACCACGAGACCCGCAGGCTTATCTCGGAACACGCGATTCACGCGGGCGATGGCCTGCATCAGGCCGTGTCCCTTCATCGGCTTGTCGACATAGAGCGTATGCATGCACGGCGCATCAAAGCCCGTGAGCCACATATCACGCACGATAACCAGTTTCAGCGGGTCAGCCGGATTCTTGAACCGATTGCGGATGGCCTCCTGCCGGGTCTTGGAGCGGATGTGGGGCTGCAAACTCGCCGGGTCTGTCGCTGAACCCGTCATTACCACCTTGACGCTGCCCGTATCGTCCGTTTCGCCGCCCCAGTCGGGCCGTGCAGCGACGATACGGTCATAGACCTCGGCGCAGATGCGGCGGCTCATGCAGACGATCATCGCCTTGCCGTCCATCGCCTCCAACCGTGCGTCAAAATGGGTGAGGATGTCCTGCACCACCGTATCGAGACGATTATCCGCACCTACGAGTGCCTCGACCCGCGCCCATTTCTTCGCGGTCGCGCTGGCCTGGTCCTCGGCCAGCATTTCGGTCGCCTCGTTGAAGTCGTCGTCCAGCGTTGATGCGATGTCATCGTCGAGCGTGATTTTCGCGACCCGCGCTTCGTAGTAGATCGCCACTGTCGCGCCGTCTGAGACCGCCTGCGCGATGTCATACACGTCGATATAGTCGCCGAACACACCGCGCGTATCAGCGCCCACCAGCTCAACCGGCGTGCCCGTGAAGGCAACATAGACCGCATTCGGCAAGGCCTTGCGAAGCTGATAGGCAAGGCCGTGGCGAATCTCGCCCGTTTCCTTGTTCAGCTTGGCCTCGAACCCGTATTGCGTCCGATGCGCCTCATCCACCAACACCACGACATTGGAACGCGCGGTCAGCTCCGGGAAGGTCTCGCCCGTTTCGGGGCGAAATTTCTGGATGGTGGAGAAAATGATGCCGCCGACATTGCGGTCCAACAGGCGTCGTAGGTCCTCGGTGCTGTCGGCTTGCACCGGCTCCTCGCCCAGCAAATCCTTGCAGCGGGCGAACGTCGCGAAAAGCTGGTTGTCCAGATCGTTGCGATCGGTCAGCACCAGCAGCGTCGGATTCTCCATCGCCGGGTGGTGCATCACGCGGCCAGACAGGAACGTCATCAGCAAGCTCTTGCCAGAGCCCTGCGTGTGCCAGATGACGCCGCCCTTACCGTCTCCCGCGCGAGCACTCAAGATCGTCTCACAAGCCTTTCGCACCGCGTGGAACTGGTGATAACCGGCGATCTTCTTGATTGGCCCCTTGCCCTCATCCTCGAACACCACGAACCAGCGCAGCATGTCGAGTAGTACTTGCGGCGCCAGCAGCCCTTTCGTGAGCGTCGAAAGCTCCAGCTCCGAGCCCTTCGGCACCAGCGCTGTGCCGTCCACCGTGCGCCAGCTCATGTAGCGGTCGAAACCCGCCGACAGCGAGCCGTAGCGCGCTTGTAGCCCGTCCGAGATCACAGTCAGCAGATTGGTGCGGAACAGGTCCGGGATATCGGCGCGGTAGGTGTCGATTTGGTTCCAGGCGGCCTTGATATCTGCCCCAGCCACCCCTTTCAGCTCTACCACCACCAGCGGCAGGCCATTAAGGAACAGCACTACATCGGGGATACGCGCCGTCTTGCCGACGACATCAAACTGCCGCACGGCGCGCCAGTCATTCACCGCATTGGACCAGTCGACCAGTTGCACGCGGGCATTGCGTTCCTCGCCGTCTCGGAAGAACGTCACCGGCACACCATGAACCATCAGATCATGCAGCCGCCGATTTTCCTGCACGGTGTCCGAGGTAAAGACGCTATCAGTCACCCGCCGCGCCGCATCCTCTAAGGCTTTTTTCGGCACATCGGGGTTCAGGCGTGCCAGGCTTTCTACCAGCGCCAGGGCCAGGATCGTCTCGCGGAAGCTGGCCCGCAGCGGGTCTTTCACCTCGGGCGAGACATCAGCTCCGTGCGTCAGCGTGTAGCCGAGCGGCGCGAGGCTCCCCATGAAGTGCGTTTCAAGCTGCGCCTCGCTGATCCAGGCCATTAGTCTTTGCCCCCATTCACAAGGCAGTCGGCACGGAACATCAGACGACCTCCTCGACCATATCGCGCGCAGCACCTACGCGAAGCTCTCCGGACATTAGGCGGGGCAGCAGCGTGTCGCGCAGCGTGGCGAGGCTCTCTGTTTCGTAAAGTGTTTCGCAATATCTGCGGTACAAAGGGCCTAAAATTCGCTCGAAAGCCTCAAGCACCTTAGGTGTAGGAATGGTGACTAAGAATGTCTCCATGTCCTTTCTGGTAATGTGCCCTAGCCCGGTTGTCTGCTTGTTCCGTGCAATCTCTGCTAACGCAGGATTGAAATGCTTTAGCATCGTAAAAAGCATGGCCAGAGACATCGAGCCGTTCTCACGAACAGCAAAAATATGCTGATTTAGCCAGGCTGGCCCGAGCCACCATACGAATGCATCGATTGATGTGTCAGGGTTCCCGGACCAAGAGTAGAGGAGTTCTCCGCGGTCGATCCTGTACCGCGCGCCTAGGTCGGTAGTCGTAAAGCGAGTTCCGCGGGTAATGCCAGCTTTCAGCTCTGCAATCTTTACAATCGGAAGCGCATCCACATCAGCGCTGAAATGCATATTCTTATATGCTGCGCCGTTAACCCATTCGGCTTGAGCAATAAGAGGCCGTCGCTGCCAACCAACCGGCAGCCCATCCTCGCCGAAGCCGTCGGGGAAGAGTGCGACGGTGCCGGCGTCCATATGAGCCGGCGGGAGGCCCTCAGCGCGGGCGCGTACCGGGTCGAAATCCACGAACCACGAGCAATAGAGCGCCCGCATCATCTCTTCCAGAGTCGCCGCCGTATTGTTGTTGTGCTCAATTTTTTCGGAGATCCGCAAATAAACTTTGCCGATCTCTTGCTGTACCGCTCTATTCGGCACAGGAATCTTAAGCCGGTCGAAATCACCTTTTTTGAAATGGGCGATCATCGATCCAACATGCAAATTCGAGATTGAGTCTTGAATTTGTGGGGAGCGAAGAGCGGCGAAAAGGTAAGAAGGGTCTATGAGATCGCTGTTAGCGCGTAACGCAACCATATCCTGCGCAATGCAGAAATTTACGGGATCTGGCGTCAGGCAAACTTGCCCCGGCGACCCTTTGAGCACAAAAATCAGGTCACCAGGCTGCGGATGAGCACGAAACCAATTCGCATAGGTTTCGCTATCGACATAGCGGACCTTCTCGAAAACTGGATAGAGCGTACTGTTTTTGACGCAATTTGTTGCGATCAGAGGTAGCCCGGTATCCGACGTCGGGCAGGTTCTACCTCGATTATCAACAACCAAGGAAAGAAGTTCGCGGAGCGAATAGAACTCAAGCATCGAACTCGAGCCTCTCAAGCTGCGCCTCGATCTCAGCCTCCAACCTACGTCCCTCGGCGAACTGCTCGCGCAGGATGCCCAACAAGCGGTCGAACTTCTCTTCGAAGGGTTCGTCATCCTCCTCTGCCGCGCCTGCGCCGACATAACGGCCCGGCGTAAGGACGAAGTTATGGGCGGCGATCTCCTCCAACGTCGCGGATTTGCAGAAGCCTGGGATATCTTCATAACTGCCCTCGCGCGCCTCACCCCGCCAGGCGTGATAGGTGGCGGCGATGCGATGGATCTCGGCCTCGGACAGCTCCTTCTGCTTGCGCGAACCGGGAACCAGCGCACCCATCTTTCGGGCGTCGATGAACAGCACCTCGCCACGTCGATCGCGCAGCTTTTCGTTCATGGCAATGCCGTTCGACTTATCTTTGGCCAAGATCCACAGACAGGCCGGGATCTGCGTGCCGTAGAACAGCTGACCCGGCAGCGCGACCATGCAGTCCACCCCATCGCCCTGTACCAGAGCCTGCCGGATCTCACCTTCGCCGCTCGCCATGGAGGACATGGAGCCGTTGGCCATCACCACCCCACCGATACCGGTAGAGGACAAATGCGCGTGGATATGCTGGATCCATGCGAAGTTGGCGTTGCCCACCGGCGGCGCACCGAAGCGCCAGCGGGCATCCTCGCGCAGTAGGTTGCCCGACCAATCCGAGATGTTGAACGGTGGATTGGCGAGGATGTAATCGAAGCGTTCGTCCGGGAATTCGTCACGCAGCAACGTGCCTTCGGAGTTCCAGCGGATATCCGCGAAGATGGAACGGATGGCTAGATTCATGCGGGCCAATCCGAAGGTGGTGTGGTTGCGCTCCTGTCCGTAGATGGCGATGTCGTCGGTGCGCCCCTGGTGGGCGTCGATGAACTTTTCCGACTGGACGAAGAAGCCGCCTGTGCCGCAGCAGGGGTCATAGACGCGTCCACGAGTCGGCTCGATCATCTCGATTAGCGTGTCGACCACGGATTTCGGGGTGTAGAACTCGCCGCCGCGCTTTCCCTCGCTACTGGCAAATTCTCCAATGCAGTATTCGTAGATGCGGCCGATCAGGTCGAAATCGGCACGGGTACCATCGAGCTTGAGGTTCGAGAACAGGTCGATCAGGCCCGATAGCATGGCGCGATCGATGCTCTCGCGACCAAACACCTTGGGCAGAGCGCCTTTGAGACTGGGATTCTCCGCTTCGATCTCGCGCATTGCGTCATCAATCATCACGCCGATCCGTGCATCCTTCGACCGGGCTGCGAGCGCGGACCAACGCGCCGAAGGCGGCACGAAGAAGGTGTTTTCGGCCAGATACTCGTCGCGGTCTTCAGGATCGCCGCCCTCCTCGGCAATCAGCTGATGCCGCCGCACAAAGGCTTCGGAGACGTAGCGCAGGAACAGCAGGCCAAGCGCAATGTGCTTGTATTCCCCAGCGTCCATCGCACCACGCATCTTGTCGGCGGCGGCGAATAGGGTTTTTTCGATGCTCAATGTGTTCTCCGAGGCAGCATTCTTTAGGTTCCTTGAGATCGGCAAAGCGTGACAGGGGTCATGGATGACGCGGGGCGATGACGCCGACATGCTTGTAAAGCGTGGTTCGAGAAACGCCGTAACGCCGCGCCACGTCCGCCACCTGGATGTCTGGGTCGCGCAGCAGCGCTTTGATCTCCCGTACCTGCGTCTCTCCCAGCTTGGGCTTGCGCCCCCCTGAGCGGCCTCTGGCACGCGCTGCGGCGAGCCCGCCAAGGGTGCGCTCACGAATCAGGCTGCGCTCAAACTCCGCAAGGGCAGCGAAAACATGGAAGACCAGCTTGCCTGCCGCGCTGTTCGTTTCGATCTTCTCGGTCAGGCTCTCAAAACCAATCCCCGTGCGCTCCAACTCGGCCACGATCTGCACGAGGTCAGGCAGGCTGCGGCCGAGACGATCCAGCCGCCACACCACCAGCGTATCGCCGGGGCGCAGTGCCTTCCGGCACTGCTCAAGCTCCGGGCGGCCAGCGTTCTTGCCGCTCGCCGCTTCCTCATAGACGACGCGGCAACCGGCCTGCTGGAGCGCGTCGCGCTGCAGGTCCAGATGCGGGTCTTCCGTAGAGACCCGCGCATAGCCGATTCGCTGATTCATTGACACAACCAGGACGTTGAAAACTTGACGGGAATGTTAACCTGACGAATGCCGTTGAGCTAGTCCGCGATAAGCATTCTTGACGTGTCTAGAAAACCACCGTTTGCTCGACATGTGTTGGAAAGTAGGCAGTCGAATCACGCTTTTGCCGCGCTCCCGATACCGTCCTGCGTCGGGTAGCGAGGGTCTACTTGATGTCATCGATCATTGATGGCTTATTGAATGTGACTCAGTCGAGTATCCAGAGCCCTGCCGCAACTTCACCTTGCAGACGGGATAGCCGGTTAATTTCTTGCTGGATCCGTGCTTCCTCTTCGAGCGCCTGGGCCGCTGCATGTGCCTCTGCCAAAGGCGGCAGCCAGACGGCAAGACGGGTCAACTCATGCAGGTTGATCATCCGGATGGTCGTCCCACCAGACACAATGCTGTGAAGCAAGGCCTGCCCCAACGGAGAACGCAGCTGAAGCGCGAGCGCGCGAGGCTCCACGTCTTCCCGATCGGCTCGCAAGACAATCGCCGATACGCCTGCGACCCACCCGCCGGGTCCAGGCGGAGGCACGTCCCTCGGGACGATTCCTAGCTTTCCGACGCTGCCTTTGACAATCAGCACGATGTCATAAGGCATCAGATACTGCTTTGCCTGTACGGTATGGCCTTCGACGGAAATCGTCTTCACGGGAGCCTGGATATAGCCAAATGGAGGCAGGTCGGATGCGCCGATCTCCCACACATCAAAGCGATCACCATCGGTACCCGGCTTCGTCGAGACCGGGCGGATGGTCGTCACCAGT
>NZ_BBJJ01000109.1 GCF_000739815.1 Paraburkholderia mimosarum LMG 23256 = NBRC 106338
TGCTAACGTCCTGGTCCCACATCGCCATGGAACTCCGGCATCTCCGCTATTTCATTGCTGTCGCAGAATTGCGCAGTGTGCGCTCGGCTTCCGAACAACTGCACGTGACGCAGCCGGCGATATCCCGACAAATTCAGGACCTCGAACACGCCATTGGCGCGACGCTGTTCGAACGCACGCCGCGTGGCTTGATGCTCACGGCTGCGGGCGAGGCCTACCTGTCCGAAGCACGGGAGATTCTGGCCCGCGTCGATGCCGCCAATCGCCTGGCCCGCCAGATTGCCTCCGGCTCGCGCGGCCTGTTGCGTATCGGTTTCGTCGAAAACGCAGCGTGGAGTGGCCTTGTCTCGAGCGCGTTGCGCGAATTCGAACAGGCAGTGCCGCAAGTGGCGCTGGAACTGCAGCCGATGAATACGCCGGAACAACTCGAGGCGATTGCGGCGGGACGGCTCGACGGCGGTTTCTGCTATCGGGTCGGTGTGCTCCCCGAAGGCATCGTGAGCGTGCTCGTGCTCGAACAGAATGTCCTGCTGGCCGTGCCCGACGCGTGGCCGCTCGGCAAGGCGGAGGCCGTTTCGACGACGGACCTCCGGGACATCCCATTTATCGCCTTTCCTCGACGCGTCTACCCGGCGTACTACGACCGTCTGCTGTCCGCCTGCGCCGAGCGCGGCTTGACGCTCGACATCCGACAGGAGGCCAGCACCGAAACCGCCATTCTTTCGCTCGTGTCCGCGGGCATGGGGGCCGCGATCGTGAACGCGGCCAATCGCGATCGTCCCCCAGCACGCGTGCGCTTCGTCGATCTGAAAGATCTGTCGGTGCCGTTACCACTCGAATTCTGCTACGCCGCGAACGCAGCAAACGTCGCTCTGGTTCGTTTCGTCGATCGTCTCAGGTAGGCGACGCCTTGCCGTGGCAGGTCGATGGACGAGAGCGTAGACGATGATGCCTTCAAGGCATCACCCGAACAGAAAACGGCATTGGCCAGGCGCTCTATCGTCGGCGATAGTAAGGACAACGGGGCGCCGCCTCGCTCATTACTGGTCGCACCATGTCCAATCTTCCATCGCTTATCGCCACTGACGTTGATTTTGAGCGCACGGGTTTTCAGACCGGCACGCTCAGACTGCCCTGGTCGCACGACCGTTCGGCTTACGGGCACATACCCATCCCGCTCGCCGTACTCAACGCTGGCGTGGGGACAGGTCCGACGGTTCTGCTCACGGGCGGTAACCATGGCGACGAATACGAAGGCCCCGTGGCGCTCGCCAAACTATTGCAGCGGCTGCCGTCGATGACGATACGCGGGCGCCTGATCGTGATCCCAGCGCTGAATTTCCCAGCCTTCATCAACGGCTCGCGCACATCCCCGATCGACCGCGGCAATCTGAACCGGCTTTTCCCCGGTGCGCGCAATGGGCAGCCGACCGAGATGATCGCGCATTACGTCGAGACGGAGTTGCTTCCGCGCAGTGATATCGTGATCGATCTTCACGCCGGCGGCGCGTCGTTCGACCATGCTCCCACGCTTCTCGCGTCACCGCCCGCCGAGGGCGAGCGGCGTGACTTCTACCTCGACCTCGTGCGTGCGTTCGGGGCACCGAACACGATGATCATGGATCTGCTCGGCGAGGATCGCACTTTCGCGGCGGCCGCCGAACGCCACGGCAAGCTCTTCCTGTGCGGCGAATTCGGCGGCCACGCCGGGTGCGACGCTGCCAATCTCGCTATCGTCGAGAGCGGACTGCGTCGTCTCCTGCATCGGCTCGGCATGACACCTGAAGAGCGTCCATCGCCTGCGGGCGAGACACGATTCCTGCGTGTGGAGGGCGCACGCCACTATGTGTACTCGCCGATTGGGGGCGTGTTCGAACCCGCTTTCGCGCTTGGCGATCGCGTTCGCGAAGGTCAGATCGCGGGACGTCTCTTCGATCCGCATCAGCCTTGGCAGGCGCCGCGGGAAATCCGCTTTCGCGCGGGCGCCACCGTCATGTGCATCCGCACTTTTGCGCGCGTGGAACCCGGCGACTGCCTCGCATTGCTGGCCGCGGATGCCGATGCAAACTGAGCAGAAAACCAAAGAACGACTGCGACTGACGATTCACCGACTCATCCTCCGGAGACAGTGTATGAGCGCTTATCCCACTTTGACCCAGCCGGACGAAAACGCAGCCCGGCCAGCTCCAGACGCCGTGCGATACCCCGTCTACGTCGTGCTGTTGTTCTTCACGTGCTTCGCGTTCTCGTATCTGGATCGGCAGATCGTCAGCATTCTCGTGCAGCCGATCAAGCAGTCGCTCTCGCTCACCGATACGCAAATCGGCTTGCTGCAGGGGCTTTCGTTCACGATGTGTTACGCGACAGCGGGTGTCTTCGTCGCCCGGCTCGTCGATCGAACCAATCGCGTCAGGTTGATCGCCGCTTGTATTGCGATCTGGGCTGTCTCGACGATGGCATGCGGATTCGCTTCGAGTTTTTCCGAACTGCTCATCGCCCGCGCCGGGACCGCGATCGCCGAGGCGGGACTGAGCCCGGCTGCACTGTCGATCTTCAGCGACATCTTCCCACCGCGGCGCGTTGCGCGCGCGAGCAGTGTCTTCATGCTTGGGCCGTATGTGGGAGGCGGCGTCGCGTTGTTCGGCGGCGGCATGCTGTTGTCCGCCGCCCATGGCGACAATAGTGCCTGGCTCGCGGCCCATGGCTTTGAACCGTGGCAAATGGTGTTCGTCGCGGTCGGACTGCCCGGGCTCGTCTTGGCAGCGCTGGTGGCATTCTCGGTTCGCGAACCGGTCCGCCTGGAGACGCTGCATCATGCGACAAAAGCGGAAGACGCCATGCCGTCCCTGCGGCATGTCATCGTCGAACTGTTCGTGCGTAATCGCTTCTGTCTGGCCTACTTCGCGGCTTACGTCGCGTTGATCACGGTGTTTTACTCTCACTCGGCATGGTTTCCGACTTTGCTGATGCGGCATTTTCACCTCGCGCCGAAGACGGTGGGCCAGCTGGCCGCACCGGCTTACATGATCGGCGGGACACTCGGTGTCGCGTGCGCGGGCATGCTCGCGACGCGCGTGACCGACGAAAGTACCTTGCGCAGAGTGCTGGGCTTCTCCGGCGGTGCGGTTGCTGCGCTCGTGCCGGCCGCGATTGCGATGCCGCTTGTCGCCGACAGCAGCGTTGCGGTCGTGCTGTATGGTACCTGTGCGTTCGCGGCGAGCATTGCGATGGGTCTTGCGCCCGTGCCGCTGCAGATCGCCGTGCCGAACCGCATGCGTGGGCGCTCGCTGGCCTTGCTCGTGTTCATGACCAACGCGATCAGCGGAGGCGTCGGTCCTCTGGCCGTCGGCTTCCTGAACGAGCGCCTCGGGCACACCGACAACAGCCTGGGCGTGGCGCTGGCCGTGACCGGCGGGGTGGCTGCACTGATCGGTGCAGCGCTTTACCTGTTGGCCATGCGGCGCGTGCCGGTCGCGCAGACGATGACTGTAGCGTGAAGGACTACCATGACTTACGACAATCCAACATCGCCATGAAAGACGCTTCCACTACCCATCTCGTGGGCGAGGCAAGGATCACCCGGGTCGACGAAACGGCCTTTGCACTCGCTCCCGATGTCTTGTTTCCCGACTGGGATGCCGCAAGCGGCCAAGACCTGGAACAACACTGTTCGACCACCAGCCTCGATCTGACGAATCGACGGGTATCGCTGAAAACGCATTTGTGGGTCGTGGAAATCAACGGCCTGACTATCGTCGTCGATACGGGAATCGGCAACGGGAAGGCGCGGCCATTTAGCGCGCTTTTCGACAAGCTCGACAACCCTGTGCTTGAGCGCTTCGAAGCGGCTGGCTTCCGGCGCGAGCAAGTCGACCATGTATTGCTCACGCACTTGCATGTCGATCATGTGGGCTGGAATACGCATTGGCAAAACGACCGCTGGACACCCGTGTTTCCGAACGCCACCTACGTTTTCAGCAAGCGCGAACGCGATTATTTTGAAACGCCCGAAGGGCAACCGCGGCGCATGGCATTCGAGGACAGCATACTCCCCCTGATCGAAGCCCAACAGGCTCGCGTCGTGTCCGATGAAGGGGAGGAGATCATCGACGGCATTCGCTTTCTCCCGACGCCGGGCCATAGCATTGGGCACATGGCTATCGAAATTCGCTCGCAGGGACAGACGGCGTTGTTCTCTGGGGACGTCATGCATAGTCCGCTGCAGGTCTATCGTCCTCAGTGGATTCAACTTTTTGCCTTGATCAGCCGCAGGCACGAGCATCAAGACAATCGCTACTCGACCATGCGGCGGCAACTGGGGCCATCGTGTTCCCCGCGCACTTTCCGGAAACGTCTTGCGGTACGGTGCATGAAGGCCCACGCGGCTTCGAATGGCACTACCTGGATGGCGCGAAATGAAAAGCGCTTGAGGAACGAAACGTTGCGGCTTGGGGGGTGTGCCATTTGATGAGCGCGGCGCCCGCAACGCAGCGGTCTGCGCGTCACCAACCGTTGTGCCAGTGGTGGTGTTCCCAGCCCCTGTGGCAACCGCCGCCCTGGCAACGACCATAGCCGTCGCCGATCAGTGGTCCATACACAACTGGCGGTGGACAGGACTGCTAGACATAGGTATCTGGCGCCCCAAAAGGCATCCGGGGGTGTCCGGGTAACGAGGCTCGGCGTTGCGGTGCGCAATCGATGTCAGCGCTGGTCCGCTACGTTCGGCGGCTTGCCTCGTGCTCTATTGCGCCCCTGTCGAATCGATCAGTTCGTCCGCCTTGCGATTCAATTCTTCAGCTTCAGCCGAACGTTGCGTGTGGGTTAGCAGCGCGCTGAGATTTCGCAAGGTGCGTGCTTCATCCTGCCGCCAGGCCGACGGATCGTCTTGTGCGAGTTTGCGGTACAGATCGAGCGCACGGCGCCACGCGTCTTCCGCTTCGCGCGGCCTGCCCGTGCGGCTGTAGAGGACGCCCAGATTGTTCAGTATCCGCGCCTCGTCAGGCTGGTACGTCGCAGGCATATTTCGTGAGAGGGTATGATCGATTTGCAGCGCTTTCTGATACGCCTGAACCGCTTTGGCCGGCTGCCGCTCGAGGCGGTACAGCACGCCAAGATTACCCAGAGTACGCGCGACGTCGGGCTGGTAAAGCGCAGGGCTTTCGCGGGCGAGTTGCTGGCGGATCTCCAGCGCATCCCGGTAAGCGCGTTCGGCTTCTGGCAGCCGCCCGTTTGCGCTGTAGAGGTTGCCGAGGTTGTTCAGCGTGCGCGCAAGCGCCGGACGCCAGGTCGCGGGATTGTCGTGTGCAAGTTCGCGTTGGATGCCGAGCGCTTCGCGATAGGCGAGTTCCGCATCGCGCGTGCGCTGTGTTGCATTGTAGAGAATGCCGAGATCGTTGAGCGTCGACGCGACCGCGGGCCGGTACATGGCCGGGTCCTGTCGGGCCAGTGCGCGGTCGAGGGCGAGGGCTTCGCGCCACGCGTCTGTCGCATCCTGAAGACGTTGCGTGTCGCGATACAACGTTGCGAGCCTGTCGATGGTGTCAGCCACTGCAGGACTATATGCAGAAGGATTTATCTGCGCCAGCGCCCAGTAGATTTCGAGCGCGTGCAGCCACGCGTCTTCGGCTTCCTTGTGCTGCTGCCGCATCACATACAGACCGCCGAGTTTGCCGAGGGTGAGCGCGATGGACGGCTGCCATATGGCGGGCTTCTGTTGCGCAAGCGTGCGATAACGGATCAGCAGGGCCTGATACACCGGCTCCGCGCGCTCAGGCTCGTGCTGAACGAGCAGCGTGTCGGCGAATGCGGTGGCAATGCCCACGTCGTCGGGTTGCAGCGCATGGGCCTTCTCCAGGTACGGCAGCGCGTTCCATGGCATGAAGCGAAGCAGTTCGACGACCGCCGCTTCGTAGCTGAGCGCCGCTGATAGCTGGGCGGCTGCGGGTGCTTTGGCAATTAGCCGCATGAGTAGCGCAGATGCTTCATCCAGGTCGAGGCGCCTCACGGCTTCCCCGAGCTGCAGCTCGATGGGATCCGCACTGCGTGTGATCGACAATCTGCGCAGCAGATCTTCGTAACGTGTGTTCCATTTCGACGCTTCGGCTCTGGTGTCGAAATCGGTGCGCGTCCTGATCTGCGACGCCAGGCCTTCGAGGATCAGCTCGAAGTTGATGAACGCGACTGCGCTTCCGGGTTCGCCGTGATCTGCCTGCGAGACGACCGCGTGCAGCATCACGTTGGCCGCTGTCGCAAGCGCAACACGTTGTGCTGCGGAGAGCCCGTCGCTCTTCACCGTGCGGTTCAGGCGTTCAGTGACACGCGCGAGCGCTGGCGCGGAGATAGTGCAGCGGGTCCGGATTTCGAGTCCCTTCTGGACGTCGACCTCGGAGAACGATGGCAAACACGCATCGGCCACCCCCGCAGCGGCGCACGCCGTGGACAGCGCGGCTATTGCGATGCCGCACAGAATCTTGCCTGAACTCATTTCCGGGCAGCTTTGCAGGGTTACTCGTAAGGCTTGCGCGACGCATTGATTCGCCTTGGACTCCGCAATGCCATCGCGTGTGCTTATTCTATTGAGAACGGTTGAGCCATTTTAAGCAGTACCTCGCATAGCAACTTCGCTCGCCTCGAGATCCTTGCGATGACAAAGCCCTTGACGGAGTCGATTTCGTATAAGCGACTGCATTCGATGAGTGGCGTGGATCAGCAAAGTTGTTCTCATACCGCCGGCTTCCTTCATCAAACTGCAGCCAGGGCCGCCCGCCAGGACCCCATACATAGCGCACCCACCGCTGCCACCGGCTTTGCGGCGGCGTCTGCGAGTTGTGCGCAGACTGCGCTTCGCGGTCGCGCTGGACGGACTTCTGCACCTGTGCGTGGATCTGCCGCAAAGTCATGCCGCCAGGGCCCTTGAGTTTGTCGGGATCGGGAGCAGGTTCGCAATCGGGATCGTCTGTCATGAAGGTCGACTTGATCTTGATACAGATGCGTAGTGCCAGCAAGCCGGACGCGGATTGCCGGCCGGCGCGTAGTCCGACAGGCCTTGCCGGCGCGCCGTTCGTGAAGTAGATTTTTTCAATGAGGTCCGAGGCTGGGGAACTGCCATGGAACTGAGCGTGGAACTTGTCGATGTTTGGGCCGCTACGATCGACGACAAACCGGGCGGCCTTGCAAAGGTATTAAGCGTGTTGCGGGATGCGGGTGTCGACTTGCAGTTCATCGTGGCACGCCGCGCGCCGGAGGCGTCGGGTAAGGGGGTCGTGTTTGTCGCTCCGATAGAGGGAGACAGTGCGATCCGTGCCGCCACAAAGGCGGGGTTCAGCGTCACCCCTGGCCTTCACTCGATCCGGGTAATGGGTCTGGACCAGCTGGGTGTCATCGCACAACTTACCTCGATGTTGGCTGATGGGGGAATCAACCTCCGCGGGGTCTCGGCCGCTGTACTTGGCACGCAGTTCGTTGCCTATCTCGCCGTCGACTCGTTGGGCGATGCCGAAGAGGCGATTGATATCCTGCAAAGGGCCTGAAGCGATAAGGCGGCGCGGCGGGGTCAGCCTGATTTAGTCTTCTGGTCATTTCCGCTCCCTGCAGAGCGACGAAACGCACGCGCGCCCGCGGCCGATCGCGATTTGCGGCATTCACGATTGCGGCTCCCATGGCCGCGGACGCGAGCGACAGGATCGCCGTTTCGGTGCTGGCCTCCTGCCGGATGTCGAGTGTGAGACTGCGCTCCGCGCAGGCGGCGAGCAATCGGTCATAGGACGCGGGATAAACACGTCGCGGAAAACGCGATGAATGGCTTGTCGCGAATGTAAACCGCTCCGAATGGCCCGCCGCTACGGTGCGGTAATTCGCGCATGCCAACTTGCACCGAATTACCATTGCGCCCCACTGGGCTGACAAGATAGCGTCACCTTCATCATTCGTGATCCTGATTGTTTGAGCGGGTCGACTGCGACCACCCCGACGCGAGTCGGCAACACGGGCGCACACATCGCCTCGTGGGTCGTGGTACGGCGAGCCAAGCCGTTTCCTTCGAAGCGAGAAGAAAGACGGATCGCAACTCGTTTTTGCTGCATTGCAAACAGTTGTTATACGAATTTTGGCCTTTGCGACGAGGGCGCATCCTGTGTGCGGGTTTATACCTGGTAAATGCCTGCACGTCAAAGCCGACAAGGCGTTTGCCGATGCGCTTATGAGACATGAAGCGGCTCCCACGAACAAACGATTGACATACGGCAACTCGACCTTAGAATGGTATTGTTGCATCGCACCACCGACTGCGTTCTGTTTTATTGTCCGTGAGCGGCTCTTGTGGCATTCGGACACTTTCGTCTTTTATGGAGCCATTGATGGGCACTCTGATCAATTCTACGATCCCGTAATATTAGTAGTACTTTACATATCGACATTGTTCGCTCCTCCCTACTGCGAGAAAGCCTGAGGCGCAGGCCCGAGTTCCTCGCGACGGCCACTACCATCAATTGATGATATGACATTACTGATTGGCATTCCTCTGGAGACAGCCACCGGCGAGCGGCGCGTTGCGACCGTGCCCGAGGTGGTCGAGAAACTGATCAAGCTGGGGTTCGCGGTAGCCGTGCAAAGCGGCGCCGGCGCAGGTGCGAACTTTGACGATGGTGATTACCGTGCTGCGGGTGCCGAGGTCGTCGCAACGGCCGCCGAACTCTGGGGCCGCAGTGACATCGTTTTCAAGGTGCGCCCCCCGAGCAGCGAGGAAGTCGCGCTGATGCACGAGGGCAGCACGTTGATCGGCTTTGTGTGGCCTGCCCAGAACCCCGAACTGATGCAGCAGTTGGCCGCGAGGCATGCCACCGTGCTGGCGATCGATTCGCTGCCGCGCACGCTGTCACGCGCGCAGAAGATGGATGCGCTCACCTCGATGGCCGGCATCAGCGGCTACCGTGCGGTGATCGAGGCAGCCCATGCGTTCGGCCGTTTCCTGAACGGTCAGGTCACCGCCGCCGGCAAGGTCCCGCCGGCCAAGGTCTTCATTGCTGGTGCGGGCGTGGCCGGCCTGGCTGCCATCGGCACCGCGGCCAGTCTCGGCGCGATCGTGCGCGCCAACGACACGCGCGCCGAAGTGGCCGATCAGGTGAAGTCCCTTGGGGGCGAATTCGTCAAGGTCGACTACGAGGAGGAAGGCTCGGGCGGCGGCGGCTACGCCAAGGTCATGAGCGAGGGCTTCCAGCAGGCGCAGCGCGCGATGTACGCTCAGCAGGCGAGGGACGCGGACATCATCATTACCACGGCGTTGATTCCCGGCAAGCCGGCTCCGAAGCTCATCACGGCCGAAATGGTGCAGTCGATGAAGCCGGGCAGCGTGATCGTCGATATGGCAGCGGAGCAGGGCGGCAACTGCGAGCTGACCGTGCCCGGCGAGGCGGTGGTGCGCCACGGCGTGACCATCGTCGGCTACACCGATCTTGCTTCGCGTCTGGCGAGGCAGTCGTCCACGTTGTATGGCAACAACCTGCTGCGCGTGGTCGAGGAACTGTGCAAGACGAAGGACGGCACGATCAACGTCGATTTCGACGACGACGCCATCCGCGGCCTCACGGTCATCAAGGAAGGCAGCATTACCTGGCCGCCGCCACCCATCAAACAGCCCGCCGCCGCGCCCAAACCCCAGCCCGCGGCTGCCGCGGCGGCGGCCGCGCCGAAGAAGGGCCACGGCAGCAGCGAGCCGATGTCGGCGAAGTCGCTGGCCATCGCGTTCGGCATCGGCGCGCTGGCCTTCCTGATGGTGGGGCTGTTTGCACCGGCCACGTTCCTCTCGCACTTCACGGTGTTCGTGCTGGCCTGCTTCGTCGGCTACATGGTGATCTGGAACGTCACGCCGTCGCTGCATACGCCGCTGATGAGCGTGACCAACGCGATCTCGTCGATCATCGCCATCGGCGCGCTGGTGCAGGTCGCGCCGCCGCTGGACGGGTCCGCCGTGGGCGACCGGCCATCGGGGCTGATCCTGGGCCTCGCCGTGGGCGCGTTGGCACTTACGGCCGTCAACATGTTCGGCGGCTTCGCAGTGACGCGACGCATGCTGGCGATGTTCCGCAAATGAGGGAACGACAACAATGACTTCCAACCTGACTACCGTTTCCTATATCGGCGCGGCGATTCTCTTCATCCTGAGCCTGGGCGGCCTGGCCAATCCCGAGACCGCGCGCCGCGGCAACCTGCTCGGCATGATCGGCATGCTCATCGCGGTGCTGGCCACGGTGCTTGGTCCGCGCGTGTCGGCTGCGGGCATTCCGTACGTTGTCGCTGCACTGGTCGGCGGCGGCGCGGTGGGCCTCCTTGCCGCGAAGAAAGTGCAGATGACGCAGATGCCCGAACTGGTCGCGCTGATGCACAGCCTCGTGGGTCTCGCGGCCTGCCTGGTAGGCTTTGCCAGCTACGTCGATACGTCGGTGCAGTTCACCGGCGCAGAGAAGGCTATCCACGAGGTCGAGATTTACGTCGGTATCCTGATCGGTGCAGTAACGTTCGCGGGCTCGGTCATTGCGTTCGGCAAGCTGTCGGGCAGGATCGGCGGCAAACCGCTGCTGCTGCCGGCGCGCCACTGGCTCAATCTTGCCGCGCTGCTGGTGGTGATCGTGTTCGGCAGGGCGTTCCTGCATGCAGAGACGATTCAGGATGGCATCACGCCGCTCGTCGTGATGACGGTGATCTCTCTGCTGTTCGGTGTGCACATGGTGATGGCGATCGGCGGCGCCGATATGCCCGTCGTGGTGTCGATGCTCAACAGCTACTCGGGCTGGGCGGCGGCTGCCACAGGCTTCATGCTCGGCAACGACCTGCTGATCGTGATCGGCGCGCTGGTGGGCTCGTCGGGCGCGATCCTGTCGTACATCATGTGCCGCGCGATGAACCGCAACTTCATCAGCGTGATTGCCGGCGGCTTCGGTGCCGGCAGCGGCGCGTCGGCACCGGCGGGCGGCGGCGCACAGCAGCCGGCCGGCGAGGTGGTGGCGGTGAGTTCCGCCGAAACCGCGGAGCTGCTGCGCGACGCGAAGAGCGTGATCATCGTGCCCGGCTATGGCATGGCGGTGGCGCAGGCCCAGCACACGGTGTACGAGCTCACCCGGGTGCTGCGCGAGAAGGGCGTTGACGTGCGCTTCGCTATTCATCCGGTGGCGGGGCGCATGCCGGGCCACATGAACGTGCTGCTGGCTGAAGCGAAGGTGCCGTATGACATCGTGCTCGAGATGGACGAGATCAACGCGGACTTCGCCGAGGCGGACGTTTCGATTGTCATCGGCGCGAACGACATCGTGAATCCGGCGGCACAAGAGGACCCGGCGAGCCCGATCGCCGGCATGCCGGTGCTGGAGGTCTGGAAGGCCAGGACCTCGATCGTGATGAAGCGCAGCATGGCCTCGGGCTATGCCGGCGTAGACAACCCGCTCTTCTACAAGGACAACAACCGCATGTTATTCGGCGATGCGAAGGCGATGTTGAGCGAGATCTTCGGGGTGTTGAAAGCCTGAACGCGGCGGAGCGGGACTCGTCGAAGCACAGCGAAGCGAGTCGGAGCAGGTCATGGCGCTCAGCCGGGCCTGCGCTTGCGGCAGCATGCTCGCGCGCCCGCAGTGGCTATGGCACTGCGACGCCGCGGCAGGCTATCGACGCAGGTCTTCACCACCTCCCAGAGCTCGCGCTCGACGAGACGCGTCATGTGTGGTGCGGTGCGAGGTGCGCGCTGGGTTTCCGTCGACTTCAATCATTTCGCATGCGCTCAACCAACGCTAGCAGGCGAGTACTCATTTCCCCGGCCGGCAAGTGCGTGAACCAACCGTGACCCGGAAGCAGCCATTCGAAACGATACGCGGCCAGCTTGCCGAGCGATTCGGTGAGCTTCGACCATGAGTACCAGCACGCGTCCCTGAACGCGACGAGGTCGCGCTCGCGTGGGCTCCAGGCGAGCGAATCACCCGTGAAGAGCACGCGATCATCGAGGAGGTATACGACGCTACCCCGAGTGTGCCCGGGCATCGGGATAGCGCGGACGCCGGCCGCAATGCCCGGTGCGGAACGGTCGTCGAGCAGATCCGTAGCATAGGGGGCAGCCGAGCTGTCCTCCCGGTGAATCCAGACGCGCGCGCCGAATTGACGTGCGTATTTGTCGGCGTCTGCAACGTCGTCACGATGCGACAAAAGGATGTGTGCAATGCCACCGGCGGCGTCAAACCATTTCACGAGTTCCGCCGCATAGCGCGGTGAGTCGATCAGCAGATTGCCGTCCTGACGCGCGGCAAAATAAGAATGTGCGCCAAACGATGACCGCGAGTTGAATCCGCAGCGCCACACACCCGACGTGATCTGCTGCGGAAAGATCGTGGCGTTCGGGCGGGGCTGCTTCGTTTCGCTGCGTACCGATGCTGTCGGACATACGAGCACCGCACGCCAGGCAGCAAGCTGCTCTTCCGGCGTGCCGGGCTGCCGAACGAAAACACTCTTGTCGTTTCGTTCGACAATCAGCCCAGGCGCGACGTGACGCGATGCACCGCAATTGATGCAGGCTGTGTCGATGTACCACTGCCCTGGGGCGGAGTCGGTATTGCGCAGCGGCTTCATTCGACGCTCGGGTTCCGATAAGTCATGGCGACCTCACTGGTCACCATGATAGAACTTTCAGGCACCCTCCGCTGACGCCCAGCAGCCGGTCAGTGCCGGCGGTCTAAATCCTCAACCACCAGTTGCGCGCGCCGAGCTCAGCGACACTTTCCAGCCCTGACAAAAGCAACAGGGTTGCAGCGACCAGCCCGGTTTCTGAAAAAGTACTGCAGTCCATCGGGGTCCGCGGCGTTCCCTCATTCCCCAACGTGCACATTGCACTTCCCGGCAATCTCCAGCAGCTTCGGAATATCCGGCGGCCCTGGGGGGACTTCCGCATCTATCATCGTGAAAAGCGACGACGCCGTGCCCGTGTGTCCCGTAACCGAAAGCATCTCGCAACCGTCTGCGCCCATCGTGAAACTGTGAACCGCGCCAGCCGGTACATGAACGAGCGTGCCCGGCGTCGCAGTCGTAGTCCTTCCGTTGCAACTGATCTCGACACTACCCTTGATGACATAGAACGACTCATCCCAGTCATGACTATGGGGCGGCGGGCCACTACCTTCCGGGCCTTGCTGGAGGAAAATTTCGTAGCCCTGCGTGGCCTCACGCGATGCCAGTACGGTGATCCCTTCGCCAAGAACGTTCAGAGCACGGGGGTAGTCGCCCGGCTTCACCACAAACGGTTGCGGATTCATGGCTGTGGTCTCCTTCGATGGTCGAGCCGTCGCGTGCGTAAGGGCAACGCCGTCAGCCGCAACGGCTCACAATTGTGAGAGGAATGACGGTGGGTCCGAACACCGCTCCCTGGTGGGTGTCGACGCAGGGCGCAGGCCGGGCGCTGCTACAGGGTAGGAGGGCTTACTCACGAGTATATGGCCTGGCGTACGCAAGGCAAGAATGCGACGAGGGGGACGTGGCTCACGGCTTCATCGATGAACCGTTAGTCGTCCACCAGAGAGAATTCGATTTCCGGCGCGCTCTCCCACAGCACGAGTTTGTCGAACGCCTCAAGATGCTCACGGGCTTCGAGCAACGTAAAAGAAGTGGTTGCCGGCAAGCTGGCCCACTTTGCTCGCAAAGACTGAGCTGCGATAGTCGAACAGCAGTTCAGTTTCGCTGAATCCTCTGGGGTAATACTGTCTCCTTTCGGCTCCCCTCGGATGGGCGCCTTGCATGCAACGCCATCCGACACGAGGGATCAGCGTTCAAAACTATGGACGTGCGCCAGTTGAGCGTTTCCCCGCTTTCGCTGACTAGCTGATCCATGACTGCCGCGATATCCACATCGGCCAGCGGTGCAGTGGGCGGTGGTGCGTCCGGCGCGGCGGCCTGGGGCGCAGCAGGATCCGGTATGGGCTCGGTTGCTGGAGACGGCTGATCCGGTTTCGCCTTGCCAAATAGTTTGCTGACGATATCGGGCGGATGGGGCGTAATGTCAAATTTCATCATGTGCAACGGACATGGTGACCATAGAACGAACGCGGGGGGCAGGGGCACTCTCGCAGGCGTCATGGCGTTTGTGCAGCAGGTGTTGGCGGCTGGCTCCGACACCAGTAACGCAATTACCGGCGCACACTGGTTTCCCTCGGGCGCCGCCCACGCAAAAGCCACATGAGGCGCAAGTGCGCGTAGATTAGGATCTTGTTGCGACCCGCCACTGTGTCTTCGAATCGGTCGCTATCCGAGTCAATCCTGAAGTTACACAGGAGCCTGCATGAGCACGAAGCACAGCAAGATTGGTCATCTTGAAGCTGCGGCGTCACACCACGAGCACGCCGCGCGACACCACCGCGAAGCGTCACGGCTTTTCGAGGAGGGACGAGACTTTGGCCACGCCGCACATCAGGCTATGATGGCCCATGGTCACACGTTGCATGCGATCGATCAGGCACACGACGCTGGCGCGCACAGCGCTAATACGCCATCAATAGCGCTTCCATCGACCGGTTCGGCCGTAAGTGCCGCGGACGTGGCAAAACATCATGCGGCGGCCGTTGAGCTTCACACTCAGGCGGCGCAGCATATGCGCCACGCCGTCAAGCTCTTCGATCAGGATCGAAGCGCGGTCTCTCACGACGCACAACTTGCACTCTCCCTTGCACTGCGCGCTTTGTCGCATGGCAACGAAGCAGCCAGGCTATTTGTCAAGCTCGCGGCCAGTGGTGCTTCGTGAGTCAACGTTGGCATGAATTCATGCCGGTCACATCTTGTTTGGTGCAGTATTCGGAGTGGTGCGGTATCCGTTTATACG
>NZ_BBJJ01000108.1 GCF_000739815.1 Paraburkholderia mimosarum LMG 23256 = NBRC 106338
GAACAGTTACGAATGGTGAAGCCAAACTCGTGGTCCAGGACGTGCGAAATCGACGAACTGAGAAGTTACATTGTCCGCACCTTCGGATGGGAGACTTGGCGTCAGACATCGGCGCAGATTCAGGAAACCATCACGCAGATTCGCCAGTATCCCGACAGTGGCCATATGCCTGCGGAACTCGAAGGCTTTGTCGATGAGCGTTTCCGGCAGACCCTGTCCAGCAGGAGCCGGATCATCTACGAGGTGCAGGACGACACCGTTTTCATTCACCTCGTGGTCGATACGCGACGCGACCTGCCGGCCCTGCTCCAGCGGATCGTCCTTCGACTCATGTGAGCGTCAGGATGACGCAGCAATTCTCCGCCGGTGACCGCCTGCGCACGACCCTCATCAAAAACGCATTGCAGTGACCGACAGGAAGCTCGCGGGCTTTGTTCGAAGGCGCAAAAGTCGTCATGTTGCGGACACACCTATCCATTTTTGATACATCCGTACGGCCGAGGCGTTCCACTGGTTTTCGGGGTTGGCAATGACGATACCCTCGTCCTCCTTCCTTCCTGTGAAGGATCAGGTGCTGAACATTAGTCGAGGCCCGGCTCCGCAACGGACCACTGCTCTAGAATGGTTGACCTTCCTTAGGTCTTAGGCCGGGCGGGGGCTAGTTCGGAGGCGACGTCACCCATTTTCGATCGTCCGCACTTGGTTGCGGTGAGCGCGTCACTTACACGTTCGAGTAGTTCGGACCGCCGCCGCCTTCGGGCGTGACCCACACGATGTTCTGCGTCGGGTCCTTGATGTCGCAGGTCTTGCAGTGCACGCAATTCTGCGCGTTGATCTGCAGACGATCTTCTTCCTGATCGTCCTTCACGAACTCGTAGACACCTGCTGGACAGAAGCGCGCCTCGGGACCTGCGTAAGTCGCGAGGTTGATGCCGACCGGCACCGTCATGTCCTTGAGCGTGAGGTGCGCCGGCTGGTTCTCTTCGTGGTTCGTGTTCGAGATGAACACCGAGGAGAGCCGGTCGAACGTGAGCTTGCCATCGGGCTTCGGATACTCGATCGGTTTGCACTGCGAAGCGGGCTTGAGCATCTCGTGGTCGCGATGCTGGTGATGCAGCGTCCATGGCACGTTGCCGCCCAGCAGCTTCTGCTCGATGCCCACCATCAGCGTGCCCAGGTACAGGCCCTTGCTCATCCACTGCTTGAAGTTGCGCGCCTTGTACAGCTCCGTATGGAGCCACGACTGCTTGAACGCTTCCGGGTAAGCCGCGAGTTCATCGCTTTGGCGGCCGGCCTGCACGGCTTCGAACGCCGCGTCCGCAGCCAGCATGCCGGTCTTGATCGCCGCGTGGCTGCCCTTGATGCGCGAGGCGTTCAGGAAGCCCGCGTCGTCGCCCACGAGCGCGCCGCCCGGGAACACGAGCTTCGGCAGCGACATCAGACCGCCTGCGGTGATCGCACGCGCGCCATACGACACGCGCTTGCCGCCTTCGAGGTACTTGCGGATTTCCGGATGCGTCTTGTATCGCTGGAATTCCTCGAACGGCGAGAGATACGGGTTCTGGTACGCGAGACCCACGACAAAACCCACCATCACCTGGTTGTTGTCGATGTGGTACAGGAACGAGCCGCCGTAGGTGTCGCTTTCCAGCGGCCAGCCGGCGGTGTGAATCACGAGACCCGGCTGGTGCTTCGACGGATCGATCTCCCACAGTTCCTTGATGCCGATGCCGTAGACCTGCGGATCCGAGTCCTTGCCGAGCTTGAACTTCTCGTTCAACTGACGGCCCAGATGTCCACGGCAGCCTTCGCAGAACAGCGTGTACTTCGCGTGCAGCTCCATGCCGAGCTGGAAGTTCTCGGTAGGCTCGCCGTCCTTGCCGACGCCCATGTTGCCGGTAGCGACGCCCTTGACCGATCCGTCGTCGTTGTAGAGCACTTCGGCGGCCGGAAAGCCGGGGAAGATTTCGACGCCCAGCGCCTTGGCCTGCTGACCCAGCCAGCGCGTGACGTTGGCGAGGCTGATGACGTAGTTGCCGTGGTTCTTGAAGTTGTCGGGGAGTGCCCAGTTCGGCACAGCCTTAGCCCCCGTTTCGGAAAGAAAAAGGAACTTGTCCTCGGTCACGGGCACGTTCAGCGGTGCGCCTTGCTCTTTCCAGTCCGGAATCAGCTCGTTCAGGGCACGCGGATCCATGACCGCGCCCGAGAGGATATGCGCCCCGATTTCCGAGCCTTTCTCCAGCACGCAGACGCCGATCTCAGCGCCTTTCTCCGCGGCCAGCTGCTTCAGGCGGATCGCGGCAGACAGCCCGGCGGGGCCGCCACCGACGATCACCACGTCGTACTCCATCGACTCGCGTGGACCGTACTGCGCAATCCAGGTTTCGCTCGGACGTGTCATCGGCCAGGCCCCTCCGGTTCGCCCGTGAAGGCCTCGATGGCGATCGACGCCAACTGCGCGCCAGGCCCCGAAGGGCGCAGCGCTAGCTCTTCAGGCCGCCCGCTGATCCAGAGCGCGTTGAGCGGCGGCAGCGTCACACCGCGCAACAACGCGCTTTCCACGTTCCATTGTCCCGTGAGGCTCACCAGCAGATGCGTGGCGGCCGGCGTCACGCGCAGCGAATGCGCGGCGACGCTCACGCGCGCGCGAAATGTACCGCGCTTGCACATCAAATTGAGAACGTTCACGGGACGTGCGGGCAGGTTCACCCACACGTGCAGGTCACCGGAGAAGTGCACTGGCTGGCCGGCGCGCGCGAGCAACTGTCCGTCCTGCGAATGCAGGTCGATTGCGTTGTCGCCGATGGGCAGCAGCGTGCGGTCGTAGCCCGCGAACTGCGAGAACTTCGCCGGGCCGTCGAGCGTCGCGATGCTCACGCGCCACGCCGCAGCGCCGTGCTGCTCTGGACCGCGCGCAAGCGTGCGCGTCGTGCCGCCGCCGTTGGCCCAGGGCTCGGGCGGCAGGTGCATGCAGTCGATGAATCGCACGGCGCAGATTTCGGCGGCGTCAGCGGTGGGAGCGGGCAGGCGCGCGTTCATGGGCGCTGCTCCGCGACCTGCACGTGGGCTTCGATCGCGCCCACCACGTCGAACAGATCGCCAACGAGCCCCACGTCGGCCACCGAGAAGATCGGCGCGTCCGGGTCCTTGTTCACGGCGACGATGAACTTCGAATCCTTCATGCCGGCGAGGTGCTGGATCGCGCCCGAGATGCCGAACGCCACATACACGTCAGGTGCGACGTTGCTACCGGTCTGGCCGACCTGCGCGGCGTTCGGCGCATAGCCGGCATCGACGGCGGCGCGCGAGGCGCCGAGTGCGGCGCCCAGCATGTCGGCAAGCCGTCCGAGGCGCGCCATGTTCTCCTGTGAGGCGAGGCCGCGGCCGCCGGCAACCACGACGCGCGCAGTGCCCAGGTCTTGCCCGCTTTGTTCGGCGGCGCGACGCTCGACGAGCCGCGTGGCCGCGAACGGGGAAATCGGTGCGAGCGCAACGACATCCGCTGCGCCGCCTTCTGCTGCCACGGGGGCGAACGACGAGGGTCGCACGCTGGCATAAGTGAGCGCCGTGGCGCTCGTCACCGTCGCGAGCACGCTGCCCGCGTAGAGGCCACGCACAAACTGCGTGCGCTCGCGAATGGCGGTTACGTCGGCGATGAATGCGGCTTCGGAGAGTGCCGCCGCGCGCGGCAGCGCCGCCCGGCTGGAGGCGCGATGCGCCGCGAGCACCGTCGAATACTCGCCCGGGAGGGCGAGCAATTGTGCCGCGATCGTTTCTGGCGCGAGCGCATCGGCTGCGCCAGCGGAAGCGACCAGCACGCGCTCGATGCCACTCACACGCGCCGCCGCCGTCGCGCTCGACGCATCGAATACGAGCAGATCGACGGGCTGCCCCAGTTGCAGCGCAGCGTCCGTCACTCGCAGCGTGACATCGGCAATCGCCCCCACATCGGTGTCGGCCAGAACCAGCGTTCTCATAGTCAAACTCCCACGGATTCAAATACGCGTCGATCGGCGAGCGCTGCGAGCAGCGCTCCGACGTCGTCCACCTTCACACCAGGCTCGCGCACGGGTGGATCGTTCAGTTTCAGCACGTGGCTGCGGGCACTCGACACGCCGCCGAGCGCGGCCGCCTCTCGCGTGGCGAGCGGCTTCTGCTTCGCCTTGACGATGTTCGGCAGCGTCACGCGACGCGGGTCGGCCAGGCGCAGATCGGCGCTGACCACGGCGGGGCCGTCGAGCTGCCACGTCGCCGTGCCTGCATCGTCGCCGCAACTCGCGCGCCAGCCGCCGTCGATGGCGTCGAGCGCGCTCGCGTTGAGCGCCTGCGGCCAGCCGAGCAGTGCGGCGAGCATGGCGGCCACGCCGCCCACGTCGCCGTCGATAGCCTGCTTGCCGCACAGGACGAGACCGTAGTCGACCTCGTTCATGTGCGCGGCCACGAGCCGCGCGACGGCGAGCGAATCGAGGGTGGCGGTGGCCGCGCCCGTATCGATCAGCACGGCATCATCGGCGCCCATCGCGAGGGCGGTGCGCAGGACGTCCTGGTGCGCGGGCAGGCCGCAGGTGAGCACCGTGACGTGCGAGGCCACACCGGCTTCCTTCAGTTGCAGCGCTTTCTCGAGCGCGCATTCGTCGAAGGGATTGAGCGACATCTTGAGCCCCGCCGTTTCGATCGCGCCGGCGGCGCTCACGCGCACGCGCACGTTCGGATCGACCACGCGCTTGACGGGCACCAGAATGCGGACAGTCATCAGTTTTCTCCTGTTTGCATGCGAAAGCGCATCGCGCGATGGCGTTACGACACCGCGCCCAGACCGTACTTGCCGGTCAGCAGCGCGCCGCTCGCAAAGCGTTCGAGTGCGTACGGTTCGAGGGAGACGTCGGTGGGCAGGCCGAGCGCGTGCTGCGCGAGCAGCTTGCCGATGCCCGGCGAGAGCTTGAAGCCGTGGCCCGAGAAGCCGAAGCCCACCGTGAGGCCTTCCACGTCGGCGACGTTGCCGAGCACGGGGTTCCAGTCGGGCGTGACGTCGTACACGCCGGTCCAGGAGGAGGCGAGGCCCGCCGTTTCGTAGGCGGGGAAGTGTTCGGCCACCTGTGCGCCCACTTCCGCCACGTAGTCGAGCGAGATATCGCCTTGCTCGGTTTCGGGCGCATTGAGCGTTTCACCCACCACGCCTTCGGACACCAGCATCTGGCTGCCGCCGTAGCTTCGGAAATAGAGCATGCCCGGCGAGCCGAGATCCTTGAACGCGGGCATGGCGAACGTGTAGGGCGCGGCTTCGCATTCGAGCGCGAGCACGGTGTGGCGCTCGGGCTTGACCGGCAGCGGCACGCCGATCCACTCGGCGAGTTCGGGCGTCCAGATGTTCTGTGTGCTGACGAGCGTGCCGCAGCCAAAGCGTCCCGCCGACGTTTGCACGCCCACCACGCGGCGGCCCTCGCGCACGACGCCGGTCACGCGCACGCCTTCCATGACCTTCACGCCGCGCCGGCGCGCAGAGCGTGCGAAGCTGGTTGCGACGAGGTAGGCGTCGGCGAAACCGGCTTCGGGCTCGAAGCCGATCAGCGCGGCATCGTCGAAGGTGGCGATGGGCAGGCGCGCCTGCGCCGCGTGGCGGTCGAGCAGTTGCACCTCGATGCCCATGTCCTGCTGCGCGCGCAGCGAGGCGGCCAGCGGGTCGAGTTTGTCGCCTTCGGGGGCGCTGATCATGTAGCCGCATTTGACGAGGCCGCACGAGGCTTCGTCGTCGCCGAGATAGTCGGCGAAATTGTTGAACGCCCACCAGGAGGCGCGCGCGAGTTCGACGTTCTGGCGCACCGAGTAATGGGTGCGCAGCAGCCCGGAGGACTGCGAGGTGGTGCCGGCGCCGATCGTGCCCTGATCGAGTACGAGAACGCTTTTCGCGCCGAGTGCGGCGAGATGGTGGGCGACGGACGTGCCGATCACGCCGGCGCCGATCACGACATAGTCAAAGTGGCTCATGGGGCCCCCGTGGGTGAACGATGGGCAAATTCTGCGTCCCGGGTGCGCGCCATAATTTTGTATTAGGCAAACTTATGGTTCATCACCGCAAGCACTGATTCTCCGCGTGCTGGCCGTCCAGGGCCGCATCATGCGGAGAGCGCGCAAAGCGGCCGGCGTCAAATGCACCAACATCCGTGGAGCCCCTCATGAGACGTACCCAGGCGCCTATCGACCTCAACGCCTTGCAGGCCTTTCTCGCGGTGTGCGAATCCGGATCGATGACCGGCGCGGCCAGGCAGCTCGGCGTGAGCCAGAGCGCGGTGAGTCAGGCCATCGCGGCGCTGGAGCGTGACCAGGGCGTGGTCCTGTTCGATCGCGAGAGCCGGCCTCCACGCCCGAACGTCGCGGGCCGCGCGCTGCTCGAACTGGCGGGCTCGCTGCTCGAGCACGCGCAGATGGTCAGTGCGCGCATTGGCGACGCGTCGAACGCGGGCACCTTGCCGGTACGGCTTGGCTGCGTGGATTCGTTCGCGGCGACCGTGGGCCCGGAACTGATTCGCGCCGTGTCGGGCTCGGCGCGGCAGATCGCGTTGTGGTCCGGCTTGACCCCGGGCTTGAGCAAACAGCTGCACGATCGCGAACTCGATCTCGCTGTGTGTACACAAACGACGCTCAACGACGCGCGCATCGTCGAGGTGCCGCTTTTTTCGGAGGCGTTTGTCGCGGTCGTTTCGCGCACGTTGCTCGCGGAGCGCAGGAACATCGACTGGCGCACGCTTGCGCTCGAAATGCCGATGATCCGATACACCCCGCGCTCGGTGATCGGACAGCAGGTCGAGCGCTATGCGCGGCACCTCGGCATCAACAGTCCACGCCGCTATGAATTCGACGCGACCGATCCGCTCCTGAGCCTCGTCACGGCCCGGCTCGGCTTTGCGATTTCCACGCCGTTGTGCCTCTGGCAGGCGCGGCACTATTTGCCCGAGATCGACGTGTTGCCGCTGCCAGCCGGGCGGCTCGGGCGGCGCGATTTCTTCCTGCTGCATCGGCAGGGTGAGTGGGACGCGTTCGCGCATGAAATCGTCGCATTGACGCGGCGTGTCCTGGACGCCTCCATCAGGCCGGCGCTCGCGCGCGCCTTGCCGCAACTGCCGGAAGACGCATTGATGTAGCCGGATCGAGATTTCTGTACGAGAGGAGTATGAAGATGTCCGAACTATTTTCGCTGGAGCGCGGCGACGCGCCGTTGGTCGTGTCGATTCCGCATCTGGGCACGCAGATTCCCGCGGCGCTGTGCCATCTCTATACCGAAGAAGCGCTCACCGTTGCCGATACGGACTGGCATCTCGATCGTCTTTATGCCTTCGTGCGCGAGCTTGGCGCGACGGTGATCGGCGCACGCGTCTCGCGCTATGTGATCGACCTGAACCGGCCGCCCAACGACGAAAGCCTCTATCCGGGCCAGACGACGACAGGCCTGTGCCCCGGTGAAACGTTCCGCGGCGAACCGATTTACAAGCCCGGCTGCGCACCCGACGCGGCGGAGCGGGCCACGCGCGTCGCGCAATACTGGCAGCCGTATCACGACGCGCTCGCGGCGGAGCTTGCGCGGCTGCGCGAGCGGTACGCGAACGTGCTGCTATGGGAAGCGCATTCGATCGCGAGCGTGCTGCCGCGGCTGTTCGACGACAAGCTGCCCGACCTCAACCTGGGCACGCAGGACGGACGCACCTGCGCGCCCCCGGTGCAGCAAGCCGCAGTCGATGCGATGGCCGCGAGCCCGTACACGTGGGTCGGGAACGGCCGTTTCAAGGGCGGCTACATCACGCGCAACTACGGCGCGCCGGAGCGCGGCATTCATGCGGTTCAACTGGAAATGTGCCAGTCCACCTACATGAACGAGCGAGCGCCATTCGACTACGTTATGGAACGCGCCGAAGCCATGCGGCCCACGCTTTCCCGCATGGTCGGCTCGGCGCTCGACTCGGTGCAGGTGCTCGCACCAACGTCCGCGCTTTCATAAGCAATTCTGATACTCGAACGTAAGCCCGCGTCCCGATTCAGTGCAGTGGCGCACAGCAGGCAGGAAAACCGCGCACCGTCAGCAGGCAAACAGCGACGCGAGCGAATCAGGAAGATGAGATGGAGAGGGCTCGCATGCGCGCCAGGTGTTTATCAGCAGGAATTTTTGATTCATGACGATAAACATGGCACGGACGTTGCATAAGAAGTAGCGCAGGAGAGATGGCAGGGGCCCGCGCCTCAATCGGCAGTTCCCGGCGGATAGATGAAGATCGACAGGAACTGGATGGGCGTCTTGATGAGTCGCTCGGGGCCGTGAGGAATGTCGGCCTGGAAGGTGAGCGTGTCGCCGGGATGGAGGATGTAGGTCTGCTGGCCGTGGCGGTATTCGATCACGCCCTTGAGCATGTGGATGAACTCCGTGCCCGGATGCTCGAAGGTCGGAAACCGCTCCGCTTCGTCTTCGAGGGTGATGAGAAAGGGTTCGAAGGCTTTGCGCGGACCCTGGTCGTAGGCAAGCAGATGGTAGGTGTGACCGCGTTTGGTGCCCTTGCGGACGACTTCCATGCCCGCGCCTTTCTTGACGAGCTGCGCGTCGCCTTGCGGAACGTCGAAGTTGCGAAAGAGCGTGGAGAGCGAGACGCCGAGGGCTTGTGCAATGCGGTGGAGAACGTCGAGTCCGGTTGATGTCTGCGTTCTCGATCTTCGAGAGCATGCCGCGGCTGATGCCGGCCTGGTCGGCGACCTGGGCGATGGTCAGGTCGTGACGCTGGCGTAGTTCGCGGATCGTTGCGCCCAGGTAGCGTTCGAGTGGTGCTTTGCTGTCGTCCCCGGTTTGCATGTTTGGCCTCGATTAAAGGCAGAAGCGTAGCAGGCGGAGCGCATATGTGCGCGCTGAATGTTTCATAGCACGAAATAAAGTTGCATATGGAGAATTTTCTAAAAGGACAATGCGCGTGCGCGCCGACGCGACGTCGGGCGCACCGCTCTTTCAACCGCGGATGAGTTGCAAGGAGTGAAGATGAATCTCAATGACGCAAAACTGCCGGTCAACGAGCTGGGAAGCGTGCCGCGCTTCGGCTCGGCCGACGACGCGCAGAGCTGGCTCAGTCAGCAGGGCGTGAAATACGTGCTGGCGCAGTTCGTGGATATTCACGGCGTGGCGAAGGCCAAGTCGGTGCCGGTCTCGCATCTGAAGACCGTGCTCAAGGCCGGCGCCGGTTTCGCGGGCTTCGCGATCTGGGGCGTGGGCATCGAGCCGAACGGCCCGGACTTCATGGCCGTGGGCGAACTCTCGACGCTCACGCCGGTGCCGTGGCAGCCGGGCCTCGCGCGCATCGTCTGCGATGGACACGTCGAAGGCGAGCCGTGGGCCTACGACACGCGTGTGACGCTCAAGCGTCAGGTTGCGCGCGTGACCGAACGCGGCTGGACGCTTTTTACCGGCCTCGAACCTGAATTCTCGCTGTTGCGCCGCTCGGCCTCGGGCACGCTCGAACCCTGCGACCCAAGCGATACACTTGCGAAGCCCTGCTACGACTACAAGGGCCTGTCGCGCACGCGCGTGTTTCTGGAACGCCTGACCGACGCCATGCGTGCAGTAGGCATCGACGTCTATCAGATCGATCACGAAGACGCCAACGGCCAGTTCGAAATCAACTACACGTACGCCGATTGCCTGACCTCGTGCGATCACTACGTGTTCTTCAAGATGGCCGCCTCCGAGATCGCCAACGATCTCGGCATGATCTGCTCGTTCATGGCGAAACCGTTCGCGAACCGTCCCGGCAACGGCATGCACATGCACGTCTCGATCGGCGACGGCAAGCGCAACCTGTTCGCCGACCAGGACGACAAGCTCGGCATGGGCCTTTCGAAGCTCGGCTACCAGTTCACGGCGGGCCTGCTCAAACATGCACCCGCGCTCACGGCGCTGTGCAATCCGACCGTGAACTCGTACAAGCGCCTCGTGGTGGGCCGCTCGCTCACCGGCGCGACATGGGCGCCCGCCTATGTGAGCTACGGCGACAACAACCGTTCGACCATGGTGCGCATGCCGGGCGAGCGCATCGAACTGCGCCTGCCCGATGGCTCGTGCAATCCGTATCTCGCGACGGCGGCCGTGATCGCGGCGGGGCTCGACGGCATCGACAGTGAACTAGATCCAGGTGCCCCCGCCAACGAGAACCTCTACGAGTGGTCGCCCGCGAAGCTTACTGAGCACGGCATCACGGTGCTGCCGCAGAACCTCGAACAGGCGCTCGACGCGCTCGAAGCGGACACGCTCATCTGCGAGGCGCTTGGTCCCGTTGCGCAGGAATTCATCAAGCTCAAGCGCATGGAATGGCTCGAATACATGCGGCACGTTTCGGACTGGGAACTGAAGAGCTACCTCGAATTTTTCTAAGGAGAGAATTTATGTGTGGAATCGTAGGCTTGCTGGTGAAAACGCCAGCGCTACGCGAGAAGCTCGGTGAACTGATGGTGCCGATGCTGATCGGCATGACGGAGCGCGGTCCCGATTCGGCGGGTCTTGCCGTGTTCGGCAAGGAAGTGGATGCGAGCCAGCGCAAGCTGAGCCTCTATTCGGGCTTCACGGAAGAGGGCGCGCAGTTTCCGTGGCAAACGCTGCTCGACAAGCTCAACCGCGCAATGGACGTGACCGCGCGCATCGACGCGAAGGCCAATCATGCGGTGCTCACGCTGCAGGGCAATGCGGACACCGTGAAGGCGTGGCTTAACGAGCAGTATCCGAAGCTCTATCTGCTTTCCACGGGCCGTTCGATCGATCTGTACAAGGACATCGGCTCGCCCGCGGAAGTGGCGCAGCGCTACGACTTCACGAAGCTCAAGGGCTCGCACCTCGTGGGCCACACGCGCATGGCGACGGAATCGGCGGTTACGCCCGACCGCGCGCATCCGTTCACGGCGGGCGAGGACTTCTGCCTCGTGCACAACGGCTCGCTCTCGAATCCGTATGGCGTGCGACGCAAGCTGGAGCCGCTCGGCATCCACTTCGACACCGACAACGATACGGAAGCCGCGTGCCGCTTTCTCGAATGGCGCCTGCGTGAAGGCGACTCGTTGCCCGATGCACTGCAAAAAGGCTTCGAGGAACTGGACGGTTTCTACACGTTCCTGATGGGCACCTCGAGCGAGCTCGCGCTGATTCGCGATCCGTTCGCCTGCAAGCCGGCTGTCGTGGCCGAAAACGACGACTATGTGGCGATCGCTTCCGAGTTCCGCTCGCTCGCGCATCTGCCCGACATTCGCAACGCGAAAGTATTCGAACCCGCACCCGAGGAGATGTACGTATGGAAGGCGTGATTTTCGATCTGGAAGGAAAGGGCGTGCGGGAACTCAACGAGTACCTGCATGGCGACGCCGCGGCACTGAACGGCCAGCGCGTGAGTGTGACCTCGCCCAACGGCGCACACAACATCGCGGTTGGCGTGGACGCCAACGTGCAGATTACCGTTGAGGGTCACGCGGGCTATTACGCGGGTGGCATGAACAAGCACGCGAGCATCGTGATCGAAGGCAGCGCCGGGACGGGCGTGGGCGAGAACATGATGAGCGGCAAGGTGCACGTGCGCGGCTTCGCCTCGAACGGCGCGGGCGCTTCGGCGCACGGCGGTCTGCTCGTAATCGACGGCGACGCGGGCCTGCGCTGCGGCATCTCGCTCAAGGGTGGCGACATCGTGGTGGGCGGTTCGGTGGGCAGCTTCTCCGCGTTCATGGCACAGGCGGGCCGCATGGTGATTTGCGGCGACGCGGGCGACGCACTCGGCGATTCGCTCTACGAAGCCGTGCTCTACGTGAAGGGCAACGTGAAATCGCTCGGCGCCGACGCACAGTTCGAGCCGATGACCGACGCCGACATCAGCGCCGTGCGCGAACTGCTCGAAGCGGCGGGGCTCGATCACGATGCGGCGCAGTTCCGCCGCATCGCTTCGGCCCGCACGCTCTATCACTGGAACGCCGACGCGGACCAGGAATACTGAACAACACGATCGAGAAGGTCCCCATGGAAACCAAACCGGTTCATTTCGCGCGTCTGCAACAGGAAGAGTCCAGCATCTTCGACCGCAAGACCATCGATTACATTCACACCGCCGCTCAGCGCGGCCTCTATGAAATCCGCGGCCTCGGCTCGAAGAAGAGCGTGCCGCACTTCGACGACCTGCTGTTCCTCGGCGCTTCGCTCTCGCGCTATCCGCTCGAAGGCTATCGCGAGAAGTGCAGCTCGCAAACCGTGCTCGGCACGCGCTTTGCGAAGAAGCCGATCGTACTCGACACACCCGTCACGATTGCGGGCATGAGCTTCGGCGCACTCTCCGCGAACGTGAAGGAAGCACTGGGGCGCGCGGCTACGGCTGCGGGCACGTCGACCACCACCGGTGACGGCGGCATGACGCAGGAGGAGCGCGAGTCGTCGAAGACGCTGGTCTATCAATGTCTGCCTTCGCGCTACGGCTTCAATCCCGACGACGTGCGGCGCGCCGATGCTATCGAAGTCGTGATCGGTCAGGGCGCGAAGCCGGGCGGCGGCGGCATGCTGCTCGGCCAGAAGGTGAATCCGCGCGTGGCCTCGATGCGCACGTTGCCCGCGGGCGTCGACCAGCGCTCGGCAAGCCGCCACCCCGACTGGACCGGTCCCGACGATCTCGCCATCAAGATTCAGGAACTGCGCGAGATCACCGACTGGGAAAAACCCATCTACGTGAAGGTCGCGGCCACGCGCACGTTCAACGACGTGAAGCTCGCCGTGCACGCGGGCGCGGACGTGGTGGTGATCGACGGCATGCAGGGCGGCACGGCGGCCACGCAGAGTTGCTTCATCGACAACGTGGGCATTCCGACACTCGCAGCGGTGCGCCAGGCCGTGGATGCGCTCGACGACCTCAACATGAAGGGCAAGGTGCAGTTGATCGTCTCGGGCGGCATCCGCACGGGCGCGGACGTGGCGAAGGCGCTCGCACTCGGCGCGGATGCGGTGGCCATCGGCCAGGGCGTGCTGATGGCGCTCGGCTGCAACAGCGAATCGTACTTCCAGAACGGTGCGCTCCATTCGGCCGTGGCCGACTATGCGGCGCTGAACACCGCGCCGGGCTTCTGCCATCACTGCCACACGGGCAAATGCCCGGTGGGCGTGACGACGCAGGACGCCGTGCTCGAAAAGCGCCTGGAACCGGAAGAGGGCGCGCGCCGCGTGAAGAACTACCTCAAGACGCTCACGATGGAACTCACGACCATCGCGCGCGCGTGCGGCAAGCAGAACGTGCATCACCTGGAGCCGGAAGACCTCGTGGCGTTGACGGTCGAATCGGCAGCGATGGCGCGCGTGCCGCTGGCGGGCACGTCGTGGGTTCCCGGTTTGAACATGCGTTGATCGAGCCGTAGACAGAGCAGTATTTGCAGCAATGGGCGCGCGGGCGAGGAGACCGCCGCGCGCGCCGTCGAAACGCGCAAGCGGGCGCCCGACAAGCCGGCAGCGCAGGCCATGCACTCGTATCCATTTTCCATCCCACACGCGTGTCGTGAAGGCCGCGCCGCTTGCGCGCGCCTCACGCGACGCCTTTCTACAGGATCGTGCAATGAAAAGCTTGGGCAAACTACTCGCGGTGATCGGCGCGCTGGCGCTCTCGCTGCCCGCGCTCGCGCAAGGCGCCGCCGCGCTGCTGCCGAACAAGGGCGACACCGCATGGATGATCGTCGCGACGCTGCTCGTCGTCATGATGGCGGCGCCGGGCCTTGGTCTCTTTTACGGCGGCATGGTGCGCGCGAAGAACATGCTGTCCGTGCTGATGCAGACGCTTGTGATTTTCTGTCTGCTCGGCGTGCTGTGGGCCGTGTATGGCTACAGCGTTGCGTTCACCGAAGGCAATGCGTTTTTCGGCGGCTTCAGCAAGATGTTTCTCGCGGGCGTGACGCCCGACAGCACCGCCGCTACGTTCGGCAAGGGCGTGGTGATTCCGGAATTCATCTACGTGTCGTTCCAGCTCACGTTCGCGGCGATCACGCCCGCGCTCATCATTGGCGGCATTGCGGAGCGCGCGAAGTTTTCCGCCGTGCTGGCCTTCATGGTGCTGTGGTTCACGTTCTCGTATCTGCCGATTGCGCACATGGTCTGGTATTGGGCGGGACCCGATGCCTACACGAGCGCCGCTGCCGCGGAAAAGGCCAATGCCACGGCGGGCTTCCTGTTCCAGAAGGGCGCGCTCGACTTCGCGGGCGGCACCGTCGTGCATATCAACGCGGGCATTGCGGCGCTGGTGGGCGCGGTCTTGATCGGCAAGCGCGTGGGCTTCGGGCGCGAGCACATGGCGCCGCACAGCCTCACGATGACGATGATCGGCGGCTCGCTGCTGTGGGTGGGCTGGTTCGGCTTCAACGTGGGTTCGAATCTCGAAGCCAATGGTGCGGCCGCGCTCGCCTTCGTCACCACGCTGCTCGCGACGTGCGCGGCTACCGTCTCGTGGACCGTCGTTGAATGGACGATGAAGGGCAAGCCTTCGATGCTTGGCGCAGTCTCCGGCGCCATTGCGGGGCTCGTGGTGATCACGCCCGCATGCGGCTTCGTTGGCCCGATGGGCGCGATCGTGATGGGCTTCATCGCGGGCGCGCTCTGCTACTGGGGGGTGAACGGCCTCAAGCGCATGCTCGGCGTGGATGATTCGCTCGACGTGTTCGGCGTCCACTGCATCGGCGGCATTGCGGGCGCGCTGCTCACGGGCGTGTTTGCTTCGCCGAAGCTGGGCGGGACGGGCGTCTATGACTATGTGGCGAACAAGGTTGGCGACTACGATATGGCGAGTCAGATGATCTCGCAATGCTGGGGCGTGGGCACGTCGCTCGTGTGGTCGGCCGTCGTGTCGTTCGTTGCGTTCAAGCTCGTCGACATGGTGATCGGTCTGCGTGTCGATCAGGAAGGTGAGCGCGAAGGCCTTGACGTCAGTTCGCACGGTGAGACGGCGTATCACGTTTGACACGAGACATCGGTTGCAGGCAACGGACGAGTTTGAAAATCGCGCGTTACGCCGTCGCAGATGTCGATTGAACACCAGGTGGCAGTTCAGGCCTGCGCATACTCGCCAAGTGCCCGCGGTTGGTGCGGATAGAAGCTGCGGACCTTTTGGCTGATCTGCTTCGGTGTCCGATGCCGCAATTACCTGGAAAAGCCACCTGCAAACGAGGTCCCGCAGCCACGGCGTGCCCGTCCGATCGATATCATGGTATTCCATAATA
>NZ_BBJJ01000107.1 GCF_000739815.1 Paraburkholderia mimosarum LMG 23256 = NBRC 106338
TCGCAGGAAGGCGATATCATCGCCAACCTGCTGAACCGGTGGAACGCCTTCGGCAAACCGATTTGCGTCAAAAATGCATAGTCGCGTCCATAGCACGGGAACTTGTACCCATCCGGGCAAAGCCGTCGCTGAGCGCCACCGCCCGGTAGATTTCGTTGCGCAGCTCCCGAATGTTGCCCGGCCATGGATAGCTGAGCAGCACGGCCAGCGCGTTGCCCGCGAACGCCAGTCCGGCGCGCTGCGGAACCTGGCAGGCAATGTCCTGAAGCAGCTTCTGCGCGATCGGCACCAGGTCGTCGCGGCGATCACGCGCACATCCACGGGCACGGCGCGCGTGGAGCCGACGGGACGCACCTCGCCTTCCTGGAGCACGCGCAGCAGCTTGACCTGGAACGAGAGCGACATGTCGCCGATCTCGTCGAGGAAAATCGTGCCGCCGTTGGCCTGCTGGAACAGGCCCGTGTGATCCTGGAACGCGCCGCGCTTGTGGCCAAACAGTTCCGATTCGAGCAGCGTGTCGGCCACGGCCGCGCAGTTCTCGACCACGAAGGGCCCCGCCGCGCGCGAGCTTCGCGGCGAGCGCGCAGACCGGGTCGAGCGGGCTGCCCGGCGAGCGCACGATCGAATCGAAGCCGAACTCGCTTTGCACGCGCGCGAGCTTTTCATGGCTGCGCCGCCGCAACAGCGGAACGCTGCCGCGCAGTTCGAGATCGAGGCGGCGCATGTCGTACTGAAGCGACTGCGCCTCGGCGGCCTGGCGCACGGTTTCGATCAGGTGATCGGGCAACCAGGGCTTGAGGATGAACTGGTGGATGCCCGCCCGGTTGATGCCCGCGACGATGTCTTCCGAATCGGTGTAGCCCGAGACGATGATGCGCACGACCTCGGGCCAGGTCTCGCGCACCTCGCACAGGAATTCGACGCCCGTTTGTCCCGGCATGCGCTGGTCGCACAGGATCACGGAGACGGCGCGCTCCTGGAGGATCGCGCGCGCCTCGTCGGCGGAGCCCGCCGTCAATACCTCGAACTCATCGTCCAATACGCGCCTGGTCGTCTCCTGCAAGCGCGACTCGTCGTCGACGACGAGCACGGTGGCGGGCTGGCGCAGCGGGAGCGGGGCGGGACTGGCGGGGACGCTCATTGCTTGATCGAAGCCGAGGGGAACCGGTCTTTCAGGGCTCCCCACGAGCGCAACGCGACTGGAGGGCTGACGATCCGCAATCATACTTGAGTCTCCCGATACCTATCGTCACCACCGGCACCACCGGAGCAAACGGGATCAGCAGATCCGCGGCAATTGTTCGCCCGAGAGCCAGTCGGCAATGCGCCGGCCGCCGAATTTCGTTTCAATCTGCACGAAGCCGTGCGCGTCCTCGACCACTTCGCCGATGCGCGCCGCCGCCGCGCCCAACGGATGCGCGCGCATCGCTTCGAGCAGTGGCGGCGCATCGTCGCTTGCGCAGATCGCGACCAGCTTGCCTTCGTTGGCGACATAGAGCGGATCGAGGCCCAGCAGCTCACACGCCGCATCGACTTGCGGCAGCATGGGAATCGCGCGCTCCTGAATGCGCATGCCGACGCCCGACTGGCCGGCGATCTCGTTGAGGGTCGTGGCAAGGCCGCCGCGAGTCGGGTCGCGCAGCACGCGCACGCCGGGCGCGACGGCGAGCGTGGCCGCCACGAGCGTGTGCAGCGCGGCGCTGTCCGAACGGATCTCCGTTTCGAATCCCAGGCCCTCGCGTTGCGACATGATCGCCACGCCGTGCTCGCCGATCGTGCCCGAGAGCAGCACGACGTCGCCGGGCCGCGCCTGCGAGCCGTCGATATGAATGCCCGCGGGCACGACGCCGATGCCGGTCGTGGTGATGAACACGCCGTCGCCCTTGCCGCGCTCGACGACCTTGGTGTCGCCCGTCACGATCGGCACGCCGCACGCGCGGGACGCCGCGGCCATCGACTCGACGATGCGGCGCAGGTCCGCCAGCGGGAAGCCCTCCTCCAGGATGAAGCTCGCGCTGAGATACGAAGGCCGCGCGCCCGCCATCGCGACGTCGTTGACGGTGCCGTGCACGGAAAGGCTTCCGATGTCGCCGCCCGGAAAGAACAGCGGCGAGACGACGTGCGCGTCGGTGGCCATCACCATGCGCTCGCCGGGGCCGGGTGCCAGCGGCGCGAACGCGGCCTGGTCGTTGCCTTGGCGCAGCCATTCGTTATCGAAGGCCGCGACGAACAGCTCGCGGATCAGTTGCGCCGACGCTCGGCCGCCCGCGCCGTGGCCCATGTCGATGCGGCCGTCGCGGAAGTTCAGGGGCCGCACGTAGGCGGGCTTGACTGTAGATGGGTGGGCTGGGCTCATGCTGCGACGACCGGAATATCCTTGAAACGACCATAAGAGTAATGCGCGGCGCACGCGCCTTCGCTCGACACCATGCACGAGCCCATGGGATTCTCGGGCGTGCAGACGGTGCCGAACAGCGTGCAGTCGCGCGGGTGCTTGAGACCGCGCAGGATCGCCCCGCACTCGCACTTGCGATGATCGCCGACGGGCCGGTAGGCGAGCTCGTAGCGGCTTTCGGCGTCGTAGCGGGCGTACTTCGGGCGAATGCGCAGCGCGCTCGACGGGACCTCGCCAAGGCCGCGCCACTCGAACGACTCGCGCGTTTCGAACACGTCCTGCATGAGCGCCTGCGCGGCCGCGTTGCCCGTGCGCGCGACGGCGCGCGCGAATTCGTTCTCCACCTGGGCGCGCCCGTCGTTGACCTGGCGCACGAGCATGAGGATCGCCTGCATCACGTCGAGCGGCTCGAACCCGGCGATCACGACCGGCTTGCGATATCCCTGCGCGAAGGCCTCGTAGGGCGCGGAGCCGATCACGATGCTCACGTGAGCCGGGCTGACGAAGCCGTCGAGCGGCACCGCGTTCGCGTCGACGGACGGCGCGGCGAGCAGATGCGTGATCGCGGCGGGCGTGAGCACATGGCAGCACAGCACGCTGAAGTTATCCGCGCCGCTCGCCGCCGCCTCGCGCACGGTGAGCGCCGTGGGCGGCGTGGTCGTCTCGAAGCCGATTGCAAAAAAAACCACCTCGCGGTCCGGATGCTCGCGTGCGATGCGCAGCGCGTCGCGCGGCGAATACACCATGCGGATGTCCGCGCCGCGTGCCTTGGCGCGCTGGAGCGACAGGCCGTCCGAGGCGGGCACGCGCATCGTGTCGCCATAGGTGCAGAGGATCACGCCGTGTTCGAGCGCGAGGCGAATCGCCAGATCGATGCGCCCGATCGGCAGTACGCAAACCGGGCAGCCGGGTCCGTGAATCATCCGCACGTTTTCAGGCAGGAGATCGACCACGCCGTAGCGGGAAATCGCGTGCGTATGACCGCCGCAGAACTCCATGAAGTGGTAGCGGCGCCCGGTCTGTGTCTCCTGCTCGATGCGCCCGGCAATGCGTGCGGCGATTTCGCCGTCGCGGAATTCGTCGACGTATTTCATTGCGCGGCTCCGGATTGCGCGACGGACGTGTCGTGCGCCTCGCCAAACGACTGGGCGACCTCGCCGAACAGCGCGAGCGTGCGCTCGGCCTCTTCCGGGTCGATCACGCCCAGCGCGAAGCCGACATGCACGATCACGTAATCGCCTGGGCGCGCGTCGGGCACGAGCGCGAGCGAAACCGTCTTGCGCACGCCCCCGAGATCGACGACGCCCGTTTCGGCGTCGGACCATTCGATGAGCCGTGCGGGAATGGCTAGGCACATGAGCTCACTCCTCGTGCGGTCGTGGGCAGGGAGAACAGCTGCGGGTCGTATGCGGTAACCCAGGCCTGGCCGAGCGCGAGGCCCGCGTCGCCGCAAGGCACCGTCTCGGGCATGAAGGTGCGCACGTCGCGCGCCGCGAGCGACTCGCGCAGATGCGCAGTGAGCAGCCGGTTCGCAAAGCAGCCGCCGCCGAACAGCACGGCGCGCCCCTGCGCAGCGAGCGCGGCCCAGTGAGCGAGCCCCTCGGCCAGCGCAAGATGAAAAACGGCCGCGCCGCGTGCGGCTTCGCCCGCGTCAGCGAGCGTCAGCAACTCGGCGAGGAGCGGCCGCAGGTCGAGTTCGCCGTTGTCCGCGACTCGCCACAGTCCCGCCACGTCGGGCGCCTCGTGCACGACGAGGTAGCCGGTCGCGAGCCTTTCGAGCGCGATGGCCGCCTCGGCTTCGGCGCGCTGGCGCAGGCACACGCCGAGCAATCCCACCACCGCGTCGAACCAGCGCCCCGCGCCGGTGCTCGGCGGGCAATTGAGGCCGCGTGCGAGCATGACGCCGACCGTGCGCGCGGCGCTATCGCCCACGGCGGCCGCAAAGCGAGGCTCGATTTCGTCGCTGCGCCCGAGCGCGTGCAAGGCGGCGGCGGCCATGCGCCAGGGCTCGCGCGCCGCGACGTCGCCGCCGGGCAGCGCGAGCGGCATGAGACTGCCAAGGCGCCGCCAGCCGACGGGCGCCACTTCCAGCAGTTCGCCGCCCCACGCGGCGCCGTCCGTGCCGAGGCCCACGCCGTCGAGCGCAAGGCCGATGACGGGCTCGTTCAGCCCGTGCTCGGCCGCCACCGCGCCGATGTGCGCGTGATGATGCTGGACGGCGACGGTCGGCACGCCGAGCCGCTCGCCCCATTCGAGCGCGACGCGCGTGCTGTAGAAGTCGGGATGCAGATCGTGCGCGATCGCGCTCACGGGCCGCCCCGCGCGCGCGGCGGTCTCGACGAGCGCCGCCACCGACGTATCGAGCGCCACGCAATGCGCCGGGGCGTCGAGATCGCCGTGCAGCGGCGACCAGTGCACCTCGCCGCCGATGCACACGCACGCGGCGTTCTTCAGCCACGCGCCGGTGGCAAGCACCGTCTGATCGCCGAGGGCATACGGCAAATGCTGCACGCGCGCCGTCATGCGGCGCCTCCGGAGCGCCGCTGCTGAGCGCGCAGCGCCGCAAGCTCGCTCTCCAGCACGCCGATGCGCTCGGCGATCGGGTCGGGCGCACGCGCGATCCAGTCGAGCCACGCATCGAGGCCTTCGCCGGTCGTGGCCGAAAGCCGGATCACTTCGAGCGCCGGATTCACGCGGCGCGCATACGCGATGCACTGCTCGACATCGAACTGCACATAGGGCAGCAGGTCGATCTTGTTGATGATCATGAGGCGCGCGGCGGCGAACATGTCGGGATACTTGAGCGGCTTGTCCTCGCCCTCCGTCACCGAGAGGATCGCGACTTTCGCCTCCTCGCCGAGGTCCCACAACGCGGGGCAGACGAGATTGCCGACGTTCTCGATGAACAGCACGCTGCGCGTCGCGTTGGGCGCGACGGGCGCGTGTTCATGTTCGTGCTTGTGGTCATGGTGGTGGCCGTGACCATGCTCGTGCTCGTGGGGATGGCCATGCTCGTGCTCGTGGGGATGGTCGTGCAGCGGCAACCGCCCGAAGGCCGCCGTCACCATCGCCGCGTCGAGATGGCAGCCCTTGCCCGTGTTCACCTGGATCGCGGGCGCACCGGCCGCGCGAATGCGCTCGGCGTCGTTCGCCGTCTGCTGGTCGCCCTCGATCACGCCGACGGGCAGGCCCGGCATCCGCTCGCGCAGCGCGGCGATCGACGCGCACAGCAGCGTCGTCTTCCCCGAGCCGGGGCTCGACACGAGATTGAGCGCACGCACGCCGTGCGCCATGAAGTGCCGCCGGTTGGCGGCCGCATGGCGGTTGTTCTCGCCTAGCACGTCCTGCTCGATCTTGATGGTGCGCCCCTGGTCCAGGCCGGGCACCGTCACGCCGGCGAGCCCGAGACCGTAGTGCAGGTCCTCGCCCGAAGCACCCGAAGCGCCCGGATGGGCGTGGGAACGAGAACTGGAGTGACCGTGCGCCTGCGCGCCCTCATGCCCCTCAGCGGCGTTTTGCCGATCGCCGGTGCTGTCGCACCCGCATACCACGCACATATTGCTTCTCCTTGCGCTAATCCGATGATTGTCAGGCATCGTCGACGATCAGGTCGACGATGCGCAGCCCCATGCCGCCGTTCGGCTGGAGCCAGTAGCCGCCGCACTGCGCGCAGGGGTCGCCCCGCGCGGCCAGCGGCACGCTCACGTTGCAGTTCATGCACCACGCGCTGCCCGTGGGTTCCTCGATCTCGACTCGCGCGCCGGCGAGACAGGTGCCTGGGGCGATCGCATCGAGGGCGAAGCGCAGCGCCTCGACCTCGACGCCCGCGAGGCGCCCGACTTCGAGCCTCAGCATCTTCACACTGACAAAGCGCTCGCGCTCGGCGGCCGCTTCGACCGATGCCAGCACGCCGCCGGCCAGGCTTAGTTCATGCATATCGTGAGTCCCGCCCGCTATCCGGCGCCTTGTTTCTATGCCTCGTTTCCATGCTCTGTACTCACGCGCCGTCCGTGTCGACCGTATAGGCGATACACGGATCGAACGCGCCCATCCACACATCGGTGCGCGCGGCCAGGGCGCCATCATCCGGCGCAGGGTCGAGCCGCGACAAGGCTTGCGCGAGCGTGCCCTGGCGGTGGAAGTTCCACTCGGTCGGCGCGACCACGCGGTAGTCCTCGATGCGCGCGGCATCGTCCGGCGCGAGCCGCACCCAATGGACCAGCACGCCGCGCGCCATCTCGCACCAGCCGAGCGCCTCGCCGGGCGCGCAGTTGCTCGCGCCAAAGCGCAGCGCGCCTGCCCCGGCGTCGGCCGCCACCAGCCGGGCCACGTCCGCGACGCGCGCACCAAGCCGCAGCCAGGGCGTATCGTAGTCCAGCGCGCGCGGATCGTCGCTACGCGTCCACACGCCGGTCTCCACGGGTATGCCGCGTTGCAAGGGCGCTTGCGCGAAAGCCGGACTCCCAGCAATTGCCGTGGCCAGTTCGCTCAACCGCGCTTCGTCGATCACGAGTGGCCGCGGCGTGGCGCGCGTCGTATCGGCGTGTGCGCGGCAGTCCGCCAGCAACCGAGCCGGGAACGTCGCGGCTCGCGCGCTCCAGGCGCACAGGCAATCGCGCGGATCGTCCGTCCAGTGCGCGAGCCATTGGCGCACGGGCATGCCGAGAACATGCCGCGCCACCCAACCGGGCGAGCCTGCCGCTTCGACATCGGGCAGTCTATGCGGCGCGGCGGCGGCCAGCCGCAGGGGCCAGTCGGTCCAGATGCAGCGCAGATGCACGGCGAGCGTCTCGCGCGTGAGCATCGTGGCATGAGCCGCATTGGCGGCATCCTCCCGCTCGTGCTCCGCGGAAGCGCCCGCTGCGCAGACGGCAAGTTCCGCGCAGAGCCTGTGCGCGAGTCCGCACAGCGCAAACAGCGCCGAGAGCCGCGACGCGGCGGTTGCCGCCGGTTGCCCGCGCAGCAGCGCTGCGGCGAGCGGCGGCCGGCCGCCCACGATGCTGTCCTGCCGGCCGGGGCGCACCCGGTACTGCCCGGCCAGCGCAGCCAACGCGGCCTGCGTCGCCGCGCTCATGCAGCGCTCCCGAACGCACCCGGCCGCAACAGGAACGCGCGACGCGACGCGCTCGGCGCGACGGCCTTCCCATCGCCCTTTGCGCCGGCCTCCCCGCCTCGTAACTGTGCAAGCACGGCCCGCGCGGTCGCGGCGGCGCTTTCCTGCCCGGCAAATTCGAACATCGGCGAAAAGAGCGAGCAATACGCATACGCCCCCACGTCTTGCGCGTGAGCACCGATCCATTCGAAATCGACGTTGCCTACGCGCAAGCACGCTTTGCCGGCCGGGAGCGGACATTGCACCGAGTCCCGCATCGCGCCGGGCAGCCAGAGGAGATTCATCGACCACGGAGTGATCAGCACGCCAAACCATGCGCCTCGCGCCCCGGCATCGCCGGGCATCGGCGCGAAGCCGATCGCTTCGACGCGCAACGCGCGATTCACAACCGGCATGTCGCGCATCGCACCGTTCGCGACCGTCTCGAAGTGCGCGACCAGCGCCGCCACCCGCGGATCTCCGCGCACGGTATCTCGCACCGCATCTTTCACTATGGCGCGTATGGTCAAGCCGCGTCCCCCTGCACCATGAACTGGTCCGCCGCGCCGTCGCAAACGGGGCAGCGCCAGTGCGCGGGAAGCGCCGCGAACGGCACGTGCGGCGGAATCTGCCAGACGGGGTCGCCTTGTTCCGGATCGTAGATCCACCAGCAGACCTTGCATTCGAGGCGCGTATGCGCCCCGATGCGGCTGCTGTCGCCGAGATAGCTACCCTCGAATTGCTTCGTACGACCGTCCATCGTCACGCCTCGCCCACCCACTCGATCAACTGGGCGAGTCGCTCGCGCGAATCCCCGAGGTCTTCCGGCGCGGCGCGCACGACCTCCGGCAGATCGGTGATCTCGATCGTGTTCAGGATCAGCGTGTCCTGCGAGTTGAAATACGCCACGCGCCAGCAGTTCGCGATCGCCGTGCTGCCCACGCGGCAATTTCCATAGCCGCGCGAGAGCACCTGCACCGCGCCATCGCCCAGCACGGCGTCGATCAGTTGCTCGTCGCCCGGCGACAAGGGCAGGAGCGTCAGGTTGACGACGTGGGGCGCATCGCCGGCACGCCAGCGCGCGACGTGATCGCGCACCTCGCTCAGGATCGGAGGCGCGTTCATCACGCCCAGCGGTAGCAGCTCCGGCAAGGGCGCCATCGGCCGCGTGCCCTGTGCGGGGTGCCCGAGAAGCGCCGGAGCTGCGCCGATTTCGAGGCGGTCGGCCGCGCTCGCGCCGCCGGGCTCGACCACGCGCCATAGCCCGGTAAACACGGTCTCCTGGATCAGAACGCTACCCCGCTGCACATCGTCGATGCGCGCACTGACCTCCCCCTCGCCCAGCACATCGTTAAGAATGCGCAGCGCCGCCGCGTCGCAGGTCGTCAGATCGACCAATTCGGGCGGCGTGCCGGGTTCGTATGCCGCGAGTAGGTGCAATACCTCGCGCAGCACGCCGCGCGCGGCGTCGAGCGAGCGCGCATCGGCGCGCTCCGGCAGCGACGGCGCTACATAGGTGCTCATGCCTTGCGGCATCGGCAGATAGTCGAGCACCGCATCGCCCTCGTCCTGGCTGCCTGGACCGAACGGCACGACGGAAACGGGAAGCGGAATCATGGACATGGTTGGCAATCCAGATAATTGATCGATGTTCAGTCGACGCCTGGTGACGGCTAGTGAGTAGTGACAGCCCGCCGAAGCGCCGGCGGCGTTGACGGGAATGCCGACCGAAGGCGCGCGCGTAGTCGGCTGCGCGAGCGCGTGGGCAACGTTGTCCACGTAATCGTCCCAGTCCATCATGCCCGCGAGCGTCGTGACATAGCCGCCATCGCGCAGCCACAGCAACGCGGGCCAGCGCTGCGAGCCGAAGCGGCGCGCGATCGCATCCTCGCTTTCGCGCGTCGCCACGGCCGCGCGCAATGTGCGGCCAAAGCGGCCCGCCGCGAGGCGCGCGAGTTCGGGCAGCACTATGGCCACGTCGAGGGATTCGGGAAAGCGCACCGGGTCGCCCGCGAGCAGCACGACACATTCGCCGCCGGCCGCGAGCCATTCGTCGAGCGTGCGCCCGTCCACGAACACGGCGTGTCCGTCGTCGATCAGCCGCTGCACCACGGGCGCCGCGTCATGCGCGGCGTCGCTCATATTTGTCATGTCGATTCCTCGGAGGACCGGTGACCGCAGCGCGCCGCTTGCGCGCCGCCGGTCAGCCGGATCAGGTCGTCCACGCCGAGCGCGGACGGCAATTCAAAATGCGCGTTCGCGCGGGCCATGGGGGCGTCGCCCGCCAGCGCCCGTTCGACGAGCGAGAGCGTCGCGTCGATTTCCGCCGCGCGCGTCGCGTCGAGCTTCTCGCGCGCCGCGTCGAGAAAGACCAGCAGCCATTCACCGACGCTGCATGGGCCAACCAGCGAGGTGTCGATGCGGCGGCGCTCGCCGCGCCCGTCGCACCACGCCTGCAAACCCTGCGCCTCGATCACCCGCACCGGCACGCCTATGCACACGACGGCGGCTCCTCGCGGCGCGTGCGCAGCAGCACGCGCTCGTCGCCGGTGCGGCACGCATCGGCCTCGCTGGGCCGCTCGCCTTCGTAGCGCGCGAGCGCGAGATGCGGCAGCGTGACCGCCTCGTCGGCGTGCAGCGGCGTGCGCCGCGGCGAGGGCTCGCCGCCCCATGCCGCGAGGCGCTCGACGCCCAGGTCGAGCGCGCGCTCCAGCGCCGCCTTCACGGCGGGCCGCAGGCTGCCGCCGTAATCGTCCACTTCGTCGGGCTGGCAGCCGACCAGCAACACGCGGCGCGGATACCGGCCGGTCAGGCGCGCGAGCATCAGCACCTCCTGGAAGCCGGTCTGGTGCAGGCTCATCTTGCGAACGCCAAGGAACGCCGGTACTTCGTCATCCTCAACGACCTTCAGTGTGCCGGGTGCAAGACCGTAATCGACGGCGTCGAAAATCAGCAGGCTGTCGGCGGCCTGGACGTACTGGACCAGATACAGCCCTTGCGTGCCGCCATCCATGAGGTTGACGTGAGGCGCGAATTCGAAGCGCTGCTGAAGCGCTTCGATGCAGCGCACGCCAAAGCCCTCGTCGGCCCACAGCACGTTGCCGATGCCGAGCACGACGATGGCGGGTGCGCCGCTTTGTGGGGAAGTCAGCATCGCGGCCTCACTTCTAGAACTTGCGGTAGCCCGAGATCATCGAGCCGACCACACTCTGCCGGCCCATGATGTCCTCGCGGATTGCCGCATAGACATGCAGGATCACGAAGATCAGGATCGCCCACATGCCGAGGTGGTGCCAGGTGTGCACGCCTTGCGACTGGCCGAGCAGCGGACGCACCCAGCCAAACGCAATCTGCTGCCACGAACCCGCCTGCGCGCCTTCTCCGTACAGCGCAAAACCGGTCACGCTCATGAAGAGCGAGACCAGCAGAAACACGAAGAACATCGCGAATCGCGACAACGGATTGTGTCCACTGAACTGGCGCGGCGTGGGCCCGAGGAACGCGTAGTAACGCAGCATCGCGAACGTGTCGAGCCAATACTCGCGCGAGAACACCGGCACCCAGAACATTTCGCGCGCGTGGTGGTTGCCGACAATGGCCCAATACGCGCGGCCCGCGAGTCCGATTGCGAACAGGTAGGCGGCGGTGAAATGCGCGAAGCGGATATAGCCAATCAGAAAATGCGCGCTCGCCTCGCCGGGCTGCGTGGGAAGCGGCGAGCCGATCAGATAGCCGGTCACCGCCAGCACCACGATCGACGCCGCGTTGATCCAGTGCCAGATACGCACCGGCGCTTCGTACACGTAAATCGCCTCGGCGTCCGGAACGGTGTCGCGCGCCTCTTCGCGTCGGGAATACGATTGCATGGTCATCATCCTTTCCTGGCCACCACGGCGCCAGCAAGCGCAGGCGTCGTCGCGGCCTGGTGGAGTTAGCGCACAGTCACCGCGGTCATTTCGTCGCCATCCTCGCTCATCACGTGCGTCGAGCACGCCATGCAAGGATCGAACGAATGCAGCGAGCGCAGGATCTCGACAGGCTGCTCGGGGTTCGCCATGGGCGTGTTCATGAGGCTCGCCTCGAACGCGCCGATCTGCCCTTTCGCGTCCCGCGGGCCGCCGTTCCATGTGCTCGGCACGACGCACTGGTAATTCTCGATGCGGCCGTCCTTGATCGTGATCCAGTGGCCGAGCGCGCCGCGCGGCGCGGCGACCGCGCCCACACCCTTCGCTTCGGCGGGCCACATCGAAGGGTCCCACTTGTCGACGTTCGCGGTCGAGGTGTCGCCGTTGCGGATGTTGTCGATGAGGCTTTGCCAGTCGTCCGCCATCATCTCGGCGCAATACTCCGCTTCGAGTGCGCGGGCGAGCGTGCGGCCGATGGTGGTCGGCAGCAGTTGCTTCGGGCCGAGCGAGGTTTCCGGCAAGCCAAGCAGCTTCGGCATGGCCTGGTTCACCGCAACGAGTGAGGTTTCAATCTGCTCCTTGATGCGCCCGCAATGCGTGTTGCCCTGCTGCGCATGCGCGTAGCCGAGGATGTAGCGCGCAAGCGGCCCGACTTCCATGGCGTGCCCGCGCCAGCGCGGCGACTTGACCCACGAGTATTTGGCGCTCTCGTCGATCGACTCGATCGCGGTGCGCGTGCCCTTCGTGGTGGGCCCGAGTTCGTAATGCGGCTCGGTGATGCCGTCCCACGGATGCAGCCCGCGGTCGTTGTCCGGGTATTGATACCAGGAGTGCGCAACGAACTCCTGCACTTGCTCCGGGTCGCGCGGATCGACTGGCAGGATCGTGTTCCAGTCGCCGTTGAGGATCGCGCCGCCCGGCATCTGGTTGGTGGACGGGTTGTAGTTGACGAGCGGATACGCGCCGTAGTCCATCACGTTGGTCGCGGCGAGGCCGCCGCCATGCAGCCAGCCGCGCGCCTTGTAGATCGTGCCGATCGCAAGCAGATCGGGCACATAGACGTTGCGGCAGAAGGTGATCGCTTCGTCGATGAGCGACTTGACGAAGTTCAGGCGCTCCATGTTGATCGGCGCGCCAGCGGCCAGATCGCCGTCGATGTTGATCGCGCACGGCACGCCGCCTACGAGGTAGTTCGGGTGCGGATTCTTGCCGCCGAAGATCGTGTGGATCTTCACCCACTCCTTTTGCAGGTCGAGCGCTTCGAGGTAGTGCGTCACGGCCATCAGGTTCGCTTCTGGTGGCAGCACGTAGGCGGGGTTGCCCCAGTAGCCGTTCATGAACGGACCGAGCTGGCCGCTTTCGACGAACTTGCGCAGGCGCGTCTGCACGTCACGGAAATAGCCCGGTGACGACATCGGATGCGCGGGCGAGATGCGTTGCTGCAATTCGGACGTGAGCGTGGGGTCGGCCTTCAGCGCCGAGACCACATCGACCCAGTCGAGCGCGTGCAGGTGGTAAAAGTGCACCACGTGGTCGTGCACCTGCAAGGTCTTCGCCATGATTTCGCGGATCAGGTGCGCGTTCGGCGGAATGCGGATGTCGAGCGCGTCCTCGACGGCGCGCACGGAGGCGAGCGCGTGACATCCCGTGCACACGCCGCAGATGCGCTCCACGAACGCCCACGCGTCGCGCGGGTCGCGGCCCTTGAGAATGACTTCGAGTCCGCGCCACATGGTGCCGGTGGAGACGGCGTTGCGGATCACGTTGTTCGAATCGACGTTGACCTCGACGCGCATGTGGCCTTCGATGCGAGTGACCGGATCGACGACGATGCGCCGCCCGCTGTTGTCGAGCTGGAACCCCTGGGTGGAAATGGCTGTCATGCTTTTTTTTTCCTGTGCTGCTTCCTGTGCTTGTCGGCGGCGCCCCGGCGCGGGCCGCTAGATGCGGCTATCGGCTGTCGCGGTCTTGCTTCGCGTCGTGGTTCGACCTGGCGCGCTGGATCGCCGAAGCGGCCGCATGCGCCGCGGCGCCGGCGCCCACCACGACGGCCGCGGTGCGGCCGAGCCTGTCGGCGTTCGCTTCGACGCCGAACTGGTTGATCTGGGTGAGCCGGTCGTAGAAGGAGCCCTTGTCCCAGAACCCGTCCTCGGAGCAACCGATGCAGCCGTGGCCCGCCTGAATGGGAAAGCTCGTGCCGCCGTTCCAGCGCACGGTCGAGCAGGCGTTGTAGGTCGTCGGGCCCTTGCAGCCGACCTTGTAGAGGCAGTAGCCGCGCCGTGCCGCTTCGTCGTCCCACGACTCGACGAACTGGCCCGCGTCGAAGTGCGGACGGCGGTAGCACTTGTCGTGAATGCGCTGGCTGTAGAACATCTTCGGGCGGCCCTGGCGGTCCAGCTCCGGCATGCGGTCGAACGTGAGCATGTAGGTGATCACGCCCGTCATCACCTCGGCGATCGGCGGGCAGCCGGGCACCTTGATGATCGGCTTGTCGGTGATGACCTTGTGGATCGGCACAGCCTGCGTCGGGTTCGGCTTCGCCGCCTGTACGCAGCCCCACGACGCGCACGAGCCCCACGAGATCACGGCCTTCGCGTCCTTCGACACGCGCCGCAACTGATCGACGAACGGCTTGCCGCCGATGATGCAGCTCATGCCATCCTGGTTCAGCGGCGGATTGCCTTCGACCGCGAGGATGTAGTTGCCGCGATACTTCGTCATCACTTCTTCCAGGATTGCCTCGGCCTGGTGCCCCGCGGAGGCCATCAACAGGTCGTCGTACTCGAGCGAGATCATCGAGAGCACAACGTCTTTCGCCAGCGGGTGCGCAGAACGGATGAACGACTCCGAGCAGCACGTGCATTCGAGCCCGTGCAGCCAGAGCACCGGCGTGCGCGGCTTGGTCTCCATCGCGTGGGCGATCTTCGGCATGAACGCGGGCCCGAGGCCGAGCGACGTCGCCGTCAGCGAGCAGAATTTGAGGAAGCTGCGGCGCGAAATCCCCTGGCGTCGCATGACTTCATAAAACGTTTCGATCACTGTGTGGTTCCTTGATGGCCTTCGGCCCTGCGACGCCGGCATACGGTGGCGTCTCCGGGCGCCCCCCTGTCGGCGTTTGGCGGTCTCAAGTAACAAGATTCGTGCCAACCGCGGGCACAGGCGCACTAAACCGGCGTCGAAGGTACCGTTGATCTGGTTCTGTTGCAGTAAGGCCCACGTTAAAATTGGGTAGCGAATTTTGAGCTGTGCGATGAAGAAGACGAAGACACCGCGAACCACACTCGCGCCGGGCCTGGCCAAGGTCCTGAAGCGCCTTCACTGGTATCGCGCTGGATTTCGACGGTGTACCGCTGGGTCATCAAGCTGCTGCCGCTCTTCGAAAGGAGCTTGCGCAAGCACAAGCGTCCGGTTGGGAAAAGCTGGCGAATGGACGAGAGCTATATCAAGATCAAAGGCGAGTGGAAATATCTTTACCGGGCAGTGGACAAGGCGGGCGACACGGTCGAATTCCTGCTCAGGACCAGGCGGGACAAGGTCGCTGCCCGGCGGTTCTTTGAAAAGGCGATCGCCCATAATGGTACGCCAGAGACCGTGACCATCGACAAAAGCGGCTCCAATCTGGCCGCACTGGATGCGGTGAATGCCGATCGCGAGACGCCGATCAAGGTCCGTTAGATCAAGTACCTGAACAACATTGTCGAACAGGACCATCGGGCTATCAAACGCCGGACCCGGCCGATGCTGGGATTCAAGAACTTCCACCGTGCGAGGGTCATTCTCGGCGGCATCGAGGTAATGCACATGATCAGGAAAGGACAGATGAAATGTGCGGGCAAAGACCCGTCGTCTGCTTCCCTGCAGTTTTACTCCCTTGTGTCATAAGCAATACTTATCATATCGACATTTCTCCTCCCGACACCCTTACTGCAACAGAACC
>NZ_BBJJ01000106.1 GCF_000739815.1 Paraburkholderia mimosarum LMG 23256 = NBRC 106338
GCATCGGTCGATTTCGGCGCTTTATCGCCCGATGATCCTGTTCGATGCTGTTATTCGTAAGCGGTAGTTTCTGCCGCGCCTAGCGCGGCCGGGTCAAGAAGGTCAAGCTGCGTCCGGCAACCTCAACATTGCGGACGCAACTTATGACTGACACTCAAACTGACTTTGACTTTCTTCCGCTGCGGGTAATCGGTAAAACGGCCAACGGCAAGAACCGGTACGACCGGGCAGGCAAGCGCAAGCTCATAGAGGCCTGCCAAAGACCAGGAGCCTCGGTTGCTGGGCTTGCGCTGAAGGCTGGCGTAAATTCCAACCAGCTTCGGCATGCAGCGGCATTCGTGCCGGTGCGGGAAGTCGCGGACGTCGGGCCTGCGCACCCGCTCCACAGGCTGCCAATGCCCGATGTCCTGCCGCCCCCGATGCGACGCGAGACGATGATGGCCTCGCAACATCCAGCGCCGCCTTCGCGCCTGGTTGCGCAGTTGCCCAACGGCGTGAGTCTTGAGCTTGAATGCGGGCAGCAGGATACGACGCTGCTCACCGCGATGATCGACGCGTTGAGGGACCGCTGATGCTGCGCTTCGCCGACGACCTTCCCGTCTACCTGCACCGCGAGCCGGTTGACTTCCGTTCCGGCGAGCATTCCTGTCGAACGTTACAAGCGGCGCGCGAAGACTGACCGGCTTGATGCGATCAAGCTGGTGATCAACTTGCGCGCATGGCTGCATGGTGAACGAGATCGCATGCACCTGGTTCGTGTACCGTCCCCACAGGACGAGGCCTCGCGTCATCTCATGCGTGATCGAGGTCAGCTGCAAAAGGAAGTGCTGCAGCACCGCGACCGCATGAGAAAACTGCTAATAACCTTTGGCTGCTGGGACGAAGTCGATCATAAGGCGTTCGGTGACCGGCTCGAACGCGGTGAGATCACATGTCACGACGGCGCGGCCCTACCCGCGGAACTGCGCGAGCGGCTGCTACGCGAGACAGAATGGGCCTCTGTTGAATTCCGAGTGGGTGGTATCGTCCGTTTTTTTGCATAACAAGACAAAGAGAAGTCATGCATAGCCAACTGTTCGAAGCCGCATTGGGTGTGAGCGATCCGTGGTTCGTAAGCGGCGTCGATTTCGACGCGGCCGCCAAGCAACTGACGATTCAGATCGACTTCACTGCTGGAAGCCGCTTTCCCCATCCGGAGGTGGCTGGCGCGCATCCCGTACATGACACTGTCGTCAAGCGCTACCGGCACCTGAACTTCTTCCAGCATGACTGCTATCTCGAAGTGCGCACGCCGCGCGTGAGGCTGCCCGATGGCCGCGTCGCGCTCGTCGAACCCAGTTGGGCCGGCAAGCTCAGCGGCTTCACGCTGCTGTTCGAGGCTATGGTGCTCACACTCGCCCAGCAGATGCCTTTTGCCGCCGTGGCCCGCGCCGTCGGCGAGTCGTGGCATCGCGTACACGCGATCTGCAAGCGCTACGCCGAACTGGCGTTGGCCGAGATTATCTGTCCGACGTGACGAGCGCTGCCGTCGACGAGACCTCCTATAAGCGCGTGCACAACTATCTGACGCTCTTGGCCGACGCCAAACAACGCAAGCTCGTGTTCGTTACTGAAGGCCGGGACGCCGCCACCATCGAGCAGTTTCGCCGCCCATCTGCAAGCGCACAACGCCACGCCCGGGCAAATCACCTCGGTCAGCATCGACATGTCGCCTGCCTTCATCAAGGGTGTCAGCGAGCACCTGCCCAACGCCCGTATCACCTTCGACAAATTCCACGTTGTCGCTCAGGCATCGTTTGCTCTGGACAAGACGCGGCGGCTCGAGCAGAAGACCGACCCGGACTCAAGGGCCTGCGCTGGGCACTGCTCACGGACCGCGACCGGCTGAGCGTGGCGCAGCGTGCCGATCTGGACGCGCTCGTTGCCAACGTTACGACCAAGCGCACCGCCCGCGCCTGGCTCTATCGCGAGCAATTGCGCGACATCCTAGATCGCAACCAGATCAACGTCGTCTCCGAGATGCTCGAGCAGTGGTGTATCAACGTGATGCGCTCCAAGGTCGAACCCATGAAGGAGGTTGCGCGCATGATCCGCAAGCACTTCGACGGCATCGTCGCCTGGACCCAGACGCGTCAGACCAACGGCTTCCTGGAGGCTCTCAACGGCCTGTTTCAGGCCGCCAAGCGACGCGCGCGCGGTTACGCCAACCTCACTACCATGCGGACCGTGCTGTTCCTGATCGCCGGCAAGCTCGACTTCACTTCGATCAACCCGCATGCGGCATAACCCACTCAAATCTCAACAGAGCCAGGTTTATTCGATGCCTGCCATCGGCGCCGCTCAATGCGAAATGCTCTCCAGCGACTTGCCGAGCGTCCGGGGCCCCATCAACCCGTTGGACACCATCACGAGCGCCATCGCCCCCGCGATGAAAACGAACACGCCAGTCACGCCGAACGCCTTGAGCGTAAAGGCGATGACGAAGGAACTGAATACCGCCGAGAGCCGGCTCCACGAATAGACGAAGCCCACGGCGCGCGCGCGGATGGCCGTCGGGTAAAGCTCCTGCTGGTACGTGTGATAGGTAAACGAAATGATGTTCCCGGCGAGCGTCAGCAGCACGCCGAGCGTCACGATCGCCACCGCCGCCGAAGCCTGGCTGAACAACAATCCGCTCACGATATTGATCGCCGCCATGCCGCCGATCACATGCTTGCGCTCGAAACGGTCGGCAATCCAGTAGCCGAGCAGCGGACCCAGTGGCGCGGCGAGCCCGATCACCGTGGTGTACATGAGGCTCGACGTGACCGTAATGCCCTGCTTCACGAGCAGCGTGGGCACCCAGTTCGCGAAGCCGTAAAAGCCCACCGTCTGGAAGATATGGAAGACGATGAGCATAACGGTGCGTTTGCCGTACGGCGGCTTCCACATGTCCGCGAAACCGGCTTTTCGCGGCACCGGGTCGGTTGGGCCGACTGCAGGCAGCGGCGCACCGTATTGCCGCGCCACCTTTGCTTCGAGGTCCGCCAATAACGCTGCGGCTTCTTCGGTGCGGCCTTTACTCGCGAGCCAACGCGGACTCTCGGGCAGATTGCGCCGGAAGTACCAGACAAAGAGCGCGCTGATGCCGCCCAGCAGCACGACCCAGCGCCATCCATCGAGCCCAAACGGCACACGCGGCACCAAGAGCCACGAAAGAAACGCAACGACCGGCACCGCCGAAAAGCCGATTGCCTGGCACACGGCGAACGCCCTGCCGCGCAAGTGTTTGGGCGCAAGCTCCGAGAGGTACGTGCCGATGGTCACGAGTTCGACGCCAATGCCGAGTCCCGAGACGAAACGCCAGAGGTTCAGGCCGCTCGCCGTGTCCCGGAAGGCCATGACCGTGTTCGCCGCGACGTACCACAGCAGCGACCATGTGAAGATGGCTCGCCGCCCGAAGCGGTCCGCAAGGAAGCCGCATGCGGCCGTGCCGATGAAGAGCCCGCAAAAGAGTGCGGCAATGAAGCTTGCCACGCCCGAAGTGCCGAAGAGGCCGGGCGTGGTCGAGGTGAGAATGCCGCTTTTGACCAGACCCGGTGCGACATAACCGGTGAAGAGCAGATCGTACAGTTCGAAGAAAAATCCGAGACTGAGCAGCAAGATCAGCTTCCATACCGCGCGCGTGGCCGGAAGCCGGTCGAGACGGGCCGATATCGTGCCGTACTGCGCGCTGCCGTCGGCAGCCGCGTTTGCATCGATGGGTGTTCCATGGTCAGCGGCCCGCAGATTCGCCGCGCCCTCCAGAATGGCCATGCCTGCCTCCAATGTACTCTACTTTAGACATTCAGCACCCCTAAGCGCATCTCGTTATACACATCTCGGACTACGCAGCTTCGTGGCGAAGTCCGCGTAGTGTTTCGGCTGCTGTCATGACGCGTTCCGGACCTTGCCAGATCGTCTTGGCGCCCGGTTCGCCATCGCTTTTTCGGGCAAGGAAACCGCCGCATTGAGCCACCAGTCGAAGCACCACATTCAGTTTCTGTGCGCCTTCTGGCATGCGCCTTTTCATCAGCGGGTAGGAACTTTGAACAATCGGCGCGCAGCATGAACGAGCATCAACAATTCGAAGACGACGAAATGAAGCCCTGCAAGCGTCTGCGGAAGTCGCTCGTAGTCTCGTGCGAGCCGCCGAAAGCGATTCAACCAGCCAAAGCTGCGCTCGACCACCCAGCGACGCGGCAGGAGGACAAAGCCTTTTTTCGCCTCCGGCAACTTGATGACCTGCAGTTCAATGCCTTCATCACGCGCGGCCTGAGCCGCATCCTCACCTGTATAGCCTTGGTCAGCGAATGCGACCTTCACTGCCTGGCCTGTTACCTGCTGAACCTGACGAGCAAGCTCGGCAACCTGCGCTCGCTCCTGCTCGTTGGCCGGCGTAATGTGCACAGCCAGCAGATTGCCCAGCGTATCGACCGCCATGTGTACCTTGCTTCCACGCTTGCGCTTATAGCCATCGTAGCCCGCACGCGGGCCGCTTTCGCACGTGGACTGCAACGTGCGTCCATCCAGGATAACCGCGCTGGGTTGCCCCCGGCGCTCCTAGGCGACACGCAGCACAGAACGCAAATCGCTGGCCATCGCCTCGAAACAACCTGCGTTCAGCCATCGTTGTGTTTGCTGATAGACCAGTTCCCACGGCGGGAAGTTGGTCGGCAGCATACGCCACGAGGCACCGGCTCGCGCCATCCAGCGCAGCGCGTTGAACATTTCGCGAAGTTCGTATCGGCGTTGCGGTGCGTCCTCGTTCATCAAGGTCAAGTACGGAGCGGCGAAGCTCCATTCTTCGTCCGTCACATTAGTCGGGTATGGCTTGCCTGCTGTCATCACACCAAGATACCAGGTCCAACTGAAAGTCCCTAACACCCTCTAATCGCGCTGGCCAACGAGCCATCATCGGCGCCGACGACCGTCAAGTGTCAACCGGAACGAGTCAAATCTGTTTCGAATGTGGATCTATGTCACAATATCACCAATCACGAGCTTTCTAGATATGAAATTTATTTTCATATCTAGAAGATTTTTTGATATCTATCGATCGGTTTCGTCGGGGATATACCTCACCGGGATCTGTCGCTCCTGCACGTCCCACCTGCAGACCTCACGTGCGCGCATCAATCAAACGCATTGGCGTCGGCCATCGGGGCGGCAGTTGCGTCGTCGCCTTCCGCCCAGCCACCGCCCAGCGCGAGATACAGCTTCACCGTTGCCAGCGCGGCATCGGTTTGCGCCAGCACCAGTTCGTCCTCGCGCTGTAACGCATCGATAAGTGGTCCTGTAAAACTGCTTGGATTTCGGTAGCCTGGGTTTTTCCCAAGTACCGAGGTGGCGTGTGCGACAACGCCCGGCATCACAGATCATGAACGGCTCCAAAGTTAATATCCGCTGTCTTCGTTTACAAGCCATCCCATCGCAGAATTACGAATAATTTGTGGGTAATCCTGAGGGCAATCCCGGGGCGGTTCATTCCTATCGATTAGAATTTTTTCTAGACTCTTCATCCTTATCGCGAAACTACCGATCTAACACGCTAATTCGTTCTCGCTTCGGCTCGCGCTGCAGCGATCGCCGCATCCCGCTCCTTCCTGGCTTGCGCTTTCTTGCCGTCATAAACCTTCTTTGCTGCCGCCACTTTCCTTCTGTAGGCTTGATTCGCGGCCGCCTCGCTCTGGCGCATCCTGACGATCACGTCATTACTTCCGACTTGTGCCGCAGGCAAGGTTGGCGACGCTTCCGACTGGTTCTGTGCCCAGGCCGTCAACGCACACGTCAAAATCGCGCCGGCCAACATCACTCTCATCAGCTTCATTAGCTTCTCCTATTTTTGATTTCACATCCGGCCCTCGATCTGCCTCACAGCTCGAACGTTGAGCAAGAGATATGGGAAGGCGGCGGATTACCACCTGATCATGTTTGACGGCATCGATGCTGGTCCGTTGCAAACGGGGGAGGCGTCCGTATAACTCTCGCATGAAGTGTTTTTTGTAGCATCGTCGCGATCGGGAACGGTGGTCGTCCGGTATTGCCGGCGGAACAGTTCGGCTCGCTCAGCACAATCAGCCTCGACCATTGCACAATGCGCTGGATTTCGTCGGGAAATTGCCGCTTGCGCGTAAGCTTCGCCGACGGATCCGGATCACGACGAAGTTGCTTCATTGAGGCTCTCCTGAGCCGCAACGTTCCTACCACGAAACACAACTCGCGCATCGACACTGGGACTTTCATACCTTCCTTAGCTTGCTGCAGTTCAGCAAGTAGGCGGACATCTCCAACCTATTTCTAGTCTCGAACGCTCTAGACTCTCGTGCGGGCTTTCATTAAGAGAGCCCATGCCGTCGCAAAGGGATTCGCGCAAAGTCTGCCGATCGGTATTCGATTCCTTATTGCGCGCCGTCTTGCATGCGCCCCTATTAGTCGGGCGGACTGTGACGGTGGGCCTTACCGCATCGCCGATTCAGGTCCGAACGACAGAACGGGCTCGCGAGGATATCGTCCACGCGACTAGCAGGAAAAAGCGAGCGGAGCGCCACCTCAATTGCTTGCCAGTCGGTAAAAGCACCGCTTTCGGCGTATTCGAAGGCCTTCCTCAGGATATCCTCGCGCCACACCAACGTGTCGGCATTGATGACATTCTTCATCGTCGCATTCGCTTCGGGTAACCGTTCGTGTGCCATCGTACGTAACCTCTCAGGCGTTTCCAGGGCCACCGTGCTAGGTCGACTGCTTTCCGCTCCTAACCATGGTGCGCCATGCTTAGAAAGCCTGCCGCCTGCTCGCGCACCCACATTCGCAAAGATACGCATATGTTTCGCCTTCGACGTTGATATGCGTCAATGCTGAGAACAGGCCCCCCGACGAAGTGTTTCGCTCTCGGCAAGAGCGTTCGTGCACGCGGCAATGCGCGTGCGGTATGCGTTAGGTGGCTTTGTTCAAGAGGGCCGCTTGCGCGGCGGCCGTGGGTCGGGTAGAAAGAGTCCGGTGATCTATCCGACGAGAGTAGTCATTTCTGTTAGCGTGAACTGCGATTTGCCATAAGGTTGCGGCTGTGGCTCGGCGAGTTCAGCCGCAACTGTCAAGAGGAACAACCGCTTCGCCGTTGGAAGTGGTCGTCGCAGTGTGGCGAGTCCGAACGTCGGCTGTGGGTCGCATGCTGCCGATCGCAGCTTGGCGGGCTTAAAGCTGCCTATGCAAATTGCATCAGTCGGCACCCGGCCAATTGCCGCCCTTCAGAATTGGCTTTGGCAGATCATTCGAGCGGCGGCTCTGATCAAACAACCGACCTTTATGGCGAACGAGATGAACCGCTCCTCGAGCTTTCGGACAGCGGACTCGTCAGTGAAGATATAAGACAGTTTCTGGCACGTGGGTCTCCAAATGGAGAGGCAGATCCGCCGGCGACGGCTCTATCCCGTTCGCCGGCGGTAAAACCTCAATGCAGAACGGCTTCTGCGATCCCGGCTAATGCGCAGAGAACCACCACGACCAGTGGCGCAATTTTCCAGCGCGTCAACAGGAAAAAACCGATGATAGCGATTGCGAAGTCAGACTCGGTGTGCACGGCGCTGGTCCACACCGGCGAGTACAGGGCGGTGGCCAGCAGTCCGACGACGGCTGCATTGACTCCGGACAGCATGGCGGTCATCGACGGGCGCGCTCGTAGCGCTTGCCAGTACGGCAGTGCCGCAAGCACAAGCAAGAGACCGGGCAGAAAGATGCCGGCGGTCGCGAGCAACGCTCCCCAAGCGTGGCTCTGTGTCCCAGTCATGATCCAGCCAAGGAAGGCGGCGAAGGTAAAGAGCGGACCAGGAACCGCCTGTGCGGCACCATATCCCGCAAGAAAGTCGTTTGACGACACCCAACCCGTTGCCACGGTTTCCTGCTGAAGAAGCGGAAGGACGACGTGACCACCACCGAAGACGAGCGCGCCGGAACGGTAAAACCCATCGAACACCCGGATCGCGTGCGCGGAATCGAACGCCATCAATGCAGGAAGTCCGAAAAGGAGGATACAGAACAAGCCGAGCGCGATCGCACCTGCCACGCGCGACACACGAAACTGCTGTGTGTGTTCATGTGTCGCCGCGAGGCTTCCCGGCGTGGGCGTTCGACACAACGCAATGCCGAGCAGTGCCCCCATCACGATCACGACTAGTTGCGCATAGACGGTGGCCAGGACGGCAAGAATCGCAATGGCAGCGAGCGCGATACCCGCCCGGCGATGATCAGGACACAAGTGGCGCGCCATATCCCACACGGCTTGCGAAACGACCGCAACAGCGACGAGCTTCAGCCCATGAATCACGCCGCTGCCGACCGGGCCGCCAAGCGATGGCGCGAGGATCGCGAAGCCGATTAAAAGCGCGATAGACGGCAGCGTGAAGCCGCACCATGCTGCGACCCCGCCGAGCCAGCCTGCGCGCAGCAATCCGAGGGAAAAGCCTGTCTGGCTGCTGGCCGGGCCCGGCAGAAACTGGCAAAGGCCGACCAGGTCGGTGAACATCTCGTCATTGAGCCAGCGACGTCGCTCGACAAATTCACGGCGGAAGTAGCCGATGTGAGCGACCGGGCCACCAAAGGACGTCAACCCGAGCTTCAGAAATACCAAAAGAACCTCAACTGCAGAGCCCGCTCGTCGCTTGGACGCCGTCATGTTTACTTCCATAAAGCCCTCGAATCGTGGATTACGGTAAGCACGACGCTAGAGATCGCGCGGCGTCAGTCATCTTCGCAATGCTCGCCGAATAGACTCATTGGCGACTGCGACGAAGCGCCGCAATTGGAACAGTCGGAACATGTGATGTGTAGACGATGTGTAACCTCCTAATGTTACATGACACACCGCGCCACTCAGAGGTCTCGTCTCCGTTCCGAGGCGGCCCCTCGCGGCTTGGGCGGCCAATGCCCGCTCTGGGTCGCTTTATGCCATTTGCATGAAAGGCCGCGCCCGCAGCGATCGCCACGCTTGGTCGTCGGGCGCTAGCCGGCCATTCCCGGACGTTGGTTTGTTGTTGGCGACTGTCTCTTCGTGCTCGTATAACGGTCGAGCAGGATGATCACATCGGCTCGCGTTGCGAGGCATCGTTGAAATCGAAAATCACCAAAGCGAAACTTGAGGCGAGAGTCCTTCCGTTGGATGAAATTTGGCACCTCGTCAAGCACGTAATCGGTAATTCACCGACGTCCTTGCGATCTCAGACGTCCTGATGCAAGGGCGAGCGCAGCTCATGGCGTCTTCATCTTTGTCATCATGCTTGTCATGCATTGTCGTCGGCGAATTTTACTTGACCGCGTTATTGCCACAAAACCCATCCATCCGTGGCGAGCATCCGTCCAGGCGCGGCAACAAGGTGCTCAAACTCGCCTTGTTTCTATCGGCCTTCGCGGCCCTGAGAGACCCCATCTCACTGGCTTACTACGCACGCAAGGTCCGCACCTTTTACGAACCCAAATCAGCCCCTAACGCTTGATGAACCACATAGCCCCCCCAACGCGTCGACGCACGTGAGCATGCATCCGGTTTTTCGCCCCGCCGGAGGTTCATGATCTGTGATGTTGACGTATCCAATCGTGTGCACGTTCGAGCGCGAATTGGTGAGTGGTGTCAACGTCGGCGAAATGCGGTCCAATTAGGCCGGAGCGCTCGATGCGCTCGCTGTTTCTGGTGACCTCAAAACTCGCGCGATATTTGCTGTCGCGCACCGGTTCCGCGGCCACGTAGATGGCGTAGCCATGGGGACCGTCTACGTGCATGCCGTGCTGCCTCATATGGCTCGGGCGCCAAGGCGTCGGTCGCCAGCTATTGAGTGTGGAATCGTGAAGTGTGTCGAAGTTCCTGGACGACGCCTCACCGGCAACTGGCTGTCCAGAATCTACGCTTTCGCGACTCAGCGTGCAGTTCGGTCGACGATGAGAGTTGTATTTTTCCATGAGGAGAGTCGGTTGGGATGCCGCAGTAGTTTTGCTTTGCGCAGCAGTGACATCACACACCTCCGAGTCGGCCGCCGAGCCAAGCTGGAGTGCAATGCGCGCCAAGGGTCCCAATGAGAGCAAGAGGGCACTATTTTTCTTTTGCTGGCAAGTTTGCCATGTTTCAGGGCTGCTCCAGATAATGCGGGGCTCAGCGGTTTCAAATGCGGAGTGGATTTTGTTCGACTGCGACGCTTCTGGGGTGGGTAACAGCTCAGGCAAATTGGGAAAACTGCGGCCGCAGAGTGTCAGCCGACGAGTCATCTCGGCCAATGTGCCGTTGCTCAGCCACTCATTGAAATGCCGCCGACAAGTAGGCTGGGAAGGATAGCAACCGGGAAGCTTTGACCAAGGCTGACACGTTGACAGGAGCCACAGAACGGCATTAGCGATTATGCGGGGTGGGACGCAGGGACGTCCGCGTCTAAATACGACGCTGCCGGGAGCGCTTGACAAAAGCGACGACAATTGCGCCCATTCGTCGTCCGTCAGCTCTTCAAAAGTCATTCAATTTTCCTATAGCTTCGCCTAGCCATTTGGTTTATCAAAATGTTTGTGTCACAATTTTGAAGTCTTTTTTAGGATGACTCGAGTTTAGACATTCAGCACCTCGATGAGGGGCGCTGAAAAATGATTCGGAATTCGAAAAAACTTGACATGGAAAGGCAAGCGTGAGGCCGCCGCGCTGCTTGCGCGAGGTTTTAGCGCAAGCAGCGCGGCGGCCAATGAGAATCGTTTTCGATTCTCTTGTGATTGCTCATGTCCTTGTCGAAACGCACTGAGTTTTACCTCAGCGAATGGATCAACGTTCTGCTTACCGCCGTGCCGCTTCGCTCGCAGACCAGCTTCCTCGAGCTGCTGTGCGGGTGCATGATTTCGCCCGAAGGGTGGGTGAGCCGCGCGATCTCCGCCATTAGGGGTACGCGGCACTGGACCGCCTATTTCAAGCTCCTGGAGCGTGGCACTTGGCGTACCGTGCCACTCGCGCGAGCGCTGCTGAGACTGGTACTCGCGGTATTGCCCAGCGGCATGCTTACTATGGTCCTGGACGATACGCTGATTATGCGCTGCTCGAAGAAGGCGCCGGGCGTGGCCTGGCGACGCGAGCACAGCGGCAAGACCAACCGGCCGAAACACATCTGGGCGCAGTGCGTCGTGACTCTGGGTGTGAGCGTGCTGGGCAACGCAGGCGTGGGCATGGTGTTGCCGATTCTCTCGCGACTGGTTCCAAAGACCGGCAACACCAACAAGCTCAGGATTGCGCTGGCACTTGTGCGTGCGGTCTCGGGTGTGACCGACCGGCCCATACGCGTGCTGTTCGACTCCTGGTTCATGCGCGCGCGGCTGGTCCTGCCATTGCTGCGTCGGAACATGCACGTCATCGGCCAGGCGCGTGTCGATACCGCGCTGTTTCAGCCGCCCGTACGATCGGATGCGCCCCGGCGTGGACGGCCGTGCATCTATGTCAAGCGTCTGAGCGCCGACGCCATCGAAGCGCTGCCCGTAACCGAATTGACGATGAGACTCTATGGCAAGGAACAGCGCGTGCGCCTGCGTTCGATCGTCGCCGTGGCTCGCTTCCACAAGGGCACAACCGTGCGCGCCGTCTGGTGCCAGTTCTACAACGACAAGCGGCAGGAATGGACAAAGCGACGCCTGATCCTGGCTTCCGAAGTGGATCTGGATGCACAAACCATCGTTCAGCTTTACGCGCGCCGCTGGAGCATAGAACCGCTGTTTCACAATCTCAAGCGTTGGTGGGGATTCAACAATCTCTGGCAGCAGACGCGCACCGTACTCGAACTCTGTATGCAGATCCGTTCCTGTGCCTGGACACTCACGCAATTGCTCAGCCTGGCGATTGCCGAAGACTTCCCGATGCGCGAGATCGCGCCGTGGAGAATCGGTCAGCCCGTCACGGCGGGCCTGGTCGCCCAATGGCTGCGCCGGGAATTTACCGGACTTGCCCCCATTGCTCACGCGCATGGAAAATCCCGAAAATTCCAGAGGCCCGAAGCCCGTCATGCCCCTTGAGCAAATGCGTAATGCCGCGTCTGCGGCCCTGTAAGCCGGTTTCATCGAAATCTCAGTCTCGTCCGCTACGACATCACCGCTACTCGGTAACAGTCGGCGATCGCGTTCGAGTGGCTGAAGTCCAGTTAGGATGAAGTAGATCAAAGTTTCACCTGCCGCTCCTCCAAAGAGGCAATGGTATCGTTCGGATACCCTGCGGTGGAGACGCCGCAATCGATGCCTTTTCGCATCGAGATTGACGCACCCCGCACCATCGTTTCACATGCTTTGCGATGCGTTTCGCCATCTGCGGGACATAACCCAGTTGAGGTACTGGATGACAAAGCTCTTCCCCGCTTTGAGGGCCGGATTTGTCAGATCAGCGATCTGATGTGATCCATCCTTCGTTGATCGTTGAGTCGCCGGTTGGCAACCGGCGTTGCGCCTTCTACCAATTAACCATGCCCATTTCCGGAGCCCGGCGTGCAATGAGTTGCTTCTGAATGAATTTCGTTGACCCGAAATCATGTTCACTCCGGCAAGAAATGACCAACTTCACCTGCCCTGCTCAGAATTGGCCTTTTGCTCGGCACTCGGTGCCACCGGCGTACGCGAATCGGCGATACCACCCACCCGCCCCCATGGCCCGATACACGCCGAGTACCTGTTTAAAGCGTGAGGCCTGCAGGCCGGCGAGCGCGAACTCGTGAAGAGCAAACTTCAGCCGCGAAAGCTTCTTGATCGCGGCAGGCATGTCGAATACCGCATTCACCGTGCCTTCGGCGCGACCTGAACGATAATGCCATCGGGTGGCGCCCACATCGCCCGGTTCGGCGCCGCGCGCCGTGACCACGGCCTCGATATCGCGAAACAGATCGGTATACCTCAGGCGGTTCTGCGCGATGCTCACCAGCGAATGCGCCGAATCAATATGCGACTGGTTGATTCTTGCCATTACTGCTGTTAAAGATTACGCGTGCGAGACGGCGTGCTCGGCGAGCAGATCGCGCATTCGCGTGAACATCGTGCGCGCTTCCAGCGCCTGTGCGTGGGCGGCGGCTATTTGCGCGCGAACGGGCTGCAGGCTGCCTTTCTCATTCCATCCGCTCGAGCATCTAGCCGGGCCTCACGCGATCTCCGACATCTATGTTGTGGGTGATCGGGATACCGAGCGACTGGTTGATCTCGTCCTGTGCCTGCAGCCGCACGGTGAGTGCGATGGCGCTTCCCGCTCCTGCTTCTCTATCGTGATCACGCGCACCGGACGTACTTTCGCCACGGGCGTCTCTTCGTTCCTGCGGCAGCCGGTCAACAGTGCAATGCAACCAGCACGCCCAGCGTCACGGTCAGTGGTCCGCCCGCAACCCCCTAACGGCGTGGATCGCTCCCGCGCCGACGCATACGCCGCTCTTCTCCAGCACCGCGCCGTAAGTACCATATTCACGGAACGGCGATCCGCAAGATCTCCCGATCAACCGAACTCTCTTGTAGATGCTCATATCCTCAGATCCGTGTGAGTTGGATGTCCGCGATTGACTAATGCAATTTGCACGCCCGACGGATCGTCATATAGACACAACCCATCGACCGAACCGGCTGTCGTAAGTGTCCAAAAATTGTCTCACATAGGACAATTCCGGAGATATTGCAACGCAATCCAACGGCCGAATGGCTTTGTTCAAGAGGGCCGCTTGCGCGGCGACCGCGGGTCGGGTAGAAAGAAGGTTCTGTTGCAGTACGGGTGTCGGGACGAGAAATGTCGATAGGGTAAGTATTGCTTATGATAAAAGGGAGTAAAACTGCTGGGAAGCAGACGACAGGTCTTTGCCCGCACATTTCATCTGTCCTTTCCTGATCATGTGCATTACCTCGATGCCGCCGAGAATGACCCTCGCAGGGTGGAAGTTCTTGAATCCCAGCATCGGCCGGGTCCGGCGTTTGATAGCCCGATGGTCCTGTTCGAGAGGGTAGCCTCGTTTCCTCTCGGAAACGAGGCCCCCGAAGAACGGAGCGTGCGACTTTCACCGCACTCCGCTCGCGCACAGCGTTAAGCGTCGTACTGACGCCGGCCTTGCCAACTACCAAGGCCTTCGCAAGCATCACGTCGTGAATTCGTCTTATGGCTGAGACGAAGGGCGCTGAACGTGGTCATCATGGTCTCTCACAAGCTTCCCTTCGATGAATCTCAAACATGGACTTGCGACAACTGCACCACACGGAAGTCTGCACCCTTTCGGGTCAGGGCAAAGTTCGAACCCCTATCCGCGCCATTACAGAGCGGCATTCGCTTTCTCCGCGTTCTCTCACCCACTCCACTAACAGATCTCCTTGCGGATTGCCTGCCGTCTCGCATAGGTTGCACGAGGTTGGCAGTGGGACTTACCACGTTCCCGTTCCTGCCGGCCCGATGTTCTGGGTCTGTCCGCTTAGGAACGGGTGAGAAATAACTTCCGGAAGTGGACCTGGCGGGCGCAAAGCGACGCTGGTAAGATGCGGTCTTCTGGAGGACAGACAATGCAGGCTGGCTACCGGGCTGAGGTTGAAACGCGGATGAAGCGGCTGTACATGCGGTTGTCGGAGAAGGACCGACGTCGGTATGCGGCGGTAGAGGCGGACAAGCTGGGGCATGGCGGTTTCGAATATATTGCGAAACTGTTTGAAATTGACCCGAAAATAATCAGGCAAGGGTTGAAGGACCTGGAAGAAGAACTGGATCCGGCTGGAGAGCGGATCCGAAAAAAAGGGGCGTGTTAACGGACCATCCGGAGTGGAACGCGGTATTTCTGGACGTGGTGCGAGAGCATACGGCGGGTAATCCACAACACGGCGTCATCTGGACAGATCTGAAGCCACGCGAAATCGCACAGGCGATGACGCAGCAGGTGGACGGACGGGTGAGCGTGCGAACCGTCCGGCAGCTGCTAAAACGCCACGGTTTTTCGCGGCGGCAATCACAGAAAAAGAAGTCGTTCAAATCCCACGCGCAACGCGACGCGCAATTTCAGCGTATTACGCAACTTAAGGCGGAATATCTCGAAGACGGCCAGCCTGTCATCAGCATCGATACGAAGAAAAAGGAGCTGCTGGGCAACTTCTATCGCGACGGCAAGCTCTACACGCGAGAACAGCTTGAAGTCCTCGACCACGATCTTCCGAGCTACAGCGAAGGCAGCGTCATTCCGCATGGGCTGTACGACATCGGCCTGAACAAGGCACATGTGAACATCGGCGTGAGCCGTGACACGACGCAGTTTGCCTGCGACAGCGTGGCGCACTGGCGGGAAAAACACGGTCGTGCCGATTATCCCCGAGCCACACGGTTACTGCGTTTGTGCGATGGCGGAGGCAGCAACCCAAGTTTCGATGGCCACGGTCTCTGGCGTACCATTACGAGCGATCGCCTTTTCAAAGAA
>NZ_BBJJ01000105.1 GCF_000739815.1 Paraburkholderia mimosarum LMG 23256 = NBRC 106338
GCTCGAGCGGTGTCGCGAACATCTGGTGAAGGCTGCGGCACGGCATGGATTGAAGCTGCGGCAGAACTACAATCGCGGGGCGCCGCACCTGGCGCGTCAGATTGGCCGCTACGCGCATGCGAAGCAGTACAAGCGCATGAAGAAGGCGCTGCGCACGTTGCGCTCGCGCGTTGGGCGGGTGATGCGTGATGTGGAGCGTCAGCTCGATTCAGTTAGTGACGCCGGACGCGGCGCGCTAACAGAGTTGGTCGGTCGCACCAGGCGGATCCTGTCGCAAAAGCAGAAGGACAAGAACAAGCTGTACGCCTTGCATGCGCCGGAAGTTGAGTGCCTGGCCAAGGGCAAAGCGCGCACGCCGTACGAATTCGGCGTCAAGGTGTCGATCACGACGACCCACAAGGAAGGGCTCGTGATCGGAGCGCGCTCGATGCCGGGCAATCCGTATGACGGCCATACGCTGGCCGAGGCACTGGAGCAGGCGGCAATCCTAAGCGACGTGAAGCCGGAAGTGGCCGTTGTTGATCGAGGCTACAAGGGTGTCGCCGTCGATGGCGTGAAGATCTATCACCCGGGATTGCGACGTGGAATTACGCGGAACCTGCGCGCGATGATCCGACGACGAAGCGCGATCGAGCCCGCCATCGGTCACATGAAGGCCGACGGCAAACTCGATCGGAACTGGCTCAAAGGCGCACTCGGCGATGCGATGCACGCGGTGCTGTGCGGCGCCGGCCACAACCTGCGCATGATCCTCAGAAAGCTGCGGCTTTTTTACGCCCTCATTCTGATCGCTTTGCGCAACCGCTCGCCCACTGTCGTCTTCACGGCATGATGGCCGCGCCGCTCAAAACGAATTATTCAGGTCCGACTCAGTAAGGCGCGTCGGGGACTCTCGGCCGATCTGTTCGAACTGGCCCGTGCCCGCCTGATTGCACTTGCCCAACGCCATCTCGATTCGATGCGCTGGCACGGCCTGCGCCTGGCTGCCGCCGATGGCAGCCGTCTGCGCGTGGGCACGCGTCGCGGCCATGAACTGTGCGCCGATCACTACGCGTTTGCGCTGTTCCTGCCGGGGGCCGAACTGACCCTGCACGCCGCGCTTCATCCCGCCGACGGCGCTGAGCGGCAGATGCTGTTCGAGGCGCTGGACACACTGCAGCCGAGTAGCGATCTGCTGCTGCTCGATCTCTCGATCGCGGCTACATCGGCAACACGATGGTGGCTGCGCTCGTGCAGCGTGACATTGCGTTCTGCGTGCGCGTCGATGCCTGTAACTGGAAATGCGTCACCGCGTTTGCGCGCAGCGGCGAAGCCGAGCGCGTAGTGACGCTGGCGGCGCCCAGCGAGCAGGATGCCTGCGACTATGAACTGGCGCGCTCGCCCAGCACGGTGCGCCTGATTCGCGACGTCACCCCCAGCGGCCGCGTGCGTGTGCTGATGACTTCCCTGCTTGATGCGCGGCGCTACCGCGCTGCGGCATTCGGTATGCTCTATCATCAGCGCTGGCGCGTGGAGGAAGCGTTCAAACGCCTGAAGTGCCGGCTGCGACTGGAGGCCGTCACGGGTCTGGACTATCTGGCCCTGCAGCAGGACTTCGGCGCAAAAATCCTTGCTGACAACCTGTGCACCTTGCTCAGCGATCTTGATGTGCCGCGCGAGGAGGCATTGGACAGTCGTCCTAACCGGCTCTACGCGCTGGGCGCACTCAAGCCGATCCTCAGTGGCTGCCTTCCGCGTATCGCGCGCTGCCTGGAGAGGCTGCCCGCGGTTCTTGCAGTGATCCACCGCACCCGATGCCGCATACAGCCCTCACGCTCCTATCCCAGGCCACCCCCAAAGGCCAAACCCCATTTCCACCTCGCCTACAAACTCGCGTGATGCAATCGGGCTTAAGTTGAGGGCATTGCCGTGCGCCCCCCCTTGTTATCCGCGGGACGATCGCCGACGCGGTCTCGTTCTGTCATCCGCGTTGGGGTCCGACTATGGAGAGAAACAAGAGAACCATTTGAGGCTCGAGCTGGGAGCTCCCTCCGTTGATAGTTGCCTCCACGACTTCGTTTTAGAACGTGAACTCTTGTAGGTGCGGGAATTGCCTCTCCGTCCAGCCGGTCTGAAATAGCCGGTTCCATCGCAACGTTCGTGATGGCTGTGCACAACGTCCGCAAAGATTGAAAAAAGTTTGGAGTCCTAAAGCAGATTGGTAATCCATGATGCAGTTGTGCACCGAGTATCGGATGCGACTTCATTGCCGAGGCTTCGTCCAATGCGGCCGGCTTACCCAGAACCTTCGATGGCATGCCAGCTTTTCCGAAGGTTTCGTAATGGCTCTTGCACCCGTTTAAAGAACGCTTCAGCAAATCGGGCAACAACGCCTTTGCGGAACGATTCATGTCCGAATGACGTTCGACGCGAAAATGCGGCAACGGCGTGGCACAAGCAGGCGCGCGCAACAGCTTGGGAGGTCGATTTTCTTTGGGATTCCGTAGCCAACAGGTCAATTCAACAGCGTCACAGTCCCCGCTCACCGAAGACAGCCGAGCCAATTGTACAATTTCAACGCGCGAGTCAATAGGTCGAACAAGACACGGGGTGATGCATCAACAGCTCCAGAACTTGAAGGCGTAACCGGTGATCGGCCGCGCCTCGGTTACTTCGGGCGCCCGTCGATTACCTTCTTCATGCGCGAACAGACGTGTGTGCAGAAAGTCTCGGCGATCTGGCGGTTTGTCGTGAGGATGTTTTCTGTAGTGAGCGACTCACGCGACACGCCAACCCTGGCCATTTGCCGCTGGTGCAGCAGACCCGTCACAAACGTGTGCAGTAATTCTTTTCGGATATTGGCGTCCGCCGCCTCATAGAACTCCCTGCCGGCCTCGGCCTCCGAACGGACTTTGGCGGCCGCAATTTCAGCCTGGGCTTTCTCAGCTTCTCGTCGCTGCGACTCCGAGTATTGACGAGCGCGCGCTTCCTCCTGCGAATGCTGGGACTGTTGCGACTGAAATGCAAGCATCTTCTTTTCGGCGCCACCAATGCGGTAGTTCCCTTCGAGCGACTTGAATAGATAGCCCTTGGGGCTGATGGTGACCTTGCCCTGCGCCAGCCTAGTCTGCGTGTATTCGATGGCCTGCGCTAGGCGTTCATCCGTCCAGGTGTGCCGATTATTTGCAAGGCGCAGAAAGTCCAGTTCATTGAACGCGAAGTCGTTATGAAGCACGAGGTACATTTCATCCGGAATGCCTGCGCGCGCAGCTTCCGCGCCCTGTTTCTTCGTGAACCGGAAGCGCAGTTTCATCTTATCCGCGGACACGCGCGCGGCGTTCGCTTCCCAGCTGACTTCAAAATCCGACTCTTCGTTGAGCTGCTGCACGGCAGGTTCAAGGAAATGCTTCCGGAACTCCTTGAAAACCCTGCGCGACGCGCCGACCTTCCCTGGCCATTCGAGGACGTCCTCGTACGCGAACCACTCGGTTACACCATGGCCCTCGCATGGAATGAGGCGGTCATAGACCGCGCGCGCTAGCGATAGCGTGAACTTTGCAGCATCGCGCAGGCTGAGCCAATGAGCCTTGTATGGGCTGATGAGATATCGAATCACCCGCCCTGAGAGGAGGATGCAAACCACATTTCGTTCGATGTAACAATCGCCGAGCAGACTTATCGTGCCCCACGAGTCCTTCTCGGTTAGCTCCTCGATTGAGGGGGCTGTCATGATTTCAACGCGGGCCTTCGCGGCAGCACGCATCTGGGTGACAAGATGGCTGTGGTTGCGACTATCGTAGCGCATCAGCCACTTAAAGTAGTTGATGTCCTCGGAAAACGTGTAGACCTTGTCGTCGATGAGTTCATCCGGCGCCTTCGAAGCGACGATGAAATATGCCGCGTCGAGCACGCGGCGCGCAGCGATACCGAGTCCGCCGACACGGGTGAAGATGTTGTTTCGGAGATATCCGATGTCCCTGTCTGCCTGGTCTATCCGCGCGTCTTTCCCGGACATGTCGTCGTAGATGTCCAGGGCGAGTTGATGCGGCGTGGCGGGAAGCGTCGGCTTTTCCATTCGTTCTTTCGGCTTGATGCCGGCACTCTATCAGCCAAGCTGCGGCTGTCAACACAAAAACCACCCCTGATGTGGGGCCCTCCTTCTCGCACAAAAACCACCCCATACCTTCGAGCTGGCGCCCAAAAACCGCTCAGTCTTCTCACAATTTCTGCCCAACCAGACCCAATTTTTGGCCGCTGCGTCACAAAAACCACCCCTGTTTTCCCAAAAACCGTCTCTATTCCCAGCCTTTTTCTTTGATAACAAAGGGTTTTCCCATCGCTGTTTGTTAGTTTGTTGGTTTTTGTTTACGAAAAGCAAACGAACATAGGGGCTCGATAACCTGAAAAAGACGGCCCATAGAGAGCCTTGGAGGCGGGGTAACTAGCTGATTTCAATGAATAATTTAGACTGACGAGAGACGGGCACAAAAAGCTTCCCGGGGATGGTTTTTGTGTTCGCTACTTTCCCGCTCAATCTCGGGGAAGCGTGAATGCGTCGTCGCGCGCGGGCGTTCGCAATCTCAAGGCGCCCCTCGGATTTCAACGGCAAATCAAGCAACTAGCGCAGAACCTTGATGTGTCGGCTAAAAAATTGATCTCCATACAACCCTGTTTACACATAATGGTGTATTCTGCGCTACATCGTCAAAAACCCGGAGAAGTGCAGAATGGATGCAGTGGCTACCGCCCTCCCTATTGAAAGTCGTCGCACGACCCTGCGCGAGGTTGCAGAGTTCGCCGAAAAGCTCGCTCCATTCGCGGACAACCTGCGCGAGCAGATTCTCGCCCCGCGGCCGCGCAAGACTGCTCCCATATTTACTATCAGCGAACTGGCCGACATGTGCAATCTGTCGCGGCAGCAGATTCAGTATCTGGTGACAAAGGCGGACCAAGGGCTTCCGTCGGGCACGCTCAACGGCAGCGGTCGCAGCCGGACATTCACGCTTGCCGAAGTGCGCACGTGGATAAAAATGGCCTCAGACATCTATCAAACGCGACTCGCCGAACCGGGCAGCAATTTTCGAGGGCGGGTGCTGACGACGGCTCAGCTGAAGGGAGGTTCTGCGAAGACCACCACGACCGTTTGCCTCGGACAGGCCTTGTCGCTGCTCGGGCGCAAAGTGCTCATCATCGACCTCGACCCGCAGGCTTCCGCTTCGGAATTGTGCGGGCTGTATGCAGAGAAGGAAATTAGCGGTGAGGACACCGTCCTTCCTTATATCTATGACCAGTCTATCGAAGGCGGGCTGAGTTCGAAGGTGCAAAGCACCTATTGGGATGGCGTCGACATAATCCCGGGGCACACCTTCCTGTATGGCGCTGAGTTTCTGTTGCCGGCCCGGCAGAAGACGATGAAGGGGTTTCGGTTCTGGTCGGTGCTTCGTGAGGGCCTGGAGCCGCTGCGTTCGCAATACGACTACATCCTGATGGATACCTCGCCATCGCTTTCGTATATGAACCTCAACGCCTTGCTCGCCGCAGACGCACTCGTTATGCCGATGGTCCCGGAGAATCTAGACTTCATCAGCTCGATGGCTTTCTGGCGTCTATTTTCGGAAGTGGCTGGCGACTTCCTCGCGTACGAGGAAGACAAGGTCTATGAGTTCATCTCCATCCTTCTTTCCAAGGTGGATTACGGCAAGACTTCCTCGGCCCCGGTGGTTCGGCAATGGGCTCAGACAGCTTACGGGAAATGGCTGGACCCCTTCGAAATCCCGGCAAGCTCGGTGATGAGCGGTGGGGCCCTCTCATTCTCCACGGCACTGGATATCACGAATACGCATTCGACCGCTAAGTCGCTTCAGCGGGTGAAGCAACCGTTGATGCAGTACGCGCGTTGGCTTGACGATATGTTCGTTAAGAATTGGAAGGAGGAGGCATGAGCAATATTCGCGAGCAACTGTTGGCCAAGACTGCAGGGCTGGCGTCGCCGGCTGACATGACGCCGGTGAGGAAACAGGCTGATAAGGGTACTCGCAGTCCGCAAACCATGCCGGGACTTACCAGCGCCTTGACCGCTGCACAAATCCGGATCCAGGAACTTGAGGATAAAGGAGTAGGGACCGATTTGCCGGTCAACGGGATTTCGCCGAACCCATGGCAACCGCGCCGCGAATTCAATGAGACGAAGCTGCATGAATTGGCTCGCTCGATTGAAGAGACCGGACTACTGCAATCGGTGCTAGTGCGTCGAGTGGGCGATGACGCCTATCAGCTGGTAGCCGGTGAGAGGCGTTGGCGTGCACACAAGCTGCTGAACCGGGAGACCATTAAGAGTGTAGTTATTGACTGCACTGACCAGGATATGGCCGCCCTCGCGCTCGTAGAGAACGTCACGCGGGACGACCTCTCCGATTACGAGATTGCATTGTCGGTCCGCCGCGCGGAGAGTGAATTTCCGAATAAGACCCGTCTTGCAAAGACGATGGGCATTTCCAGAAATGAACTCTACCGATATCTTGCCTTCGATGAGCTTCCTGACTTCGTTAAGCGTGACTTAGACCTGAGGCCGACGTTGTTGCAATCAAATCAAGCGCAGGAGATTGTGAGCGCATTGAAGAAGACCGGCGATGCGGGCCTGAAGGCGCTAACCGAGTTGTGGTCACAGGTAGTCGCGGGTGATCTCCTTGAGTCCAAGATCGCACCCGCGATTCTGGCGGCAGCGACTCGCGGGGTGTCGACGCGCGACGCGGCGGGCCGCAGCATCCTCAAGATATTCTCTGGAAATGTCCAGGCTGGCAGCATCACCAAAGATGTCTCGGGGCTGACCTTCAAGTTCAAGGCCGGTGTGATTTCCGAGGAACAGGAGCGCACGCTCAGAGAGACCGTCGCGAGAATGTTCTCGGTACAGCCGGAGTAGGCTGTACCGATCGGATAAGAAGCCTCGCCACTCGCGAGGTTTTTTTTCGGCGGCAATTTCGTTGTGACCGTGCGACTGTTCGGATCCGAACAGTCTGCTCGAAGTAGTCGCATTTCGCGATCGAACCGAAATGGTGTTCGGGGCGGTGGTGGCTCGAACGTCTTGCGACCACTGCGGCGCGCGGGGACCGCGCATCGAACCGCTGTTGCGAGTGCCATCAGTGACTTCGCTGTTCGGATCCGAACACTTCTTGAAGAACGATCCGACGATCGAGCGCAAAGTTCGATGGCCTCAGGGTAGCCCCGCTAATCGCGCCTGAGAGCCCGTTCCAAACGGCATCAAAGGGTCAGCATATCGGCTTGCGCATCTATTGTTAGTCCAGCGTATGTGCTGTCTATCAGCTGGGAAAATCTCACGGCTTGCCGCTTCCTGCGCGTCCCGCCGCTTCTATGAGCAGGAAGTTGTCAAGGTGTTTCACCCCGAAGGACCTGGGCCAATGTCTCGTGAGTCTCCCAGTTCGCAAGTAGCGGTAATGGATTCGACGCCCCCCTGAGTGGTCCGAAGCCGGGTCATCGCGCGCATAAGACGTAAGACTCCAGTGTCCTACTCACTTCTATCCGCTGGCGCGTGGGCCAGCTTCATCCATATGCGCGTTTCGCTGCGATTTCTCCAGGAGCGTGCCCCATCTAAAAAGTCGGTTGCATCAGCAACCCGCGGCGGGAACGGGCATGTTCTCTTCGAACCGGGTTATTTGTCCATCCTTCAGTTTTGCGCCCCGCATGATGCCTGGCCAACTGAAGCTGACTTCAGCTGTGCGCCCTCGGGTATCACGCCATTCTTCAGATAGCGCCACAGGGCGATCGCAAGGCGCCGCGCCACCGCGACGATTGCGATACGCCGGGCGCGTCGGTTCGGTCCCGTGCCCCGGGGTGCGCCGGTGGAACCATTGGGTGAGCACACGACCGGGTTGATAGCGCAGCCACGTCCACGCCATCTCGACGAGCAGCGCGCGTACGCGCCGGTTGCCCTGCTTGCTGATGCCCTGATCGGTCTGGCTTTCGCCGCTGTCATACGGCTGCGGCACCAGCCCGACACACGCCCCCACCTGGCGCCGGTTGTGGAAGTCGCGCCAGTAAAGTTCGAGCGCGAGGCGGGAGGCGCCGACTTCGCCAATGCCTTTCAGGTGCGCCAGGGCGGCGCTGCGCGCGCGTGCAGGCGCCGGCACGCTGGCTTGGCGTGTCTTCTCGAGTATGGCGAGCTGCTGGGCGGAGAACGCGCGCCGTTCGCACTCGCGCAGCAGTCGCTCGCGCAGTTCCGGCGGCAGGGGCTCGCCGTCGTGACACCGCACCTCGCCGCGCGCCAGCCGCTCGGCAAAGGTGCGGTGAGCGACGTCTTCCCAGCAGCCGAGCGTGGCCAGCAGCTTGCGCATGCGGTCGAGGTGCTGCAGCACTTCCTTCTGCAGTTGCCCGCGTTCGCGCATCAGGTGGCGCGACGCTTCATCCTGCGCAGACGGCACGTGAACCACGTGCATGCGCTCGCGCTCGCCGCGCAGCCATGCGCGCAGGTTGATGACCAGCTTGATCGCATCAAGCCGGTCGGTCTTCGCGCGACGCCTGTGGCGCTCGACCGGAATGCTGGCCGCATCGACGACGTAGCACTCGATGTGGCGAGCCTGCAGCGCGCGACAGATCCAGAACGCGTCCTGGCCGGCTTCGTAGCTGACGACGATCCGTGCGCCCGACGGCAGCAACCACTTGTCCCGGTGGGCCTCGACCAGGTCCAGCACCGCCTGCAGACGCGCCCCGGCCTCGGGTCGCGCGACCGTGTGTACGGCCGGCTGCTCACGCCGGCCGTCATGCAGCGCGACCTTCCACTTCGCCGCAGCAAGCTCGAGTGACACTGCCAGCACCGGTTGCTCGCAACCCGTCGCAAACGTCTGATCCGTGCGCATGATGCTCTCCTTGTAGCAGGGGGTCGACCGGCTGATTTTATCGATCAGCCGGTAGGGCAGATATCCTGCGCATAGGATCTAAATTTCATCAGAGGTGGTTGGACACGACACGCACGAAGTTGATGCAATCAGTGGAGAAAGGCCAGGATTTCCCGATTTCTGCCACCTAGTGGACTTAGACGGCCTTCTGTCCGGCAGGCCGGCTCGCACGCTTGCCAATCAGGAGACAACACTGGCGACCGTTGCTACTTTTTCGATGCCGCGTTTTCGCTCGACTCGTGTGTCGGTGGACGTTGTGCTGAGAGACACAGGTGCTCCAGCGCGGTGGACGACGTCAAGCGGCACGTTGCGCGCGATTGCATCCGTGGCCCACTTGTGGCAAACGGCGTGCGGCGCACCTCGCGCGACCACGCGCTGAACGTGCTTGAACGGGATGCTCTCATCTGCAGGCGAAACGGAGCAGCGTGGGTCATCAGGGCGGGAGGCCGTCGACGCCAAGCCCTTGCCTGGATGCTTATCCTTCGCGGTTGTGGCAGGAACGAGGACGGCCGAGAAGAGCGCCCCTCTCCGCATGACAGCGCGTCGAAGCCGTGGCCACGTCGGGCCGACGAGCACGCAGGGGGCGAACCGCGTGCTACGGAAAGCATGCCGTCCCTCACTTGTTCCCCTTGCACAAGACGGCCCGCTGCGATTGCGTACCTTCGAACCGATGCGCTCAGGTACCGGGCCGCACTTGGCGACTGCGGAGCTTGCTGCCCGACTGATGTACCTAACGACAGAACGGAGCGGCGCGCCGGTTTATAACGTGCACGGACGCATCTTGGGCTCCGGGGTAAGAGCAGAAGACCAAGGAGGGGAGGACCTGGCGCGCGCGTGCCCGTCGAATATCTGTCTTCCACGGAGAACGTCGCACAGAGACGACCGGGTATGGCTGTCTTGTTGGCAATACGGTTAAAGCGAAGGATTTCGTCGCGAGCCACCTCGGTGCGGGCTGCCGCCGGGGCGCTGGCGCGAGGAAAGGTAGTGTCTTGGGCATGCTGATCCCGTTCGATAAGGGGGGCGAGGAAGTCCGCGAAGGGTTTGCAGCTATCGACATCACCCTAGACATGGCTCGCGCTCGACAGTTGCGCGCATAGGAACAAGTTATTCCAGTTCCCTCTGATAGAGGCCTTAGTTTTGTCGCGGTCGCGATGAAGGTAGGCGCCGATGGTATGAAGAACACTCTGAACGGCGGTGAAACACAAGCCCCGCAGGTCTCCTCGCTCCTGTCCCAGGTCTTTCGGTGCGGAGCCCGCCCTCGAGGTGCACCTTGGTATCCGGCTCATCAAGTATCAGGTTTGACGCGTGGCTTTTCCGGTTCGGGCTTAGTCGGTGCGAGGAGTAGTCATCCGCTCTCGCCATTTCTCGGTGATGGCCCATACTCGCAGGCGCCCGGTGATTATCGCCGGGAGAAGCGGTTCGGATCTTGCGGCCGAATACAATCGTTCAATTTAATATGACCCTATTTACGGTGGCACATTCGGTTTCGCGCTAGCTGCCATTCGAGAACAAACGAATCGTTGCATGAGCGCGCTTTGCGACCGGACTAGCGTGAAACCTCGACGAGAGATAGCGTATTCGGCTCAACTCCTTACACAACGGGACGTTTGAAGGAATTTAGGGGCAATGTTTCACGAGAAAATACCTGCTGAGCGGTATAGATCGGGGAAACAACTAGAGCCTATCCAGTCCTTCATCTATCCGAATACTGATTGTATTGGATGATACGTAATATGTAGTGCTTTACTTGTCAAATTCGCTTGCGCAACGGCGGCCTACCTTATTGTCAATGCATCCCTTGCCGGTGCGGTAATGGTGCGGTAGATCTGGTCGCGGCTGTAGCTGAACAGTAAGCGAGTCCACCGTACCGTCTCGACGTTCCGATCAGAAGTTGCCAGAGTAGCCCCCACCACATCGAGTAGTGGGGACTACTTTGACAACAGAAGCACCGATGAGAACTGGCCGCAAAGGCATACCGAATCATCCGCTCGAATTCCGGCGCGAGATCGCCAGGCTGGCGAGCGAGCCCGGAGTTTCGGTCGCACGCCTGGCGATGGAACACGGGCTGAACACGAACCTGGTGTTCAAATGGCGCCGGGCGCTGCACGCAGGTGAATACGATCCCGTTGATCTGCTTCCCGTCAAGATCGATGCAGCAGTGACCGGGGTCGCGCCACCGGCATCGATTCCAGCGCCGGTCACAGCACCACCGGGGGCTATCGAAATCAGTGTCGGCAACGCCCGGGTGCGTATTGAAGGCGCACCTGACGAAAGTACCTTGATGCTGGTGCTGCGCATGTTGCGCGGTATGCCGGGAGCAGCGGCATGATCGGTCTGCCCAGCCACACGCGCGTCTGGCTGGCTGCCGGCGTGACCGACATGCGCTCAGGCTTCAACAGCCTGGCCGCGAAGGTCCAGACCGTGCTGGAACGCGATCCGTTCAGTGGTCATGTGTTCGTGTTCAGGGGCCGACGCGGCGATCTGGTCAAGGTGCTGTGGTGGAGCGGTGACGGCATGTGCCTGCTGATGAAACGTCTGGAGCGCGGGCGCTTCGTCTGGCCGCGCGCCGATGGCGGCGTCGTATGCCTGAGCCAGGCGCAACTGTCGATGCTGCTTGAAGGCATCGACTGGCGACAACCCGTTCGCACAACCGAGCCCAGTTCTGCGTTGTAAACCTCCCGGCGTCCGCGTAAACTGCAGGAATGACCTCGGCGAACGCCTATCCTGACGACATCGAAGCACTCAAGGCGATGCTGCGCGAGCGCGATGCCCGTATCGATCATCTGGAGGACGTGGTCGAATCGCACGCGGCCGTCGTAGCCACTGCAAAGGTCGAGATCGAGCACCTGAAGCTGCTGATCGCGAAGCTGCGCCGCATGACGTTCGGCCGAAGCTCCGAGAAGCTGGACCGCCAGATCGAACAGCTTGAACTCCGTCTGGAAGATCTCGAAGCCGATGAAGGCGCCACTCCCATCGAGGTTCCGAAGACGCCGCGCACCGCACCGGAGCAGGTCGGTCGCAAGCTGCTGCCCGAACATCTGCCGCGTGAGGTGCTGACGTATCTGCCGGAATCGGGAGAAACCTGCACCGCGTGCGGGGCAGCGATGAAGCAACTCGGCGAAGACATCGCCGAACAACTCGAATACGTACCCGCAAGCTTCCGCGTGATCCGTCATGTGCGGCCAAAACTGGTCTGCACGTGCTGCGACCACATCGCCCAGGCAAGCGCCCCCAGCCGTCCGATTGAGCGTGGTCTGGCAGGCCCGGGCCTGCTCGCGCATGTGCTGGTCGCGAAATTTGCGGATCACCTGCCGCTGTACCGTCAGTCGGTGATCTACGCACGTGCGGGTGTCGAACTGGATCGCTCGCTGCTGGCGAAGTGGGTCGGTCACGGCGCAAAGCTGGTGCAACCGCTGGTTGATGCGCTACGTCGGCATGTCATGGCAGCCACGAAACTGCATGCCGACGATACGCCAGTGCCTGTGCTCGCGCCGGGCAACGGCCAGACCAAAACCGGGCGGCTGTGGGTGTACGTACGCGATGACCGGAACTCGGGTGACATCACGCCGCCTGCCGTATGGTTCGCGTACAGTCCCGACCGTAAAGGCATTCATCCGCAGCAGCATCTTGAATCGTTCGGCGGCACCTTGCAGGCCGATGCGTATGGTGGCTATCAGGCCATCTACGAAACGGGCCGCGTTGCTGAGGCAGCATGCTGGGCGCATGCACGCCGTCAGTTCTACGAACTGCATGCCTCACGACCCAACGCATTTAACACCGAAGCACTCGAACGCATCGGCGCGTTGTATCGGGTCGAGGATGCGGTTCGGGGCAAACCGCCCGATGAGCGTCGCGCGTATCGGCAAGCCCATGCCCGACCGCTGCTCGATCGACTCCATGCGTGGCTGGGCGCCATGCTGGAAACGCTCTCGCGCAAGTCCGACACGAGCCGTGCGATTCTCTATGCCCTGAACCGGTGGGAGGCGCTCACGCGCTACTGCGGTGATGGACAACTGGAGATCGACAACCTGGCGGTCGAGCGCGCGCTGCGCGGTGTGGCCATCGGACGCCGTTATGCGCACTTCGGGATTATGGGGAGAACGATCCGTCCCGCGAATCCGCGCCAAGCTCTAAGGCGTCCAGAGAGCAGCGCCGAGGGGTTCTAACTCAGCATAATAATCTGTGGTCTGATGAAGTCCGCGAACCTGCCTGCGGAGACCATCATGTCCACCAATGCATGCCTGAAACGCCTCGCGCGCCGAGACTGGTTGATATACGGGCCGTTGAGCCAGTTCATCGATTCGTACATTGGTGAGCTGGAACGACTACGTTATGCCCGAGGTACTATCGGAGCATATCTCCGATGTCTGGCTCATTTCAGCTACTGGATGAGGAGCCAGCGGCTATCTGCTTCGGATGTTGATGATGCGCTTGTCGAACACTTCGTCCAGCGTCATCTTCCGGTCTGCCGCTGCCCAGAACCCCGCCGAACTGTTGTGTGGGAGATGCGCGCAGCACTGCATCATCTTTTGGCGTTGCCATTTTACGCGGACGTCGTCCCCGCACCCTCGCCGGGGCCACTGGCAGACGAGTTGCACAACTTCCAAGAGTATTTGCGCGACGCGTGCGGTCTTGCTCGGTCGACGTGCCTCTATCGTGTTCGGCACCTCGAAGCATTTTTCGCTAGCTGCACGCCAGATGACCTCGCTGAGTCCATCAATCCGACGATGCCGGCTGTCGACTCATTTCTGACCACCCTTGCCAGGCAACACTGGAAACCCAGTTCGCTCGGGGTCATCTGTACGAGCCTGCGTAGCTATCTGAGATTCCGAGCTTTGCAAGGTGACGATACTCGCATTGCGATTTCGACTTTGCCGATGATCGCCAATTGGCCAAACCGGAAGCCGCCGAAGGTACTCTCGGATATTCAACTGGAGCATTTCCTGCGGGCCTTTGACGTCAACACCCCGTCCGGAATGCGCGACTATGCTATCGCTCGCTGCATCCTTGATCTTGGCCTGCGCGGAGACGAAGCCACCCGCCTGACACTTGACGCAATAGACTGGCGACGTGGCATCGTGACCTTACAGCACACCAAGAGCCAGCGTGCGCAACGTATGCCGTTGCCTGAACAAGCGGGTGCTGCTTTAGCTCGATACCTGCGAGCGGGGCGGCCGCCAACCGACAGTCGATTTATATTTGTACGCCACCGGGCGCCGTTCGGCGTTCCGTTAAGCGTCGCGGCGATTCGCAACGCTATGAACCGGGCGTTCGCACGCTGCAACCTGGACGATCAGTTCTGCAATACACATGTGCTGCGGAGGTCAACCGCCACGCGTCTGCAGAGGGCAAACGTGTCGATCAAGGAGATCGCTGATCTGCTAAGGCACCGGAGCTTGGACACCGCCCGCGTCTACGCTCGTGTGGATATTGAACGCCTGCGCGAGGTTGCCCTGTCGTGGCCGGGGAGCACGACATGAACATCACCGGCGGTTGGGCCGCCCGTGTGGCGGCATATCTTGCGTATCGACGCAGCTTCGGCTTCGAACTGGCAATTGATGGCAGGCAACTCGAATCCTTCGCCCGCTTCGCTGATCGGCGTCGCGCAGAGCATCTGACGCTGGATCTCGCAGCGGACTGGGCTCGCGATTCGAAGCGAGCCTCCTCGATCGGCTGGGCTCGCCGTATCGAAACACTGCGCGGCTTCGCCAAGTTCCAGATGCGTACAGATCCCACAACGGTCATACCACCGAGGAATTTGCTCGGTCGCGGACACCGTCGGCTGGTGCCACATATCTTTACTGAGCAGGAGATTCGAACGTTGCTGGCTGAAGCCAGCCTGCTTGGGCCACCAGGAGGTTTGCGCCCCGCAACGTGTTGCGCGTTGTTCGGCTTGCTGTTGACGACAGGATTGCGGATCTCCGAAGCGATTCACCTGACTGTTGCGGACGTCGATCTCGATGCCGGCGTGCTTAACGTCCGCAACTCCAAATGTCATCAGCACCGCTATGTCGCCATGCACGATACAGTCACCAGGCAGTTGCGGGAGTATGCCAACTTCCGGGACCGATTTGTGCCTGATCGATGTTCGGATCGCTTCTTTCGGAGAGAAGGCGGTCAGCCGGTAACCCAACGCCAGATGCTGTACACGTTGCACGCAATATGTGAGAGGCAGCTCGGCTGGAAACCTCGCGGAGACTACCGTCGTCATCGTCTGCATGATCTACGACATACCTTCATCGTGCGCAGCGCGTTGCGCTTTTACCGAGAAGAGGAGGACATAGGGAGATGTCAGTCAGCATTGTCGATCTATCTAGGGCACGCCAAGGTAGTCGATACCTATTGGTACTTTACTGGCATCCCCGAGCTGATGAACTTCGCGGGCGAACGCTTCCAACGCTACGCTGAGGGGGTTCCAGCATGAACAATTCCCTGTTGGCTCGACCTGCCGAATTCGCCGCTTTGGTCCAGCGCTTCTTTACCGAGCGTCTGATGCAACAACAGGCTGCGAGCCCGAGAACCGTCGCGGCATATCGCGATGCATTCCGTCTTCTGCTCGGCTACGCCGAGGAACAATGCCGCAAGTCAGCTGCACAACTTACGTTGCTCGACATCGACGCAGACCTCATAGTTGGATTCCTCGCCTACCTCGAAGTGGAGCGCCACAACTCAGTACGAAGTCGTAACGCGAGGCTCGCCGCAATACGCGGTTTTGCGCAGTATATGGCGTCCCAGTGCCCGCCGGCTTTGTTTATCGCGCAGCGTATTCTGGCCATTCCGATGAAGCGCGCCGACAAGCCAATG
>NZ_BBJJ01000104.1 GCF_000739815.1 Paraburkholderia mimosarum LMG 23256 = NBRC 106338
TGTTAGAGACCACATGACGGTGATACATGGCCCAACCCCGAATCACTGGGTTGAGCTGTACGATCAGGTTCCGCTGTGTGGCGCTCCTGTGCTGCCTCACGATTTCCCTAACCTTATCCAGAAGTGCCTTCACACTTTGGTTGGCCGGTTTGATGAGCAGCTTACCCGCGTACTTGCGGACATTCTGCCCAAGGAAATCGAACCCATCGGCAATGTGGGTGACTCTGGCTTTCTCTTCAGAGAGTTCCAGACCCCGAAGAGCCAGGAACTGCTTGACCGCAGGGAGTACGTTCTGCTCCAGAATGTCTTTAGACACCCCGGTCACAACGAAGTCGTCCGCATACCGGTTGACGTTCATCTTGAACTGTCGGCGTGCGCGTTCCGTCGATCCCACGCTTGCATATACTGCCGCCTCCAGTCCGTCCAGCGTCATATTCGCGATGACGGGTGAGATAATGCCCCCGTGGGGTGTCCCCGCCTCGGTCGCGAACAGGGTTCCTTCGTCGATAAATCCGGCTTTCAGCCATCGTCGCAGGACAACCTTATCCATCGGAATGTGTTGAAGAATCCAGTCGTGGCTAAAATTATCGAAGCAACCAAGAATGTCTCCTTCCAAAATCCACTCCGGCGACTTGCGCTTGGCTAAAATGGTAAAGCAGCATTCGATAGCATCGGCAGTCGAACGTTCGGGCCGAAACCCGTACGAGTTTGGATCCGCCAAGGTCTCCGCAATGGGCTCCAACGCGAGCTTCCATAGTGCCTGCATTGCTCTGCATAGCATGCGGGGAATTCCGAGCGGACGCTTATTGCCATTGCTCTTGGGGATGTAGATGCGCAGAAGCGGCAACGCACGGTAACCGTGATGTTGCATTGCTTCCATCCCGTTCCATCTGGCCGCCGGATTCGACCAGAGCTTGCCATCGATACCCGGCGTTCTCTTGCCACGATTCTCAGTCACTCGTTTCACGGCTAGCATTTTGCCGCTGTACGAGCGGGTCAGCAGACGCTGCACGGCACTGACCTTGCCCCATCTGCCTTCCTTGGTTGCCGTGGCGATACGCGCCTGGAGTCGCTTCACCTCATCCTTGATGCGAGGCCAATCGGCCTGAAGCCACATGTGGGTGGGGCGCGACGGCGCACCAGCCCCGATGGCCTCTGCTTGCGCAACGCCTCCGGTTGCCGTCATCTGCTTTCCCTCGTGTAACGATTAATCAAGTTCTCTCGCCATGAATGACCACGCGGAAGTCTGCCCGCTTTCGCGTCGGACGATGTTTCAGCCCGTATCTCGACCATAACAGCCGGGCGTTCGCTTTTTCCGCAATCCTCTATCCGCAGCACTAACAGCGTTCCTTGCGGTTCGCCTGCCGTTGCCGGCAGCGCTACGGAATTACCCTGTTCCGCATGAGTTTCAGAGTGGGGCGGACCCCCTATCCGCCGGCGGCGTTCTGTCCACGATGGCCCAGCACACAGAGGCCATACCTTGCCGCGCGCCATTTTGGCTCAAGCCTGTCAGCACATTTGGCTTGTACAATGATGACGACGTTTACAGAGGTTCACATATGTTGGTCGTTGCCACCCGTCCCTAGTCCCTCACCACCCTTGTGCTGGCAGATTCCGCTTTCCCTCGCGGGTCGGCGTACCGAAATAGATCGGCGGTTACATTGTCCCCAGAGCTTCACACCGAGCTGTTACCGGCTCCGCATGTCTGGGTAGGGAACGGTTGATGGAACAACCGGTTTAATCACGACGAACAGCTCGTTGAGTTAAACAGAAATTCAAGCGACTTTCAGGTCGCACGTGCGCTTTCATCCCAAAGTGCCATTCGTTTCCCTTCTTGGTTTGATGCATCTTCGGGTCACGGCTCTTTCCGGCGTTCTTGGTCGACGGTGGCGCTTCGATGATCGTCGCATCAATCAGCGTTCCTTCCTTCATCATCAATCCACGCTCGCACAGCGTGATGCCGATCTCGTCGAACAGCTTTCGTGTCAGCTCGTGCTCGAACAGCAGGCGCCGGGATTTCAACAGCGTGGTCGCATCCGGCACGTTCTCGACCGCCAGATCGATGCCGGCGAAGGCGCGCAGCGCGATGCTGTCATACAGCGCGTCTTCCAGCGCTTCGTCCGACAGCCCGTACCACTGTTGCAGAAAGTAGATCCGAAGCATGCGCTCCAAGCCAATCGGCGGCCGGCCTCGCGTGCCCTTCGGGTAATGTGGTTCGATTGCAGACAGCAAACGCTGCCACGGCACAATCTTCTCCATCTCCACCAGTAAGCGTTGGCGTCTGGTCACGCGCTTCTTGCCTGCTATTTCCGCTTCCGCGAAGCTGATCTGCCTCTTCATCCTCGTGGGTCCGTTCCGTGAGCTGCCTTCTATAACGTCCCGGGCTACGTCAGCGATGACCGCCGAGCTTCATTAATCAGTGTTTACCTAAGAGCACCGTGCCTTTCAGGGAATCACGCCGATTACATGACCGTCTCCGTTCTCTGCGATCCTTGAACCGATTGGGAGCATTGCCGCAGTGCTCCGCTTCTTTTTTGCGATCGTCATACCCGCTCTAGCGCCCCCTGGGACGCAATTGAAACCATCATCGCCTATATTTCTCGCATGCGTGCATTCGTTACAGGAGCGGTTAGTGAAGTCCCAATACAATACGGACTATTTATCCATCCAGTGAATAGAATTGCTGTGCGGGATTCTGATCGACACCATCATCGACCATCTGCCCCTTGACGCTGATCGTCTCGTAAGTGACCACAACACCAGGTTCGAGCATCAACTCCTCGACGTCGCGCAGGCTAAGGAAGCGATGACCACGATAAAATGGTTTTGTCTTCTTCATTACGTCATTCTACCGTCCCATCCCATTAACCTGACTGAGCCGGGAGGCCTTGTCGATCTGCCGCATTTCACTGTATAGAATAACAATAGCGATAAGACCCGCTGCCATATCGGCAGCCGCTACCGAGAACAACAGGCCGCCTTGCCCGTAAGCGTGCTGCAGCAAGACCATCAGGGGCATCAGAAACACGCCATGCCGCAGTACCGATACAAGCGTTGCTGAGATTGCGTCGCCCTTGGTCTGCATGAAAAGCAGGCACACCTGATGCACCCCTAACACCGGCAACGCACAATGGAACAGCAAGATCGCGCGGCCACCAATCTCTATCGTCGCCGAATCGTGCGCAAACCAGCCGATGATGGTTCTAGCTTGCCACACGACCCAGCCGGCATAGACTCCGGCGAACGTTAGCGCGATGGCAACCATAGTCCGAACAGCTTGCGCCACCCGTGTCCAGTTATCTGCGCCGACATTAAACCCAACAACCGACTGCGCCCCGCTGCACAGTCCATACAGCGGAAGTACTGCCAGCATCGCCAAGCGGCTGGCCAAACCTATCGCCGCCACCGATGCCTCACCGTAGCGAGCAGCGAACCCATTGAGCATGGACATGGCCGCTACCGCGAGCAGCGTATTCAGCGCTGGCGGAATGCCGATGCGCGCGACGCTCGCCAGCCGGCACCAGCAGCGTCCCACCGATGGCCACGATAAAACGATGGCCCCGTGCCTGCCCGCGAAATGTCGCCAATACAATGTTAAGCCGCACAACTGGGCCAGAAATGTTGCGATGCCAGCCCCGGCGATGCCCAGCCCCAACCAGAAAATCATCACCGGGTCGAGTGCCGCGTTCATTGCAAAGGATGAGACTTGGGTCGTCATGCTGAGCACGGTATTGCCATCCGCTCTCACGATGAAACCACAGACCATATTGAATACCACTGCCACATAGCCCAGCAGCAGCCAATGAAGATAAGCCACCGCCAGTGGCATAGTTGATGGTCCAGCGCCTAGCCATGCCAGGAAAATTGGAGCCAACAGCCAGCCGGCGATAGCCGCAATGCCAGCAATTACCATCGCAGACCATAACGCGTGCGATGCATAATCGTTGGCAGAGTGATCGTCGGCACGTCCCAGGCTTCGAGCAATCAAAGACGCGGCCCCTGCACCGAAGATCTGGCCTATTGCCGTGATGCACATTGCAAACGGGTACGACAATGCCATCGCCGCGAGTGCTGCTGTTCCGAGCCACCCCACGAAATAGGCGTTGAGCAACTGATAAGCGGCACTGACAGTGACGCCAATGACGGACGGAAGAGCCAGCCGCAGGATCAGTGGCAACAGCCGATCGTGAGCCATTGACTGCATCCGTGATGCCGCAACTGCTGGCGTGTTCATACTGTGGCTCCGTCCTTCACGCTTGCTGCGTCTACATCTTCCTTATTGTCCCTGAGCCATCCGGCATAAGTCGCGAGACAATGCAGCAACTGACGTCCCAGTACGCTCGCCTTCTCTGCGGAAAAGCAATGCAGCGCACAATGCATCTGGATACGAAGTTTGCCGTCCACATTATCGATATATAACCGCAACGTGTGATGACGGTTGGGCCCCATCCCATCACCCGTCCAGATTGTCGGTTGAGCAAGGCCGAGCAGCATGCGCGTACGAAGATTATCTAACACAGCGCGATAGTTGACGACAACACGCGGCCAGTCGAAATCCATCAGCGCCTTCGCCTGATCGTCCGGCAGCAGATACGCAGCCGCCCGTAGCCCAAAGCCATGGGTCCGTCCCGAATTGCGCTGACGACGCACCGCTTTCAGACGTTCCGCCACACTGAGTCGCCCCTCACAAACGATGGCCAGCGGGACAAGCTCCGCGGTAAAGCCCATAACCGTCGACAGATCCTGACCGGGCAGGGTAGGCGTGCGCAGCATTTCCATGCTGTCCAGAAACAGCCCTCGTCGCTGGCTGCCGTGTCCTGCCACCTCCGCCAAGGCGCACAGGATGACGTCGAAGGCGTCAAAGCCGTGCCGGTCCGGATGCAGACCGAGCAGAATCTTTGTCGATTCCGCATCCAGTTCCAGATAGCGAATACCCTTGCGCGCGCATAAGGCTTCGAAAGCAGCATCACTGTGCATCTGCCCAGTATGGAGCATCTCGAACAAGCGGCGGCTGACATCAGCGCCACTATCGACTGGCTCAACGTCGAGGAGTGTTGCACTATCGTCGCGCAGCAGTTCCCATGGCCGGCTTCGCCAATAAGCAATGTTACTGTCCAACGAACCGCTCACATGTTCGCGCAGCGCCTTCACCCATCGATTCAACTGCGCGCGGCCACTGAATGCGGGAACTGGCGCTTGGCTATGCTCTATAGCCAGATAGTAGCGCTCTACTTCGTCCAGCAGCAGCCGGAACGCATAGCCGTCGACCAGGAAATGATGAATTATGATAAAAATCCAACTGTGCGGCCGCCCACCGACCTCCGCCTCGATCAATTGGAAACGCGACATCCAGGTACGACCATCGAACCGGAATGCATATTGCGCTTTCTCAGCGATACCAGATACCTCTCGCGTGCAATCACCCAGCTCTGAGTACGAGCCCAATGCAACTCGCTCCAGGTGCAACGCTCCGACTCCGGTATGGAAGCGTAGATCATCGTCATCTCGAGAGATCCTGGTGCGCAACAGTGGGTAGTCTTTCGCCAGCCTGACGATAGCGGACTCCAATATGGCCGGATCCAAACGGCAGCTATCGTCCTGCCAGATCGCGCACATGTTGAAATGCTCGTCTAAACCCATGCGCCGATTCATGAAGCGTATGGTAGGCGTAACTTCCACTCCACCGTCGATTTCACCATCGTGGTGCGCGAGTTCGCCGGAGCGGGCATCGATCAGCCCAGCCAGTTCGCGTAACATTGGATAATCGTACAACTCGCTGACCGAAAAGCGGATGTCCATCCTGGCCGCCTGCGCCACACAGCGCACGCTCAGCATAGAGGTACCACCCAGTGAGAAGAAATGCGCGTCCGCACCAATCGTCGATATACCAAGCACCTCCTGCCAAACCGCGGCCAGTGCATGCTCGGTCGTGGTGACCAGCGGCGCGAATACCCGCGCCGCGGTTTGCCGTGGCAACGGCAACCGGGAACGATCCAGTTTACCGCCCGGCAGCTTAGGCAAAGCCCGCAAGCGAACAAATGAACGGGGAATAGTATGGGGCAACAGCGAATGACGGAGTATTTGTCTGAACCCATCCTCCGTCGACGGCAGCTTCGCCTCAGTGCCCACCACGTAGGCAGTCAACAGCGGCTCACCATCCGCGGCGCGGTGCAAATGCACCGCAGCCTCCTGGACCCCAGGACATTTTCCCAAGACGTGAGAAATCTCGTCCAGTTCAACGCGCAAGCCATGGATCTTGACTTGATTGTCACGCCTTCCGACGAACTCCAGGCGGCCGTCGTCACGGTGGCGCCCCAAATCGCCAGTGCGATAAGCCACAGTCCCGAAAGGCTGTAGCTCTCGCACCGAATTAGCAACAAATCGCTCGGCCGTCAACTCGGCGCTGCCATGGTAGCCCCTCGCCAGGCAGTCCCCCGTCACCAGGATCTCCCCCACCGCACCTTGAACCACCGGCCGCAACTTGTCATCTACGACGGCTATGCCGACATTGGCCAACGGCATACCGATCGGGACAGTCCGTTCCTCAGCGCCCACTTCGCACACCTCCCCCCAAGCGGCGTTCGAACTACACTCGGAGGAGCCGTAGAAGTTGAACAAACGGGCCTGCGGGAACGCCTCGATAAAGCGCCGAGCCAACTCCGGTGGCAACGCCTCAGCGCTTGAGGTGACCAGCCGCAAATCTGAAACCGACCGTCCCTCTGTCAATTGCGCCGTCAAAATGCCGGTGATCAACGGTGGCGAGCACAGCAGATGCGTTACCCGGTAACGATCGAGCTGCAATAGCAGCAGGGATGGATCTTGCAGTTCTTGCTGACTCAGCAGCAAACTAGGAACGCCTTGTAAGAGTGGCCCGAAGATTTCCCATTGACTAGCAACCAGCGCTGCCGACTTCTGCACTACGCAGGCATCGCCTGCCCGAAATGGGAATTGCCCCCACATCCAGTGCAAACGATTTAGGCATGCTGTAGCGGGAACCACAACGCCCTTCGGTTTTCCCGTAGAGCCAGATGTGTAGACGATCTGTAGCACTTCATGCGAGCAGGATGGCGACGGGGCGGCATCTGTTTCCTCATTGCCGCACGCAACTTCTTCCGACGGCAGTAAAACCAGCCCTCTGTCACGAAATGCTTCCCGCTGCAACGGCGTGGCAACGAAGGCATTGGGAGCAACATCTTTGGCAATCTCAAGTATGCGACTTATCGGATAATTTGGCCCGATCACCGAGTAGGTTGCGTGCAGCTTGATCGCAGCTAGAATAACGATCAACGCGTTAATCCCGCGGTCAATGCCAAGCAGCACCCTGTCGCCGGCACAAACACCGGAGGCTGCGAGTCTGTTAGCAAAACGGTTGGCCGCAGCATCCAACTCAGCGTACGAAATGCGGCCGCGCTCCCAGAAATAAGCAGTATCCACTGGCGACATTTTGGCACGCGCTTCGAACATTTCGCGTAGCGAACTAGCGCCTGTATAAGCCACCCGTCCTCCGTTGTAACGCTTAAGAAACGCCTTTTCGGCTGGGTGCCGCAGATCCAGTTCTGCCAGCGGCGCTGCGGGCGCCACAATGACTACCTGAATAATTTGCTGCAGGTTGAGCAGCATTCTGGAAACGAGCTCATCAGAGAACAGCTCAGTGCAATAGGACATCTGCAGGTAGATGCCGTCCCCCTCTTCCTGACAGTAAAGAGTGAGATCGTACTTGGTATAACCGTTTTCCAGTTCGCGTGCAACAATTGACACATCGTGCTGCCCTTCAGAAATCAGCTCCGCCTTCTCCGAATACATGTTGAACATCGCCTGAAAGATGGGGGAAAAATTGCTTCCACGTACCACGTCAACTGTCTCCAACATCCGACTGAATGGATATGCCGCGTTGAAGGCAGCACCGATGACAGTTTGCTGCGTCGTGGCCAGATGTTCGATGAACGATTTGTCACGATCCATCTTCGCCCTTAGCGGCAACATGTTTAGGAAAAAACCCAGCAAGTTTTCCGTGCCTGGCTGTTCGCGAACTACATTCGGAGTGCCGACGATGATATCGTCCTGTCCGCTGTACTCTCTCAATAAAGCGTAAAAAGTCGTCAGTAACACGCTAAAAAGTGTGGTGCGATTTTCCGCAGCTAGTTCGCGAAGTCTGGATGCCGCGAGAGCCGGAATTTGTATGGCGTGTGACTTACCGGTGTAACGCATCCGCCTCGGACGCGGCTTATCGGAAGGCAGGGTCAGCACCGGCAACTCACCCGACAACTGTTGCGCCCAGTACGAGCTCTGTCGCGCCCAGCAGTCCGGTCGAAACTGCTCAGACTCCCATTTCGCGAAATCCGCGAACGAAATTTCGGCTTTGAGACCGTCCTCTGAACTGACTCCCGCCTTGTAAAATTCACCCAGTTTGCGCACCATCACCGAAAGCGACCACGCGTCCATAATGATTTCATGCGTAGTAAAGATGACAACATGCCGGTCTGATCTCTCTCGTACTAGTAGTGCGCGATACAGAGTGCCTGCGGCGAGATCAAAGGACGGTTGAAACTCGCTCGCCTTTAGTTCAGCCAACCTGGGGGCAGGATGGTCGCCGCAAAGGTCTATAAAGCGCAAACGACCCTTTGGCGGTGAATCGAAGGTCAAATATGGATTGCCGCTCTTTTCGACGAATCGGATGCGCAGCGTGTCGAAGTACTGCACCACCGCATCCCAAGCCCGACTAAAGCGATCTCGATCAAGCTCTCCGCAGCATTCAAGCGCCGTTTGCAAAGTATAGTTGGATGCTGTTGGATCAAGCTTCCACAAGAACCATAAGTGTTTTTGAATGTGGCTGGCCGGAGCCTCCCCACCCTCATCACGGCGACTGGCGACAACGGCGGGGAGCGACACATGCCCATCCTCTTTCTCGGCTAGGAGTTCGGTCAACTCATCTATTGTGCAATGATACAAGTCAACCACTGAAACTTCGCAGGCGAATTCGCTCCGAATACGGTTGATCGCAAGCATGGCGCGCAGCGAGTCGCCACCCATCAGCAGAAAGTTGTCTTTTCGCCCCAGCCGATCTAGATGCAGTATCTCGGCTAGCAGCCTGCACAACCGAACCTGAAGACCGTCAGCAGGCTCCAGATATTTCACATCGGACAAAGGACGCAAACTTACCGGGGAAGGCAATTGCTTGTAATCAAGTTTTCCATTGGCGTTTATTGGTAAAGTCGCCATCTCGAAGAAAAGATCAGGCAGCATGTAGTCAGGCAACTGACGCGACATGTGTTCGCGTAAAGCGCTCCGTGTCACCTCCTCTCGAAGCTTGACGAAGGCCACGAGGCGCGGAAGTCTTTCCGCTTCCCCCAGACTAGTCAGTGTTTCCCTTGCCGTCAGTTTCACCCGATTGTCAGCGGGGTAATGCACCACTACGGCCGCGGCCTCGACTGCTGCATGTAACCCCAACAAACCTTCCACTTCGTTTAGCTCAATACGATAACCACGCAGCTTGACCTGGCGATCTACTCTTCCGAGACACTCCAGTAAGCCATCCTCACGCAGCCTAACGAGATCACCGGTCTTGTATAATCGATCATATCCGCGCTTATCGCTGAAAGGGTTAGCCACAAAAGCCTGCTCGGTACGCGCGTCGTCGTTAATGTAACCACGCGCAAGGCCAACGCCGGCTACACAAAGTTCGCCAACGTCACCTGACGCAACAAGCGTCAGCGCCGCAGCATCTGGCCTGACCACATAGATTTGCAGGTTATCTATCGGTTTCCCGATTGGCATAAATGCCTGACCTTCCGCCGGAGAGTTAGGGATCAGTGCATGCGTGACACCGTCGGCACATTCAGTTGGTCCATAATGGTTGAGGATGGGAATAGACGGGTACATCGCCAGCCAGCGTCGGCATACGTCGGGCGGCAATGCCTCCCCGACGGTGGAAATCCTGCGCAGCGCCGGCAGCGCGCGTGCATCGATCAATTCGACTTCGGCCACAAACGAGCGTAGTAGCGAGGGCACAAATTGAATGACCGATACTTGGCATTCGCGCAATTCAAGCAGCAGCCGCGACGGATCGCATACAACGTCTCTATTAATGATCCGCGTGCACGCCCCCACTTGCAGCGCCGCCATAAACTGCCACAGAGAAATGTCAAAACAGTGCGATGCAGTCTGCGCCACCTGGTCAGTTTTACTGATCTCCAGATCGCGGACTTTAGCGTGCAAGTGATTGATCAAGCTCCGCTGTTCAATCATTACGCCCTTTGGGCGCCCGGTGGTACCCGAAGTAAAAATGACGTAGGCAAGATCACTGCCTTTGCCTCTGGGCCCGACAAAGGCTCCGCGAGATTCTTGCGCTTCTTCAATATCAAGAAGCACCAGTTCCCGTTTGGTTTCCTGCAGATTCGCCGCCTGCTCGTAGCAGTTCCGGGCTGTCAGCAGCAGGCAGCATTTGCTCTTCTCCAGCATGTAATCCAAACGTTCCGCTGGATACTGGCGATCAAGCGGCATATAGGTACCGCGAATCTTAAAAATCGCAAGCATCGCAGCTAATAAATTAATTCCTCGCTCCATCAGCACCCCGATGACGGGCGCCTCGCGGTCACAGCGCTCGGTCAGCGCCATTGCGATGCGATTGGACCGCTCATCAAGCTCCCGATACGTTACCGACTCTGTGCCATGCCTCGCTGCTATATGTTGCGGATAACGCCGCGCCACATCACAAAAGTAGTCCACTGCCAATAGGGTTTTCATATAAATCTCACTCACTCCCCTGAGTGCTTGAACTAACCGACCCTATACTAAAAACAGCTGCTTCGGTCGGACGACAGCCCAAGTATCCGTGGAATGATCGTCGAATGGTTCATTGCGCGTGGATTGGATAACAGGCTAGCTTCAAATATCGAAAAATCTTCTTCGCGCCCTATACATATTCAATATATTGATATCTATTCACTTTAACGTTTCACTTTTTCTAATAGATTGAGCCGCACACGCAGACCCCAAATCAACAACCATGATCACTGGTTACAATTAGAATTCGTACCGGTAACCGCGAAAAATGCTGCTGGCGCGAGCACGTCACAACTCGACCCGCATACATCGTCCTCAGATCGCACCTTGCTACGAAGATGCGACACCAAACCCACCGAGTGCCCGCATCGCGTAACGGCGCTATATCTCGCGCCACCCCTCAGTTCTTCAGAACCCTCTGTGAACGAGTTCCTGGCACGCTTCCGAAACGGTCACGCAGCGCTCACTGGCAAAGAAACATTATTGCACTCGTGATGCTTTTGTTTCGTGTTCACGCTACGTTACCTCCCGCTTCAATTTCCCCGCGATAGCAGATGCAATAGTTGAGCCAACGCCACGCCACACCGGAGAGATATCTCCCAACACATTGCTGATCGGGATGATTGATGGGCACTCACCCTCCAAAACGCTTGCGGGATCCTCCACCAAGTATCGTTTGTGGGATTGGCCGTGTTGCATATCCGACAATGTTGGATGTGCAACACAGCGGATTGCCGCGACGAGGGCCGATCAAAGCGGCGAACTTACTGACGAGTGCATCAAACAGTGCGTAGTTGGCTACGCGGCATACCGAACGTCTTTTCCTTGAACAGTTTGCGGATCACGCGAGGCTCTCTTTTGCCGACGATGCGGATGGGCGTTGTTGCATAAATCGAACGTAAGACGAGCACGCCCGCACGAATCGAGACTTCGATTGCCTGGGAACCAATCTCGCGAGCCCACAGGCAAGAACTCCGTGAGGAGCTTGAGCCGGCACATCAGAGTCTCAGCCAGCGACTGACGGTGGTAGCCACTTGCGAGCTTCCGTTCACGTCTGCTGCTGTCGCATCAATGGCGGCATTGCGCCAGGCGGCGCCAGGCATGTTCTCCGGCCTCGGGGGGGGGGCGCCCTCACGCGGCGGAATCGACGGGCCAGCTCCGCGCGCCGCGACCCGCGCATGGCACGCTTTGGTATCCTAGGCGACGTCGCCACCGATGGTGTCGATTGCCACGTCAGCGGGAATCTGGTCGAGGAAATCAGGCAACACTTCTCTATCGCCCTCTCCCGACGAGTCCTCAGTGGAGCGCAGATCTGTCCGGTCTTCGCGTCCATCCACAGATGCGACGTTTGGACCAGCGATGCTTGCGCACCTTCCACTCGCCTTCGCCATAGACGTTCTGTCCGGTACTGTCGAGCACGACGTGCAAGGGGTCTTTGGGCGTTGTGCCGGAAGCGAGACTTTAGCGTCCGTGTGCCTCAACGTCGTGTAGTTCGGCAGAGGCAGGCTCAGGAAAGCAAGTTTGCGCAGACTCTGGGCGAAGCCTTGCAGTGTGCGCAGCGGCAGAAGAAAGACCTGCTTGAGTTCGAGCAGCATCTGCACGAGCGCATCCGCATAGATGCAGGGGCACCCCGAGTGCAGACCTCGGATTCCGGTGCTGCGGCGAAAAGATCAGGGTCAATTCACATCGTTACATCCCCTCGAGCAATAGGTGACAATGCCGGCTGTGGTCGTGTGATGTAAATAGAGGCGCGCGTGGACGGCGTTGTCAATCGCTGTTGTGTCACGTTCATGGCATTCATCTCGGTATCGTTTAAACCCGTGCGCAAAACCGTTCGTAGCTCGACAGAATTTCATCGGCCGACTTGCTCCAGACGAACGCAGGTGATCCACAACCTGTTTCAGGAAAAGCACGCCCATTTTGGACTGAAAATCGACACACATTCGATGAACTGGCCCACTAACATCCATTCTGAGCAGTTCGGCTCGGGCTTGAGCACCTCTGTTCCTCGCGCGGCATAATCGCACAGGAACTCCCTGTTACCGTCGCTCACGGAGTGAATTGATGATCGTCCCTGCAACTTCGGCTTTCAATGTGCACGAGCTCACTCCACCGCGTGCGTCCCCAGCAGATATTGAAATATTTTGCGTCAGCTTCGATTTTCGCGTCATGCTCGACAGTCCCGCATTTGCTCCGCTCTCGGACGATGAGCGTGCGAAGGTCGCGCGCTTCCAACGCCGCGACGATGCGCTGCGTTGTGCGGTGACGCGCGTCGTGCTGCGTCAGTTGCTCGCGGAACGAACGGATTCGGAGGCCAGCGAATTGCGTTTCGAGCGAGACACCGGCGGACGGCCCCGTCTCGATAAGTCGATGCAAGGCGGGTCCGGTGGGCAACTCGACTTCAACGTTTCGCATTCGGAGCAGTATGCTCTGATCGCAATTGGCCGGCGACGGAGGGTTGGTGTCGATATCGAATTTGCTCGCAAAGACATCAACTGGAGGAAGCTGGCATCAGCGGTATTTGCGCCGCGCGACGAGGCACAAGTGACAGCTTTGCCGATGTACAGGCGAACCGACGCGTTCTATGACGTATGGACAGCAAAGGAAGCAGTGTTGAAGACACTTGGCGTCGGCATCGGAAGAGGCATGACATGGTTTTCTGTACTTGGAGACAGGCAGCACGAGCCAAGTATCGTAGTTAGCGAGGAGAGCGCATGCAGTCGCGACTTGATTGCGAAACTCGACGCAGTTTGGCTTCGCTCCCTGAGCGGTTATGCCGCATGTGTCGCGTGGTCGCGCGATGTCGCTTAGTCGGATGCGTAATCGCAATGCAGGTTGAGCGCTTTCAGAACTTTACTCAAAGTTTTTTGTCTGGCGTGAAGCGAATTTGGCGTGAGCCGTAGAAGCACGGGTTCACCAACGAGCATGACCTTGCGTTCGCGGTCGAGGCGGCTCCCGAGAGGGCGAGGGGTTGTGGCGGCACTGTCAAGTTAGCGGGCGTGGATTACCTTTATCGAAGAAACATAATTATCCTTATTAGATAACTTTGTAGGATGCGATAGGACAGTCCAACCATGCCATGTGGCGAAACGTTCCTGAGCACGTCACGATGATATGCCGCGTTCATCTGATGTCTGGGCAGCGCGAAATGCTGTCCCTGACGGAACTGGTCGCACTGCTGGTGAAGCGCGGCGTTATCGTCGTGGGCGGGGTTCAGGCGGACGGCGACCTGAGCGCGTTCCCGGTTGGCATTCCCGGCGTGATCGCAGCGGAGCCGGCGCGGATGCCGGCGCGTCGCCCGACACCGCCGACGACCGCGTGCTGTACGCGCCCGGGCGCAACGTATTGACGCTCACGCCGGGCGGCCACTACGATTTCGTGTCGGGCTCGTCGTTCGCCACCCCCTATGTCGCGGCGACAGCGGCGCTGATGGTCGGCATCCAGCCACACGTCGGCGCGCACGACATCGATACCGTTCTCGAACAGACGAGCGGCGCGACGAAATGGCGCGCGCGGATGATCAACGTTTGCCGCGCGATGACCGCGCTGCATCGCCCCTGCCCGGAAGACACCCAGCAGGCGCAACGGTGAGCGCCGGCGCAGCGCCCTACTCGGTCATCGCCGTCGTGGACGGGCCGCCTTCCGCTGGATAGACATCCGCGATCACGCAGTCGCGGCCCGCGAGTTTCGCCTTGTAGAGCATATGATCGGCACGCCTGAATTATTGCGGACACCAAAGTGGACGAGACGTGGGATGAGCGCGCGACCGGCAGCGCGTATAAGCGGCCGAACTTTCCGATCGAGTTCAAGCGGCGACTGGTTGAGCAATCGTACGAGGCGGGCGCGTCGGTAGCGTTGATCGCGCGCAGCAATGATATCAATACAAACCTGTTATTCAAGTGGCGGCGGCACCGAAACGGGAGCCTCAGGCGCCGCCGCTTTTGCCGGTGGATATCGTCCCAGAGACGGTAGAACGTGCGTCGCCGATGACGGTCGCTGCGGCGCCGCCATCGGAGAATCTCTGCGAGATCGAGTTCGACCGTGCACGCTTGCGGATTCGCGCCAACGTGTCGCCGGATATGCTGCGGCTACTGATTCGAGAACTGTCGCGATGATCGGGCTGCCGGCGGGCACCCGCATCTGGATCGCGGCTGGCGTTACCGACATGCGCTGCGGATTCCAGGGACTGGTGGCGAAGGTGCAGACCGCACTCGAGGAGAACCCGATGGGTGGCAACGTCTTCATCTTCCGGGGCAGGCGCGGTGACCTCATCAAGATTCTGTGGGCCACTGAGCACGCGCTATGGCTCCTTGCGAAGCGGCTTGAACGAGGGCATTTTGTCTGGCCGCAGGCCGACGGCGGCAAGGTCCATCTGAAGCATGCACAGTTGTCGATGCTGCTCGAGGGTATCGATTGGCGACAGCCGCGTCGAACTGCGGCGCTATCGGTGTTGTAAACGCTTCGGGGCACGCGTAAACTCCGGCGCATGACCGATGATGCCCGTCTACCAGATGACGTTGATGTGCTCAAGGCGTTGCTGCTCGAGGCTCGCGCCCAGCTTGCCGAGCGCGATATCGAGATCGAACAGCTCAAGGCCCAGATCGACAAACTCAAACGGATGCAGTTTGGCCGCAAGTTCGAGCAACTGGACCGGCAGATCGAGCGGCTTGAGACCGAACTGGAGGAGCTGACCGGTGGGCGCGGTGTCGCGGATGTTCACCGCGCCCGCGCATCCGGCACAAACGTGGCCGTCGGCGCAACCTCCTCGAAGGAGGCGTTGCCACCCCATCTGTCGCGCGAAGAGCACATGCTCGAACCCGATTCGAGCTGCCCAAACTGCGGCAACGCCATGCGATCACTCGGCGAGGACGTGTCCGAGCAACTCGCCCGTGTCGCGGCAATGTTCAAGGTGATTCGCACGATCCGGCGCTAGGCAGTCTGCACCTGCTGCAATCACTTCTCGCAGCCGCCGATGCCGGGCCTGCCGATTGAGCGCAGCATCGCGCATCCGAGCCTGCTGGCCGACATCCTCGTCT
>NZ_BBJJ01000103.1 GCF_000739815.1 Paraburkholderia mimosarum LMG 23256 = NBRC 106338
CATTTGGAATGCTGGCGGTCCCACGTGGCATGCCGCGTCCTATCGGACGCGGTTGATGGGGATGTATGTGCAGTTCCCTGCGAGTGTCGGTTGCGAGCCGGCTAAAACTTTGAACCCCAATCGCAAACTTCTCGAGTTCCTTCACAAAATTATCTGTTACCCGTTGCATCGTGCCGCTCCTCAAATGAAATTAAAGGTGCGCAAGTCGCCTCGCAGGTTTGCGTATCGCCAGCCTGCGTGTTCGCTCGTGGTCGTCCGCTCAAGCAGCCCCAAACGGGTGCCGGCGGCCCAGACAACGACAACTTGCCTCGCACGCGAGCAACGGCGAGACGGGCTTACGTGTGGCCCAGAGGGGACTCAGCGAGGCTGGATTTCCAGGCGCCTGAAGAGGCAGCAACGGGTAGGGAGACTTACTGCGAGGAGGAGAGGGAGGGGGGAGCATTCCGGCGGAGTGGCGCCAAGAAAATGAGGGTCTGATGATTGGCTGGGAGGGACCTTGTTGGACGCTCCGATGCCTGTCAAGGCTGGACGGAAGTTGCCGTCTACTTACGTGAATTTGGCTGCAATTTGGGCGCATTTACGTAGTAACTCCACGTTCGTTAGGGACGAGCGAAGTCCCTTTGACGCCCAGCGGCCACCATGCGAGAATTTGGTTGCCAAACCGTGTTTCTCATGGAGACACGCCGGGGGTCGGTGGTTCGAGCTTGCTCGGACTTCCCGACCCCTTTCTCGTTTGTGGGTACAAAACAAGGCGGAGTTGGTTAGCCCATGGGCACTCGGTTGCTGTGTTGTCAGGTTGCTAAACCGTGACCTAGGTACCTCCTTGGTTGACCATGGTTGCTTGTGATGTGAGCAAATTCTCCCACTTCGCGCCCACCGAGAAAAGGCCTTTTTTGAGATTTTCTGCTCCCCCTTTGCTAAGGCGCGGAGAGAAAAACTAAAAAATCTAAAAAATTGAGAATTTACTCACTGTCGATGTTTCGGCAGCAACTGTATCTGCTAAATTTTTCGCGAGCCGGTCGGCTGGTGGGCGCCGGAGTCGATGAGCCTAACGAAAGTGCAGCACGCAAAGCGCTCATACTGCATAGGATGCCGAATCATATTCGCGATAACGAGGACTGTGCGATTCTACGTGCGAGAGCCCTTCGAGCTGGAAGCGACGCAAGCCCGGTCATCGGGTCTATTAGGAGCATGTAAGGGATAAGGTCCCGCGAATACCGCGAGTTTGAGTTGTCCAGCAACAAGAACGGTCGCTTGCTCTTGGTAGCAATATGTCTCTCGGCTTCCTTGCACCGGCTGGGAAGTGAGTCATACCGTGACGAAGGCTGAAGCGTCGCATCGACAACGCGGCCGGCAAGTGCCGTTGGCAGCAATCCAAGTACCAAGTCAACGCCAACGAAGAACGTCCACCACGTGTTCAATACAATCTCTACGTCGCTGTTCTGTTCTAGTGTATTCGCAAGATAAGAGGCGTATTCAAAGGCGGTATGCCCCGTTGACAGCAGGCTCGGCATACATCCGTTCTCGTACAGCATGTGGTCGGGATGCAGGACGCCGTCGAAGTTGAGAAGCAGAGTCACAGCAGCACCTCCTGGAAGGAGACGTTCACTTCAGAGGGGCACCGCGCGTGCGCGCTTCACCCTCCGTAGTATTTGCGGTACCGCACTTCGTAAAATTGCGCGTTGTCAATCTCAGCCTCTTCTAGAATTAGTCCATGTGGTTGACGTCGCTGAACAGTAACTGCAGGATTGCTTCCACGGTGTGTGACGCACTTTCTTGAGCGCTCTCATCTACGAGCACGGCGTGGCGTTTGTGCTCAAAGGGTATTGCGCTTGCGTATGCGTCGACAATCAGGAACCGATGCGGATTCCGTCGCTCGATGTCTGCACGCAGAAGGTCTTTGCGCATGAGGCCAACGTGGCGGCGATGCGCGCGGTTTCCACGCATCGTGGCACCGATTGTTTTCCGCGCGATTGGTGCTGGAAGCAGGCTCAAGACAGTCCGGTAGCCTAGGTCGGCTACGAGCCAATCGTTGAGCACTACGCGAAAGTCGTGAAGCTCGGCGACGAGCGTGAACTGCTCCAGTAGCGGCAGCTGTTCGACACAAGGGTTTTCGAGTTGGTGGAGAGGTATCCGCGTTAGGCTACGTCGGGCTAGAGCGACCCCTTGAAGCCCGAGATAGAGGAGCGGCGGCACCATGCAGCTCTCCGGTTTTCCGTCCACTCAGATTCGCCGGGCAGGCAGAATGTGAGCGATGGCGGGTTTGAGATGCTCTCCGGAGTATCGTTTTGCTTTTCGGATGAGAGCCGCGTGGGTTTACACACACGAGGATAGGACGTGTCCGAGACATTGCAAGCAAAATCGTTGACCAAGTGCGCTGATAGCGTTGATGCCGTATGGGCGAAGCTCGTCTCGCGAGCTACCCGAGTCGTGCTCGCGCGTCAGGACATGAGCTACGCGGAACTCGCCAGCGCCCTTGCTGACATTGGGATAGCTGAGTCGGCACGCTCCGTCGAGGGAAAAGTTGCGCGCGGCAGCTTCCGCTTTGCCTTTTTCTTGCAGACCCTCGTTGCGTCGAATGCTGAATGCTCGCTCGTTTGGAAACAAACTTTGGCAGGTGGCGTACCCTGGGAGCAGCGCGCGACGGCAATTCTGCAGATAGAACTGGGTCAGCAGCCTTGGCTCGACCCCGCGATGCTATCGGCGCGTCTCGAGGAAATTGCAGTGGCGGCACCGGCCGACCTGCTCAAGTCACAAATCGAGACGGGGACGTTCTCGGCAGCCCTATTTTTCCAATGCGCTGCCGTGTGCAGCTTTAAAAGTGCGAGCCGATACGTGGACCGGTCGTCGCTGGTTAGCACCGCCGTGGCGGGCCGTCACCTTGCTGGCAACGTCCACGTTGGGACATAGCTTGAATTTTCTCAAGCGGCGACTATAGTGGTCATGTGCGTGTGAAAACACACGCACATACGGCGAACAACAAGCCAAATTCCAACGTTCGCTGCCGCCTTAGACAACCCCCGGACCCAACGGGTGCCTGTCGGCGTTGTCGTCCCCATTCCCAAGGTGTTCCTATGCCGCTCTGGAAAATTGCTCCAGCTTGGCGATTCCGCGTCACGCGCTCTTACACGGTGGAGTCGCGACATGACCACGCCTGAAGAGCGAAGCTGCGCGGTCATCGACGTCCGTTGGTTTCTGGAGACGCTTGCGAATGCGACCCACATCGACGTGCCCGGCCTCGTACAGACCGTCGCGATTCTCCTCCTTCGTCACTATCCCACGGACATGGACCTCGCCGACTCGGCGCTAAAGCTACCGCAGATTTGGGCAGACGTGGCCGCCGTCGGTCGGGCGTCTCGCACGTTAAGGCGCGGAGCGACAGGGGGCGATATACCCACACGACGAGCTACGCATGATGAACCGGATACGACGTCGTCACGCTAGGACGAATCATGAAGGCCGTGCTCTCGCAGTCGTTGATATTGCTCGGCTGGCCAGTTGCGTGCGCCGTCGTTGGGTTCCTTATTGGGCGCCTGATTCGATACCGACCCAGCGAGGTCGAGCGGAGCAGACCGCGGATTGCTGCCAGCACGGCTTTTCTTATAGATGCCCAAAACAGGGGCCTCTCAGCCCACACGCGAACTCGGTGCGCTTTCGATTGCATCTACTTCTGCTGTGCGGAACTCGCTGAAGTTCAGGGACGCCAAATGGACACAGTAGCCCCCCCGATAGGCGACGTCGTCCAGATTGGATTGGCGGCAATCGGCACCACGCGCGCGCAACTCAGTGCAGTTGAACTACTCGCAGAGTGGGTCATCGCTGCTAGTCCAGCTTTGCCAAACATGCCTGTCGATACTGCTTGCAAACTGGCGGATGAAATTCGCAACCGGACAATCACTGTGCTGCAGACGCTCGGCAACTGCCGGAGAAGGGGCGCGTAAAAGGAGAAGCAGATGCTGAGAGTGACGGTCGAACTTTGGCCAAACGGCGAAGAGCAGGGTAAAAGCCGAATCGCGACAGCAAGCATTGGGAGAGTTCGCGACGGCAGCTTCGCCGACTACATGGTGAGGCTCGAGGAAGCTCCGCTGGGGCCAGTCGGTGACGCTGCCCTTGTGCTCAGTTATCCGCGGTGGGGCGCGAGTGTTTGGGACCTGGTTGGACGCTGTATTGCGGCAGCTCTGAACGGTGGCCGAGAGGAACTGCCACGGAGACCCACGTTGCCACAGGTACCAATACATACTGTTGGCGGAAGTCCGGGCTATGTCAGGCTACACGAGATTCCAGAGCCCGCACGGAGCTTTTTCGAGCGCAGGCTTGCTAGCGCAGGGAGACCGCTGATAGCAGATGACCCAGACCCGGCGGGGTGCGCGTGGGCACACGACTGGACGGATTTTCTCGAAGGGCTGCGCTAGATGCGTACGCAACTTTCTGCGACCTACTTGCTACCACCACCTCGACGGCGTGGAGGGTACGTGCTTTATGTCGATTTCGATGGCGTCGTGCAGCCCGAGAGCGTTTACTTCTATCCTCGTTTGGGCCCGGTACTCGTTAACGCGCCGGGCCACAAGCTTTTTGAGCATGTGGGCCTGCTTGAGCAGGAACTGGCCTCGTATCCCGACGTTCGCATCGTTCTCAGCACGTCATGGGTACGCCGGTACCGAGGAAGTATTCCGAAGGTCACGCGTCACCTGACTCCAGCCTTGCGGGACCGTGTCGTCGGTGCAACGTTCCATTCAAGAATGGACGCCAGGGAATTCGCTGCGGCGCCTCGGGGCGTTCAGGTTTGGGCCGACGTTGTGCGCAGAAAGCCACTTGACTGGCTTGCGCTCGATGACGACGCCGAGCGGTGGCCCGCATGGTGTCGCGACAAGCTCGTGCAGACGGATGAAATTCTCGGCATCTCTGCTCCGGGTGTGCTCGAGGAGCTTCGAGCAAAGTTGACAGGAATGGTGCCTTACTGAAGAAACGGAATTGCACGGGAACTGTTGGAAGGAGACACAATCATGAAAGTCCGGGACATGCTGCATTGTCTGCAAAACGCCGACCCGGATGCTGTCGTCTTCTACTTTGCCTCAATTGCCTGTGTGGGCGACGTGGAAGAAATCAATCCAGCATTCATCGTGACAGACGTACGGGTGTGCGAACGTCGCCAGTCAGCAGATGGGAACGATTCGAGTGTCTATCATGCGACCCACCACGGTCAGGCAGTTGGCTGGAATCCTCACACTGGCGAGCGATGGCCACAGCTAGTTGTCATCTTGACCTCCGAGTCATTGCAAGCGGCCGATAGCGATGACATTGAGTGAGGTCATGCGTTCAGCCCGGCTTGCGCGTCGGAGTCTTGTGCGCAAAGGGATTCTCGTATCCCCCGGCGTATTTTGCCGGCGCAGAGGCATCTCTCGCGCGGAACTCGTGCGACAAGAGCGACGTGGCGAGGTCTTCGCAATGGTCGTCGATGGCAAGCGTAACTACGTGGCGCTCCTTGCGGCCAGCATTCCCTATCGACGTCGGCTCACAAAGTTGTTGCGGCGCATGCCGCCGGTCCTGCCACCCGAATTGCTTTTTGACCTGCTTATGGCTCGCAGAGGGTCACTGGGCGACAAGTCACCGCTCCAAGCAATACGCCGAGGAGCACGCTATCGCGTCGCAATGCGTCTCGCCGAGAACCTGGCCGAGGAGTACCGACGAGGACTCAATCATGGAACACGACGTCGGACCCATGCTTATAGAGATGTACGACGGTCAGTTCTTCGGAGAAATGTCATCTCTCACTAAGCGATGCGTCGTCGAAGGGGGCGTCACGCCGTACGACAGAGAGCCCTTCTCCACACTCGAAGAGGCGTGGAGGCTGCTTGAGATGTGCGCTGAGAAATACGCGACTCCCCCACCGCGAGGCGACTGCTTCACGGTCTTCATTGGCCGCAAAGAGCGAGGAGGTGAGGAGGTTGAGCCGCTAGTACGCCTCGATTTGTATGCACACAACGGCGAGGCCACCGCGTGCGTCATGAGTGGGACACCGAGTTGGAATACGGAGCGAGTTCGCTATCAACCGGAAGACAGCGCGGTCACCATTGTGCTCAATGTCCTGCGGGGCAACATGCACGGCGAATAAACAAGCACGGTTTATCGTGCGCCCGACACGACGACTGACATCGTATCGGTCCGCCGGTTCAGGATGACTGAGCGCGGTTCGTCGAACGTCGTCACGCGACGCTATTCGCTGCTACTTCCCACGAAGGCGTCGACAGACTCAAGGGACCGCTTCTCCATTGGCAAGAGTTTTACTTTCCCGTTGTCCCATAGCGCGACGTTGTCTTTGGACTGTTGGATGACGAAACCGGTGGCGATGACGTTGCCACTCTCCACGAGATTGAAGCAATGCTTCCCGTGGGAATGGGCAGAGCATCCTTTCGCATAGTCCGCCATGTCGTCCTCTGTAATCGCATCTGCGGCCGCGGAGCCCAGTTCTACTGGAAGGACCATCAGCGTAGCAAACGATGTCGGCAGGGCAAATATGAGATATGCACCTCCGATGGGGATAACCAGCAGGTACCACGCAAGCAATTTGGCGCGGGGACTCCACGGTTCCTTTCCCCGATGACGTTTGCCAAGACTCGTAGCCGCTTCAAATAGGACAAAAGAAAGGGCGCCCGTGATGAAGAGCGAACCGACCGCAATCAACAGCGCCTTAGACTTGAAGATGGCACCGAGGATAATATTGAGGTCCTTCAAGAGGGCAAGGGCTGCTAGTACTAGATAGTCGCTACGGTCTTGCGGGAAGGCACCGGCATTTATCCCGTAGCGGCCAAGACGGGTTTGCTGGAACGTCACGCCGACGAGGTACGCGAAATAGAGCGTCGCGCCACCAACCAGCGGGGCCACGACCTTCCACGAAATCCAGCTTTCGCCTTTTTTAGGACGATGTTCGTCGTCTGATGGTCCGACAGCCGTTTCGCCACCGGTGTGATGAGGCGGCAGCTGTCCGTCATCCGGGTGCTTCGCGTTGGGGAAGGGCTGCACGTTTCCTGGATTCGAAGAGTTTGGTTGTTTTGTCGACATGTTGGACTCGAAGTCTGACAGGGCGGCTACTGATAAAAGCGGCGATTACGACACAATCATGTTGGAGGCATTCACTGCGGGCCATCACACCAGCGAATTATTCCTTGCTTTAGCCAGAAATGTGAGCGGCAGCCGACCGTGCGGTCAATGGACGGCGAAAGGCTAGGAAGGCGTGTGCGTTTCAGGGTGAGGGTCCAACGAGGACGCTGCCCTTCAATCATGGGAAGCTGAATGGTCTCACCACACCCACATGGGCAGCGGAGGGCCGCGAGCCAGTATTGACCGCTATCACCTACTGCATACAGCTTATGGGCCTGGACCTCGTCGGGTAGGTCATCAACGACGACTACCGTGTACCGGCCGAACCAGGCGTCAATGTAAGGTAGAACACGACTCCAGAGTCGCAGCAGGAGGTCTGGCATTTTTCAAAGGTCCATGATTCCGAGGAGCGGCTCGTACGCGCCAAACCCGACGCGTTTCGCGAACGCGACACACGGCTCGCCGTCGCTCTGATGGCTACTCGCGAGCGGGTCGGATAGGCTGATGCGCCACTGGGCGAACTCCGCATTTGGGTCTACGCGATATGGTGTCAAGCGCGCCAGCAACTCGTTGACAGCGTAGGCTGCAACCAGCATGTTGAGCGAGATTACGGCAGGACGGTCAACAGCTACACCCTTAACATAACCGGCCTTCACCATTTCCCCATATCGCTCGGGCTCGTGCTTTTTCATGAAGGCAGCGTCGAGGTCGGCCTGAGAGTAAACGCCTCGGCTCATCAAGCTTGAGCCCCCTGGCAGCACCGTATGCACGGCGCCGGTCACTTGGTCGACATTGCCCTTACCATCTGCGTCGATTCGGACACCCATGTCGATGAGCGGAATCAGGAAATGCGACGCGATTTTGTTGAGGATATGCCGACCATCCACCGAGTCCGTGCAGCCAAACAGAATGTCGCACTCACCGAGCGCGAGAATCGTATCTCGGTCGCTGATGTCGTTGGGAAGCGGGCATACTTTCGTGCCGAGGTCCATCTCCAGAATGGCTTCGTGAGCCCGCTCGACCTTGAGGCGTTTTTTGTCCGCGTCTGAACCGCGCGCATTCAGGACGCGATTGAGATTCTTTCGCTCGAGGTGGTCCGGGTCGACCGGCACCAGTTCGCCCACGCAATTGCGCGCCAGCTGCTCGAGAACGATACTGCCTGTGCCAGAGGTTCCGACCACGCCAACGCGCAGCTTTCGCAATGTCCGATATGTTCCCTCACCAAAGGTCTGGATGAGGCGTATTGCATGCTCGGGCGGTTCCGATTCCTCAAGCCCATGGTCGCCATGGCGGCAGAATTCGAAATCGTCCCCAGCGATACGAAACAGGTCGATGGGCTCGGCAAGGACGCCGTCACGGACATGGCGGCCAAAAAACCGCCCGTCGGGGAGCATCACGACGCTCGCGCGCGCGTCGTGATTGTCGAGGACGTTGTCGACCGCGGAGAAAAAAGACTGGTCGGACTCGTCGTCGTATCGTGAGAATTCCGGATACCCCCCGGGGTGGCTGTGAAACTTGACCACTGTCAGGTTCTTTTTCATCGCACGGTTTAGCGCGGGAAGCACGGCCTCGACGGACCAGGCGACAGCATCAGCTTCGCGTGCGCGGCACGCATCGTACGGAACTAGCGCTAGTTCATGCACAAGCAGCTGACGGCGTCGCACACCCACCGCCTGTCCACACAGTGCGATGGCGACTGCCTCCTTCCCGTCTCCTGGAAAGAGGTGTTGGCGCAGCTGCGCGCGGTGCTTGCCAGACATGGCCAGCACGGAAAGCCTGTCGTCAGTTGTCATTTCGACAGCTCCGCGCGCAGGAAATCGTCAACCAGCATCAGGTGCGTCCCCATGTTGTCGATGCCCTGCCGCCATGGACTGTTTGCCGTGCGGTGGCGCGACCAGCCCTGCCACGACTTGCCCTCAAAGTCGTTGGTCACGAGTGAGCGAATTGCCTTGCCGTCGTTCCGTGCGAGCGCCGGATAGAAGTACACCATGTCAATCTGGGTATCCGGGTAGCCGTGGGGCAGAATCACGAACATGTCGACTTTCGCCGGCGTGAATCCGTGCGGCGGCTCGAACCCCCTTACCACAATGCGTTTGACTTCAGCCTGTGTGACGGCTTCCCACGTGTAGCCTTTTCCATTGAGGAACTCGGCGTCCTCTCCCAGTACCGTAAAGTCCGCGCGGACCGGCCCTTCCCCCTCCTGTACCTCTTTCGGGATGGTCGCGAATCGCTCTACGCCGCGGGTCGCGAAATCCACGGTCTCGTTCGGCGCGACCGGGCGCATCTGCCCGTGGATTTTTTCCGACAGCAGATAGCCGACGCTCGTCTTGCCGGCCAGACCCAGAATCTGCTCGCCGGTCATATGCTGTACGTCGACGACGTAGTATTGCTTGTCGATGCGAATCCGGTACTTGTGGCCGTGGGGAACCGGCTTCTTTTCTCGGACGAAGACTTCCACGTCAATGATTTCAATGATTGCCTCACCGTCGCGCCCGGTCGCCCCGACGATGATGGTTTCTTCAATGCGTTGCTCATTTGCAGACATCTCAAACTCCGTTGCGTCGGGTTGGCAGGCGCCGCAGGGCGATGTTGACGACCAGCCAGCCAGGTGCCAGACTGCGTCTTACATGTGAGACAGTCTGGCACTATGCGTTTCTCATGTCAAACGTATTTTGTTGCACATATAAGACAGGAGAGCAATGGAACACGTGAAAATGGATGTGCTCGCCCAGCACATCCTTCGGCGTAGAAATGGCCGTGGTATTCGCGAGGCAGCCAAGGAAGTTGGCATCAGTCCAGCCACCCTTTCCCGGGTGGAAAATGAAAAGGTTCCGGACCTAGAAACCTTCGGGAAGATATGCGCGTGGCTCGGCGAGGACCCAGCAACCTTCCTTGGCTTGGTGCAGGCATCCTCATCGGCGCCGCGGGCCCAGGTTCATTTCAAAAAGGAAGTGGCGATACGCGCCGAGAGCGCCAAAGCGTTGAGCGAGATGATTGTTCTTGCTCAGGCAGCGCTCCTGAAGGAAGAGGTCTGAGCACACTGTGCAGCGTGGATATAAAGCCTGGTGCGAGCGGTTTTCAGCCGACACTCGCCGCAACCTCGGTTTGCCTTCGACCGCGCCTCTGAGGGGGCATCAACTGGCAACTCACTTGGGAATTCGTGTGTGGACGCCTGATGATGTGCCCGGGTTGCCGCCTGAAACTAGGAAGGTGCTTCTGCGCAATGACGGCACGCCTAGCTGCTGGTCTGCCGTGACGCTCATCGTTGGCGAGAAAACGCTGGTTATTTTGAACTCGTCGCACTCGCCTGCGCGACAGGCGAGCGACTTGATGCACGAACTAGCGCATCGCATCCGTAATCATGAGCCGGAAGAGATGAGTATCTCCTCCGAAGGTTTGATGTTGCTGAAGGCATACGACAAAGAGCAGGAGGAGGAAGCGGACTGGCTGGCAGGTGTGCTGCTGCTGCCGCGAGATGCCCTTGTCCATATCAGACACCAGGGCTTGTCCGACGAAGAGGTCGTCGCAGAATACGGCGTGAGCAAGAGGATGTACACCTATCGCGTGTCGATGACCGGTGTCAACCGGCAGTTCCGGTGAAGGTAAGGCGACCATTGCTCAATCCCTCCGAGTCGCAAAGTTAGCACCGTAATGACGCTCACGGCGACGGCTCGGGCAGAGCGCAATCGGGTTCTCAACAGTATCGTCAACTATTGGACTCGAGAAGCGCGGCGGCCTGCAGTGCAGGCGGAGAACTGACGCCGGCATGATTACCCACAACGCAGGTACCTTATGCAACGTATGAAGACGCCGAATATTCGAACCTTCGACATGAAACTCGTCGATGACCTGTTTGAAATGAATGGCGGGTATGTGCTCGACTTCTCTGACCGTACCATGGGCATATTCTTCCTGGAGGAGCTCGGTGTCGACATCGATGACCCCGCCTACCTTGACAACGGTACCTCCAAAGCGAAGCGATTGCGGTGCTTTTTAAACAAGGTAGACTTGGCCACCGCCATCAAGACGCTCAAGGCTCTATGGAAATATCGCGAAGCCGTTCGGCAGTCGCAGAGTCGGGACGACTGGGTAGCCAATGCCGAAGGACAGTTTCTTTCACTGATTAACCGTCTCGATGGCAAGCCGGAGGACACCCTCGGTGCAAATCCGCCTCCGAAGCCTGCGCTGGATGTTCAACGAATCGCGAGACTCAAGAACAAGCTTCTTGAGTTGTCGTCACTGCCTCCCCATCCGCGAGGTTACGCTTTTGAGGTGTGGCTCAAGGAGGCGTTCGACTGCTTCGGCCTCGAAGCGCGAGAGCCTTTTCGCCACCGTGGCGAGCAGATAGACGGCAGCTTCGTGCTGCAAGGAGAAACCTATCTCGTTGAGGCGAAGTGGCAGTCCGAGCTTACCGGAGCAGCCGACTTGCACGCATTCCACGGGAAGCTTGAACAGAAAGCAGCATGGGCCCGCGGCTTGTTTGTGAGCAACAGTGGGTTCACTGCGGACGGGTTAGCCGCCTTCGGTCGCGCCAAGCGCGTCATTTGTATGGATGGCCTAGACCTCTTCGACGCGTTGGACAGGCAGCTCCCCTTGAACCATGTGCTCGAACGGAAGGTTCGACGTGCCGCAGAATCGGGGCTTCCGTTCGAGCGCGTTCGTGACCTTTTCGCGTAACGAAAGGATGAGCGTGAAGAACGGTGCTGGCTCCTATGCTGCGGGGCCGGAGGCCGCCGACTAGGTCGCTTACACACCAACCCGTCGGCGCCCGAGCATAGGCTTTAATGGCGGACAACGCCTCCGCAATTTGCGCCCTCAGCATCTCGGAGGTGACTAACGGAAGCTTGCCAGTCTATGTATTCCGCATCAGCGCCTCTGCACAAAATCCTCCAATGCCTGAAACTCAAGCTCGCGCGTCAGTTTCTCGTCTGCGGCCCCTATCTGGCGGAGACTTTCGCTAAGGTCGGGCGGAGCGAAACGATTTTTGTCGATGACCGCGACCAGAAGTGATAAAGCTGGTCCTGGAAATCGCTCGCCAATTTTCTGCGCGTTCATCTCCTTGAGCAGCTGGTAGGGATACGAAATCGGTTTGAGCCATGACTTGACGGTGTCGAGGGCGTCTGGAAACTCCTTGTCGGCGGCCACTGCTACCCGCGCGAAAATCTCTGGCAGTCGCTCGTTTGTCGACGCTGGGGATTTTGGCCAGACACGCGTGAGGTACGGACGCACTGCCAACGTCCAGTATTCGTTTTGCCTCGCATTCGCGCCTTTCAATGCGCTGTGCACTGCCTGTGCACTAGCAAAGAGTCCGTCGTCCGGCAGCGCCCGTAACGCCTTCTGCAGCTCTGAACGACTAAAAATGTCCGTCGTGTCCAGTGCGGCAAGGGTCAGCATTGAAGCGTAGTGCACGCCGGCATCACCAAATCGCTCGTAATGGTGTGCCGACTCCAAGAACGGTGCCTTCAATTCGATGAGCAGGTCCTTGTAGAGTCGGGGCGCCCAAAGATAACCCATCCACGCGGCATATGCCTCCCGGTCAGACTTCTGCCAGTTGAAGAGCGGGAGCAGATTCGCTTGCGTCCATAGACGGTCAACCCTGTAGAGTGCGACTACATTGGAAGCGAGCAGAGTTCGTCCGTGGCGGAAGCGATGGACCGCTGGGTCGCACAGCCGCGTGAAAATCGAGGCTATGGTCAGCGGCAGTCCTTGATTGTCTTTAAGCGGTTCGCTGAACCACCAGTTGAGCAGAGCCTGAGTGACCTGTCCCACGGGATTGCTCATTGACCGCATTACCGCGTCGTCGGCGTCAGGGAAATCGTCGGCCGGCAAGTGCAGTACCCGCTCGCAGAGGGAAATGAACGTCGCTTGATGTGCAACCAGCTGCTTACCCACTTCGTGCAGCCACCAGGCCGTCGCGTCGACTACTTCCAAAAAGACATCGTCAGGCATCAAGAGCACGCAGTTCGCGAGTCGATTCCACGCGCGTCGAACAAGACCGTCATTGCTCCACGTGCTCAATGCTTCCCTCCAGCGCTCTTTTGGCCACACGTCACGCGCAGCGAGGTCAAGCAGGGAGACAATGGCGACAGGGGAGTCGGTACGGCACAGTTCTCTCCAGTCATCTTCCCTGAAGAGCGCTCTCTCGGGCTCTTTCTGGAGCCAAGTTGTCAATGCGCTCCGATGTCTAGGGGCGAGGTCAATTTGGGGCTGAAAGTGGTAGTCCGGGTCACCGGTACCGCTCATCCAGTGAGCAAACTCTTCCCGCTCGGAATCGCTGCCAATATTCCATTGCGGATACTTAGTCTCCAGTCTAGCGAGCCGCTCCATCGCGCCGCCCACAAGTGCACCACCTCCAGCTTTGAACTTTGCGAGCCGTAACCACTGCGTCCGCTCAACGATTTCCTCCCAGCGTGCATCGTCGATGTCTTCCTTGAACATTCGCGGCGGAGGACCTGTGAGAATTGCCTGCTGCAAGCGTTCTGCTGAGTCCAGTGTCAACCACTTTGAGCTGCTCGCCAAAAGCCGCATCGTCTCCCTCTGTGTTTCGGTCGACCACAGCCACCATGCGTCGTCTTCGAGCAGCCACTTGACCCACGTACCGGTCGACTTGTCACCTTCCTCGCGTGCGGCGTTGAGCGCGAGTCTCATAAACGTCGGATACGGCATCTGTCGCAACGCATTCATGAGGTCGTGTGCTCGTCCCGGATTGGACTGGAAGATGGCACTCCAAGAATCTCGGACGAGTTCAATCAAAAGGGTCCAATCTTTGTAGTGTCGGTTCTGCCAGTGCTCAATGATGGAAGGCATGTGCCACATGCTTGAGTCACTATGTTCATTCGCTTGCCCAATTTCTCTCATCAGGTCCAGCACGTCACGGAGTGCTTCGCATGCAATTCCAAATAGCTCGGGAAGCGCGTTTTTCCATTGCAGCGAGTTCCTGATTTCTTCCATCGCCGTTCGCAGATGGTCGTCCGCCAGAACGACCTCGGCACTCACAAGATATCGGAGTTGTTGTTCGCGCTCCATATCGACGGGCGTTTCGCTATGGAGCCGGAATGGCTTGCGGAGAATCACTCGGGCACTCAGGAATTGCTTGAACTGCAAGCGCAGCGACGTGGTCATACCTTCCCGCAGGAAGTGCCTCACCCACTCGAAAACATGAAAGTCCATATTGGCTGACCCGACGCGCCCCAGCAGAACCAGGTTCCACAACGTGCGCATCGCGGGTCGAGGAATACCATTAGGCGAATCATCCTTGAATCGCTTAATCTCCTCGGTGCTCTCTCGCTCCTCCATTTGCGCCGTTTCCTCAAGTCTCCTGCGGACTTGGCTGGCAAATGGCTCGCTGAGGTGGCCGCCGCGACCGGCAAGCCAAAGGAGCAGTTCTGGGGCATCGAGATATCGCACCAGCCACAGGGCGAGATAGGACATCACGCGGTCCATGGGGCGCGGACTGCGTCCATGGCCGACGATGCTCATCTGGGGCGCCAGGCTGTAAGGCATCGGGCGATGCGCCAGACTGAATCGGAGCTTCGAGTCGACCTCTTTCTCCGGCGCAACGCCGAATCGCGGAAGGTCTCTGTGCTCGAACCGCGTGTCGCAAAAGTGCGGAAGCCAGTCCAGCGGCGGTGCGGGAGAGTGTTCCGCAAAAAGTCTCGCAGGCGTTCCGTCGGGCTCGCTAATGGCCCATAGCATGCGGCCGACTAGGTCATCTTCAACCGTACTCGCGAGTGGGCCTGCAAGGATGCAATCCTGGACGATTTTCCCTTTGCCACGAGCTCCTGCGCTGTATGTGTTTTCCCAGGCACGAATGGTCTTGTGAAGGTTGGAATGGTCTTTCGTTTCTTTATACAGCAGAGGCACGACATTTTTTGCCCGCCACTCCCGTGAGGCCTTGTCATGAGACGCTTTTGTTCCTGCATAGGAGCCGAAAGCGAACATCTCGGGAGATGCTTCTCCGCGAAGTCGGTCGGCGGCTAGAGCATCTGTCATATAGCGGAGCACAGGGTCGGCGAGGCTATAACCGACGAAGCAGACGACGTAGTTGCGAAAGAGCTCGCTTACGAAGCGTGCGGCCCATCTTTCGGTCAGATAGGCAAGGCCGAAGTCACCGCTTGAAATAACCAGGCGGTCGAGTTCATCCTTGGTAGGGCTCTCGCTGAGGAGCCCATGTAGATACACAAGTCCATTCCATCGGTTCTTCGGGACCGGTAGCAGAGGAGCACAAAAGGGCTCCAGCTTCAGACCGTCGCGTGCGATGACCTCTTCAAACAGGCGGTCGAAGTTCGTTGTGATGAGCCGCGTCGACCCTTTCCTTGTTTTTGCCAGTGATAGCAGAGCGCGATGCGTGGTGAGGGCGTCACGAGCGCCCAGGTCCGGCGTCAGAACCTTTGCCATCTCGCGGCGGACTACTTCTCTGTTCCCGAGTTCGTCTTCCAGTAGTCCGACGGCAATGTCGTACTGCTGGTTAGTGATGGCGGCTTCTTGCACGTCATTCGGAACCGGCTGGAGTGAATCGTACAGCTTATTCACGAGGCTCTTGAAACCAGGCAACCCGGCGGGAAACGAGATGCCCGCGCCACAAAAGAACACGACCCGGCCCTCTTCATGCGCTAGTAGAAGAGTCTCGGGGATGGTCGGCCCATTCTTGATGAACTGCACTGTTGGTCTCTCAGAAGTTATAACAACACCAGTCGATTGTAAGCGATCCATTGTCGACGTCTACCCAACGGTACTCTGAGCGGGGAGCATAGGTGTCCACCAATATGAGGTGGACACCTATGGCTGAT
>NZ_BBJJ01000102.1 GCF_000739815.1 Paraburkholderia mimosarum LMG 23256 = NBRC 106338
GTCACAGGCTTCAAGATCGATCCGTTTGGTCCAACGCAGTTCTGGAATGTCGGAATGAATTGACACCTGGACCACACGGCAACGAACGGTCCGTCGCGCGCCGAGGATACTCCTCCCGCAACGACCATTGTCGATCGTCGAGCCGACATTGCAAGCGCCCTTCTCCGTTCGGAAGAAGGGCTCTTAGCCGGCCGTGTTTGGCGTTAGAGGCGGCTAGCGTCTCAGAACTGCAGCGGCACGGGCTGTAAATTCTGACTAAGACGCCAGGTGGATCGGCTCGACTCCCCGATGTTTGCGGTACCTGGCCACCTGGCCGCGTCACCAGAATCGCCACCCGCGCTACCGATAGCCGCCGCCCTGCAAGAGGTTCGTTAACGCAATGGCTTACTGACCGAAGTAAACCGGCTGCAAGCCGGTAACAGGCGCGGGTGCGCCAGACGCAGACGAGCCGCTGACCATCCCGCCGTAGCTGCTTCCGCCGTTTTGCGCGGTCACGCGCGCTTCGGCGGCCTGGATATCAGCTGGATAGTTGGCATTGTCGCCGTCACCGATGCGATAGCCAGCCTGTTCGAGTTGTACGAGCTCGGCGCGCACCTGTTCGCGTGTCACGGCGCTGTCCGCTTGTGCGAACGAGGTAACCGGAGCAGCAATGACAGTAAGCACAACGACAGTTTGCACAAGGAGTTTCATGATTAGGTCCCTCCAACGATTTCGACCCGGGATGCGGCGGGCCTTCCTGGATGCAACCGGCGTCAACGACCCGTCGATGCAGTCTGAAGCAGGAAGCCTTCAAGAGCGCTAGCCGCACATCCGACTGACCCGGACAGTACGGGAAGCGCGCAGTAACACGAGTCCGAGCGGCGCGAAAGCGAGCCGTTTCGCTTCGCTGATTTACTCCCATATCGACTGAGGCCAGGCTCGAGGCAGGGCGCTCTGCCTCGAGCATGGGACCGGGTTGAACGTATGCTAACGGTGAGCCGCGGAACGCCGTTACAGCGTCGGAATTACACCCGAAGACCGCTGCAGGTGGCTCTCTACGCGTTTGACGCCAGGCACACCCTCTGCCGCGATGCGGATTGCGCGCTTTTCTTCGTCGGACTCGATCACACCCCACAGATGCGCGACGCCGTCCTTGACGAGCACGCTCTGTTTTGGCAACCCCCAGCGCTGCCCGTGCATTTCGCGAACGATCGCGTCGCGCAGGCTCGCATCGTCATGCATGTGCCCGTCCACGGGCGGTTCGACGTTCGCGAGCGCGCGAATCAGGTTTGCCCGGCACACGATTCCGATGAGCTTACCGTCCTTCAGCACCGGCACGCGTTTGAGGTGCCGACGCTCCATGAGTTCGGCAATCTGCTGGAGCGGCATGTCTTCAGAAATCGAAATCACCTGATCGGACATGACGTCGCTCACGAGACGACCGTGCTCCTTCACATAGCGCGCCGCCTGGTCGCGAGGGGACGACGCAAGAGCTTCGAGCCACCACGGGCGCCTGCTGCGCCCTGTGCCGTTTTCTACGCGATGCAGCAGGTCGCGATGACTGACAATGCCCACTACCTGTCCGTTCGCATCGACAACCGGCATACCGCCGATATGTTTATCGACAAACAGTTGTGCAGCGTCGTGGATTGTCATGTCCGGACTGGCGGTGACGACTGACGAAGTCATGACGTCGAATGCGCGCATGATCGCTCCTTTGGCGTGGCGCGGCGGATCTTCATTCCTTGGCCACCGTCGCTCGGTTTGGGCAGATGCACCGGCGGCAGAAGCCCGGCGCTGGGCAGTTAGACTGTATGCGGGGCACCCACTCGGATGAATAAGGCGCCCGTCCTAAAAGCGCCTAGGGGATTGCCTTATTCAGTGGACGGGCTCGGCCCTATTGGCTCTCGATCCACTGAATGGCGAAGCGCGTCAGCTCCTTGCCGCTACGGATATTGAGCTTCTCTTTGATATTGGCCTGGTGCGCTTCGATGGTCTTCACGCTGCGGCTCAGCTTCTGCGCGATGTCGCGGGTGCTGAAGCCGAGGCCGATCAGATGCAGGACTTCGAATTCTCGTTCCGACAGGCTCGCAATGGGGCCTTCTGGCTTTTTGCTGGGAACCGCAAACGCGCGTGCGAGCTTCTCATGCATGGCGGCACTCATGTAGATATTTCCCGCCAGCACTTCGCGGATGGCGCTCACGACATGCTCCGTGGCCTCAAGTTTCATCAGGTACCCGTTTGCCCCGGACCGCAGGGCGCGTTCGGCAAAGAGGCTTTCGTCATGCATGCTGAGGACGAGGATTCGCAAATCCGGATGGCGGTGACGCAGCGTCTTGACAAGTTCGAGGCCGGAGTCCGTTTGCAGGCTAATGTCCACAATGGCCAGGTCGGGCTGGCAGTCCATCGCCGCGAGCGCCTCTTCGGCGCTGGCCGCTGAGCAGCAGACGTGCAGATCTTCTTGCAGGTTGAGCAACAGGGTCATCCCGTCCCGGATGATGGGGTGATCATCCACGATGAGGATTTGCGTCGCACGGCTTCGGCTAGCGCACATTCTGTACATGGCCGCAACCCTCGGGGAGCGGATAACTGATGGCGACGGTCGTGCCGCCCAGGCCGTTGCGGGTTACGGTGCACGAGCCGCCCAGCAAGCTGGCCCGGTGACGAAGATTATGCAGTCCAAGACCCGCAGCACGTTCCATTTCTTCGGGGCCGATGCCTATCCCGTCGTCACTGATGGAAAGTGTCTGCAGACCGCCCGCGCGCTGGAGGTCAATCCAGATACGGTGGCCGTGACAATATTTCAGAGCGTTGTTGACGGCTTCCTGTGCTGCACGGTAGAGGTTGACCTGCAGCAGCGGGTCGAGCAAGTCCACATCTGGCGCGATCTCCAGCTTGCAATCCACGCCGTTGAGTGCGCGAGCCGTTTCCGCGAGCGCATGCAGTGCGGCCGCAAGGCCGCCATACTCCATCGCGACCGGGTCCAGACCATGGGCAATCCTGCGGGTCATCAAGGACGCCTGCTTCACCAGGTCGACCAGGATCGCGGCGTCGGCGGCCGCTGGGTGCCCCTGCGTCTGCAGCTTCTGGTTCAAGGCGGCACAGTACAGGCCCAGACTGGTCAAGTGTTGCCCGAGCCCGTCATGCAACTCCTGCCCGATGAGCCGCTGTTGCTGATCGCCGATCTGGATCAGTTCCCCCTCCAGCCGACGGCGCCGCACCATCTCCTCCTTGAGTTCGTTGTTTGCCCTCTCCAGATCTTCCGTGCGTTCCTCGACGCGTCGCTCCAGTTCGATGTGGGCTGCCCGCAGCAGATCATGGGCGCGCCGTTCCTGAGCACGTGCCGCCGCGAGCAGCAGCCCCGTAATCGCGACGACGTTCGCGAACGTGCACCACCTCACGAGGCTGTCCACAGGATCCTCGGCAGCAAAGGGCCCCGTCCCGTGCCTGGTACCCCAGACGGCCAGGGCCGAGATCGTGAGGGTCACGATGCTCGCACCCAGGCGATCGAATCGCAGCGCCCCCCAGATGACGAATGGAAAGATCGCCAGGGCTGCAGGATAGTAGCCATGCCCGGCGAGTTGCGGAGCACCGAAGATCAGGTAGCTCACCCAGACGGTCGCAGCAAGCAGTGCGCACGCTTCCACGGCCCGCTGCGCGGAGCGGATAGGGTTCGAATACCTGAGGAAGCTGAAGAGGGCCGGCGCCACGACGAGGACCCCCATCATGTCGCCGAGCCACCATTTCAAAAGGGCTGCGGCGTACCCGGCCGAGGGCACCAGGCCACCGTATAGCAGTGCGGTTGTGCCAACCAGCCCACTGAGTGCCGGACTCATCACCGCAGCCAGCCCGATGAACGCCAACACGTCATTGATACGTTCAAGGGCAATCTGAAATCGCGTCGCGCGGTTCAGCAGCACGACTGCCGTCAACGGTCCAACCATGGACCCGATGCCTATCACCGCGGCCACGGTTGCCGGCACGCCCGCCGACACATTGGCGACGAAAGAGCCCACTGCAATTCCCGGGGCAACTTCGATGCCAAAAGCGAGCAGCGCAACAAGAGCAATGCCGCTGGAGGGCCAAACAAGAGAGATTGCGCCGCCCACTACCGCATAGGAAAGTCCCAGCTTTGCAGCTGCAAAATACGCCGCTGCAACAATTCCGGCGTGCAGGAAGAGGCTGAACCTGGAATTGTCCCGAATGGTGGCCATTGTTCGCTTCAAATCCAGAAGCCGGGGCGCGAGCACACGAGGTGCTCCGGCGCGTGAACGTGGGGGGCGCCGGTCAGTTTGTGAGCCACCTCGCGCTTGTTCCCACCTGACTTTTCGATTGTGCTGGCAGCCAGCGCGTTAATCAAACACTACACAGCGCAGCTATATGCATCGTCTCCGTGTAATCAGGTTGATACCTTTGTCAACGTACGCCAGCGCCTCGTCCGCTCACCCGGACAAAGCGGCGAAGATTACGAGCCTTCGATCAGACTGCAATCCAGCAAGACGCCTGTCAACGTCGACGTCAGCTCGACGGCGGCAGTCTGATCATCGCCCGCGGAAAACGCCAAATCCGACGCGGCACGTGCATCGTCGAGCGCCTGCCGCAGATCAGACTAGCCCTTTGTCAGTTGCGGTGAGTTTGTACGTGTGCCTCTAACCCCTGCTTCGAAACGCGATGCGAAATAGCGCGCGATGCGGGAAGCAATTTCCTGCGTTTCGTTTTCGGTTTGTAGCTGCTCAAGTGCATACGCCCGCGTCGATTCACTCATCCAGTATGTTGCAACGGGACCGTCAAAGCTGACATTCACCATCGACTTTTCCACGAGTTCGCCAATCCCATCGATTGCAGCACCGATAGTCAAGCCTGAATCGCAGGCGACGGCACACATTGCTTCGAGCGTAAATCCGCCGCCGAACATCGCGAGTCGCCGGAACAGCGCCTGCGCGCCTGGATCGAGCAGCGCGAAGCTCCAGTCGAACGTTGCACGCAGTGTCTTGTGACGTGGCAACGCGGTGCGGTACCCACCCGTCAGGATCGACATCCGGTCGTCAAGGCGCCGACACACACCTTCGATACCGAACGACAAGACGCGAGTTGCCGCCAGTTCGATTGCCAGCGGTATGCCGTCGAGCCGACGGCATATTTCGCCGGCCATCAACGTTTCTGTCCTGTCGAAACACGCCTTTCCCAGTAGCGCCCGTAAGCGCCCGAGAAAAAGGTGCACGGCGGACTGCGCAAGGATCTCCTGTTCGGTGGCGTCATGCGCGGGCACGTCGAGAGGTCCGATACGTATCGTCGTTTCCTTTGTGATGCGCAGCGGCTCCCGGCTCGTGACCAGAACGCGCAACGCAGGGTTGCCGACTGTCAGAGTTTCGACAATCGCGGCCACGTGAGGAATCACATGCTCGGCGTTGTCGAGAACCAGCGTGCGGGGATTGTCCGCCTCGGCCCGGCACCGTGACGATGCAGTCGCGGTCCTCACCTAATGCTTTATGCAGCGCCGAAAGGTGTACCTGGATGTTGTTCTCCTCAACGACCGTATCCGGCCCAACAGGCGTCATGCGCGGGCAACGAAGGTTCGGACATTCAGACGTCCGTTGCGCCCTGGAGGCGGCTATTCAAATCGCGCGTACGGCCTGATTGCCCCCCGATGGATGGCTGGCAAGCAATGCAGCGCAGCGCTCCCGCAAGAATCCATGCAACGCGTTAATCGCCCCCGACAGTTGCGCACGGTGGGCACAAATCAAGTGCAGCGGCGCAGGCTCGCAGTCTTCCGGCGGAAATAACTCCACCAGCCGGCCTGCCTTCAGATCGTCGATGAGGTCCAGTCGCGACTTGTAAACAATGCCTTCCCCCGCTACGGCCCAGCGACGAACGGCATCAGCATCGTCGCTGATGCGATTACCGGTCACGGCCACGGTGCGCTCGCCGCCTCGCAGGGTAAACCGCCAGCGCTCATGGACTTGCTCGCTCCAGACGTACCGAAGGCAGTTGTGCCGCCGCAGATCCTCAACTTTGGTCGGTGCGCCATGCCGTTCGAGGTATGACGGTGCGGCACACAATGCGCGTCGATTGTTGTCGACCAGTTTCATGGCCAGAAGAGACGAATCTGGCAGCGCGCCGTAGCGCACGACTGCATCCAGCGGCTGTCGGATGAGGTCGGCCGCACGGTCGCTTATTTTCACGTGCAGCGACAAACCAGGGTGCCGGTGCTGGAATTCATCGAGCCACGGTAACAGCAGGTTTCGCCCAAAGTCCGACGGGGCGGACAGCCGCAGCGGCCCGGACAGCGCCTCCCGGCCGCTGGCCAGGGCCTGCTGGCCCTGCTCCAGCGCGCTAATCATGGCCCGCGCATGCGGCAGATAACGCTCCCCGGCCTCCGAAAGTTGCATGCTTCGCGTAGACCGCGTAAAGAGGCGCGTGTCCAATGCTTTTTCGAGCCGCTGAACGGATGCACTCGCGTGTGCGGGCGCAATATTCAGCTGGCGCGCCGCCTCCGAGAAGCTGCCGTAATCCACCGTGTGCACGAAGATCTGAACGTCATCGAGTCGAATCATTTTCGTTGAAATGCCGAAACTGTTTGGGCTTCGCGGGTATTTATCCGCGTATCGACGAAAGATAGCATGGTCTCACACCCCAAGGAGATCACGTGTATGAAAGCCATCGGCTTCTATCAGAACCATCCCATCAGCCACCCGCAGGCGCTGCAGGACATCGAGCTGCCCACGCCCGAACTGCGCGAGCACGATCTGCTCGTGGAAGTGAAAGCGGTGTCGGTCAATCCAGTCGATACCAAGATCCGGCGCGGTGGAGATATTCCGGAAGGCGGTGCGCGCATCGCCGGCTGGGACGCGGCGGGAATCGTCCGCGCGACCGGTCCGCTGGTCACGCGCTTCAAGGCAGGCGACCGCGTCTGGTACGCCGGTGACATCACGCGGCCCGGCAGCAACAGCGAACTGCACGCCGTGGACGAACGCATCGTCGGTCCCATGCCGGCATCACTGGATTTCGCAGAGGCCGCTTCATTGCCGCTGACCACGATCACCGCGTGGGAACTGCTGTTCGACCGTCTGCGTGTTCAGGCGGCGGACCCGACCGAACACAACGTGCTCCTCGTGATCGGAGCGGCTGGCGGCGTAGGCTCGATCCTGACGCAGCTGGCGCGCGAATTGACTGGCGTGACGGTCATCGGCACGGCCTCGCGACCGGAAACCCGCGAGTGGGTGCTGGCTCATGGCGCGCACTACGTCCTCGACCATCATCAGCCCTGGGCACCCCAGTTGGCCGCGCTCGGCATCGAGCACGTCACTCACGTTGCCGGGCTCAACAACAGCGCTGCCTATGTGCCGCAAATCGCCGCCGTGCTGCGCCCGGAAGGCCAGTTCGCCCTCATCGACGACCCGGTGGGTCTGGACATCGGTCCGTTCAAGGGGAAATCCATCTCCATTCACTGGGAGCTGATGTTCACCCGCGCGATGTTCACCACCGACACGATCGCACGGCAGCACGCCTTGCTGCGCCGCGCGGCGCAGCTGGTGGACCAGGGCCGCCTCGAGCACACCATGACCCGGCGCATCGCCGGCATCAACGCCGCAGGTCTCATCGAAGCGCATGCGCTGGTCGAGGCCGGCGACATGATCGGCAAGGTCGTCGTCGCCAACCCCTGAACCCTTCTGACAACGGACGTCAACATGACATCGCCAATCATCAACACGACAACGATCAGTCTGGAAGCCGCACAAGCATTAATGGCCGAAGCGCGCCGCGCGTGCGCCGCGCGCGGGTTCGCGGCGACAATTGCCATTACCGATGCAGGCGGTCACCTGCGCGCTTTCGAGCGCGCCGATACGGCCCCGTTCCTGACTGTCGACGTCGCCATCGACAAGGCATGGACCGCCGCGTCATTCGGCATGGCCACGCACCAATGGAATCAGTACATGGCCGATCCTGCCGTTGCCCCGCTGGCGCACCATCCGCGGCTGATGCCGGTCGGCGGTGGCGTACCGATCTTTCACGAAGGGCGCCTGGTCGGGGGCATCGGTGTTTCTGGCGGAACATCGGCTCAAGACCACGAGGCCGCTGAGGAAGCGCTGCGCCACGCAGGGTTTGGCCAGTAAGCCTGGGCCGTTGCGCGAGCGGCTTGCCGTCAATCGACGCTCCACAAGAGCGGAACCGTTGCTCGTGAGAGACCGGTCCAGACTGCCGGATCACTCCGATCATTGTCGCTGAGGCTCTGGCAGTTCGAACGACTGCTTCGGGTCACCGGTTTCTACTTGACTCCAATCACCATTGAATCCGGGCCGGTAAGCGGCTCGACGCGTACCTGCGTAAAGCCGACTTCCTGCATCCATTCGCGACACTGCGCACCGGTATAGTCGAAACCGCCTGGTGTCTCGATAAGCATGTTCAGGCTCATCAGCAGGCCAAAGGCATTGCGTCTGCGGTCATCGTCGATTACCGCGTCGTAGACGATCAGGCAACCTCCGGGAGGTAGCGACGCGTAGCACTTCGCGAGGAGCTCGAGCTTCTGCCCGAGATCCCAGTCGTGGAGGATGTGTCCCATCACAAGCACATCGGCCGCCGGACAGGAATCCTTGAAGAAGTCGCCCGGATAGAAATGCAACCGTTCCTGCAGGCCGTGCGACGCTACGTACTCTTCAAAGACAGGGCCCACTACGGGTAGATCAAAGCCGCCGCCGCGCAAGTGGGGATGGGCGAGCGCGACCTGCACGGGTAAGACACCCTGCGCGGCGCCGATGTCAATGAATGTGCTGTAGTTTTGCCAGGGAAATTGTTGTGCGATCGCCTTGGCCGCGCCCAGGCTGACCCCGCTCATTGCCCGGAGGAAACCCCGTAGCTTGTGTTCGTCGCGATACATCGCGTCGAAGGGGTTGCCACCCAGTTTTACCTCGTTCTGGGGCCGCCCCGTGCGAAGTGCTTCCGTCAGAGAGCCCCAAAACGGATATAACCGGGCGTTGGCCATATCCAGTACTCCACCTACGTAGCCAGGCTTGGCGACGTCCAGAAAAAGCTGGGCGTCTGGCGTATTGCGGTATTTCCCGTCTTCGCGTTCCAGCAGATTCAATGCGACCAGCGCGTCAAGAAAATCAAGGGCCGATCTCGGATGCAGTCCGAGTGCCTCAGTGAGTTCGGCAGCGTCGCGAGGTCCGGTCGCGAGGCACGAGAACACACCGAGTTCGACTGCGGACAATAAGGTTTTGGACGCCCAGAAACCCATGCCTAGCTGGAGTAGCCGTTCAGGGGAGAGTTCCCGCTGACGAGGGTTGTCAGCGCCGGGCTCCTGTTGAACCATGCTCGGTGTGCTTTCCATCATTGCTCCCGGGGGACGTGTGAAGAAGCTTCAGACAGGATAGTAGGCGAAACGAAAGTTTTCGAGCGTTCGCTACCGTACAGACGGGCTCCAGCGGCTCGGCATGTCCGCCGTAACGGGATCGTCTCGCTCCGGATGCTCGTCGCATGTCGCGCCATCAATGCCAATACCGACAAGCGGATCAGATGATCACATGCCCGTCGCACCTGATTTGATCGCAACTCGCACCGCCCGCCGTTCCGGACTCTCTCAATCGCGCACTGAGGTTGCTCCGCTTCGGCGGACTGCTCTGCAGTTGGCGATTTAACTGGCCCACGGCGGCGTCCAGCATCTGCTTTCCTTGCCTTTACCAAACCGGAAAAACGACGTCCGGCTGCGGCGTAAATTGAATGCCCGAGTCTGGGCACGTTACGCGTCCCCTGACGGCAACCCGCTGATTCACGTACGGCAGCAGGAGCATCGGAGCTGGCTCGCCTCCCTGGCCAAGAAGGATGTCGGACACCACCGTGTCGTTGCAGGGCGACGTGGAGGGCCGGTCCAGCGTGATTGTCGTATATTCACCCGGCGCATACTCTCCGCTGCCACGCTGGACTGTCCCCGTGATCCAGATGTCGTGTTGTAGCGGCAATGTCGGCAGCGGCGGGCTGGCTGACATAGCGTTCTCCGACCATAGCCCGGCGATCACAATTAACGGGACCAGGACACTCAATCGTCTTTTCGTGGGGCGAGCCTCTCGACGTCCGGTGCGCCTCACTGTTTCCTTTCCGGCGTCCCTGGTAGCGTGGCGCCGGCTCTCGTCGAAGTATGCGGGAACCGCGATCACCGCCTCGGTAACCGGCTCGTCAACGGAGTCTTCGGCAGTCTTTTTCGTCTTGCGCAGCACTTCCGCAAAGACTTGCGGCGACGCGATCTTTTCGTCGTGCGCTCCGATGCAAGCGCCCCGGTTGTCGCGCTCGAACGCGTAGAGCGTATCCCTGCGTTGGCTGATTGCGTGACGCCTTGTGGGTGCGCCGACCAGTATCTGATCCTCGTCGAGAGATGCAGCGACCAATGGCGTCGTACGGGCGCCATCCGGGTTTTCAATGACATTGAACTGGTTGGCTTCCAGCAGCGCAACGCACGACGCCGTGGTGTCGAGGTCGATGCCGATGATCTTGCCCATGATGTCTTTCCCGATGCTCAACGGTTCAGTTCGTTGCCAGGGCACTCGTGCACGCTTTGCCACCGTGCACGCGTGCATCGCTGGTCCGTTGCCGGCGGTGGCATGGAAAACGTGGTCTCGTCCCGTGGCAATTCGCCGGCCACGGCGGCGAGGTCAGCCCTGCCGAGGCGGCATTCTGCGGCGCCGTGCGCCCGACTTTCGCCGGGTCGACCACACCTGAGAAACGCGTCGCCATGCGCAAGCCGGAACGTTGCCCGCGGGGCAGCCGCGCTGTTACCGGGGGCGCAAGTGCGACGCGATCTGGTGAGATATCTGCCGCACGGCGGCGATGCGGTCGCGCAGCTTGCGCCGGGCGTGCCGCGCGAGCGGCAGCAAGACGCCGGTCAGGACGACGGTCGTGCGGTGGAAGCTCTCGGACAACGTGTGAAGCCAAGCGGCGATGAAGGCAGCTCATCGTCTTCTCCTTCGACGCAGCAAGGAAGAGAACGGGCTTGCGCGCTCCAGTTCGCCTGCCACGCTGCGAGGCAAACAAATCGAAACACGCAGCATGCAACCGGTCCATCACCGGGCACACTGCCTGAGCTGAATACAAGTTAGTTTCACTGATGAAAATTTTCAAGATGATGCGATGAATCCCGGTAACCCGGCCGGGCGAGCCAGTATGCAGCGTTGCGCACTTGAAAAATCCTTGCCAGTTCCAGCCTGGCCTCTTGAAATCCTCGCCAGAGCCGCTATCTTAGGATTCGCTCAGGCAGACGCGCGGGTGCCGTCGTCCAGTGCGCTGCCGGCTTCGATTTGTTTTGCCAGATGGCAGGCGAACTGGTGCGCGTAGGGCCGTTCGCCTCCCTGCATCACTTGGGGAGAACAGCCTCATGAGCGATCTCTTCGGAACCGACCTCTTCAGTGAATTCGACCGGCTGCAGCGGCAGATCTCGAATCTCTTCGGTAATTTCCCCTCCAGTCTCCTGGCGAGCCGGTCACGCGCGTTCCCGCCCGTCAATATAGGCGCCACCAACAACTCAATCGAGATCGTCGCCTTTGTACCGGGCATCAATGCGGAGGAACTCGACATGTCGATCGACAAGGGGCTGCTGACCATCAACGGTCAGCGCAAGCCGGCACTGCCCGATACCAGCGACGACACACGAGCTTATTCGCAGGAAGTCTTCGCGGGCGCGTTCCGGCGGTCATGGAGCTGTTCAGGCGCGCGACAAGAATGGTTGTTCGTCGATCGCCAGCGGATGACGATTACACCCGCCGTCGACTCTCTTGCGCCGTGGACTGGAATGGGAACGTGCGCGGCCGAAGAAGCGCAAGATGGAGCAGAGACCGCTCCCGAGGCCCAGTCCGAAAGCGTCGACGTGGAAATGGTGCCGGTGCAATAGCCGGAATACGATTTTCCTGCCAGATTCGAGAGGAGGAAACGATGAACCCCGATCCGAAAAAGTGGAATCCCTTCAAGTTCCTTCGCGGGGCCGCCCGCAAGTCCGATGCGGACAGCACCGAGAACGGCACGGAAAGGCCGCCGGAGAGCGACAACGAACAATGGCGGGCCTCCCTGCCCGACTTTGCCCGATTGTTCTCTCGAGAACCATGGCGCGCAGTGGAGGAGTTTTTTCACGACCCGTTTGCAGGCCGTAGCGCGCTCGAACGATGGTTCGGCGACTTCAGTTCATCGCGCTTCCAGCCGCGCATCGACGTCGTCGATGAGGGGCCGGTGCTGCGCGTGACCGCAGAACTGCCCGGGATGCAGCGCGAAGACGTGAAGGTGAGCGTCGAGGACGGCGCGATCGTGCTGCGTGGTGAGAAAAAGCAGGATGTGCGCAGTGAGGAAAACGGCTGCTACCGGCTGGAACGTGCCCATGGTCGCTTCGTGCGCACGATCCCGATGCCTGAATATGCCGACCCCGATCACGCACTGGCAAAGTTCGACAACGGTGTGCTCACGCTGACCGTGCCAAAAGCGGAGCCGACGCGATCTGCCAGCCGCACGATCGATATCGGCTAGGGCGAACATGCAAAGCGCTATGACGGCGCGCGCAAATGAGAACTTGGCCGTTACTCCGCTGATTGAGCAGTGGGCTTTCAATCCGTTGGTCACGGGTTCGAGTCCCGTGCGTCGCACGAAACCGGAAAGCCCACGCCACCTGGCAAACGTGGCTCGCGCCTGCGTCCGCGGGTATCGGCCAGACGCAGGCGGCATGGGACACGTTCGGTTCGACAAGGCCTTGAATGGCGGTCAGCTCGCCGAGGTGGCCCGCTCGCGTCCTTGTTGCCCGGAAAAGGTGTATTGAATGCGCGCCAGCGGGCAGCTTCACCGAAGAGCAGGCGGCAGAACGGGGATGACAGGGCATGATGTCTGATTCTGCGGCGGCAGCAAGGCGCTCGTGATGCACGCTATGTCACCAAGCCCCCCAACGCCTGGCCGAGGCGGTTCTATTCAGCCATGAGATGGCGGATAACGAGTGCCGGGTCGGCAATATCCAGAATCAGCCGACGAAGGATGCGCCGGCGCATGTGCTCCTCGTCGAGCGTCCAGGGCGCGCCCTTCTCGCTCAGATAGCGAGCGAGGGCGTCCTTTGTCTGCACCTGCTGGCAGCTCAAGCCGCACGGCCAGCAGTCCCGCCACGACATCATCGATCTCGACGTCGAGCGGTCTTGAGTCAATGCGAAGTTCGAGTTTCATGACGGTCTCCGGTAAAAAGCGGCGCCGCATGACGGAGACAGCGTGCGGCGCCGAACGCATTGCGCCGGTCGCGACTGTTGACCGGCGCAGGCTGGACTCACTCAGGGTCAGTACTCGAGCTCCGGTGCGGCGGATGGCGCCGGTTTGTCGTCCTTGGGCACTTCGGCCACTGTTGCATCCGTCGTCAGGATCAGCCCCGCAATCGACGCGGCGTTCTGCAGTGCCGTGCGCGTGACCTTGGTAGGATCGACCACGCCCGCCTCGACAAGATCGCCGTATTCGCCGGTGGCCGTGTTGTAGCCGAAGTTGCCGTCGCCTTCGAGCACCTTCGCGATGACCACTGAAGGCTCATCGCCAGCGTTCGAGACGATCACGCGCATTGGCGCTTCGAGCGCGCGCAGCACGATCTGAATACCTGCGTCCTGATCACTGTTGAGGCCTTTCAGGGGCATCACGGCCGAACGCGCGCGCACGAGCGCGACGCCACCGCCCGGCACAATGCCTTCCTCGACCGCCGCACGCGTGGCGTGCAGCGCGTCGTCGACGCGGTCCTTCTTCTCCTTCATCTCGACCTCGGTGGCCGCCCCGACCTTGATCACGGCCACGCCGCCGGCGAGCTTTGCCACACGCTCCTGCAGCTTCTCGCGATCGTAGTCGCTCGTCGCTTCCTCGATCTGCACACGAATCGACTTCACGCGCGCTTCGATGCGCTTCTCGTCGCCTGCGCCGTCGATGATGATGGTGTCGTCCTTGCGCACTTCCACTCGCTTCGCGCGCCCTAGATCTTCGAGCGTTGCCTTCTGCAGTTGCTTGCCGGTCTCTTCGGAGATGACGCTCGCGCCAGTGAGGATGGCGATGTCTTCGAGCATGGCCTTGCGGCGGTCGCCAAAACCGGGCGCCTTGACGGCCGCCACCTTGAGGATGCCGCGCATTGCGTTGACCACAAGTGTGGCCAGGGCTTCGCCATCGATGTCTTCTGCGACGATCAGCAGGGGCTTGCCTGCCTTGGAGCTCGCTTCGAGCACCGGCAGCAGATCCCGGATATTCGAGATCTTTTTGTCGTGCAGCAGGATCAATGCGTCGTCGAGATACGCGGCCTGCTTGTCGGGATCGTTGATGAAGTAGGGGCTCACGTAGCCGCGGTCGAACTGCATGCCCTCCACCACTTCAAGTTCATTCTCGAGCGACTTGCCGTCTTCGACCGTGATCACGCCTTCCTTGCCGACCTTTTCCATTGCGTCGGCGATGATTTTGCCGATTGCTTCATCGGAGTTCGCCGAGATCGAACCGACCTGCGCGATCTCCCTGCTCGTGGAAATCGGCTTCGACAGCTTGCGCAGCTCGTCGAGCACGGCAGCGACAGCCTTGTCGATACCGCGCTTCAGATCCATCGGGTTCATGCCGGCTGCGACGTGCTTCATGCCTTCCTGCACGATCGCCTGGGCGAGCACGGTGGCGGTGGTCGTGCCGTCGCCCGCCACGTCGGCGGTCTTCGAGGCGACCTGCTTGACGATCTGCGCGCCCATGTTCTCGAAGCGGTCCGACTTCGCCCTGTTCCGGCTTTTCTGCCGCTGAATCGGGAATCACGATGCCCGAGGCCGTCGTCCGCTGCATTTCGATTCGCTTGACGATAACCCGGTCGTAGAGGGGACGAATATGCATTTCCATCGTGGTACCGGACACGGTGGCCGTCGTCCGCCGTCGGCCTCAAGCGTGTCGTCCGGTTCGTTGAGCGAGAACCATAGGCCGCCCTTGACGGGGCGGAACAGCCAGCGCAGATAGCCGCTGCGCGCGGCAAGCTGCATCAGTTCGCCGCGATCCGTATCGTCATGGAGAAGCTGTGCGTCGGGGGTCCCGTGCAGTCCGTAGTCGCCGAACGCCTGCCGGCAGGCGAGCGCCTCGGCAGCGCTTGCGCCGATCATGTTGCAGCCGCGCCGCTCGACGCGCTCGACTTCCCACGCGCCGGTTTGCCAGGCAGCATCAAGCAGCATGGCGTCCACTGTCTCGAAGCTGTACCACGGGGCGTCGAGCTGGAGGGCCGATCCTGGAACCGGTCGTGGCGGGATCTCAATGCCGGGCAGGACGAGCGGCGTCGCGCGCCGGAATCCATGCCAGTGAAGTATGGCGATGAGCGGCGTATTCACTCGCGCCGCCGCCGTGACCGTAACGGCAAAGAGCGGCAGGCGCACTATGTCGATCTGCTCCTGAAGCCTGTCGAAAAGATCCATGAAGCCTCCCGGTAGATATGCTGCAGGGCCTCTTGAAATTTCCGTTCCTTGCGCTATTTTATGCATCGCTCAGGCAGTCGCGATAAGCGCTGCGTGCTTCGATTCCGGCCAGGCGACGGACATCTGGTGCCGGAACATGGACGCTGAATCGCTGCGCAATCGCAACGACAGGTCGAGGAACGACGGGTGCTACACAGAACGGACTGGACCCGAATTCCGCGTGTCCGGACATGTTTCGGACACGCCTCTCAACCGGAGGTGTGATATGCAAACGGATAAAGTCGTCGAATATCACGGCTGCGAGCTCCGGCCGGTAGTCACCGCCACCGAGCGTGGCCGTTACACAGCTGCGGCCATCGTCACCGACCGGGCGGGCGAAATACGCACGCTTGGTGTCGACGGAGATTTCGCCAACGCGCAGGAGGCACGCGACGAAGCGCTGGAACTTGCCGTCGCATGGATTCAGGAACGCTCAGTGGTTTCGGACCGATATGTCCGACGGACCTAGCA
>NZ_BBJJ01000101.1 GCF_000739815.1 Paraburkholderia mimosarum LMG 23256 = NBRC 106338
TGCTAGGCGTTCTCTTCGCTGCCATTCAGCTCTTCTCCCGGTAGTTCAACGCCCAAGTCGTTGAGCACTCGTGCGGCTTCTTCAAGATCGCGCTGGACCCGCTTAACATCGCCAGGGCCGAACTTGCTGGCTTCTTCGACCAGTTCCCTGTGATGCCGGTATGTCTCCTGCCAGAACGGCTTGAAATTGCCATCAATGATTCCGTTGCGACAGGTTCCGCAGCGCCTCTTCTCGTAGATGCCGGAGCCGCCGCAGCCTTCATCCTTGGCCAGGCACCACGCATGACCGGTACTGCGAATCGTGATGCGCTCAGATGTTTCCTCGATCATCGCCTTCCGGTCCGGAAAGTCTTGCGCGCGTAAGGCCATGATTTTCTTGCCAGCGCCCCCGGCTAACAATTCTTCACCCTCCAACCATCCGGTGATGGTCTTGATTTTGTGCTGGCGCGCTTCCTCAAGAATTTCGTCGTAGAGCGCGGCGTCCTGGTGAGGGTTGGCAGCGTATAGCTGGGTCATGTTGATCGATGAGTGCTTGAATTGCTCCTTGAGGAACAACAGGCCACCCAGTCGATGCCGCGCGAACGAATAGGCATATAGCCGCCGCATCTGGTGCGGCGCCAGAGCCCAACTCACCCCGGCGCCCTTGGCAAACGTCTGAAGCGCGTCGCCCCACCCGTCGCCGGACACCGAGACGATGCCGCGAAGGCCATTTCCAAGAAACAGCTTGTTGAGATTGGAGCGGGCGTCGGCGATCTTCTGCATGCGCCGGTGTGTCCTTTCCCCTTGATTCGATTCCCACTCCTGCAATCGTTCGGCCAACCTCATTCGATAAGGTTCGGACCAGCGTTCCAGGACACGCAGAATATCGTGACCCATGTTCGGCATCAGAAATTCGACGACACCTTTCTTGGTCTTGTGTTCGAATGACTTGATCCAGTGAAAGGTATGGCCATTCTTGATCTCGGTACGCCCAGCACCAACCTCAATGCCAGATAACTCGGAGTTTCGCATACCGGTCAGCACTCCGAGAAGGTAAAAGCAGGCATTGCGGATCGCGATCACCTCCGGATCCTGCCACGTCGGGCGTCTGCCCGCATCCCTCTCGTTCAAAATTCCGTCGGCGTTCCTGAGGATTTTTTCTGCATGATTGAAGAGGGCTTGTGCGACCGGTAAGGGAATCAGAGGCGTCTTGCTGTCCTTTTCTCCGTCCTTCCTTGCCTGTCCGACGCGTCCGGCTATCTCGCCAGCAGACGAATTGGGCCAAGGATGGAAACGCAATCCATCGGGATGCTCGTCGCGAAACTCGTAGAGTCTTTCCAGGGCGCAGAATTTGCTCGCAAGCGTACCGCTCACTTGTCCACTATCCTTCTGGATGTGAACGTAGTTGGTGATGTGGATCGGATGGACATCAGTGACCGAGGCGACGCCCACCGATTCCAAATACCGAAAGAACACAGCGAGATGATCCAGGAAGTGCCGCAGCCACGATACGCCGGGTGGAGTGCTGCCTTCGCTTCCTACCCGCCAATATCGAAACATGACCGCTTTGCTTACCTCGCGGAAGGGTTCAGGGATGCGAGACCAGTTCAGACGCTTGCTGCTGTCGTGAGAATTCGGTGTACTCACGAAGAGCCACATTTCCCATACCAAATCGCCATAGCGTGAAAGCGCACGCTCTTGGCCGTTATCGACGACGGCCGAGATTACGACATTGCGGCGGATCGTCTCATCGAGTCCGGCGACACTGAGGGGCTGCTCAATCAACAGCCCATAGGCGTGGGTCAGCGCGCGCCCGGCTGCGTGCTGAAGAGACGGTCTGGCAACTGTGAACCGGCTGGCTTTAGCCATGTTCGTGGTCCTGCAAATTTGGGTCGATCACGTACGATTTCCAGAAGATATGCGGATCGACGCGTGCTCGCTCTTTAGTGGTTTGCACCAGCGCCAAATCGAAACTGTCCACGGTGAAGGAGTCAATCAGGCGCATCGTGTAATGAAAATGCGTGCGCCAGTCGCTGCTTCGGGCTCGATCTTTTTCCCGTTCGAGAAACCAGTAGAAGCTGAAAAGCCGATGAAGGTCGTCCGGGGCACCGACGATGGCATAGCTGCGACAGGAGAAGCAGGCAAAAAAGTCGTCACAGGGCGTGCCGTCGCCCGGGGCCCTGTCGCCGTAATACGGATCTTTGCACCCACCCGCGCGCGTCGCGGTGATCGGGACGATGGGGATTACCTTACCGTTATCACCGCTGTGCTCGCCGTTGCGGTAGATCTCAGGGAGCGCTTCCCCGACGAAGGTTGCATCCTCGCGCATCGAGTTCGTGCAGGCGAGGTAATGATTGTCCGCAACCTGTGGCGTGTGCCCCATCAGCGCCGCAGTGACGATGAGGTCGCCGCCACTGAGTCGCCAGAGGCGGTCTTCCATGGTTTTGCGTAGACGCGATGGACTGATCTGCAGGGGCGCGCCATCGTCCGCCTTGAGTTGATGGCGAGCTATCAACGCCTGGATGCCGAGACAAAGCGCGCAACTGCTCAATTTGGTGAGCTGACGAGATTTCTCGGTGGCCCCTTCGCCGATATACAGCCAGACGAAATCCTTGAGATCGTCGCGCGCGGCATCGGCTATAGGCTGGGTCATCGCCAATACCTTCCGCACGAGTGCGACACCGTCCATGGCGACCGGCAGGGGGCGGTCCTCCTCTTTGGAGAAGCGCAGGCTCCTGAGCTGGGTTGCATTCCCGCGCCGCTTGAAGGTCTCCAGCAGCATCATGTTAGGCATAAACGGATGCGGTTTTAGGCAATTCCGCTTCATTTCCAGAAGCGGGGTGGTATTGGCGCCGGTGCGCACGGCAATTGCCAGCAGGTACACAATCAGCGCTGCCGAAGCGGTGCCGTTGAACTGTTCCTTGTGAATGGCGAGAATGTCGTCGCGCAATGCTGCGGCCATCCGGGCACGCTCGCTGGTCGAGAGTGGCGTCGCTCCTTTTTGTCGCGCATTACTGTGCGGGAATGGATTGGCGGGGAACAGATCCGTGCAGCCTGGCACCACGTCGCGATGCTGTAGGCCGACGAGCACGGCTTTGGTTCTTGCATACAGGACCCTTTGCGTGGTGTAGGCCCAGTCCGTGTTGTCCTTGAGCCATACGATGAACGCGGCGATATGCTTTCGCTCCAACGTTGCCGGCTGACATGGCACCCCGGCCGCGATCAGGAAGTTAAAGAACTGGATCAGGCCGAGGGTCCAGTAGGCGCGCACTGTCGCAGGACTGGCGCCGCCGCCTTCGAGGAATGCCCGAAGCTGCGTGGTGCACGCCCATACCCAGGCGTCGATGCCGCGGCCAAGGTAGGCAGACAGGTCGAGTGTGCGTTGTGACGTGGCATTGCCCTTGGCCGGAAGCATGACAGTGGCACCGCCATGCTCCACGCCAACGGGGGTGATCGATACACGAAGAGGAGCCGCGGCGTGGCTTTTGCGGCTTGTTCTCACGGTCCCGCACCTGAAAACAGTTGATCAATCTCATCCTCGTGGGCGAGCACGAGGTGGCCTTCCAGCGAGTTGATCAGATGAAGGTAGATCGCCGTGGTCGTGACGTCCGAATGACCCATCCGGTCACGCACGTACAAGAGAGGCTCTCCTTCGAAGGTCTTGCTCTTGCGCAGGCTACAAAGCAAAAACGTGGCGTAGGAGTGGCGCAACATGTGTGCAGTTACATGAAATCCCACTCGCCTCGAAAGTGACGCGAAAATAGCGGTCAAGGCCGCTTTGGTGTAAGGCGTGCCGTGCTCGGTGAGAAACAGTGTGGGAAATTTCTCTCCATTGCGATGATTCCTCTCGCGCATCTGACGGTGCCGAACACTGTATGTGTCCAATTCCTCCATCAGTTCAAAGGGCATATCGATGCTGCGAGGCGTGTTGTTCTTGATTTCCATGTCGCGCGGGTCAAGATACAGCCGAATTTTTTGGTTCGAGCGGAGATCTCTGCGGCGGCTGGGGTCGAATACGTACTCGGGCTTGTCCGGCCAGCTCCGACATTCAATCTGACGCAAGCCCGTACGAAGCATCAGCGAGAACATGAGCCGATGGGTAAGGTTCGGCAGGGCATCGTAGCAAACCTTGACCTGCTCCCTGGTCAGGATCTTGATGAACTGCTTCTGTTGCTTCAGCAGAATGTTTGGCGATTTCACCTTCCCGTCTGTTGTATCGACGTGCGCAAGGAAACCCGGCTGCCGACTGGTTTGGATAGAGACTAATTCAAACGGCAAGTGATCAATATGGCGCTTCTTCTCTGCCCATTGATAAAAGCGGACAACGACACGCAGCCGATTGTTGATGGTTGTATTTGCCAACCCGACCGTGCCCTTCGACCAATCCCGATATGCTTCAAGTGCACTCGGTATTCCGGCGGAGCCAGGTTGGTGCCAGTCCAGACCGTTGGCAAATACAAAAGCAAAGAAATCGTACAGCGCTCGGCCATACGAATCCCACGACTTCGGACTGCTCACCCGGCCATTCGATGTGATCAAGTCCCAGAGAAATGACTGGGCAGGCTCCATCGGGAGCCCACCTGCGTTGAGTAACAGCGGAAAACCCCTCCAGATTCGTCCCATGACGACTAATTTGTCGTTTGCCAGGACGTATCTCACATCACCTGCCTAAGCTTTCTGACGGCCTGCCTGAAGTCCAGTGCCAATAAGTGCATGGCGAGATCGATGCCGCCGCCACCGCCCCGCTGGCGTCGTGTGTCGAACCATTTCGGACCAGTCGTTAGGAGTTCAAATTCATTGTCCCCCACGCGTAGATGCCAGCGGTGCGTGTGACTATCTCGTATCGGAACGAAGCTTGCGTCCGCTTTCACGTAATCAGCCAGGAGCGGAAGCAACACCTCGCAATCCACAGACCGATATTTTTCCAGCTCAACAGCGTCGACTCGCCCTCGTGTCAGGACCATTCTTCGCCTCCACCTCGGCCGAAAACCGAACTGCCGCTACTCGTCTGTAAAACAGACTTTGCTACTCGACAACAAGAGGGCGCGCCTCTGGGATCAGCATATATCAAACAAGACTTTTGTCACTAACATATTTAACCATCCTGATCATCGGGATTTCGAGCCGGCCCGGCAAGCTCGCCTTGTGGTGCGCTGCCTCGAACGCCTGCCACAGCACACCGGCGTCGTTGATCAGGCGGTAGCCGGCGTCAAACGCCTGCGGCACGTAGAAGCGGGTAAAGCTCCACTGGCTGCCCTCTGGGTAGGCTGTTTGATCGTAGCCGTCCAGGCACGTGGCGATATCTTCGGCGTTGCGGATGCCGCAGAAGGCGAATTCCTCGACCATGAGCCGCGCGACAATCTGTGTCTTGCCGGCGACCTGCAGCGCCGTCTTCTGAGCAAGCAGATCCTCCTGGCCGACGAGAAAGGTAAACAGTTTGATATGCTGACGATCGAGGGCGTCGTGCACATCACGCAGCCATTCGTATTCGTTCTCGTTGTAGCGCCTCGTCACAAAAGAGCAGCACCGTGCTGCTGCCGGCGCGGGCGGCGGCCTCGCGAATGCGCAGCGTCAGGCGCATGCGCTTGGCCGGATTGGTGCCGGCGTTCGGTGTGTGATCGCCAACGGCCTCCAGTAAGTTCACGAAGAATGGACCTTCGGCGTGCCGCGGCTTGTGCTCGCACTGCGCGTGGAAGGTTGTCATCTTCGGGTGATGACGCGCGAGCAGGAGCCTGACGTACTCGATTGCGCGGGTTTTACCAATGCGCGAGGGGCCGTAAATGAGCGCGCCCATGATCCGGTAGCGCAGGCAGCGCGTGACGAGCTCGTGGAACGCCTCGATCGCTGGTGTGGCGATGCGGTAATTGCCGGTGACGAGCGGGTGCAGCGACGGGTCGATCGGACGCGTGATTTGCGGCGACATGGGGCCTCCCTTGCAAACGACAGCGTTAGAAAACCTGTCCGGTGCCGATGGTGAGCTTGCGCGGGCGCACGCTCGCTGGCGCAGTCACTTCGGCGTTCGGCGCGGCGGCCAGCGACGCCACCGGCGCGGCGATCCCGGTCGATGTCACGGGACCTGGCGGCACGCGTACCATGGGTGCTGCAGTGAGCATGCGCATCGCCTGAGCGAGGTCGGAGGCGGCCTTGCGGGTCTTCCTGGCCTTGGCAAGCTTGGCTTGTATGTATGCTTCGATGGGATTGGAGCCGAGCGGACGGGCGCGCTTGTCGCCATGTAGCTTCAGAATTTCCTGACGCAGCTTGAGATTATGCGGCACGACGCGCCACGCCCCTTGCGCCTCAAGTACGCCGAGCTCGGTGCCGTCGGCGAGAAAGGCGCGCACACAACGCAAATCGTCCGCATTCATGTAGACGAGCAGCGGCTGCCCGATCAGGTGCGTGCTGCAGGCGAGCACGGGGTTGGTGTAGCGGACCCGATACAGGTTGATGTGCGGGCGCACGCCCTGCTCGAGATAAGCCCGCACGCGGCAGCGCCTGGCCGTTTGCATCAGGCACAACGTTCGGCGGTGCTGCTCAGGAAGCCAGGTGAGCAGCTGCTGTTTGCCGCGCACGAAATACGTCATCGCTTCGAGCGGCGTGATGCTATTCAGGCCTGCATGTGGAGTCCCGTGGTAGCTTGCGATCGCATATTCGATCAGTTCCTCCAGTTCGTCGAGCGACACGTAGAGGCGCAGATTGCCCTTGGGATCGGCCAGCGCCCGGCGCAGATCGCGCGGGTGCGAACCGGTGTAGCCGGGCAGTCGCGAAGACAGGCGAGACGCGACCGTGCCAAAGAAGCGCTCGATATAAGGTCGCTCGTCCGGGCTATAGTGGGGACCGGCGTCTACGCTGCAGCCGACAAATTCGCACAGCGCGGCCAGCGTGTCGCTCGCGAGATTCGCCTTCGCGTTGTCGAGCTTCATCCACTCCCACGCCACGTAGGCCAGCTCGGGCAGACGCTGGGAGGGAAACCCGTCGTGTGTTCCGTATGCGAGACCGGGAATGCTGAAGATGCGCGCGGGGTGGGGCTCAAGCGCTTTCTCGATGGTCTTGATGACGTCGTAGCGGCTGTACTCGCGCGCGATATGCGCAAGCGAAGAACGATTTCCTGATACTCGCAGGCTGTGTTAAAGCGGACGCCCGCACAAACACAGCAGAGGATCTGCATGATGACGGCAAGACGAACGACCATCCGGCAACTGCCGTTGACCGAGGTCGTTGACCGCGACACACCCGGCGCGACGCCGGTCAGGATCACCACCCCCGAGGGCGGCACCATCTATCACACGGTCCCGCTCGCAGACCCCGACACCGGCAAGCGACGCGACACCCGCCCGAAGTGGATCGCAGGCACCTTCCCCCTCTTTCCCGTTGTCCGACTTGCTGACGGCGCGCCGTGGGCTGAGGCGAACCTCTGGCTCATCGATATGATCGAGTCGAAGTCGTCGCCGAACATGCTGACGTTCGCCAGCATCGCTGACGACCTGGTAGCGTTCCGTCGTTATCTGGATGACGAGGGTATCGACTGGCTCGTCTTCCCTGTGAACAAGCGGCAACGTCCGACCTACCGATATAGCGGCTCGATCAAGATGGCCGTGCAGGCAGGCGAACTGTCTCCGGGCGTTGCCAGGCGTCGTATGGGCACCGTGGTGCGCTTTTATCGCTGGCTGATGACCGAAGCAGGCTTTCGACCCACGAACGCGCCGTGGGTCGAATCTGATCGTTTCATTGAGTTCAAGGACCAGAAGGGCTTCAGCGGCGTGATCGAAGTCAAGACCACCGACCTGTCGATCAGTGGCCGACGCGTAGAAGACCCATGGGACGATCACATCCACGACGGTGGTCGCCTGCGCCCGCTCCCCTCTGCCGAGCAGTCGGCGCTGCTTGAATCGTTAGCCGCACTAGGCAACACCGAGATGACGCTCGTTCATCTCTTCGCGCTGTTGACGGGCGCCCGCATCCAGACGGTGCTGACCGTGCGCGCGAAACACGTGATGCACAAGCCTGACGGGTTTCACGGCGACGACATCCGTCTCCCCTGCGGGCCAGGTACCGGCATCGACACGAAGGGCGGCGTCAAGGGCGTGTTGCACCTGCCGCGTGGTTTCTATGAGCGGCTGTACGTCTACGTGCACAGCGATCGTGCGCGCAAGCGTCGCCAACTGGCAGACAGCGGCGATCACCCCGACCAGCCGCTCTTTCTGAGCCATCGCGGTGCGCCGCTCTACGAGGATCGCGCATCGCGCGGCCCGGTCAACACTGGCCCTCAGTTGCGCCGTCACGTCAAGACTGGACAGGCCGTGCGCCAGTTCATCAGGGACGAACTGTTGCCCATGATGCGCGTGCAGCTCGGCAACCCCAGGTACGCGTTCAGCTTCCACGACCTGCGTGCAACCTTCGGGCTGAACATGGTCGACACGATGACCGCGAATGAGACGAAGTACACCCGGGCACTCGATCAGTTGCGACAGTTGATGTGGCACGCCCGGCCGTCTACGACTGAGATTTACCTCGGCTACCGCGAAAACCGTAAGCTGTTCGACGCCGTGCAGGACGGGTGGAGTGCGCACCTGTCGACGCTGGTCACGCTCGCCCTCGATTGCGCGGTGGCATCATGAGCCGCCAGTACGAAGAAGTACGCATGCCGCTCACGGAGGGCACGACGCTGCTGCACCCCGAGCGCGCGCTGCTCAAGTGGGAAGGCATTCGCAACCGTTCCGATATCGGGCAGATCTGCTACCTGACGCGTGATACGTCGAGCACGCGGCACACACGACACACTTTCGACCCCAGAAGCTTCAGCAGCGAACGCACCAAGGTTGTACGCCTGCTGGTGACGCAGCTTTCCGAGCGTGCGACCTTTGGCGCCAAACGTCCTGAGACTATCTACGGTGCTCTGCGCGGCGTGCTTGACTTCGCCAACTGGGCCGACAGGCTGGGCTTGCATCAGGTGCTCTGTGATGAGAAGGCTACGGCGGAGGCGGTTCATCGTTACTTTCGTGAGAAGCGTGAACAGGTCTCGCTGGGCAACCTGAACCACAATTCCGTCGCGCGCATTCAGTCTAATCTGTTGTCGATGCTACGTGAGTTCTTCAGAAACGACGACTTCTGCGCCGATGCGAAGGTGCTGCGCCAGCAACATTATGCTTCTGCATCGACAGTTGTGCCCGACGCCGAGGCACAAGCTGCCTTGCTCGCGTGGGCTGACGCGCTCTTCAGCAGCATCAGCACGCTGGTGCTCGACTTCAAGCCATATCCGGTGCGCGTGACCACGGCGCGAGGTGAGAATCTTTGCCTTGTTCCGCACACACATGGTCGTAGTGAAGGGCATGACTCGAACGGCTTGCTTGGCTGGAATCTGGAGACGGGACAGCTGCGCACCCGGGAAGAACTTACGAGGCGCATGGCCGAGGCTGGAGCTAAAAGTCCTCGCCATCGTTCGTGGGCCATCGCGCGGTTAACGGCTAAACATCTTACGGCGGCCAACGAGGACGCACAGTCACCGATCCGCCGCTCGCACGCTTCGATGGCGGCCTTTTGCTTCGCCACGCAGTTTCTTGCTGAAACTGGCGTCAGCCTCGCGCAGCTGCTGGCAATGAAGTGGAGCCCGGAGCTCGCCGCGAGCCTGCAGGATGCGTCTGTTGTACGTCAGAAGTTTCGCGAGGTTAAGTACCGTGCAGGTGGAATGGAAGTTACGTTCACCGTCTCGCTGGCCTTCATGCCAAAGCTCAAGGCGTATCTGGCATTGCGCAAGTATCTTGTCCAGGACGCAGACTGTGACACGTTGTTCGTCGTAGTCGGACATCATGCGCAGCTGCGGCGGCTAACGGGTCTCTCAATCCAATTCCTTGATCGGCTTTACAGTCGACTCGGTACGCTCGGGATTGTGCTGCCGCGCATTAGCGCACGTCAATGGCGTGCGGCAAAGCAGGATTGGGCGGTGAGCAATCACGGCCCTGTGGTCGCAGCCAGGCTGATGGGCCACTCCTTGGCCACGGCGCTGCGCTCGTACTCGAACGGCACGGACACCGCGCACAAGGCTGAGATGGGCGCATTCCTCGCTTCAGTCGAGAAGACCGTGCTGAAGGCCGGCAACGACCCGGCGGGCTCCATCGAGAGTGCGGTGGGCGTCTGCATCGAGTTCCACAAGCCCGCGCCGATCGCTGCTTCGGTCACCCTACAGCCTGACTGCCGCTCGACCGAAGGGTGCCTCTTTTGCGGCCAGTACCGCGTGCACGCTGACGCCACCGACATCCGCAAGCTGCTCAGTTGCCGTCACTGCATCAGGCTCGTGAGCGGGCGTGCTGGCTCGTTCGAGCAATACGAGAGCTCGTTCGGCGCGGTGCTGCGACGGGTCGAATTCCTCCTGAATGAACTACGCAAGCGCGACGCCGCGCTGGTCGGTCAGATCGAGCACGACGTTGATATTGATGGAAATCTTGACGCTTTCTGGTCGACCAAGCTTGATCAGCTTTACGAATTGGGAGTGGCATGAACAATACGCTGATCGCGGCGCTCGCCGAGCGCCCCGACTGGTATCGGATCGAAGACGATGTGGTCGTCACTCACGACAAGACCGGGAACGCCGCTTCGCTGTTTGGTGACGACGCCTGGGACATCCGTGCATACGCGATTGGATCGCGCCGCACCCATATCCACTTTAGGGGTCACCCGCTTAACGACGCAGGCCGCACTCATTCAGATGCGACTACGCGTCAGTGGAAGCAGGTCATGTACTTTCTGATGCACGAAGCGACCGAGACGGTACCGGCGTCCAGTACTCTTCAAGGTTGTTCAGTTTATCTGAAGGACTTTGCTTTCTTTGCCGCCGAACGCCAGCTTACTCTTTATGAGGGGCTATCCAACGTCGCCGTTGTTCTGGACTATGCCGCACAAGCCGGGATCGAGAAGGCTCTACGCCTTCATTCGATTCTGGCGAAGCTTCACCGCCTGGGCGCCGAGGCCACAGGGCTGCGCGTGCCATTGGCCCAACTGCATAAGCCTCTGCTCGAACGCTCCGCGCAACGCGCCGGAAACTCACAATACCCGGTCATCCCGACGCGGATCTACCAGCACTTCCTGTCGACCTGCGAGCATGACCTCGGGATCGCTGAGAGCGTCGCGAACGCGTTGTCGGACTACCTCGCGCGCGCATACGCTGGCGAACGCACTGATGTCTGTGCCGCACTGAAGAAGGCTGCTGTCCACTTCGGGTGCAAGGACTCCGCTTACGTCGTGTTGTCGCTCGTGGCGTCGATCAACGCGTTATGCCAGCTTGTCATCCTGTCGTTCACCGGCATGCGCGCGATGGAAGCAGAGAACCTGCCGTACGACTGTCTGCGCGAGACCCGGTTGGATGGCGTGACGCACTACGCTATCGAGGGCGTGACGACCAAGCTGTCCGGCGGGCGTCCCAAACGCGCATGCTGGGTGACGAACCCGCTCGGTGCTCGCGCCGTCAGGCTTGCGCAACGGCTATCGGGCGAGGCGCACCGTGCGCACAGCGCACCAGGCTACGCCGAATCGACGGACGGTTCCCACCTGCTGTTCTGTCGGATGGGTCTGCATCTTAAGTACGTGGCAAACCGGGCGCCCAGTACCATACATCACGAAGTCGAAGCTTTTCGTGAGCGCGTCTTCCCGACGATCACGGCCGAGGACATCGCTGAACTGAAGCGTGTCGACATGCACCGCGCATGGGAACACGAACCGAAGTACGCGGTCGGGCAGCAGTGGCCGTTCACGCGTCATCAGCTTCGCCGCTCGCTCGCGCTGTATGCGCAACGCAGCGGCCTCGTCACGCTGCCGACGCTCAAGCGTCAGTTGCAGCACATCACGCAGGAGATGAGCATGTACTACGCTCGTGGCTCGGCGTTTGCGAAGGGCTTCATCGACACCGACAAGGCTCACTTCGCGAAGGAATGGGCCGAGGCACAGGGCCTGTCCGAGTACCTTGCGTATGCTGAGCAGGTGCTGTTCTCTGACGAGCAGCTGTTCGGCGGGCACGCAGCATGGACACAGAGCCGTTCCGTGCAGGCGTCGCCTGTGTCGGTCTACTCACGCGAGCAGACGGTGAGGATGTTCGGGATGGGCCAACTGGCGTACCGCGAGACGGTGCTGGGCGGCTGCGCCAGCGTCGAGCCGTGCAAGTCGACGCCGCTCGACTGGATGCGTCTGAATTGCCTTGAATCGAACTGCCGTAACCTCGTGGTCGTGCCATCGAAGCTTCAGCGCGTGATCAAGGCGCAGCAGGCCACAGTCGAGAAGCTGCGCGCTGTCGATGAGGCGAGTGTCGAATGCCGCATCGAGGCACAGACGCTGCAACGACTGCTTGACGCGCAAGAGAAACTGATGAAACCGGAGGCCGCATGAGCGATGCCATGACTGACTACTACGCCGCCCTTGAGCGGCTGAAGAAGCGCAAGGGTGCGCGTATCAACAACGATACCGTGGCGATCGAGGCGGGCCGCAAGAAAGGCAGCATCAAGAAGTCGCGCCCTCAGTTCGCCGAGCTGATCGAAGCAATCGATGCGGCCAACGCCGTAGCCGAGCGGCCAAAGCTCGAGCTGGCCGAACGTCTGAACCGCGCGAAGGGCAACGCGAAGGATCTGCAGGCACAGCTTGACGAGTCGCTGGCTCGTGAACTCGCCCTGCTGCGTCAGGTATTCAGCCTGCGCAAAGAACTGGCCGCGCTGCGTGGCGGTAGTGTTTTGCCCTTGCAGTCGCGCTAGATCTCGAAATACGATATAGCAAAATTGTGGAGGAAGATGGACACGCGACGGTCGTTGTGTCCACTTTTTCTCCCAATCTAATGGACACCCCGCAGTCTGCCGATTCCAGAATTTTCAAGGCTCCGCCTGATGTCCATCGTTTTTCTCTTGCGCGTAGCGCGAGCACAAGGTGGTAGCCGAGCACCGCGCGCGTGCTGACGTCGATGATGACAAGCAGCCAGACCCGCTCGATTTCGAACTCGTGCGCGAAGCCCAGTGGGTCGGACACGACGACCTTGAGCCGGATGTCGAGCTTGTGACCATCGAATTCGACGACCTGATAGGGGCGGCTTGCCGGTGGCGCGCCTGCCTGATCATCGGGGCGAGGCAAGCCTTTGAGGTGCGGGGCGCCGGCCGCGCGCGCAGCAGTACCGAAACTGCGTAGCAGCTCCGCCTTCACGCACGCCGAGAGGGAGCGAATCGCCTGGCCTGCCGTATTGATCGGATAGTCCGCCGCCGTCAGGCCCACTTGCCGGCACTGCTGCAGGAATTCAGTGTGCAATGCTTGCAGGCCGCGCAGGCGCGTATGCAGAAATGGTATGGACGCCGCCCATCAAGCGGATAGTCGGAGGTAGCTCAAATGAGCAAAGGCAACGATTGCACCGACCGAGGCGGCACGGCGATGCCCGGATTGGAGGATCATTCAGATCTTCCTACGCAAAGCAGAGGGGCCGTCATGAAACTTACGCCAGTAGGTATCGACATCGCGAAAAACGTCTTTCAGGTACATCACGTGGACGAAGAGACCGGCGAAATTGTCAACAAGCCGATCAAACGGGCAAAGTTTCTTCAGTACTTTGCGAACCGCGCACCATGCCTGATCGGCATGGAAGCGTCTGGCGGTGCGCAGCACTGGGCCAGGCAGCTCACCGCAATGGGGCATCAGGTCAAGCTGATGCCAGGACAATACGTGAAGGCCTTCAACATACGCAACAAGAAGGATCCTGCCGACGCCCGGGCGATCTGGCTCGCGGTACAACAACCGGGCAAGCCGGTCGCCGTCAAGACCGAGATGCAGCAGGCGATGCTGGCTCTGCACCGGATGCGTGAGCAGCTGGTCAAGTTTCGCACGATGCAGATCAACGCACTACGCGGACTGCTGACCGAATATGGCGAAGTCATGGGCAAGGGGCGGCCCGCGCTGGACAGGGCGATGCCGGACGTGCTGGCCCGGGTCGCCGATCGCCTGCCAGCAGCGCTCACCGACACGCTGCGCGAGCAGTGGAACGGATTAAGCGCACTGGACGCACAGATCGCCGCGATCGAGCGGCGCATGCGCGAATGGAAAAAGGAAGACAGGGACGTCAGGGCAATCGCCGAGATTCCCGGCGTCGGCCTGCTGACCGCGACGGCCGCCGTCGCGACGATCGGCGACGCGAAAACCTTCCGCTCCGGACGCGAGTTTGCTGCCAGCACCGGACTGGTGCCAAAGCAGGTGGGATCCGGCGGGAAGCTTATGTTGCTGGGCATCAGCAAGCGCGGCGATACCTATCTCCGCACGCTCCTGATACACGGCGCCCGCAGTGTAGTCAGCAGTCCAAAACAGAATGATCCATGGATAGAGCAGATGAAGAAGCGGCGACCAATGAATGTCGTGATCGTCGCACTCGCGAACAAGATGGCCCGCACCATCTGGGCCATCCTAGCGCACGGGCGCTCCTATCAGGAAGGATACGTGAGCACCAAGCCGGCATAAAGGAGCACGAGCAAATTCCGAACATAGGTGAAGTAAGCTTTGTAGTCGACAATGGAACGTCAAAAGGTTGCGTAGGTACTTGAGAGTGATGGCAAAACTGGTCGGACCGGGACTCGCCAAACCTGGAGATGGCGAAGAGCCTTGAGCTCGATGCAGAAATGAGGCGCGAGTCAGCTGAATCCATAGGGGCCCGCAGCGACAATACCCGCTGCAACAAGGCCGGATATAAACCCGCAGCCGTTCCTGTCACGTCAGACCCCTCGAAGTCCCTTGCAAACGGGCGGCGTCCATATAAGCGCCATCTGTATGGCGCTGATCAAGCTTGACGCGGCGCTGCTTGAGCTGCAGCCGAAGCCAGCCGGCGAGGGTAGGGTAACGCTCAAACAGTTGTGAGAGGGCGCCTACGGCGCCGCGGCTGCCCCGCTCGCCTTGTACGGTGACGGGGCGCACACGGACGTACTCCGTCACGCGTACATGCGCGATGAGCGCGCGAAACCCATAGATGCGCCCGTCGCGATGCGGTTCGAGCGCCCGTTCGAGCAAGCGATAGAGCTGCCGGCGATTTACTCCGGTCGCATGTTCGATGTCCTTGACAGGTTCGCCGCGCGCGTAACGCTCGATTGCCTGCATCCGAAGCTTGATGCACTTGCGCGTGGGCGCATCGAACTCGGTCCACGCCACGGTCGGCCAGGTCGTCAGGTCGAGTGCTTGCAGTTCGGGTTTGCGGCGACTCATGAGCGGGCCTCGGCAGCAGCAAAGCGCGTGAGCCACGAAAGCGGCTCGGTGCGCAACTCGGGTGCTGTCACGCGGCCTGTATGCAACAGGCCGAACAAGGCCGCGCGCACGATAATGGGGTCACCCGTTGAGAACTCTCGCTCGATGTCGAGCAATGCTTGAGACGTTGCAACGAAGCGCTCGATCGAGTTGAGCAGCGAAGCCGGCACGAGACCGCGTGTGGCGATCAGGCACGGCAGCATGCGCTGCCAGTTGTCGACCCAGATACGCGAGGCCACCAGCTCTGCGTGCTCCACGTGGCGCACAGTCATCGCGCTGGCATCAACGACCGAACGAGGATTGCCGTCTTCCACGATGACCGGATCGGGTAGGAGCAGCAGTTCTTGACGGTCAGCGTAGCGGACGTGGAAATCGATGAGATATCGCCGGCCATCGAACTGGGCAAAGCCTGGACGCTCGCAAAAGATGCGCACGGTCGGATCGGATTCGAGCACGAACCATTGATCGACGGCGCAGCGTCGGTCGAGCGTCAGCCGGCGTTTGAGCTTCGGGCTGAAGACTTCGAAGCGGTGTGCGCCGCGCGCACGCGCGAACGCGACCGGCTGCATCAGGTGCACAGGAACGTCCATAAGATCAAGACCTTAGGAGCGGGATTCGAAGTCTAGAACGCGAATTGACGAATTTAATTCGGACTTATGCGAATTGACGACTTTATTTCGTTGAGACTGCAAATAAAGTCGTCAATTCGATGTGCGGAATCCTTACGCTTCAGGGATTTCGAATTGACGTCTTTGCTTTGTTCTACGAAACGCGACTGATCGCGATGCTGCATGCGTAAGCTTTCCGAATCACCGATGAAGATGGTCATTCCGGTTCGTTTTGTCGCGCCACCGGCGCTCTATGCGGGCTTTTCGCCCGCGCTTCGCCCATTACGGGCGGACCTGCCCCGTAAATCGGCCTCGCGACAGGTAAAGGTTTGCCAAGGCGAGTGCAACGAAGGCGCGATTGGCGTTTTTCGCCAGACCCCGATAGCGCACCTTCGTGAAACCCCACAACCGTTTGACCACGGCGAACACATGTTCGACCCGGCCGCGAATCTTCGACTTGTTGCGGTTCTTGCGACGCGCCACTTCATCGACGCTGTCCTTGCGGCGCGTGCGCTGATTGGTGAAGTCGCAGGCTTTTGGAGCCTTGCCATGGATCAGCGCTTTCTGGCTCGCATATGCGCTGTCGCCATAGACCCGCTGCTCCTGCCCATGCAGAAGCTGAGGCAGTGGGTGCTTGTCGTGCACGTTGGCCGCCGTGACGACCGCGCTATGCGTCAGTCCGCTCTGACTATCCACGCCCACATGAATCTTCATACCGAAATACCACTGCTGGCCTTTACGCGTCTGATGCATTTCAGGGTCCCGCGCTTTCTCCCTGTTCTTCGTCGAAGAAGGCGCGCCGATCAGCGTGGCATCCACAATCGTGCCGCTCTTGAGCTTGGCTCCCCGTGCCTGCAACACCCGGCCGACCTCTGCGAAGATTCGCTCGCCCAGTTTGTGCTCTTCCAGCAGGTGCC
>NZ_BBJJ01000100.1 GCF_000739815.1 Paraburkholderia mimosarum LMG 23256 = NBRC 106338
TTCGGCTTCCTCGATCGACCAATAGTCGTGGCTGCGGATGACTTCGGCGGTGTGGAAGAATTGGCCGTGGCTGACGGGACGAGTCAATGAACGAGGTGAACCGGTCATGAATCTCGATGGATGCGTTGCGGTCGTCACTGGGGGATCGAGTGGTATCGGGCAGCATACGGCCCTTGGGCTGGCGAGGCGAGGCGCTACGGTTGTCATTACTGGCCGCGATAGCACGAGACTGAGGAATGCAGAGGGATGGATCAAAGCTCGTGCACCAATGGCACGGATCGAGAGTGAATTGGTCGACTTCGCGCAGCTTGATCAGGTGCGCAATGCTGGCCAGCGAATCGTCAAGCGACATCCGCGGATCGGGATCCTCATCAACAACGCGGGCATGATCACTACCCGGCGCTGTGTCACTGAGGATGGATTCGAGATGATCTTCCAAGTCAATCATCTGGCGCCATTCCTTCTAACGAACCTGCTGCTGCCCACCCTGAAAGCAGGGGTGCCTTCGCGAATTGTATTCGTCGCGTCCCGGGCGGCCGACCGCGCGACAATCGATTTCGACGATCTGCAGCTCGAGCATGGCTGGGGATCGATGAAAGCCTATGGACGGTCAAAACAGGCGAACATCATGACGACCTACATGCTGGCGAAACGGTTGGAGGGGACCGGTGTCACTGCAAATTGCCTTCATCCGGGGTTCGTCGCCAGTCGGATTGGGAACAAAGGGGGTTTTTACGATATCGCGTGGGCTTTGCTCAAGTCTCTAGCGATCAGTCCCGAGGAGGGTGCCACAACCTCCCTCTACGTAGCTGCCGCCCCCGAAATGGCAGGCATCACCGGCCAATTTCTGATCGCCAACAAGCCGGCGCGCTCCAACGCGCAATCATACGATCTGGCGGCTTGCGAGCGTCTTTGGAAGGACAGCGCCAAAATGACCGGCGTAGACACTTAAGCGCCCCACGCAGCCGCGCAAGGTGCGAGCCCGCGGCCGCACAACATAACTCGCAAGCGGATAGTGGCGGCAATTGCGTTGACGTGGACCAGAGTCTTATCTGGTCAGGCAAGCCCGATAACAGCAACGTGACACGCGTACCGGACTGGCACCCATCAATCCCGTGCAATCGGACAGCTCCCGTCTTTCGCCCAGTCGGCAAAACTGAGATAGTAAGCACGAACCCCTTGATAGCCGGCCCTTGCTGTAGCGGCGGCGGCAAGGGCGGCACGACCACCGCCGTCACAATGAGTGACAACCTGATCGCCGGGCTGAAATCCTGCACCCGCCAGCAGCGCACGCAGTTCCGCGGCAGGCTTCAACCGGGAACCGTCCAGTAGTTTCGCGTGCGACAGCAGCTTGGCACCCGGGAGATGGCCGCCACGCGTATTGCGACGCAAATCCGCGCCCTCGAACTCTGCGGCCGTGCGGGCATCAAAGATCTTCACGTCATACTCGAGCTCCACCTTCAGCGTCTGCCGGTCAACGAGCCCGACCGGGCCGGCGCCAGGCTGTGCCCGGAATGCGGTCCCGATCTGCGGTACATGGGGTCTTGCGCTCAACGCATTGTGACCGCTGATTGCCGGCCATCCTCCATTGAGAATGTATGTCCTCGCACCAAAGTATTGGAGGATGAACCACACTCGCGCCGCTTCTGTCATCCGGCCATCGTCGTACACGATCGACGGTACCTCATTAATCACGCCGAGCGCGGAAATGGCTCGCTCCCAGTATTCGAGATTCTCGAAGCTGGTTTCCCCGGCCTTTGCGGCGGTTTCCCAGATTTCGATCGGTACACGCGCGGCGCCCAACGCGTGTTCGGCATCGAAGGTGGCGGGATCGCGCACATCAAGCAGGCGAAAGCTGTCGAGAGATTGCAAGGCTGAAGGTTCAACGATGGGATCGTAGCGCATAGGAAGGCGAGGGCCGGGTTCGGGAGCGATATATTTAAACCGAGACGCATCAAGGTTGCCAATACAACTTATATATGCCCTTGATAGCCGATGCTGATGCGTCAGATTCCACGTTTAAACGAGCGGTGAACCAGGTGGATCGGCTGTAAGAACGCTCGCTCATCATTGCTTGAAGAGGTCGATAATCTGCTGCCGTTCGCTGCTATCAACCGGCGCAACAGACGGTGCCGAGGCTGCCTCCGCAGTGCCTGCCTCCGTACCGTTCGCCGCGGCAAATGGGTTCCCACCCAACCCCACATCGGTAACGAAGCCGTGGCCCGGGACAAGATCGTCGAAGTACAATTCGCCATTGATTGAGACGACGTCCTCCGGCATGGGCGGAACGTATTCGGGCACGTTCTGCAGCGCACGTTGCATGTATCCAACCCAGATCGGTAGCGCAAGCTGAGCGCCAAATTCCCGCGATCCAAGACTTCGGGGCTGGTCGTATCCGAGCCATGCCACTGCGACGAGCGTGTGCTGAAATCCTGCAAACCAGCCGTCAAAGGCGTTGTTGGTCGTGCCGGTTTTGCCCGCAAGGTCAGTGCGGTGCAGGACGTTCGATCCCGCGCCAGTTCCGTGTTGCGCAACGGACTGCAGCAGGCTGGTCATGACATAGCTGTTGCGCGCGGTGATGGCTTGGGGCGCGGTCTTTCCTGCCACAAGAGGTTGTTCCTTCCAAAGCACCTTTCCCTGTTCGTCGTCGACCTCTGAAATCAGATAGGGATTGACGCGATAGCCGCCGTTTGCGAAGACGGAATACGCCGTAGCCATCTGTAACGGTGTGACTTCGCCCACACCAAGTACCATGGGAAGATACGGGGGAATACGATCTGGATCGAACCCGAAACGCTGCGTCACGTACTCTCGCGCGTAACCTACACCGATTGTGCCAAGGATGCGGATCGAAGCCAGGTTAATCGAATTCTCCAGTGCATGACGCATGGTCATGGGACCTTGCGGCGGATCGTCGTCCTTTGGTTCCCACGGTTTCGCCCCCGCGGCGGCGGGCGGGAAATACAAAGGTGCATCGTTGATGATGGACCCCGGTGCAAAACCACGTTCAAGGGCAGCCGAATAGACGAAGGGTTTGAAGCTCGATCCGGGTTGACGCCATGCCTGTGTCGCGTGGTTGAATCGATTCTTGTTGAAGTCGAATCCGCCCACCATCGCACGGATTGCGCCATCCTGCGGCGACAACGAGACGAGGGTGCCTTCCACCTGAGGCAACTGGGTAATCCGCCAGTTACCCTTGGCGTCCGCGACGAGTCGCACGATCGAGCCGGGGTGGATGCGTTGCGCTTGCGAGGCGCGTGGGCTCAATGCTATGGCCGCGAAACGGAGACCGTCGCCGGTGACTGTTGCCGTTTTTCCGCCGACGAACTGCGCTTGCACCTGCGTCGCACTCGACGATGTGACGACAGCTGCCACGATCTCGCCGTTGTCCGGATGATTGGCAAGCGCATCGTCAATGGCTTCGTCCCGATCATCCTTGTCGCTGGGCAGTTCGACAAATCCTTCAGGGCCGCGATAGCCATGCCGTTGGTCATAGTCCATCACCCCTTTGCGCACGGAGCCGTACGCGGCCGCCTGATCGCTGGAGTCGACGGTCGTCGTAACAGAAAATCCTCGCGCGTAGGCATCATCTTTATAGCGCTCATACATTATCTGGCGCACCGTTTCCGCGACGTACTCTGCGTGGACGCTGTATTGCTTTCCAACCAGATGAGCATGGACGTCCTCGCGAATGGCCTCGTCATACTGAGTCTGGGTGATGTAGCCCAACGCAAGCATCCGTTTCAGGATGTATTCTTGCCGGATTTTTGCCCGCTTCGGATTAACAATCGGATTGTACGCAGACGGAGCTTTTGGTAAGCCTGCGAGCATCGCTGCCTGCGCGAGAGTAATGTCCTTGAGATCTTTATCAAAGTAGACACGCGCGGCAGCGGCGAACCCGTATGCATGCTCGCCGAGGTAGATCTGGTTCATGTACAGCTGGAGAATCTGATCTTTTGAAAGCGTGCGCTCGATCTTGTAAGCCAGCAGCATTTCATAGATTTTGCGCGTATAGGTCTTCTCATCCGACAGGTAGAACTTGCGGGCGACCTGCATCGTGATGGTGCTTGCCCCCTGGCTTGCACCGCCTGAACGAAGATCGGCCAGACCTGCGCGCCATATGCCAAGGAAATCGACGCCCCCGTGCTCGTAAAAGCGCGCATCCTCGATGGCGAGTACCGCTTTCTTCATCACGTCCGGGATATCCTGAAGGCGGACAGGGCGGCGCAATTCGTCGCCAAATTCACCAATCAGTACGTGGTCGGCCGTGTAGATGCGAAGCGGTACCTTGGGCTGATAGTTGGTTAGCGCGTCAAGTGACGGAAGGTTTGGCGCCATGACGGTCAGAGCGTACGCAACCACGAGTGCGGCGCATACGCCGAGCGCGACGAACGTACCTGCGATGGCGGAAATCCATCGAATCAAAATGGAACGCCGTCCCCGCGACGATGGAGGCTGAGGAGATGGCTGTTCTGGATGGGTGGACATACGGTGTGTAAGGCGATCGATTGCGGAATGAACTTACTCTACGGCTGCTTCAGCCTCGTGCTTCCTAAAGCCGACGATCGCTGTACCCTGACTGGCTGCGTTGTCTGCCTTCTTTCCACCTGGGTACGCGAGCTACGAAAAGGTTGGGAGCTGCAGTGCCGTCGTTGGATATCGTGTGAGGGTGCTATGTGATCGCGAACTCGCTCAGGGAAAGCGTATGGCCGCGTCGGGGGAATGGGTGGCTGACATGAATATTTTCCAGCCTTGATCCGTGCGCCACAATCCGTAAGTAACGCCTTGACGCTGGAATACTGAGCGATCCTGACGGTAGCGCACCACAACACCGCTGGCGATGGCGGTGTTGGCGTCGAGCAGGTGGACATCCAACCGTTCCCAGGTGCTGTTTGCGTACCCCTGTTTCACCAAACTTATGAGGAATGGGGCAAAGAACGCCTCTTGCGATGCCTGTGTGGGGCGGACAGTCGGCCCCGTCGTGCTGACGCGCAAGGCCGGTTCAAGGTAGAACGAGGCGATCGCCTTCGCGTCGTGCCGGCTCCACGCTTCTTCGTACGCGAACAGGACGGACTTTACGTCTTGCGCGTCCTCTGTGCCCGAGGTTGTCTGGTCGGCACGTACGCCTTGCGACAAGAGCGCGAGGACCGCAAGAAAAATCGCAATCCATGTCCGCATGAAAGTCCTTGCATCTGTTGAAGTCAACATACAGCCGGCACCCCCGACGCTGGAAGAACCTGTATCCCACGCACCATCATCGCCTCAGAGACAGGAGCAGACCGAGCAAGCAGGCTTCCTTGCATCAAGGAAATCACGCACGCATGTCGGCCGCAACTTGCGTCGGGCGACGATGCAAGTTGCGCGTCATTATCAGGGCATCGAGCGACCATCGTCCACCCCCTGCAATCAGCAAGTAAACGCTGCCCAACAGCATGTCGAAGTCCGGGCGTGATTCGTGCAGCATGCTCCAGAATCCGTAGCGTGAGAGCTTCGGTAAATGAAAGATCCAGAAGTCGCTTCCGATCAGGATCGGCACCTTTGTCGAGACGATCGCGACGATCATGATCACGATAAGGGGAATGGCTGCCAGGCGTGTCAACAGCCCCAATATAATTAGCAGCCCGCAGCAAATTTCAAAAACGCCGACAAACGGCCCCATGAAGTCCGGCCAGGGGATGCCGATTTTCGCGAATCGCCCCGCGCCGAGAATCGCAGGGAAGGCTATCTTCTGGATGCCTTCCGGGAAGAAGACAACCAACCCGACCATGAAGCGGACCAGAAACGTCCAACCCGATTCCTTTGTCTCAAATATACGCTGTGTCAGCATAGTCAGGCTCCTTGTTCTCGATCCCTAAGGAGGACAGCACGATCGTAGCCTCTCGGCTGCGCGCCCAGGACAGCACTTCGCAATCTTCGATGCACATTCACTTGAACCAACGATCGCCGTGTTGCGCGTGACGGAATGCGGTCGCACCCTCAGACGAAGTTCAGTAACGGCTTACGATATTGTAGTTCGATAAAGAAAGTCGGGTAAACCACGTTGGCCAGGATGCAGATGCAGGGGCATCCGGGTTTATGCTCAGCAGGGCTCGGGGACGCAGCCGTCAAGTGTTCCTTGTCACTTCCGTCGCCAGCGCCTTACGATTTCATGACATAGGCGCATGCAAGAGGGATTTCACGCGGGTATGCCCGAACGTCTGTGGTTCGTCATTCGCCCGCTTTAGCCCTGTCGCTCCAGTCTTTGACGACCGCTGCCGTAATCTCTGGATTGCGCCTTGCGATTGATCTGGCCAGTGCGCGATGCCCGTCGATCCGGTCGTCTTTGCCTGCCGAAGACGATGGGATGGGTGATCGCCCGTAACGCGGCCGCCCGCCTGAAAACTGGGCGTCCTGGGATGCGTCCGGCGGTGTTTTGGCAAAGGTGTCGAGGGTAGGGGAATGCGCGGTTGATCGTATCGAGCGGCGCCAAATCAGCTTCCGAATCGCGATGTAGAAACAGGTCGCAGCGAGCCCGACGGCAATCGAGCACGCACATCTAACGGCCAGTCGGATCGACGTTGGGCGACGCCACCAAGGCGCTAGTGGGCTTGAGGTGTCGTCGGCCGTGGAAGCGCTATCCACGACACTTACGGAGTCGCCTCGCGCGGGATCATAGCCCATGGCCTCCTGAACCAACTGTTGTGCCTCTGCCAGTTCAGCGGACGTAGGGGATTGGTAAACAATCTTGCCGTTCGCATTGACCGTCGGCGAATCGCTGACAACCACGGCGGCGGACAAACGCCGGATGACACCGATCGGCTGCGTCACGTGACTGATCGTTTTGTCCAATTCATAATTCGTCGTCGAATCGCTCGACACGCTCACGGGTGACGCCATGACGGCACTTGTGCTGCTTGCGGATAAACTCGGTGCCACGGTGGATTGCGACGTAGCACTCGATGCAGCGCCGGCCGTGGACGACGCATTCTGCGCGGCGTACTCCGTTGTCGAAGCCAATTGCTGGCTGCGGATCGACGCGAGCAGCGGGTCACTGTTGGGTCGATAAGTCTCGTCCGTCTCCTCACTTCGTGAGAAGTCGATATCGGCACTCACTTGCGAATGCACATTTCCTTCGCCGAACACCGGGGTGAGGATCTTGTCGATCCGCTGCTCTACCTCGTGCTCGACCTGTTGCGCATAGCGCTCCTGGCTCGAATCGCCCGCAAAATCCGATGCGGTGCGGGGAGCGCCGACCGCTGTCGAGTCGCTGCGCGGCGGGATATCGAAATCGATACCCAGATCCGGGGCCAGCAGCCAGGCCGCTAGCGTGATACCCAGGAATACGATCAGCGCTGATCCCGCGAAAGAGGGAGCCCGACGAGGTTTCCTGGCTGCGCCAGTAGCAATAACGGCCGACCGGATCGCCTGTGTCCGGTCGTGCGATGGCACCGGACTGTGCAACGCCTCTGCTCGCGCGCTGTCACGGGCATTGCGGCGGGGGCGGCCCATATCGGATTGGGTGTCGGAATCCATGCTTCACCGATGTTTACTGAAGATCCATTGTGCACGCCCCTGAGCGTGCGCCACGGTGTCTCGCTTCCCGATCATAGGCAGCCACCCCAGGGCGAGGAGCGTACCCGTACACGTGGCCGGTGGTGCGTGCGTTCGCGATTCTACTCAGGAAACGCGACCGCAAGCTAGTCGACGTGCCCACGAGATCATTTCGCCCCTTTTCGGCGTCCGATGCCAGTCTTCGCCGAAGCAAGGCGCGCATGCGAGACAGACCTCGCCATGCATCACGTGCTCTTCAAGATGAGAAGCCGATGCTGGCGAGAATCGCTGCTTCCAGACGCCTACGGATTGACGACGATTTCACCGGTCATGTGCTGATGGTTATGCCGGCCGAACGATACGGCGCCGGAGTACTCGAATGTTCCAGGCTTGACCGCGACGAAGGACAGGGTTGCAGACTGGCCAACGCTGTGAAGAACCGGGGTCTGGAGTCCGAGTTCCGGGATGGACAGAAATTCCGGCTGACCGCGCTGGTCGTTGTCGAAGAGCGTGATGTTGACCTTGTCCCCCTTCTTGACCACCAGGGTAGGGTTCCACTGGCCATCGATCGAGCCGCTCCTCCCGAGGAAATTGTGGTTGCCGGGACCCGGCTGCCAATCGGCCTGCCCATTGTCGTTCTCTGCGCCGCCGACGAGCGTGAAGGACGTCGTCCCCGCCATTGCGACCGGAGCGGCGCCAAGCGCCCCAAGCAGAGAAACGGTCAAAGCGGCCGTGACGAATCGAATGCGCATGAGATACCTCCTTCCGATGAACTTTTTGGCGCAACTCGCGGGGCGCCACTGTGATGCCGAGCATAAGGAACGGTCCGCGGACCCTCAACCAGCGATATGTCGGCGAATGTAAAACACGTTGAAATGCAAGATTGATTTACAAAAATCCAGATTGCACATGCTCGTCCGGCGTTGGCATGAACTACGCTCCGTTTGTTCTGCGGCCCATGGCCTTCCTTTGGAGACCTCGCGGCCTATGCATTCGGACCATGATCATTGCCTGCCACAGGTTTGGGCGCGCCGGAAGAAGACCAACCTCCCCCAAGTGCCTGGAAGACGCCTATCGCCGCCTCCAGTCGAGCAAGCCGAGCCTGCACCTCGGCGTCGCGTGCACTGAGCACGGTACGCTGGGTGTTAAGCACCGAAAGGTAGTCGGCCATGCCCTGTTGAAACTGGGCCGTGGCCAGCTCACTGGCCTGCGCGGCACTGACGGTCGCAACGTGCCGCGCCTCAAGTGCCGCCTGCGAGTCACGTTCTGCAGCCAGCGCATCGTCGACGTCGCCAAAAGCACTGATCGCGGCTTGCTGATAGTTCTCGACCAGCTCCTGATAGCGTGCCTGCGAGTAGTTCAGCTCGCCGCGAAGCTTGCCCCCATCAAATAGCGGGGCGCTCAGTCCGACGGCCAGGCCGTAGAACTGGCTTGCGGGCAGAAAGAGACTCTCCAAACCGAGAACCGTCCCGTACCCGCCCACGGCCGACAGATTTACTTTCGGGAACAGCGCCGCAGTGGCGGCGCCCACGTCTGCATTGGCGGCTCTCAAGTCCGCTTCAGCTTTCTGAACGTCCGGGCGTCGCTCCAGTAAAGCTGAGGGCAGGCCGGTCGGCGGGACCGGGGCTGACATCTGCATCAGGCTCGAAGGTGTCACGTCGAGTGCCTCCGGCGTCGTACCGACTAGCCTCGCGAGTGCATCCCATGTTCTGCTACGCTCCGTTTCGATTGGAGGAATCGACGCGGCAAGACTTTCGGCTTCACTTTGTTGCTGGGCTACCTGAAGCGCGGTCGCCGTGCCGCCATGAAGCTGGGCGCGTACCAGGTCTAGCGTGTCGCGCGCGGAAGCCAGAGAGTCGCGCGCGATCGCCAACCGTTCGTTCGCGCTGCACAGCTGCAGATAGGTGCTGGCCACAGCGGAGGCGAGGCCCACTCTCACGGCATCGCGGTCGAATTCGCTGCTCTCCACTTTTGCATTCGCGGCCTTGAGCTGATCCCGATTCTGTCCGAACAGGTCGAGCTCGTAGCTCGCTGTCAGGCCGAGCTGGGTGTAGGTGTCGTCATATCGCTGGGGTTTGTTGGGGTTCTTCTTGAAGGCGCGTTCTCTTCCGCCGCCGGCTTCGGCGGACACGGTAGGAAAGAGGGGGGCGCCAGCGACCTTCGCCAGCGACTGCGCCTCGTGGACACGCTCGATCGCGGCCTTGAGATCGTGATTGGTGGACAGTCCCTCGGCAACGAGATGGTCGAGGGTTGGATCGTTGAAGGCGATCCACCAATCGTCGGCAGGCCAGCGACCATCGGCGGCCTGTGCCACCCAGTGGTTCGGCACATTGACGATCGGACGCTGATAAGTGGGGCCGACCGCGCAGCCCCCGAGATATGCGGCGGCCGTTATCGCGCAAAGAACAGTTGTCAGTCGCAGCATGATCCTACTCCTGCGCCAGGGCGACTACCGGATCCAGCCGGGCAGCACGTTTCGCCGGCAGGTAGCCGAACAAGAGACCGGTGACAAGGGCACTCGCGAATGCCAGTAGTACCGGTGGCAGGCTGAAGACCACGGCTGCCCCCGATAGCGCACCGGCAACCGCGACAAGCAGTCCGCCGGCGACGCCTACCAGCCCTCCCACCGCGCATACCACCAGAGCCTCGGTCAGGAACTGCAGCAGGATATGGAACACACGGGCGCCCGTCGCCATGCGAACGCCGATTTCGCGCGTCCTTTCGGCCACGCTGACAAGCATGATGTTCATGACGCCAATACCGCCAACCAGTAAAGAAATAATGGCCACCGCACCCAGCATGAGCGTCAGCGTGCTCTGCGTTTGGGCCTGATTCTCGAGAAGCGCGGTCATGCTCTGCACCTGAAAGTCAATCGTTCCATGTCTCTTGTGCAGTAATGCCGTGATGGCCGTTGTCGTGGCATTGAGCTGCGCGGTATCGTTCACCGCTACCGTGATCCATTTCAGATAGTTGTGTCCCACCACGCGTGCTTGCCCGGTTGTGAGCGGTACAACCAGGACGTCGTCTCGGTCATTGCCGGTTTGGTCCGCGCCTTTCGGCGACAGCACCCCGATCACTCTCAAGGGGGTGTTGTTCACGAGCACATATTGGCCGATCAGATTGGCTCCGCCCGGTGAAAGCGCCCTGGCGACCGTGGCACCAAGCACGACGACCGGTGCGTAACTTTGTACATCCGCATCATCGAAGAACGCGCCGTCGGCGAGCGGCCAATTGTTCGCGAGAATGAAGTTCGGGGTGGTCGCATCTAACGTCGTCGTATACGTGACGTTCCCGTAGCGCACGGTCGCAGCGTCTACAGTCTGCGGAACCGAATAGTTGACGCCGGGAAGCCGGCCAATAGCTTCGGCATCCGCGGGTACCAACGTGGTGATCAACGCACCCGCACCACGCACCCCAGGTGCTCCCGGTTTGACGAGCAGCAAGTTCGTGCCGAGCGCCTGTATCTGTTCGAGCACCTGTTCGCGCGCGCCGTTCCCGAAGGCGAGCATGGCGACGACGGAGCCCACGCCTATCATGACGCCAAGAAGAGTGAGGAACGTACGTATCGGACTCGCACGAAGCGCACGTATCGCGGTTTTCACTGACGCGGCGATATCCATCGCCAGCGCGGTTCGGGCCGTATGGTCAGTCACTATGGTCGCTTTCGGATGCGCCACGTGGTCCTGCCTCGAGACCGGTTCGGAGTCCTCGAGGATCGTGCCGTCGCTGATCTTCACGAGTCGCTCGGCCTCTTTGGCTACGCCTGGGTCGTGCGTGATGAGAATGATCGTATGGCCTTCCTCATGGAGCATGCGCAACAGATCCATGACGTCCCGCCCGCTTTGGCTGTCGAGTGCGCCCGTGGGCTCGTCGGCAAGGATGACCCGGCCACCGTTCATAAGGGCGCGCGCAACCGAGACGCGCTGTTGCTGCCCGCCCGAAAGCCGCGCGGGCAAGTAAGCCAGGCGCTCGCCCAGACCGAGTCGGGTCAACAGAGTCTTGGCCCGCTCGCGTCGTTCATGCAGCGACATTCCCGCGTAGACCGCCGGCATTTCGACGTTTTCTTGTGCGGTCGCGTTGCCCAAGAGGTTGTAGCGCTGGAAAATGAAGCCAAATGTTTCGCGCCGCAACTGCGCGAGCGAATCGCCATCAAGGCCTGATACGTCGTGCCCCATGATCTTGTAGCTTCCACCCGTTGGCCGATCCATACACCCGATGATGTTCATCAGGGTCGTCTTGCCGGAGCCAGATGCCCCCATAATTGCGATGAATTCTCCCTCGTGAACGGTGATCGAGATCCCGTGCAGGATCTCCACGCCGAGGTCGCCCTGAACGTAGCGCTTCGTCACATCGACCAGTTCAATAATCGGCCTCATTGCTTCCTTCCCTGACCGTTGCCCCGGTTTGGCTCATGCTGAGCGGCCGGTACGCCGACGATCACTTGCGTGCCTGCATCCAATCCGGATGTGATTTGTGCGTCCACCTCATTCTTGATCCCAACCGTCACCTCCCGTGCCAGTGGCTTGCCGTTGTCGAGGACGAACACGCAATCGAGAGTAGTCGTTGCCACTGGACCCTGTTCGTTCCGCGCATGCTGATGCGCGTGTGCGGTCTGCGTGTTTGCAGCGGTCGAGGGACAGCCGGCCAGCACGACGCCGCTTTGACGCTGCGAGGAAGCCAAGGCCGTGATGGGCACGGTGACGGCGTCGCTCGCTTGCCCGACTACGAAGAAAACTTGCGCGGTCATCTGCGGCAGCAGCTTGTGGTCCGGATTCGCCACCTGAAATAGCGCGTCATAAAAGATCGCGCCGTTGATGAGCTCCGGCGTAGGCTCGATCGTGTCGAGCTTTCCCGAGACGCGGCGGTTGGGCCGGCCAAGTGTCGTGAAGTAGGTGGGCATTCCAGTGTGCAGCTTCGCGACATCCGCCTCGGACACCTGCGCACGAATAATCATGTTGTCGAGGTTCGCGAGACGAAGCAGAATCGGCGCGTTCGACTTGTTGTTCAGGATTTGCCCTTGGTGGGCGATATCCTGTTTCGTCCAGGTGGTTCCATACACCGAACTCGTTGGCGAGATCACCAGGCCCGAGATGGGTGCAGTGATTGCCGTGTGGTTCAGATCGGCCTGATCGGAAACCAAAGTCTGTTCGGTCTTTTCGATTTGAGCGCTGATCGAGGTCAACGTCGCCTGTGCGGACTTGAGATCCGACTGGCTTTGCTCCAAGGCTTGCGCGGTCGCCGCCCCTTTTTCGACCAACTGCTGGTTGTGAGTGTAGGTCCATTGGGCGAGATCGCGCTTGGCGATCCACATCTGAGATTGCGCCTTCAGGTCAGCGATCTCCGCCTTGTCCTCGCCAACCTTCGCGGCGTACGCGACAGGATCGACCTGAGCCACGAGTTGACCCTGCTTGACTGTGTCGCCCAGCCCCACCGTGAGCTTCGTCAGTTGTCCCTCGACCTGCGAGCCGACATCCACGTACTGACTTGGCTCCAGCACACCGAGGGCGGACACTGTGTCTTGAATTTCCGCTTTCCTGGCGATTGCAATCGCATACTTCGGCTGGCCAGCGTGATGCGAATACCAGATCCACCCGCCAATTCCGGATCCGGCGATCACGACGACGATAGTGGAAATCGTGGTGAGTCTTCCAAGCCGCAAAATGAAGCTCCTATTCTTGAATTACCAAGCAATGTCGCATTGGCGAGCGCGCTGCTGAGGATGAAAGAAGCGCGACGTTATCGCGTCAACCACGATGTCTTGCGCACGGTCAACGCAGCGTAAGGCAGGATCCATGTGAGCCCGAACAGGGCGAAATATGTGTAGAGGATCCCGAATGCGAATTCCCACGAACGCTCGGAGCGGAGAAAATAAAGCGTGTTGAATAGTGCGGTGACCGCTATGGCGATGATCAGTCGAATTAGCCCAGCCGTGCCGTGAATACTCGACAATATCGGCAGCAGGAGGGCATATCCCGCCAGGCGCACTATCGTTCCAACGACCGTGTCGTAGAAGGCAATCAATCGAGCGGTCGCCGGGCGCTTCCAAAGGATGCGGAAGAATCGGCAACCTTCCCGGATCTGGCTGCGCCCCCATCGCAAGTACATCTTGCACAGCTTCTGATATGTCTCGGGAACGATGGTCTTTACCACGGTGGTGCGCTGGAAAACCGTGTCGTAGCCCTCGGCCAGAATGTAGTTCGTCAGGGAGCGGTCCTCCCCGAAAGTGCATCGCACGCCGAGAAACGTTTGACTTTCCCAGTCCGGCAGGATGCGGCGTGCGAGGTCGGTGCGATAGGCGGCCAAAGCCCCCGGGCAGCACTGGACCGTGCGGTAGGTCGATTGCACGCTGCGAAGAAAGTCGAAGGCCAGCGTGAACTGCACGTGCAACATCCGCGGTAACAATCCAGCATGCCGGTTGAACGGAATGACCTTGCCGGCGACCGCGCCGACTTTCGGGTCGCGGAATGGCCCCACCATCGCCAACAAGGTGCCGTAGTCGATGATGCTGTCGGAATCGACCGTGATCGTGACTTCGCCGCGAGCGCGCCGAAAGCCCTCCGCCAGAGCGGCGCGCTTGCCGCAATTGCGAGGAAACCGAACCGCCTGTACAAGATCAGGGTGTCGTGCCGCTGCTCGGTCAATGTGCACCCATGTGTCGTCGGTGCTTCCATCGTCGACGACAATGATCTGAAGGCGATCCGCAGGGTATTCGGCGGCGGCCACGGAGAAGATGGCTTTTTCGACCATGGCTCCTTCATTGAAGGCCGGGATGATTACTGTCAATGAGGGAGCGAGGGGTGCCGAGGCCGCGGGAACCGGTCGGTAAATGAACCACAGCAGCGTGTGAATGCTGCGGGAGGCCATACTGGCAAGAATGAGAAACAACACGCCATACTGGAGCGGCTTGGTCCAGTCACCTTCTTTGACAAGTGTGACGATCAGCACGAATTGCCGAGGCAGTGCGATCACGAACAGCATCACGATGCACAACGGAACGATTGCAACCAGTGATTCTTTCCAGCTCCAACACCTGCTAAGCAGGGCTCTGGCGAGCCAGGGTTTCTTAATCGATCGTTCGATTTGCATATCTGAGAATCTGCCTGTACGGAGAGACGTTTCTACGCGAGCCGAAGCTCCTTGACGACAAGATAGCTGCTTGACTACACGTTGCGCGGTTCGGTTTGTAAAGTAGTCTTGCGGTAGTCCCGCGTATAACATTGCTTCACAAATCTCTGATCGGGTGTCGGAGCAGGACCGCCTACTGAAGTCAGGCCATAACCTGATACTTCATGCCTGGATACGACCCGCTGGACAGGTTTCGGCCAATTGCGCCAAGTGAAGAAAGTGCGTGATCACGGAGAGCAGCATTGATTTCGGCTGGCATCCGCGCGTCGCTTGGTGTCCGCGAGATATTCCGACAAACGGGCTTTCTCGCATTCCAGAAGGAAATCACGACGGATGTGTTTTGGTTTGCGAGAAACGCGGTCGTGAAAGTTATCCGAGATGCGGGCCCCCCGTTGCCATGCAGCCCTACCGATCCCTCAATGCTGGTCAACAGAGGGCTATGCCGCTCATCGCGTATCGGTCATGAACGGTACAAGTCCGCGCTTCCGTTGTCGCTCTCATCGGATCCGAGCGGTGTCGCAATCAGCCAACGGGCTGAGAAACTGTGCTTCCTCCGAGGAGACGAGACCAGCAGGCATGGCCACTGCCTTCCTATTGCGTTTCCCCTGGAGGATGATTCGCTGCGATCTTCGCAGGTGAGTTGCGCGCCGCGCGTACCTATGCCAATCAGTGAGGGGCTGACCAAGCCCATCTGATATCTATGGCTGGTTACTGGGAGGGAGGAAGGCTTCAGACATACCCGCCGTTGCATGCACGCGGCGGCTTGAATGTTTCCCGTCCCGCATGGCCCCGATGACGGCGCCCTCAAAGCGCACGATGAATATTGACGCCCAGGCCATAGACGAGTTCACCTCCGAAATACGCTGTCACCGCGACCATGACCGCAGCCAACGCGCTTATGCTGACGACGATCAACGCGCCCGGCAGCCGTTGCTCCCACCGTCGAAACCAGACCAAAGCGCGCACACCAGCAAGTGCCGGAAGAACGATAGCAGTAGCGATGCCCATTTCCTGGTGGGTTTCGAGCTGTGCATCCGAAAATCCTCGCGATAAGGCGACATCGAATGCGGTATCGCCAAAGAACGCAGTCAGAATCGCGGCAATGCCCGCAGCGACCAGCATGACGCTGGCCACCTTGAACGCGGGGATTGTCAGGGGATCACGGTGCGGCGACGCGATCCAAACCAGATCGCAGCCAAACGCCGTCATGGCCAGGACAATGGGAAAGTGAACCAGCATAGGGTGGATCAATTCGATGGGCATGCTGAATCTCCAAATACATGTCGCGAATGGGTTCGAAAACGAAAACGGGCTCAACGTCGATGCGGGCCGTGCTGTTCGACTACCAGCATGACTACTAGAGCAACGTGTATATGCGGCGGAGGTCGCCATCACACCAACTAGTGTTCCGTTCCGTTGTTAACTAATCGTAAGCGACTCGGCTGGGCCGTTCCCCGATTCGCGCGCGCGTGGGGCATGATGTGAGTGCGTGGGGAAGTCCGGATAGATCACGTGAGATCGTGTCCATGATCGGCGATCATGGACACGATCCGTCCGGATCTCCCCGGTCAAACGGTGGGTGTGGGCGAAGTGGCCGGCTTCAGTTTGTCGGCCACGTTCCAGGGAAGCAGTTCATCGATGCGAGAGATCTTGTGATCTGCGATATGGGTCAGGACGTATTCCAGGTAGGCGCGCGGGTTGATCCCGTTGAGCTTGCACGTCCCGATCAAGCTATACATCGCGGCGGCTCGCTCGCCCCCGCTGTCGGAGCCGACGAACAAATAGTTTTTGCGTCCGAGCGCGACACAGCGCAGGGCATTCTCGGCAAGGACGTTGCTGATCTCGGCACGCCCGTCCTCGCAGTAGAACGTGAGCGCTGCCCAGTGGTTCAGCGAGTAGTTGATCGCGCCCGTGAGTGCGGACTTCTTCGACAGCGTCGCGAGCTTGGCCCTGATCGTCGATTCGAACGTGGCCAGCAAAGGCTTACTCTTCTCCTGCCGCACTCGCAAGCGCTCATCGGGCGGCTTGCCGCGAATGTCGGCTTCGATGCTGTAGAGCTCGCCGATCATCTCGAGCAGTTTCTGGGTATCCGGAGTCGGCGTGCTCACATGGATCTCGTAATACTTTCTCCTGCAATGATCCCAGCACACCGCTTCATGGATATCGCCGCTCGCGTACAGCTTATCGAACCCGGCGTAAGCATCGGCCTGCAGGATGCCGTGGAATGCGGCGAGCCGGGTTTGAGGGTGGACCCCTTTGCGATCCGAGGAGAAGTCGAACCATACCGCCGCCGGGTCAGTCGAACCCGAGCGGCGATCGTCGCGCACGTAGACCCAGAAGCGTCCGGTCGCCGTCTTTCCGTTGCCTGGCGCGAGTACAGCGACCGGTGTGTCGTCGACGTGCACCTTTCCGGGGTCCAGCGCGTAGCGCTGGATCGCTTCAACAAGCGGCCCGCAGAGTTCGGCAATCTGCCCGATCCAGCGACCCATGCTGGCGCGATCCAGCGTGACGCCATCGCGTGCCGCGATCTCCGACTGGCGATACAGCGGCTGGTGATCCGCGAA
>NZ_BBJJ01000099.1 GCF_000739815.1 Paraburkholderia mimosarum LMG 23256 = NBRC 106338
CCCATTTCCTTAAGTTCGAGAGAGAGTCTGACGAGAAATGCCAAGCATCATTGCAAGCGTGTCTTGTGACACCTGGATTTTCGACCGGTTACCGACAGCGAGGGTGGCATCGCCGCGCGCGAGGTGCATGAGACGACGAGCGATCCTTGCGCGCGTGGAATACAGCGTCGCCTCCTCGAGCATCTGGTAAAGAAGACCCGTATGTTGAGCCAGCAACTCGGCAATCGACTTCGCAAATGCGGCGCTCTGCATGCGCGAGTGGAACGCCTCCAGCGGCAGCCTCACGATCTGCGCGGTCTCTAGCGCAATGACGTCGTGAGCATACGGCCATCCGGTAATGGCGGACATCTCTCCGAACCAGGTGCCGGGCTCCAGGATCGACAGAATGGCTTCTTTGCCGTCGCTGCGCACGTTCGACGCTTTCAACCGTCCTTCGACAATTCCGTAGTCACTTTCAGCGAGGGGCGGATAGATAGCCGGCCAGGCCGCCATCGGCTCGCCGGCATGAATGTCGGCTCGACGCCGAAATGCGCCGACTGCGTGTCCTGACGACGAACGGCTCAAACGGGAAGCCCAGTGGCAGCTTCTATCAGGTGCGAAAGAGTGACAGGGTTGCGCGAGAGGCGTCCTCGAGGTGTGGCGAATCCCTGACCTCACGCTTCGAACCGCTCGGCCATGCGCAGCAACATAGCGACGACCATAACCATGCCGGGAACGAGATAAGCGACATGTTGATGGGCTCGGGTGAGGAAGGAACCCGCGAAAATGACGGCGAGTATCCACACGCCCGCAAGATGCAGCTTTTTCCAGTTGACTGGACCGATAAGACGCGCCGGCATTGCGAACGATGTGAGCGTAAGCAACAGAATCATCAAATAGCCGATGGAACCCGGTATGTTTTTCGCGGGCGTACGCCCCACCCAGAATGCTTCGGGCGCTGTCCCAATGTAGATGATAAGCGCCATCGCGTGCATAAATTGCGAAGCGGCGAACGACAGTCCGATGTAGCGCCGCTCCCTGGCCAAAGCGCGGGTTAGCGCCGACGGCGCGAGTCTCGCAACCGAGGTAGACAGGAACACAGCCAGGAACAGGACAAAGGACGTGCGAGCCGTTGCTCGTATCGCGTATTGCAGCGACTCTACGCCGTTCGGCGCCATTGCAGAGGCCACCACGGCAACTAGCGCAACGATGATGGTTAGCATACCAAATAGTTTCCAGCGTGTCATATAGATTGTTCCAGCATGATTCGCCAACTAGCCGACATGATGTGACAGTCGCCATCTCCAGCGACTCGCCGGCCCGTGCCGACGTGATAGCTCGAGTGGCTCAAAGACTACGCGGACCAAACCCCGAATACGAGCGCAACCGGCTGATCTGTGGCGACGCAAGGTAGCCGGCCTTGACCAACGGGAGTTCGCCCAGGAGTTCTCTCAAGCCGTCTTCGTCATCGGCTTCCGAAATCATGCAGGCTCCCCCTTCTGCCCTCAGCCATATCTGCCGAACTATCCCGGAGGCGTAAAGCCGGCGGACAAATTCAGCCTCCGCCTCGACCTCTTCCTTATGAAGCGACATGGAGGATGCGTTTTCGGAACGGGAAATCATCACGAGGTATTGCATGTTGCTCTCCTGGGTATGGCACTGCGGCCAGGTGGTTGGCTTCGTACGAACAATACGAACAACATCGGAACTCAGCGCTGGGTGAAATTGATCGTGCCGGTCTGACAGAAGCAGCGGCATCCTTGCTAATGCGACGCCACTGGGTCGGCCACCGGATACCGGACCGCCGAAGCGGTTTCCCGCCTGGAGGCTTACTAGTATGTTTTTCATAGTAACAAGATTTTTCCACGCGTGCAAACCCGTCTACTCGCCCATCAATTTGCCAAATAAACCGTGTTCGTAGTATGGGATCTACGCCTAACTTGCCACTATGTTTTTCATATCTACAATGCAACCACTGAGAGGCTTCACCTCTGCCTGAACCGCCATCGCGAGTCGCATGCGTGTCCGGATGAGAGGCGAGCCGTGTCAAGTCACTGTTTTGGCATGAGCCACTTCCGGAGAAACGCAATGAGCCACTTCGTCTACGAGGCCACGTCGACTGCACTGCTGTTTGTCGACCCCTATAACGACTTCCTCTCGGAAGGGGGCAAAGTCTGGCCTTTCGTCAAGGACGTCGCTCAAGAAGTCGGACTGGTGGAGAATCTGCGACTCATCAACGGAGCCGTCCGCAATGCAGGTATCCAGGTCGTCTACGTACCGCACCGCCGGTGGCAGCCGGGCGACTATCAGTGCTGGTGTCATCCGAGCCCGAGCCAGCGCAAGATCATGGACGGTCATCACTTCGCCAAAGGCGAGTGGGGCGGCGAATGGCATCCTGAATTCGCGCCGCAACAAGGTGACATCGTGGCGCTCGAACACTGGGGCTCCAGTGGATTTGCCAATACGGATCTCGACTTCCAGCTCAAGCAGCATCGCATCACGCACGTGGTGATCGTCGGCCTGCTGGCCAACACCTGCATAGAGGCTACGGCGCGATATGCAACGGAGCTTGGTTACCACGTGACACTCGTGAAGGACGCAACGGCCGCCCTCAAGAGGGAATCGATGCACGCAGCGCACGAGCTGAATGGGCCAACCTACGCGCACAGTATCGTAGGCACCCGCGAGTTCATCGACGCATTGCCCTAAGCCTGGTCATGCCTTGCCCTGTAAGTCGTTCGTCCGCATGGTGGGTATCGCCTTCCATGCGGGCTAGTCCTTCGGGACTCCGACGATAGCGCGAATTCCGCGCAATGCCGCCCCACCTACCCTAGCAAAGGCACCCATGATCTCCCCGCGCCGGGTCTTTCTGATGGCTCTTTGCTGTGCGCTCGCCGTCTCGCCCATCTACTACCATCAGCCGCTGCTGCCGCAAATCGCATCAACGTTTGCGGTGCCGTCGGCGCGTGGGAGCCTCATCGCCACGCTCACCCAGCTTGGCTATGCGATGGGACTGCTGCTCTTTGTGCCGCTCGCCGACGGTGTCCAACCGCGCACACTGGCAACGCGTGCGATCATCGCGAACGCAGTGGCGCTGATCGCCTGCGCAGTCGCACCGTCCTTCGTCGCGCTGGCCACATGCAGCTTCCTGGTTGGCATGACTTCGATCTCAGCGCAAATCATCATCCCAGCGGTCTCGGGCATGGCTACGCCCCAGACGCGCGGACGCGTGGTCGGCTCCCTGCTGGGTGGGCTCTCCACTGGCGTCCTGCTGGCACGCGCGCTGAGTGGCGTCGTCGGCGCGCTTTGGGGCTGGCGTTCGATATTCGTGATCGCTTCCGCCATCGACATTGGCCTTCTGTTCGTCATCAGGGAACTGCCCGTGTCGAACTCACTCGCGGCGATCCGCTATCGCGAGTTGATGCACTCGCTCGCTGGCCTCGTCCGCAAGCAAAGGCTCCTACGCCTCTCGGCGACGATGGGGTTTCTTGTGTTCGCCGCGTTCAGTGCACCCTGGGCAACACTCGCGGTGCTACTCGCACGATCACCGTACCATTACGGCCCCGCGACCATCGGGGCATTTGGGCTGATCGGCCTTGTCGGTCTTTCGGTATCGCCACAGCTGGGCGCGATCGTCGACCGCGTCGGCGCGCGCCAGGTTGCGACCGCGGGTGCACTCACGGTCGCCATCGCGTTCGCGTTTGTCGCAGCGGGCGGACGCAGCCTGGCATGGTTGATCGTCGGGATGGTGTTGCTGGATCTGGGCAATCGCGCCAGCTTCATTGCCAACCAGGCACGGATCTATGCGCTGCGCCCCGAAGCCCGCAGCCGCCTGAATACCGTTTACATGGTTTCGTACTTTCTTGGTGGCGCATTCGGTGCGGCACTCGGCGGCGCGGGGGCCCTGCACGCTGGCTGGCTCGGCCTCGCCGCGATCGGCGCCTTGCTCTCGCTCGCCGCCGTTGTGGTCAATGCGCTCGCATACGCGCGGTCCGGTTCAGCCGTCGCCAACGGGCGTGCTTAACCGAAGCAGCCGAAAGAATCCCCCGTTTGGCGACGGCCTTCGGGAAACAACTGTTCAGGAGAATCGAATGACCTTCAAAGCACTGCTCGCGACGAAGCCGCGTGACACGATCTCGACTCGCATCGTCGATATGCGCGAGCAAGACCTCATGCCCGGAGGCGTAACCATTGCGGTCGAATATTCGACCGTGAACTTCAAGGACGCACTCGCCATCACCGGACGCGCGGAAATTATTCGCGAGTTCCCGTTGGTCGCCGGTATCGATCTGGCCGGAACCGTTGAGGAGTCCACGTATCCCGGCATCTCGGCCGGCGACCGTGTCGTCCTCAACGGCTGGGAGCTCAGCCAGAGCCATCACGGCGGATTCGCGCAAAAGGCACGCGTGAAAGGCGAATGGCTCGTCAAGCTTCCAGATGTTTTTTCCACGCGCGACGCAATGGCAATTGGCACGGCCGGATACACGGCCATGCTTGCCGTGATGGCGCTGGAACATGGCGGCGTCTCGCCACAATGCGGCGATGTCCTCGTCACAGGCGCCAATGGAGGCGTCGGCTCGATCGCAATTGCAGTCCTGTCGGGCCTCGGGTATCGCGTCGTCGCATCAACTGGACGCCACGCGGAAGCCGACTATCTGCATAGCCTCGGCGCGGCGGAAATCATCGACCGGCGAACGCTCTCGGAGCCAGGTACGCCGCTCGCCAGCGAACGTTGGGCGGGTGCCGTGGATTCCGTTGGACATCACACGCTGGCAAACGTGTTGGCCCAGACGCAATACCGCGGCGTGGTCGCCGCCTGCGGCCTGGCACAGGGCTCGGGCCTCCCCGGTTCGGTCATGCCCTTCATCCGACGCAACGTGACCCTCGCGGGCATCGATTCCGTCAATGCCCCGCAGTCGGTGCGCATCGATGCCTGGGCGCGGCTTGCGCGCGACCTCGACTTGAGCAAACTCGGCCGCGCGACGCAGGTCATCGGACTCGCTGACGTTCCTCCTGTCGCGGGCCAGATACTGGAAGGCAAGATTCAGGGTCGCACAGTCGTAGACGTCAATGCGTAGCCTTTCTTGCCGCCGCAACACACCCAGGTTCCGGAACTCATAGTGTCCGCCGTTCCTTCCTCGTCCGATGGGTGCGAAACATCGTCGCTCGACGCCCGCACGCTATTCGCAGCGTTCGCCGGGCTTTGCGGAAGTCTGGTCGCCATCGGTCTCGCGCGCTTCGCCTACACGCCGCTCATTCCCTCGATGATCCAGGCGCACTGGTTCAGTTCCTCGCAGACTGTCACGCTCGGAGCGGCAAATTTCGCCGGCTATCTGATCGGTGCGATGGCGGGACGACCGCTCGTTGCGAAGCTGTCGAACCAGTCCGCCTTGCGACTGCTGATGGCCGCCGTTACGATCGCGTTCTTCGCGTGCGCCTGGCCCGTTTCCGTATCGTGGTTCTTCTTCTGGCGCCTGCTGTCGGGCTTTTCCGGTGGCGCGATCATGGTACTCGTCGCGACGTCGATCCTCCCGCACCTTCCCGCGCCGCGCCGGGGCTTCGCGAGCGGAATGATCTTTCTCGGGCTGGGCCTCGGCGTTGCGGCATCGGGCACGTTGATCCCGCAACTCCTGGCGACCGGGCTGCGCGACACGTGGCTCGGCCTCGGCATGCTCTCGTTCTCGCTTACGGCCTTGAGCTGGTTCGGCTGGCCGGCGACGAATCCGCCTGCTGCGCAGGCCGGGCCAGCGCTCAAGACTGAGCGCGGCAGCCTCGCACTGCGTGTGCTCTATGCACAATACGCAGCGAACGCGCTCGGCCTCGTGCCTGTAATTGTGCTGCTCGTGGACTACGTAGCGCGCGGCCTCGGCCGCGGCGCAGCAGTGGGCGCCGACTACTGGGTACTATACGGTCTCGCTGCCATCGCGGGGCCCATGATCTGCAGCATTCTGGGCAGCCGGATCGGCTTTCGGGCTGCCTGGCGCGCCGCGCTTGTGCTACAGGCCATCGCGATCGTGGTACTTGCAAAGACAGGAAATCCCTATGTTCTCGCAGGCGCCACAGTCATCCTGGGCGTGTTCACGCCCGGAATCGTGCCGCTCGTGCTCGGCTGCATCAACGAGTTGCTACCGGACAATTTCCTGGAACAGCGCGCAGCGTGGAGCCGTGCAACCACGGCTTTTGCCCTCTTTCAGGCACTCGGCGGCTATGGATACTCGTATCTTTTTTCTCGCCTTCACAACGACTACGCGCTCGTGTTCCTGTGCGGCGCGGGCGCATTCGCGCTAGCCTTCGTCGCGGACGTCCTGGTGCGCGTGCGGCGCACAGAGCAGTCTGGACGATAGCCCGTTGTACGCTGGCCGCATTATTCCGATCTGGCCTTCGCGGCCCGATATGTCTCGCGCCTTCTCTCGCGCTCTTTCGCAAACGAAGCACTCAAGGTTGCATCGAGGTCGCGACGCTCCACGTACTCGCCGCACGACGGGCAGACATAGTCGAGGCCAACCTCGTGCCCGCACACACGATGCGTAAAATGCACAGCGACTTCCTCGCCTTTGCTCTTGCACCAGGTTTCACCCCAAGTGCGTAGCGCCTGGATCACCGGATAGTATGCCCGGCCTTTCTCCGTGAGACAGTACTCGTAGCGCAACGGCCTTTCCTGGTACGGACGGCGCTCGACCATCCCGTCAGCTTCGAGCGACTTCAGGCGCGTCGCCAGCATCTGGGGCGTCGCCTCCGTCTGAATCTGGATTTCCTCGAATCGAGTCGCGCCCATGTACAGTTCGCGCAGCACGAGCGTCGTCCACTTGTCACCGACAACTTCAGTCGACCGCGCCACCGGGCACACCGTGGCCACCCCCTTCTCTCTGCGTTTCATTTTGTCTCCATCGTAACTACCGTTTTCATAGTAGCACGGATTTCGTCGCCGCGACGGCACCAGCATCGGAGTGAAAAATTGGTTCGATACCCGTAAGCTGGATATGGTATTGAAGTTTCATTTTCACCTATGAAATTCATATATATACTCTGCTCGTGAGGCATCGAAGTGCTCGACGTCCCGCAGAAGAAGTTCCGCGCAACGGATGTCGGTTGTGCCGTGCCCCATCCCGAATCGCTTTCCGGAGAACATCATGTCGGACCCCGTCTATCACGCCGAATACACCGGTCTTTTGCTGGTCGACCCGTACAACGACTTCCTGTCACATGGCGGCAAGATCTTTCCGATGATCGAGGCAGTCGCCAACGACGTCCGGCTCCTCGACAATTTGGGCGCAGCGGTGGGCGCCGCTCGCAATGCTGGCATCCAGGTGTTCTATGTGCCGCATCGCCGCTGGCAGCCTGGCGATTACGAAGACTGGGACCATCCGAACCCGACGCAACTGATCGTGCAAAAGCGCCAGTCTTTCGCAAAGGGGTCGTGGGGCGGCGAATGGCACCCCGATTTTGTTCCCCAGGAAGACGACATCATCATCCACGAGCATTGGGCGCAAAGCGGCTTTGCCAACACGGACCTCGATTTCCAGCTCAAGCAGCACAACATTTCGCACGTCATTGTCGTTGGCCTGCTCGCGAACACCTGCATCGAATCTACCGCGCGATTCGCGATGGAACTCGGCTATCACGTGACGCTCGTGCGCGACGCGACCGCCGCCTTCTCCCCGGAAATGATGCGCGCCGCCCACGAACTGAACGGGCCCACATTTGCCCACTCGATCGTCACGACGGCCGAATTGCAGACAGCACTGCCGGCATAAGCGTTAGCCGGCGATGACGGACTCAAGCGAGCAATCAACCAACAACAAAAACCCGAAGGACTCACGCATGATTACCATCTGGGGCCGTGCCAACTCGGTCAATGTCCAGAAGGTCTTGTGGCTTTGTGAGGAGATCTCGCTATGCTATAACCGGATTGACGCCGGTCTGCAATTCGGACACAACACCGAACCTGACTATCTCGCAATGAATCCGATGGGCAAGGTCCCCACCCTCGTCGACGGTGAATTCGTGCTTTGGGAATCGAATTCGATCCTGCGCTATATCGCGATGCAGTACGGTGGACCCAGCGCACTATATCCCGCCGATCCAAAGGCGCGGGCCAGCATCGACCGCTGGCTCGACTGGTCACTGTCGACCTTGCAGCCGGCCGAGCGTCCCGTGTTCTGGGGAATCATCCGTACAGCCGAGGCCGAGCGGGACATCGGGAAAATTGCCGCCGATGTCGCAAAGGTCGCGGAAGTCTGGAAAGTGCTCGACACACAGTTGAAGGGTCGCGACTTCGTCGAAGGCAAGTCGTTCACGATCGCGGATATCGTGCTCGGTGCATTCGCGAAGCGATGGTTTGGCATGCCGGGCATAGAACGTGCTCGAATGCCCGACCTCGAGCGCTGGTACGCGTCGCTCGCCACGCGTCCGGGTTTCAACAAACATGTCGATGTCGAATTGAGCTGAATCCATGAAGACCGAACCGATTACGCTCTACGCATGGAACACGCCTAATGGCCGAAAGGCCAGCGTCGCGCTCGAAGAAATGGCGTTGCCATACGTCGTTCAGCCCGTGAATATCGGCAACCGCGAGCAGTTCGCACCGTCATTCCTATCCATCAGCCCGAACAACAAGATTCCGGCCATCGTCGATCCGGACGGCCCCGATGGTCGGCCTATCAGCGTGTTCGAGTCGGGCGCGATCCTTCTCTATCTTGGAGAAAAGACCGGCCGATTTCTCCCACGCGGTCTACGCGAACGGGTACCCGTGATCGAATGGCTCATGTGGCAGATGGGCGGTTTCGGACCTATGCCCGGACAGGTGCACCACTTCGCCGCCCTCGCTTCCGAAGGCGATAGACGCTACGGTCTCAAGCGCTTCTCAGACGAGACACGGCGGCTTTATTCGGTGCTGAACGAAAGACTCGCCGGCCATGAGTACGTGGCCGGCGAGCTTTCGATCGCCGACTTTGCCATCATTGGCTGGGCGTGGCGGCACGAGCGGCACAAGGTCGATCTTGCAGACTACCCAAACGTGAAGCGATGGTACGACGCAATGTTCGATCGCCCCGCGGTACGTCGCGGCTTCGAGGTCAAGCTTGACTAAGATAATTACATAGTCATCCTGACCGACGCTCTACCGGTAGTCACCAACGCGCCCGCGAGCTTGACTCAAGCTGGGTCTGACGGTGCGCGACCGGTGAACAGCGCGAGGGATTCCTTCACGAATGCGCGAACGGCGGGAGAAAGCTCCCGCCGCCTGCTAGCGATTGCAAGATGACACGGATACTCGAAATCCGCGATCGGCCGATAGCAAATGCCTGGCTGTGTGAAATTGCGCATCGATTCCGGGACGACGACCACGCCGTATCCCGCCGATGCGAGACTGATTGCGGCGATGAAATCATGAACACGATGTTCCAGAAAAGGAACGAAGCCCCCCGCTGCGCCCAGCGCAGTAAGGACCTCGCTGAATCCCCCGTCGTCATCGAAGTGGGGGGAAATAAAACGCTGATCCTTCAGGTCGCTGACCGACACGTGAGCGCCTACCGCCAATGAATGGTCTTCGGCCATCGCGACCAAAAGGCACTCGGTCTGCACGATCGTGGCCACGATACCCGCTGGATGTTGGCGCCAGGGTCTCACGATACCCACGTCGATCTCGCCGCTGACGAGCGCCTCGAACTGACGCGGGGTCTCCATGGCCACGACTTCGATTCGCACGTCGCCGTGCGTGACCCGAAACTGATGCAGCATTCTCGAGAGCACACCACTGCTCACGCCGGATGCCACCGATCCGATCCGCACAACACCGGCCAGGCCTCTGGCCGCCAGCCGGCCAACCTGATCCGCGCGCTCGATATGACGTAGTGCTGCAACCGCTTCGGCATGGAACAAACGCCCCGCATCGGTCAGCGTAACGGGCTGTCGCTTGTTCCGGTTCAGGAGACGAACGCCGATCTCCTGCTCGAGGCGTTGAATCTGGGCGCTAAGCGCTGATTGCGCGACATTCAATCGATCCGCTGCCTTGGCAAAGTGCAGATCCTCCACCACTGCAACGAAGTATCGCAGTTGACGGGCGTCGATCATTTAATCTCCAGGAGCGAATAAACATTCGCTTATTGCTTCTGGATGATATCAAAAAAGAGGCATCAAATAGAGTCCTGAAACACACTGGAGGACAACATGGACACCCTGACCACCAACGCTGGTTCCCTCACGCATCGGCAACCGCTTTTCCGCTTGTCGGCGCATCCCACTCATCACCGCATCATGAACGTGACGGTTGAGCCCAACGCGCTGACCGGATTCCTCACAGACGTACGGGATATCGACGTCCAGAATCTCCAATATGTCCCGTTCATGCGCCATCACCTTGCCGATCTGCTGGTCGATCGCCTCGGCGACGACTTTGCCGACATGCTCGTCGAACTGGTCAAGGACCGTCGGCACGGCGGCTTCACCATCGGCCTCCAGGGCCTTTCGCAGGAGCCTTCCGACTTCGTGAAGTTCGGTACGGCCATCGGTCATATTCTCGGCCCGAGCAATCACGATGCGATGTCGGGAACGTACTACGCCCGCTTCGTGGTGAAGCACACCGATAACAGCGACTCGTATCTTCGTCAGGCATACCGGCTGTTCACGATGCACACCGACGGTACGTACGTTAGCGACGCAACGGACTGGCTGTTGATGATGAAATTCGCGGAGCGAAACGCGGTCGGCGGCGAATCGCGATTTCTGCACCTCGACGACTGGGAAGAGCGCGATCGCTTCGTCAATCACAAGCTCGGAACCAAGCCGTTCTTCTACAAAGGATCCGATTCCAAGAACGTCAGCGAACAGATCGAGCGGCCGCTTTTCTTTCAAAGCGAATTCGGTCTGTCGATCTCGTTCATCGACCAGTTCGTTCAGCCGTCCAACCGCGAAGAAGCGGCATTTCTCCGCGCCCTGTCCCAGTCGATGGAAGCATCGGCCGGCACGAGGGAAGTGTCTTTGCCGGTCGGCGGTCTGGTGGTGCTGAACAATTTTTTCTACCTCCACGGCCGGGCGCCGTTCCAGCCGAACGAATCGCTGTACCGCGAGTTGATGCGCCAGCGGGGTTCGTTTGCGTATTGACGTCGACGTCGCAGGCTCTTCGACGTTGTCGGGCACACCGACCGCGGAGGGCTGGCGCAGCGATTTGAAGCAACACAGTGAGGCCAAAGAATGAATGACTACGCAGAGCACGTGACTGTGCAGGAAACGCCGCCCGTCGGGCGAATTGAACAAGCGGCTTACGGGGTCAAACAGCATGTTCCCCGGCGGCTACGCCGGATCCTCTCGCTCGCGGACTTCGAGGCGGCCGCACGGCGCATACTGCCGCGTCCGCTCTTCGGCTATATCTCCGGCGCAGCGGAGGACGGAATGTCGATCGCTGCGAATCGGGCTGCGTTCGAACGCCTGAAGTTCCGCACGAGAGTGCTTGTCGACGTTTCTCACCGATCTCAGCAAACAACGATCTTCAACCACACCTACTCGTCTCCGTTCGGAATCGCACCGGTTGGAATCAGTGCTATTTCGGCATATCGGGGCGACATCGCGTTGGCTACGGCCGCGCAGGATGAAAATATCCCTGCAATCATGAGCGGTTCCTCGCTCATTCCGATGGAGGCGGTCCATGCGGCGGCATCGGGCACCTGGTTCCAGGCTTACCTGCCCGGCGACGCCGCTCGCCGCGACGCTCTGATCGAGCGCGTCAAAGCCGCTGGCTTCTCGACGCTCGTACTCACGGTCGACATTCCCGTCTGGGCGAACCGCGAAAACAACGTGCGTACGGGCTTCTCGCTGCCGCTGCGCCCGTCGCTGCGTCTTGCGATGGACGGCATTTCCCACCCGCGCTGGCTGCTCGGCACGTTCGCCCGCACGCTGATCAATCACGGCATGCCCCACTTCGAGAACTCGTTCGCGACACGAGGGGCGCCGATGTTGTCCGCATCGGCGATACGCGACACCACCGGACGCGACCATCTGTCATGGTCGGACATCGCAAGCATTCGTCAGCGATGGAGCGGCAGCCTGGTCATCAAAGGCATCCTTCACGCGGACGATGCGCGACGCGCGGTCGCGATTGGCACAGACGGGATCATCGTGTCGAACCATGGAGGGCGCCAACTGGACGGCGCGGTGGAACCGCTATCCGTGTTACCGCAGATTTGTGATGCCGTTGGAGACAAGACCGTTGTGATGATGGACAGCGGAATTCGGCGCGGGGGAGATGTTCTGAAGGCGCTCGCGCTCGGTGCGCAGTTCGTATTCGCTGGGCGCCCGTTCATGTATGCCGCCGCCGTCGGCGGCGTGCCGGGTGTTCGACATGCAATCGGCCTTCTCAGGGACGAAGTCGACCGAAACATGGCGATGCTCGGTACGGTATCGATTGGAGACATCGATCGCGGAATACTAACCTGAACGTTGCATCGCGCGATATCCCCGCGATGCGCCCAGCCCAGGAGCCATTCCAGGCGGACGCATCTGCCTGCGCCGGGTGGTCGTCTGCGGCCCGCCCATCGCCCGAGGCGCGTTCAGGCGCAGGTCCGTCGTGACCACCTGCGGGCAGCGTGAGCAACAACGTTTCCGCGCCGCCGTCCATTTCGCGCGACACGGTGGCCTTGCCATCCGCATCCACGACCTTCGAGGCAAACATGGCCTGCGGCAGCTCCTTGATGTCGCATGGCTTGCAGTGCACGCGGATCTGCGCGTTGACCAAAACTATGTATTACGACACGCCTGCGGCGCGGTGAATGTCTCAACCGATGTCCCTCCGCTTGCTTCCATTTCCGATACAGCGGTCATGTCGACACCCCGGTTTTCGCGACTGAACAGGATGAGTATCGCGATGGTGACGACGACCGATCCGACCACGATCGCCAGCGCATACCCGTAGTGATTGGCATGTCGCACAGCAATCGCCGACTGTAACGGTGCATTGACCGATGCCAGCAGATTGCCGAGTTGGTAAACGAGACCTGGAAAGGTCGCCCGAATGCTTGCTGGCGAGATTTCGTTCAAATGTGCCGGGATCACGCCCCATGCGCCTTGCACGGAGAGCTGCATCAGGAACGCGCCCGCGGCAAGCAACATCGGATCGCCGGAAAAGGCCCACAATGGCAGCACCGGCAATGCGATCAGAGCGGCCCAGAATATCGTCCAGCGGCGCCCAAACCTTTCCGACAGCAAGCCGGACGACAGACCACCGATGAGCCCGCCGACGTTCAGAATGATCACAATTAGCGAAACGACATGCGGCGCGAACTGATGCTGCTCACGCAAGAACGTCGGGTAAAGATCCTGCGTCCCGTGGGCAAAGAAGTTGAACGCCGTCATCAGGACGATCGCATAGATCGACAGTTTCCAGTTTTGCTTGAGGCTTGCCATCAGCCCGACCCGGGGGCTGTGCTGCGTCGCCGTCCATGCGGGCGATTCAGGCACTCGGGTGCGCATAAACAGGACCAGCAACGCGGGCAGCACACCGATGAATAACATGCCGCGCCAGCCGACGTAGGGATATAAAAGGCCGAACACGAGAGACGCCAACAGGTAACCGCTGGGGTAACCAGCCTGGAGCAGCCCCGAAACGAAGCCGCGAGATTGGGCTGGGACGCTTTCCATCGTCAACGCGGAGCCAACGCCCCATTCCCCGCCCATCGCCACGCCGAACAGTGCGCGCAGCACGATCAGCGTCGTCAGATTCGGCGAGAAGCCCGACAGCAATTCGAGCAACGAATAGCAAACGATGTTGATCATCAGCGTCGGCCGACGACCGAAACGATCAGCGATCCATCCGAAGATGAGCGCGCCTATCGGCCTCAACGCAAGCGTGAACGTGATCGCAAGTGCGACGGCCGGGACGGTAGTCGAGAATTCAGCAGCAATGTCCTTCAGAACGAATACCATCAAGAAAAAATCGAATGCATCCAACGTCCAGCCGAGATACGCAGCGATTACGACGCTCTTTTGCTCCTTATTCCAACTCATGGAATTTGTCTCCTGATCATATGTGTGACTTTTTAACTATGAATCGAATGATCGAAAGTGTTCTCACCAGCACCCACAATTTTTTATATAGGATTACATATTATTTCGATTGCCCTGCATGACCAGTCAATCGCCCCGTGCTCACGAAGACAGCGAACCAGGGTCCCGAGGAATCGTCGCCTGAGTAGCCAGGGGAATGCACACCAGTCTAGAATGCATGCATCTCTTCGATAAATACTATTATTTTATTGTTTAATAGATCATGCCTATAAATCTCACCCTGCACCAACTGGATGCATTTCGCGCGGTTGCGCGATACCGAAGCTTCAGCGGCGCCGCCAAGGCGCTCTTCATCTCTCAACCCAGTCTGACGCTGCTGATCCGCAATCTGGAGGGAGCGCTGTCGGTCCGTCTGTTTGATCGAACGACTCGGCGTGTCGAACTGACGACGGCAGGCGAAGAATTCCTGCCAGTGGCGGAACGCATCTTTTCCGAGCTCGAAATCGCACAGGAGAATCTGGCCGATCGATCCGCATTGCGGCGCGGTCGGGTCGCACTGGGCGCGTTGCCGTCCGCCTCGGCGGACTGGATACCGCGCTCGATCTTTGCATTCCACGAGGCACATCCCGAGATTTCGGTGGAAGTGAAAGACGGTGTGGCGGGCCAACTGATCGACATGGTTCGCGCTGGGGAGATCGACTTTGCCCTCGGCAGCTATACAACCGTCGAACCGGACATTCAGTTTTCCAGCATCGCGCAGGATGAAATTTACCTGGTATGCCGAAGCGACCATCGACTAGCTCACCGTCGGCGGGTGAAATGGGCGGAAATCCTGAAAGAACCATTCATCGCGATGTCTCAGGGTACAAGCGTCCGGTACGCGACGGATTCCGCATTCGCCAGTCTCCAGGTCGTGAAGCCGCCAGCCTACGATGTCTCGCTCCTCTCCACGATGTTCGGACTGGCACGCTCCGGTGTGGGCGTGACTGCGCTGCCGACAACGGTGCTCGAGGTTTTCAACGTCGACGGAGTGGCAAAAATTCCGCTCGTCGAACCGGTCATGCGCCGGGATATTGGATTTGTCACGCGCCGCGGCAGGGAACCGACACCGTCTGCGAAACAGCTGATGAATACGATCGAACAATGTATCGTGCCCCAAGCATGAATCCCGCGGAGGAAGTGGCACGACGAGGGAAAGAGACACTCAGCGCAGTTCAAGGCAAAGGCGACCTGACAACGGTACGGGATGAACGTGCGCGGATGAAACTTGTTCAGCCAGGGTGACGAGCGATGCGGGCTGACGGGCTGACGGGCTGACGGGCTGACGGGCTGACGGGCTGACGGGCTGACGGGCTGACGGGCTGACGCCAATTTAATCTTGGATTGAGAACAAAAATTCAATTTCGTGACGTTTTATATATTTAAGTCAGGGTGTCAAATAGCCTCACTGTTTCCCTGGGAGGCTATTCAAATGAACGTCCGCAACGACATTTCCACCTATCCCGCCTGACGCGCGACAGCGCTAACTTCGTCGGATTCAGCGCAGCGGCAACGTCCCCGGTCCGCGCGTCGAATCACGATGCAATGTCCGGCTCGTTTGAAAAACCTCCGTCAATCTCCTCGGTCGACAGGGCCTGTGCCGTGCAACGAAGCCCCTTGCCTTTGAGGTTTCGAAGCGTTTTGTCTGAACAACGTTTGACCCTGCTCGTGTATGAAAATCGGCCGTTTACACATAAAGATTCCGGAGCTAGCGGACTTCAAGACGCTGCCCCCACCGTCCATCCCGGGCGTTACATGGGAGGGAGTGGCGTATTCCGTCCGGACTGCAGGCGCATCGCTGATCGCGCTGTACATCGCGTTTTGCATGAACCTCGACGACCCGAAATGGGCTGCAATCACCGTGTGGGTCGTCGCCCAAAACAGTCGTGGCATGAGCGTATCGAAGAGCCAGTACCGGATCCTCGGTACTGCGCTGGGCGCGGTCGCAGCACTCGTGCTCGTCGCCCTGTTTGCGCAGACGCCAGGGTTGTTTCTGTTGGGACTCGCCGCCTGGATCGGACTTTGCACCGGATTGGCGAGCGGATTGCGGAATTTTCGTGCTTACGCGACTGTACTTGCGGGCTATACGGCAGCGATCATCGGGCTGGATGCCGCTTCTGCGCCCCTTCACGCGTTCGATATCGCGCTCGCGCGCTTTGTCTACGTTGTCGTTGGCATTCTGGTCGAAGCAACCCTCACTGCGATCCTCGCCCCTGGCGCGGCGTTACGTGAGGTGCGCGAGCAATTTCATGGTTATGTGGACAAGGCTTCGCAGTTCGGTGCACGAGCGCTTCGCCGCGAGACTGATCAAGGCGCCATACACAAGCTGTTTGCGGCTGCCCTCGAACTGGACACCGCGGCCGAATATGCTGCTGCGGCATCCGCGGAAGTCCGTCTCGCCATTGGGCATCTGCGTGCCGCAATCGTCGCAGTACTAACGCAGCTGTCCGCAATCCACGCGTTACAAGCGCAACTGACTCGCTACCCCGATCTTCAGATTGACGTTGTCGATGAAACAGCGTCCGTGCTGGCAGGCGATGACACCGATTCCTCCACCACTGCAAGGTCCAGAATCGCCTCTCTGAAGTCACGTATCAGGCACGCTCTTGTATTGGAGGCATCCCGCCAGCGCGATTCGCGGACATGCAGGCTGTTCATTCTTGACCGGCTAACCTTGCTTCTCACAGCATGGGAGGAGGTCATTGCAAGAAAATCATGCCTGGATCAGGTGAATCCTCCGCGATTGCTTGTGAAATTTGCCTTCCATCGTGACCACGTGCTTGCCTGGCACAATGGCATGCGGGGTTTTTTGCCGTGGTTGCCGCGTCGATCTTCTGGCTATTTAGCGCCTGGCCGTCGGGCGCGGGTTTCGTCGCCACAGTCGGGGTGGTAAGCGCGCTTTTCGCCACGCGCGCCAACTCCATAGCCGCTGCAATGGGATGGTTCAAGGGCGCATTCTTCGCGGCACTGGTAGGAATCCTGTGTAATTTTGTTTTGTTACCGGCAGTGTCGGACTTCATTCCGTTGGCGTGCATTGCCGGTTTCTTCATGGTCGTGGCCGGTCTTGCTATGCGCAATCCCAGAACGTCATCGATCGGCAGTGGATTTGCCCTGTTTTTCTGGAACTTCACTTCACCCAGCAACGTAGCGCGTATCAACGATGCCGTGTTCCTCAACGACGCACTGTCCACCCTGCTGGCAATCGCCTGGGCCACGCTCGCTTTTTCGGTCTTGTTTCCGCTGGACCGTGCATCGAGTATCGCGCGGCTGCATCGCGCGGTCCGGCGCGACCTCTCCGACCTGGCCCACAACCCGCAACGATGGCGGCGAGATGCCTGGCTTAGCCGCACTGCCGACCGCCTCGGCCGCCGTTTCGCCACCGCAGCCTCCAGCGCCAAGCCGGAGTCCTGTGCGGAAACCGAGCTGCGCAAGCTGCTCGCGGCCTGGACGATAGGTGACAGCCTGCTCGCCCTGCAGAAGGGTGCTGGATCGTATCCAGGCGTGCGCCGGTCAATGACAGTCATTCGCGGACGGCTGCGCAAGCTGGATTTCGCGCGCCTCGCAGCGGTTTGCGACTCAGTCGCAGTCCGATTGCTGCGGCATGG
>NZ_BBJJ01000098.1 GCF_000739815.1 Paraburkholderia mimosarum LMG 23256 = NBRC 106338
CCGCCCCGCACAGGGGCAACGCTAACAGACCGACGCGAACACAAGTTTCAAGCGCATGCGCCGCGATCTTTGCCGCTGTGCAAAGCAAAGCAAAGCAGGCGCCGCCTCGCGCAGGGCGAACGCTAATAGACCGCCGCGAAAACAAGCTTCAGGCATGCACCGCTGCAGAAACAGCAACAACCGCAGGCGAATCCAACCCAGAAAGCGGCGCGATCCGCTTCCGCCGTTCCCCGGTAGGCGCACTGCCAAACGCATCCCGATAGCTCTTGCTGAAGTGACAAGCCGACTGAAAACCGCAGGCCATCGTGATCTGCATGATCGACATATCGGTCTGCAACAACAGCTCACGCGCACGCCGCAAGCGCAGCGTCAAATAGTAGTGCGTCGGCGTCATCCCGAGATGCTCGTGAAAGAGCCGCTGCAACTGCCGCTGTGACATGTTCGCAAGCCGCGCGAGCTCCTCGCGCGAAAGCGGCTCTTCGATATTGTTCTCCATGAGCGAGATGACTTCGAAGAGCGATTTGTTCGCCGAGCCGAGCCGCGCGACGAGCGGCATGCGTTGCTGCGCGGAGGTGTCGCGCACGTGCTCGACCACGAACTGCTCGGCGATCTGCGTGACGCGAGCGGTCCCCACGCGCGGCGTGATGAGGTGCAGCATCATGTCGAGCGGCGCGACTCCGCCAGTGCAGGTCACGCGGTCGCGATCGATGACGAAGAGCTCCTTCAAAAAGCGCGTGGAAGGAAACTCTTCCTTCAGCGCCGACATGTTTTCCCAGTGAATCGCGCATGCATAGCCGGCCAGCAGCCCAGCCTTCGCCAGTGCATAGGTGCCGGTGCACAGGCTGCCGAGCGCTACGCCCATGCGCGCGAAACGGCGCAACGCGGCCAGATGCGCCGGCGTGGTGGCGCGCTGCACGTCGATACCGCCGCACACGAACACGATATCGGGCTGCCCCACGCACTCGGCCGGTCCGGTGTCGATGGAAAGGCCGTTGCTGGACGTGACGGGACCGCCTTCCGGGCTAATGATCGACCACCTGTAAAGCGGCTGGCCGCTCAGGTAATTAGCCATACGAAGGACTTCGATCGCGTTCGTGAAAGCGATCATCGTGAAGTCGGGCAGCGGCATGAACGCGAAGTGCGCCAGCGACGCTGTGCGATCCGGCAGCATGGGGAACGATTCCTTGTGGTCAACGGCTTCTCGGCCGGTTCACCGGCGAGGCCCGGAGGCCGGGCGGGGGGCCGGCAACGCTACCGCAATTTTCGAATTTCGCGGGCCCAGTGTGCCATGCGGCAAAACCCTGAGTCATCTGGACAAAAATGCCGGCAGGAAAAAGAACGAGAGTGCGGGATTGGTGCATCGCAATGCAGGGTAATTATTTCGGCTCGGGAAGCACGGGCGAACGGCGAACCGCCAATGGGCGAAGGCCGGCCACTTGTGAAAAATGGACGCGGATGGCGGAAAAGGAAAAGAACACGTCTGAATTTCGACGTTGGGCGCTTATTCGAACGACAAGAATATAACCGTCGGTCCCAGTCAGGCCAGCCGGTTTCAAAGGGCGTCAAAGCCAGTCACGACGGGGCCTCCAGCACTACAGGCAGTCCTTCATTCATCGTCACGGAAGCCCTATGTCGAACACTCAACCCTTCTTTTCGCAAACGCTCGCGCAACGTGACCACGCCGTGCGCAACAGCATCCTGAAAGAACTCGAGCGGCAGCAGTCCCAGGTCGAAATGATCGCGTCCGAAAACATCGTGTCGCGCGCCGTGCTAGAGGCCCAGGGCTCGGTGCTGACCAACAAGTACGCGGAAGGCTATCCGGGCAAGCGCTATTACGGCGGCTGCGAATTCGCCGACGAGGTGGAAGCGCTCGCCATCAGCCGCATCAAGCAGCTTTTCAACGCGGGTTTCGCCAACGTGCAGCCGCACTCGGGCGCGCAGGCCAACGGCTCGGTGATGCTCGCGCTCGCTAAGCCGGGCGACACCGTGCTCGGCATGTCGCTCGATGCGGGCGGCCACCTCACGCACGGCGCGAAGCCCGCGCTCTCGGGCAAGTGGTTCAACGCCGTGCAGTACGGCGTGAACCGCGAAACCATGCTGATCGATTACGACCAGGTCGAGGAACTCGCGCAGCAGCACAAGCCCAGCCTCATCATCGCCGGCTTTTCCGCCTACCCGCGTGCCCTCGATTTCGCGCGCTTTCGCGCCATTGCGGACTCGGTGGGCGCGAAGCTGATGGTGGACATGGCGCATATCGCGGGCATCATCGCCGCGGGGCGCCATCAGAACCCGGTCGAGCACGCGCACGTCGTCACGTCCACGACGCACAAGACGCTGCGCGGCCCGCGCGGCGGCTTCGTGCTCACCAATGACGAGGAGATCGCGAAGAAGATCAACTCGGCGGTGTTCCCCGGCCTGCAAGGCGGCCCGCTCATGCACGTGATCGCCGGCAAGGCCGTGGCGTTCGGCGAAGCGCTCGAAGATAGCTTCAGGACCTATATCGACAGCGTGCTCGCCAACGCGAAGGCGCTCGGCGAGGTGCTGAAGGCGGGCGGCGTGGACCTCGTGACAGGCGGTACCGACAACCATCTGCTGCTCGTCGATCTGCGCCCGAAGGGCCTCAAGGGCAATCAGGTCGAGCAGGCGCTCGAGCGCGCCGGCATCACCTGCAACAAGAACGGCATCCCGTTCGACACGGAAAAGCCCACGGTCACTTCCGGCATTCGCCTCGGCACGCCGGCAGGCACGACGCGCGGCTTCGGCGTGGACGAGTTCCGCGAAATCGGCCGACTGATTCTCGAAGTGTTCGATGCACTGCGTACGCACCCGGAAGGCGACGCCGCTACCGAGCAGCGCGTACGCCGCGAGATCTTCGCCTTGTGCGAGCGCTTTCCGATCTACACGCAGGCTTGATTCGTCACACCACCGCCTTTCAATTCAATACGCGAGATCCGGAGCTGGCCAATGAGCACTCTGCACGACAACAGCATCATCATCGACGGCCTGAACATTTCGAAATTCGAGCGCTCGGTGTTCGAAGACATGCGCAAGGGCGGCGTGACGGCCGTCAACTGCACGGTTTCCGTCTGGGAGGACTTCCAGAAGACAGTGGACAACATCGCGCAGATGAAGCAGCAGATCCGCGAGTACAGCGAGATCCTCACGCTCGTGCGCACGACCGACGACATTCTGCGCGCCAAGAAAGAGAACAAGACGGGCATCATCTTCGGCTTCCAGAACTCGTATGCGTTCGAGGACAACCTCGGCTATATCGAGGTGTTCAAGGAACTCGGCGTGAACGTCGTGCAGCTTTGCTACAACACGCAAAACCTGGTCGGCACCGGTTGCTATGAACCGGACGGCGGCCTCTCCGGCTATGGGCGCGAAGTGATCCAGGAGATGAACCGCGTGGGCATCATGGTCGATCTTTCGCACGTTGGCGGGAAGACTTCCTCGGACGCGATTGCCTGCTCGAAGAAGCCGGTCACGTATTCGCACTGCTGTCCTTCGGGCCTGAAGGAGCACCCGCGCAACAAGACCGACGAGCAGCTGAAGGAGATCGCCGACGCGAACGGTTTCGTGGGCGTGACGATGTTCGCGCCGTTCCTCAAGAAGGGCGCGGATTCGACCGTCGAGGATTATCTCGAAGCTATCGAATACGTCGTCGATCTGATCGGCGAAGACCGTGTGGGCATCGGCACGGACTTCACGCAAGGCTACAGCACCGAGTTCTTCGACTGGATTACGCACGACAAAGGCCGTTACCGCCGCCTCACCAATTTCGGCAAGGTCGTCAACCCCGAAGGCATCCGCACGATCGGCGAATTCCCGAATCTCACGGCGGCGATGCAAAAGGCGGGCTGGAGCGAGTCGCGCATCAAGAAGGTGATGGGCGAGAACTGGCTGCGCGTGTTCGGCGAGGTCTGGGGCGGTTGAGCGTCGGGGCGTAAAGCCCCGAGCGCATCGCACAGAAGATCCAATCCAGCTACTTAGAAACCCTAAATAATTCGCTCACTGAATCACTGGAGCCCCACGAAATGCAACCGCAACTGCCCATCGATGTCGATCCCGCCACCGGTGTCTGGACCACGGACGCGCTGCCGATGCTGTACGTGCCGCGTCACTTCTTCACCAACAATCACACCGCGGTAGAAGAGGCGCTCGGCCGCGACGCGTATGCGGAGATTCTCTACAAGGCCGGCTACAAGTCCGCATACCACTGGTGCGCGAAGGAAGCCGAGAAGCACGGCATCGAAGGCATGGCCGTGTTCGAGCATTACCTGAAGCGCCTTTCGCAGCGCGGCTGGGGCCTCTTCACGATACGCGAGGCCGACCCGGCCGCGGCGCGCGCGAAGATCGAGCTGCGCCATTCGTCTTTCGTGCTCGCGCAGCCGGGCAAGGAAGGCAAGCTTTGCTACATGTTCGCGGGCTGGTTCGCGGGCGCGATGGACTGGGTCAACGACACCACGGCAAACGGCAAAAATGCGCCGCGTGCCCAGTCGAAGGAAGTGCAATGCGCCGCCGAAGGACACGCGCATTGCGTATTCGAAGTCTCGCCGATCGCTGCCTGAACGACCGCGCGCCCCGTAATACAGGACTTACCGAAAGACACGAACGCCAGAGGTCTTCTGCGATGCGCTACCCGAATCTCTTCAAACCCTTGACCCTCAATCAGCTCACGCTGCGCAACCGCATCGTCAGCACGGCTCACGCCGAGGTCTACGCGGAGCCGGGCGGCTTGCCGGGCGACCGCTACATCCGCTACTACGAGGAAAAAGCCAAGGGCGGCGTGGGCCTGGCCGTGTGCGGCGGGTCGAGCCCGGTGTCGATCGACAGTCCGCAGGGCTGGTGGAAGTCGGTGAATCTCGCGACCGACAAGATCATCGATCCGCTTGCGCGTCTCGCGGAAGCCATGCACCGGCACGGCGCGAAGATCATGATTCAGGCCACCCACATGGGCCGCCGCTCGGCGTTTCATGGCGAGCACTGGCCGCATCTGATGTCGCCTTCGGGCGTGCGCGAGCCCGTGCATCGCGGCAACGCGAAGATCATCGAAGTCGAGGAGATCCGCCGCATCATCGGCGACTTTGCGGCTGCCGCGAAGCGCGTGAAGGATGCGGGCATGGACGGCATCGAGATTTCGGCGGCGCACCAGCATCTGATCGACCAGTTCTGGAGCCCGCGCACGAACTTTCGCACCGACGAATGGGGCGGCTCGCTCGAAAACCGTCTGCGCTTCGGCGTCGAGGTGCTCAAGGCCGTGCGTGAGGCGGTGGGCAAGGACTTCTGCGTCGGCCTGCGCATGTGCGGCGACGAGTTCCACGAAGACGGCCTCGATCACGAGCAGTTGAAGGAAATCGCGCAGGCGATGGCGGAAACGGGGCTCATCGATTATCTCGGCGTGATCGGCTCCGGCGCGGACACGCACAACACGCTCGCGAACTGCATGCCGCCCATGGCACTGCCGCCCGAGCCGTTCGTGCATCTCGCGGCGGGCATCAAGTCCGTGGTCAAGCTGCCGGTCATGCATGCCCAGAGCATTCGCGACGCGGGCCAGGCCGAGCGCCTGCTCGCGAGCGGCATGGTCGATCTCGTCGGCATGACGCGCGCACAGATTGCGGACCCGCACATGGTCATCAAGATCCGTGACGGCCGCGAAGACGAAATCAAGCAGTGCGTGGGCGCCAACTATTGCATCGACCGCCAGTACAACGGCCTGGACGTGCTGTGCGTGCAGAACGCGGCGACCTCGCGCGAGGCGACCATGCCGCACGTCATCGAGAAGTCGCGCGGGCCGAAGCGCAAGGTCGTGGTGGTCGGTGCGGGCCCGGCCGGGCTCGAGGCCGCCCGCGTGGCGCGGCTGCGCGGCCATGACGTCGTGCTGTTCGAGAAGAACGACGCCGTGGGCGGCCAGATTCTGCTGGCGGCGAAAGCGCCGCAGCGCGAGCAGATGGCGGGCATCGTGCGCTGGTTCGACATGGAGACGAAGCGCATTGGCGTCGATCGCCGCCTTGGCGTGAGCGCCGACGAAAAGACGATTCTCGCGGAGAAGCCCGACATCATCGTGCTCGCCACGGGCGGGTCGAGTTTCACGAACCAGGTTCCGGCATGGGGTGTGGAAGACGGGCTCGCGGTCAGTTCGTGGGACATTCTGAGCGGCAAAGTCGAGCCGAAGCAGAACGTACTGGTCTACGACGGTGTGAGCACGCATGCAGGCGCCGGTGTTGCCGATTTCATTTCGAGCCGCGGTTCGAAGGTCGAAATCGTCACGCCCGACGTGAAGGTCGCCGACGATGTGGGCGGCACGACGTTTCCGATTTTCTATCGCCGTCTCTACGCGCAAGGCGTGATTCATACGCCGAATTACTGGCTCGATCGCGTGTACGAGGAAGACGGCAAGAAGATCGCGGTGCTGCGCAACGAGTACACCGAGGAGCAGGAGGAGCGCGCAGTCGATCAGGTGGTGATCGAAAACGGCAGCACGCCCAATGACAGCCTGTACTGGAAGCTCAAGCCCGAATCGGTCAACCGCGGCCAGGTGGACGTGCACAAGCTGTTTGCGGCCGAGGCGCAGCCTTGTCTCTCCGAAGAGCTCGGCAATGGCCGCTTCCTGCTGTTCCGCGTGGGCGACTGCATCTCCCTGCACAACATCCATGGCGCGATTTACGACGCGCTGCGGCTCGCCAAGGACTTCTGAACCATGAATCCGACCTGGCTCATTACCGCGCTGCTGTGGCTTTCGATGGCGGGGCTCGCGTTCGCGGTCGCGAAGCGCTCTGCCTGCTGGCGGGTGGGGCGCGCCGCTGTGCCTGGCTCCGTCGGCGTTGGCAAGCTGTTCAGCATCCCGAAGCGTTATTTCGTCGACCTGCACCACGTGGTGGCGCGCGATCCGTATATCGCGAAGACGCACGTCGCCACGGCGGGCGGTGCGATCGCGGCGCTCGCGCTCGTGTTCGTCAACTATGGGCTCGCGATCTATTCGCCGTGGCTCGACAAGCTGATCTTTCTCGCGGCGCTCGCCATGTTCATCGGCGCAGTGTTCGTGTGGCGCCGCCGTCATGCGAAGGATGTGCCGGCGCGGCTGTCGAAAGGTCCGTGGAATGCGCTGCCGTGGCTGCTCGGCTCGTTTGCGCTCGGGCTGATGCTGTATACGGTCGTGCCCGCGTCGGCGATGTCAAAGGCGTTCGCGGTGAGCTGCGCGGTCCTGATCGGCATCGGCGCGTTCGCGATGACGTTTGGCGCCGCGAAGGGCGGCCCGATGAAGCACGCAATTGCCGGCCTGCTGCACCTTGCATTCCATCCGCGTCAGGAGCGTTTTGCGGCCACGCGCGAAGGCTGGACCGGTAACGGCACGGCTACGCCGCCGACGGCGCTGAAGCTCCCCGACATCGGGGAGAAGCAGGAATATGGCGTGGCGAAGCCCGTGGAGTTTCGCTGGAACCAGTTGCTGAGCTTCGACGCGTGCGTGCAGTGCGGCAAATGCGAGGCCGCGTGCCCCGCATTCGCCTCGGGCCAGCCGCTCAATCCGAAGAAGCTGATTCAGGATCTCGTGGTGGGCATGGCGGGCGGCTCCGACGCCGCCTATGCGGGCAGCCCCACGCCGGGCATTCCCGTGGGCCAGCATCGCGGCACGCCTGAAGGCCCGATCGTCTCGGGCCTGATCGAAGCGCAAACGCTGTGGTCGTGCACGACCTGCCGCGCCTGCGTGCAGGAGTGCCCGATGCTGATCGAGCACGTCGATGCGATCGTCGACATGCGCCGCAACCAGACCCTCGTCCACGGCGAAGTGCCGGGCAAGGGGCCGGAGGTGCTCGCGAACCTGCGCGAAACCGGCACGGCGGGCGGCTATGACAAGGCGGCGCGCTACGACTGGTCAGTCGATCTCAGCGCGCCCGTCGCGCAACCGGGCAAGCGCGTGGATGTGCTCGTGGTGGCGGGCGAAGGCGCATTCGATATGCGGTATCAGCGCACGCTGCGTGCGCTCGTGAAGGTGCTCAACAAGGCGGGCGTGGACTATGCGGTGCTGGGCGAACGCGAGACGGACACCGGCGACGTGGCGCGCCGCCTCGGCGACGAAGCGACGTTCCAGCACATGGCGAAGCAGATGATGGCGACGCTCGCCACGCTGAACTTCGCGCGCATCGTCACCGCCGATCCGCACGTCATGCACAGCCTGCGCAACGAGTACCGCGCGCTCGGCGCGAGGTACGAGGTGCTCCATCACACGACTTTTCTCGCGGAGCTCGCCGCAACGGGACGCATCGTGCCGAAGGCCGTGCAGGCGCTCGCCGAAAAGCGCACGACGTACCACGACCCCTGCTACCTGGGCCGCTACAACGGCGAGACCGAAGCGCCGCGCAAGCTGCTGAAGACGATCGGCATCCAGGTCGTCGAGATGGAGCGTCACGGCATGCGCGCACGCTGCTGCGGCGGTGGTGGCGGCGCGCCGCTCACCGACATCCCCGGCAAGCAGCGCATTCCCGACATCCGCATCGCCGACGCCCGCGCGGTCCAGGCCGATGTGGTCGCCGTGGGCTGCCCGCAGTGCACGGCGATGCTCGAAGGCGTAGTCGGCCCGCGCCCTGATGTGCTCGACGTGGCCGAACTCGTGGCCGCTTCGCTGGAGTGAATCGATGAACAACCTCAAACGAGTCGATCCGCGCCGCCCATTCGTCGTCACGGCGGCCGGTCTCAGGCGCATCACGCTGGGCGAAACCGGCAGCGCTGACGCAAGCGGCGCGCACTGGCCGGCGCAACACGGCCACTCGAGTGCCGCGAAGCCCCGTCGTCTGATTAGCGATCCGAAGCATTACGTGCTCGTGGCCGCACATCCCGAACGCGGCGCACTCGACGATCACGCATGCCAGGCCATCGCGGCCGCCGCGCTGCTCGCCGATGCGCAAACCGAAGTGGCGCTCCTCGTGTTCGGCGAACTGAAGGACGACGCAGCGGCGCTGGGCGTGGACAAACTGATCGAACTGCCCGGCTTCGATCGCCGCACGTTCGCGCCGGAAAGCGAACTGCGCGCGTTGCAGGCCTGCGCGGCGACGCTCGCACCGAAACATGTGTTCCTGCCCGACAACGCGAGCGGTGACGGCGACCTGGGCCGCCGTTACGCGGCTTCGGCCGGGGCGAGTGTGGCGACGCATGTGGTCGAGATCGATGCGAAGCACGTGGGCGTGTATGAACAGGCGAAGCGCGCGTGGGCGTCGCGCTCGCTGCCCGACGTGATCCTGCTCGCGCAGAACGCGGTCGATGCGAAGCTGCCGTTCGTCGGCGCCGGCGAGCGCCTCGCGGGCGATTTCATCCGGCCAGCGAACGACGTCGCGTCGCCATACAGGGATCTGGGCCTCGAAGCCATCGACGCCGCCCAGGTCGCGCTCGAAGAAGCCGATTTCATCGTGTCTGCGGGCAACGGCGTGACCGACATCGGCGCGTTCGAGCAGCTCGCGGGCACCTTCGGCGCGGCGATCGGCGCGAGCCGCGTGGCCGTCGACAACGGTCACTTCACGCGCGACAAGCAAGTGGGCGCGACCGGCAAGACGGTCGAGGCGAGCGTGTATATCGCGTTCGGCATTTCGGGCGCCGTGCAGCATCTGCAGGGCATCAAGGATTGCCGCCATGTGATCGCCGTGAATCTCGACGGCAGCGCGCCGATCGCGAAGCGCGCCAACCTGACCGTGGTTGGCGACGCGCAGGGCACGATCGCCGCCCTGATCGAGCAGGTGCAGGCCGCGCGCGCGAAGCGTGGCGGGGCGAGCGCCGTAAGTGACGTAACGCATTCCGCAGGAGTCGCCGCATGAACGCGCGCAATTATCCTCAGCGCCGGGTCGAGCGCATCGCGGTGCTCGTCTCCGTCGGGCGCCACCCCCTGAGCGGCGCGCCGCGCTACAGCCGCAACGACGCGCTGGCGCTCGAGCTCGGACGCACGCTCGCTGGGCGCCACCAGGCGCGCCTCGACGTGCTGCACGCGGGCGACCCCGCCGATCCCGCGCTCGCCGAATATCTCGCGCTCGGTGCGCACGAAGTCGGGGTGCTCTCATGCACGCCGGCCGACGACGCGGCCCGCATGCTCGCCGAACGCGTGCGCGGCTACGACCTCGTCCTGACCGGCACGCGTGCCGAAGGCACGCACGACAGCGGCATGCTGCCGTACCGCGTGGCGGCTGCGCTCGGCGTGCCGATCGTTGGCGGCGCGGTCGATATCGACGTGGACGAGGCCGCCGGCGCCGCCGTGGTCAGGCAATTCCTGCCCAAAGGCTTGCGCCGGCGCGTCCAGACGGCGCTGCCCGCCGTGATCGCCGTGCATCCGCTCGCCAACGCACAGCCCCGTTACGCCTATGCGCGCCTTCGTGCCGGCACGATAAAGCGCCAGGGCGCCACGCCCGTGAGCGCAGACGAAGCCGCCGCATGGACGGTGGGCGCAGTCGAGCGCAAGCCCGTGCGCCTCGCCGCCGCGGAAAAGCGCTCGGGCCACGCACGCATGCTCTCGGCGACCACGACCGAAAGCCGGGGCGGAAACGTCGTAATTGAGGGGAGTTCGGTCGAAAAAGCACAAGTGATCCTCGCGTATTTGCGCGAGCATCAACTCATCGATTACTGATTTCACTGGTCTGTCGGCAACGAACTTGGATGAAAAATCCGGAGCATACGATGAAAGTATCGGCAGAAATTCGCGCGCTGATCGAGCGTCGCAAAGAGGGTTACAGCCTGGAAGCCCCTTTCTATTTGAGCGAGGAGATTTTCGCGCTCGACATGGAGGCGATTTTCCGGCAACACTGGATCGAGGTCGCCACGGAGGCGGAAATTCCGGAGCCGGGCGACTATGTGACCGTCGAGCTGGCGGGAGACTCGATCCTGATCGTGCGCGACGACGACATGCAGGTGCGCGCGTTCCACAACGTATGCCGCCACCGCGGCGCGCGCCTGTGCAATGAAGACAAGGGCTCGGTGGGCAATATCGTCTGCCCGTATCACAGCTGGACCTACAACCTCACGGGCGCGCTGATGTTCGCCGAGCACATGGGCGAGCAGTTCGACCGCTGCAAGCACAGCCTCAAGCATGTGCATGTGGAGAACCTCGCGGGCCTGATTTTCGTGTGCCTCGCCGAGAATCCCCCCGACGACTTCGCGCTCATGCGCGCCGCGATGGAGCCGTATCTGCTGCCGCACGACCTCGCGGGCTGCAAGGTCGCCGCGCAGGTCGACATCATCGAGAAGGGCAACTGGAAGCTCGTGATGGAGAACAATCGCGAGTGCTATCACTGCGTGGCGAACCACCCCGAGCTCACGATCTCGCTCTATGAATACGGCTTTGGCTACGCCCGCACGGCCGCCAACGCGGAAGGCATGGACGCCTTCGTGCGCACCTGCAACGAGCGCGCGAAGCAGTGGGAAGCGATGGACCTGCCTTCGGTCGAAATCGAAAAATTGCTGGACGTCACCGGCTTTCGCACGCAGCGCCTGCCGCTCGACCGCTGCGGCGAATCGCAGACGCTCGATGCGAAAGTCGCCTCGAAGAAGCTGCTCGGCGAATTCCGCTCGGCCGATCTCGGCGGTCTCTCGTTCTGGACGCAGCCCAATTCGTGGCATCACTTCATGAGCGATCACATCGTTTCGTTTTCGGTGATTCCGCTTTCGGCCGGCGAAACGCTCGTGCGCACGCGCTGGCTCGTCCACAAGGACGCACGCGAAGGCATCGACTACGACGTGGATAACCTCACCGCCGTCTGGAACGCGACCAACAACCAGGATCGCACGCTGGTGGAGTATTCGCAGCGCGGCGCCGCGAGCAGCGCCTACGAGCCGGGACCGTATTCGCCGTACACGGAAGGGCTCGTCGAAAAGTTCTCGGCCTGGTATGTCGGCCGTCTCGCCGCGCAGATCGGCGCATGACGCAGCGTGCAAAGCAAAGGAAGCGGAGTTTGACATGATGCGAGATGCGGCCCAGTTTGACCCGCGCGACCCACTCGATCACCGCGAAAGCCGCGTGACGCGCCCCGCGTTCTGGGGCGCGCTGCCCGAGCGGTGGACGAGCGAAGTCGAGGAAACACTCGTGTGCTGCCACGTCTGGCAGGAAACGCACGACGTGAAGAGTTTTTTCCTGCGCTCGCCGCAGGGCCGCGCGTTCTCATTCGAGCCGGGGCAGTTCCTCACGCTCGAACTCGAGATAGACGGCGAACCGGTCAACCGGTGCTACACGATTTCGTCGTCGCCCGCGCGGCCCCATACGATCTCGATCACGGTCAAGCGCGTGCCGGGCGGCAAGGTCTCCAACTGGCTGCACGACAACCTGCGCCCAGGCATGGCGCTGCGTGTGCTCGGCCCGGCGGGCGAGTTCACCTGCGCACGGCATCCCGCGCCGAAATATCTGTTTCTTTCCGCGGGATCCGGCATCACGCCGCTGATGTCGATGAGCCGAGCGCATCACGATCTCGCGGAGGACCGCGACATCGTTTTCGTGCACAGCGCGCGCACGCCCGACGACATCATCTTCGCTCGTGAACTGGAGCTGATCGCGTCGAGCCGCGCGAACTTCCGCACGTCGTTCGTGTGCGAGCGGGTAGGGGGGCGCACCGGCTGGTCCGGCGTGACCGGGTTTCTCTCGCTGCCCCTGTTGAAGCTCATTGCGCCGGATTTCATGGAGCGCGAGATCTTCACCTGCGGCCCGGCGCCCTACATGAAGGCCGTGCGCGATCTGCTCGACGAAGCGGGGTTTGCGCGCGAGCACTATCACGAAGAGAGTTTTTCATTCGAATCGCTCGCGGGGCCAGGCGAAGCACCGGCTGCGTCGCCCACGGCGGAGTCATCTGTCGAAGCGGCGAGCTTCAAGATCACGTTCGCGAAGAGCCGCCGCGAGATTGAATGCGGCGCCCAGCAAACGGTGCTCGACGCGGCGCGTCAGGCGGGCGTGCGGCTCGCTTCCTCGTGCAGCCAGGGCATGTGCGGCACCTGCAAGGTCAAGCTGGTTTCCGGGCAGGTGGAAATGAAGCATAGCGGCGGCATTCGCCAGCGGGAAATCGATCAGGGCATGGCGCTGCTGTGCTGCTCGAAGCCGCTGTCCGACCTCGTCGTCGATAAATAGCGCGCGCGTCGCGCAACGACAAGAAGACGTCGTAAATCGACGCTAGCGGCAGATTGTGGCGGGCGAATCTGCAGATGCACGGGGCGCTTGCCCATATCACAGGAGATCGACCATGAAGCTGGCAGGAAAACTCTTTTGGACCGGTGTGTTTTCGGCGATGGTGAGCTTGAGCGCCCCGGCGTTCGCGGACGGCAAGCCGACCGTGAAGATCGGTTATGTCGAAGGCTGGGATGACAGCGTGGCGACCTCGAACGTGGCCGCGCGCGTCATCGAGAAGCGCTACGGCTATCCGGTGCAGCTCGTGCCCGTGGCCGCCGGCATCATGTGGCAGGGCGTGGCGCGCGGCGACCTCGATGCGACGCTTTCCGCCTGGCTGCCGGTCACGCACGCGGCTTACTACGACCAGTTCAAGTCGAAGGTCGAAGATGTGGGCGTGAACTTCCCGGATGCGAAGATCGGCCTGATCGTGCCGGCGGATCTGCCGGAGAACAGTATTCCGGATCTGGCGAGCCGTAAGGCGGACTTCGGCGGTCGCATCGTCGGTATCGATGCCGGGGCCGGCGTGATGAAGAAAACGGATGAGGCGATCAAGGCGTACAACCTCGACTATCAGCTGATGCCGAGCTCGGGCAGCGCGATGACCTCGGAACTGGCGCGCCAGATGCACGCCAGCAAGCCGATTATCGTAACCGGCTGGGCGCCGCACTGGATGTTCGCGAAGTGGAAGCTGAAGTTCCTCGACGATCCGAAGAAGGTCTTCGGCGGTGCGGAGCACGTGGATAGCGTGATCAACCCGGATCTCAACAAGAAAGCGCCGCCCGTCGTGGCGTTCCTCAAGAAGTTCCAGTGGAAGCCGGGCGAGATCGACAGCGTGATGCTGGCGATCCAGAACGGCGCGAAACCGGACGCCGCCGCCGACACCTGGATCGCCGCGCATGGCGACCGCGTGAACGATTGGGCGGGTGCGCAGTAAGCGTTGAGCGAACGACGGGCGCCATGTCGCTTTTGCGCAGGCGTCTGTCGCAATTCGCCATCCCGGCAGGCTTTTTTCTGGCAACCATGTAGACGTACCGTGCGGGCCGGCGCCTGCCGTTCGAGGAGACGGAGTCGATGAAATCCCCCAAGATCGTGGTCGAAAGACTATGCAAGGTGTTCGGTCCCAACCCGAAGCTCGCACGCGAGTTGCTCGCGAAGGGCGCGACGAAGGACGAGCTGTTCGCCAAAACCGGCTACGTGCTCGGCGTGAACAACGCCTCGTTCGAAGTGCAGGAAGGCGAGATTTTCGTGTTGATGGGGCTCTCCGGCTCGGGCAAGTCCACGCTGATCCGGCTCATCAACCGCCTCGTCGAGCCCACGGCCGGCAAGGTCGTGATCGACGGCCGCGATATCGCAGCCGTGAAGCGCTCGGAGCTGGTCGCGCTGCGCCGCACCGACATGAGCATGGTGTTCCAGTCGTTCGCGCTCATGCCGCAGCGCAGCGTGCTCGCGAACGCCGCGTTCGGCCTCGAGGTGGCGGGCGTGGCGCGCAAGGAGCGCGAGCGCCGCGCGCTGGCGGTGCTGGAGCAGGTGGGTCTCGCGGCGTTCGCGCAAAAGCTGCCCGCCGAGCTTTCGGGCGGCATGCAGCAGCGCGTGGGCCTCGCACGCGCGCTGGCCGTGAATCCTTCGCTCATGATCATGGACGAAGCGTTTTCCGCGCTCGATCCGTTAAAGCGCAAGGAAATGCAGAACGTGCTGCTGCAACTGCAAAAGGAGCAGCGCCGCACGATCATGTTCGTCTCGCACGACCTCGAAGAGGCACTGCGCATCGGCAGTCGCATCGCCATCATGGAAGGCGGTCGTATCGTGCAAATCGGCACGCCGCAGGAAATCATCAGCAATCCTGCCGATGACTATGTGCGCGCGTTCTTCGACGGCGTGGACACGAGCCGCTACCTGACCGCCGGCGACCTGATGCAACGCGAGGCTGTGCCGCTCATCCGTTCGCTCGATGCAGCGAGCGTGGCTTCATCGCTCAACGGCAGCGCGAATTATGCGTTCGTGCTCGATGCGCAACGCCGCATCAGCGGGTTCGTCACGCGCGACTCGATTGGCGTCGCGCAGCCCTCGCTCAAGAAGGTCGAATGCATCACGCTCGGCACACCGCTGGAGCAAGTCGTCTCGCGTGTGTGCGCGAACACGACGGCGCTGCCCGTGGTCGACGATGAAGGCCGCTATTGCGGCTCCATCGATCAGGCCGCCGTTCTGAAGGTCATTACGCGCAATCGAGGTGCCCATGTCTGAGATCATTCCCATCGGCCACTGGGTCGATCAGTCGGTTCACTATCTGCTCGACCACGACGCTAACAGCTTCGACGCAGTCGGCCGCGCCATTGAAGGTTTCGCTGGGCTCGTCGAGCATGGTTTGCAGGCCATCCCCATGTGGGCGCTGATGGCGTTTTTCATCGCGATCGGCCTGTGGCGCGTGGGCTGGCGCTTCGCGATCTTCGCCACCTGTTCGCTGTTGCTGATCTACGCGACAGGCTTCTGGGACCAGACCGTCGTGACACTCGGCCTCACGCTCTCGTCCACGGTCATCAGCCTCGTCGTCGGCATTCCGCTGGGCATCTGGACGGCCAAGAGCAAGCTCGTGCAAACCATCGTACGGCCCATTCTCGACCTGATGCAGACCATGCCGGCGTTCGTCTACCTGATCCCGGCCGCCATGCTGTTCGGCCTTGGCCGCGTGCCCGGCATTCTGTCCACCGTGATCTTCGCGATGCCGCCCGCCGTTCGCCTCACGAGCCTCGGCATCAAGCACGTGAACCGCGAGATCGTGGAAGCCGGACAGGCATTCGGCTGCACGCCGTGGCAACTGCTGTACAAGGTGCAGTTCCCGAATGCGCTGCCCTCCATCATGCAGGGCGTGAACCAGACCATCATGATGGCGCTCTCCATGGTCATCATCGCCTCGATGGTGGGCGCGGGCGGACTCGGCAACGACGTGCTGGCGAGCATCCAGCGCCTGGACATCGGTCTTGGCTTTGAAAGCGGGCTGTCCGTCGTGTTGCTCGCGATCATCCTGGACCGCATTACCGAGAGCTTCGGCCGCGCGCCGGGCGCCGTGAAAGCGCCGCTGTTCGCAGGGCTCAAGCAGTTGATGCGCGTTCGCCCCGCAGTCGTCGAGGCGTAAGGCCGACCACCACCGTCGTCTCCTGAGGAGCGCAATGTGACGACCGAGATCGCCGTGCCCGCCGCCGAGGTGCGCACGGCATCGTCCTTCCGGCATTTCGGGTTCCTGACGTTGCAGAACTTCTCGATGATCGCGTTTTCAAGCGCGGTCGAAGTGCTGCGCATGGCCAACTACGTGGGGCGCGCGGATCATTATCGCTGGTCGATCTATTCGCTCGACGGCGCGCCGGCGCGCGCGAGCAACGGCATCGCGGTGCGTCCCGCGCAGGCGCTCGATCCTGCGTGTCTGCCCGACGTGCTGATCGTGTGCGGGGGCATTCGCATCCGCGAGATCATGAACGACGGCGTGCGCGCCACGCTCGCCATGCTGGCGCAGCGCGGCGTGCCGCTTGGCGGCATCTGCACGGGTGCTTACGCGCTGATGTCGAGTGGGCTGCTCGATGGTTATCGCTGCGCCGTGCATTGGGAAAACCTCTCGGTGTTGCACGAGGAGTTTCCGCGCGTGCGCTTTGCGGACGAGCTGTTCGTCGTCGATCGCGATCGGCTCACGTGCACGGGCGGCACCGCGCCGCTGGATCTGATGCTGGAGCTGGTCGGCGCGCGCCTCGGGCAAGCGCTGGCCGCGAAGGTGTCGGAGCAATTCATCCTCGAGCGCATTCGCGGTTCGACCGATTTGCAGCCCATTCCCGTGGATGCGCGTGTTGGCTTTTCGCGTGCCGAGCTGGTGGAGGTCGTGCGGCTCATGGAGGCCAATATCAAGGAGCCGCTTTCGCTGGAAGAGCTGGCGCGGCTGGTGCGGCTCTCGCAACGGCATTTGCAGCGCATGTTCAAGGCGTATCTGAACGTGTCGCCTACGCATTATTACTTGACCTTGCGGCTCAAGCGCGCGCGCGAATTGCTGCGCACGACCGATACTTCTATCGCGCGTGTTACCGCGATTTGTGGCTTCAATTCTCCTTGCCATTTCAGCAAGGCGTATCGGGTGCAGTTTGGGCATGCGCCCAGTCATGAGCGACGTGGAGGGGAGTGAGGGTTTGCTTTTTTGCCGTTCGGCTCGTTGCTTTGGCCTTTCCTTGTGTTCCCGTCGGTCCATTAGCGTTGCCCCTGTGCGGGGCGCACCTACTTTTCTTTGCAGCGGTGTACAGACGGGGACATGATTGACACATGTATGAGGACATCGTTGACACCTGATACTCATGGCAGTGCTGCTTTCAGGTCAAGTGTCGCGACACGGTGATGAGCAAACCAGAGCTCGATTACACCGTCTTCATCCTCCGCGCGCCCAGTTCGGGTTGGTGATCATGACGTTGTGCGCGGTAAAGTGCGGCCAGGGCGCCCAGGCACGTCAGCCTTGCTCGCTCACGGGCCAGTGCCAGCCCACGCGCAGATCGCCGTTGATGGATGGCGAACTGCTGTCCGATCGCGTCCGACACCTTGCCTTCAATCCAAGGCCGCGCGCAATTCCCGATTCCGCTCGACGGTCACCGCGGCATTGGGCGGATCACGGCGATCTCATGCCCTCGAGTAGCCGCATGGCATATTCCGCGCACTTTCTCCGCACTCGAACGAGTTGCCCGAACAACAACGAAAATTCCGCCAAACGGCCACGTGCGCGAAGCATGACGACACGTGTTTCGTGCCATGTCCGCCGATTCGCCCAGCTCGCCTTATATTCGGCATCGAGAGGGCGAAAATCGAAATCACGACCGTTGGCGTGAGACCATTTGACGAGGAATTCTGCAAGCAGCGCTCCAACCGAACACCCAGCAAATGCCTCGTCATACGTCGTCACGAAGCCCTCGACGGTTCGAGATCCCACGAGGTTTACCGACGCGGCGACGGTCACGCCTTCCACCTTCACGAAGGCAACGAGCGGAACCTTCGACAGATCCATTCGCCGTGCCAGCGCGACAAAGAAGTCCCGAACCCGATCGTCCTTCAAGTAGGCAACGCTCACGCCGCGGCGCTCGGCCCAACGGCGTTTGGTGCGGAATAGCCAGCTCAGAACGGCGACAGCGTCCGGTATCGTTCGGCACCAGCCGAATTCGACATGGCCTCGTGCTTCGAGCCGCTTGTGCCGATTTC
>NZ_BBJJ01000097.1 GCF_000739815.1 Paraburkholderia mimosarum LMG 23256 = NBRC 106338
AAGTTTTTGCCAGTCTCGTTGATCGACTAAGTGGTTTCGGGGTTGGCGATGCCGCCAACCCCAAAATGGTTTAGGGGTATAGCTCAACTGGCAGAGCGTCGGTCTCCAAAACCGAAGGTTGGGGGTTCGATTCCCTCTGCCCCTGCCAACTTTTCGCGCCTCGGCGCGTTGTTCTTTAAGGTGTTATGGCGAATCCTTCCGTCGAAACTGTTAATACTTCCAGCGACAAGCTGATGCTTGCGGCGGGCGTATTGTTGGTTGTGGCCGGGTTCGTAGGGTTCTACTGGCTCGGTAGCCAGGAGTGGTATGTCCGCGGTGCGGCGCTCGCAGTGGGCGTGATCGCGGGGGTGGTAGTCGGTCTTCTCTCGGCGCCCGGCAAGAGCTTCATCGCGTTTGCCAAAGACTCGTACAAGGAAGTTCGCAAGGTCGTCTGGCCGACTCGCAAAGAGGCCACGCAAACGACGCTGGTGGTCTTCGGTTTTGTGCTGGCAATGGCCATCATTCTGTGGGTTTGCGACAAATCCGTTGAATGGGTGATTTTCTCGGCGATTCTGGGTTGGAAATGATATGAGCGATACACCGGCATCCCCGAGCGGAAAACGTTGGTATGTGGTGCACGCCTACTCCGGCATGGAGAAGAGCGTGCAACGTGCGCTTCAGGAGCGCATCGAACGTGCTGGCATGCAGGACAAATTTGGCCAGATCCTCGTTCCGACTGAAGAAGTGGTCGAGGTGAAGGGTGGTCACAAATCGGTGACCGAGCGTCGTTTCTTCCCGGGTTACGTCCTGGTTGAAATGGAAATGACGGATGAAACGTGGCACCTCGTGAAGAACACGGCAAAGGTGACGGGTTTCGTCGGCGGGGCGCGTAATCGCCCGAGCCCGATTTCGCCGCGCGAAGTCGAAAAGATCATGTCGCAGATGCAGGAAGGCGTTGAGAAGCCGCGCCCCAAGACCCTGTTCGAAGTCGGCGAGATGGTCCGCGTGAAGGAAGGTCCTTTTACGGACTTCAACGGCAGCGTCGAAGAAGTCAACTACGAAAAGTCGCGCGTCCGGGTCTCCGTCACCATTTTCGGTCGTGCTACACCGGTCGAACTCGAGTTCGGCCAGGTCGAAAAGCTGTAAATCGAATTCTACGGATCGCGCCTTTGGCGCGGTCCGTTTTTCCGCGCTTACGGTCCGCGTAATGGCCGTAGAGGAGCGCCAGTAGTCCGGTCGGTTGCAAAAGTCGACTACCCGGTTGGCACAGCGAAGATTGCGGCGAACGCGCGCTACCACTCATCAGAACGCTCACGCGTTCCAAAGAGGTTTTCAACATGGCAAAGAAAATCATTGGCTTTATCAAGCTGCAGATTCCTGCAGGTAAAGCCAACCCGTCGCCGCCGGTCGGTCCGGCACTGGGCCAGCGTGGCCTGAACATCATGGAGTTCTGCAAGGCGTTCAACGCGCAGACTCAAGCGATGGAACCGGGTCTGCCGGTTCCGGTCGTCATCACGGCATTCGCGGACAAGAGCTTCACGTTCATCCTGAAGACGCCGCCGGCTACCGTGCTGATCAAGAAGGCAGCGAAGGTCGACAAGGGTTCGGCGAAGCCGCACACCGACAAGGTTGCTACGATCACCCGCGCGCAAGCCGAGGAAATCGCCAAGACCAAGATGCCGGACCTCACGGCAGCCGATATGGACGCCGCGGTCCGCACGATCGCTGGCAGCGCCCGCTCGATGGGCATCGTCGTGGAGGGTGTGTAAATGGCTAACGTTTCCAAGCGTCAAAAGGCACTGGCCGCCAAGATCGACCGCCAGAAGCAGTACCCGATCGGCGACGCACTGTCGCTCGTGAAGGAATGCGCCACGGCGAAGTTCGACGAGTCGATCGACGTTGCCGTGCAGCTCGGCATCGATGCGAAGAAGTCGGACCAGGTCGTTCGCGGCTCGGTCGTTCTGCCCGCAGGTACCGGCAAGTCGGTCCGCGTCGCCGTGTTCGCGCAAGGCGAAAAGGCTGAGCAGGCGAAGGCAGCAGGCGCCGAGATCGTCGGCATGGAAGACCTCGCTGAGCAGATCAAGGGCGGCAACCTGAACTTCGACATCGTGATCGCTTCGCCGGACACGATGCGCGTCGTCGGTACGCTCGGTCAGATCCTCGGTCCGCGTGGCCTCATGCCGAACCCGAAGGTCGGCACCGTGACGCCGGACGTGGCGACCGCGGTCAAGAACGCGAAGGCTGGTCAGGTGCAGTTCCGTGTCGATAAGGCCGGTATCATCCACGCGACCATCGGCCGTGCTTCGTTCGAGCCGGCAGCGCTGCGCAGCAACCTGGACGCGCTCCTCGACGCGCTGACCAAGGCGAAGCCGGCAACGAGCAAGGGCGTGTACCTGCGCAAGATCGCCGTGTCGAGCACGATGGGCGTTGGCGTGCGCGTCGACCAGTCGTCGCTGGCAGCGTAACAAGTTTTGCCGCGCTGAGACCCACAAGGGTGGCAGCGCGGATTTAAAGGGCTTTGGGCGGTTGTGCGGCAAGCAGTTAGTGCGGCACAACCGGTTGTCAAAGACCGTTGGCGGAAGTGCAGCAGTCGGGTGCTTCCTTAATGCAAAGCCAACGCAGATGGCGAACCCGAAAAAGTTTTGAAGTGCTGATGTGCGCGGATGCGGGCGGCAACGCCCGAAGAAGCAAGCTGATTTACTCCGGACTGGTCGGTCGCCGTTGTTGAACGCGGCACACAACGCGAAAGCAGAGTGTGTCGAATCTGGAGGTTAACCGTGCCACTGAACAAAGAAGGTAAGCAGGCCGTCGTGGCTGAAGTCTCCGCGCAAGTCGCGAAGGCTCAGACCATGGTGCTGGCCGAGTATCGTGGAATCGCGGTTGGCGATCTGACCAAGCTGCGCGCGAAAGCGCGTGAGCAGCAGGTGTACCTGCGCGTGTTGAAGAACACGCTGGCGCGTCGCGCTGTCGAAGGTACCCCGTTTGCTCCGCTGGCAGAGCAGATGACTGGCCCCCTGATCTACGGCATCTCGGAAGATGCCATTGCTGCCGCGAAGGTCGTCAACGACTTCGCCAAGGGCAATGACAAGTTGGTCATCAAGGCTGGTTCCTACGAAGGCAAGGTGATGGACAAGGCAGGCGTGCAAGCGCTGGCCAGCATCCCGAGCCGCGAAGAACTGCTCTCGAAGCTGCTGTTCGTCATGCAAGCTCCTGTTTCCGGCTTCGCGCGTGCTCTCGCCGCGCTGGCAGAGAAGAAGCAAGCAGAAGCTGCCTGATTTCAGGCAAGCGAACGAACGCAGGCAAGCGAGAAGGATCGCTAGCTGTTTCCGAATTCAAATCTGGAGTAATTTCAAATGGCAATCGCAAAAGAAGACATCCTCGAAGCCGTAGGCTCGATGTCGGTTCTCGAACTGAACGAACTGGTCAAGGCTTTCGAAGAGAAGTTTGGCGTGTCGGCAGCTGCTGTGGCAGTCGCTGGCCCGGCAGGCGGCGGCGCTGCTGCTGCTGCTGAAGAGCAGACCGAATTCACGGTCAACCTGCTCGAAGCAGGCGCAAACAAGGTGTCGGTCATCAAGGCCGTTCGCGAACTGACGGGTCTCGGCCTGAAGGAAGCGAAGGACCTGGTCGACGGCGCACCGAAGCCCGTGAAGGAAGCGGTGCCCAAGGCTGCTGCTGAAGAAGCGAAGAAGAAGCTGGAAGAAGCCGGCGCGAAGGCTGAAATCAAGTAAGTTTCAGCGCGCTGTGCGAAGGCTGGCGGTTTTTACACCGCCGGCCTTTTTGTGCTTTGTGGATTCTGCGTTTTTGTGTTCGATTTTCAGGAGTCGGAGGCAGGATGCGGGATCCAGAGGCCAAAGAAAACCGTCTTTCGCTGCGTGAGTCGACCGTGGCGGACGGCGTTTCTCTTTGTCTTCTGAAGCGACTGCAGAAGGCAAGTTTGGTCGGGCAGCGGGCAAGTTATGACAAGCCGAAATCCGTTGCCGTCAGCCAGCGGTTGGTAGAGGCCAACCACCAAGCTTCCAGGGCTCGCGAAGCCATCGGGTCTCAGTCGGTGAACACTCGGGTCGTCCTACCCGCCGTGATTCGGAGATCGTATGCACTATTCCTTCACCGAGAAGAAGCGTATTCGCAAGAGTTTCGCGAAACGCCCCATCGTTCACCAGGTTCCTTTCCTGCTGGCTACCCAGCTTGAATCATTCAGCACGTTCCTGCAAGCAGAAACGGCGAGCGTTCAGCGCAAGCCCGAAGGTCTGCAGGCCGCGTTCACGTCTGTTTTTCCTATTGTTTCCCATAACGGCTTTGCTCGTCTAGAGTTCGTGAGCTACATGCTCTCGCCGCCGGCATTCAACATCAAGGAATGCCAGCAGCGTGGCCTCACGTACTGCTCGGCGCTGCGCGCCAAGGTCCGTCTCGTCCTGCTCGACAAGGAATCGCCGAGCAAGCCGGTCGTGAAGGAAGTGAAGGAACAGGAAGTGTACATGGGCGAAATTCCGCTCATGACGCCGACCGGTTCGTTCGTCATCAACGGCACCGAACGTGTCATCGTCTCGCAGCTGCACCGCTCGCCCGGCGTGTTCTTCGAACACGACAAGGGCAAGACGCACAGCTCGGGCAAGCTGCTCTTCTCGGCCCGTATCATTCCTTACCGCGGCTCGTGGCTCGACTTCGAATTCGATCCGAAGGACGTGCTGTACTTCCGCGTCGACCGTCGCCGCAAGATGCCGGTCACGATCCTGCTGAAGGCCATCGGCCTCACGCCGGAACAGATCCTCGCGAACTTCTTCGTGTTCGACAACTTCACGCTGATGCCCGAAGGCGCACAGATGGAGTTTGTGCCGGAGCGTCTGCGCGGTGAAGTCGCGCGCTTCGACATCAGCGATCGCGAAGGCAAGGTCATCGTCCAGAAGGACAAGCGGATCAACGCGAAGCACATTCGCGACCTCGAAAACGCGAAGACCACGTACATCTCGGTCCCGGAAGACTATCTGCTCGGCCGCGTGCTGGCGAAGAACGTCGTCGATGGCGACACCGGCGAAGTGATCGCGAACGCGAACGACGAGATCACGGAAAGCGTGCTCGAGAAGCTGCGCGAAGCGAAGATCAAGGACATCCAGACGCTCTACACGAACGATCTGGACCAGGGTCCGTACATCTCGTCGACGCTGCGTATCGACGAAACCGCCGACAAGATGGCCGCGCGCATCGCGATCTACCGCATGATGCGTCCGGGCGAGCCGCCGACCGAAGAAGCGGTCGAGGCGCTGTTCAACCGCCTGTTCTACAGCGAAGAAGCGTACGACCTCTCGAAGGTGGGTCGTATGAAGTTCAACCGCCGCGTGGGCCGTGACGAAATCGTCGGCCCGATGACGCTGCAGGACGACGACATCCTCGCGACCATCAAGATCCTCGTCGAGCTGCGCAACGGCAAGGGCGAAGTGGACGACATCGACCACCTCGGCAACCGTCGCGTGCGTTGCGTGGGCGAGCTCGCGGAGAACCAGTTCCGCGCGGGTCTCGTGCGCGTCGAGCGTGCAGTGAAGGAACGCCTCGGCCAGGCCGAAAGCGAAAACCTGATGCCGCACGACCTGATCAACTCGAAGCCGATTTCGTCGGCCATTCGCGAGTTCTTTGGTTCGTCGCAGCTGTCGCAGTTCATGGACCAGACCAACCCGCTCTCGGAAATCACGCACAAGCGCCGTGTTTCCGCACTGGGCCCGGGCGGTCTGACGCGTGAGCGCGCAGGCTTCGAAGTCCGCGACGTGCACCCGACCCACTACGGCCGCGTGTGCCCGATCGAGACGCCGGAAGGTCCGAACATCGGTCTGATCAACTCGCTCGCGCTTTACGCGCACCTGAACGAATACGGCTTCCTCGAAACGCCGTATCGCAAGGTCGCAGACGGCAAGGTGACCGACCAGATCGACTACCTCTCGGCGATCGAAGAAGGCCGTTACGTGATCGCCCAGGCGAACGCGGCAGTGGCCGAAGACGGCACGCTGACCGACGAACTCGTCTCGTCGCGTGAAGCGGGCGAAACGCTGATGGTCACGCCGGACCGCATCCAGTACATGGACGTGGCACCGTCGCAGATCGTCTCGGTTGCAGCCTCGCTGATCCCGTTCCTCGAACACGACGACGCGAACCGTGCACTGATGGGCTCGAACATGCAGCGTCAGGCCGTGCCTTGCCTGCGTCCGGAAAAGCCGGTCGTCGGTACGGGCATCGAGCGCACCGTTGCGGTCGACTCGGGCACGACGGTTCAGGCGCTGCGTGGCGGCGTGGTGGACTACGTCGACGCGGGCCGTATCGTGATCCGCGTGAACGATGATGAAGCCGTCGCCGGTGAAGTCGGCGTGGACATCTACAACCTCATCAAGTACACGCGTTCGAACCAGAACACGAACATCAACCAGCGTCCGATCGTGAAGATGGGCGACAAGGTTGCGCGCGGCGACGTGCTGGCTGATGGCGCATCGACCGATCTGGGCGAGCTCGCGCTCGGCCAGAACATGCTGATCGCGTTCATGCCGTGGAACGGCTACAACTTCGAAGACTCGATCCTGATCTCGGAGAAGGTGGTTGCCGACGACCGTTACACGTCGATCCACATCGAAGAACTGAACGTCGTGGCTCGCGACACGAAGCTCGGACCGGAAGAAATCACGCGCGACATTTCGAACCTCGCGGAAGTGCAGCTTGGCCGTCTCGACGAGTCGGGCATCGTGTACATCGGCGCGGAAGTCGAAGCAGGCGACGTGCTCGTGGGCAAGGTCACGCCGAAGGGCGAAACCCAGCTCACGCCGGAAGAAAAGCTGCTGCGCGCGATCTTCGGCGAGAAGGCTTCGGACGTGAAGGATACGTCGCTGCGCGTGCCCTCGGGCATGAACGGCACGGTCATCGACGTGCAGGTGTTCACGCGTGAAGGCATCCAGCGCGACAAGCGCGCCCAGCAGATCATCGACGATGAACTGAAGCGCTATCGCCTCGACCTGAACGACCAGCTTCGTATCGTGGAAGGCGACGCATTCCAGCGTCTCGCCCGCATGCTCGAAGGCAAGGTTGCGAACGGCGGTCCGAAGAAGCTCGCGAAGGGCACGAAGATCGAGCGCGCGTACCTCGAAGATCTCGATCACTACCACTGGTTCGACATCCGCCTCGCGGACGAAGAAGCAGCGGCACAGCTCGAAGCGATCAAGAACTCGATCGAAGAGAAGCGCCACCAGTTCGACCTCGCGTTCGAAGAGAAGCGCAAGAAGCTCACGCAAGGCGACGAACTGCCGCCGGGCGTGCTGAAGATGGTCAAGGTGTACCTGGCCGTGAAGCGCCGTCTGCAGCCTGGCGACAAGATGGCAGGCCGTCACGGTAACAAGGGTGTGGTGTCGAAGATCGTTCCGATCGAAGACATGCCGTACATGGCCGATGGCCGTCCGGCCGACGTCGTGCTGAACCCGCTCGGCGTGCCGTCACGGATGAACGTGGGTCAGGTTCTCGAAGTGCACCTCGGTTGGGCCGCGAAGGGTCTGGGCTGGCGTATTGGCGAAATGCTCGCGCGTCAGACGAAGGTTGCGGAGCTGCGTGAGTTCCTCACGAAGATCTACAACGAATCGGGCCACAAGGAAGACCTCGACAGCTTCAGCGACGACGAGATCCTCGAACTCGCGAAGAACCTGCGCGAAGGCGTGCCGTTCGCAACGCCGGTGTTCGACGGTGCGACCGAAGAGGAAATGGCGAAGATGCTCGACCTGGCTTATCCGGACGACATCGCCAAGAACCTCGGCATGACGCCTTCGAAGAACCAGGTGCGTCTGTACGACGGCCGCACGGGCGAGATGTTCGAGCGTACGGTCACCGTGGGCTACATGCACTACCTGAAGCTGCACCACCTTGTCGACGACAAGATGCACGCGCGTTCGACGGGTCCGTACTCGCTCGTCACGCAGCAGCCGCTGGGTGGTAAGGCGCAATTCGGTGGTCAGCGCTTCGGTGAAATGGAAGTGTGGGCGCTCGAAGCGTATGGCGCTTCGTATGTGCTGCAGGAAATGTTGACGGTGAAGTCCGATGACGTGACGGGCCGGACGAAGGTGTATGAGAACCTCGTCAAGGGCGACCACGTGATCGACGCGGGCATGCCGGAATCCTTCAATGTGCTGGTGAAGGAAATCCGCTCGCTCGGCATCGACATCGACCTCGACCGCAACTAATCGGACTACGGAGAGAAGGCAATGAAAGCTCTGCTCGATCTATTCAAGCAAGTCCAACAAGAAGAAGTTTTCGACGCGATCAAGATCGGTCTGGCCTCGCCCGACAAGATCCGTTCGTGGTCGTTCGGCGAAGTGAAGAAGCCGGAAACCATCAACTACCGCACGTTCAAGCCGGAGCGCGATGGTCTGTTCTGCGCGAAGATTTTTGGTCCGATCAAGGACTACGAATGCCTTTGCGGCAAGTACAAGCGCCTGAAGCACCGTGGCGTGATCTGCGAAAAGTGCGGCGTGGAAGTCACGCTCGCCAAGGTGCGCCGCGAGCGCATGGGCCACATCGAGCTGGCCTCGCCGGTCGCGCACATCTGGTTCCTGAAGTCGCTGCCGTCGCGTCTGGGCATGGTGCTCGACATGACGCTGCGCGACATCGAGCGCGTGCTGTACTTCGAAGCGTACGTGGTGATCGAACCGGGCATGACGCCGCTGAAGGCGCGGCAGATCATGACCGAAGAGGATTACTACAACAAGGTCGAGGAATACGGTGACGAATTCCGCGCCGAGATGGGCGCGGAAGGCGTGCGCGAGCTGCTGCGCGCGATCAACATCGACGAGCAGGTCGAGACGCTGCGCACGGAGCTGAAGAACACCGGCTCCGAAGCGAAGATCAAGAAGTACGCGAAGCGCCTGAAGGTGCTCGAGGCCTTCCAGCGTTCGGGCATCAAGCCCGAATGGATGGTGCTCGAAGTGCTGCCGGTGCTGCCGCCGGAACTGCGTCCGCTCGTGCCGCTCGACGGCGGCCGTTTCGCGACCTCGGACCTGAACGACCTGTATCGCCGCGTCATCAACCGTAACAACCGCCTGAAGCGTCTGCTCGAGCTGAAGGCGCCGGAGATCATCGTCCGCAACGAAAAGCGGATGCTCCAGGAAGCGGTTGACTCGCTGCTCGACAACGGCCGTCGCGGCAAGGCGATGACGGGCGCGAACAAGCGTCCGCTGAAGTCGCTCGCCGACATGATCAAGGGTAAGGGCGGCCGCTTCCGTCAGAACCTGCTGGGCAAGCGCGTGGACTACTCGGGCCGTTCGGTCATCGTGGTGGGTCCGACGCTCAAGCTGCACCAGTGCGGTCTGCCGAAGCTGATGGCGCTCGAGCTCTTCAAGCCGTTCATCTTCAACAAGCTGGAGACGATGGGCGTTGCCACGACCATCAAGGCTGCAAAGAAGGAAGTCGAGAACCAGACGCCGGTGGTGTGGGACATCCTCGAAGAGGTGATCCGCGAGCATCCGGTCATGCTCAACCGTGCGCCGACGCTGCACCGTCTCGGCATCCAGGCTTTCGAGCCCGTGCTGATCGAAGGTAAGGCAATCCAGCTGCACCCGCTCGTTTGCGCGGCGTTCAACGCCGACTTCGACGGTGACCAGATGGCCGTTCACGTTCCGCTGTCGCTCGAAGCGCAGATGGAAGCGCGTACGCTCATGCTCGCGTCGAACAACGTCCTGTTCCCGGCCAACGGCGATCCGTCGATCGTGCCGTCGCAGGATATCGTGCTGGGCCTGTACTACGCCACGCGTGAAGCGATCAACGGCAAGGGCGAAGGCATGACGTTCACGGGCGTGTCGGAAGTGCTCCGCGCGTACGAGAACAAGGAAGTCGAGCTGGCCTCGCGCGTCAACGTGCGTATCACCGAAATGGTCCACAACGAGGACAAGTCGGAAGGCGCGCCGGCGTTCGTGCCGAAGATCTCGCTGTATGCGACGACCGTCGGCCGCGCGATCCTCTCGGAAATCCTGCCGCCGGGCCTGCCGTTCTCGGTGCTGAACAAGCCGCTGAAGAAGAAGGAAATCTCGCGTCTGATCAACACCGCGTTCCGCAAGTGCGGTCTGCGCGAAACGGTGATCTTCGCCGACCAGCTGATGCAGTCGGGCTTCCGCCTTGCAACGCGCGCCGGTATTTCGATCTGCGTGGACGACATGCTCGTGCCGCCGCAGAAGGAAACCATCGTCGGCGACGCCGCGAAGAAGGTGAAGGAGTACGACCGCCAGTACATGTCGGGTCTCGTCACCGCACAAGAGCGCTACAACAACGTGGTCGACATCTGGTCGGCAACGTCGGAAGCGGTCGGCAAGGCGATGATGGAGCAGCTCGCGACGGAACCGGTCATCGACCGCGACGGCAAGGAAACGCGTCAGGAATCGTTCAACTCGATCTACATGATGGCCGACTCGGGCGCGCGGGGTTCCGCGGTCCAGATCCGTCAGCTGGCGGGTATGCGTGGCCTGATGGCGAAGCCGGACGGCTCGATTATCGAAACGCCGATTACCGCGAACTTCCGCGAAGGTCTGAACGTGTTGCAGTACTTCATCTCGACCCACGGCGCACGTAAGGGTCTGGCTGATACGGCACTGAAGACCGCCAACTCGGGTTACCTCACGCGTCGTCTCGTCGACGTCACGCAGGATCTCGTGGTGGTCGAAGAGGATTGCGGCACGTCGAACGGCGTGGCGATGAAGGCCCTCGTGGAAGGCGGTGAAGTCGTCGAAGCGCTGCGTGACCGTATCCTCGGTCGCGTGGCGGTGGCTGACGTCGTCAATCCGGAAACGCAGGAAACGATCTACGCGTCGGGCGATCTGCTCGACGAAGACGCGGTCGAAACGATCGAAAGCCTCGGCATCGACGAAGTGCGCGTGCGCACGCCGCTCACCTGCGAAACGCGCTACGGCCTGTGCGCTGCCTGTTATGGCCGCGACCTGGGCCGCGGCTCGCGCGTGAACGTCGGCGAAGCCGTCGGCGTGATCGCGGCGCAGTCGATCGGCGAACCGGGCACGCAGCTCACGATGCGTACGTTCCACATCGGTGGTGCGGCGTCGCGTGCGGCGGTGGCCTCGTCGGTGGAAGCCAAGTCGAACGGTACGGTGCGCTTCACGGCGACGATGCGTTACGTCACGAATGCGAAGGGCGAGCAGGTCGTCATCTCGCGTTCGGGCGAAGCGATCATCGCCGACGATCACGGCCGCGAGCGCGAGCGTCACAAGGTGCCGTACGGCGCGACGCTGCTGCAGCTCGACGGTGCAGCGATCAAGGCCGGCACGCAGCTCGCGACGTGGGATCCGCTCACGCGTCCGATCATCACCGAGTACGGCGGTACGGTGAAGTTCGAGAACGTCGAGGAAGGCGTGACCGTGGCCAAGCAGATCGACGACGTGACGGGTCTTTCGACACTCGTCGTGATCGACGTGAAGCGCCGCGGCTCGCAGGCTTCGAAGAGCGTGCGTCCGCAGGTCAAGCTGCTCGACGCGAACGGCGACGAAGTGAAGATCCCGGGCACGGAGCACGCGGTGCAGATCGGCTTCCAGGTCGGCGCACTGATCACCGTGAAGGACGGTCAGCAGGTGCAGGTCGGTGAAGTGCTCGCACGTATCCCGACCGAAGCGCAGAAGACGCGTGACATTACCGGTGGTCTGCCGCGTGTGGCGGAACTGTTCGAAGCACGTTCGCCGAAGGACGCAGGTATCCTGGCGGAAGTCACGGGTACGACGTCGTTCGGTAAGGACACGAAGGGCAAGCAGCGTCTCGTCATCACGGACCTCGAGGGCAACCAGCACGAGTTCCTGATCGCGAAGGAAAAGCAGGTGCTGGTCCACGACGGTCAGGTCGTCAACAAGGGCGAAATGATCGTGGACGGCCCGGCCGATCCGCACGACATCCTGCGTCTGCAGGGTATCGAGGCGCTGTCGCGCTACATCGTCGACGAAGTGCAGGACGTGTACCGTCTGCAGGGCGTGAAGATCAACGACAAGCACATCGAAGTGATCGTGCGTCAGATGCTGCGCCGCGTGCAGATCGTCGACAACGGCGATACGCGTTTCATTCCTGGCGAACAGGTCGAGCGGTCGGACATGCTCGACGAGAACGACAAGATGAACGCGGAAGACAAGCGTCCGGCAACGTACGAGAACGTGCTGCTCGGTATCACGAAGGCATCGCTCTCGACCGATTCGTTCATCTCGGCGGCATCGTTCCAGGAAACGACCCGCGTGCTGACCGAAGCGGCGATCATGGGCAAGCGCGACGATCTGCGTGGCCTGAAGGAAAACGTGATCGTCGGCCGCCTGATTCCGGCCGGTACGGGTCTCGCGTTCCACAAGGCGCGCAAGGCGAAGGAATCGTCGGATCGCGAGCGTTTCGACCAGATCGCAGCGGAAGAAGCGTTCGAGTTCGGCACGCCGGAAACCCCGGCCGCCGAGCAGCCGCAACAGCCGCACACGACGGACGAGTAAGCGCGGGGCGGCGCAAGCTGCCTTTCGCTGACGTAGTGGTCTCGCAAGAGCCGCCTGGTTTCGACCGGGCGGCTTTTTTATTGGCGCGTGTTTTCCGCGCGAGCGATGTGCGACGTCTTGCACGCGCATCTGCGGCCTCGTGACGCAGCGCCGGCCGGGTCGCTGCGCAGCTCTGTGAGGCGTGCTAACGTAGCGCGCCAAGGCAGTCCGCGTGGGTCTTTTCGGACGGCGTGGATGGCATTTATCTGAATCTGGAGGCGGTAACCATGTGGGTCGTTGGGCTCGGTCTCATCCTGAATCTGGCGGCGTGCGTCGCCAGCTTTTCGCAACTGCTGCATCACGTTGGCAATGAAGCGGCGGCGAACTTCTTCGCGACCTTCCTCGTGATGTGGGCATTCCTCATCATCGGTTTCATCATGCTGGTGGCGAGCAAAGTCAAAGGCGGTGCCGCACTGCTGACGATCGGGTCGCTGATTCTCGTGGGCGCAAACGTCGTGCTCTTCGGCTCCAGCATCTTCGCGATCGCAGCACTCGTCGTTGCCATCGTGACGATCGCCGGTGCAGTTCGGGTCGCGCGCCGACGGCTTGCCGCCTGACGAAGGCCGCTCCGTTCAGGCCGACCGCGATCGCGATCCGCGCGCGCAGCGGCCTCGCTTTCTCCTGGCCGAACGGCCAATCTTCACGGTAGCGGCGGTTTCGGCGCGCCCGGGTTGGTAAAATCCGGTCCACCGCCTTTGCTCTGCACGCTCACCGCCCTCATGTCCCGCTCCCTCGAAATCCTCAACGAAGTCTTCGGCTATCCTGCGTTCAGAGGGCAGCAAGCCGAGATCGTCGAGCATGTGGCCGGAGGTGGCGATTCGCTGGTGCTCATGCCCACCGGCGGGGGCAAATCGCTCTGCTACCAGATTCCCGCGCTCGTGCGTCACGAAGCCGGGCATGGCGCCGGCATCGTCGTGTCGCCGCTCATCGCGCTCATGCAGGACCAGGTCGCCGCGCTCACCGAGGTCGGCGTGCGTGCCGCCTATCTGAATTCGACACTGAGCGGCGCCGAAGCGGCCGCCACAGAGCGCGCGCTGCGCGAAGGCGATCTCGATCTCCTCTATGTCGCGCCAGAGCGCCTCATGACGCCGCGCTTTCTCGATCTGCTCGAGCGCACGCGCATCGGCCTCTTCGCAATCGACGAAGCACACTGCGTGTCGCAATGGGGCCATGACTTCCGGCCCGAATACATCCAGCTCTCGGTGCTGCACGAGCGCTTTCCGAACGTGCCGCGCATCGCGCTCACGGCAACCGCCGACGCCATCACGCGCGACGAGATCGTGCACCGTCTCGCACTCGACGACGCACGCGTGTTCGTCTCCAGCTTCGACCGGCCCAACATCCGCTATCGCATCGTCGAAAAAGACAACGCGCGTACGCAACTGCTCGACTTCATTCGCGCGGAGCACACGCGCGCGGACGGCACCACGGATGCGGGCGTCGTGTACTGCCTGTCGCGCCGCAAGGTCGAAGAAACTGCCGAATGGCTGAAGGGCCAGGGCGTCCGCGCGCTGCCGTACCACGCTGGCATGGAGTTCGAGATACGCCAGAAGCACCAGGAGCTGTTCCAGCGCGAGGAGGGCGTGGTGATGTGCGCCACCATTGCGTTCGGCATGGGCATCGACAAGCCGGACGTACGCTTCGTCGCGCATCTGGACTTGCCCAAGAGCGTGGAAGGCTACTACCAGGAAACGGGCCGCGCGGGCCGGGACGGGCTGGCGGCCAACGCATGGATGGCCTACGGCCTCGGCGACGTCGTGCAGCAGCGCAAGATGATCGATGAGTCCGAAGCCGACGAGCAGCACAAACGCGTGCAGACGGGCAAGCTCGACGCGCTGCTCGGCCTGTGCGAAGCGGCCTCGTGCCGCCGTGTGCGCCTTCTTGCGTACTTCGGCGAAGAGAGCAAGCCGTGCGGCAACTGCGACACATGCCTCGAGCCGCCCGCCACGTGGGACGCCACGCGCGAGGCGCAAATGGCGCTTTCGTGTGTGTTCCGCGCGCAGCGCGCGAGCGGCTTCAATTTCGGGGCAGGCCACCTGATCGACATCCTGCGCGGCAACCGCAGCGAAAAGATCCTTCAGCGCGGGCACGAGAAGCTCTCGACCTTCGGCATCGGTTCGGCGCTTTCGGAGCCCGAATGGCGCGCAATCTTTCGCCAACTGGTGGCGTTCGGCTATCTCACCGTGGACCATGACGGCTTCGGCTCGCTGGTGCTCACGGAAGCGAGCAAGCCGGTGCTCAAGGGCGAGCACACGGTCACCATGCGCCGCTACGTCAAACCCACGCGAACGCGCGCGTCGTCGGGCCGCACGAGCGAGCGCGCCGATCCGACCCTCGGCATGAGTCCGCGCCAGCGCTCGCGATGGGAGCGTCTGCGCCTGTGGCGCACCGAAACGGCGAAAAGTGAGGGCGTGCCGGCCTACGTCATCTTTCACGACGCCACGCTGGCGGAGATCGCGCGCAACGGTCCGGAATCGGTCGACGAACTGCGCGATATTCCGGGCATCGGTGCGCGCAAGCTCGAACGCTTCGGCGAGGAGCTCGTCGAGGTCGTCGGCGACGAATAAGGCGGCAGATTTCCGTCGCGGGGATTCCGGGCACCAGCTCCATATTCGCCGCGCTGTCACTCGCCCGGTCGTCCGAAATGTCGCAAGCCGTTGACTCACTTGGTATTTTCGGAATATCATGCTGGGTTCCGGTTCTTGGGACGTCCGCGCTCGCCAGTCACTTCGGCGAAGCTCACGTCATTCAGCCAGTTCCGGAGTTCGAGTAGGAGTTTGGATGCATGCTTTTCCGCTTTGCCCGGAAATAAATGCGTCGATTTTGTTCAATTTCAGGAATAAACAATGCCAACCATCAATCAACTGGTTCGCAAAGGCCGCGCTTCGGAAGCTACGAAGAGCAAGTCGCCGGCCCTGCAGGACTGCCCGCAGCGTCGCGGCGTGTGCACCCGCGTGTACACGACGACGCCGAAGAAGCCGAACTCGGCACTTCGTAAGGTCGCCAAGGTTCGTCTGACGAACGGCTTCGAAGTCATTTCGTACATCGGTGGTGAAGGCCACAACCTGCAAGAGCACTCGGTCGTGCTGATCCGCGGCGGCCGTGTGAAGGACTTGCCGGGTGTGCGTTACCACATGGTTCGCGGCTCGCTGGATACCCAGGGCGTCAAGGATCGTAAGCAGGCTCGTTCGAAGTACGGCGCGAAGCGCGCCAAGGCTGCGAAGTAAGGGTCAAGCGTCGTCTGCGCTCTCGGGCGTCGGCGATAAAGCGACAAGTGCCGGATTGGCCGGTGCTGTCGAGTAAGTGGTCACCCGACCAGGCTGGTAAGTCCGGGGATGTCGAACCCGGGATGAATCGGGTTAGTTGGTGGCCGCGGAGCGCAAGGAATTCACCCGCGCTTCAACTGAAAAGTTAAAGGAAGAAACATGCCGCGTCGTCGCGAAGTCCCCAAGCGGGAAGTGTTGCCGGATCCGAAGTTCGGCAACGTTGATGTAGCCAAGTTCATGAACGTGCTGATGCTCTCCGGCAAGAAGTCGGTTGCCGAGCGTATCGTGTACGGCGCTTTCGAACAGATCCAGACCAAGGGTGGCAAGGACCCGCTGGAAGTGTTCACTGTCGCGCTCAACAACGTGAAGCCGGTGGTGGAAGTGAAGAGCCGCCGCGTTGGTGGTGCGAACTATCAGGTTCCGGTCGAAGTGCGCCCCTCGCGTCGTATGGCATTGGCGATGCGTTGGCTGCGTGAAGCCGCGAAGAAGCGCAGCGAGAAGTCGATGGCCCTGCGTCTGGCAGGTGAACTCACCGAAGCGGCCGAAGGCCGTGGCGGCGCGATGAAGAAGCGCGACGAAGTTCACCGGATGGCAGAAGCGAACAAGGCGTTCTCGCACTTCCGCTTCTAAGAGAAACCCCTACCGGGGTTCGCTCAAAAGACGGAAAAAATTCCGGGCGGGTGCGCTTATCGAGCGCCTCGCCCGTTTGTGTTCAGGCGCGTTGGGTCTAACCCGGTCGGGATCGATCCGGCGCGCACCTCCCGATAGAGGATCAAAGTGGCTCGCAAGACTCCTATCGAGCGCTACCGTAACATCGGTATTAGCGCTCACATCGACGCCGGCAAGACGACGACGACCGAGCGCATTCTGTTTTACACCGGCGTGAACCACAAGATTGGTGAAGTTCACGACGGCGCTGCCACCATGGACTGGATGGAGCAGGAACAGGAGCGTGGCATCACGATCACCTCCGCTGCTACGACCGCGTTCTGGAAGGGCATGGGCGGTAACTACCCCGAGCACCGCATCAACATCATCGACACCCCGGGCCACGTCGACTTCACGATTGAAGTCGAGCGCTCGATGCGCGTGCTCGACGGTGCGTGCATGGTCTACTGCGCCGTGGGCGGCGTGCAGCCGCAGTCGGAAACGGTGTGGCGCCAGGCGAACAAGTACAAGGTTCCCCGTCTCGCGTTCGTCAACAAGATGGACCGTACCGGCGCGAACTTCTTCAAGGTCTATGACCAGCTGAAGAACCGCCTCAAGGCAAACCCGGTTCCGGTCGTGGTGCCGATCGGCGCAGAAGAAACCTTCAAGGGCGTCGTCGACCTCCTGAAGATGAAAGCGATCATTTGGGACGAGGCCTCGCAAGGCACGAAGTTCGACTACGTCGACATCCCGGCTGAACTCGTCGACTCGTGCAACGAGTGGCGCGAGAAGATGATCGAGTCGGCTGCTGAAGCCAGCGAAGAGCTGATGGAAAAGTACCTCGGCGGCGAAGAGCTCACGGAAGCCGAAATCGTCAAGGCACTGCGCGACCGTACGATCGCGTGCGAAATCCAGCCGATGCTGTGCGGCACCGCGTTCAAGAACAAGGGCGTGCAGCGTATGCTCGACGCCGTGATCGACTTCCTGCCGTCGCCGGTCGATATCCCCCCGGTCAAGGGCGAGCTCGAAAACGGTGAAACGGCAGAGCGCCGCGCAGCCGACGACGAGAAGTTCGCGGCACTCGCGTTCAAGATCATGACCGACCCGTTCGTCGGCCAGCTGATCTTCTTCCGCGCGTACTCGGGCATCGTCAACTCGGGCGACACCGTGCTGAACTCGACCAAGGGCAAGAAGGAACGCCTCGGCCGTATTCTGCAGATGCACGCGAACAACCGCGAAGAAATCAAGGAAGTTCGTGCGGGCGACATCGCCGCGGCCGTTGGCCTGAAGGAAGCGACCACGGGTGACACGCTGTGCGACCCGCAGCACCCGATCGTTCTGGAACGCATGGTGTTCCCGGAGCCGGTGATTTCGCAGGCCGTCGAGCCGAAGACCAAGCCTGACCAGGAAAAGATGGGCATCGCCCTGAACCGCCTGGCGCAGGAAGACCCGTCGTTCCGCGTCCAGACGGACGAGGAATCGGGCCAGACCATCATTTCGGGCATGGGCGAGCTCCACCTCGAAATTCTGGTCGACCGCATGAAGCGCGAATTCGGCGTGGAAGCGACCGTCGGCAAGCCGCAGGTTGCGTACCGCGAAACGATCCGCGCGACGGCGAAGGACGTGGACGGCAAGTTCGTCAAGCAGTCGGGTGGTCGCGGCCAGTATGGTCACGCGGTCATCACGCTCGAGCCGAACGAGCAGGGCAAGGGCTACGAGTTCCTGGACGAGATCAAGGGTGGTGTGATTCCGCGCGAATACATCCCCGCGGTCGACAAGGGTATCCAGGACACGCTGAAGGCAGGCGTGCTGGCGGGCTTCCCGGTCGTCGACGTCAAGGTTCACCTGACGTTCGGTTCGTACCACGACGTCGACTCGAACGAAAATGCGTTCCGCATGGCCGGTTCGATGGCGTTCAAGGAAGCGATGCGCAAGGCGAGCCCGGTCATCCTCGAACCGATGATGGCCGTGGAAGTCGAAACGCCGGAAGACTACATGGGCAACGTGATGGGCGACCTGTCGGGCCGTCGCGGTATCGTCCAGGGCATGGAAGACATGGTTGGCGGCGGCAAGATCGTTCGCGCCGAAGTGCCGCTGTCGGAAATGTTCGGCTACTCGACGTCGCTGCGTTCGCTGACGCAAGGTCGTGCAACGTACACGATGGAATTCAAGCACTACGCAGAAGCACCGCGTAACGTGGCCGACGCGATCATCAGCGCGAAGGCGAAGTAAGCATCGGCGCAAAGCGGATCGGGCGCGAGTCCGGTCCGCATCGCTCAGTCACCGATTCACCACTTTTTTGAAAGAAGAGAAACATGGCAAAAGGTAAATTCGAAC
>NZ_BBJJ01000096.1 GCF_000739815.1 Paraburkholderia mimosarum LMG 23256 = NBRC 106338
TGATCTTCACCTATCCACTCTGACAGGTTGCGCTTTCGGGGCGCATCGCTGCACGACGCCAATGGATGACGCGCGAGGGGCGTCACGCGCTTGTACGCAAGGCATGCCTCGCCAGTCTGGTCATGCAAATCCACCGATCGTCGATTCTCCTTACTTTCTGCAAAACCATTTCGCATGCCGAAGCGTCCAATATAGTGGTTGACGCCCTGTCTATTGGCTCCTATGATGCAATCACGACTTGTATGAAGAATAAACGCGTATGGGGCCTGACCACGCGGCAGAGCCGCGCAGCATTGCGCAGACAGCGGATGTGAGTGGCTCCAGTCAGGGAGAGCCCGGTCATGAGGAGGCGAGCATATCTGCCTCTCGCCGGGTGTTTTCACAGAAGTACCGTGTGCAGTTTCTGCAGGAAGAAGGCAGGCCAGACTTCGCTGGATTCAACGAACTGGTATATCGGCTTTCCGGGCATCGCGTTTTCGCACGACCAGACGCCCGGCAATGCAAATCTAACTGCTAAGTAATCCAAATGGTTTTTGCGGGGTAAGCCTCGTGGCGAATGGGACATTCGAGAAGAGGGTCAGTTTGGGTAACAAGTGGCAAAGCCGGCATCCCAGGATTTTTCCGTGGCGCTAAAGTTTCGGCATGTCTCTATGCACGCGTATACGAATACGCCCGTCAAGAGGTCGCGTCTGGCGGGCGCGGAATCGTGCGCCCTTTTGCGGGTAGAGGGTTGATGTCCGGAATGCCTGGCGAGTGTTCTGTTGTTAATGGTGAGTGGCTAGAAAAGGAAAAGGCATGTTGATCGACAGAAAACACTTCGTCCACTGTCGGGCGTCGTGCAAGGTGCGAAAGGCGCAACGCCAGAACTGGTTGGCAAGTGGGAAAACGAACTGGGCTCGGTCATGACGATCGATCAGTTTGACGGCGTGAATTTTAGTGGCACCTACCAGAGCGCTGTGAGCAGTGACGGGCAGTACGCTACCGGCCCGATCTCCGGAACGGTAGCCGAAGACGCGATCGCATTCACGGTGGACTGGGATATCGCGTACGCCTCGGTGACGAGTTGGAGCGGCCTGTTGCTTCACAACGGAGACCAGGCCTGCATGTACACGCTCTGGAACCTGTCGAGCACGCCAGAGAAGGAAGACGACTTCTGGCAGTCCATCCAGGCTGGCGCGGACCTGTTTGCACAGACCTGAGTGCAATCGGTCGTGGATCGTTCCGGCTGCCTGGCCACATTCACGGGGCAGTGTTCAGCGGGCTATCCCTTCTGAACGGACCATCCAGCGCGTGTTGAACGGTGCGCGGTTGATCACGCTGCGTGCCGAACGCAGTGGGAAATGTCGACTCACCTCAAGGTGGGGGGCGTGGTCAAGAGACATGCAACGCATACACATTTCCGGAAGGCCTGTCGGTGATCGGCAAGGGAGGCGGCGCTTCCGTTTCCATGATGGTGCTGCTCGACACGGGTAAGTGTGACGGACTGGCCACAATTTGCGGCAGGCATGCCAGCAGTGCCTGCGAAACGACGGTAAATGCCAGAGGGGGGCGGCATGAGTGTTACGATTGCGACGCGTGAGTCACCGGAGATGGTCAGGCTCATCACGAAACTCTATGCCCGCTTCGTGCTGGCTGGCTTTGCGCTGGTGCCCGCGTACCTGATCGCCTATCTGTTTTTCTTCCAGGATCCCACGCTCAGGCTCGAGAACCACCTGTTCCACGAGATCGCAATAGCCGCCGCAACGCTCGAAGGGCTGTTCGTCACCTACGTCACCTGGCAGTGCTACCGGTCTTCCGGTGAGCCGCTGTTACGATGGCTGACGCTAGGCTTTCTCGGCTTCGTCCTCATTTATGCCCTGCACGGCGCCTTCACCGGCATGGCGCACCACAATATCTGGCTGTTCCTGCTTTATGGCCCGGCGTCGCGCCTTGTGATGTCGACCCTGCTGCTGGTGGGGCTGCTCTCGTACAACCAGCCGCCCGATACGGTCGAGAGGCGCACCGACTGGCGCGGCTGGCTCACCTGGATGGCGCTGTTCCTTTTCGTCGACCTGGTGGTCGCCGGGATCGCGTACAGTCCCATCGCCGGGACCCTCGCGGTCCGTCTGTCGATGGAGGGGGGCGCCATGATCCTTTCCGCGCTGAACGTCCTGATACTGTTGCTGCGACGCATCCGCACGCCACTGATGGTCATGTTTGGCGTTTCGGTCACGGCGTTTGCGTTGTCCTCATTAGCCTTCATTCTGGGGCGGCCGTGGAACCACATGTGGTGGCTTGCGCATGCGATCTTCGCCGGTGGATTCTTTCTGCTCAGCTATGGCGTGGTTCAGGCGTTTCACACGACGCGCTCGTTTGCAACCATCTACAGCCGGGAAGAACTGATGGCGCGGCTTGCCGAGGCCATGGGCCGCACCGAAAGTGCGCTGCAGGAACTGCAGCGGACCAACGACAGGCTTGAGCACCTGGCTGCCACCGATCCGCTTACCGGCGCGGCCAACCGGCGCCAGTTCATCGAACGCGTCGAAGCCGAGATCGAGCGCGCCCGGCGAGGTGGTGCGCCGTTTTCGCTGCTCGCGCTCGACCTCGATCACTTCAAGGCAATCAACGACGCGTACGGACACCAGGCAGGCGACACGGTGCTGCGCGAATTCGTGCAGATATGCGGTGACGCAATCCGCCCCTACGACGGCGTCGCACGGGTGGGTGGCGAGGAATTCATGGTGCTGCTGCCGCAGACAGGTCTGGACGCTGCACTCACAACGGGCGAACGCATTCGCTCGATGATCGCTGGCAGTATCTTCGGGACTGGCAGCGGGCGGCGCGGCGAAGTGACCGTCAGCGTTGGCGGCTCGCAGTTTGGCCGCGATGGCGACACCATTGACACGATCCTGCGTGCGGCCGACGAGCGGCTCTACTGCGCGAAACATCTGGGTCGCAACCGCGTCGTCGTCGGATAGGTGCGGCATGCTGCTACGTGATTCTGATCGCTCATTTGAGTCAACCCGGCCGCAGCCGATGATTGAGGCTCTTTGAGGTACCGGCAGCAGGCCTGCAACGTTGCAAGAAGGTACGCCCAGGTTTCTGATGTCGCCGCGCGACGGCCACCTCCAAGGGGGGCGATTCACCGCTTACCTCGCCAGCGCATTCGTGTATGCGTTGCCTTTGATTAAGAAAATATCGATGTCAGACGATCTGTTTGCCAGAATCATGGACGCGCACTGGGCGATTCGACCGCAGGTTGCCGTCACGCCCCTTTCGTACAGCCCCGATCTGTCGAAGCTCACCGGCTGCGAGGTCTATCTAAAATGCGAGCACCTGCAGCACACGGGTTCGTTCAAGTTTCGCGGCGCATGGAACAAGGTGCGTCTGCTTGACGCGGCCGCGCGGGAGGCAGGGATACTGGCCGTATCGAGCGGCAACCACGGGCAGGGGGTCGCGCTTGCCGGCAAGCTCGCAGAAGTGCCCGTCACCGTCTTTACGACCACCGCAGCATCGCCAGTCAAGCTCGATGCGATCCGCGCGCTGGGCGCGACCGTCGTGACGATCGACGATGCGTCGCTCGCCGTTGAACTTGAAGCGGCGCGGCAGGCACAACTGACGGGTATGACGTTCGTCTCACCCTACAACGATATCGATGTCATTGCCGGGCAGGGGACGATTGGCATGGAGCTTGACGGGCAGGCCCGTGAACGGGGCCTAGACCTGTCGGCGGTGTTCGTCTCGGTTGGCGGCGGCGGGCTGATTTCAGGCGTCGGAACCGTGCTGCGGAAACTGCGTCCCTCGACGGCAGTGACTGGTTGCTGGCCCGCCAACTCGACCGCCCTCTACCGTTGCCTGAAAGCCGGGAGGATCGTCGAGTCCGAGGAACTCGACACCATTTCCGATGGCACCGCCGGAGGGATCGATCCGGACACGATCACCTTCGGTATCAGCCAGCAGGTCATCACGGACACCGCACTCGTCACCGAAGAAGAAATCCGGGTAGCGATGAAACGGATCGCCCAGACCGACGGATGGATGGTGGAGGGGGCCGCAGGCGTCGCGCTGGCGACGTTGCTCAGGAAGGCGCCCAAGTATCAGGGGCGCGCGGTAGCCGTCGTGCTCTGCGGCCGGAATATCTCGCTGGAAAAATTCATCGGAGCGGTGAAATGAGAATCTGGAAACGAAACGAGATTGCTGCGCGCTTTGACGTGGCGCGCGCGACACGCATGGTCGAGCAGGGCTTTATCGCCTACTCGCAGGGTACGGCGCGGGTTCCGCCGATCCAGAACATTCAGTTCGAATCGGTGAACGGCGAATGCTGCATCAAGTCGGCATACATCGTTGACGCGTCGACCTTCGCGGTGAAAGTGTCGTCCGGCTTCTACAACAATCCCGCGGCGGGTTTGCCGACCAATAACGGATTTACCGTGCTGATTTCGGCGCATACTGGCGAACCGGTCGCGTTGCTGCAGGACGAAGGGTGGCTGACTTCCGTGCGCACGGCGATTGCAGGTCAACTTGCCGCGCGCCTGCTGGCGCCACTCGAGGTCGAGGGGATCGGGATCATCGGCACAGGCAGCCAGGCTCGCCTTCAACTGGCGTATCTGAAGCCGGTTACCGCGTGCCGGGAAGTGCACGTCTGGGAGCCGATCCCGGAACGCTGCGCACGGTTTGCCTCGGACATGTCGGCGCACGGGTTCGAGGTGCACGTACACGACACGGCCGAAGAGGTGGCGGGGAGCGCGAACCTGATCGTCACGGCGACCCCTTCGCGCGAGGCACTGCTGCAACGCGAGTGGATTCGTCCCGGCACGCATATAACTGCCGTGGGCGCTGACAGCATGGGCAAACAGGAGCTCGATCCCGGCATCGTCGCCCGGGCGGGCGCCATCGTCGTCGACTCGATCGTGCAGTGCAGCCAGTATGGCGAAGTGTCCCATGCGCTATCCGCCGGACTCATCGAGAAGGAGGCACTGGTTGAAATCGGCACGTTGCTCGCGGCAAAGCGCAGGGGGCGTAACGACGCCGACCGGACTCAGGTGACGGTCGCAGATTTGACAGGGGTCGCGGTGCAGGATGCGCAAATTGCGGAAAGTATCGTGAGTCCCAAAGCCCGATTGCAGGCCATGCGGACCGTGTCGGCCGGCGAAAAGCTGCCCGGCGCCAAAAAGCGCATTCCACACGTCTGACGATCTCGCATAGGTTACCAAATCGCGAGAATTACACCATTCTCATGGAGGGGCAGCATCACAGGACATTCACTTGAGCCGTGGCACCGGGTCAAACGGATATGCAACTTCACAATAGTATTATTAGATATGCCAATTGATTAAAATAACCGGAAGACTGAATACATAAAACGGCTCAGGTAGAGTCTTCGTGTGAGTTTCATGAGCGCGTTCGATACCTGTCAACCTGGATAGGGAAATTTGACCGTAGACGTCATCTCAATATAATCAAAGTATCTCTGCAGCCGTGCGCGATCTGTTGAGTGTCGGTGACTCACATTGCACAAACAAAACGAATGACATAACAAGGATCGACATCCGGGACGCCTGCCTTTCCCACGTTCTATTCCGCATTTCAGCGTGATTTCCGGTCTCCGGTATGGGCGTGGTCTTTGGGCTGCGTCGCAACTGGAGCCGCTTGCGGAGCCTGAAGACAGGGGTGTGTGTACATCGATATCTGTAGTAGCACCGAATTCGTGTTGTTGCCCATACTCAGGAAACGGTAGTTGGTTCGGTGTTTCAAGGCGGTATCCACAAAACGTCAAATGACGTTATTTATCCAATCAGGAGATTGACCATGAGTTCCAGTACTGTTGATTTGCTGACTGACCTGCTGCTGGTCACTACCCGGTATCTCGAGCAGATCGAAGATGTGGCCGATCAGCTCGATCTGGCCATACGCGCGGATGGTGCGCGCGCTTCACGAGCCCGGGTTGACAGGGCGTTGCGCGACGGGGATCTGGTCGCCCGTTTTGAGCGCACGGCGCGCGCACTCCGTGATCGGGACCTGCGTGCGGATCGCGCCACGCGTTCCCTGCGTGACGAGGAGTTGCGTGCCGAGCTGGCCGACCGTGCGGCCCGATCACTGCGCGATGAAGAACTGCGCGCCGAACTGGCCGACCGTGCAGCGCGTTCACTGCGTATTGGGGAACTGCGTGCGGATCGCGCTGCGCGCTTGCTCCGCGACGAAGAACTGCGTGCCGAGCTGGCTGACCACGCGGCCCGTTCACTGCGGGATGAGGAACTGCATGCGGATCGCGGGGCTCGCTCGCTGCGCGACGAGGAGCTGCGCGCCGAGCTGGCCGACCGCGCCGCCAGATCACTCCGTGATGAGGAGCTGCGTGCGGATCGCGCCGCACGCACGCTTCGCGACGAGGAGCTGCGCGCGGAGCTGGCTGACCGCGCGGCCCGTTCACTGCGGGATGAGGAACTGCGTGCGGATCGCGGGGCTCGCTCGCTGCGCGACGAGGAGCTGCGCGCCGAGCTGGCCGACCGCGCCGCCAGATCACTCCGTGATGAGGAGCTGCGTGCGGATCGCGCCGCACGCACGCTTCGCGACGAGGAGTTGCGCGCGGATCGCTCCGCGCGGTCCCTGCGTGACGAAGAGCTGCGCGCCGAGCTTGCCTCGCGTGCGGGACGGGCGGAGAGTGGGCTCGACGTCATCAAATAAAACGGATACCGGAACCATGAATACTCGATCAGGGGTGGCGCAGCGTGTCGATGATCTACTCGTATCCGAAGTCGAACAGATTCTCGCTTCCGTTCCGTACTCGGCACATCTCAGTTCCGGGGATCAGGAACTTGATGAGGAATATTACGTTCGTCATCGCATCGAGACCATCCGGAGGATTCGCCTGACCGCCAGAGTCGATGCGCTGGCGCTCGCCCGCATGATCGAGGAGGACTACGACAGTAGCCGTCTATGGGGCCGCTATACGGCGGAGGAGTTGAATCACGACATCCTCTTTCGGAACGACCTCCGTTACCACGGATGCAGTGACGAAACCATAGACGGTACCGCTCCACTCCAGGCGACCCGGGATCTGATCGCGTATCTTGCGAGACGACTGGACGAGATCGGCTCGCTCGCCGCGGTTGCCTATTCGTTGTTCGTCGAATGGAACTCGGAACGCGTCTCTGCGCTCGTTGTGGCCCGCGCAGAACGTCGATTTTCCGCGCGGCACCTCAAGGGTGCCCGCAGCCATCTGCATATTGACAGACACGCCGGACACTACCCGATGATCCTCGCAATTGCGCAGAAGCTGGCCGTGCGCGAGGAGGACGAGCGACATCTGTTCACGACCCTGAAGGACCTTGCGTGTCTCTTCGGTGCATATTTTCGCGAGCTCCATGACGTTACTGTCGGGAAACGGACCGGGGGGCACTCAGGCCCTTTGGAGGAATGTGCGCGCAGGCCGGATGTGGGCGCTTCGCCCGTCACCGGGGATCAACTGACATAACACAGCGGGAACGCCGAAAGCGTTCCCGAAACAACATGAACCCATCCGTAGTCAACAGGGAATATCTGCCGCTCACGCACCTTGTCGAAACGAACACGGTTCCGGGTGCGAGGGAGTTCCATCGCCGGTTTGTTCGTCCAGGCTTACCCGTTGTCTTTAGAGGCGCGGCACTGGGGCTGGGCGCTGTCAGGCGATGGAATTGCGGCTATCTGAAGGCTGCAGCGGGGAGCCGTCGTGTACCCATCGAGTATTCGCCGGACAAGGAGTTCGCTCTACCGGAGCGAATCGGTAAGGATCGGGTCCATTCCAGCTTCGGCAGCTTTGTCGACTACCTGATCTACGGCGATACGGCCAGCCCAACGACTTACTATCTGGCGCAGGTTGATACACTAAAGTATCTCCCTGAACTGGTCGGCGATATTGTCAGGCCTTCGTTCGCACCGCTCGCGAAGATCATGCGGCCACCATATCTGTGGATGGGCATTGGCGGCAACGCTTCGACGCTGCATTACGATTCATATGACAACCTGTATGCGATGGTGAGCGGGCGCAAGCACATTACCCTGTTTCCGCCCACAGACCGCCGCCATCTCTATCCGTACACCGACGATCGCAGGAATCGCCATTTCAGCCGCATCAATCTGCGTACCCCCGATCTCGAACGATTTCCCGGATTGCTGGACGCGCAGCCTGTCGAATGTGTGCTGTGTCGAGGCGACATCCTCTATATCCCTGAGGGATGGTGGCACTATCTGCGCTCGCAGGGACTCAACGTCGCGGTCAACTGGTGGTGGATAGAAGACGAGGAACCTCGCGAGCTGCGCCGGATCAATGCAGGCCGAGGATTCGATGCAAAGCATTGAGAGCCGCGTGCAGCCGGCAGCCGCACTCGATGCGCACAGGAGCACCGATTCGAACGAGGGAGCCTCTGTCCTCGAGGAATGACTCGCGCGCTGTGTCCGGCGGTACAGTTCTCGCGAGTTTTGCATGGCGCGCGCGACGTCCATGCGCCATGCGCGAAGGCGTCTTTCGGATCACTGTCGCGGCAACCCTCCGCGACATATGGGCCGAGAGGTCTCACAGGATTGGAAATCAGGGAGTTTTACAATGTCTCTACCTGCTCAAGATCAGATCGCAGCTACACAGAAGGCAAACACCGAAGCGTTTTTCGCGCTCGCCGGCAAGGTGATTGACGGCGTGGAAAAGCTCGCCAGTCTGAACCTGCAGGCCACGGGGTCGGGTCTTGCCCGGACGCAGGCGATCGCCATCAAGACGGTTGAAAGCGCCGGCGACCCGCAGGAGTGGATCGCACTGCAGGGAGGACTCTTCGCGCCGCTCACCGAAAAGCTGATGTCGTATGGCGTCAATCTGTTCGATATTGCGTCAACCATGCGCTCGGCGATCATGCAGACCGCCGAAGCGCAATTCGAACGCTGCAGTGAGCGCATGCAGGCGTTCACAGAGGAAGCCGCCAAGCGCGCGCCCGCGGGTTCTGCGTAAGCGATCCATCTTTGACGTCTGGCAGTAAGCCGCAGGAGCGAGGAGCATAGGTGTCCACCAACTGGAGGTGGACACCTATGGCCGAAAAAAACTCAGAGTTGAAAGTGGTGCGTCAGAGCCGCGACGGACGGCGGCAGTACGACGAGAAAGGCAAGCGCGCACTCATCGAGGCGGCGCTGTGCTCAGGCATGTCGGTTGCCCGTCTGGCGCAGGAGCATGGAGTGAACGCCAACCTGCTGCGCAAGTGGATCACGAAATACCTGCTGGAGCGTGAAAAAAACAATGCGCCGACACCGCAGGACACCGTTGCCAGGGACCTCGATTTCCCACCGTCCGCGGGCGAGGTAATCGATAGCGTATCGGACGGACGCCCGGATTTGATCAAGCCGGTGGTGCAGACTTCGGCACCTTCGCCATTTGTGCCCGTCGTTGCGGTGTCGTCGGCGCATCCAACGCCACCTGCCGTGCCGGTGACGGCGCTCGCGTTACATGTGCGCCTTTCCAATGGTGTCGAGTTTAACATCGGGGACGCAAGCGTCGAGGAACTAACCACCGTAGTCCAGATGCTCGGGAGGATGCCGTGTTCCGCTTCGACGAAAACCTGAGGGTGTACCTGCACCGCGATCCCGTCGATTTCCGCTACGGCATGAACAGCCTGTCGATTCTCGTCGAGCAGGCCATGCATCTGAACCCGATGGACTCCTCTCTTTATATCTTCGGAAACCGCCGCCGTGACAGGGTCAAGATCATCGGATGGGATGGTAGTGGTTTCTGGCTGATGACGAAGCGCCTTGAAACAAGCCGTTTCATCTGGCCCGACAGGAAGACCGAAGTCGTGGCATTGACGCCAGCGTCGCTGCACGCGCTGCTCGATGGCGATGACATCACTGCGATCCGCCGACATCCACGGGAGGAATATTTGCGCGTGAGCTGAACATGGGCGGGCATGCATGGTCTAATCCGGCATGCCCGCCCAGATCACGATCTCCGCCGACGAGCTCAATGCGTTACTCGCCATGCGCGAGGCGTATGCCACTCTTGAGCGCGAGCACGAGGAAACCCGCAGCATGCTGCGTCTGGTGAGCGCGGAGCGCGACCTGGCCGAGGAACGGCTGCGTGCCTACCGGCGTGAGCTGTTTGGCGCAAGGAGCGAAGCACGGGACTCGGAACAGTTCGGGCTGTTCAACGAAGCTGAAGCGCTTGGCGCGAATGCGGCCCCGGCCCAGGAAGATACGCCCGAAACGAAGGTCGGTGCGCATACACGCAAAAAGCGTGGCCACCGCAAGCCGCTCGATCCCGGTCTTCTAAGCGTTCCTCGCCTGCACGAACTTCCGGAGGCCGAGCGTTTCTGTAGCAACGACGGCCATGCCCTGGTCGAGTTCGGCGTGGAAATCAGCGAACAGCTCGACGTGATTCCTGAGCAGCTACGCGTGATCCAGCATCAGCGGGTCAAGTATGCATGCCCGTGCTGTGATCTGGGCATCAAGGTCACACCGGCGCCACCTTGTATCATCCCACGAGGACTCCTTACCGAATCTGCACTTGCCTGGATCGCGGCGGGCAAATTCCAGTTTGGCATGCCCTTGTATCGTCAGGCTGGCCTGCTTCGCCGCTTCGGTGGTGATATCTCGTCAAACACGATCGCAGCCAGCATGGTCAAGGCCGGCCTCGCAACGCAGCCAGTCGTTAACCTGATGCGTGACGCGCTGCTTGAGGCAGCGGTGATCCTCGCTGACGAGACGCCCTTCCAGGTCCTCAAGGAGAAAGGGCGCAAGCCACAGACGAAGAGCTACCTGTGGTGTCAGATGACAGGCACGGGAATCCCGATCTGTTGCTATACCTACACGCCGGGTCGCGGGGCGAAGCTGGCTGACAGGCTGTTCGCTGGCGTGCAGGAAGGCGCCGCGCTGATGACCGATGGCTATGAGGCTTATAACGGTATCGCCGAGCGGTACAAGCTCGTGCACCTTGGTTGCCTCGTTCACGCGAGACGTTACTTCGTTAAGGCCGAGGAAAATGTTCCCAAGGCGGCACGTACGCCAGATCTGCTCGCAACACGCTTCATCAAACTGTTTGGCAAGTTGTTTGCCGCCGAGGCACGCAGTAAAACGTGGAACGCAGACCGGCGTCAGCGCTTGCGGCAACGCTATAGCGCCCACGTACTCCAGGTCATCAAGGATCTCATGATCGAGCAGTCTCCAGGGGTGCCGCCCCAGAGCATGCTTGGCAGGGCACTGACCTATCTGCGTGAGCAGTGGCCGAAGCTGGTGCGCTACCTCGAGAACGGCGACTGGCCGGTATCGAACAATCCTTGTGAAAATTCCATTCGCCCGTTTGTCGTTGCACGCAAGGGCTTCCTGTTCGCAGATACGGTTGCCGGCGCACATGCCAGCGCAAATCTCTTTAGTCTCGTTGAAACCTGCAAGGCCAATGGTATCGATCCATACCGCTACCTGACCTGGCTGTTCGAGCGCCTGCCTCTGGCAAAGACTGCCGACGACTACGAAGCGCTCGTGCCTTGGCGGATGCCGCCCTCCCAGAACTGATTCTCAGCATATTCACTCCACGAATCAACGCGCCTGTCTACTACTCAGAGGGGCGGCGATAATGGATCGCTTACGGTTCTGCGGTCGCGATTGAAGCGTGGAAGTCAGCGCTCGGCGCCACGGGGACCCTGTTTGATACGCTGCAAAAGGCGAGCCACCAGGCCATGCAGGTGACTGGGAGCAATCTTGAAGCGCTGACGGCAACCGTCACGAAGGCAACTCAGCGCGGCGCCGATTTACCGCCGCAGTGATTCCGGGATGTGCCCGTGGCGTAGCAGCACAGCGGCTTGGGCGCCATCCACCGCCTGGCTGAAGTGAAAGCCTTGCGCCTTCGTCGCCCGATTGGTGTCCGCGAGGAACAGACGCTGCTGCTCGGTCTCCACGCCTTGTGCGATGACGCCCATGCCGGCCTCGCGCGCGAGGTTGACAATGGCACGGATTTTCGCCGCTCCCGCAGGATCACTGGCAAGCCGCTGGACGACGGATCGGGCGACCTTCAGATGGTTCGCCTCGCACTTGCGGACATAGTCGAAGGTCCCGAATTCGCCTGCAAACCCGTCGATGGCGATCTTCACACCGAGCCTGCGCAGCGCGCCCAGCACGTCGTTGCGCGCCCACGCGAGACGGGTCAGGGTTGCCTCCGCTACGTCGAACTCCAGATCGGTTGGGGCCAGCTGCCATTTCGTGAGTGTGGCAGCAACGTCGCGAACGAAAGCTTCCCCGCTGAGGAGTTCAGACCAGGACAGGTTGACCGCGATCATCAGCGGGGCAATCCCTTCGTCGCGCCATGCCCTCATCTGGCGGCACGCCTGCTCCAGCACCCAGCGGCCGAGCGTCGCCATCAGGCCGGCCCGTTCAGCAACCGGCATGAACTCGTCCGGAGCAAGCAGGCCGCGCGTTGGGTGATGCCAGCGTACCAGAGCCTCCATCCCGATAATGTTCCCCGAAGACAACTCCACCTCGGGCTGGTACTGGAGTTCGAGCTCGCTACGATCTGGCGCGGTGCGGAGGTCTTCGGCAAGCATCATCATTTCGCGCACGGCCTGATCGAGACGCGCGGAAGGGAAGCAATACCGGTTGCCGCCCGTATGCCGTGCACGCCGGAGCGCCTGACCGGCCTGCCCAAGCAGCTCCTGCGCCAGGCTACGGCCCTGCACGTACAGGCACACGCCAATACTGGCGGTCACATGGACCTCGTTGCCCCCGAAGCGCCAGACCGCCGCCAGTGCGGTGCGGATTCTCTGAGCGAGGAGGCCTGCGTCAACGGGCTCGACCGCCTCGGCCTGCAGCACGGCAAATTCGTCGCCACCGACCCGCGCGACCAGATCGCGTTCGCCCACGCAGCCCGTCAGCCGCATCGCGACCTCTTGAAGCAACCGGTCGCCAACGGGCCGCCCGAGGGTGTCATTGACGGACCCGAAATGATCGAGTCTTAAATGCAGGACTGCGAATGGTATCGCGCCGCGCCCGGCAGCTGCCAGCGCTAGGCGCACCCGGTGCCTGAACGCGACTTCGTCTGCAAGCCCGGTGAGTACATCGCTACCCGCTAGCCATGCGATGCCAGCTTCGGCTGCACGCATTCCAGTCTGGTCGAGGATGAGCCCTTCCACCTCGACGAGCCGGCCATCCACGTCACGCACCGGGATGAACCGGTTCTCAACCCAACGGCAGTTGCCATCGCCCGTGCGCAGGCGGAACTCGACGGACGCCTGTGTGACACGCCTGTCCAGGAGGCGCGCCATGACCGCTTCGACTCGCGGCCAGTCGCGCGGGTCGACAAGACCCGGTAGCCCGGCGGGAGAGGCAAGCACGGCGTCGCGGTTGTACCCAAACAGGATGATGTCGTGCGAAATCTCGAGGAACGGCAGTGCAGGCTCTCCGCGCAGGCGGTAAAACACGACCGGACCGTTTATTGCGAGGCTGTTCGCCTCGTCGAGCGCGTCGGTCCGCTGCCTGACCGGGCCAAGCCAGGCAGCGGTGGCGTTACCCGGGCGCGACTTCGCAACCACCACGCGTTCGACGTGACGGATCGCCGTCGGACTGAACGGCTCGACCAGCGTCAGCAGCCGGTCGGCTGACCCGAGTCGTCTGGCCAGAACCTCCCGGGCCGCGGCAGCGTGCGCGCCCACAAGGGCAAACTGCACATGTGGATCCGCCTGCCGGATTCGCATGATCGACCGCAAAACGTCCCGCCCGGGCGATCTGCGTACACTCACGAACACCGTCGTGTATGGCTGGGCGTGTGCAAGCGCCCGGACGACCCGCGTGAGTGCGTCCCTGCCCGATCGCGCGGCATCGATCCGGAGCACCGTGCCCACGCCCTCCATGCCGCCCGACAATATGGCCTGAATCGGCGCTGGCAAGGACTTGCGGTCCGGCGAGCCAGCGAGCATCCTGCGAAGATCCTGTGCAAGCGCCGCATCGGCGTCGATAGCAAGAATTCGGTGACTGCCTGGGGAGGCCCGCTGGCTCGTCAGGGTGTCGTTGTGGTCCCACGGCTCGGTTGCTGACCGAATCCGCGTAGCCGTTGCAGACACAGTGTGTCTGCCACATGGCGCGCCCCGCCCTGATGGCCAATGCCGCACATTGTGAGCTGAAGCCATGATCCCCCCGTGTGAATGACGAGGCATGCGGGACGCAAACCCGCGCGTCGGGCTCATCTCATCAGACAAATACAAGTATAGCTGTCGATTCCACTAGCTGGGCGATCGAGGCAACGAGACTGCTCCACTGAGCCCCGTCCCTCAGAAGCTGTCCTCAAAGTCGGCCGAGTCGGCGAAGCATGAGGCGGGTGCAGGAAATGCAGACGAACGCTTCGGCGGATTTAACGGTAAGCTTGTAGTTCTTCAGAGCCGACGGGAGTGATTCATCGAGTCGAGATTCGCTCCACAATCCATCTCTTCGGCAACACCACGAAGCGATGCGCTGATGCACCGGCCGAACGATGGCTGCCAGGGCAATTGATGGATCGGGGAACGCGTCGCCTCTGTCATGCAATATTCGCGCGCGGCGATGGCTCAGCGGTCCGGCCAGCCAAAGAACCGGCACTGCGGAAAACGGTTGCAGCCGACGAACGGCTTCCCGCTGGATTTGAGGGTCTTCTGGAGCAGCAAACCCTTTGCGCAATCCGGGCAACGCTCTCCAATGCGCCCCCGCGGGGTTGATCGAGGCGATGGCGCCGCCGTCCGCTGACTGACGCCGCTGCCGCGCTGGGCGTCACCCGCGTCCTGAGGTGGAGCGGGCCGTCCGTCGTCATCAGCCTGCGTATACCCGCAATCGGGAGCATGCGAGCATACCCAGCGCGCCGGCACCACATCATCGCGGCGTCGCAGTGGCTTGCGACATTTCGGGCACAGGTCGATCCCCCGTTTCACTTGCGACTCCATCGTCATGATGCAGTGTGCATGGCTTTCGCGTGAATCAGTGCAGCGCAGTCCATGGAGGCCGCCTTGCTTCGATGGGCCGTGTCAACATGCTGCGCATGGTCAGAACAGTGTCGCCGGGGACGTGCATCCGCCGGCATTGTGACCAGGCCGACCGGAACGCGCGGCACTGGCTAGCAGCCTCTGCAATCCCTTCAGCCGTCGCTCCAGCGCCAGCCAGTCGGCTGGTCGCAGTCCCGCCGTGCCGGTCATGCCGGGCACGGCTGTCTCGAGAGCGTCGAGCAAGGTGGTAAGGCCTGAAGGTTCAGTCGTCAGTGGCACGTCTCGCATCATCGCCGCTTTCCCTGTCGGGTTGATACCGCGCGACGACTGTAGCATGACGAAAGCGAGCCTAGACGGCGAAAATCAACGCGGGTCAGTGAAGCAAAGGATGATCGGGCGCGTCCGCCTGCCCGGGCAGATACGCCTGCTCGACCATGCGAAAAGCAAGTTCCGCCAGCGGCTCCACCCGCAGCTCCGCCGGGATGTCGCTGATGGCCCCGACAAAGTCGTGAAATGCCCTGGGCTGATCGAGGTCGGGCAGTTCAGGAATATGCAGTCCGAGTTCGGCCAGCGGTTCCACCCGTTGCGCGGCGGGCAGACCCCCGATCGCCTTCAGGACACACGCAAATGCCGACGCCTGTTCATCATCGGGTACCACGGCAAGCCGGAAGGCAATCGCCCACAGCATGCACGCCCGCAACTCGGACGGGCACGGTGCCATCGCGCGGATAACCGGCTCGAGGCGGCAGACGGCCTTGTCGGGCTGCCGACTGTCAGATTGGTTCCTTCCCATCGTGCGCCTCCACTTGAAAACGCCAAAACGCCCATCTGCCTGTTACTGTGGCCTGAAATCGCCCGGGATGTACCTACCCGTGCTGACAGGTGCGGCGTGACGCATTCGCAATTCAGTCGAAAATTTCGCATATCGAAGCGAATGGAGAGCGATTTCAGCGTGCCTTCCGCGTCATACCTTCAGCGAGGGGGGCGCGCTGCCCGTGCGCGCCACCTCCGTTGCCTCCATCAGGTAAGACCCGATGGCCATAGCTTGAACTGCTCGAGCGTCTTTAGGTGCTGCGGATTCTCGATCTGCGCGCCACGGTCATAGCTACGGCGATGGCTGGCGGGCAAGCCACACCAGGTGTTAAACGCGCCGATGTGGCCGCGCAGGAAGTTCTCCATGCGTGCGTCAAGGAAGAAGCGCAGGTAAATGTCGCGCGAGTACGAGAGCACCATCACGAAGGCCATCAACGGCCGGCGGGCGCGGCCGATCTCGATGTGACCGGTGTCCCCAGTCGAACTGCGCCTGTTCGCCCTGGAGCGTTCGCAAGCGCAGGAACGCTTCAGCAACGGGCCGGGGCCGGTGCAGCGCGACCAGATGACGGAAGTGATCGGGCGCGCCTTCATAGCCGCGCTCGCACACCATGGCATACATGGGGCTCGCGGTGAGCGTGGGGAACTTCTCCAGGGTCTACCGGATGAACGGCAGATACGGCTCGATCATCGAGGGGCGCGGCGGTAGTCCGTGCCGGGGCAGCCCGGCACGGGCGAGCACACGCTGCACCGTCTCGCGATGCACGTGCAACTGCTTTGCGATGGTGCCGCAGCGCCACTTTTCGACATGGTAATAGCGAAGGATCTTCGCTTCGAGCTTGGCTCCAATGGTCATGGGGATCTCCACGGTTGTGATGATGAACACGACGGGAGCCTCGACGACGCACAAAGCCGGTGTACGAACGGCGGCAATATGCAGCCACAGCAATGGCAGTGTGGCGCCGCCGCACTGCCGGCGGCGCTGGCAAGTGCAACGGCGGCGTCAAGGTCCGGTTGCAGTACATCATTCGTGGACGGGACGGGTGAACCGTGATGCGTCACGAATTTGCATCGGTCACGGTGACGCCGGGCTCGCGCTGCGTGAGCGAAACGTCCGCGGCGGCTGTCCTGATAGCGGACTCCAGCAGCACGCTGGGACTCACGGCGGGCAGCACGAGCGCACTCGCTGTCGCAATAGCGGTTGCCACGATCGCAGCGGCGGCAGATGAATACCTGCGCCCGGCAGCGGGCGCACAGGAACAGGCGGCCTGTGGCCAGCATCGACGGTCCTCGAGGAACGCCGAAGAAGTTGGCTAAGGGAAGATCGACGGGACGCCCAGCGGATGCGATACTGCGGCCTCACGCGTTCCGTCTTCTGGCCTGCGCGGCCCGTCGTGCGGTGTTCGTGGAGGCGTAGCACCGGTTTGAACTCGACGGTTTAGGACGGTGTTACGCCTGTTGTTTCTTCGGCGAACCGCGTTTCTACCACACGCCCGGACGCTCGCGTGACCTACCCCCGTTCACGGCTTCGATTTCCATCCCGTCCACTCAACTCGTCCTGCTGCGCCAGCCCGTCTTTTTTGCTGTTTCTTGTTGACGCCGCCAGATTTACGCGGATTTACACGGCGCCACGATCGGCACGAGCAGGCGGCCGCCGGCGTGGTGCCTTCCGGCGCTTGCCACCTGTGTTCGCCGCGCCGTTGCGGAAGGGACCGTTTTGCGCCAGGATCGGATGGCCCCGACTTCCATCTGCCCGCATGGCCGACTGCTTCGAACTTGTTGCCCTCGCACTGCCCGCCGGCTGCGCCCCCGAAAGCTTGCCGCCGGCGGTCGCCGCGTTCTTCGCCGCCTGCTGGCCGGGGATGAGCCGCGCCCAGTTGCTCGACCGCGCCCGCCGCCTGGCGCTGCGCGTGTCGCTGCGCGCGCGACCGGAACCCAGGCCGGAGGGTGTGCGGCTGTATGCGCTGGTGCTCATGACCGGGGCGGTGAAGGCGGAGATGGTGGCCCACGTGCGGCGGTTCGCGCGCCGCCGCGGTGGCGGGCGCGCTAAGGCGTCGCTGCCACCGGCGCGGGACACGAGGCAGCGCGGGCTCTTTTAGCGTAGCCAAAACGTTGCATGCTAACGCTGGGTTGTTAGCCTCGAGCCGGTAACGCCGCCCTTCTGAAGTGCATGGCGCGCGAAAATCGCAGCGATCGACGTATGGCCCAACGCATATCGGGACCCGGAATGTCACATTGCCCAATGCGGACCGTCCATGCGCACACGAAATCAAGAACAAGGAAAGACCGCATTGACACTCCGATTCTCCGACGACGGCCCGGCATTTCCGAACGACCTTGTGGATCGCATGCTGGATGGTGATGTCGTGTTTCTTTGCGGCGCGGGCGTAAGCGCACCTCAATTGCCGACGTTCGGCGAACTTGTCGACCAGATCTACCAGAGCATCGGCGTCGAACCGACGACCGCGGAATCCCTCGCCATCAAGAAGCATGGTCGATACGAGGAGGCGCTCGGTGCTGTGGCGCGGCGTCTCGTGAATCCGGCGCGGATCTACGACGAGGCCGCTGGTATCCTCGCGCGCCCGAACGTGGATCTGGCGCACCACAGGACCTTGCTTCGCCTGTCCCGGGCGCGGGACAACAGCTTGCTCCTTGTCACCACGAACTTCGACGGCTTGTTCGAGCGCGCCCTCGATGCGTCGGAAGGACCGGGCCGTGGCAAGACGTCGAGCCTCGCGGGGCAGGCGCTGCCTCCACCGGGGACAGATACGTGCCAGGGAATCATTCATCTGCATGGCCGCATTCGCGATGCGGAAGCCGGCCTGGAAGCGACACCGCTGGTCCTGACAAGCGCCGACTACGGTGACGCCTACATGAGGTCAGGGTGGGCGTCACGATTCCTGTTTGATCTTGTACGGTGCAAGACGCTTGTCCTTGTCGGTTACAGTGCAGGCGACGCGCCGGTTCGCTACTTTCTGAACCTGCTGGAAGGCGACAGGGACCGGTTTAACGATCTGCGATCGGTCTACGCGCTCGACTCGTACGAACACGACGCGTCCGAAACGGCGGAGCGATGGGACACGATCGCTGTCGTGCCGATCCCCTACCGGAAGCGGCATGACGGAGGGGGG
>NZ_BBJJ01000095.1 GCF_000739815.1 Paraburkholderia mimosarum LMG 23256 = NBRC 106338
TAACAGACCGACGCGAAAACAAGTTTCAAGCGCATGCACCGCGATCTTTGCCGCTGTGCAAAGCAAAGCAGCCGCCGCCCCGCACAGGGGCAACGTTAACAGACCGACGCGAAAACAAGTTTCAAGCGCATGCACCGCGATCTTTGCCGCTGTGCAAAGCAAAGCAGCTGCAGCCCCGCCCAGGGGCAACGCTAGCAAACCGCCGCGATCACAAGAAAAGCCCAAAGCGGCAAAGACCCGCGACCTCCCAAACCTCACCCCTTCACAAACTCACCGTCCTTGCGCCGCCACAGCCCGAGCGGATTGCCGTCCGCGAGCGCCTGAGGCAGCAGTTCGGCAGGAAAATCCTGATAACAAACGGGCCGCAAGAACCGCTCCATCGCACTCGTGCCCACCGAAGTCGCGCGGCTATCGGACGTAGCCGGGAACGGGCCACCATGCACCATGGCGTGCGCGACTTCCACGCCGGTCGGGAACCCGTTCACGAGCAGGCGGCCGGCCTTGCGCTCGAGAATCGGCACGAGGCGCATGGCAGTGGGCACGTCGTCGCGGTCCATCTGAATCGTCGCGGTGAGCTGGCCCGCGAAATGCTCCGCCACGGCGAGCAGCTCGGCTTCGTCCTTGCAGCGCACGAGCGTCGAAGCCGGCCCAAACACTTCATCTTCCAGGGTCGGCTGCGCGAGGAACGTTTTCGCGTCCGTCACGAAGAGGGCGGCAAACGCCTGGTTCGGTCCGCTCGCCGGCTGGCCTTGTGCGAGCGCGCTCACGCCCACGGTATCGCCAAGGCGGCGCGCGCCTTCCTCATACGCCGCATGGATCCCCGCTGTAAGCATGGTCTGCGCGGGCTTGACGCCCAGCGCCTGCGCCGCCGCCTGCGCAAACTCATCGAGCGCGGGGCCTTCGATGCCGATCGCGAGCCCCGGATTCGTGCAGAACTGCCCCGCGCCCAGCACCAGCGAATCGACGAAGCCCTGCGCGATGGCCGCGCTCCGTGAACCGAGCGCCCCCGGCAGCAGGAAGACGGGATTGATGCTGCTCATCTCCGCGTACACGGGGATCGGCTCGGGACGGTTCGCGGCGATGCGCATGAGCGCCGTGCCGCCCGCGCGCGAGCCGGTGAAGCCCACGGCCTTGATGGCAGGATGCGCAACCAGCGCCTCGCCCACGCTGCGCCCCGCGCCGACGATCAGCGAGAACACGCCCTCGGGCAGCCCCATGTCCTTGACGGCTTGCTGGATCACGCGGCCCACCATCTCCGAAGTGCCGAGGTGCGCTCCATGCGCCTTCACGACGACCGGGCAGCCCGCCGCCAGCGCCGCGGCCGTGTCGCCGCCCGCCACCGAAAACGCGAGCGGGAAGTTGCTCGCGCCGAATACGGCAACCGGGCCGAGCGCCACCTTCTGCAGACGCAGCTCGGCTCGCGGCAGCGGCTTGCGATCGGGCAGGGCGGAGTCGAGCGTGGGCGTGAGCCACAGGCCCTGGCGCACTTCCTGCGCGAACAGCTTGAGCTGGCCCACGGTGCGGCCGCGCTCGCCTTCCAGGCGTGCCTTGGGCAAGCCAGTTTCGGCGTGGGCGCGCTCGGTGAGCGCGTCCCCGAGCGCCGCAATGCCATCGGCGATGCGCTCAAGGAACTCGGCGCGCTCGTCGAGGGGCAGCGTGCGGTAGGCATCGAATGCCGCCGCGGCCAGCTTGCAGGCCGCGTCGACGTCGGCGGCCGTGCCGCTGCCGAAGGCCGGTGCGGGAATCGCTTCGCCGGTGGCTGGGTTGAAAGCCGTGAGGGGCTTTTCCGTGCCGCGCACCGCGCGGCCTCCAATGAGCATGTCGCCAGTGATTTGCATGTCGTCTCCGAACTTTCGTGCGGTTGAGTTAAGTCATCGTACAACCATCGTACTTCAGATCATCCCCGGCGAAAACCCCGTCGCTCCTTTTTTCGCACCGGGAAGCGCGCCGAGTGCGCCGTAGCGAGGACATCGGGTATGATTCACGTTCCGGAACAGGGTAAACGCGACGTTGGCTGTGGCGACGGACCTGTCTAGAATGTCATCAGACAACGTACCACAATCGATCCAAACCGCGCGCTACCGGAGCGCCCACAGGAGACAACCGCGATGTCCGCCCCCGCCAACCCTTATGAAGACCTGCTGGAGTCGGCCAGCGCCAAGGTTTTGCGGCACGTGCTGCCGCTCTTCCTCATCATGTTCATCGCGAACTATATCGACCGTGTGAACGTAGGCTTTGCCGGTGCGCACATGAAGGCCGATATCGGCCTTTCGGCGGCCGCCTACGGGTTGGGCGCGGGTCTTTTCTTCGTCGGCTATGCACTCTTCGAAGTGCCTTCCAACATCCTCATGCAAAGGTACGGCGCGCGCGCCTGGCTCACGCGCATCATGGGCACCTGGGGCCTCGTGGCGGCCGCCATGGCGTTCGTGCACAACGATACGTCGTTCTACGTGCTGCGCTTTCTGCTCGGCGTCGCCGAAGCGGGCTTCTTTCCCGGCGTAATCTACTACTTCGCGCAATGGCTGCCGCAAAAGGAACGCGGCAAGGCGGCGGCGGTGTTCCTCGCGGGCTCGGCGTTCGCCTCGGTGCTCTCCGGCCCCGTCACGGGCGCCCTGCTTTCCGTGCGCGGCCTCGGTCTTGCCGGCTGGCAGTGGATGTTCCTCATCGAAGGCGGCTTCTCCATCGTGCTGTGCGGCGTGAGCTGGGTCTTCCTGAAGTCGCGCATTCGCGACGCGCACTGGCTCACGAGCGACGAGCAGGGCGCACTCGAAACGTATCTCGCGCGCGAGCAGGCCGAGCGCGAAGCCGCGACGGGCGCGCACGTGCCGGTGCTGCGTCTCCTCAAAGACCCGCAGATCGTGCTGTTCTGCTTCCTCTATTTCGCGATCCAGCTCACGATCTACGCGGCCACGTTCTGGCTACCCACCATCATCCGCAAGATGGGCGACCTCACCGACTTCCAGGTGGGTCTCTACAACGCGATTCCCTGGATGATCGCCATCGTCGCGATGTACTGCTTCGCATTGCTTTCGGCAAAGTACCGCTTCCAGCAGGCGTGGCTCGCTCTCGCGCTCGTGATTGCCGCATGCGGTCTGTTCGCTTCGACCTCCGCGAACCCGGTGTTCTCGTTCGTGGCGATCTGCTTCTCGGCCATCGGCTTCAAGGCGGCTTCCTCGCTGTTCTGGCCGATGCCACAAGGCTATCTCGACGCCCGCGTGGCCGCCGCCGTGATCGCGCTCATCAATTCGCTCGGCAACCTGGGCGGTTTCTTCGCGCCGGCCACGTTCGGCTATCTCCAGCAGCATACGGGCTCGATTGCGGGCGGGCTCTACGGCCTCGGCGTGACCTCGCTGATCGCCGCCGCCGCCGCGTTCCTTGCCCGCAACAAGCCGTCGCGCCGCGCCTTCACCGAAGAATCGGTCCAGAGCGGCGCGCTCTGAGTCCGCGTTGAGCGCCACCGTCAATCGAGAAGGAATCGCCCACCATGAACCAGCCGAACCCCGCGCGCTTCTTCGTCTACGTCGCGAACTCGAAAGACGGCGATATCAGCGTGTTCCATCTGGATGCCCGGAGCGGCGCGCTTACGGCGCACGCCCGTGTGGCCGCGCAGGACAACGTCATGCCGATGGCGCTTTCGCCCGATCGCCCCCTGATCTATGCGGCCACGCGCGGTGCGGACAAGCGAGTGAACGAGTATGCGATCGATGCGCAGACCGGTGCCCTCTCGCCCCGCGCGAACGCGCCGATCGCATCGAGCCTTGCGTATCTGTGCGCGGAACCGCGTGGACGCTTCCTTTTGGGCGCTTCGTACGGCGAGCATCGCGTGAGCCTGTATCGCCTTGCGGACGTTGAGAGCGGCAAGGGCGAGCCGCTGCAGGTGATCGGCGATATCGGGCACGCGCACGCGGTGATCGTTTCCGCCGATGGGCGTTTCGCGTATGCGTCGTCTCTTGGCAGCGACCGCGTGTTCTGTTTCGCGCTGGAAGACGAGGGGCGCCTCACCGAAATCGGCACGGTAGATCTTGGCGCGGGCTTCGGTCCGCGGCATCTGCGCTTTTCGCCCAACGGCGACGTGCTCTACGTGCTGAGCGAATTCCGCGCGACGGTGGCGTCTTTCTCGCGCGACGCTGCTTCGGGCCAACTCGCGGCGCTGCACGTCTCGCCGCGCGCCGCCGATTTCGCGCATCTGAACGACGGTTTTGCGCGCCCGAGCCCCACGGACCCCGTGCAGCCCGATCCTGCGGTGCTCGCGAAGCTCGTCTGGGCGGCCGAAATTCACGTCTCGCCCGACGGCCGTTTCGTCTACGTGTCCGAGCGCACGACGAGCCGCCTGCTCACGCTGCGCGTCGTGCAAAACGGAGCGCAGGTCGGCGCACTCGAATGCGTGGCGACGACGCCGACCGAAACGCAGCCGCGCGGCTTTCGCATCGACCCGACCGGCCGCTTTCTGGTGGCGTGCGGAGAGAAGTCGCAGCACGTCTCGGTCTACGCAATCGATGCCGCCAGCGGCGCGCTCACGCCCGTCTCGCGCGCCGAGGGCGGCCATGGCGCGAACTGGGTGGAGATCGTCGCCGCCGATGCCGCGCAGTTCTGATCGACCATTTGAATCCAGAGGGCGCAGCGCGCGCCGCACTTTTACAGGTAATACGTTCATGTCTACACAAACCGATCTACCGAACGCGACGCCCGTCGTGACCGAACTGCGCGTCGTGCCCGTGGCGGGCCGCGACAGCATGCTGCTGAACCTCTCCGGCGCGCACGGCCCGTTCTTCACGCGCAACGTCGTGCTGCTGCGCGACAGCGCGGGCAACACCGGTATCGGCGAAGTGCCGGGCGGCGAGGCGATCCGCAAGACACTCGAAGACGCGCGTGCGTTCGTGTTGGGCCAGTCCATCGGCAATCTGCAGGCGGTGCTCAACACCGTGCGCAAACAGTTCGCCGATCGCGACTCGGGCGGTCGCGGCCTGCAGACGTTCGACCTGCGCACCACGATTCACGCGGTCACGGCGCTCGAAGCCGCGCTTCTCGATCTGCTTGGCCAGCATCTGAACGTGCCCGTTGCCGCATTGCTCGGCGAAGGCCAGCAGCGCAGCGAAGTGGAAATGCTCGGTTACCTGTTCTTCATCGGCGACCGCAACAAGACCAACTTGCCGTACGCGAGCGGCGCCGACGGCCGCGACGACTGGGAGTGCCTGCGCACCGAAGAAGCGATGACGCCCGAAGCCGTCGTGCGTCTCGCAGAAGCCGCGCACGCGCGCTACGGGTTCAACGACTTCAAGCTCAAGGGCGGCGTGCTGGCGGGCGACGCGGAAATGGAGGCAGTCACGGCGCTGGCCGAGCGCTTCCCGCAAGCGCGCGTGACGCTCGACCCGAACGGCGCGTGGTCGCTCGCCGAGGCGGTGCGCCTGTGCCGCGACAAGCACGATGTGCTCGCGTACGCGGAAGACCCGTGTGGCGCGGAAAACGGTTACTCGGGCCGCGAAGTGATGGCCGAATTCCGCCGCGCCACGGGCCTGCCCACGGCCACCAACATGATCGCGACCGACTGGCGGCAGATGGGTCACGCCATTCAACTGCAAAGCGTGGATATTCCGCTCGCCGACCCGCACTTCTGGACCATGCAAGGGTCGGTGCGTGTGGCGCAGATGTGCAACGACTGGGGCCTCACCTGGGGCTCGCATTCGAACAATCACTTCGACATTTCGCTCGCCATGTTCACCCATGTGGCCGCCGCGGCGCCCGGCAAGATCACGGCGATCGACACGCACTGGATCTGGCAGGACGGCCAGCGGCTCACGCGCGAGCCGCTGCAGATCGTGGGCGGCAAGGTGCAGGTGCCGCAAAAGCCCGGTCTCGGCATCGACATCGACATGGACGCGCTGGAGAAGGCGCACGCGCTCTACAAGGAGCACGGCCTCGGCGCGCGCGACGACGCGATCGCCATGCAGTACCTCGTTCCCAACTGGACATTCGACAACAAGCGTCCGTGCCTCGTGCGCTGAACGCCCACTTCAACTCAACGTCTTTATTGACCTGACAACAGGATTCAAGACCATGACCACGCCGCAAGAACTCAAGCAAATCGTTTCCGAAGGACTGCTTTCGTTTCCCGTGACCGACTTCGACGCGCAAGGCAACTTCCGCGCGAATACCTACGCCGAGCGCCTGGAATGGCTGGCGCCTTATGGCGCGAGCGCGCTGTTCGCGGCGGGCGGCACCGGTGAATTCTTCTCGCTCACGAAGAGCGAATACTCGCAGGTCATCAAGACGGCCACCGAAACCTGCAAGGGCAAGGTGCCGATTCTCGCGGGCGCGGGCGGCGCCACGCGCGTGGCCATCGAGTACGCACAGGAAGCGGAACGCAACGGTGCGCAGGGCATCCTGCTGCTGCCGCACTACCTCACGGAAGCCTCGCAGGAAGGGATTGCCGCGCACGTCGAGCAGTTCTGCAAAGCCGTGCCGAAGATGGGCGTGATCGTCTACAACCGCGCGAACTCGAAGCTCAACGCCGACATGCTCGAACAGCTCGCGGACCGCTGCGAAAACCTGATCGGTTTCAAGGACGGCGTGGGCGAGATCGAGGCGATGGTGACGATCCGCCGCCGCCTCGGCGACCGCTTCTCCTACCTGGGCGGCCTGCCCACGGCCGAAGTCTACGCCGCCGCGTACAAGGCGCTGGGCGTGCCCGTGTATTCGTCGGCTGTGTTCAACTTCATTCCGAAGACGGCCATGGACTTCTACCGCGCGATTGCCGCCGACGACCACGCGACGGTGGGCAAGCTCATCGACGAATTCTTCCTGCCGTATCTCGCCATTCGCAATCGCCGCGCGGGCTACGCCGTGAGCATCGTGAAGGCTGGCGCGAAGCTCGTGGGCCACGACGCAGGCCCGGTGCGCGCGCCGCTCACGGACCTCACCGAAGAAGAAATGGCGCAGCTCGACGTGCTGATCAAGAAGCTCGGCGCGCAGTAACGCGCCATGTATGTGCGCGGGGCAGCCCGCGCATCGCATCGCTTCGAAGAGGGCCCGCCAGGGCCCTCTTCGTTCGTGCGTTCAGTGTGCGCTCAGGTCTGGTCGGCTGCGTCGGCGAACAGATCGAGATTGGCGCGCTCGGACTTGCGCGGACGGCGCGCGCCCCGCGCGGTCTTTTCGCGGCGCGGCTTGCCGAACACCTGGTCGGGCGTGAAGCCGAATTCGGCGATCGCTGCGCGCACGCTGGCCAGCGCTTCATGCGCCGCCTCGGCGCGCGCCGCTTCGATGCGCTCGTCGAGTTCGCGCTTCTGGGCGAGCAATTCGCGGTAGGTTGCCATCGGGAAATCTTGTCGAGTGAAAACGAGCCGCTGATTTTACGCGCTGCGCGGGTTTGGCGTGGGGTTTCGGGCGTTCGTTTGGCGCCAGCAGGGCCGCGAGCCACGTGACCCGCGCGCGGGCGCACGCACCGAAGCGGACCAACGCTTGCGGCCGCTCGCCATGCAGCGCAGTGCAACTTCGGACATACTTCCCGTTTGCCTTACCTCCCTCGCAAGCCGATCACGCAGATGGAAAAGAACCGACTCGAAGCGTTCAGCGATGGCGTGCTCGCCATCATCATCACCATCATGGTGCTGGAACTCAAGGTGCCGCACGGCGAAGACCTCGCCGCGCTCGCGCCGCTCTGGCCGGTCTACCTGAGCTACGTGCTGAGCTTCATCTACGTGGGGATCTACTGGAACAACCATCATCACATGATGCACGCCGCGCGCCGCGTGAACGGCTCGGTGCTCTGGGCGAACCTGCATCTGCTGTTCTGGCTTTCACTGCTGCCGTTCACCACCGGCTGGATGGGCGAAAACCACTTCGGGCGCTGGCCCACTGCGCTCTACGGCATCAACCTGCTGCTCTGCGCGGTTGCTTATGCCCTGCTGCAATTCGTGCTCGTGCGCTATCACGGCACGCAAAGCCCGCTTGCGATTGCGCTGGGCAACGACATCAAGGGCAAGATATCGCCGGTGCTCTATCTTGCGGGCTCTGCGCTCGCGGCGCTCGGCTATCCGCTGATGGGCGCGATTTTCTACTTCGTCGTCGCGCTGCTCTGGTTCGTGCCCGACAAGCGCATGGAGCGGCTAGCCATGGCCTCGGGCGAACACAAGGAAGAGTAGGGAACATCGAGGGCCGGCGCTCGCGCAACCGGCCCATCAATCTACCTCGCGATCACGTCGTCGTCAGCCTGCCATATGCTTGCGCTGGGCCAGTTCCTTCGCCCTGGCGATGTCGGCCTGGATCACGGGCAGACCTTCCGTGGCGGCCTTCTTCAGACCCGCGTCACGGCCCGAGGCGATCTCCGCCTGGAACGCCGAGAGTGTTTTCTGCTGACCGGCGAGCGCGACCTGCTCGATATACGTCTTGTCGAATTCCGCGCCACGCAAGTTGTTGATGCTGGCCAGCACTGCGGCATCGGGATCGTTGCGCGGCACATCCACGCCGCGCGGGCTCGCGGCGCGCATCGAGTCCGAGAGCTTCGTATAGTCGGCGACCAGTTTCTCCGCGAAGGCCTTCACTTCGCGGTCGGTCGAGCGCGAGTTGGCAATGCGCGCTGCATCGCGCTGCGTGGCCACGGTCTGCGTGCCGTCGGCGATGAACGCCTTGTCGGCGGCATGCAGCTTGACCGTTTCGGCCGGGGCAGCGGCGGATGCCGTTGCCAACGGCGCGGGAGTCTGCGCATGGGCGTTCAGCGCAACGGCGCAAAGGCTGGCGGCCGAAGCCGTGATGAGCGAGGCAAGCGAGAGGCGAGTCATGTGAACTCCTTTCTGCGTAGTTGGTATCAGTTGGTATCGATTGCACGCGCCGCGTCGCACGTCGTGCAGCTCTCGGTGCGGACTTGCGCGGGACCGTCGTGGCGTGGCGCCTTGCTGCTCAACGGTCTGAGGAATTCTAGGAACTCGCCCGCGCTTCAGGTGAAACCATTGCTGCGCTTGTGTAACGGTTGGTAAGTACGCGACCGGCAAGACGAGCAATGCCCGCACTGACGACGACGACCTTCCGCCGATCAAATTTTCAGAATGAAAGGAAGGCGCCGAACGTTCGTATATTGATCGTTCAATTAACTTAAAGCCCTGTGGGGACTTGCCTGCTGGGATCGCTTGTCGCTTCTGCGCAATTGCTCGTCGCAATTGCTACGTTAGTCCGCTTTTTGCCGGACAACTATTCCTCATGAGACTTCATGGCGTTTTGATGCGCCTGACCTTGCGACGCAGTTCGATTCCTGAGGAGATGACGATGTGCCGATTCCCCCTGCAGCAGACAGGCGCGCTCGCGTGCGCCGCATTCCTTTGCGCCAGCGCGTACGCAGCCGATCCCGCCGCGTGCAAGGACGTGCGGTTCGCGGACGTGGGCTGGACCGATATCGCGGCGACTACGGGCGTGGCATCGACCATTCTCGGCGCACTCGGCTATACGCCGACGAAGACGATCGCCTCGGTGCCGATCGCGTTCGCGGGGCTCAAGAGCAAGCAGATCGACGTGTTTCTCGGCTACTGGTCGCCGACCATGGACCCGATGATCGAGCCGTTCACGAAATCGGGCTCCATCAAGGTGCTCTCGACGCCGAATCTCACGGGCGCCAAATACACGCTCGCGGTTCCCGACTACGTCTACCAGGGCGGCCTGAAGTCGTTTCAGGACATCGCGAAGTTCGCGGACAAGCTGCAAGGCCGCATCTACGGCATCGAGCCCGGCAATGACGGCAACGCGCTCATTCAGAAGATGATCGGCGCGAACCAGTACGGCCTCGGCAAGTTCAAGCTCGTCGAATCGAGCGAGGCGGGGATGCTCGTGCAGGTCAACCGCGCCGTTCGCGAGAAGCAATGGATCGTGTTCCTCGGCTGGGAGCCGCATCCGATGAACGTGCAGATGAAGATCGACTATCTCTCGGGCGGCGACGACGTGTTCGGCCCCAACTACGGCGAGGCGCGCGTCCTGACCGCGGAACCGCCCGATTATGCCGCGCGCTGCCCGAACGTCGCGAAGTTCGTCTCGAACCTGCAGTTCACGACCGCCATCGAAAACCATCTGATGGTGCCGATCGCCAACAAGGAGGATCCCAACAAGGCCGCCGCCGACTGGCTGCGCAGCAACCCGCAGGTGCTCGACAACTGGCTGGCCGGCGTCACCACGCTGGACGGCAAGCCGGGCTTACCTGCCGTGCGCGCCTCGCTGGGCGTGAACTGAAACGCCTCGTTCCGCGGTTTGCACCCGCGGAACACCCTATTTGCGCGGCAATTTTGGTTGATTAGCGTTCGAGAGAGGAGGAGGCAGATGGAGCAAGCGGGAATCGGTACGCGCGGCGCACAGGAGAGCGACGCACGCAGTGGTCACGGCCACGCGCTACAGCGCGGCCTAACGTGGAAAGACGCATTCTGGGTCACGAGCGGCGTGCCCGCGGGCGTGCTGTTCACGATCGGCGGCGTTTGTGCAACGATCGGCCAGCCCGCATGGGCGATCTGGATCGCATCGATCACGATGGGCCTCGTGCAAAGCGCGACTTACGCCGAGATTTCAGGGCTCTTTCCGCACAAGTCGGGCGGTGCTTCGGTATACGGCGCAATCGGCTGGGTCCGCTACAGCAAGATGATCGCGCCGGTTTCCGTGTGGTGTAACTGGCTCGCGTGGTCGCCCATGCTCGCGCTCGGTTGCGGGCTCGCCGCGAACTACGCGCTCGCCACGCTGTTCCCGCCCGAGGCGGCCATCATGCAGTGGCACTGGACGCTCGCAAATCTGGACTTCATCAAGCCGGGCCTCACCCTTCGCATCAACGCGACGTTCCTGATCGCCGCGGCCTTCCTGCTGATTACGTTCAGGCTTCAGCACAGCGGGGCTTCGAAGGCGGCGAAAACGCAGAAGATTCTCGGCATCGCATCGCTCACGCCGTTGTTGATCGTCGGCCTCGTGCCCTTCATCACCGGCGATGTGCCTGCCAAACATCTTTTTCCGCTGCTGCCGCTCGGGCACGACGCGCAAGGCAATCTCACCGCTTCGGTATTCGGCGCGTGGAATGGCAAGGGCGTCGTCATGGCGCTGGGCGCGATGTTCATGGCCGGCTGGGCGTCATACGGATTCGAAACGGCGGTGTGCTACACGCGTGAGTTTCGCGACCCGCGGCGCGATACGGCAAGGGCGATCTTCTGGTCCGGCGCGCTTTGCCTCGTCGTCATGACGCTCGTCCCGCTCGCGTTCCAGGGGGCGCTCGGCACGCCGATGATGCTCGATCCGCGCATCGGCGACGGTACGGGCGTGGGCACCGCCATGGCGGCGATGGTGGGCGGCGGCGCGTGGGTGGGCAATGCCGTGGTGGTGATGCTGATGCTCTCCATTCTCCTGATCGTGATGACGTCGATGATGGGTTCGTCGCGCACGCTCTATCAGGCTTCGGTGGACGGCTGGCTGCCGCGCTACCTCTCGCGCGTGAACGAGCACGGGGCGCCGACGGCGGCGATGTGGACCGATCTCGGATTCAATCTCGTTCTGCTCGGCATGTCGGATTACATGACGGTGCTGTCGATCTCGAACGTCTGCTACATGTTGTTCGTTTTCCTGAATTTGCAGTCGGGGTGGATTCATCGCATGGACCGTGGCACATGGGCGCGCCCGTTCCGCTGTCCGACATGGCTGCTCGCGCTGGGTGCGCTCTTCGGTTATGCGAACCTGGTATTCGTCGGCGCTGGCGCGAATCTGCAAGGCGAGGGGACGTTGCGCGATGGCCTCATCGCCATGCTGCTGATCGTGCCAGTCTTCGCTTTCCGGCACTACTGGCAGGATCGCGGACGGTTTCCGGCGGGCAGTGCGCTCGATATGGAAGTGAGCGTGCCGCAGCGCAGCCAGTGGCTGAATCTTGCGCCCTACGGCGCCCTGGTCGCGGCGGGGATCACGATCGCGGTTTCGCACTGGCTGGCTGCATCGGTCTGAGTTTGCTTCAGTGTTGGCGGCATCATGTGGGCAGCAATGCTTGCATGGTGCCGTTTTTTTATTTGCAGCTTCGGCAATGTTGGCATGAAAAAAAGCCAGCTCGTCGCGCGAATCATCGCGCTCCGATGCTGGCTAACACAGATGAACTTTTGAACCGCCGTTTAGACCGCCTTTTAGACCGTCACACTACGCGAGCGCTGCTTGACCGCACCTGAGCCGACCTCGCCGTCTCCCGAGAAACCCGTCCCCCGCGCCGCCGCCCCGTTCGCCACATAGTAATCGGCTGTCGAACGCGCCAGCGCCTCTCGCCCGCGAATGCGGTCCGCGATCTTCTCCGCGATCATGATCGTCGGCGCATTGAGGTTGCCGGTGATGATGCGCGGCATGATCGACGCATCCACCACGCGCAGACCATCGACGCCGTGCACGCGGCCTTCGCCGTCCACCACGGCCATGTCGTCGTAGCCCATCGCGCACGAACAGGAAGGGTGATAAGCGGTTTCCGCGCGGTTGCGCACGAAGGCATCGATCTCCGCATCGGTCTTGAGCGCCGCACCGGGGTTCAGCTCGCGCCCGCGAAAGCGATCGAGCGCGGGCTGCGCAATGATCTCGCGCGTGATACGGATCGCGTCGCGGAACTCGCGCCAGTCGAGCGCCTCGGCCATGTAGTTGAAGAGGATCGACGGATGCTGGCGCGGGTCGCGCGAGCGCAGCTTCACGCGCCCACGGCTCGGCGAGCGCATGGACCCCACGTGCGCCTGGAAGCCGTGCATCTTGATCGCGTTGCTGCCGTTGTAATTGATCGCGACAGGCAGGAAGTGATACTGGAGGTTCGGCCACGGATCGTCGTCGCGCGTGCGGATAAAGCCGCCCGCCTCGAAATGATTGCTGGCGCCGATGCCGGTGCCGCGCAACATCCATTCGATGCCGATGGCCGGCTGATTGCGCATCAGAAGCGCAGGGTAGAGCGAGACCGGCTCCTTGCACTCGTACTGCATGTACATTTCCAGGTGATCCTGAAGATTCTGCCCAACGCCGGGCAGATCTATCACGACGGGAATGTCGAGTTCGCGCAGCCACGCGCCCGGCCCAACGCCTGAGCGCTGCAGGATCTGCGGCGAGGCGATCGCGCCCGCGCACAGCAGCACTTCGCGGCGCGCATAGCGCGTCACGCGTGCGGGGCCGTCGAGAAAGACCACGCCGTGCGCACGCTTGCCGCTGAACAGAATGCGGTCGGTCACGGCGTGCGTGACGATGTCGATGTTCGGCCGATGCTTTGCCTGATCCAGATAGCCGCGCGCGGTGCTGGCGCGCCGGCCTTTCGCGGTGACGGTGCGATCCATCGGCCCAAAGCCTTCCTGGCGGTAGCCGTTGAGATCATCGGTGCGTGCGTAGCCCGCCTGCACGCCTGCCTCGATCATCGCCTCGAACAGCGGGTTCACGCCGGGCTTGCTCGTCGTCACGTGTACGGGACCCTCGCCGCCGTGATAGTCGTTCGCGCCGATGTCGCGCGTTTCGGCCTTGCGGAAATAGGGCAGGCAGTCCAGATAGCTCCAGTTCTCGAGCCCTTTGCGCTCTGCCCAGCAGTCATAATCGAGCGCGTTGCCGCGGATGTAGCACATGCCGTTGATGAGCGACGAGCCGCCGAGCCCCTTGCCGCGCCCGCACTCCATGCGCCGGTTGTTCATGTGCGGCTCGGGGTCGGTCTCGTAGGCCCAGTTGTAGCGGCGCCCCTGCAATGGGAACGCGAGCGCCGCGGGCATTTGCGTGCGGAAATCGAAGCGGTAGTCGGGGCCGCCCGCTTCGAGCAGCAGCACCGTCGTGTCGCGATCTTCGGTGAGGCGCGCGGCAAGCACATTGCCCGCCGATCCCGCGCCGATGATGATGTAGTCGTACTCTTGCGCTGCCATGCAGGACTCCCTCAGAAAACGGGCTGATACGGTCCCAGTTCCACCTGGACGGATTTGATGCGCGTGTAGTGCTCGAGCGTCGTGATGCCGTTCTCGCGCCCCACGCCGGACTGCTTGTAGCCGCCCACGGGCATTTCGGCGGGCGACTCGCCCCACGTGTTGATCCAGCAGATGCCGGCTTCGAGCCGGTGAATCACGCGATGCGCGCGCGAGAGATTTTCGGTCACGACACCGGCGGCGAGCCCGTAAAGCGTTTCGTTGGCGCGCGCGATCACTTCGGTTTCGTTGGCGAAAGCGAGGATGCTCATCACGGGACCAAAGATTTCCTCGCGCACGATCCGCATGTCGTCCCGGCAGCCGGAAAACACCGTGGGCTGCACGTATTGGCCGCGCGCGAAATCGCCTTGCGTGAGGCGCGCGCCGCCTGCGATCAGCCGCGCGCCTTCACGTTTGCCGCTCTCGATGTAGCCGAGCACCTTGTCGAGTTGAGCGGCACTCGCGAGGGGCCCGAAGTTGGTCTCGGGATCGGCCGGGTTGCCCACGCGAATGCGCTTCACGCGTTCGAGCACGCGCGCCTCGAACGCCGCGATCACCGATTGATGAACGAACACCCGCGTGCCGTTGGTGCACACCTGGCCCGCGCTGAAGAAGTTGGCGGTCACGGCGATATCGGCGGCGCGGTCGAGGTCGGCGTCTTCGAAGACGATGAGCGGCGACTTGCCGCCCAGTTCCATCGTGACTTCCTTGAGCGTGGAGCCGCCCGCTGCCGCCATGACCTTCTTGCCCGTTTCGACGCCGCCCGTGAACGAAATCTTCTCGATGCCGGGATGCATGCTCAGCATCGCGCCGACGCGGCCGTCGCCGTGGACCACGTTGAACACGCCTGGCGGCACGCCTGCCTCGACGTAAATCTCCGCGAGCTTCGAAGCCGAGAGCGGCGTGATTTCGCTGGGCTTGAAGATCATCGCGTTGCCGGCGGCGAGCGCCGGCGCCGATTTCCAGCAGGCGATCTGGATCGGGTAGTTCCATGCGCCGATGCCGGCCGTCACGCCCAGCGGCTCGCGCCGTGTGTAGACGAAAGACGTTTCGCGCAGCGGGATCTGCTGGCCTTCGAGCGCGGGCGCGAGGCCCGCGTAGTACTCGATCACGTCGGCGCCCGTGACGATGTCGACGGCGCGCGTTTCGGCGATCGGTTTGCCGGTGTCGCTGGTTTCGAGGGCTGCGAGTTCGTCGTTGCGCGCGCGCAGCAGGTCGACCGCGCGCCTCAACACGCGCGAGCGCTGCATGGCCGTCATGGCGGCCCAGGCGCGCTGGCCGGTTCGGGCCGATTCCACGGCGCGGTCGATATCGGCGGCGCTCGCGTGCTGCACGGTGGCGAGCTTCGCGCAGGTGGCGGGATCGTAGGTGTCGAAGGTTTCGCCGCTGGTGGCGTCGGTGTAGCCGCCGTCGATGAAAAGGCGTTGCACGGGAAAGAGGGACATCGAAGTGACTCCGGGCCGGATTATCAGGACGACTTGCCCGAGCGCGCTTTGGTGCGCGCTTCGAGAAGCAGGTCGATGTAGTCGTTGGCCACGCGCAGCGCGGCCTTCGTGTCGAACGGTTCGCCCGTGAGCGCGCCGCGCAGCCAGAGGCCGTCGATCAGCGCGGCGAGGCCGCTCGCGGCGCGCCGGGCGGCCGCGGCGGGCAGCACCTTCTCGAACTCCGCGCACAGGTTCGAATGAAGCCGCCGCGTGTTGACGCGCTGCAGGCGGCGCAGCGCGGGCTGATGCATGCTCTCGGCCCAGAACGCGAGCCACGTCTTCATGACGGGCGCGTTCACCTGCGAGACGTCGAAATTGGCCGCGACGATGGCGCGCAAGCGCGCGCGCGGCTCGTCCTTCGCGGCGAGGCGCCGGCGCACGGTCGCCTCCCAGAGGTCGTGAAGCACGTGGCGCATGGTGGCCTCGAGCAGGCCGTCCTTGCCGCCGAAATAGTGGCTCACGATGCCGGTGGAGATTTTCGCGTGCTGCGCGACGGTTGCCAGCGTCGTGCCGGAGAGACCCGACTGGTCGATTGACTGCAGGGTGGCGTCGATGAGTTGCGCGCGACGCACATCGCGCATTCCGATCTTGGGCATGGTGGTTCAAGGTGCTTCCAGGAAGGGTTTCACTCTAGGCATTTTTTATTGAATGTTCAATCAATAAAAGCGGCCACGCGGCGGGGCTGACGCTTTTTGGACATTCCGCGTCGGATTCCCGATGATCGCGCGGCCGGAACGCCTCCCGAAGCCCGTCCCATAACGGATTGCGCCTTTTTTTCAGGGGTTTTCTTGCCGGGTGCGTGTCGCGTTAGCGCCAGCGCGTGTCGTGTCTGCGCAAGTCCATGGAGATTTGGACTTGTACGTTTTGATCCACCGCGCAGTGCGCCACGCGTATGCGGCGCGGCCCGACAACCTGAATCGCGAGAAAAGTGAGACCCGACACCATGAAGAAACCGAATGCGATGGCACTGAGCGGTATGACGCTGGCATTGGCTGCTGTCTCGAACGTGAGCCATGCCCAAAGCAGCGTGACGTTGTACGGGATCATCGACGCAGGCGTGACCTACGTGAGCAACGCAGGCGGCTCGCACCAGGTGAAGTTCGACGACGGCATCGCGCAGGCGAACCGCTGGGGCCTCAAGGGCACCGAGGACCTGGGCGGCGGGTTGAAGGCCGTGTTCCAGCTGGAAAGCGGTTTTCATCTCGGCAACGGACAAATTGCCAACGGCGGCTCGCTGTTCGGTCGCATCGCTTATGTCGGACTCCAGAACGATTGGGGTGCAGTCACGTTCGGCAATCAGGCCGACATGACGCAGGAGTTCGTCTACCTCTACAACGTCACGGCCTGGGCGAGCGGCTATGCGATCAACCAGGGCGACTTCGACCGCATGAACGGCGACCACTTGCCGAACGCCGTGAAGTTCATGTCGAACACCTTCGGCGGATTCCAGTTCGGCGGCATGTATTCGTTCAGCAACACGCCCGGCGAGTTTCATACCGGCAGTGCGTGGAGCGTGGGCGCGCAGTACCAGAACGGTCCGTTCGCGATGGGCACCGCGTACACGCAGTTGAACAACCCCTCGGGCATCTACGCGTTCGACCCGTACAACATGATCGGCGTGCGCACGTTCTTCGGGCGGCCCACCGTGAGCGTCGATCCGGCAACGGGCGCCGTCACTTCGCTCTATTCGGAAACGCCGTTCCCCGTGGACAAGCAGGCCACCTTCGGCGTGGGCGCGAGCTATGCGATCGGCGATGTCACGCTGATGGGCGCCTTCACCTACACGCAGATCAAGGCGTTCGGCACGAGCGAGCACATGCAGGTCGGCGAAGGCGGCGCCAACTGGCAGGTCACGCCGGCGTTGAGCGTGGCGGGCGGCTACCAGTACACGCATTTCGACGGCCACCACTGGAACCAGCTTTCGGCGGGCATGCATTACCTGCTTTCGAAGCGCACGGACGTCTACATCTCGGGCGACTGGCTCAGGGCCTCGCAGGGCGTGGATGCCGTGATCGGCTACAGCTTCACGCCCTCTTCGACCACGACCCAGGCCGACGTGCGCGTCGGCCTGCGGCATTCGTTCTGAACGCGCGGGCGGTTTGCACCGCATAACTTAGGGAAAACACGGGTAAAGCTCCGGCACAGCGCGCGCCGGAGGCGCCCGGCGCCCCGGCTGGCGGGGCCGTCCAACGGCGATGGCGTTTTTGTTCTATCGGCGCACACGGCCTCTTTGGTCTACTGGCACTCAACCTCACCAATGCGCAGAGCGCCAAGGGAAGTCAGATGAACGTCAGCGTTTTCGACCTGTTCAAGATCGGAATCGGTCCGTCCAGCTCGCATACGGTCGGCCCGATGGTCGCCGCGTGCCGTTTCGTGTCCCATGTCGAGGACGCCAATCTGCTCGCCTTCGTGCGCCGCGTGAAAGTGGAGCTGTACGGCTCGCTCGGCGCCACGGGCAAGGGCCACGGCACCGACAAGGCCGTGCTGCTCGGCCTGGAGGGCAATCTGCCCGACGCGATCGATCCCGACCAGATCGAGCCGCGCCTCGCCGCCATCCGCAGCGAAAAGTCGCTCGTCCTGCTCGGCAAGCAGGCGATCCGCTTCGACGAGAAGGAGTGCATCGGCTTCTATCGCAAGACGATGAGCGGCGCGCACACGCTGCATCCCAACGGCATGCGCTTTCAGGCCTTCGACGAGAACGGCCAGCTGCTCGTCGAAAAGGAGTACTACTCGGTGGGCGGCGGCTTCGTCGTGAACCGCGACGGCGATCGCGTGAACGGCGTGCGTAGCGGGCACGACATGCCTTATCCGTTCCGCACCGGCGACGACTTGCTGCGCGTATGCAGCGAAAGCGGTCTCTCCATCGCGCAGGTGACGCTCGCGAACGAATGCGTGGCGCGCACGCCGGAGGCGGTGCGCGAGGGGCTGCTCGCGATCTGGCGCGCCATGGCGGCGTGCGTCGAGCGCGGCTGCAAGATGCACGGCGAACTGCCGGGCCCGATGCACGTGAAGCGCCGCGCGGCCGACCTCTCGGTGCATCTGCGTTCGCGCTCCGAAGAGTCGCTGCGCGATCCGCTTTCGATGCTCGACTGGGTCAACCTCTACGCCATGGCCGTGAACGAGGAGAACGCAGCAGGCGGCCGTGTCGTGACGGCGCCCACGAATGGCGCGGCGGGCGTGATTCCCGCGGTGCTGCACTACTACGTGAAGTTCGTCGCGGGCGCGAACGACGAAGGCATCGCCAATTTCCTGCTCACGGCCGCCGCCATCGGCATCATCTACAAGGAAACGGCGTCGATCTCGGGCGCGGAAGTGGGCTGCCAGGGCGAGGTGGGCGTGGCGTGCTCGATGGCCGCCGCGGCGCTCGCAGCCGTGATGGGCGGCACGCCTGAGCAGGTCGAGAACGCCGCCGAGATCGGCATGGAGCACAACCTCGGCATGACCTGCGATCCGGTCGGCGGCCTCGTGCAGATTCCGTGCATCGAGCGCAACGCCATGGGCGCGATCAAGGCGATCAACGCGGCGCGCATGGCGCTCAAGGGCAACGGCCAGCACTACGTCACGCTCGACAACGTCATCAAGACGATGCGCGAAACGGGCGCGGACATGAAGACGAAATACAAGGAGACGTCGCGCGGCGGACTGGCCGTGAACGTCATCGAATGCTAATGCAACGCTAATGGTAACGCGCAACAAGGGGTCTGCGAGATGAGCC
>NZ_BBJJ01000094.1 GCF_000739815.1 Paraburkholderia mimosarum LMG 23256 = NBRC 106338
CCGACGCGAACACAAGCAAAGGCCAAAGCAACAAAGCCAAAGCGAAAGGATCAATTCACACCACTTCACCCACCCGCCGGAACCCGGCCCCCGCATGCCGCTCAGGCAGCACAGCCCCATCGCCAAAGAGCTTTTCCCGCAGCGTCCCCGCCGCATACGCGGTCTTGTAACGCCCCCTCGCCTGCAACTCCGGCACCACGAGATCCACGAAGTCCTCGTAGCTCTCGGGCACCACGGTGCGGCTCAGATTGAAGCCATCCACGTCAGCCTCGTCGATCCACGCCTGCAATTCGTCGGCGACCTGCGACGCGCTGCCGACGATCGCCGGATAGCGGCCGCCCAGTTCGAACATTTCGAGCAGCTTGCGGCGCGTCCAGCCATGCTGCTTCGCGGTCCGCGTCGCGGATTCGATCGCGTTGCCGGGCGTGTAGTCAACGGGGGCGTCGAGGTCGTACTGCGCATAGTCGATGCCGGTGCTCGACGCGAAATGCGCAAGCCCCGCCTCGCGGCTCGCATACTGGCGATAATCCGCGTACTTCTCGCGCGCCTCGCGCTCGGTCGCACCCGGCACCACTGCCGCGCCAACGAACACCTTGACGTCGTCGGGTCGGCGCCCCGCCTGCACCAGCTGTTCGCGCAGCGCGCGCACCGTCTCGCGCGCCGCGGCGCGATTGGGCGGCGAAATGAACACGCATTCGGCGTGGCGCGCGGCGAAGCGCTGGCCGCGCCCCGAACTGCCCGCCTGAAACAGCACCGGCGTGCGCTGCGGCGAAGGCTCCGCGAGGTGATAGCCGTCCACGCGGTAATAGCGTCCCGCATGCGCCACGCGATGCACTTTTGCCGGGTCAGCGAACACGCGAGCGGTCTTGTCGCGCTTCACGGCATCCTCTTCCCAGCTGCCCTCCCAAAGCTTGTAGAGGACTTCCAGGTATTCGTCCGCGCGATCATAGCGTTCGTCGTGCGGCAGTTGCTGCTCGAGCCCCATGGCGCGCGCCGCACTGTCCAGATACCCGGTGACGATGTTCCAGCCGATGCGCCCCTGCGTGAGGTGATCGAGGGTGGAAAAACGTCGCGCCAACAGATAGGGCTGCTCGTAGGTGAGATTGACGGTCACGCCAAAGCCGAGATGTTCGGTCACGGCGGCCATGGCCGGCACCAGGAGCGTGGGGTCGTTCACCGGCAACTGGATCGACTCGCGCAGCGTCACATCCACGTTGCGCTGATAAACGTCGTATACGCCCACGATATCGGCGAGAAAGAGACCGTCGAAGAGCCCGCGCTCCAGCGTGCGCGCGAGATTCGTCCAGTACGCGAGCGTGCGGTAGTCGGTCGAGCGGTCGCGCGGATGGGTCCATAGCCCGTGATTGATGTGCCCCACGCAGTTCATGTTGAACGCGTTGAGCAGTATGGGTTTTTTCGCGTTGTTCGATTCGGCCATCACAATGCTCCGTGCCGCGGCGGCAGCGTGTCGTTGAGGTAATAGTTGCCCACTGCGTGGTATTTCCAGCGCACGGGGTCGTGCAGCGTGTGAGTGCGCGCGTTGCGCCAGAAGCGGTCGAGGCCCAGGCCGTCCAGCGTCGCCGCCGTGCCCGCCAGTTCGAACAGCCGTGTGCCGGCGTCGAGCGAGATCGTCGTCGTCAGCGCACGCGCCTCGGCCACGGCAATCGAGGCCTCGGCTACCGTTCGTTCGTCGGGCGCGGCCTGCGCGGCATCCACGAAGCGGCCCGCGCGGCGCACGAGCGCTTCGGCGGCGGCAAGGCGCGCCGCCAGATCGCCGAAGTGGAAGATGGCGAGCGGATCGTCCGCCGCGCGCTCGACCTTCGCGTCGATCCACGGCCGCGAGTGGTCGCGCACGAACTGGAGCGCGGCTTCGAATGCGCCGCGCGCCTGGCCGAGATCGATCGCCGCGTGAATGATCTGCGCTAGCGGGCCAATGGTCGTGGGCCGCTCGAACGAGCGCTGGAACGGCACGATCCATTCGGGCTCCACGCGCACACCGTCGAACTGCACGGAGCCGCTGCCCGTTACGCGCTGGCCGAAGCCGTCCCAGTCGTCGGTTATCGCGACGCCGGGTGTGTCGCGCGGCACGAAGGCGAGGTACGTCACGTCCTGGCCCGCTTCTTCGGCCACCACGAGCGTGGGGATCCAGTGCGCGTAGAGCGCGCCCGTGCAATAGAACTTGCGGCCGTCTATGCGCCAGCCGCCCGCGTCGCGCGCGAGGCGCGTGCGGCGCTTGAAGTCCTTCTGCCCGATCTCGGCCAGCGCGTTGCCAAAGCGTTCGCCCGCCAGCACGCGGTCGTAGAAAAAGCGCTGCTGTTCGGCGCTCCCGCCCACGCGCAGCACTTCGAGCGCATAAAAGTGATTCTGCGGAATCTGGCCGAGCGAGCCGTCCGCGGCGGCAATCGTCGCCGTGACTTCGGCGAGTGTGCCATTGCGTACCGCCGGGCCGCCAAATTCGCGCGGCACGGTAATGGCCCACAGGCCGCTCGCGACGAACGCGTCGAGCTCATCCCAGGGCAGGCGGCGCTCGCGGTCGCGCAGCGCCGCCTCGGGCGCGAATTGGGCAGCGAGCCGGCGCGCGGCGGCGAGCGCGGCTTCGTCATCGACGAGTCGGACAGGCGCGGCCGGCGGCGCGGCGCGCCGTTGTGCAATAGCCGCTTCCGATGCAGCAAAAGAAAGTTCAGTGCTCATGGTGCTCAGTTCCAGGCGTGGCGCGCGGGCAGCACGTGATTCAGGTGATAGTTGCCAAGCAAATGCAGCTTCCAGCGCAGCGGATCGTGCAGCGTGTGCGCGCGCGCGTTGCGCCAGTGGCGGTCGAGATTGTGGGCGGCGCGCGTGGCGGCGGAGCCGGCCAGTTCGAAGAGCTTTTCGCTCGCTTCGAGCGCGAGGCGCGTGCTCAGCACCTTCGCTCCAGCCACCGCGACCGACGCACGCGCGCTCGCTTGCGCGTCGACGGTATGCGCCGCGATGGCATCGAGCGTATGGCCTGCGTCGCGCAGCACTTCCTGTGCGGCATGCAGGTCGATCTGCAATCGGCCAATGTCGGCAATGACGTACGGGTCATCGGCCGCGCGCGCCACGCCCGAGTCGATCCATGGCCGCGCGTGCCCGCGCACGAAGGCGATGGCATCGGCCACCGCGGCCTCGCCAATGCCGACATCGATGGCCGCCTGGATCAATTGCGAAACCGGTCCCGTGAGACCGGGGCGATCCGCGAGTTGCCAGATCGGCAGCACGTCGCCGGGATCGACCGGCACGTTGTCGAATATCACCGTGCCGCTCGCCGTCGTTCGTTGTCCGAACGAACTCCAGTTGTCGATGACCGTGAGGCCCGGCGCGTCGCGCGGCACCCACACCTGGACCGCGCGCCCCGTGTCGTCGGTGGCGCGGGCCGGCACGCGGTGGGCGAAGAGCGCACCGGTCGAGTAGAAGCGCTGACCCGTGAGGCGCAGTCCATGCGGCGTCGATGCGAGGCGCGTCGAGCCGTGCAGAATCGTGGCCGCAGCAGCCGAGCGGCGCTCCGGCCCGGCGTTGCCGAGCCGGCGGCCTGCCAGCACTTCGCCGTAGAAGCGCGTCTTTTGCTGCGTGCTGCCCGTTTCGCGCAGCACACCCAGCACGCCGAAATGATTTTGCGGAATCTGCCCAAAGGCGGGATCGGCGGCACACAGGATCGTGAACACTTCGGCGAGCGTCGCAAAGGAGACGTCCGCGCCGCCATATTCGCGCGGCACGGTGATCGCGCCGAGTCCGCTCTCGGACCACAGATCCAGTTCGTCCCAAGGCAGCTCGCGCTCGCGGTCGCGTCGCGAAGCACCCGGCGCGATTCGGGCGGCGAGCGTGCGTGCAGCGGCCAGCGCTTGCGCGTCGTCGGCAATTCGTTTGACGCGCTCGGGGTCGGGAAGGCGCGGCAACGGCGCGTTCCGGGCGGATGCAGCTTGAGGAGATTCGGGTATCGACATGGCGTTCCAGGGACAGGCCAGTTGCGTCCCCCGTCCGCTCGCCGGGGCGCCGCTTCGGCGCGGCGGCCGTCGCTGTGGCGTCGAACGGGTCCAGTCGTCCATTGGAACAGCCCGGATCGCGATCCCCTACTAGTTAATTCGCAATTGCATATCAGCTTTGCGGATGTGGCCGCGTCAGGCCTTCGCCGCCGCTTTCACGGCCTCCTCCAATGCAACCCGCGGTTCCCGCTTGAGCGCGAAAAGCGATGCGGCAACGATCAGCATACCGCCCAGCCACGCGGGCAAGGAAAGCCGCTCTCCAAGCCACACGCACGCGAAGAGCGCGCCGAACAAGGGCTCGCTGCCCATGAGCAGCGCCACGCGCGTGGGGCTGCTGCGGCTCACGGCGTAGTTCTGCACGAAGAAGGCGAATAGCGTGCAGCCCGCGACGAGGTAGATCATGCTGCCCCAGAACACGCCGTGCCCATGCCAGTGCGGCAGCGGCAGCAACGGGTCGCGCGCGAAGGTCAGCGCGAGCGCGGCACAGCCGATCGACACCACGGCGGACTGCACGGCGGTGATCGTGAGCGGCGGCACCTTCGTCACGCGCTTGACTGCGCAGGTCGCGACAGCGCGCAGGAGTGCGGCCAGTATGACGAGCAGATCGCCGGGGCTCGCGGCGAAGTGGCCGCCGGTGAGGAGGAACGCGCCGAGCAGGGACAGCCCGGCGGCCATCCACTCCACCTGCCGCGGCGCTCGCTTGAGCCAGGCCCATTCCACGAGCGGCGTGAGCACCACGCACAGGCTGATGAGAAACGCGGCGTTCGAGGCGCTCGTGAGCGACACCCCAAACGTCTCGGCCAGAAAGATGCCGAGCAGCAGCAGGCCCGCGCCGACAACGCCGAGCCGGTCACGCCATGTCACGTGACCGAGCCCGCGCAGCGCGGGCGCAAGCAGTACGAACGTGATGCCAAAGCGCAGCGCGAGCAGGCCCAGTACGGGGTAGACGAGCAGCGCGCCCTTGACCACGCCGTAGCTCGTGCCCCAGATGAGTGCGACGACAATGAGCAGGAAATCGACGGTACGGGGAGAACGGATCAGGGCATTCATGGCGAAAACGCTTGGCGGGTCGGGACGGAAACATTGTCCAATAATGATTCCATCGCGATAATCCACCGCGCCGGAACATCATCTATGCTTGCAGTGCACAGATCATTTCCCGGCCCCGTCATGAACCCCACCGACCTCCAGCCCCTGCTGCCCGACCTCGCCACCTTCGCCCGCGTGGTCGACGCGGGCAATTTCTCGGTGGCGGCACGCCAGCTCGGGAGCACGCCTTCCACCGTGAGCCGCCAGATGCAGCGCCTCGAACGCGCGCTCGGCGCGCGCTTGCTCGAACGCTCCACGCGCAGCCTGCGGCTCACGGAAGCAGGCGCGGAAGTCTATCGCCACTGCGCCGACATGGTCGAGGCCGCTGCGAGCGCGGCGGAAGCGGCGAGCCGCCTCACCAGCCGTCCGCATGGCCGGGTCAGCATCAGCGCGCCCATTTCGTTCGCGCAGAGCGTGATTCATCCGCTGATTCCCGGCTTCCTGCGCGCCTATGAGGAAGTCGCGGTGCAACTGCTTTTCACCGACCGCGATGTCGATCCGGTGCGCGACAACGTCGACATCGTGATCCGCCCCACGCCCGCGCCGCCGCCGGGACTCGCGGCGCGGCCGCTCGGCACGCTGCAGTGGATGCCGTGCGCCTCGCCGGCCTATTTGCGCGCGCGCGGCACGCCGAAGCACCCGAAGGATCTCGCCCGGCACGAATGCCTCTATCTGGGCGAAACGCCCGACGACAACCGCTGGGCCTTCCGGCGCGGCGCGCAGACGCAAACCGTCGAGGTGAAGGGGCGCTATATCGCCAACGACGTGAGCGCGCGGCGCGATGCGGCGCTCTCGGACTGGGGCATTGCGAGCCTGCCCGAGTTCGCGGCGGCCCAGGCACTGCGCGACGGCTTGCTCGTGCGCGTGCTGCCCGAGTGGTCGCTCGAGCCGCGCGCCTATAGCGGCCCGATGTGGATGCTCTATCCGCCCAATCGCTTTTTGGCGCCCAAGGTGCGCGCGCTCATCGACTGGCTCGCGGAAAAGCTGCCCGCTTGAGTCACAGCGGAAGTGTTCGCGTGATCGGCACGGCGACTGCCGCGGCATACGGCGCGTACGCCGGCGCGATCACGAAGTCACGCCGGCGCCCGATCGACTATTGCCCGCCGCCATACAGGTCGAGCAGCATCAGCGTCACGCCATTGGTCCAGCCGAAGCCGTCCTGCAACGGGTATTCGCCGCCCCCGCCGCCGCCTTCGCCCGCGCCCTCGACGACATACTTCTCGACGAGCTTCTGCTGCGTGTTGTAGACGTTTTCGACATCCGCGAGAAAGCGCGTGCCGACCGGCTGCGCGAGGTCGGCGCGTCCATAGCGCTTGAGGCCTTGTATGGCGATCCAGTGCAGCGGCGCCCAGCCGTTCGGGGCGTCCCATTGCTGGCCGGTGTTGTAGACCGATGTAGCGAGGCCGCCCTGCTGGAGCAGCACGTTCTGCATGGTCAAGGCGGTCTTCTGCGCGCGCTCGGGCCACGCCACGCCCGCCATGAGCGGATACATCATCGCGGGCGTCTGGTTGTCGCGCGCCTTGCCGAGCTGCCAGTCGTAGTCGCCGTAGTAGCCCTTGCTGTTCCAGAGATACCGGTTGATGGCGACGGCGCGCCGCGCCGCGTAACTGGCGAACTGACCCACGCAGCCAAAATCGCGCGCGACCGTGCAGGCCCGTACGATCGTCGTCTCGAGATGGAACAGGAGACTGTTCAGATCGACGGGAATGATCGACGTCGTGCGCACGGTCCAGAGATTCGAGTTGTCGCCAAACCAGCGCGAACTGAAGTCCCAGCCGCTCTCGGCCGTCGCGCGCAAGTCGCGGTAGACCTGGTTCGCCGGGCGGCCGGTGGCCATTTGCGCGGTCTTGACGTCTTCGATGTACGACTCGTCGCGCGGCGTGTCGAGTTCGTCCCAGTAGCGGTTCAGCACGGTGCCGTCACGCAGCACGACCACGTTGCGCGTGGCCTGCCCGCGCGCGGTGCTGCTCGCGCCCTGCATCCACCAGGCGTACTCCTTGCGCAACGCCGGTAAGTACTTCTGATAAACGCTGTTGCCTTCCTTTTGCGCCGCGAGTTCCACCATGTACGAGTAGAACGGCGGTTGCGAGCGGCTCAGATAGTACGTGCGATTGCCATTGGGAATATGGCCGAAGGTGTTGATCATGTACGCGAAGTTGTCGAGCATGTCGTCGACGAGATCCTCATGGCCCGACTCCTGCAAGCCGAGCATCGTGAAGTAGGTGTCCCAGTAATAGCCCTCTCTGAAGCGCCCGCCTGGCACGACATAAGGCTTGGGCATGGGCACGAGCGAGCTGTAGTCGGGCGCTGAGGTGGTGGTGCGCGTGAGGCCGCTCCACAGCCAGTCGATATGCTGGCGCAGCGTCTGCCCTGGCGGCGGCGTGAGGCTCTGGTCCGGCGGAGGCGTGAAGTACTGATTCACGAAGTTCAAAAGCGAGAAGGCCGCCTGGCCCTTTTGCGCTTCGTAAAGCTGCACGATGGTCGCGGGGTTTTCGGTGGGCGTCGAATCGACGAAGGTCTTTTGATCCGGGAAGATCTGCGCGGTCTGCACCGCCACGAACAGATCGCCGTACAGAATGTCGGGCGCGGGCGGCAGCGGTGCGCCGACCTGCGTGTCGGCGAGACAGTTCGCGCAGACGAGGAAGAGCGTGGCGACACTTGCCGCGCCCAGGGCGTTGCGCGATCGTGGCAACGACTTACGGAGCGGGAGTGACTGAAAGCTAGTTTGAATGCGATGCGCATCTTTTGACGATGCGGCGTGGGTGCGAGACTGCAGCTGCATGCTCATGTTGCCTCCTTGGTGTTGGGGCACTTCGCTGGTCTCGTCGCACCGTCTTCGTTTACGCCGTTGGTTTTCAGTGCGCGGGTCCGGCAGGATGCTTCATCGCTTCGCCAGGTCCCGGGCAACGAGAGCATCGCATGACTTCGCACACCGAATCAATGGCATGGCAACAAATGAGCGCACTTTGTCGACCTTGGCCTGGTGCGCGATCCGACGCGTAGTCAGTGTTACCGATGCACAGCGAAATTCGCGGTGACGTCGCGGCAGAAATTGCCGTTGGTATTGATCGGCGCACAGTCGAGACTCGTTACGCGTCTTTGGTCTAGCATCGCGAGTGCATGAGTTGCGACTACGGATATCGACATGCGGATCTGCAAAAAACTTACCCGTGCGGCTGCGCCGATATTGAGCCTCCTCATCTGCCTGTTCACGACGATCGGGCACGCCGCGGGCATCAAGCTCGTGCAAATTCCGGCCGACGCCAGCGGCCCCGCCATCAAGGGCATGGTGTGGACGCCATGCGCCGAGCCCGCCGAAGCGATACCGTTCGGGCCATTTACGCTGCAAGGCCGGCGCGACTGTCCGACCGTGGGCGACAAGCTTCCTCTCGTCGTCATTTCTCACGGCCACACCGGTTCGCACATCGGCCATCATGATCTTGCCGAGGTGCTGGCCAACGCAGGGTTCGTTGTGGCCGCAATCAACCACCCGGGCGACTCGTTTTCCGATTCGAGCCGCGAGGGCGACATGTCCGTATTCGTCGAGCGGCCGAACGATATCAAACGCTTGATCGATTACATGCTTGGCACGGCACCCGACGCCGCCAGAATCGATCCGCAACGCATCGGCTTTTTCGGCTTCTCGCGCGGCGGCTACACGGGCCTCGTTCTAGCCGGTGGCAATCCGGATTTCGTGCATGCCGACGCGCCCTGCCCCACCCCGAGACCACCGGTCTGCGATCAGATCGAGCGCGGCGAGTTTCCCACCACGCCGCTGACTCACGACGCGCGGATCAAGGCCTTTGTCATCGCCGATCCGTTCGATGTATTCCCGTCCGCCGCCGACCTCGAGAACGTGAACGCGCCCATTCAGCTTTGGGCCTCGGAGTTCGGCGGCGAGGGCGTACTGCCTCATACTTCGCCCGCGCTCGCCAAGGCGCTGCCCCGCATGCCCGACTATCACCTCGTTCGCAACGCGGCGCATTTCGCCTTTCTTGCGCCATGCTCCGCGCGCATGAAAAAGGATGTGCCGGCAATCTGCGTCGACCCGAACGGCTTCGATCGAGCGGCCTTCCACAAGCAGTTCGACGCGAGCATCCTCGCGTTTTTCCAGGCGAATCTCCATTAGCCATCACGCGGCCCGGCATCGGCCTTTGCACGAAGCCATGGGAACGCTAAAGCGTCTTCACCGTCATGCAGAAGGTGAACGGGGTCTGCGCATTGCCGGTCTGGATCGCGAGCGGCGCATAGTGATGGGTCACGCCATCGGGCGGCAACGCGGCCGCGTTCGTCACGCTGTTGCCCTGCGCATCGATCACCGTTTCCTGCGGCCAGATGACGTCGCCGGTCGCGACGTGCGCCGGAATCAGCCAGTAGTCTCCGCATCGCCAGGTCACGTGACTGTCGCCTTCGAACAGGATCTGGATGCCGTCCTCCAGCGTCAGCCACGCGCTGGCGCCTTGCGCAAGCGTGCCGGTGCTCAGCTCTGCGGCGCCGTCCTTCCCGAGCGTTAGGCCGCCTTGCGCCGGGTCGCCGGCCTGGTCGTCCCAGCGGCGCATCAGCGGATGCAGTTGCGGCTGGCTGCCCGCGCTCGACGCCGGCGCGCCCGCCAGCACGACCGACAGCGAGCCGGTGTCGATCGACTGGACCTGCAGCATCTGGCCCGGCAACTGGTTCAGGACGGTCGCATCGTCCTGAATCTCGACATAGTCGCCTTCTGCGAGCCCGAAGTGCTCGTCGCGACCGAGGTTCGCGAGCCTCACCGTCGTGGTCGTGCCGGACACGCTCAGCCCGAGCACCGGGAAGACGACCGATCCATTGTCACGCGACCACTTGAAGCTCGGCGCGTTGCCGGCCGGATCGTTGCTGCCCGTGTTGATCTCCACGCGATACAGCTGGTTCTCGACGCCGCGGCACCCGGCGCCTGGCGCGGCCGTGCAGGGATCGGTCGGCGTTTGGGGCTGCGTCGTGCGCGCCCTCAGCAACCCGCGGTTCATCGTGCCCGCTCCGGTTGCGATCTGCGCGGGTGTCAGGCAGGCCTTGCCGTCCCAGTTATGGTCGTCGGTTGCACGCTCTGCTGCGCTTGCACAAATCGGTTCGCCATGGGTTTTGGACCCACCGTACGCGTGCCTCTGCGGCGACACCCAGCGCCCCCAGGAGACGTTCCGGCAGTGGTTGACGACGCAAGCGTCGACCTTTTTGAGCGCTTGCGTTCGGCGGCATACCCAGGCGTTTTCCCGCTGCTTGAATGTCAACAAGCGCGGTGTACGATGACATCATCGAGAAACAAAATACAGGTGCCCTCATGGACACGAACGCAAGGCACGCAACGGCCATCGCTTTGCTGGCTGTGGGCTGCGGATTCTCCGCAGCGTCCCACGCCTATAGCAAGGAAGAAGACGCCACGGCGCAGGACCGCGAAGTCCAGGCGGCCTACGACCGGGGTTACAAGGCCGCAAGGGAGGAGATGGCGCACACGACGGCCGCTGCTGCGGCTCCCGAGGCGGCGCCGGTGAAGAAGACGACGGCGCAAAAACCGATCCTCGACATCAAGCATACATACAGCGACGCGGGCGAGGTCTCGACGGTCATGACGGTGCCCGTCGTGGTCAAGCCGCTGGGCGACGGACAAAGCGGGCAAAGCGGAGAAAAAGCCCAGGACGCACAAGAGGCGCAAGACGTGCAGGACTCCACCGTCGCGGCTCAAGCGGAGCCGGCCGCGCCTGCTCCCCAACAGCCAGGCGCGCACGCGAAGGTTGCCGCCGCGGCCGGCACCCATGCCAACGCAGCACCCGCGCAAGCCCCCCGGCAACCGCAGCCCCATGCGTACGCGCAGGCCAACCACCAACCCGTCGCGGCGACGTCGCCCGACGACGTGGCGCCGCCAGAGTCGCTAGCCGGCGACGAAGCCGTGGACGAAGCGGAGCCGCCGCGCTCGGCGCAGATCTATTCGACGCAGGGCACCGGTTACGCACATCCCTACTCCCAACCCGCTCAGCCGCGGAGCCAGCAACAATATGCGCCGCCGCCCGTCGCCTCGCGTCCGCCACCGCCGCCTTATGGATATGCGCAACAGCAGCCGCCTGCGTATCCGCAGCAGCAGCAGCCCGCCTACGCCCAGCAGCAGCCGGCGTACGGCCAGCAGTCCGCGCAACAATACGCCCAGCAGCCGTATCCCCAGCAGCAGCCCGCCTACGCGCCGCCCCGGCCCGCCTACTACGCGCAGCCCGCACCGTGGGGCGCGCAGTATCAGCAGCCGCCGGCACGCTGGGTGTACTGGTCGCCGCAGTATGGGCGGTGGATCTACTACTGAGACGGCGAGACGACCGGGCGCCGGTCACCACCGCGCGTCGTTCATCTGGCATGCGAGCAGGCAGCCCAGCGCCGACACGGTGCCAACGGAGCCGAGCCCGAAACCGAGGGCGATATTTTCCGCGGTGGTTGCGCAACCCTGCATCAGCGATGCGCAAGCCAGCAGCACGGTGAGCACGAGCCGACCCAGTGCGCGAACAGGAAGAACGTCGTTGTGACATGGTGCGTGGCCCAGGGAGGATTCTTTACCGGTATGTGAGCGTCCCAGCATACCGGCGCGAACGCTGCGCATTCCCGCGAGCAGCGCGCGACAAACGCAACGCCTTACCGATTGCTGTGAAACGGTAAGGCGCGACGCTGCGCCCGGCTTGCGCCCGGACTGCACGCGGCGGCCTTCCCCGGTTCACGGTTCGATGCAAGCCGGATCGATGGGGAGGTCGAATTACCGTTTTGGGCCGTTTTTCGGCGAATCGCTTGCCGCCTGCCGGAAGAAGCGCTGCATGTCGATAGCGTCGCCAGCGCACCGATAAGTCGTTGCGCTGGCAGTCGAACGATCAAGCCCGGCCGCTCAGCATCACCATCGATGCCGAAGCGCCGAACGCGCGGTCGATGCGTCGGAAGCCTCGGCGCTCAGAACCCGTGTCTCGCGCTGATGGCGGCGCCCGTGTCATGCGAGCGCGTCAACGGCAGATGGGCGTCGGCCGAAAGATCCCATTCGCCGAGGGTGACGAGCGGCGGCGTTTGCGGGTGGAGCGCCTGGTTCGGGATGCCGTTGCTGTCGACCTGTCCGCCCGGCGCGCGTGGGCCGTTGGGCGCGGCATCCGGAACGCCATCGGTGCCGTCCGGAGCGGCGGGCGTCGCGCCTGTGGTTTTCGCCAGGTGGGCGGCATACTCCTTCTCGAACGGCGACTGGTATTCGTAGCGCTTGGAGAGCGCCGGCAAAGCGAGTGAGGGCGCCGTCGGCGTCGGTGCGGCCGCGACGGGGTGACTGGGGGCGTGGCCCCTGGCGTGTTTCGGGATGTGTTGCTGAGGGTGCTGCTGGACGTGTCCTGGCTTGACGGGTTCGGCCGCCGAGGCGCCGGCGAGCGCCACCAGCAAGACACCCAGAAGCCACCTCTCGATCGGATGCTTCATGGAACGAAATCTGCATTTAGGAACGGGGCCGCATCCCATGGCGGTGCGGCACGCGCACCTGGAGTCTAGATCAACCACGAGTACGACCAATCGGGGTCTTCCCTCGTCTTTCGCCCGCAACTAGAGGCAAATAACACCGCCCCGCGTCATGCCGCCGCCGCCGGACCGGCGGCAGGCGGCACACGTCCCCCTCAGAAGACGATCGTCGTGCGCAAGCCGAGCACCGCTTCATCGCCGATGCGCCGCGACGGATTTTGCGGGTCCGGAATGCCGCCAGCAGGCCGGAAGAAGTACTGGAAGTCCGCCTGCAATTGCCACCACGGTGCGACCTGATACTGATACGTCGCTTCGAGAACGGTCTCCGCGCTGCGCGACGGATACCCCGGTGTCGTGGCGCCCTGGGCGCTCGCGAAATCCTGTGCATGCGACCCGATGTGCGCATAGCCCACTGCGAGACCCGCCACATCGTTGTCGCGGCCCTTGAACGGCGCCTTGAGCGTCACGCCTGCATTCACGCCGAGGTCCACCAGGTTGCGGTCGCCCGGCGCACCCATGATGCGCGCGAACACCCCCACGGACTGCGGGCTGTCGGCGCTCGGCCGCCACACCATCTGGTCCGCCACGGCATAGATGCTGTAGTTGCCGTGATGACTATCCGGGCCGCCGCCCACGCCCGTGTTGCCCGTTGCGGGATCGATGAACCGGTTGCTGTTGTACCAGAAGCCCAGCTTGTAGGTGCCCGGCAATCCCCCTGGTTTGGCATCCGAACCATCGGCCGGCGGTTGATTGATGGCGTACTGAATTTCGCCGATGACGAGCGCGCCGTTGCCCAGGTTGAAATTCGTGCCGCTGGCGTTGAGCTTTTGCGGGTCGCCCTGGCCCGGCGCCGGGTTGCCGTCGAATACGCCGCCAAGCACGGTGATCGCGTCCGTGGGCGTGGCGCGCACGCGCACGCCGAGCGAGGACAGCGGGTAAGCGGGGCCGCCCGCAGGCATATCGGTGGACGGCAGGACCGGCCAGCCGAACGTCGCGTTCATGAATGCGCCCGCGTACTGGCTGCCCATGAATTCCTGGTCGAGGCTCTGCTGACCGACCTTGACGTCGACCTTGCCGCCGGGCAGCGTCTGCTGGTACCACAGTTCCCACAAGCGGGTCGAGGCTTCGGCTTCGATACCGCTGGCGGCCTGCAAGGTCTGCAGATTCCGGGAAGTCAGGCTCGTGCCGTGGATCTGGAAACCGGAGACGTTGAAGATGCCGCCCGGCAGCCCGAACGCCTTCTGCGTATCCATGCCGAGACTGAACTCCGTCACCCCTTGCCAGGCGCCGCCGCGTGCGGTGCCGCCCGAGACGTTGCCCATGTATTCGCTGGTTTCCTGCAAGCCGAAGGTCACGCCGTACTGGCCAAGCCAGGGCCGCAGGCCGCCCATGTCGCCCAGGAGGTTCGAGCGTTCCCAGAGGCCCGTGGGTGCCGCTGCGCTTTGGTCGGCGGCCGCCGCTTGCGGCTCGCCTGCGCCGGATTGCGCAGCCGGTTCAGCGGATGCGCTTTCTCCGCTGGTCTGTGCGAAAGCGGCGGCCACAAGGCCCAGGGAGAGAACCGCGCTCAGCGCGATCGGCCAGCCCGCGCCGGGCAGCCTGCTCCTGAGGATCTTCTTCATCGTATTTGTCGGGCTGTAAGAAGTTGCGGACAGGTCCGCCTTTGAACGCACAGCATGCCTGCGAAGCTTGATGAAACTATGTCCGGCGCGCAGATCAAGGCAAGGCGGATGATCCCTGCGCGTTGGCCGCTTTGAGCGGACCGTATGCGAAAACGCAGCCATTCCAGCACGCAGGCCTGCGAACTGCAAATGAAATGGCAAGCGAATAGAGGAAGCGTGCTGCCGAGAGACGGGTCACAAGAACGGCGGCGACCAGTCGGTAAAGAAGCGTGCTAACCCGGCGTAAGCGAGTTAGCGGCGTAGGAGCGAACCAGCGGTGGCTATCTCGCGAATGGGCTGCCGGCGACGGCCGGCATCGGACTTCCACTACTGGAACAGGCGTCCACGGACGACCCCTTTGCTATAACGGGGCGGATTGTATTGGGCGTGGACACGGCCACGCAAGTAAAAAAGCATAAACGCGAGGCCAGTCAGCAACAGCCTCAAGTGCCGCCGTTTCTTTCAATTCTGTTCTGCCTGGCATTTCGGTTGACTTACCGCGCTTTCGGCGACCATCCCGGGCAACAGCTCGATTCCCGCAATTCCTAAGTTCTGCCAGGTTACTGGCCAATGCCGAGCCGATGTAGAGTGAATCCGGCAACGCATTTCCCGGCTTTGCGTCGCTCAGTCACGGCCTGTAAACAGTGGTAATATCCGCACGGGCGTACGACGTAGAAAGTAGTGCCCGAATACGATGAGTTGCGAGGTCCACGACTGCGCCCATCGTTCCTGTCGAATACCTTACTACACACAATCAAGCGATCCGTCCTCGCCGATGCGAGCGACACGCTATGGCCCGCCATCACGCGGGCAGCCCGGGAGACCATGAAAGTCCGTAACGCCCGCCACTGGGCGCCGAGAGGCCCACGCCGGTGGTGTCTCGCTGCCGGCGCGCTCGCGCTCGCGAGCGTCGTCCGCCTTGCACTGCACCCCCTGCTTGGCCCGATGATGCCGGCCACGACATTCTGTATCGCCGCTTCGCTGGTCGAATACTTCCTCGGCCTCGGGCCGGCCATGACCGTCATGGTGCTGGGTCTCGGCATTGCCGACTTTATGTTCGTGCCCCCTTACGATCTCATCACGTACGTCGACGCCCGCGACGTGATACTGCTCGTCTCCTACCCGCTCGTCACGGTTATCGTGATCCTGCTGATCGAGCGCCTGCGCCGCGAACAGTTTCGCGCGCAGCTAATCGCCTCCGTTGCGCAGTCGCGCTACGAAATGCTGCTCCGGCACGACAACGAGCGCGCGCTCGCGCGCCGCGCCTTCGACGAAACGCATCGCCTGTTGCGTCATCTCGCGCAGCATCATGACGGCTTCATCCTCATCAAGGGGCTGGAGCGCAACGCCGCGCAGCGCGCAAGCGCGGGACAAAGCACCGCGCATGGGCTGCCGGCCGCCGCTCAAGTCGCGCCTGGCCCGCTCTTCGACGCGCTCCATCCCGAAGACGTTCAGCGCCTGACCCACGCGTTGTCGCCGGGCCATCACCGCGTGCGCCTGCGCAGCGAGCAGCACAAACGCGAATACCGGCATGCGAACTGCAACTGCGAGCGCTTCACCACGCACGCGGGCGATTTTCTCGTGCTGCGCACCGAGGACTGACATGGCGACCGTCGACATGGAACGCCCTGCCGTGGAGCCGCTGGCCGCACAGTCCACGCGTTTTTTCTGCGAAGGCGACGGCCACGCCGTCCTGATGCTTCACGGCCTCTCCAGTTCGCCGCTCGAGCTGCGATATCTCGCGCGCTACCTGCAAGGCGAAGGGTTCACCGTTTGCGCCCCCATCATCGAAGGCTATAGCGCGGGCTCGGGCGTACTGCCCATGGAACAATGGGTCGAGAACGCCGTGCGCGAATTCGATGCCCTGGCGGCTCGCTACGAGCGCGTCTCGATCTGCGGTCTGTCGATCGGCGGCGCGCTCGCGCTGCGTCTGATCCGCGAGCGGCCCGCCGCGCAGTCGCTCGTCCTGCTCTCGCTCACGCTCGCCTACGACGGCTGGGCGATCCCGTGGTATCGCTTTCTCCTCGACTGGGCGTACTTCACGCCGCTGCGGCACCGCTATCGTTACCGCGAAGCCGAACCATTCGGTGTGCGAAACGAAGCGCTGCGCAAGAAGATCGCCCGAGCGATGCAGCGCAGCGACTTCAGCGAGGTCGGCCCTTCGACAATTGCCCTGCCGGCGCTGCATCAGGCGCTGCGACTGTCGCGCGCGGCGCGCAAGGATGTCGCCGCGATCGAGAACGATACGCTCATCATTCACGCCATCGACGACGAGACATCGAGCCCGCGCAATCCGCGCCACGTGATCGACCGCATCGGCTCGAACTTCCTGCGCACGCTGTGGCTAGACGATTCTTATCACATGATCACCTCGGACAACGAGCGCGAAATCGTTGCGCGCGAAACGGTACTGTTCCTGCGCGAGAGCGAAGCCGCGCGGGGGGCGCACGACACGGCGGGCCAGCCGGTCGTCTCGAAGGCCCTCGCCCGGCGCTTGCGTCAACTGGCGGCAGTGGGAAGAAAAAATACGTGAAGTTGTCAGAAGCAATGAAAGGCCTGGCTTGCCTCGCCGCTCTGGCCGTTGCCCCGCACGCGTGGGCGGATACCGGCGGGACCGACTCGCCGTGGAAAGTCTCCATCGGCCCCGGCGCTTATTTCGCGCCGGAGTATCCGGGCGCGCGCCACATGAAGGTCTATCCGTTTCCGGCGCTCGACATTTCGTACCGCGACCGCATCTTCTCGCAGGGGCCGGACGTGCTGGGTGTGAACGTGATCGCCGCGGAGAACTACCACGTGGGCGCGTCGCTGAGCTTCGACTTCCAGTCTCGCACCGTCTCGGACGACCCGCATCTGCACGGCCTGAGCAACGTCGACGACGGCCCGAAGCTGCGCCTCTTCGCCGACTACACGCTGTGGGCGTTCACGGGCGCCGTGGCCGTCTATCAGGACATCAGCGGCCATGGCCAGGGGACGACGGCCAGCGCGGATCTCTATGCCTCGCTGCCGCTGACGGGGTGGCTGTTCTCGGTGGGGCCCGGCCTCACGTGGGCCAACGCCGTCTACACGCACACGCTCTTCGGCGTGACGCCCGAGCAGAGCGCCGCATCCGGCTTGCCGGCCTACTCGACCGGCGCGGGCATACGCGACGTGCACATGACCTTCTACGTGACGCACGACTTTTCGAAGCACTGGGTCGGCTCGGTGAACACCACACTCGGACGCCTTCAGCACTACGCGGCCGGCAGCCCGATCACCGAGTCCCGCCGCGAGCTTACCGCTTTCGCGGGCCTCTACTACCGGTTCTGAGCGGACGCGCCGAGGCGCGCCGCGTCAGAACCGCCCGGCCCGGAATGGCCGGGGGTCCACCACCGTAGGGGCGCCCGTCATCATCTCCGCGATCAGACGGCCCGTGATGGGTCCGAGCGTGAGCCCATGGTGCGCATGGCCGAACGCGAACCAGAGGCCGTCGTGCCTGGGCGCGGGCCCGATGACCGGCATCATGTCGGGCGTGCAGGGACGGCGGCCCAGCCAGGGCTCGGCATCGAGCCGCTCGCCGAGCGGGAAAATGCCGCGCGCGAGCGGCTCGACCGCTTCGAGCTGGACCGGCGTTTTGGGCGAATCACGAAAGCCGAGTTCGACGCCCGTCGTCAGGCGAATGCCGCGCACCATCGGCGTGATCAGGAAGCCCGCTTCCGCGTCGAGAACCGGCTGGTTCAGCTTCGCGCCATTCGTTGCCGCGTAGTGCATGTGATAGCCGCGCTTCACCGCGAGCGGCAAGTCGTAGCCGAGCCGCACCGTGAGATCGCCCGACCACGGCCCCATGGCGATCACCGCCGACTTCGCCAGCACGGGGCCGTCCTGGGTCATGACTCGCCACGAGGGTTCGAGCGTCGAAGCGTCGCCAATCAGCACGCGCCCGCCAAGCTGCTCGAAGAGCCGCACATAGGCTGTCACGAGACCGTTCGGATCGCTAACGGAATCGGAATCGGTGTAGCGCACGCCGCCCACCAGCGTGTGGCTCAATGCGGGCTCGGCAGCGCGCAGCGCGGCGGCGTCCAGCGCCTCATGGTGAACGCCGTACTCGCGCTGCCAGCGCTGGGCATCGGCAAGCGTGGCATCCATGGCGGCCGCGCTGCGAAACACCTTCATCCATCCGTTGGTGCGCAACAGCGCCTGTGCGCCCGCTGCCTCGATCAGCGCGCGATGCTCCGTGACGCAATGCTCGATCAGCGTGGCATAGGCGCGCGCAATCGCGGCGTGCCGGTCGGCGCGCGAATGGTGCCAGTAGCGGTACAGAAAAGGCAGCATGCCCGGCATCGCCGCCGGGTGATAGCGCACGTCGGTCGAGCGATTGAGCGCGTAGCGCAAGAGCGTGGCAAGATCGCGCGGAAAAGCGTAGGGGTAGACCCCCTCGCGCTGAATCAGTCCAGCGTTGCCGTGCGATGTTTCATTGCCGGGCGCCTTGCGGTCGACGAGCGCGACCGCAAGCCCGCGCCGCTGCAACTGCAATGCCACCGATACGCCGACGATACCCCCGCCAAGCACGACCGAATCGAAATTCATCGTCTGATGTCCTCGTTTCAACCGCGCTCAGGCAAGCGCGGTGGCCTGCACTTCGATCGCCGCGCGGCACACCGCGCCATTGGCGATCACCACCTGGCTCATGCGCGCGCTGGTCTGCAGTCGCTGGATGTCGTTGCTCATGTTCATGCCGCCGAAAGACCCGCAGCATCGCTGCTGGCTGGGTTGTTGATGAGAGGGACCATGGATGGAAGTCAGCGCCGGAGTGGGATGCCCAGACACGCGACACAGTTTCAGGATAGCCGAAAACGCCGCTTCCGGCGCCTGCGCGGCGGCGAGCGAGCGCCAGCGACCTCACGGGCAAGCGCAAGAAGCCGACGCGCGGGCGTCATTCATGCCCGCGCGTCGGACGCTTTTCCCGATTACCTGCGCCAGGGCGGCGAGGACTTTCTCTTCCCACTGTAAGGGAGGCGGGATTTGCATTTTGAAAACGGTACGGTCTTCGGGCTGTCGCCGGGCGAGGGCCTCTACTTCGACAGCGCCGCGGGGTAACCGTGCATCAGCGAGGGGGCGGACGACACCGAGGTGGCGGTCTGTCGCGCAGACAACGACTTACGCCGGCTGCCCGAAACCCTCTGAAGGAACGCAATGAGCGTGACGCCGCCGCGCAGTCGCGGCGGCGTCACCGGGCTCATCGGCCGAGCATCGGCAGCTTGAGA
>NZ_BBJJ01000093.1 GCF_000739815.1 Paraburkholderia mimosarum LMG 23256 = NBRC 106338
CGCGTACCGATGAGACCTACCTGAAGCCGGAAGATTCGCGGCAGGTGGGTCTACCTGTACCGGGCAGTGGATCGGGCTGGGCAGACGGTGGACTTCATGCTCAGAGTCCGACGCGACGTGGCTGCGGCCAAATCTCTTTTCAGCAAGGCCATCAAGCGTCAGGGCCAGCCACCGCAGACCATCACGCTCGACGGCTATGCCGCATCACACCGCGCGGTGCGCGAAATGAAGACCGATGGTCTGCTGGCTGAAGACACGAAGGTCCGCTCCTCAAAATATCTGAACAACGTGATCGAGCAAGGCCATCGCCACATCAAGTCCAGAACGAACATGATGCCTGGTTTCAAGCGATTCGGGAGCGCCGCGACCACGATTTCAGGAATCGAGTTGACGCATCGCATTTGCAATGGGCAGTTCGATCTCGCGAAGCTCGGCCTCAAGGAGGCCGCTGCGCCCGCCGTATGGAATGCGGTCCTGTTTGATCGATAAGCCTTCCTACCTATATGAACTTTCTCAACCCGCTTACCTATTTTCACCAGGACCCGACGCCTTTGCACGTTGGGCGAATCCAGCGCCGAACTTGTCGCACCAGAAACGGATTGTCTCGTACGTGACGACGACACCATGCTCGAGCAACAACTCCTCGATATCGCGCAGGCTCAGGCTGAACCGGAACCAACGAACCGCGCAGCTGATGACGATGGAAGGGAAGCGGTGACCGTGATAAAGCGACTTTCTTTCTTCATCGCTTCATTCTACCCTCGCTCCTGCGTCAACCTGACAGAGCCGATGAGACCTCAATTATGCGATGAGGAGCCGTCCATACCACTTTTGCCGAGCATCCGTTGCAGATCGCGAATCTGCTTGAGCGCATCGGCCAGCTTTTGCGCCAGTGGAACTCCCGTGCAGCCAAGCTTCGATGACGAACCGTTTTCCTCGAATATGAAATCGACCTTTCTTGGCTTGCCGATTGTTTCTGCGGCGACAAACGTTCCATTCATCGCAATGGATGCCGAGGTATTTCCAACGTCGACTGCAAGACCTCCTGCGGCAGAATTGACCAAGACTCTCTGAACACAAACGGAGTGCCAATTCAATGGTGGCAATGGACCTACTGAGCGGCGGCACAGTGTGCTACCGCTGCTTTCTCCGATCGATGATCTTACAGTGCCGTCTATACTGATAGATAAGGCTCGTTTGCTGTGATTCATGCGTTTTCATCGATCCACCCGCGCAACCATTCGGCGGCCCACCGCATCGCACCCTTTGGCGTATCCGACAGACCGAGATCCTTGAATGTGTAGCTGAAGTACACATCGTCCCAGTCTGTACGCGTCCGCGAGATTGTAGCCTTAGCTGTGTACATTCCCGCAGCAGGCACGGACTCAATGTCGAGCTTCCAATCACGGTAGTCCTGGACCACGTTCATAAGCACCATCTTTCAGCACGTTCAAAATTCTTTATCGTTCGACTCCAACGCCCCGCCGACATTTACACATGTATGCCAATGTAGTGCGACTATCCGCGCTGCATGGGGATCCTGCCCCGCGCACCGTGATTCCTTCATGCATTTAATATTCCGAAATATGAAGACCGGCAAGAGCATTCATGCCCGCGGCAATGCGCGTGCGGCATGTTTAGGTGTGCACCATGGAGAACCCACGTCGCCACCTTGCAAGCGGATGAATACGGCGGGTGTGCCGGTGAAGCTGCCTTCGCCCTGCAACGATTCCAACGTCTCGTTGACGCGGTACGCGACTGACCCCGTACTCACAAGCTGTAGGTCGCGCTGCACTTGCGCGTCTCCTCAACGGTCACTTCAACGAGTCGCACACTGGTTCCTTCGAGCGCTTCCGGACGCACCACGGTAACGAGGTATTCGGCCATGTTCTCGGCGGTAGGATTGAACGGCACCTTAACGACGCTTCTATCGATATCCCGCACGTAAGCATGGAGCGGATCGTCGGCCCACATCAGCATGCGATGATCCCACTCGTCCTCAAGCCACATGCACAGCCGTCGCTTGATCACGCTAAAATCGATCACACGGCCGAGCGTATCGACCGCCGGAGCTTCGCAGGTGAAATGGACGCGGTAGTTATGGCCGTGCAGGTTGGCGCACTTGCCCTCGTGACCCACCACGCGGTGACCGCAGGAAATATCGTGATAGCGCGTCGCCCGGATCATCGTCAGAACTCCTGTCCGCGCATGAGACGCATGAATTCGTCGCGCGCGGCCGGCTTCTCCCGCAGCAGCCCGCGCATGACACTGGTAGTCATGGTGCTGTCATGTTCGCGCACACCACGCGCAGTCATACGGGACTGCGTGGCGTGAGTCACCACGCCGAATCCCTGTGGCATGATCAATGCGTCGATCTCGTCGGCAAGCTGCATGACTGCTTCCTCTTGAATTTGTGGGCGTGCCATCACCCATTCGGTGATGCGGTTGAACGTGGACAGGCCGATCACCCGCTTACGGGGTGTGACACCGATCCACGCGTGACCCGTGACGCTGCACAGGTGGTGAAAACGCATCGAGCGCACGCTGATCGGTACAACCGTGTACAACCAGTCGAGCCGCCGCACGTTCGGAAAGTCCGTCACGTTCAGGCGCGACTCATAGCGACCGGCAAATACCTCGCGCACGTACATTTTCGCGACGCGCAGTGTCGATAGTGTTGTGATCCGGCTTGATCACGAGCGATTCGAGCAGCGCTCGCACATGATTCTCAGCTTCTTCCTGAATTGCATCGACTTCCCCAGCCAGCAGGTACGTCGAAATATTGGCGTTCGCCTTGAACGACACGCCGGCCTCGCGCAGCCGTTCGATGATGCGCTCGGATGCGGTCATGGCAACTGCCCCCAGTGCTCCATGAGCCACTGTATCTGATACACGATTCCCGCGCCGGGCAGACGCGAAGTAATCTGATCTACGACAAAGCGTCCACCGATCGCATCGCGGTACAGCCTGCCGCCGAGCATGATGGCTTCCTCCTGTTCCAGCCCAAGCTCCCGCACCTGTTCGCACAGGTGCGACCGCTTCACGTGTCCCGGCTGGTTGAACGTCTGTTCGTAAGATTCAAGCCACCAGTCGCCGATGATCTCGTCCGTACTTTCGAAGTCGCGATAGGTTTCGAGATTCGCGGTCGGATCAGTGAGCGGTGATGTGCCGGCGAGCAACGGGCCAACATGCACGACCAGTTGTTCAACGTTCGCGACCTGGCGCGCGGCGTAGTGTCTCCAGTCCTGGACGACGCGGCGAGCTGCAGAATCACATCGAGCAGCTTTATGCGAAGGTCCTTGCTAAGCCGCAAATCGATCGGGCGCGTCGGTTGGGCATTCCACCCACTGCTTCCAGGAGGCTCGCCGCGACGCCACTGCGCCAACGCATGCTGCATGACATGCGGATCCGAAACCTTGCAGAGAATACCCAGAAGTCCTATCTGATTTAGGTATCCAGTTTCGCCTGACACTTGCGCCGTTCGCCCGAACTGCTGAGTCCCGAGGAGATCCGGCCCTGGCTAATCTATCTCCGCGAAGAGCGCAAACTGGCACCCGCCAGTCGCAGCCCGACGATCGATGCACTGCGCTTTCTCTATCGCGTGACGCTCAAACGTGACTGGAGTGACGAGGATTTCCCGTTGTCTAGGAAGACTGGCCGTGTGAGTGCGACCGTGCAACCCAGCGGCACCCGCATGCAACGCATGATCGAGGATGTGCAGGCCGCCTATTTGCACATCAGAGCCCTTTGCTTGAGGAAACCTCAGGCTATGGCCGCCCTCAGCCTTCTCAACGAAGAATCGGAGCAGAGCGCGCTTAAATGATGATCACTTTGTGATGGCGCCGCACAATGTGGCCTGGGGATAATTTCCAGGCAAAGCCATCTGGGGCCACGGTCTCCTGAGAACTTGCCCTCGATCATTTTTCAACAGCCGGCAACGGATAAGTTGCACAGCAACCGGATTGAAGGAAGCACCGTATCGCGCGAAGACGGGCAAAGGTGTCTGCGGCCTTGTCGCTCACAATCTCCACCCCGTGAAACAGGTGACTTAAGCCGGACGCGGCCGGCGATCTGCGAGAGGGTTTCCTCAACACCATCGAGAAGATTCGCAGGATGACTATGCAACTCGCGTCCTGTCGCAAGCATGGTTCATGTCCCGGGTCAGTGCGTCGCCGCAAAGTTCGGTTGCAGCTTCAATCATCGAGAGCGTAAAGGACTTCGCGCCATACCCGGAGAGCTTGCGGTTGCGGCAAATGACACCCTCGAGGCGAGTTCGCGCGTGTGCTCATCAGCAAACGGAGACATCATTGAGAAGAACGACTGCCTGCGGCGTAAAAATGACGGGTGTCGTGCCACAGCGGGTCGTCGGCATCCAGACAGAGAAGGTCAATTGACATTTTGCGTATTTGCGCCGGGCTTCCGGTTGTTGCTGTGTGCGACAGGCTGCGTGATCCCGCACGACGAGGAGGAACGCCATACAGTCGCGGTTGCATTCGCATATGCAACAGGACAACTTCTTGCCGGGGCATGCGCCGATTCTTTTGGCCCCGGCTCGGCGCGCACCGATAGCGGTCAAGCATTGCGTCGGTGCTGGGCGCGCGCAGCCCGGAGCATTTTAACGAAGGCGCCCGGAAATTGCCGCCACTCCCGCACGGGTAGCCGCACTCACTCCTTCAGAAGGTCAATCAGCGCACGACCAAGTGGATCAGGACTTCGCTCATAGGTCACCAGCCTTATCCCCGGCAATTCGGGCCAGGCACCATTGCCTTGCGGCAAGGTAACGAGTCCGTCGTCCAGCGCGGATTCGCAAAGGACCGAAATGCCAAGGCCCTCCTTGATGCGGGACTGGACACCGACGACGCCACTCAAAGTCAGCGCTTCTCGCCATTGGATCGTGCCCGAATTGAGCGCCGAGATGGCAGCAGCTCTGAACGCGCAGGGAGCGGGCAGCAGGCACAGGTCAACCAAGGGTGGTGGGACGTCCAGATGTTGAGCCGCGACCCAGTGCATCCTTTCCTCGCGAAACAGATGATGTGAGCCGCGACCCTCCTGCTCCTTTACGAGAACAACATCAAGGTCACCGGCATCGAACGCACGTAGCAACGCCTCACTAAGCGCTACCCTGACGCTCAGCTCAACCCGTGGGAGCAGTCGACGAATCCGGCCTAACAGTTCCGGCAGCCGGTGAGGAACAAGATACTCGACGATGCCCAGGCGCAGGCGCCCTTCGAGGTTCCTGCGGCCAACCATACCGACAGCCTCATCGTTCAGACGCAGCAGACCGACAGCGTAGTTGAGGAACTGTTCCCCGGCAGCAGTTAGCTCGACCTGGCGACTGTTGCGGGAAAAAAGCTCGACCCCGAGTAAATCTTCAAGCCGCTGAACCCGCGTGCTGATCGCGGACTGCGATCTGCAAAGGCGCTTCGATGCACCGGTGAAGCTCCGCGCATCCGAGACAGCAACGAAGCAGCGGACGAGGTCTATGTCAAGGTCTCGCACATCAATCTCCAATAACGATAGCTGCGATCGGTATTATGCATTCTTCAGATTGATGGCTCCGCGATACGATTTCCTCGTTACGAAAATGAATGGAGAACGCGATGCAAGCTGTCTGGTATGAGCGGGTCGGACCCGCACGCGAGGTGCTAGTGAACGGGGAGCGTCCAATGCCGTCCGCCGGTCATGGGGAAGTCCTTGTGCAACTCCATGCGTCGGGCGTCAACCCCTCGGACGTCAAGGCGAGGGCGGGGGCTCGCGGCGGGAAGAGCGACCTTGCCTTTGCGTTCGTCATTCCACACAGCGACGGTGCCGGGATCGTTGTCGAGTGTGGCCCTGGATGCAACCGGCTCACCCCTGGAAGCCGCGTCTGGGTAAGCAATGGCCAGTGGCGACGGGCTTCCGGCACCGCTGCCCAGTACATTGCGATTGACGAGAAGCTGGTCTTCCCGCTCCCGGACAACGCCTCCTACCTGGTTGGCGCAGCACTGGGCATTCCAGCCCTCACGGCGTGCCACGTCACGACAGCTTTCGGCGACGTGGCCGGGCGCACCGTCCTGATCAGTGGCGGAGCCGGCACAGTCGGACGGCTGGCCGTGCAGTTCGCCAGGCAGGCAGGCGCGTTCGTGGTCGCATCCGGACATGGCTCAGCTGATGAACAACGCATCACCAGCGCTGGTGCCGATGCCTTCGTTGACTACACGAGCCCCACCTTCGTTGCGGACGTGCTCGATGCGACGAAAGGGCGACTAATCGATCACGCCGTTGAAGTCGAATTCGGCGCCAATGTGCAGTCTCTGGCCGATCTGCTCTCGGATCGCGCGACAGTGGTGACCTATGGCTCAGCCAGGGTGATGCGGCCGGAGATACCGTTCTACAAGTTTCTGTTCAAGGGTATCGAGCTTCAGTTCGTGCTGGTTTATTTGCTCACACCCGGGGAACGAGCCGACGCAGCTATGCGCATCAATCATCTTCTGGAGCTGGGGACGCTCGACGTGCCAATCCATGAGGTACTGCCGCTTCGGGATTGCGCACGCGCGCACGAGCTGGTCGAGAGCGGACAGCGCACAGGTGCGGTTATTCTGGATGTGGAGAACGTCGCATGACTATATC
>NZ_BBJJ01000092.1 GCF_000739815.1 Paraburkholderia mimosarum LMG 23256 = NBRC 106338
TGGAGCCCGGGGCTGGCCGACGTCGCGACAACGCCGGCGAGATCGATGCCCGGTATCGCTGGAAACGTACGAATAGTCCCGCGATTGGCAATCGCCATCGCGTCCTTTTAGTTGACGCTTGAGTAATGGACGCCGACGACGACATCGCCGTCCGGCAGATTGTCGACGTTCAGCCATTCGATTGACGGTATGACGCCATTGTCCGTTTCCTTCAGCATCAGTGCCTTGAATCGGGATGTGCTCATTGTCATGTCTTGTGGTTCGCGCCGTGAAACGTCACGGCGACGCGATCTGTTTGGCGAACATGTCGGCAGAGCGCATGCCCGGCAACGCATCGACGAAGAAGTCCGCCTGCAAGGGCGCGCCCGCCTGCATGTCATAATGGGCGAAATCGCGCACGCCTGCGGCAAGCAGTACCTCGTCGTCGATGAAAAACCTGCCAGTGCATGAGGCTGCCGGCTGCGTGAGAATCGCGTACGCGGCGTCGGCAACGATTTCAGGCGTGCGCGACGCCGCGATCGTGTCCTCGCCACCGAGCACGTTGCGCACCGCCGCAGTCGCAATCGTCGTTCTGGGCCACAGCGAGTTGACGGCAATTCCAAGGTCCGCGAATTCTGCCGCAAATGCGAGCGTGAACAGGCTCATCGTGTACTTTGCGATCAGGTACGGCGGGTAGTCACGAAACCACCTTGGGTTCGTCGACAACGGTGGCGACAGTGTGAGGATATGGGGATTTGACGACCTGCGTAAGTGCGGCACGCACGCCTGTACGCAGACAAACGTGCCGCGTCCGTTCACGCCATGCATCAGGTCGTAGCGACTGACAGGCGTGTCGAGTGTGCCGGTCAGGCGAATCGCGCTCGCGTTGTTGACCACGATGTCGATCCCGCCGAACGCTGCAACTGTCTCATCGACAACTGCCTGCACCCGCGCTTCGTCGCGGATATCGGCGACGAGAGGCAACGCATGGCCACCTGCGTCCTCAATTACTTTCGCAGCCGTGTAGATCGTCCCTTCGAGATGGGGATGTCGCGTCGCGGTTTTCGCGGCGAGTGCAACATTGGCACCGTCGCGGGCTGCGCGCAACGCGATCGCGAGACCGATGCCGCGACTACCCCCCGACATAAACAACGTTTTTCCGGCAAGGTTCATGACTCCTCCTTTCGCCTACGTCTGCGTCCGGATTGGACATCGTGCTACACAAGGGTACGGTGATGCGACCGATCCGTCATGCGGCCCGTTCATCCCGTTGCGCTACGGCTTTCAGGTCCGGACGCGGGCCGGGCAATGCACCGCGGTCCACGGGCATTCCATCGATCTCTGGAACATGCTTGCGCATCGCCCGCTCCAGTTCCGGCACACTACGCCGCACTGCGAGCCAGACGAGCTTCCTCAACCGTTCCGGGTTGCGCTGGTGCATCAGGTAGTCGACGCGCGCGCCGATCAGCCGCCACGGAAAGTCCGGTAACCTCAACCGGTACTCTGGACTGAGACAGGTCCATGTGTAGCCGATCATTTCAATGTTGCGCACGACAGCGTCCTGCATCATGTTCGACGCCATGAATGCGCGACGGCCCTCCCGTGTATATTCGCGAATGCGCCGGAGCCGGTGCTTCATTTCCTTCAGGTACTGTAGATCGTCGTCCATTTGCTCCCCCTCCCGCGTCACCATGAAGCCCCGCTCATTGCAGGTCGGCGGGCAAGCCAAGCATTTGCCGCGAAATCGTGTCGAGCAATGCCGACTGCGAATCGCGCAGATAGAAATGGCCGCCCGGAAAGACACGCACTGCCGCGACGCGCTCGAACCCCCTCCAGCGTTCAAGTTCGGCGGCACGCACAACAGGGTCGTCTGCACCGCCGAGTACGGTCACCGGACAGCGTAGTTGCACCACGGCGGGCCGGTAAGCATCGAGCAGCGTCATGTCGGCGCGCAACACGCGCACGAATTCCTGTGCGAATTCGGCGTCGCGCAACAGCCCGTCGGGCAGGCCGCCGTATCGCGAAACCGCCTGGAGCAACTCCGTGTCCGTCACCTGGTTCACGAAACGTCCCGGATGCGGCGCAGGTTTAGGCAGCAGCCACGACGACACGAACAGATGCACGGGCGCGCACGTGAGCCGCATCGCCACCTCGAACGCGATCGCCGCCCCCATACTGTGTCCGAACAACGCAAACGGTCGGCCAAGATAGGGCTGCATCGCCGCTGCGACCTCGTCTGCAGCCTGGTCCATGCGAGTATGCGGAACCTCGTCGAGCCGGCTCTCGCGCCCCGGCAACTGGACAGCGAACACATCGATCGCAGGTTCGAGGAGGCGACGCCAGCCGCGAAACGCCGACGCGCCACCGCCGGCATGCGCAAAACAGAACAGCGACAGCCGCGCTGTCGTCGTCGGGGTCGCCGAGGGGAACCACCGAGTCGTCATTACGGGCATCATTGTCATCGGTGTTCACCCGGCAAGCGCGTCCGAAATCGCATCCAGAATGAACGCGCGATCGTCGACGACGCCGAAATGCGCCCCGTCGCGTGTAAACAGGTTGAACTCACCTGTTGTGAAATCGCGCCACGCGAGCGCGTCCTCGTGCGTCACATAGATGTCGTCCTTGCCCCGAAAGCTGGTGATCGGCACGGACCACGGCGAACACGGCACAAACACGTAGCGGCTTGCCATCTCGAACTCCGCCCGCACGACAGGCAGCACGAGCTCGCGCAACTCCGGAATCGCGAGCATCCGCTCGGTCGCCTCGATCTGGAAGTGGCGCAGCGCTTCCGCGAGGACGTCATCCGGTTGCCGGTAGAGCGGCGCGATAATATCGAATTCACGCAGTTCGACAAGCGTCGCCGCGAGCCTGCGCTCGAACGCGGCATCGGCAATGAGGCGGTGCGGCGGACGCGCACCCGATGCGAACAGGTGTGCGGGTGTAACGCCCTCGCGCTCGATCAGTGCACGCGTCGTTTCGTACATGGTCAGTCCGCCGACACAGTGCCCGAAGAATGCGACCGGCCGGTCCAGCAGCGGACGCAGCTCGGCGAGCAGACCATCGACGAACGCGTCGATCCGGTTCACGGGCGGCTCGTTAATCCTCGAGAGCCGGCCGGGCGGCTCGACCGCAAGGATCTCCGCATCCAAGCCTGTCGCATCTGCCCACGCGCGGTAGACGGCTGAACCGCCACCTGCGAACGGAAAGCAGATCAACCGGTAACGCGCGTCGGGATTCGGCCGGATCCCGACAAGCCATCGTTCGGCCAGCACAGGCGCCGAAGCCGTCGTGCTCAAGGTGGTCTGTACGAGCGCAGGCATCGCTGCCCCCATCTGTTCGGGTACGGCGTCGTCGCTCTCAACCTTGACCTTCGATAGCAGTTCGTCGACAAGCTGATCGAGACTTGGCCCCTTGAGCATTGCTGCGGCTGGCAATCTCACGCCAATGGCCGCATCGAGCTGGTTGATCAGTGTGATCGCCATCAGCGAATCGAGACCTAGCTCGCGAAGCGGCTGTGTCAAATCGAAAGCGCCCTTGACTTCAAGGATGGCGCGGACCATCTGACCGACGATGTCGCGCAGCACGTCACGCCGTTCGTGGTCCGGCACCGATCCCAGCCGCGTGTTCACCTGGGCGCGCGTGAAGAGGGCGCTGGCAGCAGGCGCTGGCGCACCACGCACGAGCCGCTCAAGCAGGAGCGGGCGCCTGGGGTACTGCGCGGCCCATTGCGGCCACTCAGTGATCGAAACGATGCTCTGCTGGACCCCGCGCGCGAGAATCGCGTGCAGCAGCGCGATCCCTTCTTCTGTTTCAATGTACACTGTGCCGCGCGCGCGCCAGATTGCCGCGCCCCGTTCTCCTGACTCAGTCGCAAGACCCTCACCGCCCCACGGCCCCCAGTTGATCGCCTGCGCCGGCAGACCGAGCCGGCGCCGATATTCGGTCAGACCGTCGAGAAACGCATTACCGGCGACGTAATTCGCCTGCCCCATCGCCCCCGTCACGCTCAGCACGGAGGAGAACAACACAAAATGATCGAGCGGCAGGTCACGCGTCGCGACGTGCAGCGCCCAGCCACCGAGCACCTTGGGACCGGTCGTTCCCGCGAACCTGTCCCAGTCCATCTGTGCTAGCACGCCATCGTCAAGATTGCCTGCACAGTGGAACACGCCCTTCAGTGCCGGTAGCTCGGCCCCGATCTGCCGGATCAGCGCATGCGTATCCGCCTCGCGCGTGATGTCGGCCTGCCTGACGACCACACTCGCCCCCTGCTTTTCCCAACGCTCGAGAACCGCCCTGGCCTGTTCGCCTGGGGCGCGACGCGCCGTCAACACCAGATGCCGGACGCCCTGCGCGGTGATGAGCCAGTCCGCGACCTTCAGACCAAGCGCCCCCAGCCCTCCGGTAAGGAGATAGGTCGCGGCCGGATCGAACGGCGGAACAATCCGTTCAGGCGCCGGTTCGTCATCCTGATCGAGGCGCACGGCATAGCGGCGCCCCGCGCGCAACGCGACCTCATTTTCGCCGTCAACGGCGAACAACTCCGCTGCCAGTGCTGAGGCGTCTTCGTTCCCGCCGATGTCAATCATCCCGGCCCATAGTTCGGGATATTCGAGCGCGGCAACACGTCCGATGCCCCAGACTGACGACTGCAGCGGATCGCCGCCGGGCGCGCGCGCCACAGGGGCGTGCGCGCCGCGCGTGACGAGCCAGACGCGTGGCGTGGCCTCGATGTTCGCTTCGGCGAGCGCACGCACGAGCGCAAGCGTACCGCCACTGAAGCGGCGCTCGGCCGCGGCGAGTGCGTCGACTGAGGTGGCCTCGTCCACGCGCTCGCCGAGCCCATGCAGGAGCACCACACCAACGGAGCCGGTCCCGTCGGGGTGCGCGGACAGCGCGGTGCCGAGCGACGCCTGCACGTCGCCGTCCGTGCCGCTTTCCGGAAGCGGCAGCACGGACGTATGGTGTCCGAGTGCACGTAGCCGCGCGTCGAGCGCGTCGGCGATGCCGAGATCGGAACTGGTGACGATCAGCCAGTTCGACGGTCCGGCCGCAGGCGCGTCCTGCAGCGGCTGCATGGGCCGCTCGATCCATTCGAGCCGATGCAGCGCGCGATTGCGTGAGTTGACCTGCGGCGAAATCTGCGTGCGCGTGATCGGTTTCACCGTCAGTCCACCGAGCAGTGCGACGGGAGCGCCGTCATCGCCGTAGATCTCAATATCCAGTGTGACGACGTCCGCCTGCGCCGGGCGCCGTTTCGCCCGTACCCATACGTGCCCGGCACCCGTGCGCTCGATCTCGAACCGTTCGACTGAAATCGGCAACCATGTGCCTTCCGCCGTCGGTTCTAGGCCGGTAAGGCTACGGTACTCGGGTACGAGCGCGGGATAGATATGCAGGCACGCGTCAAGCAGAGCGGGATGCAGCGGATACGCGGCCACTTCGAGATGCGCGGGCAGTTCCACCCGGCCCAGCGCTTCCTCATCGCCCTGCCACAATGCGACGATGCCGCGAAAGCCCGGGCCGTAGCCGAATCCGAGCGGTGCGATCGCCTCGTAGTATCGCAACGGCTCGATCGGCACCATCCTTTCGAGGTCTGCCGATGCGGGTAACGGCATCGCGATCGGCGCGAGGCGTGGTGCGGCACGCGCACACACGCGCGCGCGAAGGTGGCGCCGCCACGCGTCGTCAGTCGCACTGCGGCTGACGAGTTCGGCATCAATGTCACTCCCATCGCCTTGCAGAACGACCTGAACGGCGCGCGCGCCGTCATCGGGGACAACGAGCGCATCGTCGTACGTCAAAGATTCAACCGACACGGGCGCGCCTGCAAAACGCTCGTTCCCGGCCACCGCGAGGGCAACCAGCCCCGCTGTCACCGGTAGCACTGCCATCCCGAAAATCCGGTGATCGGTGAGCCACGGTACCGTGTCGAGGTCGTAGGTCGCGGCGAACTGCCACGCGGCGAGCGGCGAGAGCAGACGCCTGCCCGGAATATCGCCTCCGGGTCCCGTTGCGGTACCGACCGCAAAACCAATGTTTCCCGCCGGCACGCCGCGGCCCGCGTCGAGCCAGTAACGCTCGCGCTCGAACACACAGGTCGGAGCGGACACGCGGCACCGCGAGTACGGTGCGTCGAACGCTCGCCAGTCGACTGGCGTGCCGCTGCGCCACAGCGCGGCAAGCGACGCCGTCAGCTCGCTCCATTCACGGTCGGGTCCGATCGAGGCGAGGAAACGCCGCTCGCCTGCTTCGCCATCGCCCAGAATCTGCTGCGCGAGCGACACGAGCGTCGTGCCGGGGCCAACCTCGATGAAATCGACAATGCCAGCCTGTGCGAGCGTGCGCACACCGCGAATGAAACTCACCGGCTGCAGCGCGTGATCGCTCCAGTACCGGGGTGTCGGCGGAGCGTCCGCGAAGGCGCCAGTCAGGTTCGCAACGAGCGGGATCGTCGGCGCAGCCGCGCGATAGTTGCCCGCAAGCGCTTCGAGCCCAGTCGCAGCAGGCGCCATCAAAGGCGAATGGAATGCATGCGAGACGCTCAGCTCCCGCCCGCCGATGCCCGCCTGCTGCGCACGCGCGAGCACTTCGGCGACGGCCTCTGCGCGACCCGACACGACCGTGTTCTCGGGCCCGTTGTACGCAGCGATGCCAATTGCCTGCGGGTCGCAAATGTCAAGCAGTTGCGCGACCGTCTCTCCCCCTGCGAAGAGCGCGGCCATCGCACCGCCCTTCGGCAACGCCTGCATCAGCCGGCCGCGGGCCGCGATCAGCGCAATGCCGGTCTCGAGGTCATAGCAGCCGGCCACACAGGCCGCCACGTATTCGCCAACGCTGTGCCCAAGCACTGCGTCCGGCACGATGCCCCACGACCGCCAGAGCTCGGCAAGCGCCCATTCGACTGCAAAGAGCGCTGGCTGCGCATACGCGGTCTGGTCAATGCGCGCTTTTGAGCGCGCGTCCCCGTACAGGACCGACAGCAGCGGCTTGCCGAGATGCGGGCGCAACAATGTGTCGCAGCGGTCAAGCGCAGCGCGGAATACCGGCTGCGTTCGATGCAGCGCGGCCGCCATCCCAGCGTACTGCGCGCCCTGCCCGGCAAACAGGAACGCAAGCGGGCGCTTGCCAAGGCGCTCCGCCGACGGCGGCGCAGCGAGTTGCGCCGCCAGTTCGCCCGCTGTGCCGCCGATCGCCGTCAGCCGCCAGTTGAACGGCTGGCGCCCGGTATTCGCGGTATGGCAGAGGTCGGCAACCGGCTTGTCTGTCGTCGCAAGAGACTGGCGCCATCGGTCCGCGAGCGCTCCGAGCGCGCGCTCGGAGCGGGCAGACAGCGTGAGCACGTGCAGCGGACGGTCGTCCTCAACCGTCGTCGGCGCCCGAACGGGTGCCTCCTCAAGCACGGCGAACGCATTTGTGCCGCCAAGACCGAGCGAATTGACGGCCGCGAACCGCGGCGCAGCGCCGCGCGGCCAGTCGCGCAACGCGGTGTTCACGAAGAACGGGGTCTGCGGGAACGCAATCCTGGGATTCGGTGTATCGAAGTTCAGGCTCGGTGGAATCTGCCCGCGATCGAGTGCAAGCGCGACCTTGATCACGCTTGCGATCCCCGACGCCTGTTCGAGATGTCCGATATTCGTCTTCACGGAACCGACCGCACAGAACGCGCTGTCCTGTGTGTGGCGCCGGAACGCCTTTGTCAGCGCATCGATTTCGAGCGGATCGCCGACTACCGTGCCGGTGCCGTGCGTCTCGACGTAGCCCACTGCCCGTGGCGCAACGCCCGCGCAGGCGAAAGCGTCGAGCATCGCCTTCGCCTGCCCGCTCACGCTCGACGCCGTGTAACTCACTTTCGACGCACCGTCGTTGTTGATCGCCGTGCCGCGGATCACCGCATAGATGTGATCGCCATCCGCACGCGCGTCTTCGATGTGCTTGAGCACGATCGCGCCCGCGCCGCTGCCAAACACCGTGCCTTGCGCACGCGCGTCGAACGCGCAGCAATGCCCGTCCGGAGACAGGATATCGCCCTGGCGCGCCGTGTACCCGGCGATGTGCGGCACGCGTACGGTCGACGCCCCGGCGATCGCCATGTCGCATTCACCGTTCAGGATGCTGCTGCATGCGAGATGGATCGCGACGAGTGACGTCGAGCATGCAGTCTGCACCGTGACACTCGGCCCCGTCAGGTTCAGCTTGTACGACACACGCGTCGCGAGAAAATCCTTGTCGTTGCCGATGTGCTCGACGCCGCCCGTCGAGCCGCGCAACGCAGGGTTCGACGCGAAGTAGCTGCTGACCACGCCGCCCGCGCCAGCGAACACCCCTATCGAGCCGTCATACGTATCTGGCCAGTAACCGGCATCCTCGAGCGCATCGTGGACAACTTCGAGAAAGACGCGGTGCTGCGGGTCGATCACGCGTGCTTCGCGTGGCGAATATTCGAACAGGCCCGCGTCGAAACGGTCAAAGTCGTCAATGACGGGCGACGCTTTCACGTAACCGGGCGATGCGAGCTGCGCGGGGTCGACCCCCGCGCGCAGCAGCGCGGCATCATCGAAGAAACGAATGGACTCGACACCATCGATGAGATTCTGCCAGTACGCTTTCCAGTCGTTCGCCCCCGGCAACCGGCAGCCGATCCCGACGATCGCGATGCCACGACTGGAGGACGACGGAGAAGTATTCGTTCCGTCGTTGGGCGCGTGCGTGGTCGCGTCCGTCATCCTCGCGCCCCCCGCCGTTGTCGGCGACGCTCGCTTGCCGCCTGCGCATCGGCCAGTTCGTCATTCGGGTCGGCCAGCACCGTGTCGTCGAAGAGCCGCAGATAAGCGCCAACGAGCTGCCCGACAGTCTGGACCGACGTGATCGGCACGAGGGTCTGGAACGGATCGGCGCCGAACGTCAGTTCCAGATCGAACACGAGCTGGGCGAGATCGAGCGAACTCAGGCCGAGCGTCGCATTCAGGCTGTCGTCCTCACGCAGTTCTCGCGCCGGCAGCCCGCGCTGGCTCATGATCTTGCTCACGGCACCATGGACGAGCCGCTCGGTCTCGTGGCGCTCAAATCGTTGATTCAGCATGTGATGCCTCCGTCCACGGCGACCGTCTGCCCCGTGACGAACGAGGCGCGATCAGATATCAGAAATTCGACAACGTTTGTGATGTCGGTCGTATCGGCGAGCCGGCCGAGCGGGGTGCGTCGCGCAATCCGCGCACGCGCCTTCTCGTCGAGGTGCTGCACCATATCGCTTTCGAAGTAACCGGGCGCGACCGAATTGACACGAACGTTGCACGCACCGAGTTCGCGCGCAAGGCTGCGCGTCAGGCCATCGAGCGCCGCCTTCGTTGCGCTGTAGACGGCGACCCCCGCGTGGCCACGAATCGCGTTCACCGACGCAATGTTCACGATCGCGCCGCGGTTCGCTCGGAGCATCCACTTCGTGCAGCTTTGCGTGAGCAGGATCGTGCCAGTCAGATTGACCGCGATCATCTGTTCGATCGCATCCTCGCGCATCAGCGCCAGGAGCCCGTCGTGACTCACGCCTGCATTGTTCACAAGCGAGCTGACGCCACCCCAGCGGTCCGCCACGCCCGCAACGAAATGCGAAACCGCCGCGCTGTCGGTACTGTCAACTGCTTGCCAGTGAAACCGCGCGGCGTGCGTGTCGCGTTCGATCAGATCGTCGATGTCGCCGGTGCGCGCACGGCTGAAGGTCGCGACCCGCCGGCCAGCGCTCAGGCACGTGCGCACCAGCGCAAGCCCCAAGCCCCTGCTTCCTCCACTGATGATAACTACGTCGTCTGCATCGCTCATACGGGCTGCTCCGTCGGTCGTGACACTCTGGCTTTCTTGAACCTGTCGTTATGATGCACGCCGTCATCGACATCGATATGGACCGGCACCTTGAAACGTTCGAGGCGGCCCGCGCAGAAATCCCGGAGCCGGGCGGCAAGCATCGTCGGCGCCTCCGGCTCGATCAAGGATACGCGCGCGACGACGACGTGTCCGGTCACCGGATTGGGCCGGCCCGACACCGTCACGTCGCGGACGTTACCGGCAGCGAGCAGCGTGCTCTCAACTTCGCCCGGGTAGACCTTTTCGCCGCCAACATTGATGATCTCCGAGCGGCGCCCGAGCACGCGCACATATTCGCCGTCAGTCTCCACGACATCCTGGGTGTTGAACCACCCTTGCTCATCGAAGGGCGACGAGGCATTCAGGTAGCCGAGCATCGCCGTTGCGGAACGTACCCACAGTACGCCGTCAACGATCTTGTGTTCGAACCCGTCCGTGCCGAGCTTCATCCACAGCGAACCCGCGCCTTTCGATTGCGTTGGCAGGATGCCAAGCTCGGACAGTCCGTACGTCTGTTTCAGCTTCACACCGGGCAGTGCGGCGTGCAGCGCGGCAAGGGTCGTTTCGGGCATGGGTTCAGTGCCGTATGTAATGAGCCTCAGCGACGACAGGTCGTAGCGCGCCTCAACACCGCCAATCAGCATCATGTTAATGAACGTCGGACTGGTCGGCAGCAACTCGACACGGTAGCGCGCGATCGCTTCGCACACCGCATCGGGTGTCCGCTTAGCCGGCGTCACAATCGTCCCACCCTGGCACAGCACGTTCAGCAGCGTGTTGATGCCGCCGATGTGATCGAGCATCAGAAAGACAAGCGTGATGTACGCGCGGCCCTTCGCCCGTTCGAGCCTCGCTGCCATCCGGTCAAAGTCAAGCAGGGAAGCCTTGCTTCGGCCTGTGGAGCCGGAACTGAAGAGAATCAGGCCAGCGGCACCTTCCGCGCGCAACTGCCGGATCAGCGGATGCGCGGTAACGGGCATCGACCGGCGTTCAACTCGGGGAGCACCTGCCACGTCGAACATGATGACGAGGCCGACCTCCGCAATCTCAAGAAACTCGTCGCGCTTCACGCCGGCAGACGCAATGGGCACGATGATCGCTCCGGCAAACGCGAGTGCGAGCAGCAATGCGCAGACATCAGGCGCATAGTCACCGCACACGGCCACCGTGTCACCGCGCCTCACGCGCCAACGGTCGAGTTCGCCGTGCCAGAAATCGATCCGCTTGCCGAATGCATCATAGGTGACGGTCTCACCTGCCGACACGAGACACGGACGCGGACCGAAAGAACGAATGCGCTGCTGCAGAAAGGTCGTCATCGCGAGCCTACCTCGACGCGTGAGAGACGACGGCGCCGTCGTTCGCCGATCCGCACGCTGCCATTTTGACAGCAGCCGTCATCGCCTGCCGTAGCGGCTGGCCGAACAGCCTGCCAACGACGTTCTCGTCGATCACCACGCGCAGCACCGACTGGTACGACACAAGCGACGCGACGCCAACGTCGATCGCAAGAGCGCTGATGCGCAACTGCGCGTCAGCGAGCCTGCGGAACGCCTCGTTCGAGTCGCTCAGGCCCTGTACCCATTGCTGATAGACGGTCGCCTGACTCGGAATGACTGCATTCAACATCGTGTAACCCCCTATCGAAAACAAGCGCGCACGCGGCACCACAGATGTCGGCGTGCATCGCTGTGAAATACGGGCGACAAGCCCTGTCAGGATGGTGGACGGCTGGCATGACTGCGACGATCGAGCGCGTCGTGCAAGGCGGAGAGTTCGTCTTCGATCTCGTCGCCGCGATAGTAGAGAAAAGCGCCCGTCTCGCCGCCGACGAGGACTTCGAGATAAGGTTCGGGTTCGGCCAAACCCGCATCGCAACCAGCATGGAGGACGTCCGCGCTGTCACGCAACGATTCACCGACCGTCGTCACGACCGAAGCGAGACCGAGCGTACGCAACCGGTCCGCCCATACGGCGAGTCCCCTTTCCCCACTGCCTGCGACGATCGGTACGTAAAGGCAGAACGAGCGCTCGTCGAGCCAGCTCGCGTGCCCGTCATGATCGGGATACGTGGCATTCGCCTCAGGACACGTCCGGGACGAGTGTGTGGAAACAGGCTCCGCCTGCGCGACGTCCTCTGATGCGCTACGTATCACACTATGGCGACGCCGACCGGACGACAGCCCAATGAGGCGCGCAACCACTGCCGGCCATGCGCGCGCAAAAGTGGATCGGTTCGCTTGCCCCATTGAATGCTCCTTCGTCCCCGGAGTGAATCCGGTCAAATTGTGGCGATCCGATAACACGTGCGATTGCGGCGCAGCGTTTACGTGTCGCCCCGCGAATTGCGGGTGGCATCGAGCAGCCACAGGGATTTTCAATGCAACGGGAATCCTAAATCTCTTCCGTTCGTGAATCAGACCGCCGAATACGCGTTGAGCAAACGACGCGTACACGGACACTCTAGGCTCGTCGGCGTGAGGTACCGCGCCCGCATTGATCATAGGAGAAAATCCGGAAGGTACAAAACCTCGACCGCATAAAATTCTGCTCTGCGGTGATCTGTCGCAATACGGCGGTCTGCTATGCTGACGGCCCTTAATGGGTGACTTGATCGATGACCGAGAAGCTCAATCCGGCTGTGGCAAAAGTACTCAAACGGTTGCATCACCCGCTAGACGTGATGTGACTGTGTTTTGATGTGACTGTGTTTTGTGACTGTGTTTTGTTGCAATAGGGCCAGTCGGCTATGATGTTCGTAACAAGACGAACGACTGAAAGCTGCATGAAGACGCTGAATCCGACCGTGGCTCGCGTGCTCAAACGCCTGCATTACCCGCTTGATGTGATCCTGACTTGCGTGCGCTGGTATGTGGCCTATCCGCTCAGTCTGAGAAACCTGGAAGAATGATGGCGCATCGAGGCATCTCAGTGGGGCTCTGGTGCAAATAGGGCCGGCTAATGGGTTAGAGTTGTCGGAACAAAACGAACCGACGAGCCGCGATGAACAAGCTGAAGAGTCCGGAGAAGTTGTTCGGCGGACGCCATTTTGATCGGGAGATCATCATTGTGTGCGTTCGCTGGTACTTACGCTA
>NZ_BBJJ01000091.1 GCF_000739815.1 Paraburkholderia mimosarum LMG 23256 = NBRC 106338
GGTCTAGCGCCGCGGCAAGGTTTGCCGCGGCGCGCGTTCGTCGTCGTACATCACGTACTTGCGGCCTTCTACATGGTGCGCGATGGTGCTGCGCACCTCCGCCGCCGTCACGTCTTCCGCCACGACACGGCGTGAAATGCGCCCGTCGCCGTCGATCCACTCGACGATGCGGCAACCGCTGCCCCAAGGCTGCATGAGCGGCTCGGAGACCCGGCAGCCGCGCACGACGATCGATCGATCGCCGCAGGACGTATCAGTCTGTTTCAAGTCGCTATCCTTTCCGCCGGCACGGGATTGAACATCGCGCCAAGGATAGGGAAAACGACCTCTAAAATGGTTACAGCGCAGCCAGGGGTTGTTACTAATCATTACGCGACAGTACGAGCCTCCCACCCGCGCGACGCGTTCAATCGAGTTCGCGCACGCGATCGATCGCCTCCTCGATGCGCTCCACCGCAATAACCTGCAAGCCGTCGATCGGCTGCCGGGGCGCATTGGCCCGGGGAATCAGGGCGCATGAAAAACCGAGCTTCGCAGCCTCCTTCAGACGCTCCTGGCCCCGCGGCGAGGGTCGAATCTCGCCCGCGAGCCCCACTTCGCCAAAAACGATCAGACCCTTGGGCAACGCCTTGTTACGCATCGACGAGTGAATGGCGAGCAGCAAGGCCAGGTCGGCGGCCGGTTCCGTGATCTTCACGCCGCCCACGGCGTTGAGGAACACGTCCTGGTCGAAACACGCGATGCCCGCATGACGATGCAGCACCGCCAGCAGCATGGCGAGCCGGTTTTGCTCGAGGCCGACCGCGAGGCGGCGCGGATTGGGCACATGTGCGGTATCGACGAGCGCCTGCACCTCGACGAGCAGCGGCCGCGAGCCTTCCTGGGTGACGAGCACGCATGAACCCGGCACGCTCTGCTCGTGCTGTGAGAGAAAGAGCGCCGAGGGATTCGCGACACCGCGCAGACCTTTTTCGGTCATCGCGAACACGCCCAGTTCGTTGACCGCGCCAAAGCGGTTCTTGAACGCGCGTACGAGCCGGAACGACGAATGCGTATCGCCTTCGAAATACAGGACGGTGTCGACGATGTGCTCCAGCACGCGCGGCCCCGCCAGATTGCCCTCTTTCGTCACGTGGCCGACCATGATGATCGCCGTGCCCGATTGCTTCGCGATGCGCGTGAGTTGCGCGGCACATTCGCGCACCTGGGCGACTGAGCCGGGCGCGGATGTCAGCGCTTCGGAATAGATCGTCTGGATAGAGTCGATCACCGCGACATCGGGCTTTTCGGCCTCGATGGTCGCCTGGATCTTTTCGAGCTGGATCTCGGCGAGCAGCTGCAGCTCGCTCGCCATGGAGCCGGGATCGAGCAGCGCCAGCCGTTGCGCGCGCAACGCAATCTGCGCGGCCGACTCCTCGCCGCTCACGTACAGCGCGCGGCGCTCCGCCGCGATCTGCGCAAGCGACTGCAGCAGCAGGGTCGACTTGCCGATACCCGGATCGCCGCCGATCAACACTACGCCGCCCGCCACCAGACCGCCACCCAGCACGCGGTCGAACTCGCCCACGCCGGTCGTGAAGCGCGGCACGTCGGACGCCTCGATATCCGCGAGGCGCCGCACCGGTGCGCTCTTCGCGAGGGACTGATAACGGTGGCCGCCCGTCTGTTCCGCCACGCCTTCCACAAGGGTGTTCCACGCACCGCAAGCGGGGCACTGCCCTTGCCACTTCGGCGCCTGCCCGCCGCATTCGGTGCAGGTGTACAGCGTCTTGACCTTCGCCATGCTCTTCGCCATGGCGTTATTCGGCTCGCACCGGCACGCGCTGCGCGACCGCGCACATCAGCTCGTAGCCGATCGTGCCGCAGGCCTTCGCAACGTCGTCGATGGGCAGGTTCGCGCCCCACAGCTCCACGCGCGCGCCCACGCCCGCGCCGGGCACCGGCGTCAGGTCGACCGTCAGCATGTCCATGGAAACGCGGCCCACCACGTGCGTGAGCACGCCGTCGACGATGACGGGCGTGCCTTCAGGCGCGATGCGCGGATAGCCGTCGGCATACCCGCACGCGACGACACCGATGCGCATGGGCTTGCGCGCCGTGAAGATCGAGCCGTAGCCGACCGTCTGCCCTTCGGCGACGTGCTGCGTTGCGATGAGTTCGGACGCGAGCGTCATGGCCGGCTGCAGGCCCGTGCCATGGAGCGCCGAGGCGACGCCCGAAGGCGAAGCGCCATAAAGAATGATGCCGGGGCGCACCCAGTCAAAGTGCGTCGAAGGATGCCAGAGCGTGGCGGCCGAATTGGCGAGGCTGCGCGTGCCCGCAATGCCTAGCGCGCCGCGCTCGAACGCCTCCATCTGCTCGCCCACGCCGCGCGGCGTGTCGGCATCGGCGAAATGCGTCATCAGCGTGATCTGGCCGATGCCGGGGCAGGCGCGCGCCCGCTCCCAGGCGGCGCGATACTTCTCGGGGGTGTAGCCGAGCCGGTTCATGCCGCTATTCATCTTGAGCTGGATGTTGACCGGCTTCGAGAGGCGCGCCATTTCGAGCATGCGCATCTGCTCGTCGCAGTGCACGACGGTCGTGAGGGTATAGCGGTCGATCACGTCGATGTCGGTCGGCCGGAAAAAGCCTTCGAGCAGCAGGATCGGACCCGCCCAGCCGAGTTCGCGCAGCTTCACGGCTTCTTCGAGGTCGAGCAGACCGAAACCGTCCGTCGCCCGCAGACCGGGAAACGCGCGCGCAAGCCCATGCCCGTAGGCGTTGGCCTTCACGACGGCCCAGATTTTCGAATGTGGCGCGTACTTGCGGACGACGGCGAGGTTGTTGGCGAGAGCGGCGGTATGGATCGTTGCTGAGAGGGGGCGCGGCATGGGAGATTTTTTCGCAAAGACGCTTTCGAATCAGGAGCTTACAGGACGTTTTCAACGCCCGCCAAGCCCGCCTGACGGGCGCTCAAGGATTGTGCTAGTCCGAATGCATCTATTTTCGTGATATAAAGCCCTGCGCACAACCCATTTCGAACGTAATAAGCCCGGATGCCTCCCACCCGTCCGGGGCGGACGGACCGCAGCGAGGAAAGCATCGCATCAGATGAAAAAAGGCTTTTACACCATCATGGCCGCGCAGTTTTTTTCGTCGTTGGCCGACAATGCGCTCCTCATCGCTGCAATAGCACTGCTCAAAGATCTACACGCCCCGAACTGGATGACGCCGCTGCTCAAGCTGTTCTTCGTCCTCTCCTACGTCGTTCTTGCCGCCTTCGTCGGCGCGTTTGCAGATTCCCGCCCCAAGGGCCGCGTGATGTTCATCACGAACTCGATCAAGGTCGTGGGCTGCGCCATCATGCTTGCGGGCGTCCACCCTCTGTTCGCCTATGGCGTGGTCGGTTTCGGCGCGGCAGCCTATTCGCCCGCCAAGTACGGCATTCTGACCGAGCTGCTGCCGCCTGAGCGCCTCGTCGCCGCCAATGGCTGGATCGAGGGCACGACGGTCGGCTCGATCATCCTCGGCACCGTGCTCGGCGGCGCGCTGATCAGCCCCCACATCGCCTCGCACGTGATCCGCCATACGCCGGCCGCGATCAACACGCCCGCCGAGGCCGCGATGCTCGTCATCATGGTGATCTATGTGGTCGCCGCCCTCTTCAACCTGCGTATTCCCGACACCGGCGCGCGCTATCCGCGCCAGCAGCACGGTCCTATCCGGCTCATCAGCGACTTCGCTGACTGCTTCAACACGCTCTGGCGCGACAAGCTCGGCCAGATCTCGCTCGCGGTCACGACGCTGTTCTGGGGCGCGGGCGCAACGCTGCAGTTCATCGTGCTCAAGTGGGCCGAAGTCTCGCTCGGCATGTCGCTTTCCGAAGGCGCCGTGCTCCAGGCCGTCGTGGCCGTGGGCGTCGCCGCCGGCGCCATGATCGCGGCGGCACGCATCCCGCTCAAGAAGTCGCTTTCGGTGCTGCCGGTCGGCATCATCATGGGCGTCGCCGTCATGCTGATGGCGTTCTATACGCGCAACCTCTTTCCGCCGCACTGGGGCCTGCATGTCGGCCATATGCGCATTCCCGGCTATCTCGTCTTCGCCTACATCTTCCTCATGGTCGTGGGCGGACTGTCGGGCTTCTTCGTCGTGCCGATGAACGCGCTGCTCCAGCACCGCGGCCACGTGCTGCTCTCCGCCGGCCATTCCATCGCCGTGCAGAACTTCAACGAGAATCTCTCCGTGCTCGTCATGCTGTGCCTCTATGCCGTGCTCGTCTGGCTCGACGTGCCGGTGACCATCGTGATCGTGCTGTTCGGCACGTTCGTCTGCCTGATGATGTGGCTCGTGATGCGCCGCCATCAGGCGAATCAACGCTCGTTCGACTCGGTCGCGCTGATCGGCGAAAATCACAGGCATTGATGGGCGTGCGCGGCCGGGCATCACCCGGCATGCGCCTCCGAACCGACTCTTTCCAGTGCACGCGCGGCGAGATGCCGCGCGCGACGCGCACCTGACGCCGCCATGACTTCACCGATATTCAACGTTCTCACGATCGCCGGCTCCGACTCGGGCGGCGGTGCGGGCATCCAGGCCGACCTCAAGGCGTTCTCGGCGCTCGGCACCTACGGCGCGAGCGTCATCACGGCGTTGACCGCGCAAAATACGCGCGGCGTCACCGCGATCCACGCGCCCGACGCGGGCTTCGTCACCGCGCAGCTCGACGCCGTGTTCGACGATATCCGCATCGACGCCGTGAAGATCGGCATGCTCGCCAACGCGTCGATCGTGCGCGCCGTCGCCGGTGCGCTGCGTCGCCACCAGCCGCAGCGCATCGTGCTCGACACCGTGATGATCTCGAAGAGCAACCACGCGCTGCTCACGCCCGAAGCCGTCGCCGCGCTGCGCGAGGACTTGTTGCCGCTCGCGGGCATCGTCACGCCGAATCTGCCCGAGGCCGCCGCGCTGCTCGGCGTAGCGCCCGCGACCGACGAAGCCGCGATGGTCGAGCAAGGCGAAGCGCTGCGCGCGCTCGGTGCGCAGGCCGTGCTGATGAAGGGCGGCCATCTCGGCGGCGAGGACAGCCCCGACTGGCTCATCGAAGCCGGCGGCACGCTGCGTCTCGGCGGACCGCGCGTGCCGGTCACGAACACGCACGGCACGGGTTGCACGCTCTCTTCCGCTATTGCCGCCTTGTGGCCGCAACGCGGCGCGCTCGCGCCGGCCGTTGGCGATGCCAAGCAATATCTGACGGCGGCGCTCGAGGCGAGCAACCGGCTCGACGTCGGTCGTGGCGTCGGGCCGGTGCATCACTTCTGGCGCTGGTGGTGAGCAAGCGTTCGCGCGTCGTTTGACGCGCAAGTCATTGGCGTGAAAATGCGGCGGCGCGTGCGGGCCAGTCGTCAGGGACGATGAAGCCGCGCGACTGTTCGCGGTAACCCCCCGCGCCGTCGGCCTCGAAGGCTGCGACCAGCACGGGGTCGTGTGGCCGGACGACCGCTGCGATCAACGTAGCGGGATCGGCGGGAGGCGCAACGGCCGTGCTCGCGGCGACCACGCTGTCTTCCCGGCCGCGTGGCTCAGCGGTCAGCGTGCGTGGCGCCAGCCATGCGAGCCGCGGCAAAACGCTCCAGCCAGCGGCCGCCTCGCGCTGGGCGAACGCCGGCCACGCCGAACGTGTCACCCACCAGCCGCGCCCATGATCCGCGGCAAGCTCGGGGGCGTCCTCCACGCTCGCCATCGCTCCAGCCGGGTAGAAGAGCCAACCCTTCACGAACATCTGCGCACGCCACGGACCGCCATAACCAAGCGACGCAAACGCTTCATGTGTGGTCAGCCGGAGTTGATGGTCGCGCAGATGCGATAGCTTGAGATCGAAACGGTCGCGCAGATTCGGCCCGACGAATTCGGCGAGCGACGCACGTTCGCTATTGCCCGGGCCTGCATACAGGTAGCACTTCACCGCCAGTTCCCAATGCAGGCGCTCCCCGGCGCGCGTCCGCACGAGGAAATCGCACTCACCGAGCGTCACGCCCGCACGCCGCAGCGGCACATTCTGCGCGACGAGCCGCGCTGCCGGTCCGTGCGCGAGGAACCATCCGAGCAAGTTTTCCGCATAACGGCCGAGGCGGGTTGTCGGCGCGGCCGCGAGGGTGGCGTGCAAACGCGCCGGGTCGCGATCGAGTTGCGCGAGCCAGTCGAGCGTGGCGCGCACTTCATGGGCATCGGCGAAGCACAGCGCCAGCGGGGCGAGTGGTGGTTGCGCGCGCAACAGATCGGCGCTGAAGAGCAGCCACGCAAGATCGCGCACAGACGGATCCGCGAGACCCTCGATGACGTCGTGCATACGAAGCATCGGGAGCGTGGCGGACCCGTCTTCTCCCGCGGCTTTGTGTGGCGGCCCGCTATCGCTCCCGGCGTCACTTGCGCCAGAAGCGTCGTCGGGCCGCGCCACGTTCATCGCCTGTCGCCCGACGCACGCCAGGTGTCGCGCGCGAGACAGAGATCGGCCCAGGCCTTCGCCTTGTCCTGCAGGCTGCGCAGCAGATACGCGGGGTGCCAGGTGACGATGACGGGCACGCCCTCGTATTCGTGAACGCGACCTCGCAGCGACGCAATGCTGCCATCGGTCTTGAGCAGGCTCTGCGCCGCGAAGCGGCCGAGCGCGACGATGATTTTCGGCTTCACGAGCGCCACCTGGCGCTGCAGATACGGCTCGCAGCGCAGCACTTCGTCGGGCTCCGGGTTGCGGTTGCCCGGCGGCCGGCATTTGATGACGTTCGCGATATAGACGTTCTCGCCGCGCGCGAGCGAGAGCGCGCGCAGCATGTTGTCGAGCAGCTTGCCCGCCTGCCCGACGAACGGCTCGCCAAGACGGTCCTCGTTCTCGCCGGGCGCCTCGCCGATCAGCATCCAGTCGGCCTCGCGATCGCCCACGCCGAACACTGTGTTGGTGCGCTTCTCGCATAGGCGGCATTGGGTGCACGACGCCACGCGTTCGGCGAGCGCATCCCAGTCGAGCGTCGCGATCTCGCTGCGCACGGCGTCGCCGGCTCGCGAGGACGCGGCGTCGTCCGGCGCGGCGGGCGCGGCCACCGAGTCGAACCAGCCGAAATCGTCGTCGGTGAAAGGCGGCGGCTCGTCGGACGAAAGCGATGCGGGCCGCGCTGAAGAAGCTCCCCGCTGGGTAGCCTGGTTCGCTTCTTCGGACTGCGGCGCTTCTGTCCGGACGACGCGCGTCTCGGCCGGCGTCTCCGCGGGCAACGACGTGACAGCCGGACGCCCTGCCGGCGCTACTGGAGCTTCGGCCAGCGCGTGTGTCGACTGGGCGGCCGTGCGCGCGGGCCCCGAAGCAATGGCGTCCTCGGCCTGCACTGCCTGCTGCGGTGCTACATGCAGCTCCCTTCTGCGCACCCAGCGCGGCGCGAGACCAAGCTCTTCCAGTGCGATCTCATCGAGCGGCATCCGTGCCCTCTCCTGCAAAAGAAAAACGCATCACGAGTGCGTCCTCACGGCTGTGATGTCGAGCCGGATAGTAATTCTTGCGGCGGCCGATCGTGACGAAGCCGAACTGCTCGTACAGCCGGATCGCCCGGTGATTCGAAGGCCGCACTTCGAGCAGCAAGCCTTCGAGACCCTGCGCGCGCGCGATGCGCACCGCCTCACGCAGCATGCCCAGCCCCGCGCCCGCGCCCTGCGCCTGCGGCGCGACGCACAGATTCAGCAGATGCATTTCATCGACCACGGGCATCAGCACGCAATAGCCGATCAGCGTGCCGGTGACGTGGCGCATACACAGGCCGTAATAGCCATTGCGCAGCGAATCCTCGAAATTGCCGCGCGACCAGGGAAACTCGTACGCGAGGCGCTCGATGACCGCGACCTCGTCCAGGTCGCTCTCGGTCATCGGCGACAGGTAGCGATCGGTCATCAGCACGCCGCTCATCGCCCCCCCTCGCCACTTTCGCGTCCTCCGCCAGCGCTGCCCGCACCACCATGGGCGGCGGCCTTCGCGGCGAGGCGCTCGGCCGTGGTTTGGGCAACCTTGTCGCGCACGTATTCGGGCGCGGCCTGATCGGCGGGTTTCGTGCGGCCGGCGCGATAAGCGCGGAGCGCCACATGCGCGAGCGGGATCGCATGCGGCAGCGCCTCGCCGTCGATCGTGCGCGCGGCGGCGGCCGCCGTGAGGCGCGCCCCGAACGCGGTAGCGGCATTGCCCGCGAGCGTGAACGGTTCGTCGGGCGCGACGATGCGCTCGGGCGAGTCGAGCGATGCCGCCTGCACTGTGCGCCAGTCGCTGGCCGCGGCGTCCCATGCGTAGTCGGCCCAGTAGGCTTCGTCCATGCGTGCGTCGAGCGCGGCCAGCACGCGCGTGGCCGCGGGGTCGCGCAGCCGTGCGCTCTCTGCGCAGACGAGCAGCGTCCCCACCGGTACCACTGGAATATCCAGGCCGAAGGCGAGGCCTTGGGCCACGCCCGTGGCGGTGCGAAGCCCGGTGAAAGAGCCGGGACCCGCGCCGAACGCAATCGCGTCGCAGTCTGAGAGCGTGAGCCCGGCTTCGGCGAACACTTCGCCGATGGCGGGCAAGAGCCGCGTGCTGGAAACTGCCCCGGTGGCCTCGTGACGGACCCAGACACTCACTTCGCAGCCGGACTCGAGCCCGGTCGAGCAAGCGTCTGTGACTGACGATGAAGATTTTGCGCCGCCTGCGGCGACGTGAAGCAGCGCGACCGAGCAATATTCGGTCGAAGTATCGAGGGCAAGCAGCACGGTATCGGTCATGAGCGCTATTGTAATGCCCCGCCCGCCGCGCCGGCCCACGGCTCATGCCCCAGCTGGCCTGTGCGCGCGCTGCCGCTTATGGTGTGGATGGTGTGGAGGGATCGCTCGAGCCTTTTGGCGGTTTGCGCTGCTACCATCGGCGCGCCGATACGAACCCACAGCGGAGCAAAAAACGATGAACGACGTGAACGCGCAGTTCGAGCAAGCGCAGCAAGACGTGCAGCAACTTCCGGAACGCCCCGGCAATCTGACACTGCTGCGCCTCTATGCACTCTTCAAGCAGGCGACCGAAGGCGACGTGCACGGCGACAAGCCGGGCTTCACCGATATCGTCGGCAAGTACAAGTACGAAGCGTGGGCCGCGCTGCAAGGCACGGTAAAGGAGACGGCGAAGCAGCAGTACATCGAACTCGTCGAGTCGCTCAAGAGCGGCGCCGCGAGCTGAGCCGGGCATCGCCTTTTCGAACGCCGCCCCAAGTGAGGCAGCGATCGATTCAGGCGATGCGTCATGCAGCAGTCCAGGTGCCCTTCGTCCTTGCGCGGTGCGTCGCTCTGGCGCGCCGCAACAAAACGAGATATACTGCGTGCTGCGTTGCGCTCCGGTCGCTTGTTCGATCAGCACGACGCCTCGTAGCGTTAAGCTCCAATCCAGTTTAGAACCTGTCCCCCCCTGCCCTGGCCCTGTTTTCGGGCCGTCAAGAATCAGGCTGGCGACTGGCCAATCCCGGCTCAAGTCGCACCCAACACAGCTTCTAACGAAAAATCCGCCAATGTGGGCGGATTGCCCCCGTTTTTCGATTTGTTCGCAAAATCCGACGACTTGGGTATGCCGATTGGCGCCGACGTTCTATTTCCTGTGTACCAAGGATTTTCATGACTTCGAGCAATACCCAAAGCCCCCTCGACGCGATCGCCAACGCAGCCCTCAGTCTCGACGCCGCCGCTTCCAGTGAAGCACCCGTGCAGGCCGCCGATACGCCCGACGGCGCGGCGTTCGCGGCACTCGGTCTGTCGCCGGAGATCGTCTCCGCGCTGATCGCGGCGGGCTACAAGGCACCGACGCCCGTGCAGGAACGCGCCATTCCTGCCGCCATCGCCGGCCGCGACCTGCTGGTCTCGAGCCCGACCGGTTCGGGCAAGACCGCGGCATTCATGCTGCCCGCCATCGAGCGCTTTGCGCAGATCCAGAAGGCCCAGGCCGCCCAGCCGCGCGAGCCGCGCCCGCAAGGCGCCAACGGCCCGCAACGCGATCGCCGCGAGCGCCGTCCGCAGCCCGTGGCGCGCCCCGGCCTCCTCGTCCTCACGCCCACGCGCGAGCTCGCCATGCAGGTGACCACGGCTGCGTCGGCGTACGGCAAGCATCTGCGCCGTCTGCGCACGGTGAGCATTCTCGGCGGCGTGGCCTATGGCCAGCAGCTCATGCTGCTCGCGAAGAACCCCGAGATCCTCGTGGCGACGCCGGGCCGTCTGCTCGATCACCTCGAGCGCGGTCGCATCGACCTGTCGGAACTCAAGATGCTCGTGCTCGACGAAGCCGACCGCATGCTCGACATGGGCTTCATCGACGACATCGACACGATCGTCGCGGCCACCCCCGAGTCGCGTCAGACGATGCTGTTCTCGGCCACGCTCGACGGCAAGATCGCGTCGATCACGGGCCGCCTGCTGAAGGATCCGGAGCGTATCGAGATCGTGCGCAAGGTCGAAGCGAACTCGAACATCGCGCAGACCGTGCACTACGTGGACGACCGCGATCACAAGGATCGCCTGCTCGACCATCTGCTGCGCGCCGAGAGCCTCGATCAGGCCATCGTGTTCACGGCAACGAAGATGGACGCCGACCAGCTGGCCGGCAAGCTCGCCGACGCGGGCTTCGAAAGCGCCGCGCTGCACGGCGACCTGCCGCAGGGCGCGCGCAACCGCACGATCCGTGCGCTGCGCGAGCGTCGCGTGCGCGTGCTGGTCGCGACCGACGTCGCGGCGCGCGGCATCGATATTCCGGGCATCACGCACGTGTTCAACTACGACCTGCCGAAGTTCGCCGAAGACTACGTGCACCGTATCGGCCGTACCGGCCGTGCGGGCCGCTCGGGTGTGGCGGTGAGCCTCGTGCATCACGCCGAGCAAGGCGCGCTCAAGCGCATCGAGCGCTTCGTGCGCTCGCCCCTGCCCGTGAACGTCGTGGAAGGCTTCGAGCCGCGCAAGGCGCCGCCGGCCAACCGCGGCTTCGGCGGCCGCGGCCGTCCGGGTGGCGGCAATGGCGGCGGCCGTCGCTTCGGTAACGGCAATGGCAAGCCGGGTGGCTATGGCGCCCGCAGCGGCAGCGGCAACGGCGGCGGCGACCGCAACGGCAACAGCTGGGGCAACAAGCCGGAAGGCTCGCGCGGCGGCTTTGGCGCCCGCGAAGGCGGCTTCGGCGGCGGTTCCCGCGAAGGCGGCTTCGGCGGCGGCTCGCGCGGTGAAGGCAATCGCGGCGGCTACGGCCAGCAGCGCGAAGGCTATGGCCGCGCGCGCGAAGGCGGCTACGGCGCGCGCCGCAACGACGGCCCGCGCGTGCGTCGCGACAGCTAAAGAAGCAAAACCGGCGTGTGGCGCGGCCTTCGAGCTGCCCCACCGCCGTGGCGAAATCCCAGGGACCGGTGCTAGTCACCGGTCTTTTTTTGCCCCAAGCAACATTTCACAATACGAAAAATTTTCTTGCCTCGTAAAAAATCGTGCTGCGCGGCACAAGGGACGTATTGCAAGATGGAGGATCCCGTTTCATATTGAAAAATATGTTCGCTAAGTAATTGATTTCAAATAAATAAAAAACATAGAAAAAGCCTCCCTCTGCTCTGTTGCCGGTCGATCGATTTGCCTAGACTCTTATATAAGAGTTCGAGAAACGAAACGCCCCAAACCCAGGATGCCGGCGCTTTCGTTTCGTGAGATTCAGCGCTTCAGCAGTTCCGTTCAGCGATCCACTTTACAGGTAAGCGAAGGAGCACATCATGTCGACTCGTCAACAGCAAGCCCAGCAACTCCAACAGCAGTGGGAAACCGATCCGCGCTGGAAGGGCATCAAGCGCAACTACACCGCTGAAGACGTGGTGCGCCTGCGCGGCTCGATCCAGCCCGAGCACACGCTCGCGAAGCGCGGCGCCGAAAAGCTCTGGCAAGGCGTGAACACCGAGCCGTTCATCAACGCACTGGGCGCGCTCACGGGCAACCAGGCGATGCAGCAGGTCAAGGCCGGCCTGAAGGCCATCTATCTCTCGGGCTGGCAGGTCGCGGGCGACGCCAACCTGGCCGGCGAAATGTACCCTGACCAGTCGCTCTACCCGGCCAACTCGGTGCCGCAGGTCGTCAAGCGCATCAACAACACGCTCACGCGCGCCGACCAGATCCAGTGGTCCGAAGGCAAGAACCCGGGCGACGAAGGCTACGTGGACTTTTTCCAGCCGATCGTGGCCGACGCTGAGGCCGGCTTCGGCGGCGTGCTGAACGCGTTCGAACTGATGAAGGCGATGATCGAAGCGGGCGCCGCGGGCGTGCACTTCGAAGACCAGCTCGCCTCGGTGAAGAAGTGCGGCCACATGGGCGGCAAGGTGCTCGTGCCGACGCGCGAGAACATCGCCAAGCTCACGGCCGCGCGTCTTGCCGCCGACGTCTGCGGCGTGCCCACCGTGCTGCTCGCCCGCACCGACGCGGAAGCCGCCGACCTCGTCACCTCGGACATCGACGACAACGACAAGCCGTTCCTCACCGGCGAGCGCACCGTGGAAGGCTTCTTCCGCACCCGCAACGGCCTCGAGCAATCGATCTCGCGTGGACTCGCCTACGCGCCGTACGCCGACATGATCTGGTGCGAAACGGGCAAGCCCGATCTCGAGTTCGCGAAGAAATTCGCGGAAGCGATCCACAAGCAGTTCCCGGGCAAGCTGCTCTCATACAACTGCTCGCCGTCGTTCAACTGGAAGAAGAATCTCGACGACGCGACCATCGCCAAATTCCAGCGCGAACTGGGCGCGATGGGCTACAAGTTCCAGTTCATCACGCTCGCGGGCTTCCACTCGCTCAACTACTCGATGTTCAACCTCGCGCACGGCTATGCGCGCCAGAACATGAGCGCGTTCGTCGAACTTCAGCAGGCCGAGTTCGCCGCCGCCGAAAAGGGCTTCACCGCCGTCAAGCATCAGCGCGAAGTCGGTACGGGCTATTTCGACGCCGTGACGCAGACCGTCGAGAGCGAGGCGTCGACCACGGCGCTGCACGGTTCGACGGAAGACGAGCAGTTCTTCGACAAGAAGGTGGCGTAAGACCACCGGCAGCAAGCGGCAGCAAGCGGCAGCAAGCGGCGGCAGGCGTTTGCCAGGCGCCGCGCGGGAAGACGGCCGGCACGCGTTACCTTGGCGGGGCGCGCCGGCCGTCCGACCCGCGCCCCGTGTGTATGGCGCGAGCCGTTATAGCCAGGCGACCAAGCCGGAACTGAGGGAGAAGCAGGCGCAAGACAGGCCGCGCGCGCTGGACAGTATCCGGCCTGCGGCTCGCCCAGCCCACGCAGCGGGCGGGCGTGGCCTCGTTCTTAATCTCCGATCGGGGGAAACCGGTCTGCGCAGATCGATACGGTGTCCCGAGAGCCCGCAAACGGCCTCGCCCAACTAGCGATATACGATCACCGGAATCTTCGTATGGGTGAGCACGCGTTGTGTCTCGCTGCCGATCAGCAGGCTGCCGAGCCCGCGCCGCCCGTGCGAGGCCATGAAAATCACATCGCAGCCCCCCGATTCGGCGGCTTCGATAATGCCGAGATACGGCGATGGATGCACGCTCGTGCGGCTCACGCAGCTCACGCCAGCGCTGCGCGCCGCGGCCTCGATTTCCTGCAGATGCGCGCGCGCCTCTCGCTCGCTGCGCGCCTGGAAGTCGCCGGGCGGCTCGATCACCACATCGGCATAAGGCGAGTATGGATATTGCGGCAGGCACGCGTACGCGGTAACGCGCGCGCCGACTGTGCGGGCAAGGTCGATCGCGCCGTCGATCGCTTTCTTCGACAGCTCCGACCCGTCGGTCGGAACGAGGATGTGCTTGAACATGGCGCCCTCCGTGGTCCGGCGCACTACGGCACATTGCGCGGGGGAATTCCCAGGGCAACTTCAAGACGCCTCGCGCCGGCGCGCACTCGCCCTGTCACGTCGATTGTAGTGCGCGAAAAATGAGCGCAAACCGCGCGTGGGGGTCATCCCGCATATCGGAAACACGCACCGCGGCGAGCTATCCCCAGTAACCGGGCTGACCGTAGGTATGTTTGAGATAGTCGAGAAAGAGGCGCACGCGCAGCGGCAAGTGGCGGCGCTGCGGAAAGACGGCATGAATGCCGATGGGCGGCGCGGCGAACGCGTCGAGCACGCTCACGAGCCGGCCTGCCGCAATGTCCTCGCCGACCTCCCACCACGAGCGCCACGCGAGGCCGTGGCCCGCCAGACACCATTCATGCAGCACCGCGCCATCCGAGCATTCCATCGTGCCCGCCACGCGGATCGACACTGCCTTCCCCTCCTGCTGGAATGCCCAGCCGCGCTGCTGGTTCGAGCTCGCGCCGAAGGCGAGGCAGTTATGGCGCGCCAGATCGGCTGGCGTTTCGGGCTTGCCGCGCCGCGACAGGTAAGCAGGCGCCGCCACGCACACGCGCCGGTTCTCGCCCAGCTTGAGCGACACGAGCGACGAATCAGGCAATTCGCCGAGGCGCACCGCGCAATCGAAACCCTCGTTCACGAGATCGACGAGCCGGTCCGAGAGATCGAGCGCGATGCTCACGTCCGGGTGCGCGACGGTGAAATCGGGCACGAGCGGCGCAACATGGCGCCTGCCGAAACCCGCCGGCGCCGTCACGCGCAAGTGCCCGCTCGCCTTCACGCCGCCCGCCGAGACGCTCGCCTCGGCATTCTGCATGTCATGGACGATGCGCTGGCAATCCTCGAGGAACGCGGAGCCCTCGAACGTGAGGGTGATGCGCCGCGTCGTGCGCACGAGCAGCTTCACGCCGAGCCGTTCCTCCAGCGCGTCGATACGCCGGCCGATGATGGCGGGCGCGACGCCCTCGGCCTGAGCCGCGGCGGAGAGGCTGCCCTTGGCGGCCACGTTGATGAAGGTCTCGATCTGCTTGAAGCGGTCCATCGGCGGGCAATTCGGGCGATGCGTTACAGAAATAATGGAAACAACGAGGCTGGCCGACAGATTAGGTGGGTAAAAGTAAAAGATCAAGTGATCAATCCCACCTTTTTCAGCACCAGGACTCATGAATACAATCGACCTCGACCTCTGATGACGGAGTGCAAGGCTATGTCGGCCAGAACGACACGATTTCCCAAGGCGGTGATTTTCGACGCGTACGGCACGCTGTTCGACGTGCATTCGGTCGTCGCTGCCGCCGAGCAGATGTTTCCCGGCCAGGGCGAGGCGCTCTCGCAGCTCTGGCGGCTCAAGCAGATCGAGTACACGCAGCTGCGCACGCTTTCCGACCCCGCGGGTGCGCGGTACAGTCCCTTCTGGGACATCACGCTCGATGCGCTGCGCTACGCCGCGCGCCGCCTGAACCTGTCGCTCACGGGCGCGGGCGAAAAGCGACTGATGGACGAGTACGCCTGCCTCTCCGCCTTCCCCGATGTGCTGCCCATGCTGCGCCGCCTGCGTGAGCCGCGCGAAAACGGCACGCGCACGGGCCTCGCTATCCTCTCCAACGGCAATCCGCAGATGCTCGACATCGCGGTGAAAAGCGCCGGCATGAGCGGCCTCTTCGATCACGTGCTCTCCGTTGATGCCGTGCGCGCCTACAAGCCGGCCGCCACCGCCTACGCCCTCGGCACAGCCGCCTTCGACAGCGCGCCGCGCGACATCGTGTTCGTGTCCTCCAACGGCTGGGACGCCGCAGGCGCCGGCTGGTTCGGCTACACCACGTTCTGGATCAACCGCCAGCGGCTGCCCGCCGAAGAGCTCGGCATCGCGCCGCACGGCACCGGCGGCGGCATGGCCGAACTCGCCGCCTTTATCGAAACCGCTGCGCACGAAAGGCACAGCCGCCCTCGCCCCAGCCCGGGCGCGTGACGGCAGGCCAGCACGGCGCAGCCATAACAACCACGCATTCACCATCTGACCGACCAAGGAGCAAGCAAAATGGCCAACACGTTGCAACTGCCGCAAGGCATGCAAATCACGGGTGAGATCCAGCCCGGCTTCGAAACGATCCTCACGCCCGAAGCGCTCGAACTCGTCGCGAAGCTGCACCGCGCGTTCGAGCCGCGCCGCCAGCAACTGCTCAAGGCGCGCGCCGAGCGCACCAAGCGCCTCGACGCCGGCGAGCGCCCCGACTTTCTCGCCGAAACGAAAGCGATCCGCGAAGGCGACTGGAAGATCGCCGCGCTGCCGAAGGACCTCGAATGCCGCCGCGTGGAAATCACGGGGCCGGTCGAGCGCAAGATGATCATCAACGCGCTGAACTCGGGCGCGGACTCGTACATGACCGACTTCGAGGACTCGAACGCGCCGAACTGGGAAAACCAGATCGTCGGCCAGCTCAACCTCAAGGACGCCGTGCGCCGCACGATTTCGCTCGAGCAGAACGGCAAGCGCTACCAGCTCAACGACAAGACCGCCACGCTGATCGTGCGTCCGCGCGGCTGGCACCTCGACGAAAAACACGTGACCGTGGACGGCCAGCGCGTCTCGGGCGGCATCTTCGACTTCGCGCTCTATCTCTTCCACAACGCGAAGGAACTGATCGCACGCGGCAGCGGCCCGTACTTCTATCTGCCGAAGATGGAAAGCCACCTCGAAGCACGCCTCTGGAACGACGTCTTCGTCGCGGCGCAGGAAGGCGTGGGCATCCCGCGCGGCACCATCCGCGCGACGGTGCTGGTCGAGACGATCCTCGCCGCGTTCGAGATGGACGAAATCCTCTACGAGCTGCGCGAGCACAGCTCGGGCCTGAACGCGGGCCGCTGGGACTACATCTTCTCGGCGATCAAGAAGTTCAAGAACGACAAGGACTTCTGCCTGGCCGACCGTGCGCAGATCACGATGACGGTGCCGTTCATGCGCGCCTACGCGCTCGAACTGCTGAAGACCTGCCACAAGCGCAACGCGCCGGCGATCGGCGGCATGAGCGCGCTCATCCCGATCAAGAACGATGCGGCCGCCAATGACAAGGCCATGGCCGGCGTGCGCTCGGACAAGGCGCGCGACGCGACCGACGGTTACGACGGCGGCTGGGTTGCCCACCCGGGTCTCGTGCCGATCGCAATGGAAGAGTTCGTGAAGGTGCTCGGCGACAAGCCGAACCAGATCGGCAAGCAGCGCCCCGACGTGAACGTCGCAAGCAAGGACCTGCTCGATTTCCGTCCGGAAGCGCCGATCACCGAGACGGGCCTGCGCAACAACATCAACGTGGGCATCCACTACCTCGGGTCGTGGCTCGCGGGCAATGGCTGCGTGCCGATCCACAACCTCATGGAAGACGCCGCGACCGCTGAAATCTCGCGCTCGCAGGTGTGGCAGTGGATCCGCTCGCCCAAGGGCAAGCTCGAAGACGGCCGCAAGGTCACGGCCGAATTCGTGCGCGAGCTGATCCCGCAGGAGCTCGACAAGGTCAAGGCCGTGGTGGGCGGCGACACGAAGCCGTACGAGCGCGCCGCGCAGATCTTCGAACAGATGTCGACGGCGGAGAACTTCGTCGAGTTCCTGACGCTGCCGCTCTACGAAGAAATCTGATCGGGCTGCAGTTCTAACGAATAGCCGATGAAAGAAGGCCCGGCGGACGCTAGTCCGCCGGGCCTTCGAGTTTTCACGCGGTCTTTTCCTGCTGCGCGGTCAGCGCGTGCGCCGGTACGCGACCCAGTCGCCGCCGGCGATTTCGGGGCGTCCCGCGATGGCGGCAGGCGCGACCGGATAGTAGAGACAAGCGACGCGATCGCCCCGCATCTCGACATCCACTTCGCTGGAAACGAAGAGCCCGTCTACGCCGGGATAGACCTGCTCGATTTCGTCGAGTACGGGGAGCAGCGCATCGTCGATTTCATAGACGTCGCCGACCACCGACGATTGCGCATGCGCCGGCGCGGCGACCATCCCCGGATAGCTGCCGAAGTCGAAGAGCCTGCCGGCGACGGTCGCCCGACCGAGGTGCCGCGGGCGCGCAATGGCATGGCGATCCGCTGCCAGGTTGATGTCGTTGATTTCGCCCGCGCGCAGCGTGCCGTAGACGAACACGTATTTCATGGCTGTTCTCTCCTTCAGGGCGGCTCGCTGCAGACGAGCACGCTATCGATTCGCCGACATTATGCCCGGCGATAGTGCGCACGGGCCGAACCGCCGATCCCGAGGCGTCTACAATGGCTGCGCCACAGCCGCGAAACCCGCCGCCTCTCATCTGCGTCGCCTGCACGCCATGCCCCACGAATCGCCCGAACACGTGCCTAACCCTGTGCCGCCCACTGCCGAGGTCATCGATATCCCGCCCGAGGTCGCGCCCACGCCCACGCATCCCATCCGCGTGCGCTCGCGGCCCATGCCGGCCGGCGTCTACATCGCGCAGCACTCGCATGCATGGGCGCAGCTCGCCTACTCGTCGCGCGGCGTGCTGCGCGTGGCGACACCTGGCACGACGTGGATGGTGCCGCCCTCGCGCGCGATCTGGGTGCCGCCTCGCGTGACGCACGAAGTGGTGATTGTCGAGGACGCGTTCCTGCGCACGCTGTACGTGGACGAAACGGTGATCCCGCCAGGCATCGACGCGTGTCGCGTGGTGGAAGTCTCCGGGCTGCTGCGCGAGACGATCGCGGCACTCGACGAGCGCGCCATCCCCCCGGCGCGCGAGCGGCTGCTCGGCACGCTGGCGCTCGACGAGATCACGCGCTCGGCGCCGTTGCCGCTAGCCGTGCCCATGCCCGAGGAAAAGCGCCTGCGCGCGCTGTGTGAAGCGCTGCTCGCCGATCCCGCCGGACCCGGCTCGCTCGAGTACTGGGCCGCGCACGTGGGCGCGAGCACGCGCACGATCGCACGGCTCTTTCGTCAGGAGCTTGGGGTGAGCTTTTCGCAGTGGCGCCAGCAGGCGATCCTCGCGCGCGCGATTCCGCTGCTCAATCAGGGACGCCCCATGGCCGCCGTGGCGCGGGAACTCGGCTATCAGAGCCAGAGCGCGTTTTCGGCGATGTTCCGGCGTGCCTTCGGCGAGAGCCCGCGCGCCTTTATCGCGCGCGGCACGGGCGATCGCGATGAGGATGAATCCGAAGATTATGTCGCTGCTGCGCGCGATGCCCCGCGTTGAGTCGCGCTAGCGGGTCGTTGCGTACGCGCTCACACCAGCCGCGTCATATGGCGGATCGAGCCGAGGCGCGCAAGGCGCGGCCCTGCGACCCGATAGCCCATGCGCAAATAGAGACGCGCGGCCGGGTTATCGACGAACACACGAAGCTGCAATTCGCGCAGGCCGCGCTCGCGGGCCCACCGGTGCGAGATGTCGAGCAGGAACGTACCGGCGCCATTGCCGCGATAACCTTCCGCGATCTGCACATCGCGGATATGCAGCGAGTCGCCCTCCTGCGTCACCCGCAGCACGCCGATGGCCTCGCCATCGAGTTCGAGGATGAAGTTTTCGGACTCGCGATAGCTCGCCAGAAAGAGGTCGCCGCGCCAGACAAGGTGATGCCGCAGATAGTAGCCACCCATGTTGTTGCGCGTGAGCGTCTCGGCGAACTCGAAATCGTCCATGGTGGCGCGGCGCAGCTGAAACTGCGACGCAATGTCGTTCGGTGCGAACATGTCGGCAAGCGGGGAAACAGGTTTCGACAACGCTACGATAACGCGCTGCCGGCGGCAATCGCAGATTGTCCGTACGCTCACGGAAAACGATAAACGGGGTAAAGACGAGACCGAACTACGCGAAAAGTCTGCGGAAAAAGAAAAAGCCCGTTGGACGTATCCAACGGGCTTCATTCTGGCGGAGCGGACGGGACTCGAACCCGCGACCCCCGGCGTGACAGGCCGGTATTCTAACCGACTGAACTACCGCTCCAGCTTGCTGCTC
>NZ_BBJJ01000090.1 GCF_000739815.1 Paraburkholderia mimosarum LMG 23256 = NBRC 106338
AGTCATGTCTCAGGTCTCTTTGGGCCATAAAGCGGCGGCCGTGCTCGTTCTCGCCGCCGGTTTCACAATCGCACTTGCCGCTGACGATGATGCTTACGTCGTCACACCCCTCGTGTCCAACGTGGCAGGCGCAGCCCCGAAGGTCGACAGGGTACTGCAGAACGCCTGGGGTATTGCCTTCAGTCCAGCAGGAAGTCCATTCTGGGTCAACGACAATGCCACGGGCTGCTCCACGCTGTATGACGGCGAGGGCACAAAGGTCCAGCGGCTGCAGGTCTCCATCCCTCGGCCAGGCAACGTCATACCGGCTAGCGCGTGTCAACCCTTCTCTCCCAACAATCCACCGAACCCCGCGCCTGCGGCGCCGACTGGCATAGTGTGGAATCCCTCATCGGCATTTCTGGTTCCAGGCACCAGGATCCCGGCCGTATTCATCTTCGCAACCGAGGACGGCACGCTCTCCGCCTGGGCGGGTGGATTGAATCCGGCGGACCACGCCGTGATCGCGGTCGATAATTCGTCCACTCCATCCGCGGCCAGCGGGGCTGTCTACAAGGGTCTCGCCTTCGGTGTGAACGCGAAAGGAGCCTTCCTGTTTGCCACGAACTTCCGCTCGGGTCGGGTCGATGTATTCGGGCCGAACGGTACGAATGGCTTGTTTACGCCTGCGACGACAGACGGCGGCTTCATCGACCGGCGCATCCCGGCCGGCTACGCGCCGTTCGGTATCGCGAACATCAATGGCGACCTTTTCGTTACCTACGCGCTGCAGAACGCTGAGAAACACGACGACGTTGCCGGCAGAGGAAATGGCTTCGTCGATGTATTCGATACCGACGGCCACCTGCTGCGCCGCTTCGCCAGCCGGGGGGCACTCAACTCGCCGTGGGGAATCACGCGCGCATCGTTTGCATTCGGCCGCTTCAGCGGCAAGATCCTGATTGGCAACTTCGGCGATGGTCACATCAATGTCTTCGACAATGACGGCAGGTTTGTCGATCAGCTGGAGAACGCATCCGGCAATCCACTGGCTATCGACGGCCTGTGGACGCTGACACTGGGTGGCGGCCTCAAGTCGAGCCCAGACACGCTGTACTTCTCTGCTGGTCCAAATCAGGAAGTTAATGGACTCTTCGGGACCATAGCGCCAGTAAACGCCGCCAAGGCACGAGAGTCCGGCGAGGACGGGCAATAACCGGCAGTCGCGCGTAGCTCTCAGTGCGACTTCCTGGCAGTGACCTCGTCACTGTCAGGAAGTCGCGAGCGTGGCGGAGATGCACATTGAGCGCGATATCGCCTGGTTTGAAAGCCAGAACGAGGCAGCCGAGTGTGCGCACCTTTGGGCGATCGCGTGGACAGACGAGCGCAAAGGGGTTCTGTCGCGCTAACGCGGTGCGCTAGAATTCGCATTCCCTTACGAATCCCGAACGAGATGGGCAAAACGAAGAATTCATCGCGTGCGCCGTTTCCTGTGGGGATTGGCAAGGTTCTAAAACGGCTGCACTATCCGCTGGATGTGATTCTGCTGTGTGTTCGCTGGTACGTGGCGTACTCGCTGAGCCTGCGCAACCTCGAAGAGATGATGGCCGAGCGGGGAATTGAGGTCGATCACTCAAGTGTGCACCGATGGGTGATCAAACTCGTACCTTGTTCGAAAAGGCATTCCGGCGAATCAAGCGCCCGGCTGGCGCATGGACGAGACCTACGTCAAGGTCAAGGGACAATGGAAATATCTGTACCGGTCCGTCGACAAGCAGGGCAACACGATCGATTTCCTGCTGCGTGCGCATCGCGACAAGGCTGTTGCACGCCGGTATTTCGACAAGGCGATTGCCCAGAATGTTGAGCCCGAGACTATCACGGTGGACAAGAGCGGCGCCAATCTGGCCGCGCTCGAAGCGCTCAACGCTGAGCGGAAAAAGCCAATCAAGATCCGGCAGAACAAGTATCTGAACAACGTCATCGAGCAGGATCACCGCGCCATCAAACGCGTCATCAAGCCGATGATGGGCTTCAAGAGTTTCCAGTGTGCGCGCATCATTCTGTCCGGCATCGAAATGATGCACATGATTCGCAAAGGGCAGATGCAGCACGTTGGCGACACCAGAACCGCCGCCGAGCAATTCTATTCGCTGGTCATGTAAGCAGTCCTCTTCATATCAAATCCGCTCGCACTGACTCCCTTATCGCGACAAAGTCCTGATAACCGCCCTCAGGTCTACCACGGCCGGCGCGCAATAGGGCGGGGCGCGTAACTCGCCAGCTTTCACACCGCTCCTACTCTCGACCTTCTATGCGTCCGATGCCTGCCTACGCTGTAGGCGGACGGATCACCGACCCGCCCGACGTGCACGAGGCGTCGAGCCGTTCGCCACGCGAATCTTGACACTACAGATCAACTGTCACAGTCAGGTTAGCGGCACGCTAGTCGTCAAGACGGCATGTGCGTCGCCTCAGCGTGCGAAGACGCCGAAGACCAGATGGTGAGGAGAGCCCTGCTTAACGCATCCTGCCGTACGCCTGACTGAACGTGGATCTTCAGGGCAAGCGGTCACGAATGGCGAGCAGCAGATCGAGGTGTCTTTCAACGAGCAGCGGGATTGCCGATTCGCCGCGGGTCCATCGACCGATGGTCCGGCGGTCGTAGCCCGAATATTCAGCGAATGTCACCTGCGTCCAACCGAGGCGCGCCAATGCGTATGAAAGGTCAGCGGGTTTCATTGCACCTCGGCCTGCTGTCGGCAATGCGCGCGGCGTGGGCGCTGAACCGGCTGCAAAGCGGACGCAGTTTCCCCTGGTGCCCCACTGCCCTCCTGACTGGTCTCCAGCACCGTCTCTTCGCTGGTTTCCGCTGGCGTTACGCGCAGTCGTTGCTCCGGCCGGGATCGTTTTCCGATCAGGCCGGCCAGACGACAGTGCCGGCCAGTTCCTTAGGCTCCAACATCACCACGGCCTTCCTTCGCAGGTGCCAGGCGCTGGCTGTCTTGCCCTCCCGAAGGTAGCGGCGAACAGCTTCTACCGGACCTTCGTCCGGGGCAACGTCGATTGAACGTCCAAGAAGGTCCACCCGACGCCCCGTGAAGCCGCGCTTCGCGTCATCAGGATGAACTCCGAACTTCGATGGTCCGAGATCTCGCTTCACTCTCCGCCTCGCGTTGAAGTCCGTAACGCCGGCGGTCTTAACAAAAAATGACCATACGTCGATGTCCTTCACTCCGTTCGTACCGTCTACATAGTGCTTTGCAGCGCCCTGACATAACGCTGAACAGAGAAAAATCTGAGGACGGGCATGTCGGGCGAAAAAATTATCACGGTCCTGTGACGCAATTAAAGCAAAGTGCGCCAAGTCGACCGCATCAATGACCTCTAGTGAGCGCTCTGTGGGTTCCATGGCGCTTTCACTGGTTAGGCAACCAAGCATGGCGAGCAATTTCCTTTGCGCCCACGGGCGAGAAACCGCCTTCCTCGATGAGATTGCGCTCCAGTTCCTTCGGCGTCGATGCATCTACATGCATCGTGTCGTCCGCTGACACAGGCGCGCCAGCTACTACGCCGGGAAAATCGCCGCCAATAACCTAATCCTCACCGTAGTGCTTTCCTTCCTCGTAATAGGCGCTCGTTTTCGGGCTCTGTCACGAGAGAAAAAGCATCGTGCGCTGCTTTCCAGTGTAACCCACGTAAAGCCTCGACTTATCGGAAAAACCCGGAAGGCGCACCGGCCCCTGCTGCGGCACAGTGCACCGGGAACCGGCGCTCGCCGTGGTCAGGTGTCAGGTGTCAGGTGTCAGGTGTCAGGTGTCAGGTGGTCAGGCCGCGGAGTCGCATCGACGGCACTCCCGGTTTCCGTCCCAAATTCCTCGGCGCCGCGTACCGGCGCTGCCTCGCCCAACGGCAAAATATGCGACAACTCGGCCGAGGCGGTGTCAAAACCGTCAATCCAAGGTTTTGAGGGGTCACGTTGCGCTTCCCAATACCCGCCGAAGCCGCTACAGGACGTTCTCGCAAGTCGGGTTAAAAACCCGTTGATGGCAGCGTGCGTTTGACACGGCCTTATATGAACACCGCCGTCAGAATCCGCCGCATTGCTGACGCCGAACCCAGGCCGCCCAAATGATGGTATGGCTCCGGTGAGAAGACCGGAACCCGAGGCTGGTCGCAAATACAGGCATCAGGAGAACAGCCCCTGTTGGGACAGGAACTGATTGAGGAACATACCATCCGGGTCGAGCCGGCGTCGTAGTGCATCGAACTTGCGAAGGTTGTCCTGGGGATACAGCGCCTTCACGTCAACGTGGGGCGTAATGTACTGCCAGTTCTTGGCCCAGTGTGGCCGGCCGTGCCAGGCTCCTATCCAGTCTGGCATGACGGCGTTGATCATCGCCATGTGCGGGGCCATGGCCTGCGCGCGTTTGTTCGCGTCACGCTCGGACTTCGGATAGGCGCTCAAGATCTCCATCCAGCACACCCGGTCGTCGGCCGCCGTCGAAAAAGCAGGCGACAGCAGTGACGGGCTCGTCCGTGTGAAGCGCGCGTGAAGGCAGGTCGTCAGCGGATAATCGCCCTGGAACTTGTAGGCGTAGTTCAGGGCGGCATACCAGGCACGAACCACGTTACCCACGTCCCACGTCCCCGGCCCCGTCGCCGGAATGGGGATTGCGACCTCAAGATCGAGGATCGGGAAAGCCTGATCGGCGTAGAAGAGAACGCGCGGAGCCGGCGCCACGAAGCCGCCCTTGGCCTCGATATCCCTGGCCCTGCTGCTGATCGTATTCCACGCGAGAGACAAAACGGGTGGCCAGAGCACCGGGTAGGCCGCCGACCACTCCATCACGGTCCTGGCCATGGCGTCGATCCAGCCATCGGGGCGCAACGGGATGTCCCGGGGCTCGTCCATGGTCCGGTTGAACTTCTTGATCCAGATCTCCCCGTTGTTGTATCCACTGCCCGGGAACCAGAACAATTCGACATAGTCGTTCCCGGTGACCAGCTTGTGCAGGTTCTGCGGCCTGATTTCCCCGTCCGTGCTCTGCGGATTTGGACCCATAACGCTTTCGGTGTGCGTGACGATTTCTTCATCGTGAAGATTGTAGAGCGGCTCCACCCGCAGGGTCACCTTGGTGATGATGCCCAGGGTACCGAGGCTGACGCGCACAGTGGCCATGTCATCAGGGGTCGTGTCCTCCGAAAAGACATGGACCTGCCCGTCGGCGGCAACGAACTCGATGGCATAAATGAAATCGGAGACCGTTCTCTGGTCCCATCCGGTGCCGTGGCAGCCGGCGGCGACGAAACCCGTGGCATTGATCGACGCCAACGCGCCGGTCGACGACAGATACATTGGCGGCAGTGCTGGGTCCGGCGCCGTGAGCGCGTCGCGTACCTCCGCCCAGGTCGCCGATGGCAGGTAGCTGACTAGATCGAGCCCTTTGTCCCGCCAACGCCATGCCCTTCGCGTTCCCGTGGCGAAATTCGACATGTCGACCAGCGTCTCGCCATTGTTGACGATCAGGGGACTGAAGGAATGCCCCGTGCCGATCATCCGCAGCTTGTTTCCGCGTGAGCGTCTCACCAGTGCCTGCACTTCGGCGACGCTCGTGGGACGCTCAATGGCGTCCGGCACCGAGGTGAGATTGCCAGCCCAATTGGTCCAGCGGTTTTCATTGCCGTCGTTGCTGTCATCCGGAATGTTCATGACCTACCCCTTGGTGTCGGCCGCTAGAGTCTGCAGCCTGTATTGTCTGTCTGCGTATGGCCCGAGGCATGCGCCGGAGCAATGCTCCGGCGAGCAGGATCAGACGCGTCACTCCACTGAAACCAGGCCCAGCGTGTTGTTCAATGTCGTGCCGGTGATCGTATAGTTGGCAGTCACTTTGGAGCCCTTCTTGTAAATGAAGGATTGCCTTGCTTCGTTATCAGTGCCCCACACAACGAAGACGTAAAGCGAAACAATACTGCCGTCAGGGACACCCAGCCTGTCTGGATCGACATCCTTGGTCTGTCCCAGCAGAATGTCGCCCGTATTGCCGGACAGATGCTTTTCTCCATTGTCATCCAGGTAAGCGACCTCGCCCCTGGCAACAAACCCACCACCATTGTGCAGCGTGAACTTGCCAATTTCTTTCATAGCCATGATTTTCGGTCTCCTGAAAGGATTTAATTGCACGCACTCGATAATCGGACGTTATTTCACTATGCTTCAAAAAAAATGAAAACACGCTGCGCGCGATATGCCAGTTTGCGTACAGATGATAGAGATACATCGACAAGACGTCATATACGAAAATATTCGCCTTCACTATATATATTAGTTTTCCTTATCACAATGAAACTGGTTGCTCACAACGTCAATCCGCACTTACGCCCGCCCTCTTCAACGTAACTTTGACAATAAACAGGGGGTCGCGCGATTCCGTATCAAAACAGGAGGCGGCGTTACCGTCACGTTTCCGGCGGAATCACTGCACGCGTAGAAGGGAACCCCGTTTCGCTTACGATTCTTGTCGTTAATCCAGTAACAGAAGAGCGTCTGTGCGGGGAATCATAGGACAAACATCTGACGGATACAAAAAAATCTTCCCCCCCGTCTTCAGACAATACTCAATACGCTTCACAAGCCGAATTATTATTCGTATCGCATATGTTGAAGAACTATTAAAGCGCCACGCATAGACGAATGCACATTGAAAGAAAATCATCGCCCGAAATACGTATCTCCGGTTTATCTGGCGCTGGAAGCCGGCCAGGTTAGCTTTCTTGATGCCATGACCTTGGCTATCCGGCAACGAAGTGCCCGGCACTTTCACATCAACGGTAACAGCGTAGAAAGGCGCGTGCTGTCGCAACCAACGCTGTTCGCAGACCTCTCGAAGAATCAATGATGGACCCGGCGTCTTGGCGCACGGTCGCGTTGGTGACGCAGGCTCTCCCTGTAATCCAGGCTATGCGAGTTCCGGTCCGACCCATCATGTCATCGCCCTTCACAACATGTTTGGCTTTCCTGTCCACGCATCGCCGGACTCCGAGGCATTCTGTTAAGACCAGGGTTTCCACGACTCAAAATGACTCAACGCAGAGCCGTCATCCAGCGTATCTCAGCAACGTCGCGCGCCGGGTCCCATATGAAAATGCAAACGATTGCTCGACGTCTGTGGCTCGGTGCAATGCCTCGCGTGACCTGTCTAGCCGCGATTCGCGGAGTCGATGGCTGGTTGCTGCATCAACTGCATCGAACAAACGTTGCTCCGGCTTCCTGCGGTCTAGTCAAGCGAAGCCTTCCGGGTCAGCCGTTGCCCGATGCATTACCTTAAGCGATCGTCACAACAACAACTATCGCAAGGATAGAACAGTCTGCTAACACACTTTCGCTGATTTCCATGCGACTAATTGCACGGCGCAGCAGGAGATGAAGATGAACACGGTGAAGGCTGAAGTCGCACAACTCGAGAAAGCCCTGAACGCGTTGACCCGGCACCCGCAGCTTATTCGCCGCGAGTATTGGATCTCGAAAATTGGGAGTCTGCTGGAACAGACTGAGCTGTCCGCGCAGGATCGACTGCGCCTGCATGCGCTGCGCGACCTGCCCGGACTTCGAGCACTCAGTCCCGCCCTGTCGCCGTAGTTCGAACCGGACATTCCCACCGTCGTTGACACAAGGCCGACGGGTCGGCCGCGGACACAGCGTCGCGGCGCCGTCAAACGTCATCGTGGCACGCGACGAGCAAAGTGAAATAAAACGTCACGCCTTGATCCGCGTAGTCTTTGGCGGAGAGTCGCCCGCCGTGCGTCTCGATAATCGAGCGGCTGATCGACAATCCGGGACCAATGCCGTTGGGCTTTGAGGTAACAATCGCATTGAAGATCGTGCGAACGGCTAGCTGGATGTTGAGGCCGATGCCGATTTGACCCATATCCCGAAGTTTGCGTGATCCACCACGGCAGCCTTTGGACCCGTTGCTCCCGGCATTCCTTCTTTTCGAAAGATGGTCCGATGCCATTTCGGCACACTGTCCAATCTAATATCGGCGTCGACAAACAGACTGCTGCCACACCGGCAGCATAGGCGATGGCCCGGCCCACTTCCCGCGGATTGGCCGCGCTCGGCCCGCGTCGCTGCGCAACGACCTTGATACTGCTGCCCCCACGCTGCTGTCACCGCTGGTACGACAGGCAGATCCTGTCTACGGCAGGCAGTGGCCGGGGCCGTTGTGCTTATCGCGGCCGGTCTGACAACGGTGTAACACCGGTTGTCTGCGGTGAGGGCGGGGCGTAACGGACTCAGCAGGCTCAGACCGCGCCCTGCTGCATACACGCGAGCCGGGCCGCGCAGCCCATTTCACAAAGCGCCAGATGGTGACGCCCCTTCCGGCTCTGCGCAGCGGGCAACGTCCGGCCACAGACTATTATGAGGTCGTGAGCTTTAAATTCGGTCGCAATTCGTGCGTCGCCGTTTCACGTTGCCCGTTGCGTTGATCCGACACCTGTTCGATCCCTGTCTTCAAGACTGCTTCGCAGAACGCAATTCGCATGCGGTAATACTCAGCCTGCAATTGTGCATCTAGGACCCGTTGTTCGGCCTGGAACAGCGCCATGCGCAATTCACCCAGCGCGCGTTCGGCCTGCTTCTCCGGCGTTGCGGCATTGTGTGCAATCAAGTTTGAAAGCCAGCGCAACATGAGAGAACCCCCCGTCTCCAATGGTCGCACGCGTCGGGGCTCTGACAAGCCCTCGCTTTGGCTGCGAAAAAAACTATCAGAGTCAGCCGAAAGCCGTGTGTGCACAGACAAACGTGTTGCAGAAACGATGCAAAACGCATGACGAGACTGGATGAAATTGATGCCCGGTGGCAGCCCGGCCTGATGCGCTTTCGGTTACCCACGCTGCGCTCATTGCGCCCTCCTGCTTGAACTTACCGGCCCAGGCGATCCAGCGGCGCCCGTCCATCCAGGCTTCAGTCTTCCATTGCCATCGCTGTGTTGTGCGGTGAACTGGCGGCACGCCAGTTCGCCCGCGTCGCTCCGTTGCAGGTCGGGGGGTTTTACTGCAGGTGCTGGCCGCCATTGATCGCGATGTTGGCTCCCGTCACGAATGCCGCCTCGCGCGAGCACAGGTACAGAACAAGCGCAGCCACTTCGTCCGGCTGCCCGAGGCGGCCGACCGGAATCTGCGGAATGATCTTGCTGTCCAGAATGTCCTGAGGCACCGCCGTGACCATCTTCGTCGCGATATAGCCTGGCGAGATCGTGTTGACGGTGACGCCTTTCTTCGCCACTTCGAGCGCCAGCGACTTCGTGAAGCCGTGCAGACCGGCTTTGGCGGCCGCATAGTTCGTCTGACCGAAACCACCCTTGCTGCCAATGATCGACGACACGTTGATGATGCGGCCCCAGCCTCGTTCAACCATGCTGTCGCACCACGGCTTCGTCATGTTGAACACCGAGTCGAGATTGGTGCGGATCACCGCATCCCAGTTGACCTTGTCGAGCTTCCTGAAGCTCGCGTCCTGTGATGCCGGCATTATTGATCAGGATGTCTACCGGGCCGACTTCCGCCTTGATCCGCTGCGCACACAGCTGGCACGAGTCATAGTCGGCGACATCGACGGCAAATGCGCGGAACTGCCGCCCGTTTTCCTCCATGCGGGCCAGCCACCGGTCCGCACCTGTATTCTGCAGCGAGTGGGTGACCACAACGGCATAGCCGGCGTCGTGCAGTCTGATGCTGATTGCTTCCCCGAGCCCGCCCATCCCACCTGTGACCAGCGCAACCTGTTTCGTCATCTCTCTTGTCTCCTGTAAGGTGAAGCGATCCTCGCCGTGACAGAACGGCGATGTTTGCCGGGCGGCCGTCCAGGTGCGCCAGCATCATCAGGATTCCTTTGTCTGGCGCAACTGACTGACGCGGGCGCCAGGCCCGCTTCGGCGGTTATCTCCTGAGGGCCGCCGACGTTTGCTCGGCAGTGCGCTGGGCAGTCTTCGATGCAGCAGTCGCGACCACGTCTAAGCTGCTTTCGGCGACCTGCACCGTCTGTTGACTGGCTCTCTGCAGGGTTTCGATTAGCGTATGGGTCGCGCCAATCGCCGACTTCCACCCAGCGACAGCGGCCTCAGAACCCGCCGGCGCACTTCTGGCAACATCGTCGATGAGCGTTTGCACCCGGCGGTTGTACGCCTCGTACTGCGTCTGCGCGAGCTGCGCGAATTCACCCTGGGCGGCCGATACAATCTTGAAAAGATCACGGCTGTACAACTGCACTTTTTCTGCCGACTGCGCGACGAGAGCACCTTGCAGCGCAAACCACGCCTGCGGATCATTGACAGAGAGCGCTTTCAGCGCAGTCTGCTGGGTTTCCGCCAGCGTCGCGCGGATCGCTTTCAGATTCAGTTCGGCCAGCCTTTCGATCCCCTCGACCACCCTGGTGGTCAGGCCGCAAGCGGTTTCGAGGTTTGCCTTCTGCGCTGCAGTAATCTGCTCCGTGGTCAACAGATTCATTGCGAAACTCCTGGGGGTGACTCAGCACCCTTCCGGGCAATCGGATAGCCACGGGGTGTGCTGCGGTCATGTGGATGGATTGGGCCACGGCAGACGTGCAATGCGGACCGTGCATGCACTCGCCATGATGATTCATAGTTGTACTGATTACCCTGCTGGCCCGCTTCTTCCGGTGACAAGGAACTACATGGCTTGCCCGGCGGAGTGGGCGCCGGATTATGAGACCAACAATGATCCGCTAACGACGGTCATCAGCCCAACCGCGTGACAGCATTGAGTACGGAAACGCCGTCGCGGGTTATCTGGGGGCGTTGCTGGCCGGACGGGAGTGTTTCCAACGCGACGAGTTGGTGTTCGAGCAACATATCCAGATCTGCACGATCCAGCCCGAGTTGCCCGGGTGCGTCCTTGACCAGCATCAGTGTTGCGAACTCATGAGGACTCAGCATCTTTGTCTCCTGTAGATAGGTGTCAATTTGCTGGAAAGCTCAACTGTTCTCGCGTAACGACTGTGACTGCGTCTCGCGAACTGCATCTTTGCATGATTCTGCTGACCGGATGCCGACTGTGCGTCCGGGAGGTCATCTTAATGCGCCATCATTCGCACGATCAATACGTGGGATTTAACATTTTTCTTGCAACCACATTCAAACGGTGGGCGACCACCTGTCCGCAGGAGGGCGTGCGCCCCCCGCCAATAAAGGCGCTCAAGGTTTTTAGACGTATCAGTCTGCCGGTTTGTCGCACGACCGTTCAGGAGGGTAAACGACAGCTCAGGCTGAGCTTACAAGGTTAGACGCCCGAAATCTGAAGTGCAACCTTTCGTATGACAATTACTGCAGCGAGCGGTTGACCTTTCCGGATCCCGGGAATCGTTCAACACGCTTCGCAAACGAAGGCGAAGACACTGCAGCGATTACTGGCGCGTCTGCGGGGCGTGCCCAGACGCAGTGCCTGTGAGGACTAAAAGTCGGTCGTCAAAACCTGGATCGGTGAACTGGCGCCCCGACGCGCTTTAAGTTTGTGTTGGCTTGCAATGCGGCATCATCGCCCTCGCGTGATCCATCTGAGCCAAAAAACGTCCGCCAGCCATTCACCCGTCCAATTGCACCATAAAGATTCGTTCTTCCCATACGTGGTTGAAGAACAGATCCCCGCCCCTACGAAGGATCGGTGCGCCAACGTTGTCTGCCATGCGTATCCCAGATTCGAGTCGGTCCTCAAATCGCGACCAAACCGTAATCGGCTTGTGCACCGGAGAAAATGCGTGCCACTGCCTGCCAGCAGATACGCAGATGGTGTAGAAAACCATCGCATGGACGAATTGTTGAATCCACGGGTTGTCGATGGCGGTCTAACTCCACGCAAATCCGGCCACACGATCATCGGCAGACTCGAGGCCGATCAGGTGCCCCTTACCGAAAAGCGGCGTCGCGCCAGTCCGCACGGGATGCAATTTGCGCATGCGACGCAAGCACCCGGTCTCGACGCCGAACCCACGACGGTGCGACGGGCGCGTCAAGGCCGGCCACCCGCTGCTGCTGCAGCCGCAGGCGGCCGACGGCTTCACCGAACGGCCATACGGAGTCTGCCCCGACGCCGAGCGCACCGGCCCCGGGGGCGTCGATCATTCCGGAAGGCTGCTCAACGGCCCGCTTCAGGTATCGCCCCGGCTGTCCTGTCGCTGCTCATGGCTTTGTGCCTCGCACGTGTCCAGTTCGAGCAGCAGCGCGTCGATCGCACAAAACTGCGCTTTCGTGACGTGCCCCGAGTCGAGCAGCCGGTAGAGCCGCTGGCGCCAGTACCCGGCAGGCAGGATAGACGCGGCGGCGTCCCGGCCAACTGAGGACCGCACCGCGTGGGTGATGTGTGCGATTTCCTGGTCGAGCAATGTCATCGTGGTGCCCCTCCCTTAGGTTGCCATGGGCTTGCCGATGCCTTCGTCACCACCCTGCTTGCGCCACACGGGCGATCGCCAGCGCGCTCGCGCGCCATGACAGCTCTTTTTCCTGGCGCTCAGCTGTCTCCCAGATATTTCGTTCGAACGAGCACCTCCTCAAGGTGGACCGTCGCCCATGTGTACCATCAGGTTCCGGCATGATTGTGTGGCGCTGCCGGCAAGCCTGACGGGTCGCCCGGGTCAGGCAATGTCCGGACGGCAGACTTGAAACGAGTTCCGCTCGGCAGCGCCCCTTCGATTCATACAAGCGTTTCAGGCAGTCGTCGATTCATATATCAGTTGCGGCGCTGTCATGACAGGCGCGGCAAGCGCGCCTGTTGCAGTGCCATTTCGCCGCCGGAGTTTCGGCACCGACATTCATGCGACGACGACGCGGTTGCGACCCAGACGTTTCGCGCAGTAGAGCCGCTCGTCGGCCGCGCGCAGGACCATGTCCATCGTGTTGCCGTCGCGGCCAAACTGCGAGGCGCCGACACTGACGGTCACTTCGCCCCGCCGTCCGCTGCCCGCCTCGAACGCACTGCCGGCGATCACCGACCGGATGCGCTCGCCAATCGCGAGGGCGGCGTCAAGACCTGCCTGCGGCAGCAGCACCATGAATTCCTCGCCCCCCACACGCGCCACGCCGTCGTACGGCCGGATCGCGTCAAGGCATTTCTGCACGAACTCGCGCAGCACCTCGTCGCCCGCCTGGTGCCCGTACGTGTCGTTGATAGCCTTGAAGTGATCGAGATCGAGCGACAGCAGGGAAAAGGGTGCTCCGCCGTGTTGCGCGCGGCGAATTTCCGCTTCGACGCGCTCGATGAACTCGCGCCGGTTGGCCGCGCCAGTGAGCGGATCGGTGGTGGCCATGTGCCTGAGCTTGTCGTTGGTCCGCTGCAGCTCCTGCAGTGCGCTTTCGGTGCGCGACGTCGCCTCGGCGAGCCGCGCCATCAGTTCTGTCTGGCTATAGATGGTTGCAAACGAGCGTGTCGTATGGAAAGCCTGCACGACGCCGTAACTGAGCAGGAAGAAGCCTCCGGCGAAAATCGCATGGGCGAGCCACCACATATGATTCCATGGCCGTCCAAGGATGAAGGCGAGCGACGCCAGGGCAAACGACGTTACCGAAATGCCGTAGATGACCATCAGTGGCGTGTAGATCCGCCGCAGCGTCAGCACTGCGACGTTCAGTGCGCAGAGAACCAGGGCGCCCCCTTCCAGCGACAGGCGAACCGCCAGGCTGCCCGCGATTGCGGAGTATGCCAGCCAGGCGACCGCCAGATCGGCGAGCGCGAACACCGCGATCCACGCCAGCCAGCCGCGCGGGTCGGTGCGCTTCGCGACGCTATCGGGCGGCCGGTTGTACGATAGCAGCCCGACCAGCAGCAGCGCCGACATTACAAGGCGCGATGCCGGACCATAGAGCAGGAACAGCCACATATTGTGATGCGCCATGCCGGTAAAGAGACCGTGCAGGGCGTAGATGAGCACGAAGCCGAGAAAGCCCAACGTCAGCCAGCGTAACAGCGGCTCGCCTGAGGACCGGTAGCACAGCCACGTCACGCAGGCTACGAACAGCCCTTCGACTGTGGCGGCCGCGATTGCGATCTCGTGGAACAGGTGATCTTCGAACTTGAGCGCGGGATCCTGGAAGAAAAACAGATAGGCGATCAGGGAGGCGGGAATCAGCGCAAAGCCTGCCAGCAGGCAACGGGCATAGACCTTCGTGATGAACCGGATCATCGCCGCTGGCTCGCGCGCAGCAATCGTGGCATTCATGCGCGGTCTTCCTTTGGTTATTCACTGTCGTTGGGCTGCACTGACCTGCCGGTCGCGAGTCCACGGTCGAACCGACTGGCTCCCCGCGTCGCACCCGTCGTTGTGCCGGGAGGACATTCTGCGACTGGCTAATCCTCAGGCAATTGAGGAAAGTATAGGCACAGCATTTCATCTGACAAGGCAAGCCGCGCCCCCGAAAGACGCCCCTGCCTCGAACCAGCCACCGATACAATCCCCCGCGATGAGCCGCCTGCGGACAGCGTCAGGCGCTCATGCGCGACGCGCGAACGCGTGGGCCCGAAGAGCAATGGCGGGACGATTCGCAAACGTCTGGCGCCGTCGCCGTATCTTTCAACCACACCATGGATGGGCGCCGCATCAAGATTTCGTCGAGGGTTGAGGTTGGTGCAGGAAAAATCGTGGTGCGCCGCCGACTCCCATCTCTTTCAGGAGGTGGGCAACCTCCTCCGTCTCGACTAATTCCGCGATCGTTTCCTTCCCAGAACGGACGCCAATTCCTGGACGCACTTCACGACAGTTCTATCTAGCTCGCCGCGCGCCATGTTGACCAGGAACTGGCCGTCGATCTTGAGATAGTGGACAGGCAGCGCCTTGAGATGCCTAAAAGATGAAGCCCCACTACCAAGATCGTCCAGTGTGAATCGGACTCCAAATTCTCGAAGCGTATAGACGAAATCTCTTGCGGCTTCCAGATCCGTTACGGCGGCTGTCCGGTGACCTCGAAACAGAGCTTGGCCGCATCGATCGTTCGGCACGAGATGAGTGGTCACGGTCGACGCTTAGTCCAACGACCGGTATCCAATGGAAAGCCGTTGCCTTCGGCCAGTGCATTGAGAATCCGAAACGCGGCTACGGAAATTCGCCGCCGCGACGGCGCTGAAAACCCTCCATTGTTAGCGAACGTCCGAGTTCCGGCCCTGAGGCGCCATTCGCATGGTGCGCCAATGCGCCTTCCAGCCGTCCCGTCCGGCTTGGTTACTCGTCGTGCGAGCGTGGGACGGGGGCTTCGCGCTCATGGCGGAGCGCGAGGTTGATGGCTCACGCCGCCGGTGATCGAGTATCAAAATGTCGAGTAAAAACTTTGATCTACCGGGCGAGTGTCTCGAGCAGGCACAACAGGGGGCTGGGCGCGCCGCCCTTCCGGCAGTAAGCATCGAAGCCGGATGGGACGCCGGATAGACGCGCGGTAGGTACTCGAAATGGGCAGATGACCGAGCCCGAGTCCCGCGCCGGCCCGACGCGATGAATCGTCAGACGATACCCGCATCAACGAATCGAAGATTGCCTGTCATGCAGCCGGCGGAATGGGGTCCCCTTCGTTGAAGACCGATATTTTCACCGCGCGATTGGAACCGTGGGTTGTGAGGATGACTTCCGGTGAATATTCCTGACCGCGTCGCCTTGTCGTATCTGATTCCATTTGATGTGGTAGAAATGAGGCACGATCGGACTCGCGGCGAGTCTCCGCCTTGTGGTTCGCGAAGGAGATCTAATGGTTTTAAATTCGCACATGGCGTTGGCCAGAAACCGGGCGGGTCAGATCTTCGCGCGAGCGACCTGCCGTCCGTTGGACCGGCGATTTTCCATTGCGCCGGATGCGGTGGCAATGTCACCCTGTGTCGTCAAAACGCTTCTCAGGCCTGCTTCCGGCACGTGCGTCCTGCTGCCTGCGAGCTTGGTGCGCTGCGAGCGCTGCACGCCGCGGCGTTGCAACTGCTTGCTGAGAACCGGTTCGTCTACGCTCCTGCGCAAACACAGAACGGTAATGGACATGACAATCGCCACATGACTGGGGCCAGGCGTCGGTCGACACCACAGTGAATGGAATCCTGGTAGATTTCTTTGCAGGGACGATGGCTGGGCCACTTATCATCCAGATCGCCATCAAGTCATTATGCAACGCATCGACGCGATGGACCATCCGGGCCCTTGGCTACGCTGCGCTTGAAATCTCGATTCCGAACCTGGAAGAAGTCATGGGCCTTGGCGATCTGCGGGAAGTCGTACTGCATAGACTCGCGAATGAGGTCTGGCTGTGGCACCCTGCGATCGGCAACCGCGAACGTCATGCGCAGCCGGAGCGGCAGTCGGCCGAAGTGGCGCTGCTCTTCGCCGAGGTCGAAAAGCCTGCGACGAAGCTGTCGGTGCCTGTAGCCGTCGGGCCCTGGGTGAATGCCGGCGGGCTCGCGGTCGATGCAGCTTATCGGCAACTGCCTGTTGCGGAGAAGATACGCGCCCTCGAGCAACAGCTTGGCAAGCCATGCGAGCGCTGGCCGGATGCCGTCGACGTCGACGTGACCGGAAAGAGTTCGTTTTGTGTCGATCCGCGAGTCTGGCAGGCGGACATCTTTGGCAAGTTCGTGCATCCCGCCGCAGAAGGCGCGAGCGCCAGAGATTTCACGACGTCCATGGTGCTTGGCTGGCTGTACATGCGCTACAGAATCGTCCCAGCGTTCGAGAATGCGGAAATGGTCGCGCGGGCGCCCTGTCCTACCCATTTTGCAGTCTTGGCCATTTAAGGGCTACAGAATAAAAAATTGACCATAAGGCTTGTTAAATTGATTCGGAATACTATGTGAATAGCGAACATGGAATGAACCTAGGCCGAACCTGTCACCGGCTCGAAGAACTCGCCGATGATTTTCCGCGTTGACGATCTCGCTCGCTGGCGCAGCCGCAGGAGGCATGGCGCAAGGCGTGTGGGTTTTGATTCTCGCGATGCCATTGTTCTGCAGTGAACCGTCGGGTGAATGCCAGCCTCTGACGCAACGTCGCAAGGCGGCCCTACGCGCTTTTTTCCGGCAGTCTGCATTTGGTAAGCTTTTGGCTATGTGCAAACACGCAGCCGAACATGACGCCTGACGAGCCATCAGCTACCACGCCACCTGCCAAGCTATCGCGGGCGGACCGCCTCTATTACACGCTGCGCGACGAAATCTTCGACATGCATGTTCTGCCGGGCGACCAAAGGCGCCATCGCTCAACGCTTCGCGGTCTCGCGTACGAAGGAAGGCGCAGCCCAGCGCCCGTGCACGTCGCGAGCGCGTGGACGATGGCATTCACGATTGAGTCTTACCCTGAAAGAACTCAGGTATCGTTACCTTCGATATCTGTTCGGGACCCGTCGGTGCAGGCAGCCGCAGCGAGGTTCAGTTCGTGCAAGTCGAGCATGAGCAGCAGGCTGTCGATGTCGGCCAGCTGGCTTTTGTTGACGTGTCCGGTATCGAGCAGACCATGCAGCCGCTGGCGCCAGTAGGTGGCAGGGATAATAGGGCCCGCCAGATCGCCAGCCAGTGACAGCGGTATCACACGCCGGATATGGGCGATATCCTGGTCAATGAGATGCGACATCGCGTAACCGGCCAGGCGGTGTTCCGTGTTCGTTCCGTTCATTAGCATTTCGAGAGATCAGACGATATCAGTTCCGCGCCGCGGTCGCGCCTTGCTGGCAGCCCTAGCAGGTTACTGAATTGCCGCTGAAACACGTCATCGCGCCGAGTTCGTGAAGCGTTGATAGATGGACTATCACTTGCCACATTGAGATTATGCGCGGCGCCGACACGTTCACTGAGAGTCTGTTTTCCATGCGCAAGCTCGACGAGTTCGTTCCGAAGTTCGCATCCATTGCGTTCGACCCGCGTGATGGCGAGCGAGGCGCTGGCGAAGATGGATCGACTGTTCGCCGGGATGTATGAAGCGGACATAAAAGGTGGACGGCCGAGCATCGCGCCAGAAAAGCTGCTGCGGGCCATGCTGATTCAGGTGCTCTACAGCATCCGCTCGGAGCGCCAACTGATGGAGTTGGCGCAGTATACCCTGATATATAAACTTCTGAAGAGAATCCGTCTGATCGGCAGCCCCGCCCCTTTCTGCCGAATCTGCCGGTTTTCCCTATGCCGATGCCGTGCGTGTGGCGCATCAGCCACTGCTGAAAAAAAAAATTCAGCCAAAATTCGAAATGACATTGACGGTACGGCCAAAAGGCCTTCCCCGCGTGTACACGAGACAAATGCGTCGGTCCACCGGTCTCGACGGGCAATGACAACAGGCACGGATCGTGCGCAAAGTTGCCCGTCGCCGCGTGCGTGTCGGCCGAAATAACTGCTGGAACATAGCAGGAAGTCTGGCGCAGGCCAGCGGCATCATCTAGCACCCATCTTCCAAGGAACATCCAGAACATGGCAACCGGTACCGTCAAGTGGTTTAACGATGCGAAGGGCTTTGGGTTCATTACGCCAGACGACGGCGGCGATGACCTGTTCGCACACTTTTCCGAGGTTCAGGGAGCAGGCTTTAAATCCCTTCAGGAAGGCCAGAAGGTGAGTTTTGAAGTCAAGCAGGGCCCCAAAGGGAAACAGGCAGCGAACATCAAAGCTGTGTAAGGCCGCGAACGCGTCCTATCATGGCAGCCTGGCGGCAGGGAGCAGGCTCGTGGAACTTACCTAGCTGGAGGATTTCGTCGCTGTAGGAAGCTTTGCAGTTCTTCAAAGGCTGCAGAGGCGCGTCGTGCGACGCCGACAGCTGTGTGTCGCAGAGTGAAGGCCTTCGAGGCGAGGGACGGCGACCCCCTAGTTGACCGGGCTACGTATCCCATTATGTTGACTGCGGCTGTCGATGTCCCAGCCGACAATAATCACGCTGCGCCGCGCCCTGATTACACGCAGCGCGGCGAAATAGTCCGCGGCATCGATCAGGATGCGCAGCCGCGCGGCATGACGAACCGAGTCGCAGGTTTCGCCTAGGGGGAGCAGGCGCGGAGCCGGCGTGCGCGTCATCGGACGCATCGCGTTTGCACGTCGCAGGTTGCGCATTCATGCGGGTGCCGCAGCAATTACCAGTCCCGGGTTCATATGCAGCCGGGAAGGTCACGCAAACTAGAAATGACCGGCGCGCTTCTAGGCCTGTACCTGTTCCCAGACAAGGCAGCAGGACCGTGCGCGTCGAACGTGCGCTTATTGCGCACCCCGTGAATGGACCCGGTGTGTCGTTCGTGGTTCTGCTTGCGATTACCTTGAGATCTGGCATTGTCGCAATCGCGAAGCCGGCAGTGCTGCAATCCGCTTCCTGCAATCACAAGTCGCATCTAGCGGCACGGGCGGCTTCACGCGCTGCACAGTGATTCGTGGTTGGGCAACCGCGGGAAGAAGGCGGCATATGAATTGCGGCGATTGACTGTGGCGATTCCAGCTGCCATCCAGCGGCCGGCAGACAAACTTTCTGGAGGGCCGTGCAATGAACGATATCGTGAGGCAGCTTGCAGTTGCGGCGTCCGTCATCGTAATGACGCTGGGCGCAGCGGCATGCAACCGCGCCAATAACAGCAGTAGTGCAACGGGTACGGCAGCGGGCGGCAGCGTCCCTATGGGTAGTCCACCCGCTTCCAGTACGGGCGCAAGCCAATAGCGCTCAACCCGGTTCAACCATCGGACAACAGGAGTGTCCTGCGCGCATAACCTCGCCGCGGCACCGATTTTTGGCAGTCGAAAGTATGCGGCCTTGGCAGCACGCTTCAGGAGGAAATCGAATGAAATCCCGAAAATGTCGCAAGGCCATTTTCTTTTCGCTCGTTTTTGCGCTCTGAGGTTCATGCTCAGCAGCGTTCGCACAAGGCAATGCGAACGGA